>BTWA01000011.1:0-154625 GCA_045863295.1 Candidatus Hydrogenedentota bacterium
CAATCGTGCCAATGTTCACGTGAGGCTTCGTACGCTCAAATTTCGCCTTCGCCATGGTGTCCTCAAACCTCCTTACGGCTCCTCGACGGAGAAGCGCATGTTCCTAATCAATGCACGGGCCGGGTGCTCACGCCAAGCCTGTCCGCTGCCGCTGTCCGGCAATCCGGCGCCCGCCCATCCGCGGCACCGGACAAAAAATGGAGCCCACGATCAGAATCGAACTGATGACCTCCTCCTTACCATGGAGGCGCTCTGCCGACTGAGCTACGCGGGCTGGCTTAGTCCCAGATGGAGCGGGAGACGGGATTCGAACCCGCGACCCTCAGCTTGGAAGGCTGATGCTCTAGCCAGCTGAGCTACTCCCGCAAAAATCTCCGGCGCGGCGGCTTACCCGCACCGCAAAATATCGGTATATGGTGGGAGTAGGATTCGAACCTACGTAGGCGTTAGCCAGCGGGTTTACAGCCCGCCCCCTTTAGCCACTCGGGCATCCCACCACAGGGTTAACTGAACTCCATGACGCCCGCTGGACTCGTCCTGTCCGGATGCCCGAACCGTCTTACTCCGCCCGGCCTCATCGCACGCTATCTGGAGCTGGCGAAGGGAATCGAACCCCCGACCTACTGATTACAAGTCAGTTGCTCTACCAACTGAGCTACGCCAGCAGCCCTTTACGTAAAACAACCACGCCCAATCCGCTCAGGCGTGGCAACCCGGAAAGTGTAGCCAACTTTCTTTTCCAGTGTCAAGTGAGCATGCAGTGCGACAATTTCACAAGGGCATCGCCAGGGTACAGCTTCACCACCATCCCCCACCTCGTGCCGGGCACTCCACTTCCTTTGTATACCCGCTACCGCCATCTGCTGCAACTCGTGGATCGCTGTGAATTCGAGCACAACTGCCCCAAGACGCCAACTCTGACCTGCGCAAATGTGTCCCGAGCACTTGAGCACTACCAATTTGCACACACCACAACTATTTAAAAACAAATCAGTTACAGCGAGACGACCATGGGCACGCTTAATGCTCCCCTTTAAGTTGCCCCACTTTGGGGCAACGGCAACGATCGAACAGCGGTTTCGCCTTACAGGCACTGGGACCGGAGTGAGATGCCCTTAGCATCGCCTTCCCGACTCAGTATGGAGTTTCGCCGATGGCAAAGATCCTGATTGTCGATGACGACCCTGACATCATTGAAGCGGCCACCCTCTTTTTGCAGCGCGAAGGGTATTCGGTGGTCAGTGCACACAACCGCCAATCCGGCATGGCGGCCGTCGAACGGGAAAAGCCGGAATTACTCATCCTGGATGTCATGATGGAGCAGCCCGACGACGGCATTGCCATGGCTCAGGCCCTGCGCGCGCAGGGAAACAACCTTCCCATACTCATGCTCACAAGCATTTCCAGCGTTACCGGTTATCACTTCGCTCCCGATGCCGAAACCATTCCCGTCGATGACTTTCAGGAAAAACCGGTACAGCCAACCGTATTGGCGGAAAAAGTAAAACGCCTCCTGCAGGCGCGGGAGTCACGCTCATGCTGATGACGCATCAGGATCGGGTACGCGCTGAAATCGAACGCTGGTGCGATATCTATGGAAACGATCGCAGCGCGCTGATTCCCATCCTTCAGGAAATCCAGTCCAAGCACCACCGCGTGTCTGATTTCGCGATGCAAGTTGTGGCGGACATGCTGGACATCCACCCTGTCGAAGTCTACGGCGTGGTGTCCTTCTATCAATTCCTGCATCACGAAAGGCAGGGGGAATTCGTAATCAGGCTCTGCCGCACTTTGTCGTGCGCCATGAATCAGAATCATGCCGTGGCTCGCCAACTCGAAAACGACTTGGGAATTCGTTTCGGCCAAACGACCCCCGACGGAAAATTCACACTGGAATGGGCCAATTGCATAGGCCTGTGCGATCAGGGTCCGGCCATGCTTATTAATGACCGTGTCTACACGGCAGTGACGCCCGACCAAATCCATGACATCCTGCAGGAATGCCGCGAAGCATTTGGCTTGCACGCCACCGAACACAAGGAGGATCACCTCCTATGAGCGCCGTCGCATTTCACGGTATCAAACCCGCCATCCGCGGAACACTCACCTTCGAAACCATGCAACCCGGCGCAGGGTTGAACCGTGCGCTTGCCATGAAGCGCTCGGAAGTCATCGCAACCGTCAGCGCATCCGGAATCAAGGGAAGAGGCGGAGCTGGCTTTCCAACCGGCGTGAAATGGAATCTTGCCGCCGCGGTGCAGGACGACGTCAAATACATCGTCTGCAATGCGGATGAAGGCGAACCCGGTACCTTCAAAGACCGCGTCATCCTATCGGATTTCGCAGATCTTGTCTTCGAAGGAATGACCATCGCCGGCTATGCGGTCGGCGCTAGGCAGGGAATTCTTTATCTGCGAGGCGAATACTCTTATCTTCGCCAAAGACTGCAGGAGGTGCTTGACAAGCGCAAGGCGAATGGACTGCTGGGCGATCACGTCTGCGGCAATGAATCGCTTCACTTTGATATCGCCATTCGAATGGGTTCCGGCGCCTATGTATGCGGCGAGGAAACCGCCCTCATCGAATCGTTGGAAGGCCATCGGGGCGAGCCAAGAAATCGGCCGCCCTTCCCGGTGGATACCGGATTCATGGGTCATCCCACCGTCGTCAACAACGTCGAGACGCTCGCGTGGATTTCGTGCATCTTTGTCAAAGGCCCGGAGTGGTTCCGCAGCATCGGCACCAATCAATCCACCGGCCTGAAATTGTTCAGCATCTCCGGAGATTGCGCGCGGCCCGGTATCTACGAATTTCCCATGGGCATTTCACTCGCCGAAATGCTTGATCATGTGGGCGCACCGCGCGCCAAGGCCGTGCAGGTCGGCGGCGCGTCAGGCCATTGCGTGCCTGCGGAGGAATTCAGCCGGACCATCGCGTTTGAAGACATCCCAACCGGCGGTTCCGTCATCGTCATCGGACCCGACAGAGATATGCTCGCCGTCGCCAAGAACTTCATGGAATTCTTTGTCGAAGAATCATGTGGGCAATGTACCCCTTGCCGCGAAGGCACCCAGAAGCTCCTCGAAGGTATCGAACTCCTGGAGCAGGGAAAGTGTTCCATGCGCTATCTCAAGGAACTCTGCGCACTGGGTGAAACCATGCAAATCGCTTCCAAGTGTGGCCTCGGTCAGGCCAGCCCCAATGCCTTCCTAAGCATTGTCAGGCACTTCAGGGACGAATTGATGGGGCGGCAGCCACGATTGGACGTGGCGGGGAAGGAGTAACACATGAGCAACCAGACCAAGTTTGGCAACGACGTTTCGCGCGCCCCCGTAAGTCAACGCGGGCACCAGGTGGGCCTGAAAGGCGATGCCGCAGGGATTGGCGGCCAGATCACCATAGAAATCGATGAAAAACCAGTGAAGGTCGCAATCGGTACTACCCTGTTGCAAGCCGCACGGGAAGCCGGAGCGCGGATCCCGACCCTGTGTCACCACGAAGATCTCTGCGTCGCCGGTGTGTGCCGTATGTGCGTTGTCGAAGTCGAAGGTCAACGAACGTTGCAGGCCGCCTGCGCATTTCCCGTGACGCAGCCAATCAAAGTTCACACGCATTCGCGCAAGGTCCGGCAGGCACGCCGACATATTCTCGACCTGCTGCTGGCCAGCCACTACGGCGAATGCTATGCATGCAGCCGCAACAACAACTGCGAATTGCAGAGTCTCGCCAAAGAATATGGCGTCGACCTGTTCCGTTTCGGCCATCCCGATCAACCCAAATTCGATATCGACCGCTCCAGCCACTCGGTATGGCGCGATATGAATAAATGCATCCTGTGCCGGCGTTGCATACGAACATGCATTGACTTCCAGGAAGTCGGCGTCCTCGACGTCCAAGGCCGCGGACATGAGTCAAAGGTCGTTACCTACCTTGACCGGCCTCTTGCAGACGTCATCTGCATCAACTGCGGTCAGTGTATTAATCGTTGCCCTACCGGCGCGCTGCGAGCCAACGATCCGACCGACGAAGTTTGGGCAGCAATTGACGACCCCACAAAACACGTGGTCATGCAAACCGCGCCAAGCCCCCGTGCGGGTATCGGCGAATGCTTCGGACTGGAGCCCGGGCATGCGCTGACCTTCGAATTGAACACGGCCTTGCGGGGCTGCGGCTTTGACAAGGTATTCGACACCAATTTCACCGCCGATCTGACCATCATTGAGGAAGGCACAGAACTTTTGCTTCGCCTGAAACAGGCCCTCGTGGAGGGTAAACCCACCGCGTTGCCTCAATTCACAAGCTGCTCGCCGGGATGGGTGAAATTCTGCGAGCATTTCTATCCCGAATACATACCAAACCTGTCCACGGCGAAAAGTCCGCAACAAATGTTCGGCGCCGTGCTCAAAACGTATTACGCCCAAAAACACGGCATCGACCCCAAGGACATCGTGACCGTTGCACTAATGCCTTGTTCGGCGAAGAAGTTCGAATGCAACCGCTCTGAAATGTGCGACAGCGGATTCAAGGACATCGACTACGGCTTGACCACGCGCGAACTCGCGAAAATGATCAGCGAAGCCGGCATCGATTTGGTGAAAATGCCCAAGTCGGATTTCGACGATCCATTCGGAACCGCGACCGGCTCCGGCGTGATATTCGGCGCAACCGGCGGCGTCATGGAGGCTGCCCTCCGCACCGTAATCGAAGTAGTCACAGGAAAGAAGGTCGAAAACTTTTTCGACCACGCCGAGATCATACCCGTGCGCGGCTTCGAAGGCATCCGGTACGTGGAAATACCCATCACCGAAGTGGGTCCCGTCCCCGAATTGCTCTCGCACTTGTTCACGGATTGGAATTGGCTCAAAGGCGCAACGCTGAAAGTCGCGGTCGCCCATGGAACGGCATACGCCAAAAAAGTCATGGAAGACATACGCAAAGGCGGAAAATTCAGCGAGTGTCACTTCGTCGAGTTCATGGCTTGCCCCGGTGGTTGTCTGGGAGGCGGCGGCCAGCCCATACCCACAAGCCCGGCAATACGCGCCGCGCGTGCCAAGGCCATCTACGACGAAGACCGCTCCTATGAGGTCCGGAAGTCGCATGAGAATCCAGCGATTCTCACCATATACAACGAATTCTTAACCCAGGGTCCGTGCAGCCATCGAAGCCACGAACTGCTGCACACCCACTACACTCCGCGCGGCAAATACATCGGCTGACGCGGAGGACGATGAAAAGAAAGAGGGGTCGCTATGGAGCAAAATGGCAAGGCCATCCTCCAGTTCATTGACGGCCCCAGTCTGCCGCTGGACGACACGCAGTTCACCCCGCAGGAGCGGGTGCTTCTAAACCGGGTGAACCAGCGTGTCGCCGGCGGGGCCTCACTGGCGGGCATCATGAACTTTGTTTTCGATTCCACGCGCGATCTCTTTCCGTGCGATCGAATCGGGCTCGCTTTCGTGGAAGACGACGGACATCGCGTCGTTTCGTACTGGGCGCGCGCACTGTACGCCCCCATCCGGCTCGACAAAGGATACGTTGAAGATCTCCAAGGCAGTTCCCTGGAAGTCATCCTCAAGACGGGTCAGGTCAGAATTATCCACGACCTGAGCGTATATCTGGCCCAACGCCCGAACAGTAATTCCACCCGCCTTCTGGTCGACGAGGGCGTGCGTTCAAGCATGACATGCCCTTTGCTTGTCGACGGCCGATCAATCGGGTTCCTCTTCCGGAGTTCGCGAAAACCGTTCGCTTACGACGAACACCAGGTTTGCCTGCACCTCGCACTGGCGGAACGCCTCAGTCAAGCCATTGAAAAGGCCTACCGCATCGAACAACTTACGTCAGTAACGCACGGATACCGCGAGATGCTCGCCTTCATCAGCCACGAGCTTAAGAATCCGCTCGCGTCGCTCGCCATGGATGCCACCGTGCTGGCCGGCGGCTACCTTGGACCACTCGAGGAAAAGCAGGCAAGTAAGATTGAGGGTATGAAGCGAAAGGCCGAGCACGTGTTGGGACTCGTGCGCGACTACCTCACGTTGGCAAGAATCGAAGATCCTGCCGCAAAAGCCGAGTTCGTGGTCGTAGGCAACATGGAAGCCGCCATCATCGCCCCCGCCGTCGAGTTGGTACGCTCCGATGCCGAGGCGAAGGGAATGCAAATCACTATCCAACCCAGCGATGACCGGCAAATTGCCTGCGCCTGCGATCTCGAACTACTGAAAATTGCCGTCGTGAACTTGCTAAGCAATGCCGTGAAGTACGGTTCCGATGGTGGAGAGGTCAGAATCTCAACGAAACGGATGGGGAACAAAATCGAACTGACGGTGTGGAACGAAGGTGTGGGGTTCTCCAAAGATCAACGCTCCAGGCTGTTTCGGAAGTTTTCCCGTTTAGATTCGCCCGAGGCCAGGCACGTTCCCGGAACCGGCGTCGGACTCTACACCGCGTGGCGTATCGCCCGCATGCATGATGCATGCATCGATGCCGAAAGCGAAGAGGGCGCATGGGCATCCTTCACTCTCTCCATACCGCAAAACATCCCAACGTCCGCCTTGCAGGCGTTGAAAACAAAATAGCGAGGGCAGGCTCATGGTTGCCGGAAATCTCGAAGCCATTGTGATAGATGACAGCCGGATTGAAACCGCGTTGCACCGGTACTCGGACAATGATCCGTATCGATTTCGCGATGTCCTGGCGAAAGCGATGGCGCTCAAAGGGCTCAACGAAGAAGACGTCGCCGTGCTCACCGCCGTGACCAACCCCGCCCTCCTGGATGAACTCTTCCACACAGCGCGGTGGGCCAAGGAAGAAATCTACGGCCGCCGGCTCGTCTTCTTCGCCCCACTCTACGTTTCAAATCTGTGCAGCAATGAATGCCTCTATTGCGCGTTCAGCAAGAGCAATGCCGGATTGACACGCCGCGCGCTTACCCAGGAGGAAGTAGAAGAGGAAACGCGGTTACTCATCGACCAAGGACACAAGCGTGTCCTGCTGGTCTCCGGCGAATCGTATCCAATCGAGGGGTTTGCCTATATCCTCAGTTGCATTGATACCATTTACGCAACGAAGCACATCAACGGTGAAATCCGGCGCATTAACGTCAACGTAGCCCCGTTGAGTGTGGATCAATTCCGCGAACTGAAAGCCGCTCACATCGGCACGTATCAGTGCTTCCAGGAAACCTACCACAGGGAAACCTACGCCAACGTCCATCCTTCCGGTAAGAAGGCCGACTACGACTGGCGCATTACCGCAATTGACCGCGCGATGAGAGCCGGCATCGACGACGTCGGCGTGGGCGTACTCTTTGGCCTGTACGACTGGCGATACGAAATCATGGCGCTGATGCAGCACATCGCCCATCTCGAAACCACGTTTGGATTCGGTTGCCACACCATCAGTGTGCCGCGAATCGAGCCTGCGAGCGGCTGCACATTCTCGGAAAAGCCGCCCTATGCCGTGTCTGACGACGACTTCAAGAAAGTGGTGGCTATCCTCCGGCTCGCGGTGCCCTACACCGGAATGATCATGTCTACGCGCGAATCCCCGGAAATGCGCCGGGCCACCTTCGAATTGGGTGTCTCCCAAATCTCGGCGGGCAGCCGAACCAACCCAGGCGGCTATGCGGACGAGGAGTACGACGCCAGCCAATTCTCGCTCGGTGACCACCGCTCGCTGGACGAGGTCGTGCGCGATGTCGTCCAACTCGGGTTCATCCCGTCGTTCTGCACCGCGTGCTACCGGCTCGGACGCACCGGAGCCGACTTCATGGATCTGGCCAAGCCCGGATTGATCAAAGACCATTGCGATGTAAACGCCATGAGCACGCTTCAGGAATACATGGAGGACTACGCAACCCCTGAAACCCGCGCCATGTGCGAACAGCAGATTGGCCCCATATTGAGCCGGTTCAGCGAACACCGCCGTAGGGTCGCGCAAACGCTTATGGACCAGGTAAAGGAAGGCAAACGGGACGTATTCGTCTGATCCATATATCACCAAATTTTGCGGCCGGCCTTGGCCCGCCGCATACTCGCCGGAGTGGGAACCGGATAGGGGGCGGGCCAATTGGGGAAGACCCATGGCCCGCCTGCCCTGAAATTCAAGGAGAATGCTAGAATGAATCGGCACATCGTGTACGGCGTACACATCACCGACCGGGTGAAGAACGCACTCCAGGTGCAGCAGTTGTTGACCAAATACGGCTGCAACATCCAAACGCGCATTGGATTGCACGAGACCGGACCCAAACACTGTTCCCCGGAAGGACTGATTGTTCTCGAAATGCTTGACGACGAGGACACCCCCGCGTTGAAACGCGACTTGTCCGCTATTGAAGGGATCGAAGTAAAGGAAATGATCTTCGACCACCCCGAATAGAAGTCATGAAGGATCGCCATGGTGCATCGCGAGGAACACGATTCCATCGGCACACGCAAACTGCCAATGGAAATGATGTATGGCATTCATACCGCGCGCGCAATCGAGAACTTTCCATTGCTGCGTGCGCCGGTGAATCGCTCGCTCGTACGCGCTTATGGCGCGGTGAAACTCGCCTGCGCGCTCACCAATAGACGCATCGGCGTCTGGAACGCCGATGAAGCCAAGGCCGATGCGATAGTCGCGGCATGTGGTGAAATGTCGGAAGGACTGCTCGACGCGCATATCGTTGTGGATGCGTTGCAGGGCGGCGCCGGCACCAGCACAAACATGAATGTGAACGAAGTCCTGGCCAATCGCGCGCTCCAACGGCTTGGAGAAGCGCCAGGAAACTACAGCAGGGTTTCCCCGCTCGACGATATCAACCGTCACCAATCCACGAACGACACATACCCAACCGCGCTGAAACTGGCCGCGATTCGGCTGATTCGCGATCTGGAAGCAAGCGTGCTCGCTCTTCAGGAATCGTTCCAAGCCAAGGAGAAGCAATTCGCGCACATCGTCAAGGTAGGCCGCACCGAATGCCAGGACGCCGTGCTCACCACCCTCGGCCGCGAGATGGGTGCCTACGCCGAAGCCTTTAACCGCGACCGCTGGCGTATCTATAAATGTGAAGAACGCCTCCGCGTAGTAAACCTCGGCGGAACCGCCATCGGCACTGGCCTCGGCGCGCCGCGCCGCTACATCTTCGAGGTAGTCGAAGTCCTGCGCGAATGCACCGGCATTGGCTTCGCCCGCGCAGAGAACATGGTCGAAGCGACTCAGAATGCCGATGTGTTCGTCGAGGTCTCCGGAATACTCAAGGCCTGCGCCGTATCGCTTCTGAAAGTCAGCGGCGACTTGCGCTTCCTCGCCTCCGGCCCGGAGGCGGGTATTGGGGAAATAGTGTTGCCCGCGCGGCAGGCCGGATCCTCCATCATGCCGGGCAAGGTCAATCCCGTGATTCCCGAGGCGGTCACCCAAGCGGCGTTGCTCGTCATGGGCCACGACACCACCCTCGCCCACGCCTGCGCCATGGGCCACCTGGAACTCAATCCGTTCTTGCCGCTGGTCGCGCACTGTCTCCTCGAAAGTTGCGACCTGCTGACAGCAGCCTGTGCTATCCTGCGCACACAGTGCGTGGAAGGCATGGAGGCCAACCTAGCCCGCTGCCGCGCCCACGTGGAGGGCTCGACGGCCATTGCCACGGCAATACTCCCGGCCCTCGGCTACGAGAAAGCGGCGGAGATAGCCAAGGAGGCGAAAGCTCAAGGCAAATCGATACGCCAGGTGTTGCTGGACCAACGTCTGATGACCGAGGCGGGGTTTGACGCCCTCATCACACCCGAGGCGGTAATGCGGCTGGGCATGCCGAATGTTGGAAACCAGGAATGATCGAACGCTCCGGAATCTCGACATTGCATACTTGCCAGAATCAGGACCGCACTTCTGGCTCTTTTGATCCTTGGTGTCACTTTGGCCCTCTGTGTCCTTACCCTCATGGTAATCGCCATGCAACGCGCACCTAAATCATTCCGTTTGCACATCGGCCTCTTTGGCCGGCGCAACGTGGGCAAATCGAGCCTGCTCAACGCCATCACGCGCCAGCAAGTCTCCATTGTCTCCGAATTCGCCGGCACCACCACGGATCCCGTAGAAAAGCCCATGGAATTGCTTCCCCTCGGACCGGTGCTTTTCATTGACACGGCCGGAATAGATGACACCGGGGCCCTTGGCGATCTGCGCATCCAACGCACCCGCGCTGTGTTCGACCGCACCGACCTCGGCGTACTCGTGGCCGAAGGCGACTCTTGGGGGGAGTTCGAAGCAGAAATTCTATCTGCACTGCGCGAACGCGATATCCCGGTAGTGGTCGTCTTCAACAAGGTCGACGTTGCGAAACCCATGCCGGGACTCCTGCAAACGCTTCACGACAAAGACATACCCGCAGTCGAAACCATCGCGTCCACCGGCGAGGGCATCCTCGATTTTCGCCAAGCCTTGCTCGACGCCGCGCCCGAGGATTTCGTCAATAACCCAAGCATCCTGGGCGATCTCGTGGGTCCCGGCGAATTGGCCGTGCTGGTAGTCCCCATTGACAAAGAAGCGCCCAAGGGCCGCCTCATCATGCCGCAGGTGCAATCCATCCGCGATCTCCTCGACAGCGACGCCTATTGCATGGTCGTGAAAGAGCGCGAACTCCGCGCCGCCCTTGACCGGCTCAAGTCGCCGCCGAAACTCGTCGTCACCGATTCGCAGGCCTTCTTGAAAGTCGCCGCGGACACCCCGCGCGAAATCCCCATGACCAGTTTCTCCATCCTGTTCGCCCGATTTCACGGCGATCTGACTGCGCAGGTGCTAAACACGATGGCCGTGGATAATCTGCGCGCGGGCGACAAAATCTTGGTGGCCGAAGCGTGCAGCCATCACCCTATCGGCGAAGACATCGGCCGTGTGAAAATCCCCCGATGGCTCACCCAGTATGTTGGCGGCCAACTGCATTTCGACACTGTGCAGGGCCACGATTTCCCGCCAAATCTCGCGGAATACAAACTCGTGATTCATTGCGGCGCATGCACCATCAATCGCCGCGAAGTACTGAGCCGCCTCATGCGCTGCAAACAGGCCGGCGTGCCCATGACCAACTATGGCCTGACCATCGCATACAGCCTCGGCATTTTCGACCGCGCGCTCGGACCCTTCCCCGCAGCGTTGGAGGCATATCAGAAAGCGCGTGCGATGAAATCGGACACGCATGCCCCGTCTCCGGAATCGCTCTCGGCCGATTTCGTCTGCATCCACGAAAGCTCAAGCCAACCATGAAATTCGACAGAACCACCATACTTGCCTGGCTAAAGGAAACCGACGAATGCCGCCTGCGGGAATTGTGGCGCCTCGCCGACACCACCCGCCGCGCTCACGTGGGTGACGCAGTCCACCTCCGCGGATTGATCGAGATTTCAAACTACTGCAGCCGCAAATGCGGTTATTGCGGCCTCCGCACCGGCCACGAAAGTCTCGTGCGTTACCGCATGACTCGCGATGAAATCCTCGCCTCCGTTCAGGACGCCATCGAGTTCCGGTACGGCACGGTCGTGCTCCAAGCCGGCGAGGATTACGGCATCGAACGCGAATGGCTCGCCGAAGTCGTCCGTACAATTAAACAAATCACCCCCCTGGCCGTCACCCTCAGCCTCGGAGAGCGCCCGATCGAGGACCTGGTGGCGTGGAAAGCGGCCGGCGCCGACCGGTACCTGCTTCGCTTCGAAACCTCCGATCCCGAATTGTACACGCTTATCCACCCAGCCCCCGCAGGACGCCCTCCAATCGACCGCATCGCGATGCTGCAGACGATCAAATCGCTGGGCTACGAAGCCGGAAGCGGCGTTATGATAGGAATTCCCGGCCAAACCTATGCCACCCTCGCCCACGATATCATGCTCTTCAAGAACCTCGATCTGGACATGGTCGGCGTAGGTCCGTATATTTCCCATCCAGACACCCCGTTGGGTAGCGGGGAATGGCGACGTGTCGTAGCGGAAGAGGAGCAGGTTCCGAACACGGAACTCATGACGTACAAGGTTGTGGCCCTGACGCGGCTGGTATGCCCGGAAGCCAACATTCCCAGCACCACCGCATTGGCCACAGTTAACCGCGCCGAAGGCAGGGAACTGGGGTTACAGCGCGGCGCAAACGTCATCATGCCGAATCTGACGCCGCCAAAATACCGCGCGTTATACGAAATCTACCCCGCGAAGGCGTGCATTCACGAAACCTCCGGCCAATGTCGCTCGTGCCTGAGGACTCGTATCGAGTCCATCGGCCGTACCGTCGGCCAGGGACCAGGAGGCCGCCTGCACGATTGTTAATTGCAAATAGAAAGGTGAGTCCATGCAAAAAGCCGGCCGGCCTGCATTGAATAAGGTCGTTCTCGAACGGTTAATGCACTATTACCACTTCATCAACAGCCGCGGAACGCAACGGCCCGACGGCATCATCTCCAGCGCCGAAATTGCAAACCACCTCGATTTGGACGATACCCTCGTCCGAAAAGACCTCGCCGCCGTGGGTGTGCGCGGGCGGCCCCGTGTCGGGTTCGACACCGCCACGGTGCAGAGAACAATTCGCGAGGTACTCGGCTTCAACGAGTCCTACAGCGCCATCATAGTCGGCGCTGGACGCTTGGGCGGCGCACTCGCCGCCTACCAGGGCTTCGCGAAGTATGGCATGCGTCTCGTCGGACTATTCGATGCGGATGAATCCCGGGTCGGTAGCGTGCAAAGCGGACATACCGTGCTCTCCATCACCGATCTCGAAAGAGTTAGCCGGGAAAACGACGTCCATCTCGCCATCCTGACCGTTCCCGCCGAGGCAGCACAGCCGCTCGCTGAACGAATCATCGCCGCGGGCGCCAAAGCCATTTGGAATTTCGCGCCTGTAAACCTCGTTGTCCCCGAAAATGTCACCGTACGGCACGAACACATTTCCGTGGGACTCGCCGAACTCGCCTACCACCTCAAACGGAGAACTGACGACAGACGATAACGGATTCCCCTGAGCCGCAAACCTGACATAGACACGCACAACAAGACTTTGCCCGCACACGCACTGGTGAGTTACAATCCAACCCGCTGTTCAGCCCCCACGCGCCCGTAGCTCAGGTGGATAGAGCATCAGCCTTCTAAGCTGAGGGTCACTGGTTCGAATCCAGTCGGGCGCGCCATTAAGTACTCCCAAATTTGGGCAATTCCAGGCGATTCGGGTCCGTTGCGTCAGTCCTCAAACACGACCGCTTTTCTCCGTAGTACGGCAAGAGGTGGCGTCCTTTGCTTGACTACCACTTCGAATCGATAAGAGATTTCCGGAAAGCGCATCCATTCGTCAATGGTCCAGTCTGCAAGATACGTGATGTCAGAGGATGCTACGTATGCTGGAATTGATTGGGCAAGCCGAGCATTGAGCGCTTCCGGATTTACTTTGCCGTCCAAGTTGATTGTACGATCATGAAAGTAGCCAAGTGTGCCCGACTGTACCGCCCCAATCCATGCGTCTTCGCCGGCGTTTTCCTGAACCCACTTAACTACTTGCCAATGCGCCTGGTTTGCACCATTGCTATAGATCCTGATGTTTTGAAGTGCCACCGCAACTACCACGCACGACATGACAATGCCGGCGGCCCAGCGCATCTTTGAAGCACTGAACTTGCCTAGCAGGTGAACCACGAATACGGCCCAAAGTATCGCCATAAACGGCGAAAGGGGAAACAGGTAACGCCCCATGAAATGGCCCGCACCAAAGAACAGCCCATAAAACGTGCTCAGTAACACCCCATATAGAACAAACACGCCTATGAGCCGCCTTACCCCAGGTTCCGTCTGGGATGCAGCCGCGATAGCGAACGCGGTAAAAGCCGCAAGGGTCAAGAGGCATGCCACGCATACTAGAGGATTCGAATACAAGCGGTTGGGAATTGCCAAGGCTACGATCGCATACTCGGTAAGCGACGCAGGCCACTGTGAAAGATTGCAGCCGAAAGTCACGCCCGAAATCTCCGCTTGTCCGCTGATGGGTACTATGCTGCCAAAACGGACGAGGTTAAAAATCAGCCACGGCAACGATACTGCCACTGATGTCAACCCCATCACGCATGTTTGTCCGACTCTTGTTATCGTCTCAGTCCAATTGCGTCTGTAACCATAGAACGGATGAAGCACACAAAACGAGAGTATCAGTAAGCAGGCATCGTTACGGGCGAGAAACGCAAGTCCCAACACAAATCCAAAGTAAATGTAGGTTTGAAAGGGTGGCTCGGTACGAAGGATACGCCAGTACATGGCAAAGGCTGCTACGACAAACAAACTGTAGAGCCATGTCTCAAGGCAATTGCTTGTGTTTAGAACGGTCATGGGACTGGAAAACCAGACGCACGCCGCCAGCGAGGGGGCGTCTGAATAGTCACGCCGGCTTTCCATCAGGCCCGCTCCCAGCCGATAGATCATCCAGGCGGTGGTGGCGGTTCCTGTGAATTGCAGCAGCAAAACGAACAACACGCCAAGCGTCCGTTGCGACCCCACCAGGTAGAATACGAGCGAGTATAAGACCGTCGCGAATGGCTGCGTCCCATTGGTCGGTAACGTTCCAGCCGCTGTGCTAAAACCGTTGCCAAGCGCGATGTTCCGCGCAATCTGTAACATCAGATACCCATCTTCAGTCGGGAACTGCTTAAGAATCCGTCCATCAATGTCAAGCAGCGGTGCACAACGCGATAACAAGCCTATGGCAAGCAGCGCGATAAGACAGGGACGAAGCACCTTTGACGAATACGAGTTTACTTCTGCAATACACCCGCCGGAAGACATACAACCTCGGAACGGCGCATTTGAAACGCAATGCTAGACTATCACTCTGGGCGGAGAAGTAAAAGGATGTCTTTTGTAGACCCGTGATTCGGCCTGGGTCCAATGTCGGCCCGAAGGTCACTCAAAATCCCAACGGAAGGCTGGTCGCTAACCCCGCTTGGCGCGGACTCAGGTACGCACGATCCACATTTGAATTCCAAGTGAGCGTCCGATGCATGTGTCTCCAAAACGGAAACTCCATGCATACTGAATCCACGATCAAATTGTATCGTCAATACCCTTCATTTCGCAATGGGTCCCCTGTGAGGTGCCTTCGAAATATTTGATCCGCTTCCTCTAGACGGCCAACCTCATCAAACCGCTGCATACCGGCGAAGCACTTCGTAAAACACGATCCCAAACGCCGTCGCTACATTGATTGTGTTCTTGTAGCCAAGCATCGGAATACGCACCACGGCATCGCACTGCGCAATCGTCTCGGGAAGTATCCCCGTGACCTCGTTTCCAAACACAATCGCCACCGGCCTCGGCCAATCGAACTCGGTATGGCGAAACGCATCCGTGACCGTTTCCACCGCTACAATCGGAATGCCCTGATCGCGCAACGCGCCAATGGCATCTGCCGTCGCCGCATAATGCGTCCAAGGCACATACGCCGTCGAGCCCAGCGCCGTCTTCTGCAACTTCAGATTCGGCGGATACGCCGTCGTACCGCACAAATGCAAATGCGCCGCAACGCCCGCGTCGGCCGTGCGGAAAATCGATCCCACATTAAACGCGCTGCGCAAATTATCCAGCACTACGTGCACCGGCTGCCGCTCCTTGGGCGGCAACGGAGCCGGCACTCCCCGCTCGTAATAAGGCTCCAACTCACTCACTGGCACAAACTCTCAACGTCCGCACATCCCAGACAAAACAGAAGTATCTCCGCCCTTGGCAACGCCGTCGAAAATTCAATACAAAGTCCACATCTCAAGCAATGCAGCAAAATCTAAACACCCTAAAACAAATACGGCTTCGGCCGCTTCGGCGGCTCGCCATCCGGTTCCTCCTCCAGCGTCGGCATCTCCATGGATGGCTCTTCGCCCACCACCTTTTTCAGCAGTTCGCTGCCCTGTTCATACTCCTCAACCGAAATACTCCCAATGATCTCCACCGTAAGCTTCGATTCCAGGCTTGTGAAACGCACCCCCGTGCCCTGCGGCAACAACTCAGGGCGTGCCATACTCTTCCACTTCCGTCCTGCCTTGCCGCCCGACCACATCGTGATCACATAAACCGTTTCCAACGAAGGATGAGAAGCCATAACAACCACCTTTCTGTACAAACTCACCCCAAGTATACCCGATCAGTCCGATCCGCATGCTTAGTGCCATCCACCCCCGTTTGCTCAATTCTCAATTCTCAATTCCATGCTATACTCCCCCCGCAAGGAATTCAGCGCAATCATCCACCGGGAGACCCCTGTCCAATGAACTACGAAGAAATCCTGTTCGACGTGTCCGATCGCATCGCCACCATCACCTTGAATCGTCCCGCAAAACTCAACGCTTGGACACTCCGCATGGAAGCCGAATACCGCCACGCCATGGCACAAGCCGAATCGCGTGACGACGTCCGCGTCATCATCGTCACAGGCGAAGGCAAGGGCTTCTGTGCTGGCGCGGACTTTGGACTCCTCACCGCCGTCATGAATCAAAACCTCGATATGAACCAGGACGCCGTCCCACACACCGACCCCGGTACAACCAACCCACGCCCCGACTTCAAAAAGACCTATTCCTACCCCTGCGGCATCGGCAAACCCATCATCGCCGCCGTCAACGGTCCCGCCATGGGCATCGGACTCGTCCACACCCTCTATTGCGACATCCGCTTCGCATCCGACACCGCCCGATTCGGCACCGCCTTCGCCGCCCGAGGTCTCATCGCCGAACACGGCATCTCCTGGCTCCTCCCCAGACTCGTCGGCATGCAACACGCCTTCGACCTGCTCTACACCGCGCGCATTTTCGACGCCACCGAAGCCCATCGTATCGGACTCGTGAAAGACGTATTCCCAGCCGACACCTTCATGCAACAAGTCCGCGACTACGCCACCCTCCTCGCCACCAAGTCCTCCCCCCGCTCCCTCGCCATCATCAAACGCGAACTATGGGACGCCCAATTCGCCGACCTCGGATCCTCCGTCGACATCGCCGTAAACGACATGTTCGAATCCTTCGGCTCCGACGACTTCCGCGAAGGCATCGCTTCCTTCATGGAAAAAAGAAACCCCGAATTCACAGGGAAGTAAAACGACTTGCTTGACATAGGATACCCGTATTGTATTAACTGGATATTGCGTCGGGGACATCACTCAATTACTGACCGTTGAAAACTGGTTTTCACTGTGGAGATCAACGGTCTTGCACATTGAATCGTTTCCGGGGGGAATGAAATGTGGGATGGCCTAGACCCGCGCACCACAACGCTTGAACAAGCCTTCGAACCGCTCTATAGCAGAGCACAAGAATTCAATGCGAAGTGGTCAATAGCTGAACTCCGCCTCAAGGAAGCAGACATCAAATGGTTACAAGAATGGTTTGTTTCTCTTAGCACAACTAAAGCAAGTAACTGGATTCAGTCTACCTCTCTCATTCGGTTGCCCCAACTGTCCGGAATCACTGAGCGTCAAGCGTTTGGCTCTCTTCTCATATGCCTTGCCTGTGAAAAATGCCGCAAGGAAAGCCGGGAAGACGCCGTATGGCCAGTTATCCGAAAGATTCTGCCAAATGACAACGACCTTCAACTGCAGTTATTTCTTACGAACGGCCAACCGTCGTATCTCACCAAAGATGCGATCTCGGACGCTGTAAGGGCACTCAATTTACGCCATGCAATGGACATTGAAGGCGCTCAACAGTGGTTCATCACGCTGAAGTTACAATATGGCTTCACATTCAGGGGAGCCAAGAATCGCTTGGCCGAGTGGCTGGTAAACCTCGGCTGTCCTCACGCTGTCCGATATCTTATCGGAGACTCCACATACCCGGATTTGGAGTCCAAGTCTTTTGCTGCACTTTGGAGTGCACTTATTCAATACCGAAGGAGCCAGATTACTGAAATCCAAATCCGTCAAACAGTTCAGAACAGCCCCTGGATCTTACCTGACTGGATTGATGACATACTCAAGGAAGCAAAGTCACGAGTAAGTACCCTCGGCACGGGTGATGCCCAACTCCGGCTTTCTGGCGTCACGGAAGAACTTGATGAACAAGACATCATCCAGCCGATAGACCGGATTGCATTGGACTGGCCGAATAACAACACCCCGCCGAGAATCAAATTCACCCTTGCTCGCGAGACTATTCAGGAATGCACCGAGAATCTGGATGCCAACGAGCTGGATTTCTACGTCGACGGCAAAAAAGTTTGCCGTTGGCTCCGCCAGAGGGACCGATCATGGTCGGGGCCGCCTGAAATTTGTGCTGAACCAGACTCAGCGCGTAACACGCCCAACCTTCGGCCCCATGTACTGACAGTCAGGTCCCGGCAAGGCGACCCGATCTTGGAATGGGACCTCACTGACTCCGGACTAATGGCAGACGTCGTCGTCTTCGACCTCGAAAACCCCACGCTCCTGCAGACTGAACTCCACCCGATTAACCCCAACAACAGACACGCTTTATTGTGCGACCCTGCTTGTCAGATCGATGGGTGTACCCCGGACTTCACTTTTCAACGCAACGGTGTCGCACGCAAGGCATTTCGTCTCCCGGTACCGCTGCAGAGCGGAATTTGCATAAAGTACAAAGATTTTGAGATCTGGCAACCCGTACGAGAAATTGCGGACGGAACACACGCACCTGCGGCGGTAGCGCTGACAACACAAGGGAACGGACCACTCCCACTAAACAGTAGTGACGTTTTCGTCATTGAAGGCCTCCCACCGGGCACAAGTGCCGCGGTCCTACTGATAAATACAACACAACACGCACTATCCCAGCGGGGGCCGACCTGGATTACGGCGAATGCCATTAGAATCACACCCGAATTGGCGGCAAGGCAGCATAGAATCCGTATTCGATATGAATTCAATGGCGCATGGCGAAACTGCATCCCGCAGCTGTCGTTTCCATTGGTGGGCGCCGCACGTGTTAATACCCTTAACGGCCCAAATCAGACGCTGGAAGTAGTGCAGCCTGGTTCCACCGTGAACCGAAATGAGGCTATGCTGCGGATTTGGTCACCCGACCAAGATAACGCCCCAAATGTCTATGAAGGCCAATACCTAATTGGAAAAGCCAGGTATAGGCGCGTACGCCTGAAGAGTTGCCCCGGACATGGCGGTGTGCTGCGTATACACACTCAGACTGGGGAACACAGCCTCGAGATATCCTGCATAGATAACGGAAGTTTGGCTCGGTATGCCCCGGCAATGCTCGGGCAACCGGCCACTTTGGAGTTTTGGGATGACAAAGAGCCTGCGGATGTGGGACCAGAGGGTTACGGTATCTGGATTTGCCTTAGGGGCAATAACGGCGGACTTAGGCTAGAGCGTGTTCCCGACAGTGCTTTGGTGCCCAACAGCACGTCTAGAAAATGGCGAGTGCGTTTGAATAACAATCCAATTTCTATTGCGGTCACATGGAAGGGATACTGGTGCGGTGCGCACTGGGATATAGACCAAATTGAAAGTTACCTGACCGGCCAGGCTCAGCTGTCCGAGTCTGACTTTGCTATTTTGAAATGGCTACGGGTTCCGATACTCGCGCCCGGCTTGGTCGATCAAATTTCAAACATTGCTTTATCTCGCCCATGTCATTTTTTGCGTCCATGGCTTAGAAACGATGGACTCAATCCTGCGCTTAGGTCTGATGAACTTCTGGGACTGGACTCTGTCGCGAGACACTTCCTTTGGACTACGTTTCCAGTTGCCCACGCGGCCGCTGCTGCAGATATTGTCGCACCGTGGGACGGTAACCTGAATCACCCTGAACGTTACATCGGCCAATTAGATAGATTGACAGACATTTCGCCCGTATTGACTTGGGTACGCCTTGAGAAGTTTCTGAGGAACAATGCGGCTAATACGTTAAATCTGTTGCGAGCATTTACTTGCGCCCGCCTTGGATTACCGGTGGGGGCTAACAGCAACAGGATTCATGCCAGCCTGAGCTTTTTAGAGGCTAGAGTGTCACAGCTAACATCACTCGATCAGAATCGAGCAAATGACCTTGTTAGACAATGGATTACGGGCATGCGCAACAATCTATGGCAACCGAATCCAGACGGACAAGCTGAAATAGAAATGATTGGCCAAACACTTTCGGGACGCCAATACGTCGCTACCAGTATGTGCTGTTATTGGCTTCAATTAGCCGGAGTACTTTAGGAGTCCTCACATGGGCCAAGTAGATGCCCTTAGAATGGTGGAGCATGTCCGCTCGCGCCTCGTTGACATGGCGGTTTCCGAGAACTATTTCCGGGATAGCTGCTTATCTGACCTGGTTCGAAAAGTCTGGGCGGGCCCAGGGCCGGATGGAGGACTCGTAAGTGAACTTTGGGTAGAAGGCGCTTTCCCAGGTGAGCTAAGCCACGATACACTTGAGTCCCTTGCGCGAGAAGGCATTTTCCCCAAGGACCTTCTAGGCCATATTGGGAAGTACGCAGAGTTCCCAGTCGACCGGCCATTGTACAACCACCAGTCGGAGAGTATTCGTGCTGCCGCCACAGGCGGCGACGGTCGTCCGTCCCTCGTCATAACAGCGGGAACAGGCCTTGGAAAAACAGAATCCTTTCTCCTGCCAATGTTGTCAGACCTTTGGACAGCTCCACCCCGTATTAATAACGGTGGTATGCGCTGCCTAATTTTATACCCCATGAATGCCTTGGTGGCAGACCAGGTGGATCGAATCTACAAATGGCTTCAAGGCCAAACAAAGCTCTCTGTATTCCACTTCACCAGCGAGACACCCGAAGATGCCCGAAAAGCCGACCGAGGTGGGGTGCCCAAATGGGATCCTTGCCGTATGCGCACCAGGCAGGAGGCTAGAGGTTTCGAGAATCGCGATGGCGGTACACTAAGCGAGCGCAATCTTGGTCAGGTGCCTGACATCGTAATTACAAACTACTCGATGCTTGAGTACATGCTCTGTCGGCCCCAGGATACTCGTTTCTTCGGGCCGGACTTGCGTTGTATCATTCTGGATGAAGCTCACCTGTATAGCGGATCGCTTGCAGCCGAAATCACCATGCTGTTGCGTAGAGTTCGCGAGCGCTGCGGTGTCAAATCCAAGGACATCCTGCACTTGGCGACGTCGGCAACGCTAGGAGGCACCGAAGACACGCTGAGGGGATTTGCCAGCGACATTTTTTCCGCCGATGATAGTCAAACGAAAGTTATTCGCGGCCGTTATGCCGACCATGCCTTTGAATGTCCTACTGATGCGCAGGGAGTGAAGCCGGTCTCAACGGATTTGGCAAATTTCGCACTTGACGACCTAGCCACAATCACCGCCGATGGCGAACTGGTATCGGATGCAGAAGACGTTGTTTCCAAACTTTGCGGAACGGTGTCCCACTTGGTGGCACAGTCAACTGTACAACGAGCGAGTTCCGAGTATCCCGGCACGCCAGCCCGCTTTCTATACAAGTGTCTGGTGGAGTCGCCTAAAGTCCGCGAGCTTGCAGAGATACTTGCCAAAGAGAAAGGTCAAGTGATCTCGCTGAATGACTTGGCCCAAGCGTTGTTCAATGGTTGTAACGGAGAAAGCGAGCGCAAAACCGTAGTCACGCTCTTGCGCCTATCGGCAAGCGCCCGAATGAGTGCAACTGAGTTGCCACTTGTGCCCCATCGGGTCCACTTATTGGTGCGCGCTCCCGAGGGCTTGTCTGTGTGTCTGAACCCGGACTGCACTGGACCGGATGATAGGCGTGTTCCAAGTATCGGCTCTCTTCAACCTCATGGAGATGAAAAATGCCGTTATTGCAGACATGTGTTGTTGCCCGTCCACAGATGCAACAATTGCGGAGAATGGGCACTTGCGGCACACGAGAACCGAGAACACTCCCGCCTGGAATCCGGTTTCCGGGCAGATTCTCCGAGTCTGCGGACGTTTTACCTTTTGGCAAAGCAGACAAACTTAGACCTTGATGAGATCATTGTTGATACCAAGACCGGAGAAACCTTGGGCTTTGGGTCGCAAGGCACTCGACTATGGAAGGCACAGGCGTCAGAGGCCGACTCGAAGTTTCAAGTTTGCCCAACTTGTGCGTCACCTTGGAAGTCGGCAGACGAAACCAATGATCAAGATGAGTGGAAGCAACCCTGCCGGGGCCTGTTTGGAGGACGACGATTTGCGCTTTCAGTGGTCGCCGAGACAGTGTTGCATGACCTACCATCTTTCCCAGATGTCACGCGCAACTGGAAACCCGCGCACGGACGCAGGCTCCTCTGTTTCAGTGATTCCAGGGCATCAGCGGCCCGCCTCGGGCCTGTTTTGACCCAACAACACGAGATGCAAGTGGTTCGCGCCGCTATGGCCCGCTGCGTATCTGAATTGGTAGGAACGGGATCAACAGAATACTTGGAAAGCGAGGTCAAAAGACTGAGCGGACTACTTTCTGGCGAACTTAGCCAAGGCCACAAGTATGAGCTGGAGCAGGAGTTATCCGAAAAGCAGAAAAAGCTTTCCAACGCTCGAATTGGCACTCCTTTTCCACAGTTTGCCGCGATTGTTGCGAATCGAACTGAAATCGAGCAGCTGATGGATCGCAATCAGGCAGAGAAACACCAATCCTTCAACTATGGTCAGGCAGATTGGAATAGAAACCTGACTGCCATCAAGAGTCATGCGGAAGCACTGGTAGCCAAGGAGCTTCAGCGCCCCTTAAAGCGGCAAGTGACCCTTGAGTCCGTCGGATTGCTGGAGATTGTCTACCCTGGCACAGAAAGCCTTGAGCTACCTCCCGTATTTGAAGAGAAGTTGCCGTCTTTGGCCAGAATGACGGTATCGGAGTCATGGCCTGCCATCCTGGCGCTGTTGCTGGATACCGTGAGAGCCGACGGTTGTGTGAGTTGGACAAGTGAAACGACTGGACGTATTTGGCTGGAGGAATCACCACTATCCGACCGATGGCTGACTCGCAACAGAGGTGGTTGGCGAGCCAGGGCGTTTGTGGGCGTAACCAGCAATCATAATCGACGTGCCTTTGTTAGTCGGGTGCTGATTTCCGCAGGTTGTGATCGATCCGATGCTGACCGGTTATCGGAAATCGCACTCGAGTCCGCTTTCGACCAATTGTACGGTGTTGCGAATGGCAACGGTAACAGATTTTCTTGGTTGCGTTGTGTACAAACCCATCAGACTGACCTCGCTCAAACAGATAAGGCGATCCAGATCCTATTTGATGGTCTTGTTGTACGGAGGCCAAAAGCGCTGTATCGATGCAACTCCACGGGAACAATCTGGGCGCATTCCGCCATGGGTCATGCGCCGCTGGACGGCTGCCTCGGAAATCTACAAGAACTCTCGACCAGCGATCTCGACAACGATCCCAGATGGGGCCGTGCCCGGCGCGAACTGATGAGTGAGCCAATCCTAAGCATGGGACTTTGGGGTGAAGAACACTCTGCCCAACTCAGCCCCATTGAGAACCGCCGTTTGCAGGACTTGTTCAAATCGGGCATCAGAAACGTATTGTCCGCAACTACAACCATGGAACTTGGTATCGATATTGGTGGCCTAAATGGAGTCTTGCTCAGCAACGCCCCTCCAGGCCCTGCCAATCATCGCCAACGGGCTGGCCGCGCTGGGCGGCGTTCGGATGGCTCCGCTGTCGTGGTCACATTTGCGGGAGAATCCGAATATGACCGGCACGTGTTCCTGCGTTTCGGCGATTTTCTGCGACGAAAGTTGAAGGAGCCGACTGTATTCCTGGACAGGACCAGGGTGATCCGGCGCCACCTTCACGCCGTCCTGCTATCCGAATTCCTTCGCCTTCGGCAAGGAAAGCATACCGGCGCGATGCACGCATTTGGACAAATGGGCCGATTCTGTGGAATTGACAATGTACCCGCCCGTTGGGCGTCGGTCGGCGCCCCAAAGCCCGTATGGAATTCGGAAGGTGTCGATACCGCTGCGCAGTTCTTTATCGCGCTCGAAAATTTAAAGAGCGTGCAAGATATACGTAGTCGCATCGCTTCTCTTGTAATCGGCACCAAACTTGACATGAGTACAGAAGAAGATTGGCGGGAATTTGTCGAATACGCCAAACAGTCATTCGCCAGGGCAGTGGATGACTGGAAAGACAACATGAATCAACTGCGAAACGCATGGAATGAGATCCCCACGCAACCAAACAGCAATCTTGGCCGGGAAATGGCCAAAGCCAATTCGCTTCGGTATATGATCAAAACGCTCTGTGAAATTACCGTGATCGAGTGGCTTGCGGATCACCAGTTTCTCCCTCGGTACGGCTTTCCTGTGAACCTCCAGAGCCTGAGTATCCGAAACGCCTCCGAATCGGGCCGACGTGATACTTCAGCCGTCGACGAGAGGTATAGGCTACAGCGAAGTTCTCTACTTGCTCTCAGAGAATATGTGCCAGGCAGCAAAGTTCTGGTGGGGGGCCGTGTAGCTATGTCGAGAGGCCTCAGGAAGCATTGGACAGACAGTAATTTGGACCAAGCACTTGGACTACAGTACTTCGCCTTGGAGTGTCCAAATGAGCATGTTTTTATCAGTCAATCTCAGGACACGCAGTGCCCTACTTGCGACAGTATGCCGTGTAATAAAGAACTCTTAGTTTTTCCGCGTTTTGGGTATACAACGGCGGGCTGGGAGAAGATGAAGCTTGGAACCAACCTAGACCGAGTAGGCGAGCAATCAGTTTGCCCAATTGCTTTCACAGAGTCCGGCTCGGTCGGGGATGAAATCACATCACATTTCGCGGGTGTTCAGAACCTGACTGTGAGATACAAAGAAGGCGCGGCATTGCTGGTTCGAAACGCAGGTGAACGGGGACTCGGATTTGCAATTTGCACGAAGTGCGGCTTCGCCATGAGCGAGGATGCTAACGGGAACGGCCGCATGGGCCTTCCTCCTGAGTTCACCAAGCATCCATCCATTTTCTCCTCCGACTTCAAGAGTTTTTGCTGGGGCCGAGATGCAGATGGTGCACCGGTATTGCGGAATCGTGTCTTGGCCGCCAAAGAACTCACGGATATGATGCTCCTCGAGTGGCCCGGGGCGTCGGTAGTTTCCCCAAAGGGCGCATATACACTTGGCCGCGCACTCATCATGGCTGGCAGTCGATTGCTTGAGCTAGATGAGAGGGAACTTGGCCTGGAGATTATTCCGCTACGAGGAGCAAGCCTTGGTATCGTGATTTTCGATACATCCCCAGGCGGTGCGGGGCATTGCAAGGAACTGTTGGAACTCGGTCGCGAATGGATAGACGTGACGCACGAACTAATGTATATAGACGAGGACCATGACAGGCAATGTGAAAAGGCGTGCCTGGATTGCATTCTCGATTTTTCAGGTCAGTACAAGGCAAATCAGCTTGACCGTCGGGCAGCTTTTCAACTACTAAACGCCCTGCATACGATCTGAAAATAAGAGCAACCTACGTTGCAGGCTTGAATCTGCCACGCCCCCGACCAGCATGGTCTCCTCCCCAGTGTTCCCTTACCGGATCACCTTCCTGCGCACCGCGTCGTACGCAAACCAGAATTTGCGCAGCCGGTCATACACGGTTTCATCCATGGGAATCTGCGAGTACGCCGAACGAACATACAACTCCGTCAACTCATACGCCTCTTCCTGCAGGCCTCGCAGTGCCTTGGGAAAGGAACCAATAAACTCATACGGCGTCTGGTCAGTCTTGCGCGGCACGCCCAAATCTTCCGCAAGCGTGCACAAGGCTGCATAGCTTTTCGCAATCGCGTCTGCAGGAGACACATTCGGATTCGCCGCCATCGGATTCTGCAGCAAGAACGCGCGCGACACCTTCCGGCTCACCCGCCGCTGCCGCTCGATCGACGGCAACTCCGGCCACCGCGCATATTTCACGATGATGCCATCCAGCCATTTGAAAAAGTGCACCAGCCGCGGAGGCAACCGGTGCCGCTGACGGCTCAAATACGCGATGCCCGCACCAATCGTCCGGAACACGCCAAACAACACAATCAGCGCGAACACGCCCATGACAAAGTACCCAATGTACTCAAGCACCATCGAATCGCGCACCCGCTGCGCAGCCAGCGCGGGCGACACGATATTGTTCAGCGTGAACTTGTCATTCCGCGCCCACATGTCCACTTCATGCGATTCCACATACGCAATCGGCGGCATCGGCGGCAAGGGCATCACGAACGCGCCCGCGGCCACCATCAACACCATGACAAATCCAAGCCCCAGCCAGAACGCGCCAATGCCCCCCGGCAGCCGCACGCGCCGCGCCCGGAAATACTCGCGCAATCCCCCCAGCGCCGTCAGCATCAACAGTGACAAAGCCGCCACCGTGTAGACGCCGATATAGAAATTACCCGCAAGCAACATCATGGGACCGCCATGCTGAATCACACGGTGCCCCAATGCGAACACGATCATCACCGGCACGGAAAAGTAAAACACGGAAATTCCGGGATGCCGCTTCGACAATCGCTCTGTCGCACCGATGGGCGCCTTCGGCTTCTTCTTTTCCGGTTCCGTCCATTCGCTCGGATCCACGCCTTCCATGGTAATGTTCGGATTGTAGGCGCCCGCCTTCTCTTTCGGCTGCATCGCCTTCTGAAACTTGCGCACCGTGCCGGTCATTATGCCCACGTCGCCCGCTTCGGGGTTCGAGTCCACGCAACATTCATGCGTCAGCCGGTTCACAACCCACCACAGAAAAACCACCGTGGACATGTTGAACGCCAACGCGATCCCAGGCCGATCCAGGAATCCCCGCGCCGCCGATCCAACGCCGTACATGCTCGTCGTCGCCAGCGTCCACATCGCGATCGCCCCGCCCAACGCGATGATGTACATGATGGACTCGTCCTTGCCATCCCGCGCAATGAGCCGGTTCAGGGCCACCACGCCCAGCATGAAACTGAATGCCACCCAGCGAAAATAGAAATCCATGTCCTCGGTGTAGACATACCGCACATCCAACAAAAAGAAAAGAAACGACCACACCATCAGCAGAATCATCAGCGGCGTGAAGAAATCCACCAGCAAGTCGGTCGCGGTCCGGCCTTGGTAAGGCGTCGGCGCGCCCGGCAACCCCTTAGCCAGCGTGGCAAAATCCGTCGGACCCCCATCTTTCACCTTAGCCTGCTGCGACACCGCCGGTTTCGTCAACGATTCGAAATCCGTCGCCTCGAGGTCGCCCCGTTCCTGGATCGCGTCCAGGTCGGTCAACTCGTCCGTGTACCGCCCACGCAACGGCTTCGGCTTGTCAGATTCGGGCTGGCGAAATCTCATGCAATTGCCACTCGTGTTCAATGTGAAAGCAGTAGATGTTGTGCTGCGCCAGTAAACCGGCGCACTCCTCGTACTTCGGAGCGTTATCGATGAGAAACACCGTCACGTTGAATCCCGATACCTTCATCTGCCCCAGGATCAGAGCCAAATCGGGCGTCACAACAGGCAGCACCGGAATCAGCGTCGCGTCGCGCGGCAACTTCCGGAACTCGTTCATGATCAGCTGCCCGCAGTCGAGACCGTCGGTCGGCAACACGCGCGCCAGATTCTCGATAATCTGTTGCGCTTGCCCGATGCCCCGCCGCGTCGGCACCGTCAGCGGGTTAAGCCGATCGGATTCATCCTCCCCCGCCAAGGCCGCGTCCATGTCCTGCCGCGCCAGCGTCGTCTTCGCCGCCACCTCGTATTTCGCCACCTCCGCCGCATCGCGCGCGTTGGTGATCAACCCCACTTGTTCGTTGGACATCTGCAGCAGATACGCAATCGAAGCCGCCGTGGTCACCGCCAGTTCCATCCGGCCTTCGCCTTTTTCACCCTGATACCACGCCTCGAACAAATCGAGGATCAATGTGCCGCCCATCACATTTGCCGGTTCACATTGTTTGACAAATAATTCGCCCGTTCGCGCGGAAGCCTTCCAATGAATGCGATTGAACGGATCGCCCCGCACATACTCGCGCAAGCTCGAAAACCGTGTCGGATCTTCGTACACCCGGTTGCTCATCCGCACCGGTCCGTGCGGCCGTTTCGCCGCAACGTTAAACGTGTCAATATACGCCACCGTCGGAAGTACCGAGACATATTCCTGTTGATGCCCGCTGCGGAACCGCTTCTGCAATCCGAACAAGTCGCCCGACTCCATCAGCAACGGCCCAACCCGGTGATACCCGCGCTTCGGACACGTCAAGGTGTAATTCAACCGCAACGACCGCCCCGGCATCAGCACAGCCAGCCGGCACTTGTCTCCCATCACCGGAAATCCACTCGGCGTAAAGTCTTCGATGAATATCCAGGGAATCGGCCAACCGCGCCGGTTGGTCAGCGTGATGGAAACAACCGCCTCTTCGCCCTGCCGCAACGTGGTGCGATCAATGGTGCGCTCGCAATCCAACCCCGATAGCCACGCGCGCGACGATACATTGGCCAACGCCACCAGCAAAACAAATGCCCAAATGGCGTAGCCCATATACGGCGATTTCACCAGAAACGCAAGCGCCAACACCAACGCCGACGAACCGTATAGAATCAGATTCCGCTTAACCGTTTCGCTCATGCAGTCTCTCAACGCAATGGTTCGCTCGCCAGGGAGAATTCGGATCCCGGCAATACTCAGTCTCCGTATCTATTCACAAGCGCATGCCACACCGCCGCGCACCTACTTCAAATCCAGCGCGAACCCTTCCTGGCCGCGCGGCGAAAAGTGAACCGTGTCGCACGGCACAAACCCATACCGCCGGTACAGCGCCTTGGCCGTTTCAAACACCGTCGAAGTCTCCAATTCCACCCGCTTGAATCCAAGCGCCCTGGCCTGTTCCAGCGCGTGTTCGAGCAACCATTTGCCGTTGCCCCCGCCGCGCGCGGATTCCAACAGGTACATCTTCCGCAACTCGCACGTATGGGTATCCAAGGCATAAATGCCCACCGTGCCTACAATCGATCGATCCGAGTCTTCTAAAACGTAAAAGCACCCGCCCCGGTTCCAGTAGTGCCCTTCCAAATCATCCATGTCCGCGTCGATCCCGTCCGGGTCCGTCGCCAGGCCAAACTGACGCAGTACGCCAAACACAACGCCTTTCACGCCATCGCAGTCCCCGTTGCGCGCCGGCCGAAGTGAATATCGATTCTGGTGTATCATCGGGAAACCCTCAAAGACTATGCCCCGCCAGTCACAGTTCCCCTACCCCACTTCATGCAGACCGCTTGCGCAACCCGTCGCCTTCTGGCACCATTCAACACTTTTTGGCTCAATCAGTACACCAAATTCGCAAGGCAGGAGCAACGCAATGGCCCAGACATCCGCCACCTTCGGCTCGGTCGCCCTAGAAAACGCTACCTGGTACCAAGGTTCGCGCTACAGCTACCCCCTGACCGGCCATCACACCGGAGGCGCGTTGGCCGCGATCGACATTCTCAAACGCCGTGGCTCCGAACCGCCCCTCCACCTCCACCAAAACGAACACGAAATCTTCGTGGTCCTCGAGGGGCAAACCGAGTTCCACTCTCCGCTGGGCGTCGCCAGCGCGCATCCCGGCGCCATTGCGTTTCTCCCGAAAGCCATTCCCCACACGTTCCGCATATGCCAGGATTGGGGCAAATTGCTGGTACTGGTAGCCCCGTCCGGTTTTGAAAACTACCTGCTACCGTTCAGTCCTCCCGCCACCCACCTCGGCATGCCGCCCGAACCGGGAGAATTGGATATTCCCGCACTTATCGCGCGCGGCGCGGAATTCGGTATCGACTTCTTTCCCCCGAATACGGATGTGACAAAAGTACCCTATCATCAGCCCGATGGCCTCGTCCCGTTCGTACAATCCCGGGACGACGGCGAAACCCTCGACATCCTCGGTATCACTACCATCGTCAAGGTTTCCGCCGCGGACTCCGCGGGCACGCTGTCCGTATTCGTCACGGTTGACCCACCCAAGGTGGGCCCGCCGCTCCACACCCATTCGCGCGAAGACGAAACCATCTGCGTAATGGAAGGCGACTACCTTATACACGACGGCGCCGGCATCCGGCCTGCACGGCCCGGCGATTGGGCCCACTTCCCGAAAGGCGTTCCCCACACGTACGCCAACGCCGGGGATCAGCCCGGACGCTTGCTCATCGTCACCACTCCGGGCGGATACGAAGCCTTTTTTCGCGACGTTCACGACAGTGGCCGCGACAGGGACAAGTTCATGGCAGTGGCCGCAAACCACGGCCTCGAAATCTGTGGGCCACCCATTACGGTTCCATGAAACGTGATTACCATTTCGTTGGCGAGTGATGTATACTAAAGCCCAATCTATGGGAGCCAGACCGTATGCGTTACACAATATGTTGCGTTTTGGGAATCCTTGTGCTCACCTCCGGTTGCGCCCGGAACCGGTTGCACTCCGAAAACGAGCGCCAATCCACCATTGGTATCGTCCAACGCGAAATCACCGTGGGCATGTATTCCACCGACGTCATCGCCGCCCTCGGCTCGCCCAACATCGTGCGCCGCCAGGACGGCAAGGAAGTCTTCGTCTACGACAAAATCGCCACCGAAGCCTCCTACAAAAATAGCAGCACGGGGGTGAGCGGCAGCGTGGGAGCGGCCGGCATGGCGGGCGACGCCCTCCTGCTCGGCGGCGTCGGCGCATCCCACAACCGGGGCAAAGGCGCTTCAGCCACGACCCAGAAGACACTCACTGTCATCATCCGGTTCGACGCCAACGATCGCGTGGAATCGTTCGACTACCACACCAGCACGTTCTAACGTATGGCAGGCATCCCAGCCTGCTATTCTTGGAACTACAGAGGACCAAACCATGCCGTCCTACCGATTACGACTTGCTCTCATCGCGATGGCACTGCCATTCGTGTTCGGTTGCGCCACCTCCGACCCCGAACCTCAGCCCATGTCCCAGGTCGAAATGCGCAACATGCAAACCCGCCAATTCGACACCAATGACAGCAAACTCGTCATGAAGGCCATGCTCAGCACACTGCAGGACATGGGATTCATCGTCAACAGCGCCGACGCCGATCTCGGCTACATCAGCGCGAATAAATGGACCGAGGTGCAGCACAGCAAGAAAGAAATGAAGAAGGCGAAGAAAGACGAGACGCCGCTGGCGCAGAACATCGTACTCGAATGCACCGCCAACGTGACCATCCAAGGGGGCGCCGCCCGCGTGCGCGCCAACTTCCAAAAGAAGACCGTCGACACTGCCGGCAACACCATGCAAGCCGGGCCAATCGAAGACGCGGCTTTCTACCAGACCTTCTTCTCCAAAGTGGACAAGGGACTCTTCCTGGAATCGTCCGGGGTGTAGATCAAGCGGACTTGGCAATGCCTCAGCAGCAAAGTCTCGTCACTTGGAGTTTTTCCGTCCTTCGACTTTCAAATGATCGGGCAGACGCTTTGCCGCCTGTTCCAAGGCCTCAATCCTTGCCCGTTCGCCTTCAGCTTCCAACATGGCCCGGCGTCTCTCGGCAAATCGTTCATACTCGGCCTCGGCCATTGCGTCGGCTTGCTGCTATTTCATTGTGCCTGGTCCGGATAAAACCTCACGGTCGTTGAACCGCAAAAACTCGTCGAGCTTCGCGTCCCATTGCGTGAGAAACACCTGCTTTCGCCGCTTGGCCTGATCTTCGGCGAAGTCCAGCCACATGGTCACAATCCGATTCGATGCCGAGATTTCCTCTTCGTCGAGGTAATTTTTGGCCACCGTCACGTCCGTCTTGAGAACCCGATTTCCTTTCCACGTCTTCAATCCCATATTGGGTTGGGTATGGTCAGCCCGTTCAGCAATCAATTGCGCGGCCGTTTTGCCCGTCGCGGCGTAGTGCAGTTTGTTCTGGATGACCTTGAAGAAAGTTGCCGTATCCTCACGCGAATCGTCATAGTCCGCAGCCAAGGCGAAGATTTCCTTCACTCGGAGGTACATCCGCTTCTCACTGGCCCGGATATCCCGTATCCGCTCCAGCAGTTCGTCAAAGTAATCGGGGACACCGGCTCCGTCTATGGGGGGATTCTTGAGCCGTTCGTCATCCATGGTGAATCCCTTCACCAGGTACTCACGAAGCCGCTCTGTGGCCCATTGACGAAATTGGGTTCCGCGTGACGAACGCACGCGGTATCCTACTGCCAGGATTGCGTCGAGGTTGTAGTGCCGTACTGTCCGGCGAACCTCGCGCTGACCTTCCGTTCGAACTTGTAAGTAATGCTTACAAGTTGCCGATTCTTCAATCTCCCCTTCTTCGTAAAGCGATTTCAAATGAAGGGTTATATTTTGGGGCGTGGTTTGAAACAGCTCCGCCATGCCCGCTTGAGACAGCCACAACGTTTCGTCCGCGAAGCGACACTCTACACGGGTGCGGCCATCGTCCGTTTGGTAGAGCAAGACTTCGCCTTGCCCCTCCGATCCGGTTGCCGTCAATCTTTTCACGTTTATGCCCCGTTTGCTATATGGCTTCACCCGCGCCCGAATGAGATTCTAGTGTACCCGTCCGGATGGTGAGTGTATAGCCGGGAGGAATTCGAGTTTTCGCACAAATGTGGTTATCGGCACGGCGCTGCCTTAGAATTTACACCATTGAGAGGACCACTGTGGTATTCTGGCGTGGCAAGGGGGACAGAGTACCGTCCAAGTGGTTGACAGCCCAGCCACACCAAACGCACGTATATTAAACACATTCCAAAGCACACTACCCGTTTGCAGGGAGCAATCCGCTTTGGGGGAGGGACATCCATGAAAAAGCAGTTTCACGGTTTGCGCATCATTCCCGTTGTCCTTGTGTGTCTGACGGCCGCACTACTCACCGGGTGTCCCTTGGCGCCCAAAGTCACCGTCGTGTACGTAAACGCGAATACGGCGGCGACCAAATTCGCGCAAGACGGCTTGACCTGGCCAACAGCCTTCGCCGAAATCCAGGCGGGCATTGATGCCGCGGCAGCGGCGGGCGGCGGCGAGGTCTGGGTGGCGAAAGGAACCTATGCGGAATCGCGCTCCAGCGATCCCGACGGCTCGCTAGTGATGAAGCCGGGCGTTCATGTGTACGGCGGGTTCATCGGCCTGGAACTGGTCCGCCATACGGAAGGGTGCGACTACAAGGAAACCATCATCGACGGATCCAACGGCCGGGCCGGATTGGTGACGCCGCCGGTCGCCCCGAATGCGTACCACGTCATCAAAGGCGCTGACAATGCCACGCTCGACGGGTTCTACATCACCGGCGGCGACGGAACGGCGGCCGCGGGGACATCGAATATGGGCGCGGGCATGTACAACGACAGCGTGTCTCCCACCATCAACAATTGCGCCTTCTACAGCAATTTCGCCGGATTCGGCGGGGGCATGTACAACCTCAACGCCAATCCCGTCATCACCAAGTGCCGGTTCGAGAACAACGTGGGATTGGCCATTGCCGGCGCAATCTACAATGACGCCTCCGCGCCCGACATCTCCCGTTCGCTCTTCATCAACAATGTGGGCATCACGATGGGCGGCGCCATGTCGAACCTCAATGGATCGGCCCCGGTGGTGACAAGCTGCCAGTTCCTCTTGAATCAGGCGGCGGCGTTGGGCGGCGCCATGTTTAATGGCACCAGCACGGTCACCCTCACGAACTGCGTTTTTGCCTACGGCATCGCCTATAGCGCGGCGGGCGGCGTATACAACGCCGCATCGTCGGTCGACATCCTCAATTGCGTGTTCTACGCCAACTACGTGGCCGGTACCGGCGGCGCCATTGTGGACGACGGTACAGACACCCGGATCGTCAACACGATCTTCCGCTCCAACGAAGCAACCGCGTCCGATGTCGATATCACCGGCGTCGTGGACATCACATACAGTTGCACGCAATCGGGCATTCCGGGGATCGGCAACATCGTGGCAAACCCGCTGTTCGTCGACGAGCTCGACGGCAATTTCCAACTACGCCCCGGTTCGCCTTGCATTGATACAGGCACCCCCGTGGGAACGCCCACCGTGGATATCCGCGACCACCCCCGGCCGCAAGGGGCCAACGTGGACATGGGCGTATTTGAGTAATAGGCAAAGGACATAAAAGTCAAAAGGGACCCAAGGAATTGCCCAGGGCGCTAGCCCTGCTAATCGCCTTGGGTCCCTTGAGTCCCTTTAGGGCCTTTGAGTCGCTTATGTCCTTTGAGTCCCTTAGGTCCCTTTCTTTTCTTGGAAGGAGCTACGCATGCCTGAAGGCTTCATCCCGCCTCACGGCGGCTACGCCAGCCTGCTTTCCTACCAGAAAGCAGAAATCATTTACGACGCCACGGTCCGCTTCTGCGATCGCTACCTCGTAAAACCCGACCGAACCCGAGACCAGATGATCCAGGCCGCTCGCTCCGGCAAACAGAATATCGTCGAAGGCAGTATGGCCTCGGGAACGTCCACCGAAACCGAAATCAAACTCACCAACGTCGCCCGAGCCAGCCTCGAGGAACTTCTGGCCGACTATCGCGACTTCCTGCGCGTTCGCAATCTGGACGAATGGTCACGCGACCACCCATACACCGCACGCTTGCGAGAACTGAACCGCACGCCCGGCGCCAACTACGAAACCTTCCGCAAAGCCGTCGAACATCCCGACCCCGCCATCAGCGCCAACGCCATCATCGGTCTGATCAAAGTGACCAGTTATCTCCTCGACCAGCAGATTCGCCGCCTTGAACAGGACTTCCTCAAAAAGGGCGGCCTGCGCGAACGCATGACCCACGCCCGCCTAGCCGAACGCGACAAACGCAACAAAAAAGATGACCCCTCATAAACATTTAGGTCCCTTTTAGTCCCTTTGGTCTCTTACATCCTTCGCTGCCTTCTCACGACCCCATCACCTTCAGGATCACCCAATCCATCCACTTTGCCGGCAGGATGCGCGACAGATTCACCATGAGGTGGGCGTCGGGGCCGACCAGATAGCGCGTGCGCGGAAAACTGGACTCAAGCGCGTGGGCCACTTTCTTGGCAACGCGTTCCGGCGGGATACCCCATTGGCCGACGCGCATGGCCGCATCGCCGAACCGGATATAGCGCCGCCCGTAGAGTTCCTTCGCCTCATCCGAAAAACCGTCTATCGACTTTTCCGCTTCGCTCTTGGATTTGGTCCAGATTGGCGTGGCGATGCTGCCGGGTTCGACGCAACTCACGGAAATACCCCAGGGGCGGAGCTCCATCCGTAGCGCGTCGTTGACCGCTTCCAGCGCGTATTTAGAGGCATGATAAGGGCCAACGTACGGTGTGGTAACGCGGCCGCCCATGGAACTGATATTCACGATTCGTCCCCGGACCGGCCGAATGTAGCGTAGAAAGGCCTGGGTCACGGCGACCTGACCGAACAGGTTCACCTCGAACTGCCGCCGCAACTCGTCCAGCGGAATGAATTCCATGGGCCCAGGCACGCCGATGCCCGCGTTGTTCACCAGCCCGTGCAGGCCCGCACCGCCCACCGCCTCGTCGAAACGGGCCGCCGCTTCCCGGATGGACCCTGCGTCTTGCACGTCGATCCGGACGGGGATAACCTCTTTGGATATCTCATTTTGCAGCCGTTCCCCGTCTTCAGGTTTGCGGATTCCCGCGAATACGCGGAAGCCCCTTTTGTGCAAATAGGCGGCGCACCCGGCCCCGATACCGGTGGATGCGCCGGTAATCAAGACGTTTCGCTTTGCGCTGTCCGGCGATGTAACCAATTCCGCATTCTCCTGGTCCAACTCGTTGAGTTGGGCTTGCTTATGGTCTCCGACGCTCTTGACCTGTCATAATACCGCTTCCGGTGGTAAAAAACAGGTGTGGGGCCTCCAAACGGGGTTGGGAAATCACGCGTGAAAGACTTAAAACTATACGGCGGCTGGGCCGTCGTGACGGGGGCGTCTGCCGGGTTGGGCCGCGAATTTGCCCGCATCATCGCCTCGAACGGCGTGAACTGCGTGCTCATTGGGCTCGGCAAAGCCGACCTGGACGCCGTTGCCGATGAACTGCGAAGCAAGCATGGCGTGGAAGTGCGCGCGCTGGAATTGGACCTGACGGCCGATGGATATCTCGAGGTGGTCGCCAAAGCCACGGAGGATATTCCTGTTGGGATCTTGGTGAACAACGCGGGCATCGGCGTGGGCGGCTATTTTCACACCCGCGACCCGAAAAAGCTGACGGCACTGGTGAAATTGAATTGCCTCGCGCCGGTGGAGTTGACCCGCCATTTCCTGCCCGCCATGGTGGATCGGAAAACAGGCGCCGTAATCATGGTGTCCTCCATTTTCGGCCTCGTGCCCGCGCCGATGGAAGCGGCCTATACCGCGTCCAAAGCCTTTGATCTGCATTTCGGCGAAGCGCTTTGGTCGGAGATGCGGGGCAAAGGCGTCGATGTAGTGACGATTTGCCCCGGCGGCATGCGGACGGGATTCTTCGTGGCAGATGGCCTGACCGATCCCAAGGAACTGGCGCGCATTCACCGCAATTCGAACACCCCGGAAGAAGTGGCGATGCGCACGTTGAACGCGCTCGGCCGCAAACCGGTCACGACGATGCCGTTCGCCTGGGTGTGCGGGTTTCTCGCGCGGTTCGCGCCGCGCCGGTTGGTCACCATGATTGTGCGTTTTTCATTTGACCGCATGGTCACGTATCACTGATTTGGAATTTTACATGAGTTTGAGCAACCTGGATACCGCGCTGGAAGCGCAAGCCACTACGGAACGGCCGATGAAATTCGTGTTTTTTCCGCTGGCGTGTTTGTTGTCGCACATGGGCCGGTGCCTGGAGATTGGGAAAGCCCTGCGCGATCGCGGGCACGAAGTGGTGTTCGCGGGCGAACGCCCCGATCATCCCAAGACGAAGATCGGCGTCGCCGTGCAACACGGGTTCAAAACGGTCTACGCGCAAGAACCCGACTACCGATACGCCTGGGACCGTTTCGAACACTACGGCTGGATGGCCACCGGCTGGGACCTGTTCCGCCACAATCATTGGGCGCCGCTGGACACCATCCTCGAAGAAACCATCCGTGTCATCGACGAGGAAAAGCCGGATATGGTCATCGGCGACGCCTCCATCGCGGTCACCACGGCGGCCTACATTCGCGGCATTCCCGCGAGCGGCGTGATGAATGCCTATGCGAGCGTGTTCCTGACGCCCGAGTCTCCGTTCAGTTGGATGATTCGCCTGTGGGACGCCACGCATCTCTCACGCATTCGCAAGCGGGTCTACAAGAAGTATGGCGTGAAGCCAGTGAACGCGGTCGCCTTGCTGCGATCCGTTCATCTGATCTCGCCGGACCTTCCCGGCCTGTACGAACCTCCGAAGTTCTTCCCCGACTATCACACCGTCGGCCCCATCTATTCGGAGCCGTCCGTTCCTTTGCCGGAGTGGTACGACAAACTCGATGACGGATCGACCAACGTCTATCTCACCATGGGATCGACCGGTCTGTTCGATGCATTCCTGCGCCGCAACGCGGAGGCACTGGGTCAATTGCCCTATCGTTTCCTGGTGACCACGGGCGGGCAGGTGAGCGAGGCGACTATTCAATCGCTGCCGAAGAATTTTCTGGTAACCAAGTACGCGCCGGGAAGCGCATTGATGAAGAAATGTCAGGCCCTCGTGTTTCATGGCGGCAACGGCACGACCTATCAGGCACTGGAAGCGGGCATTCCCATGGTCGCGCTGCCCAGCCATCTGGAACAAGATGAGCTCGTGAAGATCGGCGTGAAACACGGCTACTGCATCCGCCTGAGTTCGCGCCGTTGCACCGGTCCCATGCTGGCCCAAGCGCTGCAAAAACTCCTCAACACCCCCAGCTACCGTGAATCCGCCCAGGGCTACGCCGAACGCATGCGCCAATGCAACGGCCCCGCCACCGCCGCCGCCCTGCTCGAACGCCTAGCCCTCGAAGGCAAACCCTGCGGCTGGCAATTCCAACCCGAACACGTGAAAGCAATGACCACCGGACAGGTAACGGCGTAAGCTCGACTTTCAGCCACTCACTTCTCGCTGACTAGAAATGGATCGCCCGGCCATCCACCGCCAATGCGGCTTCCTTGACGCACTCTGCCAGCGTCGGATGCGCGTGGCTCGAACGGGCGAGGTCCTCGCTGCTGGCGCCAAACTCAATAGCCACGGCACACTCCGCGATCAAATCGCCCGCGTGCGGACCGAGGATGTGGACGCCGAGGATGCGGTCGGTCTTGGCATCGGCGAGCATCTTGACGCGGCCGCCTGTTTCGCCCAGGGCCTTGGCGCGGCCGTTCGCGATGAACGGAAACACGCCTTTGCGGTATTCGATACCCGCATCCTTCAATTGCTCTTCCGTCTTGCCCACGGAGGCGATCTCGGGATGCGTGTACACAATGCCGGGAATGGCGTCGTAGTTCACGTGGCAGTGGCCTTTGACAATGCCCTCCACGCAGGCAATGCCCTCTTCTTCCGCCTTGTGGGCAAGCATGGGCCCGGCAATGACATCGCCAATGGCATACACCCCGCCCGAGGTAGTCTCGAAATGTTCGCTCACGGGAATGCGGCCGCGGTGATCGGTCTTGATGTGCGCGGCCTGCAAGTTAAGCCCTTCGGTGTTGGGAATGCGGCCGACGCACAACAGCACCTTGTCGCACACGACGGGATCGGATCCGTCCACATCCACAGTGACGGCATTGCCTTTGACGGACGCGCCGGTGACTTTGCACCCCACGCGAAACGTGATGCCCTGTTTTTCGAACACTTTCTTGGCCTCGGTGGCCATTTCCGCGTCCATCCCGGGCAAAATGCGATCGAGGTATTCGAGCACGGTCACCTTCGCGCCCAGCCGGTTCCACACGGATCCCATCTCAAGACCGATATACCCAGCGCCAATGACAACCAAATGATCGGGCACCTTCTCGAACGCGAGCGCTTCGGTGCTGGTGACAATGTTTTTGCCATCCACCTCGACGCCCTTGAGCGGCGCGGAAACGCTGCCGGTGGCGATGATGATGTACTTCGCCTCGATTTCGACGGGCTCCGCTCCGCTCACGGCCACCACGCCCGGCGCGGCGAAACTGCCCGTGCCGGCATAACGCGTCACCTTGTTCTTCTTGAACAAACCGGCGACGCCTTTGGTGAGCGAATCGACGATAGTGTCTTTGCGCTGGAGCATTGCTTTCAAATCCAGCGCAACCTTGCCCACCTTGATTCCGTGGTCTTGCAATTCGTTACCAGCCTGCCAGTATTTTTCGCTCGACTCGAGCAACGCCTTGCTGGGAATGCAGCCCACGCGCAGGCAGGTGCCGCCCAGCGCGGACTCTTTCTCGATACACGCCGTATCCAAACCCAATTGCGCGCCGCGTATGGCCGCCACATACCCCCCAGGACCCGCGCCAATCACCACCAAGTCATGCGTTACTCGTTTCATTGCCTTCTCCAGACTCCTGCTTCCGATCGAAAAAATGCGCTCCGATCAGCAGAAATATGCCCGCCATGACGGCTGTATCCGCCACGTTGAATATGCCCGTGCGAAGAGAACCGATCCCCATGTTCATAAAATCAACCACGATGCCGCCGCGCATCGTGCGGTCAATCAAGTTGCCGATGCCGCCGCTCAGTAGGAGGGCCAGCGCAAGCACCTCAATCAGCGACAGATCCCGTTTCGAGAAAAGATACACGGTCAATCCCACCAACAGCGCGGAGGTGAACACCACAAACACCCAGTAGCGGGCCCTGGGAGGAAGCGTGCTGCCCAGACTGAGAAAGGCGCCCTTGTTCTCCGCGTACTGCAAGCGAAACGTGTCGAATGCAAAGGTGATGGGCTGCGCGCGGTACTGCAACTCCTTCTGCGCAATGTGCTTTGTCGCCTGATCGCATCCAATCATGGACACGAGCACGGCACTCACCAAAGCGATACGGGCTGCCATTTTCATGGGTATCGGGGGTCTCCAAGAAATCCTGTCATGCGGCACATGCACGCGCCGTCCGGCATCATCAAATCCAAACCGCGGTGGATGCGCGATTTGGCGCACGGACTTGTCTCCCGCGCGGCCGGATTCACACTTCAATTAGCATTCGCGCCGGATTCTCCACGCACTGCTTCACGCGCTTCAAAAACGAAACGGCTTCGCGCCCGTCCACAATGCGATGATCGTACGTTAGCGCCACGTACATCATGGGCCGGATCACAATCTGTCCATCCACCGCCACGACGCGATCCTGAATGGCGTGCAACCCCAGAATGCCGCTCTGCGGCGGATTCACGATCGGCGTGGACAACATGGAACCGTAAATGCCGCCGTTGCTGATGGAGAACGTGCCCCCTTGCAACTCGTCCAGCTTGATCCGGTTTTCCTTGGCGCGCGTTCCCAGGTCCGCGATGGCCAGTTCCACTTCAGCGAAACTCATCCGCTCCGCACTACGCAACACAGGCACGACCAATCCCTTGCCCCCGCCCACCGCGATACCAACGTCGCAATAGTTGTGGTAAACAATGTCCTGCCCTTCGATCTGTGCGTTCAACTTCGGAAACTGACGCAAGGCATCCACGCATGCCTTCACAAAAATGGACATGAATCCAAGTTTAATCTGGTACTTCTTCTGAAACTCTTCCTGATGCTCCTTGCGCAAGGCAATGGCCGCACTCATGTCGATTTCATTGAACGTGGTCAGCAACGCCATCGTGCGTTGCGCTTCCACAAGGCGCTCCGCGATCTTCTTGCGCATGGGCGACATGCGAACCGCTTCCACCTCGCGATCCCCGTGGGCAACAGCTTCTTCCGCGACAGCCGCCGGAAGTTGCTTACGCTCGGCGTGTTTCATCACGTCCTCTTTGAGAACGCGCCCGCCCGGTCCCGTGCCTTTCACGTCCCCGGCGGCGATGCCGTGCTCATCGAGCAGCCGCTGCGCCGCAGGCATAACGCGTGCAGCCGAAGTATCGGATTTGGATACCGACTTGGCCGCGACCGGCGCTTCCGCTTTGGCTTTGGTCTTCGCAGGCGCTGGCGACTTCCCTTCGGGCCGGTCCGCCTTCTCCATCTGACCAATCACTTCCCCAACGGAGGCCGCTTCGCCAGTCTGTTTGAAAATGGACGTGATGACTCCGGCCACGGGCGCCGCAACCTCCACCGTCGCCTTATCGGACTCGATTTCGACAATGGGCTCGTCGCGATCGACGTAGTCGCCTTCGCGTTTCATCCATTGCCCAACCTGAACCTCCGTGATGGATTCGCCAACTGCCGGAACCTTCAACTCAACCGCCATGAGAAGGGCATCTCCTTCGGATTGTTCGCCCAAACCGTCCTATGCGTCGCGTGTCACACGCCAACACTTACAGATTCTCGAATGCCTCGTCCAACAACATCTGCTGCTCAAGCTTGTGGCTGCTTGCCGATCCGGTCGCAGGACTGGCCGACGCCGGACGGTACACGCCTTTCAACGGAAATTTGCCAAGCCACCGATCGCCAAACTTTCCGCGCATACGGCGCCATGCGCCCATGTTTTCCGGCTCTTCCTGCACCCAGTAGACCGGCGTATTTTCTTTGTACGGGTACAACGCGCTGGCCATGTGTTCGGGTTGAAGCGGATACAACTGCTCCACGCGCAGAATCGCCACGTTGGAAAGACCTTTTTGTTCTCGCACGGCATCCAGTTCGTAATAGATCTTGCCGCTGCACATGAGAATCCGGTCGACTCCCTCCACGCGTCCGTTCGCATCGGGCATCAGCCGTTGAAAACGCGTGCCGGCGCCGAATTCCGCAAGCGGCGATACGCACTTGGGATGGCGCAACAGACTCTTGGGAGTGATGACGATTAGCGGCTTGCGCCAAGGCCGGATCACCTGGCGCCGCAACACATGAAACATCTGCGCGGGAGTCGAAGGAACCACGACCTGCATGTTGTCTTCCGCGGTGAGACTCAGAAACCGTTCGATGCGCGCGCTCGAATGTTCTGGCCCCATGCCTTCAAAACCGTGCGGCAGGAGCATCGTAATATTGCTCAGGCTGTTCCACTTGTCTTCCGAACTCGAGATGAACTGGTCCAGGATCACCTGGGCCACATTGGCGAAATCGCCGAATTGCGCTTCCCAAATCGTTATGCCATCAGGCGTGGCCAGACTGTAACCGTATTCGAATCCCAGCACCCCCGCTTCGGAAAGCGCGCTGTTGTACAACTCCACGGGCGCTTGCCGGTCGGCGAGGTGTTGCAGGGGCACGTATTTTTCGTCCGTGCGCATGTCATGCAGTACCGCATGGCGGTGACTGAATGTGCCCCGCTCGCTGTCCTGGCCGCTGATGCGCACACGCGCGCCGCCGATGGCAAGCGATCCGAAGGCCAGCGCCTCGCCCGCGGCCCAGTCCAGCGCCTGCTTGCCGGCCGCCATTTCCACCCGCTGATCGAGAATCCGCTGGATTTTCTCGTGCGGTTCAAACCACTCCGGCACCACCGCAGTCTTCTGAAGGATCGACGACAGTTGCTCCAATTCAACGCCCGTATCCACATCGGGCACGTCCCGATCGGGGCCGCCCCGGTATTGCTTCCAGAGCAGTCCCAGTGAACTCGGGCTCTTGGGAGCGGCAATCTTCTCCTTGGCTTCCTCGCTTCGGGCCGCGCTGAGTTCGGCTTCAAGGTGTTCACGTCGTTTGATCGCGATTTCTTCGGCTTCCTCCGGCGTGATGCCGCCCAATTCGAGTAGATGTTCGAGATACGCATCGCGCACGGTTTCCCGCTTGCGAATCGTCTGATACATCAGCGGCTGCGTGAACGCCGGTTCATCCCCTTCGTTGTGGCCGTACTTGCGATAGCAGTACATGTCGATGACCACATCGCGCTTGAACGTCATGCGGTATTCCATCGCCACATTGACGACTTGGGCTACCGCCTCGGGATCTTCCCCATTGACGTGGAAAATCGGCGTTTGAAGCATCTTGGCCACGTCGGCCGCGTACACGCTTGAACGCCCCTCCGACGGATTGGTTGTGAAACCGATCTGATTATTGACGATGATGTGAAGCGTTCCGCCGCAGGAGTATGCATCCAACCCGCTGAGGTTCAGCGTCTCCTGGATAATCCCTTCGCCCGCGAACGCGGCGTCGCCATGGATCAACACGGCCAGACCGCGTTCCCGATCCAGATCACGCTCCCGATCTTGTTTGGCCCGCACACGGCCCATCACCACCGTATTCACGAACTCGAGGTGACTCGGATTAAAACACAAAGCCAAATGCACGTTATGGCCGCGAAGTGTCTGCCAATTGGTGTGGTAGCCAAGGTGATATTTGACGTCGCCGCCGCCCTGGTGCAATTCGGGCTTCTTGTCGTCGAACTCGCGGAAGATGTCGCGAGGACTCTTGCCCATGACATTGGCAAGCACATTCAGGCGGCCCCGGTGCGCCATGCCAATGATGATTTCGTCAATTCGCTGCGCGCCGGCCTTTTCAACGGCGATGGCCAGCAACGGAACCAAGGTTTCGGCCCCTTCCAGGGAAAACCGCTTCGTGCCAACATACTTCTTCTGAATAAACTCTTCAAAAATCACGGCATCGGTCAGGCGGGTGAATATGCGAAGCTGGTCCTCGCGGCTCAATTTCACATAGCCAAATTGGCCTTCCATGCGCTCTTCGAGCCACTCGCGTACAAACTGATTGTCGATATGCATGTATTGCACACCGATGGATCGACAGTACGTCTTGCGAAGGCGCGTAATGACTTTCTTAAGGGTAGGCCGCTTGACACCGTGCACAATGCCCACCGGAAGAGGCCGTTCGAAATCTTCATCCTTGAAATCGTAGAACTCCAGGTGAAGCTCGGGGATGTTCGTGCGGGGCATGCCCAACGGATCGATCTTGGCAATACGATGGCCGCGGCTGCGAAAATTGCGGATGAGCTTGTCCACACGGTGTTGAAAACTCGCGATTTCCGTCTGATTCGCGTCATACACCGCGCCTGCGGCAGGAGCACCGTGGCCATTGGACGGCGGATTGAATATGCTGGAGGTCCGGAACGACGGGCCGGTCTTCACCGATCGTCCGTTTCCTTCCCGGCGGGCCAACTCCTCAAAATACGGCCGCCAATCCTGGGGAACGGATTCGCTGTCGCGCAGGAAATCCGCGTATAGCCCCTCGATAAACTCCAGGCTCAGATTGTCTGGCCCCTGGTTTTTCGTTGCCATACGGGTATTTCTTCAAACCTCCACAATTCGCCGGCCGCCATGGCTCCGGTTCTATACGCCGGACCTGCCCAAGGATTTGGGCAACCGGCCCTCCACCTGTAATTCATCCAAGACCATCGTTCAAACGACGTCGCATCCGCATAATACTCGAAAGTGCGCGGGATTAAAATTTTTTGGGCAAATTCCGCCCTTTTCGCCCGATCCGGCAGGGATTTCTGGAATGCACACAACTCGTCCGAATATACTCGTCCGCGCGCGACTTGATGCGCAGGTCTCATTCAGAATTGGGCATGCCGGTATCGATGCCCTTGGAATTCACCGTGACGCCGCACAGTCTTCAATGCATATCCGGCTGGGGCAATGCCCCACGGGAACAGTGTCAGATTTACCGGCCCAATACCCCGGATTCCATTCGGGAAACCCTTGATAACGGCATCGCCTCGACTTGGATACCGCGCGGGCTGGGCCGCAGCTATGGTGACCCGGCCATTAATGGTAATGCCGGTGTAATTGCCCTGGACCGAACGAATTGCATGATCTCGTTTGATTCCAGGTCCGGAATCCTGGAAGCGGAAGCAGGGGTCAGTCTGGCGGAAATTATTGATGCCTTCTTGCCCCGGGGCTGGTTTTTGCCGGTCACGCCGGGCACCAAGTTTGTAACCCTCGGCGGCGCCATCGCCAACGACATTCACGGCAAGAATCACCATGTAGACGGGTCGTTCAGCCGGTATGTGATGGATTTCACACTGCTGACGCCGAACGGCTCGGTGCTGAACTGCTCGCGCGATCTGAATGCAGATGTCTTTTGGGCCACCGTCGGCGGCATTGGGCTGACGGGAATTATCCTCACGGTTCGCATGCAACTGCTGAAAGTGGAATCGGCCTACATCCGGACTGACTACCGGCGGTGCCCAAACGTCGAAGTCTTGTTGCAGGCCATCGCCGAAACCGATCAGGCGTACCGCTATTCGGTAGCCTGGGTGGACTGTTTGGCCACGGGAGCCTATTTGGGCCGATCCGTTCTCATGTCCGGCGATCATGTCCGTGCGGCCGATATGCCCCACGACGCGGATCCCTTCTACGTCAAGCCCAAGCCCAAGAAATCGGTTCCCTTCGAATTTCCGGAGATGGCCTTGAATCCCTGGTCCATCGGCGCCTTCAACGAGATTTTCTATATGCGCCACCCAACCGCGTACGATACGATCGTCGATTACGACACATACTTCTATCCCCTGGACTCAATCCACTCGTGGAACCGGATCTACGGCCGCCGCGGGTTTACCCAGTACCAGGCTACAGTCCCAGACGGCGAAGAACAGGGCATCGTGACGCTGTTGGAGCGGCTGAGCGAATCCGGCAGGGCGTCGTTTCTCGCGGTGCTGAAACGAATGGGACCGGCGGGACCGGGCCTCCTTTCGCACCCGATTTCCGGGTACACGCTGACCCTGGACATTCCCATGCGTGACGGATTGGTCCCCTTTCTGCACGAACTGGATGAGATTCTGCTCAAACACCGCGGAAGGCTCTATCTGGCCAAAGATGTGTGCACACGTCCCGAGACCTTTGCGGCAATGTATCCGCGGCTGGACGAGTTTCGAGCGATCAAGGCTCGCCTCGATCCGCAAAATCGGATTTCCTCGCGCATGGCGAGGCGCCTCAAAATCGTACCCGCCTGATTCAGTCGTACTGCGCAAGTTCCAATATCACCCCGTCGGGATCGCGAAAATAACAGAGCGACTTGTGACCGGCATCGTGCTTTACGACGCTTCCAGGCACGGTTACCGGATCAGCGAACACGCACGCGCCGGACCGGCGAATGCGGTCCACCATCAATTCAATGTCCGAGACACGCAATGCGACGTGGCGTAAGCCAACCGTGTTGGGCAATGCGGTCTCCGGAACGGTTGCGCCCTGGGGCATGTGATACTGGATTAATTCGAATCGCGGCTCTCCGCCCTCGGGCACCACAAACACCACATCCGCGGAAACGCCTTTCAATCCCACGATGGACTCTATCCACGCGCCTTCAAGATGCGCGCGCCGGGTCTCCCGAAACCCCAGTACCTCCGTGTAAAAACGAACCGATCGCTCTAAATCGGAAACAACGATGTTGATATGATCGACGCAACGAATCATGAACCGTCCTTTTTGCAATCACGCTGTGGTTGTCTACGAACTGCCGGACACCGTTCGGCGCGTGCCGTCCGGAAGGATTTCCGTCGCGTGCGTTCCGCCGAGAATGATGTGCTTCACGATGCGGTTGTCGCTGCTGACAAACAATGCAAATGCATCCGCATCGCTTTCCCATGTTCCCACACCCCACGGATTGCCCCCAGGCGCGGTACGAAACGCCACAACGTGCGTTCCTCCGGGATCCTGCAATGCAACTCCACGGCCGGTTTCGGACTGAATCGGTTGCACCACCGGCAGGGAATTCTCCCCGCCCTCGCGGTACGGAATCAAGACGGTGACGGGCTGGTACACGGCGACCTTGTGGGGAGTATACGCCGTGAAATGAAATTGGGGCGGTTCACCGTTCTCCGGTGGAGGCGTAGCGCCTGCCCGCTGTCCAAACTGAAGATTCTCGCTGTGCACGAATCGCACGCGGCATCGCGCGGCACCTTGAGCAATGGTCACGGTCTGGTAGGGTTCGTCCAACTGCATTTCGGAAAGCGCGTGCAAATTCCATTCGACAATTGCAGGCGCCGGCACGACTACATCGTCAAACAACACGTAGATTCCGGGCCGAAGGTGAATAACGCGGCGCATTGCTTTTGTAAGCCGGCCTTGGTAGGCCGCGGTCGCATCTCCGGTCAATGCGTCGTAATGCAGGGTGCTGCGGAATGCCGTAACGGTTCCCTTGGACTTCGGATCGCGCGGTACCTGCCCCAGTCCACCGTCGATGGTGATGGTGTTGGATGACTTTGATTCCCACTGCCAGAGGCGATGGTGATCGGACCCATACCAAGGATAATAACCCGATGCAATGGCGATTGCTTCGCCAAACGCCTCCAGGGTAAAAGCATTCTGATCGGCGTGTCCATGGCTTATGGACCCGTACGGATCGCTCTTGAACAGAAAATGAATGTCGTTGGCCGCGTCGCCCAGATCCGTATGCAATGAGGCGAGCCCCACGCCGGGAAACAAACATGACGGAGGCAGGCCGGAAGGCGGCTTGGCCTGCAACTCCGGCTTTTCCAAGGCAACGCCCAGAATGGTGACGCCGGGGCCCGCTTCCCAGGCATCGGAATACCAGCGAAAATAGGGATTGTCCAACAAACTGGAAAACCAATACATGAGATGACCGCGGCCCTTCGTGGAAGGACCGTGTTCGCCATCTCCAAATGGAGATATCTTGGCGTAAGGCGGATTCGTGTACAAAAGGTAATAGGGCGTCGCGCTCAGGAACGGCTTATGCATCAGATCGATGCCGGTTCCATTGCGCAACGCGGTGACGAAATGGAGCACGAATCCCATGTAAGCGCCCCAATACGAAGGGCCTTCGTGCCAGCCGCCGTCTTCCTTTCCCCACGCCGGATAACAATTCCAGTAGCAAGTGAGCACATAGTCCAGCCATTCCCTGGCCTCGGGCCACTCGTGGGCAAACGCGATGCACGCCTCTCCCAGAAATCCCAGGGTGCGTCCGGCGTGGCTCTCGTAGGGGTTGGTGTGAAACTGCCGGCGGTTCCGGAGATGATCGTAGAACTGCGCCGCGCGCGTGTGCATGACTTCCTCGACCATCTTTCGCTCTTCCGCGCTGAAAAGCGTGTACGTCCAATCGTACGACCGCACGCCCCGCATCATCATCCACATCGCGGGCTCGTCGTTATTGGGATAGGCCGTGCTGCCGTCGGGATCCCACGACATGAAGTGGATCAGCCTGCGGCGCGCTTCTTGCCCAAAGCGCTCGTCGCCCGTGCACAGATAGAGAAGCGCGCAATCTTCCATGCGATCCATATCCGGCCGCGTGCTTCGAATGACCTCGGCAAACATCCGGCCGCGTTCAGCCCCCTCACCGGTGATAGGCGGTGGTTCGGCCACCAATGACGCACCAACGACCGGCTCGCAGATCTCCCGCAACGATTGAAGACGCGCGGCCAGCGCGCCGGACACGGCACGCTCGCGAATGGCGGGTAGTGAAGACTCATTGACGAACATGCGCGGACGGGATTGCGGCACGCGTTCGATCGATTCCGCTACATCGGGATAAGGCAGTGCCGTGGCGTTATCCGGTACGGTAAAACTGCGTATGCCGCTGTAAGCAACAGGGTGGCCTTCCCGTTTGACGCCGTACCGCCAATACCATGGACCCGGCTTCAACGGTTCCGGCAGGGCATACGTGGAAACAGGGAGGTTGTCACGACGGATTAGTCCCTTTGTGCCATCCGGACTGGCAGCAATTTCCAACACATACGTGACAGTGTCATCGGCCGGTGGTACCCATGTGAACGGCGGCGGATTCAAGCTTACCGTTACGCCGTCATCAGGCGTGAGAGGAAGTTGATTCGGACCGGGCGGTATGTCGACCAGTGTCTCCTGGGAAAGCGCCGGAAATCCTGTTACCCAGAAAATCGCAAGGAAAATAGCCCCGAGCAATCGCATGTCGGATCCCCCCGTGAATCCTGTACACCGCCGCGGGCATTCTAGGCGGGTTTCAGCGGGTGGTTCAACGCGAATGAATCGGAATTGGCAGCACGCTTCGGGAAGAGTACAATAATCTCGCATACAAACCGGGGAGTCCTATCTGAATGAATAAGTCCGCGATACGATGGCTGTACGGAGAATTGCCCACTCTTGTGGCGGGCGGAATCGTGTCGCAGGAATCCGCCGATCGGATTCAGGAGCACTACGGCCCCGTCGAGGAATCCTTTTCGCGGACCAACGTGGCCATGGTGATCATCAGTGCACTGTGTGCCTTGCTGATCGGCCTGGGCCTGATTCTGATTCTCGCGCACAACTGGGACATGTATCCCCGATGGGTCAAGACAGTAATGTCTCTGTTGCCCATGGTGACCGGGCAAGCGCTTTGCCTGTTCGCCGTTTACCGTTTTAAGGATTCCCGGGCCTGGGGCGAGGGCGCAGGTACATGGCTGGGCTTGTCCATTGGCTCGTCCATTGCCCTCATTTCACAGACCTATCATATTGAAGGTTCGTTCCATCAGTTCCTCCTGACATGGGTGCTGTTGGGCCTTCCCATCCTGTATTCGATGAACGCGATACTCCCCGGCATTTTGTACATTGCTGGCATCACGTTCTGGTGCGCTTCAAGCACCACCGAAGACGTATCGCCCATGTGGTATTTCGGGTTGTTAGCGCTTGCACTACCATACTTTGCCGTGCGCATCCGGCGCAGTGACGCGCCAATTGGCGGCGCCTTTCTGGCCTGGACTGTGTGCATCAGCCTGTGCGTCAGTCTCGGTTTCGCATTGGAGAAGACGCTGCCGGGACTATGGATCGTTATCTATTCCAGCCTTCTGGCGGGGATGTACCTTTTCGGACTCCGCTACGTTATGGAAGGAGAGCGAAGGGGCTGGCACCGTGCACCGCTCTACATCGGCGCGGGCGGCGTCGCCGTAATGAGTCTGCTTCTAAGCTACAGTTGGCCCTGGGAAAACATCGGCTGGAACCACTGGCGCTATGGCGACGACTATTCGCTCTTCGGCGGCATCCTGGACGGTGTCATTGCCGCCTTTCTGTTGGGCACGGCGTCCGTCCAGTTCCTGTTGCGGCTTCGATTGAAGCGCGCGGACGCCCTCTTCATCGGTCTAGCACCATGGATAGGACTGGCGTGTTATGGCATCGTCAGTCTCAGTGAACACATGGAGTTAATTCCGATGCTGATTTACAACGTGTACCTTCTGGTGCTCGGCGGGAGCTTATTGAGCGTCGGATTGAAAATGTTGCGGTTCAGCCTCGTTAACGCCGGTGTGGCCATACTTTCAGGCTGGATCATTGCCCGCTTCTTAGACGTGGATATGGGCTTCCTGGTGCGGGGCCTTGTGTTTATCGCCGTGGGCACGGCGCTGTTGGGTGTGAACATCTACATGCTGAAGGCGAAAAGGAAACCGGCCAATGCCTAACACCCTCAAGATTGGAATTCTCGTTGTGGGCGCTCTGGCGCAGCTCGCAGTACCGGTGTGGATGATAGCGGGTAAAGAGCGGACGCTGCGCGAAGGTCTCCCGTTCAAGTTTCGAACCGCCCCCGTCGATCCCGCCGACGTCTTTCGAGGTCGGTACGTCGCGCTGGCGTTTGAAGCACAGACCGCGCCGGTGCCCGAGGGCATGGTGCTCGGCTACGACGATGTGGTATACGCCGTCGTGGAAGCGGATGAAGATGGATTCGCCAAAATTGCTTCCCTGGCGCTAACCCCGCCCTCCGTGCCCAACCACATGAAGATCCGCGTAAGTTACGTGAACTACGACGAGAAGACCGTTCAACTGATTTTTCCGTTCGACCGGTTTTATATGGAAGAATCGTTCGCACCCGCCGCCGAACAGGCGTATTTCGCCAATCGCAATATGAGGGGCGAACCCGCGAAAACCTATGCCCTCGTGCGAATTCTAAACGGCGATTCCACGATCGAGAATCTCTACATCGACGACATCCCGATTCGCGATTTTGTGTTGCAGCAAGAGATCCCGCAACCGTGACGGCCGCGCAGGCAACAAACACCCAGTTCCGGGATCGCAACGTGCTCGTGCTAGGCGGCCTCGGATTCATCGGAAGCAACCTCGCCGTGCGGTGCAATGAACTCGGCGCACACGTTACCGTGGTCGATTCGCTCATGAATCACGGTGGCGGCAACCTCGCCAACCTCGACGGCTACGGCGCCATCAAGGTCATTATCAACGACATCCGCGACTATTCCCTCATAAGCCGTGTCATGCCGGATCAGGATTTCGTGTTCAATTGTGCCGGGCACACCTCGCACACCTACTCCAACCGGGATCCGTTTCTCGATATCGACATCAATTGCAGGGGTACCATGAATGTGCTGGAAGCCGTGCGCAAAGAAAACCCCGATGCGCGCGTCCTATACGTGGGCACAAGCACGCAGTGCGGTCCTATGCTGCGCGATCCTATCGACGAGGCCCATCCCGAATTCCCGTTGGACATCTACTCCGCCAACAAAGTGGTCGCCGAAAAATACCACCTCATCTACCACCGGTTGCATGGACTTCGCACATCTGTCGTGCGGCTGGGAAACGTGTTCGGCCCGCGCGCCAATATCAAGAGCAGCGAAGGCGGCGTGCTCAATTTCTTTATCGGGCTGGCCCTCCAAGGCAAAGACTTGACCATCTACGGCGAAGGACGCCAGCGTCGCAACATGCTCTATGTCGACGATTGCGTCGAAGCGCTGCTGTGCACCGCCGCATCCGGCAACGCAATGGGTACCGTCCTCTTTGCCGCGGGGGATACCGAACACTCCGTCGCGGAATTTGCGGAAATGACCGTCGAAACATTTAACCACGGCCGCGTGGTCCACGTGCCATGGCCGGAAGAGTGGATCTCCTGCGATGTGGGCGACGTGTCCATCAGCAACGCACGCATCCGCGATTGCGTCGGTTGGGCGCCCCGGGTCACGGTGAGCGAGGGTCTAAAATCTACGCGGGCCTTTTACGAGTCCCGCATGGGCTCTTATCTGCCTGCCTAAGCTACCTTTCATGTTGTATTTGACCCTTGCGCACATTAAGGTACTGACTTACATCGTCATTCAGCAAAAGGGACGCTCATGAAAATTCAGGTCGTTGGCGGGGGCAGTTGGGGATTGGCGCTGGCACGGCTGTTGGCAAAGAACGGCCACGCCGTGCGCCTGTGGTGCCGCGAGGAAGACGACCCTCAGCACTTGCGCGAGACTCGTCAAAGCCGTTACTTTCTGCCCGGCGTGGCCATGCCGGATTCGATTGACGTTTCGCCCGAGGCCGACATCCACGCGGATATGGCGGTGCTCGCCGTCCCCAGCCACGCGATGCGCGGCGCCATCTCCCGATTTCGCTTTCCCAAGGAAACCATCCTCGTAAATGTTGCCAAAGGAATCGAAAACGAAACGCTCCTGTGCATGCACGAGGTAATTCGGACGGTCTACGGCCCGTGCACCGTGGCCACGCTGTCCGGACCGAGCCACGCGGAAGAAGTGGCCAAAGACTTGCCCGCTACCCTGGTCGCCGCCAGCGAAGACCACGCAGTTGCCGAAATGGTGCAGCAGACCTTTATGGCCGATACATTTCGGGTCTACACGTCGGATGACATCACCGGGGTTGAACTCGGCGGCTCGATCAAAAACGTAATCGCCGTGGCCGCCGGCGTGTGCGACGCATTCGGACTTGGCGACAACGCCAAGGCCGCGCTGATCACACGGGGCCTCGCAGAAATGGCGCGGCTCGGCGCGGCCATGGGGGCGCACCCCCTCACATTCTCAGGACTGAGCGGCATGGGCGATCTGATCGTGACCTGCGAAAGCCGCCACTCGCGCAACCGGGCTTTTGGAGAACGCATCGCGCGCGGCGAACGTATCGAGGAGTTCGAGAAGTCCACGCACATGGTGGCAGAGGGTGTGCGCACTGCAAAATCCGCTCACGCCCTCGCGGTGCGTCACAATGTGCCCATGCCCATCACCGAACAGGTGTACCAGGTTATCTACGAGAACGCCGACCCGCGCGAAGCCGTCGCGGCCCTCATGCAACGGGACGCAAAACCCGAGCGCCAATAAGCGCCTCGGGGGTGCTGAAGCCTGGGTCTGCTCCACATGCGGAGCCCGCTCCCGTCGTATGCCCGAAGTCTGCGAACAAACGCAGTAAGCCCGCAGCCAAGAAATCCACTGAGCGGCAATAAACGGCTCGCTACTGCGGGAAGCCAAATGCACGCTACGACCACCCAAAAAAAATGCCCCCGGAACTTCCGGGGGCACTGAGATCAACGTGAAATACTAATTCGCAACGGCTTCAGGTGTCGCCGCCGAAGGCTCGGCCGAGGGCGATTCCGCCGGAGCAGCCGGTTCTTCGGCCGGGGTCTCTGCCGGGGTTTCCGCGGGCGTCGCTGCTTCAGCCCCTGCCTCCGCGGGAGTCGCTTCGCCGGAAGTGGCGGGGTCCGCCACGGGCGCCTCAGGCGTCCCTTCCTTGTTCAATCCCAACACCAGCGCTCGGACATTCTGATCAACACTCCAGAGCACCCGCTCCCGTTTGTCGGCCAAATAGTCCATCACGCGTTCCATATCCGCGCGCGATTTCGCCATTTCCACCAAGCGCTCGCGTTCCTTGGGATACTCCTCCGCCCAAGCCTGCTCCGTCGGGCCTTCCTTGGCGGCCACTTCTACGAAGAAGGCGCCGCCCATATAATCATTCACCGGGCCGAACATCTCACCCGGCTTCTTGGACTCAGCCTGCGCAAATACCATCTGCAAGTCCCACATGGGACCGGTGCCAAATGGATAGTTCATCATCGTAAACGGACCAACACTTTCCACTTTGGCATTCAGTTCGGGCGCAACCGAAGCAATGGCGTCAAGACTCTTGGCCTCACTGCTGATCCGGTCCAGCATGAGCTTGAGTTGCTCCAAGTAGATCGGGTCGGTCATCCGCGTTTCGCGCGTCAAATCCTCGGTGACCTTGTCTTTCACTTCCGCCAACTCAGGCATCACACCTGCAACTACGTCCGTCACCTTGGCCACATATACAAAACGCATCGCCGAAATCGGATCGGCAATCGCATCTTTCGCCTGGGATCCCAACTGCGCACGCAGAAAGCGAACATCGTCACTCACCACATTCGCAATCTCAAGTGACTGATTGTTGAACGGGCCGATGCTCTTGACCTCCAAGCCCTCCTGCGCGGCCACGGCGGCCAGGTCGCCGCCCTCTTTCGCTTTCGCCGCGATATCCGTGGCCCGCTTCAGCACGGCTTCTTTCTCGGCTTCCGGAAGCGTGGGGCGGAAAACGATCTGTCGCGCCTTCACTTCGCGCGCCTGCGTCTGCTCGTTGGTGCGCACTTCCTCCGCCTTCAACACGTAGTAGCCGCCCGGCCCATCCAACGGTCCGCGCACTTCGCCCGCCGCCATGTCAAAGAGCACCTTCAAATGATCAGGGGTGCCTGCCGCATCCGCCACCCAGCCAAGATCGCCGCCGGTTTCTTTGTCGAACCCCTCGGAATACTGCGTCACCAACGCGGCAAAATCCTCGCCGGCCTTCGCCTTGTCCACGGCCTCCGCGGCGGCCGGAGGCGCCGGCGGCATGATAGGAATCGCGATCACATCCGCCGTCCGGTTCTCGGGCGTGCGGTACCGTTCCTGATTTGTCGTGTAATACGACTGAATTTGCTCTTCGGTCAGGTTCACCGGCGGCTCAACCTTGACATACCGCAACGTCAACGATGTGTGCTGCTTCTCGAACATGTCCTTGAGTTCGCCTTCGAGCACGCGCGAGGACGCCTGCGCCCGCTCTATCACGAAATTGCGCGCCTCCTGCACCTTCATTCCATCGTACAACTGATTCCAGTTGACATCGCGCCGATCCACGAACTTGTTCCACAACTCCGAGTCGAATTGGCCGTCGGGCGTCTGGAAATCCTGCCACTGCTTAATCTTGTCGGTGAGAAACGCACGATCGAAATCCACCCCGGAATCGCGCGCTTCCTGTTCCAGAATCTCGGTATTCACCAAGCGCTCGATAATCTGCATGTCCACGCCCTGGGCCACTAAATCCTCCGCCTTCACCGCTCGGCCCGGCATCGACCGGCGAGCCAATTCCGCGGACATCTCGCCCCGGAATGCCTCGACGGAAATGGGATTGCCCTCCACCTCCGCAATCGCCACGTTGCTGCCGCCGGAATCGACCGGTCCAGTCCCCACGCTGGCACCCCAATAAACAAACATGGGGATGAGAACGATGGCCATTGCGTAGAGTACAAAACGCTTGTGTTTACGAAGAAAATCTTGCATGAATGTTACACCTGATCCGGAACGTTATTGCCCGTGCTGCCTATAGCATGAAAGTACGCCAACTCGAATGCCCGCTGAACCGGGAAACGGTAGCATACGCCCGTAAAACAGCGCAAATTCCCGCTTCACCGCCACGGAGGGGAAACCAACGGGAATGTGATAGCATGCCTCAACGAGGCCGTAATTGACAGGTAAATCCAACACGACGAGGTATAAGGCACGATGGGCGAAATGATCGAATTCCCAATCAACGGCAAATCCAGCCCGGGATATCTGGCTTTGCCCAAAGCCGGGGAAGGGCCCGGAGTCATCGTCTTGCAGGAATGGTGGGGTCTCGTGGATCACATCAAAGACGTCGCCGATCGCTTCGCACGGGAAGGCTTCGTTGCCCTCGCGCCTGACCTATACCACGGCAAAACCACGAAAAGTCCAGATGACGCCGGAAAACTCATGATGGCGCTAAACATTTCGGAAACGGAAAAGGATCTCCGCGGCGCCATCGCCTACCTCACGGGTCACAAGGCGGTGACGGCAGGAAGCATCGGCACCGTGGGATTCTGTATGGGCGGACAATTGTCTCTGTTCGCTGCATGCGCCAATCCTGCGGTCAGTGCGTGCGTTGTCTACTACGGCATACACCCCAATGTGCACCCGGACATCCCGAATCTGAATGCCCCCGTACTGGGCTTCTTTGCGGAGAATGACGGCTTCGTCACACCGGAAGTCGTGCGCAATCTGGAACAACGTCTGCAAAACGCGAGGAAACAAGTAGAGTTCCACATCTACGACGGCGCCAACCACGCCTTCTTCAACGATACGCGCCCAGAGGTATACAACGAAAGTTACGCCGCCGACTCGTGGCAACGCATGATCGCGTTCTTCCGGAACCATTTGAATTGAAATCGGGGCGCAATTACGGCCCTGCGCAGGAAATGCCATGATTAAAAAAGCGGCGTTCGTGGTGTCGGCGGCGCTGATTGCTTTGCTATGCGTCGTGGCCGTTCGAACCATGACGCTTAAGTCGCGTCAAATGCGCGTGGAACCCGTGATCGATTCAGGCATCAACGCGCAACAAGCGGCGGACCGGCTGGCCAAGAGCCTGACGTTCGAAACGATTTCGTACGGCGTGCCCTCGCCGATCAGCAAAGAGGCCATGACCCAGTTCCATACCTTTCTGGAGACCACCTACCCACAAGTCCATGCCGCGCTCCAACGAGAGATCATCGGCGGTTTCAGCCTCTTGTACACATGGCCCGGTTCGGACGCCAGCCTGGATCCCCTGCTTATCATGGGCCACTTCGACGTCGTTCCCGTCGCGCCCGATACGCTCGACCAATGGACCCACCCGCCATTTGCGGGTGTGGTAGAAGATGGCATCGTGTGGGGACGCGGCGCAGTCGACGACAAGATCAATATCATCGGAACGATGGAAGCGGTGACCCGCCTCCTGGAATCGTCGTATCGGCCCAAGCGGACGGTCATGCTCGCGTTCGGACACGACGAAGAAGCGACAGGCAGGGAAGGCGCAAAAGCCATCGCCGCCACGTTACAGGATCGAGGCATTCGGCTCGCATGCGCCGTCGACGAAGGCGGATTCATCATCTCCGGCGTCATGCCTGGCATCGAATCGCCGGTGGCACTAATAGGAATCGCCGAAAAAGGCTACGTCACGCTGAAATTGACTGCCAACGACGTGGGCGGCCATTCCTCCACACCGCCACGCCACGGCGCCATCGGTATCCTGGCCAACGCAGTGAAGCGCCTGGAAGATAACCCCTTTCCAGATCAAATCGACGGCATACCGCGTCAAATGCTTGAAGCGCTGGCCCCCGAAATGTCGCTGCCGTACCGCGCCATTATGGGTAATCTCTGGCTGACCAAACCGATCGTGAAACGCATCATGAGCGCAAACCCCAAAGTCGACGCGACCCTACGCACGACAACCGCCGTAACCACCATCAGCGGCGGCATCAAGGAAAATGTGTTGCCCACGGAAGCATCCGCAACTGTAAACCACCGCATTTATCCCGGAGAGTCCATGGCATCCACGGCCGAACGCGTGAAGCGCATAATTAATGACGATCGCGTGGCCGTGGAAATCATGGATGGCAGCGGAAACGAACCTTCTCCGGTATCGCCGATAGGCGGCACCGCGTACAAGGCGATCGAAAAGACGCTGCGCCAGGTGACGCCAGACGCGTTGGTGGCTCCGTACCTCGTGCTCGGCGCAACCGATGCCCGCTACTTTTACTCGGTTACCGATAATGTCTACCGCATTGTCGCCGTCCGCATTCCCGGCGATGCTACCGCCATGGTTCACGGCGTAAATGAGCATATCGCCGTGGAAAACGTCGGCGAGGTCGCGGCCTTCTACGCGCAACTGATTCGCAACTTCAACGAGTGATTGAGACCGAATATGTACACACCCATTCTGGCAACGCTCGGCTATGTGCTGTCGGCGGACGGCTCGCGCGTCCTGATGATCCACCGAAACAAGCGCGGAGGCGATCAACATATCGGTAAATACAACGGACTCGGCGGCAAAGTGGAGGCCGAGGAAGACGTAGTCGCCTCAATGAAACGGGAAATTCTAGAGGAAGCCGGCATCCGGGTAACCGCCATGGAATTGCGCGGGACCATTTCCTGGCCGGGATTTGGCAAGCATGGCGAAGACTGGTTTGCATTTGTCTTTCTCATTACCGCATACGAAGGCGAACCTGTTCGCCATGGTGACGAAGGCGATCTGACCTGGATTGAAGTGAACCGCATTCTGGAACTGCCCTTGTGGGAAGGAGACAAGCACTTCCTCCCGCTCGTATTCGATCGCTCCAAGACCCCATTTCACGGGGTCATGCCCTACGACGGCGGTAAACCCGTTTCCTGGTCTTTCTCTACCCTCCACTGACCGCGGCAAAATTCGTTGAAACCTTTTCTCCACTCGACGGGTATTTAATGGTGCAAGCGGTTCCGCCGATTTGGCGGATTTGACAGCTTTCGCGCTTTCCCGATCGCCTGTCCAAATGGATGGTAGAATTGGATGTAACTTCGGGAACCGGAAAGTCACTTCTGGGTTGTACGAAGTGATTTCGCCGACATGTCTGTGGGGCCTCAGACTGAGCGTATCGCAATACGGGTCGCAAACCCTTTCGGGGGCGCGGCCGTACTTCCGCATGGTTAACCTTGAGGTGGTAAGGTATGTGCGTTGACGAACAGTCCCCAAGGATCTCCGCTCCGCGGAATCCGTCCACGCTCCCAATGGATTCTCCCTCCCCACTCCCCGAATCAAGCAGGCGAAACTGGTTGTTCGGTGGATTCATCGCGGCGTTGGCCGTGGCCGGTCAGGGATGTCCCCCCGCGCCAAACCCCGATCCCGATCCGGACCCCGATCCAGATCCAGATCCAGATCCGGCGCCGGAAGACGAAGCCCTGTTGCTGCGTCTAGTCAACCGCATTTGCTTCGGCTCCACCATCGAGGAGTTCGATCGCGCGAAGTCCATGGGGTATAGCCAATACCTCGAGTATCACCTCAACTACACAGCCATCGATGACAGCGCGCTCAACGCCAAACTGGCCCAATACACCACGCTGTCCATGACGCCGGCCCAAATTCTGGCCATGGGCGATTTCGGCATTCGAGCCTCATTCGAACTTACTGCAGCCGTGCTCCTGCGTGCCACCCACAGTAAACGCCAATTGTACGAACGCATGGTGGAACTGTGGACCGACCATCTCAACATCCACCTGTCCAGCGAATTTCAACCCTTGCTCAAACCGGTGGATGACCGCGAGACCATTCGCAAACATGCCCTCGGCAAGTTTCCCGACCTGCTGTCCGCCAGCGCGCACAGTCCCGCAATGCTCGTGTATTTGGACAACGCGCAAAGCTCCAAGGAAGCGCCCAATCAGAACTACGGACGCGAACTGCTGGAGCTGCACTCCATCGGAGTGGATAACTTCACGCAACAGGATGTGGAGGAAGTCGCGCGCTGTTTCACCGGATGGTCTATCGACATCAATGTGCTCGGTCCCAACGTCGGACAGTTTGTCTACTATGACTTCGCCCATGACAATGGCGCGAAAACGGTGTTGGGTAAGACCATTCCCGCGGGCGGCGGAAAGAGTGACGGCGACAAAGTGCTCCAACTCCTGACGCGCGATCCCGACATCGCGCCCATGACCGCTCGCTTCATCGCATTCAAAATTGCGCGCCACTTTTGGGGCTACAACCCGCCTGTCGATTTGCTGAACGCCATGCGTGACGCATATCTCTCAAATGACGGCGACATCAAATCCATGCTGCGGATCTGTTTGTCGAAAGAATGGCTCGCGCAAGCGCCGCTCAAATACAAACGCCCGTTTCATTACGTCGTGTCCGCACTCCGCTCCATTAAAGCGGAACTCGTCGAAGATGTGGACCTGTTCGCCATCGGAGCCATCCTCCAGTGGATGGGACAAGTGCCGTTCCAATGGGCTCCACCCAACGGGTACCCCGACAGCTACGGATATTGGTCCGGGTTGCTGCTACCCCGGTGGCGATACGGCGCGCTGCTGTTCCTCCAACCCATCATTGGCGTGGACCTTGCCCCATTTCAGGATCTCTTGTCGCCGGATGGATTCCTCGATCGCGTGAATGACGTCTTGTTCCAAGGCACGATGACCGCCGAAGAACGCGCCGCCTTGATGGGATTCCTGCAAGGCGCGCCAAATCAGGAATTGCGAAAGCGCGAGACGCTGGGTCTCGCCGTCTCCTCCCCGGGTTTCCAATGGTATTGATGGCCGGCCTCGCCGGATTGGGAGTGTAAATATGAAGCACATGCAGGAAACGTGCGGGTGCCCTGAATATGCAATGTGGAAACGGCGCGATTTCCTCGGCATCAGCGGAGGTTCGGTCGCAGCGCTGCTCGCCGCGCCGGCATGGCTGCCTAAAGTCGCCTACGCACAGAGCGCCGTCAGCGGACGCGACGTGATCGTCGTCATCTTCCTCCGAGGTGGATGCGATGGACTCACACTCTGCGTGCCGCACGGCGATGACGACTATTACGCATTGCGGCCAACCTTGGCCATCCCTCGACCCGATAGCACGGCAACAGAAAAAGCAACCGACCTCGACGGATTCTTCGGTCTGGCTCCCGCCATGTCGCCGTTGCTCGGCGCGTACAACGCAGGGCAACTGCTTATGGTGCATGCTACCGGACAAACCGACGGCACGCGCTCGCATTTCGATGCCATGCGGTTCATGGAATTGGGAAAGCCCCGCGATCCCAACATCTTCACAGGCTGGCTCGGAAGACATCTGTTGTCCTCCCCCCCGACCGATGCAAACGCAATTCTGCGCGCCATCGCCATTGCCGACGCACTGCCGCAATCGTTGATCGGCGCGCCGCAGGCGCTGCCGGTGCCGGATCCCGCGGAATTCGGGCTCGACGGACTCCCTAACACGGAACAAGCCCGGCTGGATGCATTAATGGAAATGTACGGAAACGCCGACAACCTCCTGCGCCTGGCCGCCGAAAATACCATCAACACAATGAACCTGCTCGATGCCATCGACTTCGCGGGGTATTCGCCGGCAAACGGCGCTCTGTATCCCGACACCGGATTTGGCACGTCCATCAAGTCGGCCGCCGCGCTCATCAAGGCCCAGGCCGGCGTCGAAGCCATCTCGGTCGACCTTGGAGGATGGGACACGCACAGCGGACAGGGCCCCATAAGCGGCCCCATGGCCAACCTCATGGGCGAATTCGCGGAAACACTCGCGGCCTTTCACGCGGACGTTATTCAAGGCGGATTCGCCAATGTAACCGTACTGGTCATGTCGGAATTCGGACGCATGGCCCCGGAGAACGCGAGCGAAGGCACGGACCACGGCCACGGAAATTGTATGGTGCTGATGGGCGGAAGTATCCTCGGCGGACGCGTGCTTTCAAATTGGCCCGGACTTGGAGCCGCGGAATTGTATCAAGGCCAAGACCTCGACGTTACAATCGACTACCGCGACATCGTGGCGGAAATCGTCTCCAAACGACTGGGAAACCCAAACCTCGCCGATATCTTCCCGGACTACTCACCCACGTTTCACGGCGTGGCGTAGAACATCCTCTATTCTACACAGCGTACGAACCGCCGTATCAGACCATCGTGTCGAACCGGGCCCGTACAGCCTGATACAGTTCGTCCGCCAATTGCTTGCGATCGGTGCCAGCAATGGGCTGCTCCCCAAACCGAATCGTCGCGCTTAGGCGCGGCAAGCGGAAAACATCGGCCATGTTCTGCGCCAACGTGAGCGGATCCCGCCATACAACCACCTCCGACGCGGGCCGGCACCCATCCGGCGTCTTGTACGAAATGGCCGCGTAATACACCGGCAAGTTGCGGCTCGCCGCCGTTTCCAACAACGACGGCTTGAACGGGTGTACCGTGGCGTCTTGCGAGATGCCCCCCTCCGCGAAGAAATGAACGCCGTACCCTTTGTCCAGCAACCCCTGCATCAGCTCGTTGACCCGCTTCGTGTCCCGCGCCTTGGCCCGATCGATGAACACCGTGTTCATCGTCTTCGCGATGAGTCCAAGAAGGGGCCAACCGGCAACATCCGCCCTCGATACAAACGTGCAACCTGCCGTAAGGGACAAGACTATGATGTCGAGATTGGTCAGATGATTTGTAACCAGCATATAAGGCGGCTTCGGCGGACGGCCACTGACCGTAACCGTCATCCCGATGATGGCCGACGCGACTCGCGCCCAGACGTGCAGTAGAAATCCCCGGACAGCTACTTCCGCGCGGCGGCTGATCGGTACAAGCACCATCGCCATCACGCGAATCGTCCACATGAACAGAGTCCACACGATGAACGCAAAAGTGCGCCAGGCGACTCGAATTTTGAGCATCACGGCGGGTTACACACTCCCAATATCCAACCCACTGCCCCCAAAGGCGAAGTACAATAGCCTATGCGCCGCAACGACTTGGGTCAAGTTGGACCAATCCGGCCAAAAAGATGCCTTGCCCCCCGCACCGCTGCTATAATCTCCCAATTTTGGGCCACCATCGGGAATGGACGAATTTGCGTCAACGTTCCCCTCTGAAACCACTTGGAGTATGTGAATTGAAGGCGATTCTTGCGCTGGAAAATGGCGACGTTTACGAAGGCATGGGCCTGGGCGCCTCGGGCGAAACCACCGGGGAATTGGTGTTCAACACCAGCATGACTGGCTATCAGGAAATCCTGACCGACCCGTCCTATGCCGGCCAAGTGGTCACCATGACCTACCCCCTCATTGGCAACTACGGCGTCAACCCCGACGATGTCGAATCGCGAAAGCCGTTTGTAAACGGCTTCGTGGTCCGCGAATGCTGCCATACGCCCTCCAACTGGCGCGCAAAACAGTCCCTGCCCGATTACCTCAGCGAGAACAACATTGTCGCCATCGAAGGCGTCGATACGCGCAAAATTACCAAGACCCTCCGCACCCAGGGCGCGCAGAAGTGCTGCATCAGCACTACCGATCTCAATCCCGACAGCGTCGTGCAAAAAGCAAAGAACTCGCCCGACATGGCAGGGAGCGACTACGTTAAGGCGGTTTCCGTCAAGGAATCGTATGTGTGGAACTCCACCGCCGCGGGCGACTACCGCGTCGTGGCCTTCGACTACGGCATCAAATACAACATCCTGCGATTGCTGGAAAAACGCGGCTGCAAAGTCACCGTACTCCCCGCAACCGCGAGCGCCGACGAAGCCATGAGCCACGACCCGCACGGTATATTCTTATCCAACGGCCCGGGGGACCCTGCCGCGCTCCCGTATATCTACCCCACCGTGCAGAACCTGTTCGGCGTGCGCCCCATCTTTGGCATCTGCCTTGGCCACCAAATCCTCGGTCATGCCTTCGGTGGAAATACCTTCAAACTGAAATTCGGCCACCGCGGCGGCAACCAGCCTGTCATGAACCACGACACCGGCTGCGTCGAAATCAGCGCGCAAAACCACGGCTTCGCCGTCGACCCCGATTCGCTCAATCCCGACGACGTCAAAATCTCCCACACCAACTTGAATGACCAGTCCGTCGAAGGTCTGCGCCATTTGAAACTGCCTATTTTCTCCGTGCAATACCACCCCGAAGCCTCGCCGGGACCGCACGATTCCCAATACCTCTTCGACCGTTTTATCGAGAGCATGGACAAGGTGAAGAAGTAAGGAGAATTCGTTTGAAGAAGTGAGCTCCACTACTCAGACTCGCCGGGTCTTGCAGAATTACCCCCCCGGCAATAGCATCTCGATAAACCGCTTGGCTTGCGTGGACTGTGTCCGGCCTTTTTTCAACACAATCCCATAGGTCCTGTTCGGAAAATATCTGGTCACCGGAATCATTGCCAGATTCTCGTCGCCTGTGAGGCAGATGCTCATCACAATGGAAATGCCCAGCCCCAACTCCACGTACTTCTTGATCACTTCCCAACCGCCTACCTCAAGCTTCACATCGTAGGTGAGGTCGTTCTGCGTGAACACGCCCTCCACAAGCCGCCACGTGCTCAGGTGTCTCGGCGGAAGAATGAGCGGGTAACGGCTGATGTCTCTCAAGGTCACGCGCCTCTTGGACGCAAGAGGATGCTCCTTGTTCGTAATCAGCACGGATTCGTATGACACAATAGGATGAAACTCAAGGTCATCCGGAATCTCCAGCAAAGGCCCGATGCAGAAATCCACTTCACCCGCGCGCAACAATTCGAGCCCCGCCCTGCCGGTCACGTTGTGCAACTTGATCTCAATCCGGGGGTACTGATGTACGAAACGTTCCACAAACGGCGGCAACACATACAAGATGGTCGATCCGCCCGCGGCAATATCCACCCGGCCGCGATCGACATGCTCCCGGCGCGCCCGAAAGTTCTCATCCAGTTTGTCGAATGCGTCCACGACCGGTTGCGCCAGCTCGACCAGCAATTCGCCGTCCGGCGTGAGAGCAATGCGCGGACCATGCCGCTCAAACAACTTTGCCCCCAACTCGTGCTCAAGAGCCTTGATCTGGAGCGACACCGACGGCTGGCTGAGAAAGAGCTGTTCGGCCGCCTTTGACATGCTCCCGGTCTTCGCCGCGAGACAAAAGCCGCGCAACTGCTGAATGCGATTGTGTCTATATCGAAGGTCCGGCGAAGCCATGGTATTAACTCCATTTCATCTCACGCAAAGACGCTAAGAGGTGACTTGAGATGTGGGGGCAATTGTTGCATTGGTGCATATCCCTCCAATCCAAACTCCATAACGAGTCCACACGGGATGGAGCGTTGCAGAATCCAGACACCTCTTTGCGTCTTAGCGCCTTTGCGCGAGGCAAATACCATCATTAAAATAACCAATACTGTCCATTGAAACAATTGCTTTGACTTATAGGCTAACGACTGGTAGGTTTTACCCATTCAGGGGAGGCCAGGCCCAATCGCCCCTCTCCCTCCTGGTAAAACATAGACCGCGCGTAAGCGCGCGGTTGGGCTCTTATGAAGGCCCGGGGCGCCGGCTCGCGTTTACCCCCGCAAAACCGCCAAAAACGCGGATCGGCACATGCCTCGGGCTCTTTCCTTTTTCTGAAGCCGCTTTGATTTCACGCCGCCGCAGGAGTAAAACGGTCTGTAGATGGAGGGGACCGTCATGAAACGCTGGCTACTTGGGGGATGCATGAGTCTTTGGATGATCGCGGCGGGCGCGCAACCTTACGAACCCAACTGGGAATCGCTGGACAAACGGCCCACACCCGAATGGTTTCTCGATGCCAAGTTTGGCATCTTCATCCATTGGGGGGTCTACTCGGTGCCGTCTTGGGGACCCAAGGATCGCTACGCCGAATGGTATTGGCACGACATGCAGGATAAGAACGGCGAGACCTGGAAGTTCCACGAGAAAACGTACGGCGCGAGCTTTCAGTACCAGGATTTTGTGCCGCTCTTCAACGCGGAATTATTCAACCCTGACGAGTGGGCGGACATCTTCAAGCGATCCGGCGCGAAATACATTGTGCTGACCTCCAAGCACCACGAAGGCTTTTGCCTGTGGCCAAGCGCGCAAAGCTGGAATTGGAACAGCGTGGATGTCGGGCCGCACCGGGATCTCTGCGGCGATCTGATTGCCGCCGTTCACGAAAAAGGCCTGCGCATGGGCTACTACTATTCCATCTACGAATGGTACAACCCGCTTTACAAAAGCGATGTCAATGCGTACGTGGACCAGCATATGCTTCCTCAATTGAAGGATCTTGTCCAACGCTACAAACCCGACATTGTCTGGCCCGACGGCGAGTGGGATCACCCGAGCGCCACGTGGAAGAGCGAAGAGTTTTTGGCCTGGCTCTACAACGAATCCGGCGCGCCGAAGGATGTGGTGGCCAATGATCGATGGGGCAAGGAAACTCGCAATGTCCATGGCGGATTCGCCACGCCCGAATACGGACACATCGGCGAGGGCGGATTGATTACGGCGGAGAAGTGGGAAGAGTGCCAAGGCATGGGCCGCTCCTTTGGATATAACCGCAACGAAAATGCGGACAACTACCGCAGCGCCAAGGATCTTTTGAAACTCCTGATCGATACGGTGAGCCGGGGCGGAAATCTGCTCCTCGACATTGGCCCCACAGCCGACGGCCGCATTCCCGTCATCATGCAGCAACGCCTGTTGGATATGGGCGCGTGGCTTGCCGTCAACGGCGAGGCCATCTTCGGCTCACGCCGGTGGCGCGAGCCGAAGGAAAGCGACTCCGTTCACTACACCGCCAAAGACGGCGTGGTATACGTCATTTGCACGGAGTGGCCGGAAGACCGGTTGGAACTAACCGTACCGAAAGCGAAAGGCACGGTGACGGCTTCCCTGTTGGGCTACGATTCGCCCCTCACGGTAACGGCCGGCCCGACCGGACTCGCGATTGATATCCCCCCGCTGTCACCCGCGAAAGTGCCGTGCAACCATGCGTGGGTCATCAAATTGACGAACGTCGAATAACGCCGGTTACAATTCGAGGTCGCGCACGATATAGCGCGCGAGGATGGCATGCGCTTCCGCCGCGGGGTGTTGGTCGTAGGGAATGAGAAACCCGGACTCGGCGGCCTCGGGTAGATCCGTGTAATCCAGCACATCGACGCCCGCCGCCTTGAGGTAGGGAAGAATCCTCCGCCCGTCCGTCTCGTCGCGCGGGTGCCGCGGCCAAAGTATCGCGGTGAAGCGCGCACCGAACCGACCCACCGCGCGATCGCGTGACGCGATAATTAAGCGCGCGGCGTACTCGACCTGAGAATCCGGAATGAACGGCGGAAAATCCATCGCGAAGTACTTGCCGATCTGTTCATGCTTAAGCGTGTCGAACAAGCGCACACGCCAGGGATGCACCTCCAGATACGCGCCTGTATTGACCAGTTCGCCTTTCGCATTGGATTCGTAGGCGGGAAAGTGACGCCCCCACCGAGTGGTGACTACCATCGATCCGGCTGCGCGCCGGATATGCGCGGGAATGTAAACGTACAACACGCGATCGATTGAAACTTCCAGTTCGCTTGCCAGTGTTTCCTTCTCCAATTGGGCCAGCATTTGTTGCGGACCATATCCGCCGTAGCCGTAGTTGTACACGGCGCACTCTCGCGCAAGGAGTGCGATCCGATTGGGAAGGGTTTCATCGTCGTTCACACCCGATCCCTGGACAAACGAACAGCCAAATACCATCACACCGCGCGTCCGCGTTGGACCAGGCATTCCATCGGGCGTTGCACGTCGGCCATACCTGTCAAACGAGTAGGTCGCCTCTGAAAACGCCTCGCCATTTCGCGACATCGTAATCGTGCTTACGTGATTGGGATACGGCTTGTAGCCAAGCAACGGATCGTACCCGTGCAGGTCGCCATTGGAATACCGCAGCGTATACGGCGGTTGAACCCGCGCGTTCAACACGTAAAACGCGGCTTCCGCGCTTGCGAGCATCGCACAGGCCACCGACACGCCCAGTGCCGTGGCAAACGCATTGGGATGCGCCCGAGCCAGCCGAACCGCCCCCCCAGCGAGAGAACATCGGCGCCGCAAAAGGAGCGCGCCCATGCCGAATCCCAACAGAACGGCGTCCGCGGCTAGTACGGCGATTCGCGTATCCCCATCCAACCGTCCGTCGGGCGATACGGTCCTCTCCAAGAGAAACGGATTCAAAACCAAGGCGCAACAAACCAGAATCACGCCCGCGGCCGTTGTGGATATGCTTGTGCTGTTCCGCTCCGGTTTGTGATGGGATTCCGTCATCGCGGTCCGCGCGATCAATCCGTTCGCGTTCGCGCGGCATCCAACGCGTCTTCAATCTCGCCGAACTTCACGCGATAATCTTCGCGCGCCCGTTGAATCACTTCGACGGCTTCCGCGCGTCCATAGATATGATCGATCTCGCAGATGCGTTCGCGCGCGTCCGGCGCCTGCTTGTACGTGAGGAAATAGTGCCGCAACCGTTCAATGGTTGCGGGCTTGCAATCCTTGATGTCCATGTTATCGCCGTGCGCGAGATCTTTGTACATCACCGCGATGATCTTGTCATCGGCCTCGTTGCCGTCGATCATGCGGAAACCGCCAATCGGCACTGCACGCAGCAGGATGTTGCTTTTACGTATGGACTTTTCGGACAGGATGCAGATATCCAGCGGGTCGCCGTCACCGCGTATACCCGTGCGCCCGGTGCGTTCCATGCACAATTGCGCGGAGAGATCGCCGGAATAGGTCTGCGGGATCAGCCCATACAACGTCGGACACACGTTCGAATACAACTGGGGACGGTCCACGATGAGCAGACCGGTCTCTTTGTCCAATTCGTATTTGACGGTGTCGGTCGGCGTCAATTCGATGTATACGGTCAACACATCCGGGGCATGGTCGCCGATGTGAACGCCGTGCCACGGATGGGCGCGCAGGAGCGACGCGGAGATACGAAGTTCGGAACTCTTGGATGAATCGGGCATGAATACACCTCGCTTGTACTGCCTGAACGGGATGCAACCAGGGCTGCGTGTCCGCCGCGAAACTGCCGCGACGGATTGACGGCCGTATGATAGCCCGAATGATTGACGATTAGAAATAGAAATGGGGCACGCCCTTGTTGCGTGCCCCAGACCGATAAAATCGAGCTTGAACCGTAACGCCCGCTATTGTGCGCCGCCCTGTTGGGGTGGGCCACCGCGGCCGCCGCCAAAACCGCCGCCCCGGCCGCCCCAACCACCGGGACCGCCTCCGCCAAAGCCGCCGCGGCCAAATCCGCCCGCGCTGAGGTTGTAGTACTCGCTCTCCATGGTGGACCGGAGATTGGACAGGATTTGTTGTTGCTGGCCTGGGTCGGTGATCCCGCTGCTGGCCAGCGAACTTCCCAGCATGTGATCTTGATATTCCCGGACTAGATTGCGCGTTTGTTCCCAGGCGGCACGGCCCTGCTCACGGGCCGCCTCGCGCTCTTCGTCGGTCTCCAGGTTGCGCATGTTCTGCATCATTTCCATGTTTGCATTGACCTGTTGCTGGATATTCAGGATGTGCTGTTGGGCAACGGGATCCGTCGTCGCGGCGAGGGCCTCTTGAAAATAGTTGCTCACGCCTTCCTGCATGCGCGCACGGAATTCTTCCCGACCCTGTTCGCGGCGTTCGTCGCGTTCTTCGCGCTCGTCGCGTTGCCGGCCGATTTCCAGAAGCGCGGCCTGTCCGGCGAGCATCTCTGCCAGACGGCCACCCTCGGTGCTGGGCGCGTCGGTCTGGTCCATGGCCGCCGACTCCGCCGGACCCTGCGGTTGCGGCGTGGCAAGCGCGGCTGCCTGGGTCTCCAGGATTTTGCGTTGCGCTTCCAATTGCGCCAGTTGTTTCTTGAGCTCGTCCGATTGGGCTTGCAGTGTTTTCTGGGCCTTTTGCGAGGCTTCCATCTGGGTTTCCAAGTCGGCGATGTACGCGTTGTACTTGGCGTATACCCCTACAGCACCCCCGCTTGCGCCCAATGCCAGGGCAACGATTGCCACGGCGATGATTCGGTTCGACATGTTCGGACACTCCGGCAGATAGTGATTTTTTGTCCCGCGCATCCAAATGGTTGCAGGTTCGGACCAATCATTCAACACCAGACTCGGCGGTTCAGTTCCGGCTTAACGCGGCGAACTTCTGGTGAACCCTTGCCGGGCGCATGCCAGCGGACATGGCCTTTTGGTCAGTCTCGCGATTACAATGAGCGGTCAAGGCAAGTGTCAGGCAAACCCATGCGATCAATCTACTTAGATCATAGCTCGACCACGCCGGTGCGGCCCGAGGTCGTGGAGGCCATGTTGCCATTCTGGACGGACCGGTTTGGCAATGCGGGATCGATACACGCATTCGGCCGATCGTGTCGCCGCGCCGTGGACGATGCCCGCGATCAGGTCGCGGCACTTATTGACGCGCATCCCAGGGACATTGTATTCACTTCCGGCGGCACCGAGTCGGATAATCTCGCGGTGCGGGGTATTCCGGGTGCGCGTCCGCCGGGCCGTCGCGGGATTCTGGTTTCGGCCGTAGAACATCATGCCGTATTACACGCGGCGGAGGCGGAGGCCAAACACGACGGCGGCGCAGTTCGCATCCTTCCAGTCAGCGCGGACGGCGTCGCCGACGTGGGCGCACTGGAAGCATTGGCGGACGACTCGCTGGCGTTGGTGTCGGTCATGCATGCGAACAACGAGACGGGTGTCATTCAACCCGTGGCGGCGGTTGCGGAATGGTGTTGTGCACGAGGCATTCCCTTTCACTGCGACGTGGTTCAGTCGATTGGCAAGATCCCTTTTAGTATTAAGGCACTGCCTGTTGCCATGCTTGCGATATCCGCGCACAAGCTGAACGGACCCAAGGGGGTTGGCGCGTGTTACATCCGCAAGGGGACGGAGTTCGTGCCGCAGATGAGCGGTGGATTTCAGGAACGCGAGCGGCGTGCGGGCACCGAGAACGTCGCGGGCATCGTCGGTTTTGGCAAGGCCTGCGAGATCGCGAAGCGGGACATGGACACTGTCGCCGCGCGGATGCGCCGTCTGCGGGACGCGTTGCAGTCGGGTATTCTGGAACGCATCCCGGAGTCGTTCGTGAACGGGGCGCAAGCGGAACGGCTGCCCCATCTGCTCAACATCCGGTTCGCGGGTGTCGAAGGCGAATCCGTCGTGCTTGCCCTGGATGTGGAAGGCGTAGCCGTGTCCAGCGGATCGACGTGTAGTTCGGGCGCGGTGGAGGCGTCGCATGTGCTGCTGGCGATGGGCCAGACTCATGCGGAGGCGCAAAGCGCCGTTCGCTTCAGTCTGGGCCACAGCACTACGGAGGCGGAAATTGACGAAGTGCTGGCTCTTCTGCCGGGCGTCATTGAGCGGATTCGCCGGGCGACGCCCCGTCCGACCTCAGCGCCGATTTAGCATTGGTTCCCTTGAAACGCATCGCGCGGCGAACCCGGGTTTCCGGATCCGCCGCGCGCATAAAATAATCGGTACGAATTACAGGCTGATTTCCCAGCCCTTGCGGTATTCCTTCGAGACAAACTGGTTTGCTTCGGGCACGTTGGTAATTTTCATGGCCTTGGCATCCCACTCGAATTTCTGGCCGGCTTCGCCGCAGCGCACGGCGAGATTGCCGAGCAACACGGTCTCCGAGAACGGGCCGGCGTAATCGAAATAGGATCCCGCCTGTTCCTGCTCGCCTTTGATCGCTGAAATCCAGTCGGTGTAGTGGCTGCCTTTCACGCGGGGCAGGAACGGCTCGGGGCGTTGATAGGCTTCGTTGACCGCATCGGGCAGGAGCCTCGAACCGTCGCCGTAGGTGCCGGTGGTCGCCATGCCTTTATCGCCGATGAACAGCGAGCCGTTGTTGCCTTCGCCAAGCTTGGTGTCGGCGGGCAGGCCTTCGGGCATCGGCGGCATGAGACCGCCGTCGTACCAATACACGGCGACCGGATCCATCTTCTTGCCATCGGGCGCGACGCGTTCGGGAAAATCGAACTTCACGATGGACTTGTTCGGCGCCATTTCGCTGGAACGGCCTTCCTGGGTCACCAACTCGAAGCTCGTGGGATAGCCCAACTGCAAGCTGTAGAAGGCAGGGTCCATGATATGGCAGGCCATGTCGCCGAGAGCGCCGCAACCGAAATCCCACCATCCGCGCCACACAAAGGGGCAATAGCACTTTTCGTTCGTGACGGGATGCTTGTCCACATACGGACGTTCCGGCGCGGGTCCGAGCCAGAGGTCCCAATCCAACGTGTCGGGAATGGCATCGGTTTTGTCGGGGCGATCGAGACCTTGCGGCCAGATGGGCCGGTTGGTCCAGCAGTGCACTTCGCGCACCTGGCCAATGGCTCCGCCCCAGATCATTTCGGTGAGTTGGCGCACGCCTTCGCCGGAACGGCCCTGGTTGCCCATCTGCGTTTTTACTTTGTACTTGCGGGCGGCCTCGGTGAGGAGGCGCGCTTCCCACACGGTGTGGGTGAGCGGTTTTTGCACGTAGACGTGAATGCCGCGTTCCATGGCAGCCATGGCGGCGATCGCATGGAAATGATCGGGCGTCGAGATGGTTACCGCGTCAATGCTTTCCTTGTCGAGCATTTCGCGAAAGTCTTTGTACTGTTTGGCGTCGGGAAACTTGGCGAAGGTTTCCGCGGCGTTCGCCCAATCCACGTCGCACAACGCCACCACGTTTTCTTTCGAGCACCCGGCGATGTCGCTGCCGCCTTTGCCGCCGGAGCCGATGGCGGCAATGTTCAACTTGTCATTGGGACTGACTTTGCGCGGGCCGGCGGTCTTCTTGCCGCCTTTGGTGGCGCAGCCCGCCGCGAGCGTCGCGGCGCCCATGTAGATGAAGGTCCTGCGTGAGATGTACTTGCTCATGATGGCGTGATTCTCCCCGTTTCCTTTGGAAGTTGGTTCTCGAGGACCCCCCACAGGGACCAGGCGCCGAGCCCTGTTTTGCGCAATCCATGTAGAACTGCCGTATTGCGCCCCTGTCGAAGGTCCACCGTCCAGACGCGAAAGTGAAAGGATAGGGAAAAAGGAAAACTCCTTCAAATTGAAATCCCGGGACGGCAGACGTTGCCTTGTACCTTTAAGCGCGGTGTGTTGCATTGGAGGGTGGGTGGATGCGTTGCGCGTTTCTTCTTGCCGGTTCAAGGGGGTTGGAGCGCATGGGCGCCGCACGATTCGGGGTCCTATGGTTGTTTGTACTGGGGTTGCCTGCCGGGGTGTGCCGGTACATTTTACAGGACCAAGTAATGCCCTTGGGGGCATTTCCCTTAGGAAATTGAAACAAGGGTATATTCTTGTTTTTCTTGTTTTACTTGATCATTCCAGACAAGACAAATACTTCGAAGGGCTGCAAGGGTAAATCGAAAATCGGGTCGCGTGCGGGAAGGCATGGCCGCGGTGCGGCGTGTCATTCACCGTTTGCCATCGACAATTCGATGACCTCTCCTGTTTCCACCGTGGCGACGAAGTGGGACATCGTGCCTAATTGATCGGTTCTTCCCAAACGCTATTCATGATTCTTTCCGGCGTTGCTGGCGCGTGCGGTACAGCCGCTCCTTGAAGCCGCCTTCCTTTTCAAACGCCGCCGCCAGTGCCTGAACTTGACGGACCAGTAGGGCGATGGCCGCACCAATCAGGACTAGTGCCGCATTGGCGGCAGGCCCCGCATACTTGGACGGCATGGACTTCATGGACGGAATGCCGGCTTCCTCCAGTCCATGGTGTTCATCCGGTCGATTCAGTCCATGCTTCTTCGACGTGGCGCTCGCCACGCTTCCCTCGGCGATGTTCTGCACCCCTGACCGCGCCGCCTGCACCATCTGGTCGTGCATTCGGCCCCGCCAGTCGATGTAGCGGTCACAGAATCGGACTGCCACATCGTAGGCAAGTTGCGCCACCTGAAAACTCTTCAGGTTTCGGTAGCCGCCATGCTTTGGCAGCAGCGGCTCCCGCTCACGGCGTTCATCCGGTCCATTCATGGAACGATCTCGTGTTCAGCGCAGGCCATACTTTCTAATCGCATTCATTATGCCTCCTAGGCTTGGCGGCCCACGATGGTTTGGATACTACTGGCGGTTTGATGTTGGAATCCGGTTTGGGAAGGACATAGGGACATAAAGGACAGGAGGGACGGAAAGTGCGTGGGCCTGCTGCGCACTTTGGCGTTGGTTTGGTTCCCTCAACTGTTCCGTTAGTTGAACGTCCTGGGGGCCAGCATTACCATACGCGACCGGTGTTTACACTAAAGGTGAATGCGTGCATATTCAGGACATAGTTTCGAAGCCGGGAACGACGATGTCGTTCGAATTTTTTCCTCCGCGCACGGCCGCGGCGGCGGATGAGCTTTACAACACGATTGCGCAGTTGGAGCCGTTGGCGCCTTCGTTTGTTTCGGTGACGTATGGGGCGGGGGGCGCGACGCGGGAGTTGACGCGGGACGTGGTGTTGCGTTTGAAGTCGGAGTCGTCGCTGGATCCGATTCCGCATTTGACGTGCGTGTGTCATGGGGAACCGGAGATTCTGGAGATTCTGGCGACGTATGCCGCGCATGGGGTGTCGAACATTCTGGCGTTGGGGGGCGATCCGCCCCGGGATATGCCGGGATATGAAAAGTCGCAGGACGCGTTTCAGCATGCGGCGGATTTGGTGCGCTTTATCCGGCGGTTTAACGAGAGCGGCGCGCATGCGGATCCGCGCGGGTTTGGGATCGGTGTCGCGGGGTTTCCGGAGGGTCATCCGGCTACGCCAAACCGGTTGTTGGAGATGGACTACCTGAAGGCAAAGGTGGACGCTGGGGCGGATTACATCTGCACGCAGTTGTTTTTTGACAACCGGGATTTTTATGACTTCCGGGAGCGGTGCGAGATTGCGGGAATTCGTGTGCCTATTATCGCGGGTATCATGCCGGTAACGACGGAGAAGGGCATGCGGCGGATGGCGGAATTGGCGGCTGGGGCGCGATTTCCGGCGGGGCTGTTGCGGGCGGTGGCCCGGTGCAAAGGGGAATCGGACGCTGTGCGTCGCGTGGGCGTGCACTGGGCGACGGAACAGTGCCGGGATTTGCTGGACCACTCGGTGGCGGGGATACACTTCTATACGTTGAACCGATCGGACGCGACGCGAGAGATTTATCTGAATCTGGGATTGGGGCATTGAATCCCGTGACGCATGGCCTTGCGGGGTGGGTTACGGCGAACATGGCTCCGTTGGAACGCCGGGAACGGGCGATTATCACGCTTGCGGGGGTTGCGCCGGATTTTGACGGCTTGGGCATGGTAGTGGACTTTGCGACGCGGCATTCGGCGACGCCCACGGAGTGGTGGGGCACGTATCACCATGTGCTTGGGCACAATCTGCTTTTTGGCGCGGTGTTGAGCGCGGTTGGGTTTGGGATTGGCCGCAAGCGCCTGTTGACGGCGGCGCTCACGTTTTTCAGTTTTCATTTGCATATTCTCGGCGATATCGCGGGCGGGCGCGGGCCGGACGGGGATCAGTGGCCGATTCACTACTTGTGGCCATTTTCGAATGATCCGGCTTTGAGTTGGTCTGGCCAGTGGGCGCTGAACGCGTGGCCAAACTTCGCGGTGACGATTGCGTTGTTGGGTGTGACGTTTTACGCTGCCTGGCGCCTTGGGCGTTCACCGCTTGAGTTTGTTTCCTTGCGGGCCGACGCGGGCTTGTGCGCCACGCTTCGTCGGCGGTTTGGGGCGCCGGCCGGGCGGTAGTGACCGCGAGGCGCTCGAAATTGCCTTGGTTTGCGCGGTATGATACGTGTTCAGAAGGAGACTGCTCCCGCATGAGCCTTGTTGTTCAGCATGGCCGCGTCATTGACCCCGCCAACGGAATTGATGCTCACCTTGATGTTTTAATTGACGAAGGGAAGATTGCGCAGGTTGGAGCCGGTTTACGCGGCGAACGCGCAATCGATGCCACGGGCAGTGTCGTGTGCCCTGGATTTGTGGATCTGCACGCCCATTTTCGCGAGCCGGGTTTTGAATCCAAAGAGACGATTGCGTCAGGCGCACTGGCGGCGGCGCACGGCGGATTCACCTCGGTGGTGACGATGCCGGATACGAAGCCTCCGATCGACAATGCGGGGATGCTGGAGTTCATCCACCGGCGGGCGCGGGAAACGGCGTGCGTTCGCATATGCCCGGCGGCGGCGGCGACGAAGGCTCGGCAGGGTCAGGAAATGACGGAGATGGCGGAGCTCCGGGACGTGGGCGCGGTGGCGGTGACGGACGCGGATCAGGACATTGATTCGTCGTGGGTGTTGCGGCGCGTGCTGGAGTACGCGCGAATGGTGGGACTTCCGTTTCTGGCGCACTGCGACGATGTGTCGCTGCAGGACAGCGGCCACATGAACGAAGGGTACAACTCGACGCGGCTCGGCATTCCGGGCATGCCGGCGGCGATGCAGGAGGTGCGCATCGATCGGGCAATACGGCTTGCGCGCCTGACGGGGGCTCACGTGCACATTCAGTGCGTGTCGACGGCGGAGGGCGTGCGGCTGGTGCGCGAGGCGAAGGCGGAAGGCCTTCGGGTTACGGCGGAGACTTCGCCGCACTATTTCATGTTGACGGACGCCGCGGTAGAGATTTACGGTCCGAACGCGAAGGTGAATCCGCCGTTGCGCACCGATGACGACGTTCAAGCGGTGAAGGACGGTTTGCGCGAAGGAATCATCGACGCGATAGCCACGGATCACTCTCCGCATACGTTTACGGAAAAGGACGTGGAGTTTCAGTTGGCTCCGTTTGGGCTGATGGGCCTGGAGACCGCGCTGCCTTCGACGTTGTCGGCGCTGGTGGAGCCGGGGCTGCTGGCATTGAGCGATGCGATTGCCCTGTTGACGTGCAAGCCTGCCAGGGTGATCGGTTTGAACGCGGGTACGCTGGCCGTGGGCGCGGCGGCGGATGTGACTGTTTTCAAGGCCGACGCCGAATACGCGCTTCAGCCTTCTCTCATCAAGAGCCGTTCCAAGAACTCGCCGTATACGGGCACGACACTTCGCGGCAAGGTGACGCATACGATTTGCGATGGGGCCGTGGTGTACGAGGCGAAGTAGGCGCGTTGGCGGGTTTTCTTCAGAACGATTCGTCTTCCATGACGCGTATGCCGAGTATGCGCGACAATTTGAAATCTCTTACGCCGCCTTGTTTGTGGCAATAGCCGCTGAGCGTGGGTTGGGGGCACAGCAAGTCGACGGCAACGGGGTTGACTTTGCGCAGACTTGGGTTGGGTTCCCACACGGACTTGTATTGAATCAGGACAGGGACGCGGCGGCGTATCGCGTCTTCGAGAATCTCACCGATAATGCGCGGCGAATAGGACGGCAAGCTGACGTACGCTTCGGCGTCGTCCGTTTCCACATCGTCGGCGGTTTCGGCGACTGCCTGTTGATCCGCGGCGGCACGTTGGGTTTCGACCCAGGGAAAACACCACCGATCGGGCGCTCCGTCGTCGAAAGAATCTTCCACTTTGTCGACAGGAATGCCTTGTGACTTCAGCAGTTTCTTAAACTGCGCGAGGCGGCCTTGCTTGACCACCACGGTGTACAGGCCGAGTCGACCTTCGACGAAGTTGCCTGCGGCGGGCAGTTCCATGACGGCGTCGCAGGTCTCCGGTTCTTCAAAGCGGACGAGCGTTGCGGTTCCGGTACGCGCGGCGGCGACTTCGCCCGCGCGCGCACGAAGGGCGACGCGGAACCGGGCTGCCAGCGGGCCGATGACAATGGCGTCGAGGTTCGCGGCGTGGAGCCCCCAATCGACGCCTTTGTTGGAGCCGTTCTTCGCGAGCGTGACGCCGATGTCGCCGTTTGACTGCGCCACGACGTGGCCCAATTCCGAGATGCGTCGCTGAACAAACAGGTGGCGTCGCTCCCACGGGGCGCGCAGATGCAAGCCGTCTTCCTGGAGCAGGCACGGTTTTAACGGTTTGCGGTAATTGATGCGATGGGTCACATCAGGCACGGCGACATCGACCAGGACGAATCGTTCGCCAATGACGCGCGCTCCGGGGTGATTTTGCAGAAACGCCTCGGCGTCGTTTGGGGTGCGGCATTCGACCACGTTGCACAAGGTGCGAATGGTGACGGATTGGACCTTCCGTTCCCACGTGGCCAATTGATCGAGGACGTTTGCCGGAAGTGCGCGGGCGCTGTGGCGCGTGAGCAAATCCACAAACGTGTGGGCGGCGACGCCGGAGCGCACGCCCCTGTAGATGCTTTCCTGCGTGATTTTGTAGGTGCTCGCGGGACCGCCTCGCAAGCGTTCGCAAAACAGGTCGAGTTTCCGGCGCAATTCGGCGGAGCAGCGGTCGACGTAGGCAATGACTTCGAAGTCCGGTTGCACGACGACGGCGTCGTGGGTGCCTGCGCCGTTTTCCTCAGGTTTGGGTCCAACACCGAGGGCATACCGTCCGAGCGGGGTAATGCGGAAGCACTTGCCTTGCGCGGCCAGTTCGACTATGCCGAGTCGGCTGAACAGACTTTGAATTATCCATGAGAACAACCGCTTTTCGCGGGTTTGCCACGAGCGATCCTTCCATACGGGCGACGCGTCGTGCACATTGCAGTGAATGGCGAGCCAGCGCTCTTCCAGAAAGAGGACATTGGGATCGACGCGGCGAATCAGCTCGACGAACTGGTCGATGGAGAACCAAACGCCGGGGGTCTGCTCCGCAAGGATATTGGCCATGAGCACCCGGTGATAGGTGCGGCGCAATGCTCCGGGGCGCATGTGCTGATCGATGGCGTCGTATAGCTGCGTATAGAACAGCCGGAGATCGGGCAGGTCGTCGGCCGTGAGGTAGGCGTGAAAGAGTTCGCGGATGCGTTCACTTTCGCCGCGCTCGGCCCAGGCGGCGGCTTTTTCGGTGGTGTCGAGGCGGCCGTCGCGGGCTGCGATACATCCCATCCGGCAGGCCATGAGCAGGGCCATATCAAATGCTTCCGACGACACGTTGCCTTCCTTGGCAATTTCGATGGCGCGGGATCGGTCGGACTTATGGAGTTCGCCGGAAGCGGTCACGCGCGGCTCCAGGGCTTCGACAACGCGAAACGTTTCCAGCACAGTTGCCGTCGCGAGATCCGCGGCGGGGGAATCGGGATCCAGGGGGCCTTCCACGGGATCGAGGCGAATGCCCAGAGGGGCCGCGGGCGGCAACAGGTTTCGGACAGTATCCGGGACGACCAAGGGGATGGCGCCGTTTCCGTCGATTTTTTCGCGGGAGAGTTGACCGAACGAGAAGGCTCCGGAATGGCCTTCCGGGCTGACGAGGACGAGGCCCTGTTTTGCGACGGCTTCCAAGGCTGGCTGGGTGTGTCCGTTGCCGAGGAGCCCGGGCACGCTGAGCACGTCTTGCGCCATCACGGCGGGCCGGCTTGCCACGAGGTGCATGACGCGTACGTCCGCGGGTGACAAGCGTTTAATGGCGTTTTCGACGTGGAGCGGGTCGGACAGGACCTTTTCCATGGCGCGAATGCGGTTGGGCTTGCTGGAAACCGCAAGTTGCCAGTAGTCGCACATGGTTGCGAGGGCTTCGTTGGTGTAGCCCCGCAAACATTCTTTTACGCTGAAGCTATTCACTGCCGGCCAAATTCTGTTCTCGCAGCCCAGTTGTCCGCCGGGGGCATCAGGGGGATGTATCCATCACCCTCGGCATATGCCCCAAAGCCTTTAACCGGCGCACAACTTCAGCCACGGCTTGCGGTTGCACTGCGATGCACCGGTCCGATAGGCGGTCGCCGAGCCAATTCTGAAGGGCTTTGTCGCTCTCGATCTCGGTGAGAATGAGAGGATCGTGCACTTCGATCAGGGCCAACCCGGTATGTAGCTTTGTTTGCTGCATTTCCACGTTCATTTCAGACAGCCAGACAACCGCCTACTATAGCAAAAGAAGACCCCCGGGGAAAAATTTCGATCTCCCCGGGGGCGGTGAAACTTGAAGCGGAGCGGGCCTGCCTAATGTTCGGCGGAGCGGTCGGCTTCGTACTTGGCGATGATGGGCTGGGCGATGTTTTCCGGTACCTCGTCGTAGTGGTCGAATTTCAGGGTATAAGTTCCGCGGCCGCCGGTGATGCTTCGGAGGTCTGCGGAGTATCGCAGCACCTCAGCCTCGGGCACGTAGGCGCGAATGAGCTGTTTGCCGGGTCCGGCGGAGTCCATGCCGAGGATTCGGCCCCTGCGGCTGTTCAGGTCGCCTGTGATATCGCCCATGTATTCCTCGGGCACGGTGATTTCGATGATGAGTACGGGTTCGAGCAGGCAGGGCCGGGCGTCTTTGAAGGCTTTTTGCAGGCCCATGGATGCCGCGACCTTGAAGGCCATTTCGGAACTGTCGACGTCGTGGTAGGAGCCGTAGTATAGCTCGACGACGATATCCACCACGGGGTAGCCGGCGATAATGCCCTTTGCGAGGCATTCCTGCACGCCCTTGTCGACCGCGGGGATGAATTGGCGCGGCACGACACCGCCGACGATGCTGTCGACGAATTTGTATCCGGCGCCACGCTCGTTGGGGGAGACGCGCAAGTGGCAATCGCCGAACTGGCCGTGTCCTCCGGTTTGTTTCTTATAGCGGCCTTGCGCTTCAGATTTTCCGCGGATGGTTTCCTTGAGGGCGACCTTGGGCGGATGGGTGTCGGCTTCCACGTGAAACTTTCGCCGCATGCGTTCGACGAGGATTTCGAGTTGCAGATCGCCGAGGCCTTTGATGATGTGTTCATTTGTATCGGGATCGCGATAATGGCTGAAGGTGGGATCGTCCTCGGCCAGTTTGTGCAGGACTTCGCCGATTTTGTCTTCGTCGGCGCGCGATTTGGGAACGATGGCAAGTTTCACGAGGGATTCCGGGAGTTCGATGGGCGGCATTTGCACGTCGACGCCCGGCGCGGCGATGGTATTTCCGAAGTGGGTGTTTTTGAGTTTGGTCATGGCGGCGATGTCGCCGGGGCCCACTTCGTCCACGGGGACTTGTTCTTTACCGCAGAGCAGAAAGACTTTTCCGGTCCGCTCTTTTGTCCGGGTGGTCACGTTGTAGAATTCCGATTCGGACCGGAGGGTGCCAGTGACCACCCTGAATATGGTGAGTTGGCCGACAAAGGGGTCGGTGACAGAGCGAAAGACCTGACCGACAAAGGGGGCGTCGGGTGTCACTTCGAGTTCGACTTCACTGCCGTTATCTTTGAGGGCGATGACTTTGTGTTCCATCGGGGTTGGAAAGGAGACGGCGATGAGGTGGAGCATTTCGGGAATGCCGTAGTCCTTGTCGACGCATCCCGCGATGATAGGCACGATTTTTCCGGACTGGATACCGACGTGCAATCCTTCGTCGAAGTCTTCTTCCGAGAGTTCGCCGGTTTCGAGGTACCGTTCGAGGAGTTTGTCGTCGGATTCGGCGACGGCATCGGCCATTTCGGTTTTGAGTTCATTGATGCGATCGGCGACATCGGGGTGGTCGCCGGTAAGGATATTGACGACGCCCTTCAGGCCTTCGCCTTTTCCGATGGGGACGACCAGGGGCACGCAGGTTTTGCCGTAGGCGGCGCGCAGTTTTTCCACGACGGCATAGAAGTCCGCGCCGTCGCGGTCAAGTTTGTTGACGAAGAATGCGTGCGGGATGTCGTACTTGGCGGCGTATTTGACGGCGTTGTCAGTGCCGATCTGGATGCCGGTGACGGCGTCGACGACGATGATGGCGCTGTCGAGCATGGGCATGGACGAGGCGGTTTCCCCGAGGAAGTCGGCGTATCCGGGATGATCGACGATGTGAATTCGATGGCCTTCCCAATCCACGTGGGACACTTTAAGGCACAGGGTTTGTTGGCGCTCCTTTTCTTCGTCCAGGTAATCGCAGACGGTGTTGCGTTCCTGTATGGTTCCGAGGCGATTGGTTTTGCCGGCGTCGTGGAGAATATGCTCGATGAGCATGGTTTTCCCCGCTCCGCCGTGACCGAAGATGCCCACGTTGCGCACCTTCACCGAACTCATAATGGCCATCTGGGTTCCCTCCTGAATCCTTTGGATTCCATTCCCCAAAATACCAATTACAGCCCGCAGCAGCTTCGATGGATCGAGCCCGTGATCCCAATTGGATTGGAGTATACAATCCAAACATGCATCTAACAAGTTAACAACGGAGCCGGGCCAGAGGGGCAGCCGGGTCCCGGCTCGTTGTAGGCGGTGGACGCGGGTGGTACGATTCGGTTGCCGGGCAAGGAGAGCGGCGTTCGATGAAACTTTTGTGTCTGTGCAGTGCGCTGGATATCGGCAAGCACTATGGGTGTACGCCGGCTTGGTGGCAATTTCTGAAGGGCATGTACGAACTGGGGCATGATGTAATAGCGATTCCGTATGCGGGAGCGGCATTCGAGTCGCCGTATTGGCGCGGGTATGCGAATCCGTGCGCCGTGGAGGGCCAGGCCTTCGCGACGGTGAAGAAGTGGTTTGGCGGGGGGGCGACTTCGGTGGAGGAAGGGGCCGGCGCGAAGGTCACCAAGGCCATGATCGAGGGTTGGGTCAAGCCGCGCTGGGAGAATCATCTGACGACGATTTTGGCGCGGGAAAAGAACGTCGATGCGGTGATCGTGTTCAACGTGCCGGCGAATCACTTTACGGGAATTCCGGGGCGGTTGCGTGCACGCTATGGCGTGCCTTTTTTTTATTATGACGGCGATGTGCCTGCGAGCCTGCCTCGATTCGGCGGGTTTTCGACGGGATTCAAGATCTATGAAGGGACAAATCTGGCCGAATACGACGGGTTTATGTGCAATTCCGAGGGCGGCGCGGAGGAATTGGCGGAGATGGGGGCGGTGCGGGTCAAGGCGGTGCATTGGGGCGTCGATCCTGAGTTGTACGCACGATTGCCTGTCGAGGAGGAGCGGGACGTTTTCTTTTACGGCATCGGCATGCAGTTTCGCGAAGACTGGATCCACGCCATGCTGACTCAGGCCAGCGAATCACTTGCGGACAAGTCGTTCTGCCTGGGCGGGACGGGTTTTCCGGAAACCCTGGGCAAGGTCGTGCAAATTGGGAACGTGCCTTTCAATCAATTTCGATACGAATCCTGTCGCAGCCGCTTGAACCTGAATATTGTGCGCGGGGCGCATGCTTCTGTCCTCGCCTCTTCCACGTCGCGGCCTTTCGAATTGTCGGCGATGTCGTGTTGCGTGATTACGAGTCCGTACGAGGGGGTTGAACGCTGGTTCGACATTGGCAACGAAATGATCATGGTCAACACACCTGACGAGGTGGTGGACGTGTATAGGTGCTTGCTGAACGACAACGCCGAACGCCGCCGCATCGCCGAGGCCGCGCGGAAGCGTGTGATTGCGCAGCACACCCACCGTCACCGGGCTGAAGAAATCACGGCGTTTGTAATGGGCTTCTGAACTCTGTGTTGGCCGGTGTCCTTACCGCGTCCAAAAGTCTCCTCTCCGCCCCACACCACCCGGCGTCTCCTCTTGACAAGGGGATTGGCCCGCGCTAATATTCATCCTAAAGGGTGAATGTCTGTGGTTGTACAACTGGATGACACACTGAAGGCGTTGGCGGATCCGACGCGGCGGGCCATTTTGCAGCGGCTTTCGCAAGGCGAGGCGCGCGTGACGGAGGTTGCGCGGCCGTTTCCCATTTCGCTGAACTCGGTTTCCAAACACATCCGCATCCTGGAACGGGCGCATCTCGTGCGGCGGCGGCGCGAAGGCCGCGATCATTTCTTGTCGCTCGATCCGGCGCCGCTGGACGAGGCCGCACAGTGGATTGCCGCGCAACGGGCGTTGTGGACGCGGCGGCTGGATGCCTTGGAAGCGTTGCTGAACGCCGAAGACCGCGAGGCAGAGTTGCGAAAGGGAGCACGGCGTGGACGTTAGGGGTGTATCCGATGGCATAGCGCACCTGTTCTTGTGTGAGGCGTAAAACTGTTTCTTACAATCCGGAGTGAATCTCTCATGAGCCTTGAGCCCATCACGATTATTGTGCGGCGTCGCTTCACGCAGTCCGCCGAACGCGTGTTCGATGCGTGGCTCGATCCCGCGAAGGCAAGGCAGTTTCTATTTGCGACGGAAACCGGAGTTATGGTGTGCGCGGAGATTGATGCGCGTGTGGGCGGGTCTTTCACCTTTACGGATCGGCGCAACGGTAACGACGTGGCACATTTCGGCCACTACTTTGAAATTGATCGGCCACGGCGGCTGGTGTTTTCCGTGTGCGTGCCGGAATACTCCCATGAATACGATCGCGTGACCATTGAGATAGAAGCGCTCGACTCCGGATGCGAACTCACCCTCACCCACGAGATGCGTCCAGAATGGAAAGATATGATCGAAGGCGTCACCGCGGGCTGGACGGGGATCCTGGAAGGGTTGGCGAAGGCGATTGCGTAGTTGTCCCTGTGCCACCTTATAGTTCGCGACAGCGGATTAGGAGGTGCGGCCAAGGCCCGGCCACGCCTGCATAGCCATGGCCGCGATGCGTTGCAGGTCCCTCCGGCTTGTGCCGCTGGTGGCTTGGACAGCGATGCCGTGGATAACGGTTTGGACGAATTTGGCGAGATCGGCCGCGGGGGTATCCGGCGGCAATTCGCCTTCCTTTTTGGCCTTGTCATAACGGCGGCGTAGCATGGTTTCCAATTCCTTGCGCTGGGTCTCTACTGCCGCGCGCAGTTCCGGCGAGGCGTCTTCGCAAGTCATTAGTCCCCTTACCACGAGGCATCCCTGCGGATTTCCGCGCGCGGAAATGGCCTCCGTGATTTCGCGCAATAGCCGTTCGGTGGCGGCACGGGCCGTGGGTTCTTCCATAGCCTCTTTCGCGAAGCCGCTGGGACCTTTGGCGTACCGATCCAGGGCCTTCATGAACAAGGCTTCCTTGTTCCCGAAGGCGGCGTAGAGGCTGGGACGGTTGATGCCCATGGCTTTTTGGAGATCGGCCAAGGTGGTGGCTTCAAAGCCTTTGCTCCAGAAGACGAGCAGGGCCTGATCGAGGGCCTTGTCGATGTCGAATCCCCTTGGGCGGCCCATGGGAATAGAATCCTCCTCAGTTTTGTCCTGATCGGTACAATACGATTTTGGCGTGGGAATTCCAAGCCTGAACGATTTTGTACTCTTCGGTATAAAAAACACGAAAAAGGAGGCTTTTATGCCTGGCAAGTTGGATGGCAAGGTGGCGGTGGTGACGGGGGCTTCCAAAGGCATTGGCGCGGAAATCGCCAAGCAGTTGGCGGCGGACGGCGCGGCCGTGGTGGTGAATTATGCTTCGAGCAAGGAAGGGGCCGATCGTGTGGTGGCGGCGATTACGCAGGCAGGTGGCAAGGCCGTTGCGGTGCAAGCCAACGTGGCCAAGAGCGATGACATTGCGCGGTTGTTCAAGGAAGCCAAGAATGCTTTTGGCCAGATCGATATCCTGGTGAACAATGCGGGCGTTTACGAATTTTCACCGTTGGAGGCAATCACAGAAGACCATTTTCGCCGGCAGTTCGATCTCAATGTGCTGGGCCTGATCCTCGCCACGAAGGAGGCGGCGAGCCATTTCAATGGCGACGGCGGATCGGTCATCAACATCAGTTCGGTAGTGACGAGTCTGGCGCCGCCGAACACCACGGTGTACAGCGCCACCAAGGGCGCGGTGGACGTGATTACCAAAGTGCTGGCACGGGAGTTGGGGCCCCGCAAGATTCGCGTGAATGCCATCAACCCCGGCATGGTGGAAACGGAAGGTGCGCACGCACAGGGCCTTGCCGAAGGTGAGTGGCGCAAGCAAATCGAGTCCACCACGCCCCTCGGGCGCATCGGCATGCCGGCGGACATCGCCCCGGCGGTGGCATTCTTGGCTTCGTCCGACGCGGCATGGCTCACGGGCGAGGTTATCAACATTAGTGGCGGTCTGAAATAAAAGCGCTATACTGTCTCCACGGGCGGACGCGAATAGGATCGCGTCCGCCCGTGTTGTATCTGCCATCAAACAAGGAGCCCCCCATGAGCAAGTCCAAGGCAGGAAGCCCCGGCGTCGAACATACCACCCAATCGTTTCTGGAGGCCTTGGCGGCCGGCGGCGGGCCCCCGATGGAAACAATGGAACCGGCGGATGCCCGCAAGGTGTTGGAGGGCGCACAGGAAGGTACGACACCACCTGCTTGCGATGTGACGGAGAAGACCATTCAGGTGGACGGTGACGACGTTACATTGACGGTGGTGCGTCCGAAGGGCGCTTCCGGCATGCTTCCCGCGTTCATGTTCTTTCATGGCGGCGGCTGGGTCATTGGCGACTATCCGACGCACCAGCGGTTCATCCACGATTTGGTGACATACTCCGGTTGCGTGGCGGTGTATGTGGATTACGCGCGGTCGCCGGAGGCGCGGTTCCCCATGGCACTGAACCAGTGCTACGGCGCGACGAAGTGGGTGGCGGCAAACGGCGCGGCGATCCAGGTGGACGGATCGAAGCTGGCGGTGGCGGGCAACAGCGCGGGCGGCAATCTGGCGGCGGCCACGGCGCTGAAGGCCAAGGCCGAAGGCGGCCCCAAGCTCGCGTTTCAACTGCTCTTTTGGCCGGTGACGGATGCGAATTTCGAAACGGAATCGTACAACCAGTTCGCCGAAGGTCATTTTCTCACGAAGAAGATGATGATCTGGTTCTGGGATCATTACTTGCCTGACAAGGCCGCGCGCAAAGACATCTACGCCGCGCCGCTGCAAGCGTTGCCCGACCAATTGAAGGGTCTCCCTCCCACGCTGATTCAGACCGCGCAGATGGACGTGCTGCGCGATGAAGGCAATGCCTATGGCGTGAAGCTGGATGAGGCCGGCGTCGAAGTAACCATCGCGCAGTACAATGGATTGATCCACGACTACGGCCTTTTAAATGGCCTGAGCGAAATTCCGGCCGTGCAGGCGGCTTTGCGCCAAGGCGCGGCGGAATTGGCGCGGCATTTGAAGTAAGCGGAACCACGTTGTAAGCGCTTGCGCATGACCTGCTTGCGCAATCCTACATTTTGGAAACCCCTCGTTTGAATCCGGGGGGTTTCCATTTCCCTTCATGCAAAATGCAACAAAGCGGACCCAATAGAAGAAACTGCTGTCCTCATCACTCAAATAGACAGTAGTCATTCCGTAATTGCGTCGTGCCCCTTCTGCACCGCGCGGCATTTTCTTCTTGACATCGCCTACATCTGTAGGCTATAAGAAACACAAGTAAGCACTACGGGAATCCGCATCATGGCGCGCAAGAAATCTTCCAAACCCATCCCCCGGGTGTCCGAGGCCGAGTGGGACATCTTAAAACCCCTGTGGGACGATGGCCCCCTGGCTGCGCGGGACATCATTGCACGGCTGGACGGCAAGCGGGACTGGGCAGCGAAAACCGTCAAGACGATGTTGGCACGCCTTGTGGAAAAGGGCGTGATCGAATACGACCAGATTGGCAATTCCTATTTGTATCGCACGGTGTATACGCGCGACGAGATGACACGGGCCGCAATGGGATCATTCCTCGATCGCGTGTTTGACGGGGCGATGCGCCCCTTCCTGGCGCATTTCGCCGAGCATGTGTCCGACGATGAACTGAGACTCCTGCGGGCTGAACTCAAGCGAATCGAACGGGTGAAGCAGGAGGATTCGGAGGGGTAACCATGGGTGCGTGGTGGATGCCGGCCTCGACCCTGTGGGCGGACTGGATGATCCAGATGGCCTGGCAGGTGGCGGTGTTGGCCGTGGCGGTGCTGTTGATTTCGCGGTTCGCGCCGCGATCGAGTGCGGCCTTTCGTTACGCCCTTTGGGCGCTCGTCTTCATCAAGCTGATCATTCCGCCGGGTATAGCCGCGCCGTGGTCGTTGGGCACGGCCGCCAATCATCTGGCCGAGACAACCCTGCCGACGTACACCGCGGAAGAACCGTTGCGCATCGCGGACTGGGAACTGAGGCCCGCGCCTGAAACACCGCAGATCGCCAGCGTCGAATCGGTCGAGCAGCACCCTATCACACCCCAATCGGTCCGGTGGTCGATTGCGTCCATCGCGTTCACGGTATGGGGCGCTGTCGCCTTGATGATGTTTGCATCGCTGTGCGTGCAATACGTGCGCTACCGTCGGCGCATCCTGCGATACGGAACACCGGTGTCCCAACCGGTGATGGCTGTGGTGTCCGACTGCAAATCCATCCTGGGGGTGCGGCGCGCGGTGCGCGTATTTGAAAGCGAGACCGTATCGACGCCGTATGTCTTCGGGGTCTTCTCCCCCATCATTCTTTTGCCGCGAGGCACGGAAGGTAAGTATGGCGCCGCGCATCTTCGAAACATTCTGCTGCACGAACTAAGCCACATACGCCGGCACGACATTCCCATGAACTGGGGCATGGCGGTGCTGGTCTGCCTGTACTGGTTTCACCCGGCGGTCTGGCTGGCGTACCGGTACATCGGGAGGGAACGGGAAATGGCTTGCGACGATTTGGTGCTTCAACACACACAAGACAACGCGAAGACCTACGCGGAAACGATCGTGGAGGTGGCGTCGGAATACCGCAAACCGGCGGTGGCGGCGGTGGGCTTCGTAGGCCTGTTGGAACTGGCGGATAACATGCTCGCCCGAGTGCGGTCGGTGGGCGATGCCACGCGCACACGGCGGGCGGGCTGGCGCGCGGCGCTGTTCGTGGGTTTTGTGACCGTGCTCATTATGCCCATGGCGGTGTGGACACCGACGGCCTTTTCGGCCGACACGCCGCCGGATATAGACCCGGTGATGGAGTCGGCTGAGCGGGAAATTTCCGCGCACTATGCGAAGGCCGATCCAGAAGTGCAGGAGTACATTCGTTGGACGGCGAAGACCTTTGGGCGCAACGGGCTTTGGCTGCCTGCGGAATACTTTGATGAGATGAGCGGTGTCGAGCGTGCGGAGAAGGTGGATTACCTTGCGCGCGCGCTTGACGGCGAGTACGGCCGGCATCTGTGCGACGCCTTGAACCAGGCGGGCGTGCTGGCGGATCCAAAATTGCTGCCCGGTGTGCTCAAGGCGGCCACGTATCACCGCGACGATGCCGACTACGATTGCCGGCCCAAGTGGATGGCTGTGGCGGCGGTGGGCCGCATAGGCCAGATTTCCGCCGTGCCTGATCTGGTGCCGCTGGTGGACCATGGTAACCAGAACACGCGCATGTGGGCGCGGGCTTCGCTCGCGCGGTTGACGGGCGAGTATTTCGGCGAGGACAAGAAGGCGTGGGCGGATTGGTGGAATGCGTCGCACGACCCCAAGATCAGCGAAGACGCCATTAAACCGTGGCAGCCTCCGGCGGTCGTGGAACCGGCTAAGGCCGAAGCGCCGTCTCCGAAGCAATCGGCCGCAGAGGTGACGATTACACTTACGGTCGATCCATCCACCACCGATAGTCCGGTGCGGATCCAGATTGGTGAACTCGCGGTGCCTGATGTGCGGTCGCTCGCGGACGAAATTGCGAAAGTCCGAGAAAAGGGCGACGGAATGGTAATCATCCGGGCCGATCGCGAGGTGCCCGTTGAAACGGTGACCGAAGTGATGGATGCGTTGAAGGCCGCGGGGGTTTCCAACGTCAGCATTGCAACCGCGGTGACGAACGCGTCCCCTGAAATTGTATCGGTTGTTCCGGCGATTGGCGCGACGGAAGTGGATCCTGCGACGACTGAGATCCGCGTCACGTTTGACCAAGACATGGCGAAGGGATATTCGTGGACCGGCGGCGGCGATGCCTATCCCAACGCGCACGGAAAGCCATCGTGGGTCGACGCGAGAACATGCGTGTTGTCAGTACAACTGGAGTCCGGCAAGTACTATCGCGTAGGCATCAATTCTAAGAGTCACAAAGGCTTTCAAGGGATCAACGGCGTGCCCGCGCGCAACCGGGTGATCTATTTTGTTACCGCGGGCGCGAGCGAAGACGTGAAGGCCATGGCCGCGGCGCCTCAGGTGATAACGATGGTGCCCGCCTGTGGGGCAACGGATGTGCCAGCGGCGACAACGACCTTAGTAGTGACCTTTGACCGGCCCATGGGGGGCGGCTTTTCCTGGGTTCGGCTGGATGGCGTGCAGCCGGAGTTTCAAGGGCAACCCACATGGAATGAAGACCGGACGGTGGCGACGGCGCCGGTGTCACTGAAGCCTGGCGTCACTTATACTCTCGGATTGAATTCGCCACACGTCATTAATTTCCAAAGCGCCGCCGGGGTGCCGCTGGAGCCGGTGGTGTGGTCATTTACGACCGCAAAGTGACGTATCGCTTTCATGTGCGGCCGGGGCCCTTGGGGTTCCGGCTGTTGTTTTTTTGCCGATTGCGCGGAGGCAATCCCTTGGCATGTGTGGTATGCTGCTGAAAAAGGGAAATCATTGCCATGCGAAATCTGCTATTGGCGTTTTTCTTGATGCCGGCGGTCCTGTGGGCGGGTGCGGACGACTTCGCCCGTGTGAGGCGCGCGGTTTGCCAGGGCGTCTACTATCCGCCGACGCCGGAGGCGCTTTCAGCGGCGGTTCGTCAGTATTTGAGCGAAGCCGAGGTTATCGATCTTCCGGGGCCGGTGGTGGGCTGCATTGTACCATTTGCAAGCTACCCGTACAGCGCGACGGTAGCGGCCCATGCGTTCAAGCCGCTTCAGAAGGGGCAGTACAAGCGGGTGATCGTGATTGCGCCTTCGATGTATGCGACGTATGACAATTGTTCCATACCGCTTGTGCGGTACTACCAGACGCTGTTGGGAAATATCGAGTTGGACGGGCCGGCGGTGCGCGACCTGATCATGTCGGCTTATTTTGAAGAGCGGTCGGTGATTTACAATGCGTCGGTGTATCGCAGCGTGGAGACGCAACGCGTGGCGTTGCACGAGCGGGAGTGGGCGTCGGAGTCGATATTGCCCTTTTTGCAGGAGCAGTTGGGTACGTTCCATCTGGTTCCGATTGTAGTAGGCGATGTGTACAAAGACGGCGCTATCGACATGCGGCGCGTGGATGAGATAGCGCGCGAGTTGCGGACGATCATGGACGAATCGACGTTGGTCGTGGCTGCCTGCAATTTCACGCAGTACGGAGACATTTACAATTTCGCGCCTTTCCGTGAGAACATCAAGCAGAAGATCGGCGAATTGGACATGGCTGCGTTCGAATACGTCACGAACCGGAATCCGGCGGGATTTGTGTCGTATGTGGATCAATCCGACAACAATTTTCTTGGCCGCGCGGTGGTGGCCATTTTTTTGCGCGCGATATCGCCCAGCGCGCGCGGCGTGCTGCTAAGTTACAACACCTCGGCCAATGTATCCGGCAAGACGGATGCCTCGACGAGTTATGCGGCATTCGCGTTCTTCGATCCTACGCGTCCGATGCCAGCGAAGCCGGCGGCGACCGCTTCCGGCACGAAGGTTGAGGAGACAGCCCAGGATGCCCCCTCGAACGATTCCGTTGGAGCGCAGTGAGGCGTTTCTCACTCCTTCCGAGCAAACGATGCTGTTGCACATCGCGCGTGACAGCATGACGGCCGCCGTCCGGGACGGGCGCCCGGTCGATCCGTTTTCCTATCCCCTTTCGCCAGCATTGCAGGAGAAGCACGGCGCGTTTGTGACGTTACGGCACGGCGGAGAATTGCGCGGCTGTATTGGTTCCGTGGCACATCAAAAGGCGATTGCGGTGTCGGTCAGTGAAAACGCGGTGAACTCGGCGACGCGTGATCCCCGGTTTGCTCCTGTCCGGAACGAAGAGATTGAGCATATTCGCATTGAGATTTCGGCGTTGACGTTTGGGGATACACCGGAAACGCCATTCAAACGCGTGCAGGATATTGGGGAGATAGTGATAGGCCGGGACGGGTTGTTCGTGGAGTGTCCGCCGCGACGGGGCGGGTTATTGTTGCCTCAAGTGGCCGTTGAGCGCGGCTGGGATGTGGCGACGTTTTTGTGCAATGTTTGCCGCAAGGCGGGTTATCCGGACAATGCATGGCAACGGCCTGACGCGAGGCTGTTCCGATTTTCGGCACAGGTGTTCGGCGAAGAACCGGATTGACTTCATAGGGAGGTGTTTGTTCATGGCGGGATGGCGCGCGACGGCCTTCGTTGTTGTTTGTCTATCCGTCAGCGCGAATGCATACGCGAAGGTGGCGAAGGTCCAATTAGATCGGTTGGCGGCCGACGCCGATGTGATCGTCATCGCGACAGTTACGGGTATTGAGCGCGGCATCGGAGGGCGGATTGCCGAAGCGACGGTGGAAACCGTGGTGAAAGGAGATGCGGAAATCGCCACCGTACATTATGTTGCTTCGCCCACGTGGGTATGCGATACGAGCGATGCGGTGAAAGGCGAACGTGTTTTGTTGTTCCTGAATGACATCAAGAAGGAAGAGCCGGAGTGGTTCAGGCCGGTCACGCGCCTGAAGGCTCGGGCCCGCCAATTGACGCATTTCTACGAGATAGGTTGGCATGGACAAGGGCGGCTTGTGATTGATTCGAGCCAGAGTGCCGTAGAGCAGGCCGAATCGCATTTCGATGTGGATTTTGCCGCCTATCTGAAAGACCGGATTGGGCAGGACGTGCACGATATACTTGCGTCCGTCTTAGGGGTGTTGGAGGCGATTGACCGCGATGGCATCGAGGGTCGTGCTTCCTTAATGGAGGGCGGAGAACCGACGCGTATTAACGCGCATGAATCGGGTGTGCCATCGGGCGACGCCGGAGGCGGAGAATGACACCACTGTTCGCGGTATCCCTTGCCCTTAACTTTCTTGCAGCGCCCGAACCGGTTGTGCTTGCTACTGACGTGCCCGTTGGTTTCCCGCGCGCCTCGCAGGTGCGAGCGATTACGGAGGAGCCGAAGCACCATTTTTTTGGGTACTACGGGATTTTTCCCTGGAGCGCGAGCGGGCGTTACATGGTGTATCTGGAAACGACGTTTAGCGACCGGTTGGTGGAAGAGGTTGACCGGGCCGGGATTGTGCTGCATGACGTGCAATCCGGCGAGCGCAAGACTATAGCCGAAACGGGGGCGTGGAATTTTCAGCAGGGGGCGTTGGCTCACTGGATCGGGAATACCGACCGCATCGTGTACAACGATCGTGTGGACGGCGTTGTGGTGTCGGTGGTGCTTGATGTGGGTACCGGGCGCAAGCGAACGTTGCCGCGTCCGATTGCGGCGGTGTCCCCGGACGGGCGCACGGCGGCCTCGATAAATTATGCGCGGTTACGCGTGACGCGGCCTGACTATGGGTATGCGGGCGAGGGCAATGCGTATGCCGGTGAGGTTGCGCCCGCGGATGACGGCCTTTGGATATTCGATTTGGAGACCGGCGAATCGAAGATGGTGGTTTCATTGAAGCAGGTGTTTGATTTTGCCACGCCGGAACGGCAGAGCAGTGAGGACTTGTTCTGGTTCAATCACATTTTGTTCAGCCGTGACGGGGAACGGATCTTTTTTCTGGGGCGTACCCGGCATCAGTTGGGGCCGTTGAAGACCGCGGCGTTTACCGTAGGGTTGGATGGCGGCGAATTGCGCTGTCTGTTTCCTTACGCGTGGGGAGCTTCGCATTTCGACTGGATTGACGGGAAGCGCATCATGGCGACCACGCGCTATCAAGGGGAGTCTCCTTGGCGGCATGTGCTTGTGACCGATGGGAGCGCAGACTACACGGTGATAGCGCCGGATTTGCTTTCGGCTGATGGCCATGGTCATTTTTCGCCGGATGGGCGGTGGATGGTAACGGATTCGTATCCGGATAAGGAACGCTATCAACATTTGTACCTTGTGCGGATGGAAGACAATACGGGAGTTGAAATTGCGAAGTTTCAGGAGCCTGTCGAGTACAAGGGCTTCTGGCGTTGCGATCTGCACCCGCGCTGGAGCCGTGATGGGAAGCGGCTGTGCATCGACTCGACGCACTCGGGCACGCGGCAGGTTTACGTCGTCGAATTGGATTGGCCTACGAGCCCATGATGGGGCGCTCAAACTCCTGGCCGCAGTAGAGGCATTTCCAGTGTTTTGAATTGGAGACGCGGTTGCAGGAGGGGCACCGCATGCCGACTTCGGTGAGCCGGCCGTCCTGGACGCCGTCCCGGAGATCGATTTCAGCGGCCTTTTGTTCCAATTCGGCGTCGGTTACATTAAGTTTTTCGCGCAGCAATTCCCAGAGCGCTTGATTCAGTAGCATGAGCCGTTGCACCTGGTGTTGCAATTCGCGCATTTGGCTTGCCGTTGATTGAATTTGCGAGCTCTCGTCGATTCGAACCCTGGGATTTGGGGCGATATTTTCCGAACCGTTCATCCATAGATTGATCATAGGATTCCTTCCCTCGCGGCCAGCGTGGCGGCGGCGTCTATTGTAGGCGTGGGTTGCTTCGGGGGCAAGCCTTGACAGGATATTCGCCCGGGGCATAGGCTTATGGGATTCGGGGGGGACTGCTCACGAGTACGTGGGCTGGCGGCTTTCTGGATTTCGACACGACCCGGACACAGCATGACATTGCTTACCGATCACCATACGGCGCGAGCGGATTCGGATTTGGATTACCAGAACCGGATTCTGGTGGATGTTTCGCGCACGTTTGCGTTGACGATTCCTCAATTGCCAGGCCGTTTGCGGACCGTGGTGGGCAATGCGTATCTGCTTTGCCGTTTGGCGGATACGATAGAGGATTCTGAGGTGTTGACGCTGGCAGAAAAGCGTCATTTCTACGATTTATTTGGCGCTGTGCTGAGTGGCCGGTGCGCGGCGGAGTCGTTTGCGGCCGACCTTGCGCCTTGCCTTGGGGGATCGGTGATTCCGGGCGAAGTGGATCTCGTGCGAAACACTCCGCGTGTGATTCACGTATTTCAGACGTTCACGGAGGCGGAACAAGGGGCGCTGCAACGATGCGTGCGGATTATGGCGGAAGGCATGGAGGCGTTCCAGAAGGGCCGTTATTCGGACGGGCTGCCCAATCTTGCGTATCTCGACGCGTATTGTTATCACGTAGCGGGCGTTGTGGGCGAGATGTTGACGGAGCTATTTTGCGCGTATTCGCCCGCCATTGCGGAGCGCCGCGAGGCGCTGATGCAACGGGCGGTTTCCTTTGGGCAAGGGCTTCAGATGACCAATATTCTGAAGGACATTCACGAGGACAAGCAGCGCGAAATGTGTTGGCTTCCGAAGGACGTATTTCAAAACGAAGGTTTTGAGTTGTGCGATCTTTCGAATGGTCCGGGCGACAAGCGGTTTCACAAGGGGCTGCGGATGTTGGCGGGGATGGCCCATGGCCATCTGGAAAATGCGCTGGACTACACGCTTTTGATTCCGAACAACGAGACCGGCATACGGAAGTTTTGCATATGGGCGATCAGTATGGCGGTGTTGACGCTTCGCAGGATACATGGGAATCCTGCATACCGTTCCGGCGCGGAGGTCAAGATTACCCGTAACAGCGTGCGGGTGACGATGTTGACGACGACGATGATCGTGCGCAGCGATCCACTTCTTCGCCTTGGGATGAAGGTTTCCTCGCTGGGTCTGCCGAAAATCCGTGTGGAGGCGCAATTGGGCGATTCGGTGCGTCATCCAGGCCCGGCGGCTACGCCGGATAGGGTTCATCCCCTGCCATGAGCGCGGTTCGAGAGCGCTATGTTTCAGAGATTTTCCAGTATGAGCGGGAAGGCTACGCCATTTTCAGGAACGTGCTCGACGCGGGACTCATTGCGGAGGCGCGGCGGCACAACGACTGGTTGTTGGAGCGCAATCCCGGTGTGCGGCCGGAACAGTCGCATCATTATTTAATGACGCGCGACCCATTTTGGGTACGTTTGGTGAGCGACGAGCGGCTGCTGGACATCGCCGAGTTGTTTGTGGGGCCGAATCTGGCGTTGTTTGGTTCGCATTATATCAGCAAGCGGCCACGGGACGGTCAGGCGGTTTTGTGGCATCAAGACGGTTCGTACTGGCCGCTGGAGCCGATGGAGGTGGTCTCGCTTTGGCTGGCCGTGGATGCGTCCACGCCGGAGAACGGGTGCATGCGCGTGATACCTGGCACGCAGCAGGTGGCGCTGCAGTCGCTACATGAGCGCAAGGACGTGGACAACGTGTTGGGATCGGGGATGGACGAACGGCTGGTGGATGAATCCAAGGCCGTCGACCTCGTACTTAAGCCCGGTGATGTGTCGGTACATCATCCAAATGTCATTCACGGTTCCAATGCGAATCTTTCCACCAAGTGGCGGCGCAGCCTTACGATTCGATACATTCCGACCACGACCCGGATATTGCTGAAGAAGGGCGAGGGGATTCACCCGAGCGCTTTCCACTTGCGTGGCGAGGACCCGGGGTTGAACGAATACAATCCTCGACCGGACTATGTGCCGGGGGCGTGCATGCCATTTGAAGGCTGCGACCGCTGGAAGTAGCGCTTTTCGGCAATGGCCTCGGGACAACCAATCAACACAGGTACATCATGATACGATACACAACATCCGTTGACGAGATACGAGCGGACCAGTTGCAGGGGTTTTTCAAGGGATGGCAGAGCGCTCCGCCGCCGGAAACGCATCTTCAGATTTTGCGGAACAGCACCCATGTGGTGATAGCCGTTGACGACAATTCCGATCGGGTCGTGGGGTTTATTAATTGTCTTTCCGATGGTGTTTTGTCTGCTTACATTCCATTGCTTGAGGTTTTGGATGAGTATCGCGGGCACGGGGTTGGCGCGGAGTTGTTCAAGCGTTTGATGGAACGAGTGGGCAAGCTTTATATGATCGATTGCATTTGTGATGCGATGTTGCAGCCGTTTTACGTGCGACTTGGGATGCGTCCCGCGACGGGGATGATGATTCGGAATTACGAGCGTCAGCGGGGCGCGCCGGGGTCGTGAACGGGATGCGAAAAAGGGTGATTCATTTTGGGGCAAAACCACGTAGTAGTGTAGTTTTGCCTTAATTTATGCGGATGTCTTCTATTGACAGAGTGCTGTAGGGTGTCTAGAATTCAGGTATAATGTCCAGTAGTACCCGTTCGAACGCGATGAATCTTGCGGCGTTGGCGGCATTGGGTTGGTGACTCGATGGCGGGTTATGATGTCTACGGCGTTCTATTTGATCATCATGCTGGGCATAATCGCCTTTGTGACGCTGGTCGCCGTACCGTCGTTATTGTGGACCAGGTGCCGGGAATGTGGGTATCGGAATTCGCTGGATGCGTTGAGGTGCACGAAATGCGGCCGGCCGTTATCGGGCAACACGCCGTGAGGGTCTGGATTCCGGCCGCCAACCGTGAGGTGTGAGTTGTGGCCAATATGAGCAATTGCCCGTATTGCGGGAAACTGACTGACTTGCAGTTGGACAGTTGCGTTCACTGCGGCGGGTTTCTCAAGAAGCAGGCGGGCCGCCCGGGCCGCCCGGGAGCGCAGACGAGTCAGACGTGTCCGTCCTGCGGGGCATTGGTTCGGGAGGGGGACATCATTTGTGTCGCTTGCGGCACGAATTTACTCACCGGTCAGAAGATAGCGGACGAGAAGAAGGCGGCACCTTCGGGGGGAGGACCTTCGGTCTTGCCTGTGCTGCTTGGGCTTTTGGCGATAGTATTGCTGGTGGTCGTGGGTGCACTGGCGTACTTTGTATTCTTCCGGGATCCTGTTTCGCGTGCGCAATCCCTTCGTGAAGAGGGGAAGCTGTCCGAGGCGGTGAAGTTGCTTGAAGACGAGATTCAACGCAAGCCCGATCATGCGAAGGCGCACATGGAACTGGGCAAGGTGTATTGGGCAGCGAATGACTATGCGAAAGCGGGAGCGTCGTTCGAGAAAGTCTATCGCGTGCAGAGCGCGAATCTGGATGCGGCGTGGTTTGCAGTATTGGGCTATGCCAATTCTCAGGCGGCCAATGCTCAGGACAGTGTTGCCGCGGTATTGGAATTGATACTGACGAACGAACCGGGTAATCAGGAGGCCCGTTATCTTCTGGCGTCTGTTCGCGGGAATCAGGGACGCTACGGGGAGCAGGCAAAGGCGCTTGACCAGATGCTTGCGGCGAATCCGAACAACGCGAAGTTCCGGCGATCACTGGGCATTGCGAATGTATTGGACGGCAACGCGGCTCGAGGCGAAGCGGTGTTGCAGCAGTCCGTTGTGGCGGATGGCAACGATGCCAACGCAAAGGCGGCGCTAGGCGTTGCGCAGGCAATGCAGGGCAAGCTTGCCGATGCGCGGGCGCAATTGCAGGAGGCGATCAACGGCAATACGTCGGTGTTGCCGCAGGCGTTGACGGAGTTGGGGATATTGCTGGCGGCCGATGGCAAGTTCGGCGAGGCGCTTCCGCTTTTGAACGATGCGGTGGCGAAGGGCGAGGCGTCGCCCGCGGCGAAATATTTCCGGGCGGTGTGCATGGCACGGCAGCGGCAAGGGGAGCAGGCGCTGACGGAATTCGAGTCGTTGATTCGCGCGAAGGGTCCGTTTGCGACGCAGGCGGCCGCGCAATCCGGCTTAATTCAATTGGAAAAGGGCGATGCGGACGCCGCATTGCGCGCGGTTGATAGCGCTCCCACGGGCGGGGATCCGTCTGGCGAGGCTGAGTTGCAGACGGTACGGGGCCGCGCCCATCTTGCGTTGGGGAACCCATCGGGGGCGATGGAAGCATTTCGCAACGCAATGAAGGCGGACGAGAGCTACGCGCCGGCCCAATTGGAAATGGGCCTTGCGCTTTTGCAGGCCCAGCAAATGGATGAAGGGATGCGGCGGCTGGAACGGTATTTGAGCCTGGTGAATGCCCAGGACTCCTCCACGGGCGCTTCCGAAATACAGGCATTGCTTGATCAGTTGCGCAAGACGACCGCCCGGGGAGCCACGGCGGTAGGCAGGGCTGAAACGCAAACGGAAAGGGGGCTGTAATGGTACGGCCACGTTGGATAGTCACCGCGTTAGTGTCCGTGGTTTTGGGGACGGGCGTTGCCCACGCGTGGGGCCCCTTGGGCGACTCCGCGGTGGTGAGTGCGGGTGTGCGTCTGGTAGCGGACGACACGAAAATCCCCCTGCAGAACTTGATGCGTGACATTCAGGCGGGTTCATCGGTGGGATCACAGGAGATGGTTCGGCTGATACCGAATGCCGATGTATCGCCGATATCCGCGATCGAGTCGGAGATGCATTTACTGCGTGCGGTACGAGGGGATCGGGTGGATCCGTATTTCGCTTACCGGCTGGGCGTATTGGGCAAACTGGTGGCGGGCGTCACGACGCCGCTGGTGACTTCAGAATCGCCGGTTAAGAACGTGTACCTCGCGGACGTTGAAAAAAACATTACGAAAGTTCGCGTGGATTCGTCGACGCGGGCGGAGGTGTCTCCGGCCACGTATTTCCCGAACGTGATTCAACAGGCGAACATTGACGCGGACATGTTGATTCGTGACTACGAGGGCGGGCTTGGGTTTGACGGGATCGCCAAGGCATCTCTCGCGGAAGACGCAAGCCGGTCGGTGAATGCGGTGGCCGACGTATTGTATACGGTGCTGAAAGACCGGGCAGTCGTGGCCACGGTATCTCAGAATCAGACCCGGGACTATTACCTGCTTGCGTTGGAGTTTTTTTTGAAGCGGGGCAACGAGAAGGAAGCGGAGTTGGTCCATGCGAAGTTGCTATCCGTGGACTCCGGATCTCCCGATTTGCACAAGCAAGTGGGCGATTTGTATTTCTCCGCCAAGTTGTATGAGCGAGGTGTCGCCGAATACGAGCGTGTACTTGCGTTGCAACCGGAGCGGCGCGACGTGGTGGAGCGGCTTGCGCAGCACTATTTGAGCGTTGGCGACAAGGAAATCGAGGATGGAAATCTCGAAGCCGCGGAGGAGGCGTATGCCAAGGCGGCAGCGACGGACAAATTAAATCCGGACACGACGTCCAAATTGATGAAGACGCGGACGCAGCGGGCGGATCGCGATATGCGCATGACGTCAGCGTCTTCCGCGATTGAACAGGCGGCGGAGTTGACCGCGCAGGCCGAGCAGTTTGCCTTTAACCGGCAATTCGGCGAAGCGATGCAGAAGCTGACGGAGGCGCAGGGACTGTATCAATCGGTAGGTACTGAATTTCCCGAACTGGCGAGGGAATCGCGGAATGGGTTGTTCACCATTCAGACGGAGATGGACAAACTGCGTTCCGATCTGGTGAATTCGGCGCCTTCGCTTTCGGGATTGGGGCGTGACGCCGGTGTGCGCAAGCTTGCGGTCACGACCGCGGGCGAGGTGGGCGCCAGCACGTTGCAGGCGATCGTGAAATCGGAATATGACGCGGAGATTGACCGTTTGAAGCAGCAGTATGAGCCGGCGATAATCAGTGCCGGCCGTTAGGTGTTTTGACGCGCGGATTTGGGCCGTCCGGCCGGTGGCTGGACGGCCTTTACTTTTGCAGGCTACTCTTCTCCTGAGTCGATGCCTTTTTTGAATTATCCAGCCGTCGTATGGTACGCTTCAGCGACCTGTGTTCTGACCGCATTCTACGTTCGGCAATTGGGTGCCGTCCCCGGTTTTTATGCACAAACCCCTGATTTTAGTGACGAACGACGATGGCATCCAGGCGCCCGGATTGGCGGCGCTCGCGGAATCATTAGGCCGCGTCGGCGACGTATGGGTGTATGCCCCTGACCGGCAACAGAGTGCGGTGAGCCATTGTGTGTCGCTTCACCGGCCATTGCGCGTGCAGCAGATCAGGGACCAGTGGTTCATGGTTGACGGCACGCCGACAGATTGCGTGATGTTGGCCGTTCGGGACCTATTGCATGCGCGCCCCGATTTGGTGGTATCCGGCGTCAATACGGGGGCCAACCTTGGCGACGACGTCATATATTCCGGCACGGTGGCCGGTGCGTTCGAGGGCATGTTGCTTGGGTTGCCGGCCGTTGCCGTATCGGATGTTTCGTACAAGCCTCGGTATTTGGAGACCGCCGCACGCGTGGGCGCGGAGATCGCGGAGCGGGTGCTGGCGGGCGGATTGCCGCCGGAAACCGTGCTGAATGTAAATGTGCCGGACGTTCCTTTCGAGGAATTGAAGGGGCAGCGAGTAACGCGCATGGGCCGGCGGAATTACCCCGACGATATCATCGAGCGGGAGGATCCGCGCGGGGGAAAGTATTTCTGGATCGGGGGCGCTGAGCCCGGCTTTGTGAGCGAGCCGGGGACGGATTTTGAGGCCATTGACCAAGGCTGTGTGAGTGTGACGCCTTTGCAGCGGGACATGACGAATCACGCGGCTTTGACGGCACTGCACCGATGGGTGCGGTAGGAGAACGCGCCCGATGCCCATGAAGCAGTTGAAGCGTCTGTATGACTGGGTGCTGAGTTGGGCGGATACGCCTTACGGCGGGGTTGCGTTGTTCGTGTTGGCGTTTGCGGAGTCGAGTTTTTTTCCGATCCCGCCGGATGTGCTCTTGATTGCACTGTGTCTTGGCAACCGGGAACGGTGGATCCGTTTTGCGATGATATGCACGACGGCTTCGCTGCTGGGCGGACTTGCGGGATACGGTATTGGCTGGGGTCTTTGGCACGTCGTTGACCAGTTTTTTTTCACGTACGTGCCCGGGTTTTCGCCGGAGCAGTTTTCGCGGGTCCAGGGCCTCTACGAGCAGTGGAATTTCTGGATTGTGTTTATTGCGGCGTTTACGCCGATCCCGTACAAAGTCATCACGGTGACGGCCGGCGTGTTTGGCGTCAACGTGTTCATGTTTGCCTTGGCGTCGCTTGTGGGTCGCGCAGCGCGGTTCTTTTTGGTCGCGTACCTGCTGCATCGTTTTGGCGAACCTATACATGGTTTTATCGAGAAGCGGTTTAACCTGTTAACGATTGTCTTCGTGGTGCTGCTTTTGGGCGGGTTCTTAATCCTGCGGCTGGCGAGCCACTGAAGCGACCGGTTTCACCTGAAAAACTCAATGGGAGTGCGAAAGAATGTGCGGAATAGTCGGTTACATCGGCAAGAAGAACGCCGTAGACATCATTATGAGCGGTTTGCACCGTCTCGAGTACCGCGGCTATGACTCGGCCGGCGTTGCGGTGATTAAGAACGGTTCGCTGGAGTCCATCAAGAGCCTGGGTAAGTTGAAGCACATGGATGAGCGCCTTGCCAAGGATCCGCTGATTGCGCCGCTGGGCATTGGCCATACCCGCTGGGCCACGCACGGCGTTCCGAGCGAGGTGAATTCGCACCCGCACTTCGACATGCAAATGGAAATCGCGGTGGTGCACAACGGCATCATCGAAAATTATCAGGAACTGCGCGAAGAGCTGACCAAGGAAGGCGTGAATTTTCGCAGCCAGACGGACACCGAAACCATCGCCCACCTGGTGCGCAAGTATTACCGGGGCGATCTCTTCGCGGCCGTAAAGCGCGCGTTGAAAGACGTGGAAGGCGCATATGCCATCGGCGTCGTGTGCAAGGATCAGCCTGACGTAATGGTGGCGGCGCGCCATGGCAGCCCGCTTATCGTGGGTCTGGGCGAGGGCGGCGAGAAGGAGGCGTTTATCGCGTCCGACGTGCCTGCGATTATGAAGTACACGCGCACGGTGCTTTACCTGGACAACGGCCAGGTGTGCGAGATTCGCCGCGACGGCTACAAGGTCGAGGACATCGACGGCAATCCGGTTACGCTGGAAGTGAAGCATGTGGATTGGGACGATGCGGCCGCCGAGAAGGAAGGCTACCCCCACTTCATGCTGAAGGAAATCAACCAGCAACCTGCCGTGATCAAGAATACGCTGGCGGGCCGCGTGGACGAGGCGACGGGCGAAGTGAAGTTGCCGGATATGAACATATCGGTGGAGGATCTGAAGAACTGCAAGCAGATCCATATTGTGGCTTGCGGCACGGCGTGGCATGCGGGCATGGTGGGCAAGTACCTCATCGAGCAGTTCACACGCGTGCCGGTGGAGTTGGACATTGCCTCCGAGTACCGGTACCGCGATCCGATCATTCCCGAAGGCACGATCATGATTCCGGTATCGCAATCCGGCGAAACGGCGGACACGCTGGAAGCGATTCGCATTGCGAAGAGCAAAGGCGCGAAGGTGGCATCGATCGTAAACGTAGTGGGTTCGAGCGTGGCGCGCGAATCGCACGGGGTGATTTACCAGCAGGCCGGCCCGGAGATTGGCGTGGCTTCGACCAAGGCGTATACATCGCAGGTGACGTGTTTTGTGCTGTTCACGATCTGGCTTGGCGAGACGCGTGGCAGCATCAGCAAGGAGCTTGGCAAGAAACTGATTGGGGAATTGCGCGCTCTTCCGGACAAGATTCAAAAGGTGTTGGACAACCAGGACGACATCAAGCGTTGCGCGAAAGATCCCAAATACATGGATTCCTACAACGCGCTGTTTCTCGGCCGCGGGGTGAACTATCCGAGCGCGCTAGAAGGCGCGTTGAAGTTGAAAGAAATCAGCTATATCCACGCGGAGGGATACGCGGCAGGCGAGATGAAGCACGGTCCCATTGCGCTTGTGACGAACAAGCTGCCGGTGGTTTCGGTTGCGGTCAAGGGAGACACGTACGAGAAGATCGTGTCGAATATCCAGGAAATCCGTGCGCGCAGCGGGATATGCCTCAATGTGGCCACGGAAGGCGATTCGAACATCAAGAACCACAGTGAAGACGTGTTCTATGTGCCGGAGTGCCACGAGGCGGTGAGCCCGATATTGGTGGCCGTTCCGTTGCAGTTGTTTTCGTACTATGTGGCCGCGAACCGGGGCTGCGACGTTGACCAGCCCCGCAACCTCGCCAAGAGCGTGACGGTAGAGTAGTTATTGAGGTTCGATTTCCGGGGCGGAACCGTGGATAGCGGTTCCGCCTCTTTTTTTGCGCGTTCGTGGCATTTGGTCACACGCTTTCCTCATAATTGCGGATATATGAGTTGAGGGGCTCTGGTTGGATGGTAGCGGTTGACGGCGGGCATGTCGCAGCTTGCCCTCGAAAGGAGTGGGTCTTGACAGGTCGAAATCGGGCCAAATCGCGGGCACTGGTGTGGGCTGGCGTGTTGGCACTGACCCACGTGGTATCGGCGCGAGCTTACGGCGCGGATGGCAATCAGCTCATCGGGATAGGCACGATCCAAAAAGGCACGGCGGGTGCAGGTGTGGCGAGTCCGCAGGACTCGACGTGGACCTTGTTGAATCCGGCTTCAATTATCGACCTGGAGAAGCGCCTGGACTTTTCGCTCGATTTCATCACGCTGAAGATCAGCGCGTATCCGCAGGGCAGCGTATTGGCATCGAATCCGTTTGCGGGGTATCAAGAGAGCTATCCGTTCGCGTTGGCTCCTTCTGTGGGAATGATCCTGCCATTGGAGCACGGCACGCTTGGTTTTGGAATGTTCGGCGTGCAGGGAAATCTGGTTCATTATGAACGACCCCGGAGCACGCTGAGTGTGCTGGAGAATTCGGATCGGCGGGCCAAGGTGCAGGTGGCGAAGATTCCGGTTTCGTATGCGTATCAGTTTGACAACGGGTTGACGGTGGGCGCGGGATTGATAGGGGCGGTAACGCTGTTTCAATTCGATTCGCTCACGCTGAATCTACGGCCCACGGATGGCGACAATAAACTGGACTTCAATGTGGGCATTGGGCTGAATTTTGGGTTGTACAAACGCTGGGACAAGGTTTCGGTGGGGGCGGCGTACAGCACACGCATTGCGGTGACCGATCTGGATGTGTACAAGGACGTCATCGTTTGGAATCTCGACATTCCCCAGCAATTTCAGGCAGGTATCGCGGTGCGTCCCACCCAAAAGCTGGAATTGCTTGCGGACTACAAATGGATCAAGTGGTCGGAGGTGCGCAATTTTGGACGCACGACGGTCATGGGCGGCCTTGGCTGGGAAGATCAGCATATCTATAAACTCGGATTCAATTATAAGGCCACGGACAAGTGGACGTTTCGTGGCGGGTATTCGTACGGCGAATCGCCGATCGGGGACGAGTTCATCTTTGCGAACATACTGACGCCGGCGTTCGGCAAGGCGCACGCCTCGCTGGGGGTATCCCGCAAGATTGGCGAGCACGGCGAGTTGCACTTTTCCTATTACCACGCATTTGAGGAAGAACGTACCGACAATGGACGCGGGGACATTTTTTCGATTTTGGGGCGCGGAAGTGAAGCGTCTTATACGGAGAATGTGTTTAGCGTGGGGTATTCGTACCGCTTTTAGTTCTCCTGATCTGTCTGCGTTGGCGCGTTGTCGATTTGTGTCCATATCCGCCGCCTGTCATACTATGGACAGGCTGTTTCCTTCCTCATGGAGCCATCACGAATGAAGAAACGCATTGCGTTCGCGTTTCTCGCGCTTGTTGCCGGTTTCTTTTTGTTCCGCGAACTCAAGGGCGAGTTTATTGACTGGTATGCGGACAACGTATTTGTCCGCAAGACGGCCTATCCTTCCTCCGAGCAGCCGGATCAAATCACGCTTACGTGGAGCGACGATCCGCAGACCACACAAACGATCAACTGGCGAACGAGTCCGGCCGTCGATACCGGCACGGTTGAGTTTCGAACCGTTGGAGACGGCGATGGGCCGGTTCAGACCGTTGTTGCGACGAAGGCCATCCTTGAAGATGCGTTGCTGGAAAACGATCCGTTGAATCACCGTTTTACGGCGCGCCTTACGGGATTGACGCCGGATACGCCATACGAATACCGGGTGGGTAACGGGAATACCGACGGGTGGAGCGACTGGGTGGAATTCCGGACGGCGCCGGGCCCCGACAAGCCATTTTCGTTTGTATACATGGGCGATCCGCAGAAGGGGTTGGGATTTTGGGGCGGTTTGGTGCAGAAATCATTTGAGCGTTGCCCCCAGTCCGCTTTTTATGTCATTGCCGGCGATTTGATCAACAGCGGGAACTTTCGCAACGAATGGGATGCCTTGTTTCGCGGGGGCACGGGCGTGTTCGATCGTAGGGCGCTTGTGCCTGCGCCTGGCAACCACGATTATGACAATCAAAATCAGTTGCGGTTGTATCTGAGTGTGTTTGGCCTGCCGGAGAATGGGCCTGAGGAATTGCCCAAGGAGCACGCGTACAGTTTCACCTACGGCAACGCGCTGTTCGTAGTGCTGGATTCGAATCAGCCGCCTGGTCTGCAGACGTCATGGTTGGAGAAGCAGCTCGCGGAATCCAAGGCGACGTGGAAATTCGCTGTTTACCACCACCCGGCTTATCCATCGGCTCCGCACCGGGCGAACGAGGATGTGAAGAAGCTCTGGGGCGATCTTTTTGACAAGTACCATGTAGACATGGCGCTGCAAGGTCACGATCACGCGTATTTGCGGACCTATCCAATGAAAGGGGGCAAGCGCGCGGCGTCCGCGGCGGAAGGCACGTATTACATGGTAGCGGTGTCGGGCACGAAGTTTTACGAGCAGATCTACCGGGAGTATTCGGAGGTCGCTTTTCCGCAAGTATCCACCTATCAGGTCATTGACATTTCCACCCACCCTGACAAGCTTACTTATCGCGCATACGACATCGACGGCATTGTAAAAGACGAACTGATCATCGAGAAATAACGCGATTATTCGTTGCCGGACGGCGGCACTTTGGGTTGTACGCCCGGAAATGGGCCTTCGGGCCATGCCCAGATGGGAAATCGCGTGTTGGCGCTCTTCATGGTTTCCTTGCCGTTCACAAAACCCGCCGCAACGAGCAACACGACATAGGAGATTGCCGAAGCCAGGACCCACTTGTATGCCTTGAAGGGCTTTAGCTGTTCGGCGTTCTCGGGCGGATAAGGGCTCGGCCCGTCTTTGAATAATTGTGCAATTACATGGACAGTCATCAAGATAAACAGAATCCAAAATACCGTGTGCATGTTTATATAGTTTGGAACGGGCGGGCGAAAGAAATACAGCGCGTTCGCATTCTGGTATAGCACCATTGTGAGGGACAACCAGACTACCGGGAACCAAGGCCACCTGCGGGCGTCCTTGCCGTTGACAATGCTCCATAGAATGGAGCCGATCGTGGCCGCGACACACAGTGCGATGATGCCGTTGGCTGTCTTTTGGCCGAGCGCACCGGCATTGCCATAGCCCATTTCCTCGAGGGCCGAGGTCCACTCGGTGATCTTTTCTGAAAACGGGGTGCGCGTAACGGCGTGCAAAATAGGCACCGCGGCCATGGCATAGAGCGCGCCAAGATTGGCGATGCGGGCGAAGGCTGGGCCGGATGGCGGTTCTGGGAAACGTTGGCCGAGCATTCCGTACGTGTAGACAAATCCCGCGATGAGGCCTACCGACACCTCCATTGTGTTCCACGTGTTGATGTTGAAAGGTCCGAGTTGAGTGCCATCGGCGAATTTCCAGGACCATGTGATGAGATTTGTGTTGATGTTGTCGACCATGCGGCCGATTGACATGCCCATTCCGAAGCCCGTATAGCCCAGGATTGCAGACCGGAAGCCGGTCTGTTTACCGCGTGCCCACAGCCACACGAGCAGAGCCCAGGCACCTCCCGTATAGGCAATGGAGGCGTTTGAGCGCCAAGGGTTGATGTGGAATCCGCACAGCTTCACGACGAGTATGTAGAGGAAGGTTCCGCCAGCCAGAACGGCGATGGCCGATTCCACCCATTCGATTCGCGTGGTGCGCTTGTGTTCGAGCAGAAGCCCGGCGGCCGCGCACCCGAAGACGCCCCATGCGCCGCCTTGCAAGAACAAGGTGAAGAAGCCGTAGGCGTAGTTGATGAACGTATCGGATTTGCCGTATCCGTGCAACACGCCATAGCTCATATGGCCGCCCGCGCCGATACCCAGACCGGTCACAATCGCGAGTACGGGCATCCAGCGGTACATGGCGGTCTGGCCGGTGACGTAGCCGAACGCGAACGCCAGTATAACGCCGGGATACATGGCTCCAATGAGGTGGCCGAAGTCGCCGCGAATACCCCATGCCAGACCGACAGCGAGTGCAACGAACACCGAGCGTTCGATTCGATCCCATTGGCTAATGCGAGTGCCTTGACGCGGCATACTGGCGGCGGTTTGCGTGGTGTCTTGACTCATGGAATAGACTTCCGCCCTTCCTGAGACAGCATGCCGTGCAGATATTGCACGCGATCGATTTCGGCGATGACTTCCCGGGCGGCTTCCTGCTCGTCGCGAAAGGCGAGGCCCCCCTCCCCCAATGCAATTCGCAGGTCGGTGGAGGCCTTGGCGCGCGCGCGCCATGCGGCGAGGCGGACGGCGATGGACAGGGCCAGCATTTCCAGAGCGATTAGAATAAGCAGGACCAGCATGGCGTGATAGCCGTCGTCCTTCGAGAACGTGATTCCCTGGAAGAACGCGTATACCACGTGATACGCGATGTAGCCAAGCAACGTGAGTGGCGCGGCATCCATAAGAAGTGTGACGGGCCAACTGGCGAGGACGCGCGCACGCGCCACTATCCGGTCGCGGGCGGGGCCGCGCAGCAGTGCGGTCAAGCGTTGTCGAACGGCTTCGCTAAATCGCTTGAAACTGTCCTGTTCGCTTTCGGTCGCAAAGTGAGCTTTTGACATTTCCAGCACGGCTTCTCCCCGGGCGGACCGAAATACGGCGTGAACGGCCTCGGAGGCGACGTCGATGTCTTCGTTGAACAGGTCGTTTTCGGTGAGGAGGGCGGCGGCTTGCCTTCCCGCACCCAACGGCATGGCCTTGGGAAGCCAGCCGGCGACGCGCGCGGGCAGTGTGCGGACGGCTTCGAGGATGCGAAACAGCGTACCCACGATGCCTTTGGATCGGATGCTTGTTTCGCGGCCCAGCGCAAACGTCCAGAGATGCGATTCGGAGAACAGACGTCTCCGGAGAATTCCATAGGTTTCCTTGACGACGGTTTGGTCAATGGTGTGCAGTTTGGCCAGCAGGGTTTCCACTTCGGGCCGTCGGGCGGCCACGCGTTCGTTCAGCGTGGAAATGGTTTTTGCGAGCAGTCCCGCGGTGTTGGAAGATTTGATTCGGCGTATGCGTTCGCGCGTGAGTTCCTCTCGCAGAAACGATTCCAGGCGGGCGAAGTCGAACGCATCGGGGCCGGGCATGGCTCCGCGCAGTTTGCTTTCAAAGGCGCGCAGGGCGCAGACCCGGAAGCAGGCATCCACGCGAAAGCCCTGTGCAGCCAACCGATTCATCCAATGATCGCGAATGCTTTCCGCGCCCGCGTCGGCCTTTGTCTCAACGCAGACGAGGGTCCTTTCGCCCTGCAAGGGCCTCAGCAGGGACCATGTGGCTTCATCCATGTATTTTTCGGGGCTCCCGCACATGAGGATAAGGTCGCATTGGGCTAAAGCATCGATGACGGCGCTGCGGTGCTCCTTAACGATGGTGTCAGAGTCGGGCGTATCAATGAGTACGAGATTTTCCAGGGCCGAGCCGGATGCCATTCGCCAGCCCGGAAAGTCGAGTTTGGCACCGGGCGGATGATAGACCGTCGGGACGGCGGTGCATGGGCGGAATTCAGAAACGTCTGCAAGCCGGTCACCGGCAATTGCATTGAGCAGTGTGGATTTTCCCACGCCGGAACCGCCGACCAACGCGACGACAAGCACATCGTTGAGCCGTGCTTCGCGTTCGCGCAATTCCCGCAGGCGGTCACGCAACAGGGCGGCTTCGGCTTTGAGTGGAGCCCATGGCCCGTCGTAGCGGGCGATGGTTTCGAGTTCGATAAGAATATCGTTCATGTTTCCAGGCATTGTTCCTGCCACTTTCGCAAGTTTGCGACGGATTCTCCATCCAGAATGTTGAGATACGCTTGAAGGGATGCCAATGCGGGGTTGACGACGTGCGTTTGAAGCGCCTGGCGCAAAGCCTCTTGTTGCTCTTTTTTCCAAGGCGAAAGGAAGTCGAACAGGGCATCGCCAAACTGGTATTCGATGACGCGGGCGAGGAACTGCTCCGCCAGGGGGCCCGCCACGGCCACAGACTCCGCGACGCCGATACCGCCGGTGTGCATAGCCAACGGCACGGCGATGGCCGTGGGAGCGATGGCCAATACGGCATCCAAGCTTTCCAACACGCGGCGGGTGCCTTTGTGATCATTCCACCATGTATCCAATGTGCGGAAGGCGTGTTCGTGAAATGCTTCCGACACATTTTCGGTTTGCAGGACCTGACGGCGGATCTCGTCCAGACTTCTTTCAATTCGTATTTCGCCGATGTGGGTGCGCACCAGATGCCCGGCGGGTTCGCGGAGATTCTCGCTTGACTCGATAATGCTGGCGAGAAATTCGCGCGCGATACGGTCTACGGCTTGCGCATGCGCGGCGCGCAATTCCTCTTCGTTGGGTGCCGCCGCTTCTGCTTCCAGGGAGGCTCGGCGGAGCAGGGCGTTGCGCACGGAACGGCCGACCGCGCCCGCCCCTTTGGCCACGGCTTTGCCTGTTGAACCTATCCATCTCCGGACCGGACCGCGCTTTGACTGCACGAACTCGTGAAACAGTCCGCCAACGCGGGCACCGGGCATGGGATCGTACTGGCGCGCGTAGTCCGCCGCGCGCAGATCAAACTCTTCCCGGGCGCGGCGGAGTATCTGAGCAACATCGTCGAGGCCTTCGAGAAATTCGGCGGCCTGTTCGCCGAAGCGAGTAACTGATCCGCGGTACACCCGTTCCTTAATCGAGGGTATGTCCAACGAACGCAGGTGTACGCGCAGGTCTTCGCCACCGTCGATGGATTCAATGGGTCGTTGCGGATCTTTGGGCAGGTCAAACGCATGTGGGAGCACGAAGCACGGCGCATCGATGCCGATGTCGGTCAGGAATTCATCCAATTGTTTTCGGGCGGTGTTGAAGCCGTTTTCCGGATCGGCTTTGTTCATAAGCGGAATGAGGATTCGCCCTGAAGCGTGCGCGCGGCGAAAGAACGCCACCACCCGATCGTCCTTGTATTTTTCGCCCGTCAGCACGGCCACAATGACGTCGCCGGCGGCGCCGATAGCGTCGGCCACCTGCCAATTCGCTTTGTCGATCGAATCGACGTCGGGCGTGTCCAGCACGATCATATTTCCGGGCAGGTTGTCGGTTTCCCGCACGTACATGGCGTCTGGCCGGGAGTCATGGGAGACGACGGCCTCGGGATCGTCGAGGTGCATTGCTTTGAACTCCGGCACCAATCTGCCGTCGAGGCATTCGGCAATTCGCGAGGGCGAGCCCGTCAGGAGCGGTCTGCAAGTGGCGGCGGCGGTGGCTTTGACGGGACTGACGACTTCACCTATCAGAAGGTTGAAGACGGTGGACTTGCCGGTATTTGTGCCGCCGGCAACCGCCACAACCAGGCATCCTTCCCCTTCCAGATGGGGTTTGAGCTTATTCCGGAGAAGGTTTAGCCACGGCGCCGCGGCGCCGAAGATCGCCTCGTACAAAGCAGGGTCGCCTGCGAGCGCATCCTGCAGCCGGCGTATTTCGGCGTCGAAGGCGGCGAGCACGTCGCCCAACGACTTTAGATTCGATCCGGATGGGGCCATTCGAACTGCAAACCTTCCCAAGTACTCGCGCATGGTTACACCGCCACGCTAATGTATCTTTCCAAAGACAATCAAGATTGGCATTCGCGGGTCCATCGGATAGACTGTTTGCGGTTTACAGGCTGCACTTTATCCGCATTGGGGAATTCTATGCATTTCCGAGCCGAGGCCGTCACCGGCAGGTCGGGCCGCCGCATGATTCGGCACATTGTGCTGATCGTGTGTTTCTTTCCGGCATTGGGCTGCGATCTGGTGCTTGGCCACTGGGACCGGCAGGCATTGCCCATGGTCAAGGGTTCGTTGCGCGTACCGGGCATTCACGGCGAAGTCGAGGTGCTGCGCGACGGCCACGGCGTTCCCCATATCTATGCCGGGTCTCAGCGGGATCTCTTTTTTGCTCAGGGGTTTGTTCAGGCGCAGGACCGGTTCTGGCAAATGGACCTGTTCAGGCGTTACGGGCGTGGCACGATTGGCGAACTGGTGGGCCGCCGGGAGGAAATTGTAACCCAGGACATCTACTACCGAACAATTGGCTTATACCGTTCCGCCGAAGAGGAGGTACGCCTGCTTGACGCTGACACGCGAGCGATGTTTGAGGCCTTCGCCGAAGGGGTTAACGCGTATCTTCGGGGCAAACTTCCGTGCGACCTTTCGGCGGAGTACAGCGCGTTGTCGGCGATTGGGTTGCGTTACAAGATTGACCCGTGGACGCCTGCCGATTCATTGGTATGGGGGAAGGTCGTTGCGGAACTGCTCAGCTCGCCAAGTTATGACGAAGGATCCATGGCGCAGGTGCAGGCGGCCATCAGTCCGGAAATGTTCGCGGAGTGGTTGCCTCCGTTTCCGGATGGGGTGAAACCGACCATTGTTCTTCCAGAGGATTTGCCTTCCGCCAAGGCGGGCATGGGCAGGCGAAGCCAGAACTACGCGGATTCCGCGGCAGTGACACGCATTCTTCCAGACCGATCGCGGTGGTGGTTTCAGCGCGGCGACGGCATGGGGAGCAACAACTGGATGGTATCCGGCGAGCGGACGGCTTCGGGCCGGCCGCTGTTTGCCAATGATCCGCACCTTGCGCCCACGATGATTCCGGGACTGTTCTACGAAGTCGGGTTGCATTGCAGCAATGCCACGGAGCCGATGCATTTGGCGGGCTTTGCGTTGGCCACTTCTCCGGGTGTTTTCATCGGACATAACGAGTATATGGCCTGGGGGTTCACTGCATCGGGTGCCGATGTACACGACACGTACCGGATTACGGTCAACCCCGCGAATCCGCTGGAATACTGGTGGGATGGCTCGTGGCGGCCGTTTCGCGTGCGGGAGGAGACCATCCGGTTTGCCGACGGATCGCCGCCGCTTGTGGTTCAGGTTCGCGAAACGCATTTTGGCCCGATCGTGAACGAGCTTCATGTAACGCCCAACGCAACCGGCACTGCCTTCAACAATGTAGCGCCGCATGCCATCCGGTACACCGTGCTGGAACCGGGCCGCCCGGCGACCGCGCTGAAACGGCTTTACAGCGCAAAAAACTGGGTTGAATTTGGCGAGGCAACGGCCTTGTGGGATTATCCCGCGATCAACATTGGATACGCCGACATACACGGCAATATCGGCTATCGCCTGTTGGGCAAGATTCCAATTCGAGCGGGCCATCATAGCGGGCTGACGCCGGTATCGGGTTCGGATTCCGCTATGCAGTGGCTGGGATTCATTCCGTTTGACCATCTACCCAAGGTGTTGAATCCACAGGGCGGCTTGATTGTGAGTGCAAACCAGGTGCCTGCGCCGCAATCGTATTTCGACGGTTTGGCCGACCAATTGGGTGCTGGTCCAAACTATCATTTTGTGCCTGTGGACAATTTTGGCTATCGGGGAGGCAGGATAATGGACTTGCTGAAGGCCAATACGGCCCACACCCCAGACAGCCTCAGAGCCATACAAAGTGATGTGGTTCTGCCGGGGGTGGAAGAAGTCATCCCGTATTTGCGGGAGATCGACATGGGAAGCCCGGAGTTGAACACGGCCCGGGACTGGTTTGTGGGATGGGACGGCGAATACACGCTGGAAACGTCGCAAGGATTGCTTTATCCCTATTTCCTGACAGCATTGTTTCACGGCATCTACGACGATCAGGCCGGCGACTGGCCGCCGCTGGTGGAAATCGGGTATTGGTCCGTTTATTTGTTGCTTGCGGATCCAGGCAATGTCTGGTGGGACGACACCGCGACGGAACCGGTGGAAACCCGCGATGACATACTGAGGCGGTCGTTTGCTCAAGGACTTGCGGGCGCGGCTAGTTGGTACGGGCCGGATCGCGGTGCGTGGCGCTGGGGAGACCGACACTATATCCGTTTTACTCACATCCCACTCGGTTACGTCGGCGTTGCGCCCGTGGAGGACTTTTTCAATCGCGGGCCGCACGAGATTCGCGGGACCAGCGGAACGATCAACATGGCGTCGTGGTCGTTTGTAGACGGCAGCTTCGAGGCGAACTTTATTCCGGTGATCCGGCTCATATGCGACGTTGGCAATTGGGACAACACACGTGCGTTGAACTGTACCGGACAGAGCGGGCATCCGGGATCGCCTCATTACGGTGATCAGATACAAGACTGGATCGATGTGAATTTGCACATACAGCCATGGAACCGCCGCGCGGTGGAAGCGGCGTCCGTAAACCGGCTGGTGTTGCACCCTTGATCGCGCCTTGACTTGTTGCTCACGCAGAATAGTCTGGGCTTGAAACGCTGAGGATATCTCACGTGCATACTGTACTTGCATCGCGTTCGACAATGGTGCGTTGGAACTGTTATTACACAGTTAATTGGACAAACTCGTGAAATATCCGGACTAGGACAATTCCCAATCACATGAACAACTCACCGATTCGATTCGTGCAGACAAGCTTTGGGCTATTGCGCGTGTACCAGTGGACCAAGAACCTTCTGGTATTCGCGGCCCTGGTCTTTGCCCAGCAGTTTGACGAGCCGAGCCAGATACTACGCAGTATTGCCGCCTTTTCGGTGCTTTGCGCCATTTCCAGTGCAGTTTATATTTTCAACGATCTCATTGACATTGAGAAGGACCGAACCCATCCGGAGAAGCGCCACCGGCCTTTGCCGAGTGGACAGGTAGGCGTTCCTGTGGCGCTGGCTTTCATGCTGCTTCTCGCGGGCGGGAGTCTGGCGGGCGCGTATGCCCTTCGTCCGGCGTTTTTCCTTTGCGTGTTGATCTACGTGGCCCTGGTTACCGCGTACACTTTGGTGTTGAAACATCTGCTGATTGTCGACGTCTTGGTCATCGCAATTGGATTCGTCATTCGGGCGGTATCCGGGGCAATTGTGCTCGACGTGGCCTTTTCCAACTGGCTGGTGGTGTGCACCTTGTTTCTTGCGTTGTTTCTGGGGCTGGGCAAACGGCGGCGGGAATTGGAGCACTTGGACGACGCGGCGACGTCGCACCGGGCTGTGCTGGGCCTATACACGGTGCGGTATGTGGACGCCCTGATGTTGGTGCTTGCGGCAACGACCTTGCTCACGTACACGATTTACACGTGCACGCCCGAAGTCATTGAGCGGACGGGTACCGACAAGCTGTATTTGACGCTGCCTTTTGTCATCTACGGTGTGTTCCGCTATCTGTACATTGTGATGGAGAACAAGGGCGGCGGCGACCCCAGCCGGACCCTTCTGAAGGACACCGCCCTGTTATCGACCGTATTGTTGTGGGGCGCGGCGTGCATGGTCATTCTGTACACGGGGTCCCACTAGAGTCCTCTTGCCTTGTCCCCCTTTCCGTGCACTCGATTTTTGGCGGTTGCCAAATTACAATAGCCGCAGAGGCGGAGCGAAATTCGGGGGGACTTTTTCATGGGCCAGCGGAAGCAGCAATTGGAGGTTGAGCAGAACGCACGGAGGATGGTCGCCCTCATTTTGGGCGGCGGTAGAGGCACGCGCCTGTTCCCGCTGACGCTGGAGCGGGCGAAACCGGCGGTTCCGTTGTCCGGGCGTTACCGACTTGTCGACATCCCCATCAGCAATTGCATTCATTCCAACGTCAACCGTATTTTTCTTCTAACGCAATTCAACAGTACGTCGCTGCACCGGCATATCACGCATACGTATAAGTTTGACAACTTTTCGAATGGTTTTGTCGAGATTCTTGCGGCCGAACAGACGACTGAATCCGGCGATTGGTACCAAGGGACGGCCGACGCCATTCGTCAGCACTTGAAGCATATTGGTAATCAGCATGCGAGCCACTACCTGATACTTGCGGGCGACCACTTGTACCGCATGGATTACCGCGAAATGTTGGAAACGCATTTAGCCAACGACGCGGACATTACGGTTTCGGTGTTGCCTGTAAACAAGCGTGCGGCGAAGTCGTTTGGCGTATTGAAAGTGCGCAAAGACGGCCGTATTGCGCAATTTTTCGAGAAGCCGAGCACGGAGGATCAACTTGTCAATCTGGTGACGCCCCCCGAAGTGTTTGAGAACTTTGGCCTGCAGGCGGGAGGCAAGGAGTATCTAGCCTCCATGGGCATGTATATTTTCAAGCCGCACGTTATGGAAAGTCTATTGCGCGAACACAAGGAATGGGTGGATTTTGGGAAGGATGTGATACCGAATTCGTTGAAGGGTTTTCGCGTCTATTCCCATATTTTTCATGGATATTGGGAAGACATCGGGACTATCCGGTCGTATTACGAAACGAGCCTGCAAATGGTCCAGGCCAATCCGCACTTCACGTTTCACACAGCCGGCAAACCGATTTATACGCGTCCGCGATACCTTCCGGGGCCGCGCATTCAGGACGCGCAAGTCAAAGACAGCATCATCTGTGAAGGCAGCCACATTCACAGTGCCACGATAACTCAATCCATCGTTGGAATTCGGATGATTGTCCAGCCGGGTGTGGTGATCGAGAGCTCGATTATCATGGGCAACGATTTTTATGTGGGCGAGCGGGAGCGGAAGTTTACCATCCCCATGGGAATTGGCCAGGGATCTCGAATTTCCCGGGCCATTATCGACAAGAATGCCTGCATTGGCAAAAACGTCATTATCCAGGGATCGGATGAATTGCCGGATTCGGATGGCGAGAACTATGCCATTCGCGACGGCATTGTGATTATCCCCAAGAATGCGGTTATTCCGGACGGTACAAAGATCGGGGCCGCCTGACCTGCTGAGAGAGCAATGACTTCTTCCCCCCAGAAGGAATTTCGCTGGTACGAAGGCTTGGCCATTCTATTTGGAATGATCGGCATTCAGCTGATGAGCGAAATCCTTGCGTTGTGGGGCACCTATTTCTATTCTCCGCCACCGGATTCCGGCCGGATTGTCTATGTTTCGATTGGCATGGCGTCGGTGATTTTCGCGGTAGGGAGCATATTCGATGCCATTACCGACCCGTTAGTGGGGGCGTGGTCGGACCAGACCCGCACCACGCCGGGTTGGGGCCGCCTTATACCCCTGCGCGGGCGCCGCAGGCCGTTCATCTTCTGGGGCGGGTTGATGATGGTGGGGACCAGCGTGTTGTTCTGGTATCCCCCGGTGCCTCACGAATCCGCGGCGAACCTCATCTATGGTTGTCTCATGCTCTGTCTGCACTGGTTCGCATTCACGATTGCCATGGTGCCTCTGAATTCCCTCGCTCCGGAGATAGCACGATCGCAGGAAGGCCGTATTCGCATCGGGCAGTGGGTGGCGATTGGCATGATCGTTGGGCTGGCCATAGCCAATATTGCGCCGGCCATGTTGTTGGAACCTCTTGACACCGGGCGCGCCGCGGCCAATGCGGCCGGGGATGTCATTTCGCCACAAGGCTATCGCAACGTTGCGCTGTTGTTTGGAATCATCTCTCTGGTTTGCTTTTGGTTTCCGGTATTCGCGATTCGGGAACGTTACGAACACGTGGAGGGGGCCAATGCGACCGCCACGATCCGGGAGTTGGTGCAGGCGCTGACGAACCGGGTATTCGTCATGTATTTATTGGCCTTTTTCTGTTTCAGCATCGGGCTTTTGGCAACGCAACGCGCCCTCCCCTACTGGATTACCGTGGGGCTGGGGCAGAAGGAAGAAGCGTTGACGATGCTCATGGGTCCGTTCATCGTGTCCGCGCTGGTGTCCTCGGTGTTGTTCATGCCTTTGCTTTCGAAACGGCTGAAACCGAAATGGCTCTTGTTCCTGTCGTTTGTCCTTATGAGTCTTGCCATGCCCGCCATGTATCCGGTCGCGATAGCGCCGATTGATGGCAACACGAAATTGCTTTTGGGCGCGGTGCTATTCAGCATCTCCGGTCTGGGTCAAGGAATACAATACGTGGTGATTGTGTCGCTGTTGGGTGAGATCATCGACCTGGACGAACAACGCAGGGGTGAACGGAGAGAGGCCGTGTACAACGGCGCCAGCGGTTTGGCCTTCAAGGTGGGGCAAGCGTTTTCGGTTATTGTGGCCGCGCAGTCGATGAATGTTTTTGGGAATACGCCCAATGAACCGCTGGGCATTTATCTGGTTGGTCCTATTGCGGGCATGTTTGCGCTGGCGGGTATGGTGGTGGTGTGGTTCTATCCGGTCTTGCATGTCACTCCCGCCACGGCTGCCGAAGTGGTCAGGTCATCGCGCGATAGACCAACTGAGCCGTAATCAGGGCAAGTAGCGTTCCCATCACAATTCGTCTTCGGCGTAGTGTAAGCCATGCATTCAGACGGCGGCCGGGCCAGCCGGCGAATACGGCGCCAATAAAGACCACCGGAGCAAGCGCAACGTTGACCTGACCATATGTCCATGGCAAATGGACAGTCTGCGGCGCGAACACGTGGGCAAGCGTGCCTGATGTACAGGTCATGATGATGACCATGTTCGACAGCGCCACCACGCGTTCATTTATGCACAGGCCGGCCATCAACGCCATGGGCACGATGGTCACACCGCCGCCGGTGCCGGTAGCCCCTCCAATCAGACCGGCGATGAATCCTATACCGACCGCGGCCGCTGTGCGCTTTCGGACTTCTTCCTTGGTAACCTTTCGCTCCTTAATGAAGAAAGATCGCACGGCGACAAACCCCAGCAGGCCGATGAAGATATAGGTGACAACATGTTCTGGCAGGAGAGAGGTAAACCAGCCGCCCAGATATGCTCCCACGATGGATCCACACGACAATGTCAGTGCGAGCCGGTACGGGATGTCCTTGTGTCCACGATTGAGATACCAGGCGCTGAGGGATGATATGAACATAATGGCAAACAGGCTGGTGCCTTTGGCCGTGTTCATGTCCATCTCTGGAACGAACGCCAGGAATGCCGGCACCATGAGGATGCCGCCTCCCAGACCCAGGGCGTTGCTGATTAACCCGGCGCCGAAGCCCACCAGGAGCATTTCTCCGAGAAGCATGTAGAGGTCCATGTGTCACTCTTCAGGGGTATGTATTTCAATTTTCCAGATTTCAGGAGTGTAGCGAAGTTCTTGCGGATTTCTACAGCCTGCGCGTGAATTTCCTGTTTGCGTGCCATGCAAGGCAACGGTAAAATTCCGGACCTATGTATGAAGTGTACTCATTTGCCCTTTTGGCATGGCGGTTCATTCTGTACTTTGCTTACAGATTGGGCCTTCGATCGTGTCCGACATTTCGGGACATGTACCCCGAAGGCGTCGTCGCATTTGACCGGATGATGGGCTGGCCACGTGTCCTTCGGCCGGGCGGTTTGGAGCATTGTCCCAAGTCCGGCCCGGTGCTTTTTGCCGCGAATCACATCAAAAAGGACGATCCCTTCATCATGTATCGCACGACGCATCACGCGCATCAGGGCGCTTATCCGGTGCGTTACATGATGCGCGACGACTTCTTTGCGTCAATGAAGAAGCGGCGGATGCTGGATATTGATGAACTGGCGGTTATGGCGGGGGCCATGCTCATCAACCGGGAGCACCCCAAACTCTCCCAGTTGCGTCCTTTCATTCAAGAATTACTGGACGGCCACGGTTTCATCATGTACCCCAGCGGCACCCGGACCCGAAGCGGGCTATTCTTCGAATATCGCGACGATAACGATGAGCCCGGCGGCATGATGTTCTTTATTGCTCAAGCGCAAAACCGGCGTCCGGAACTGCGCGTTCCCGCGGTTCCGATGGCGCGAACGTACAATATGATCACGAAGAAAAGCGCCATCATTCTGGGAGAACCGGTGTATTTGCCTGAGGGTGCGGACAAGCATGTGCAGCGCGATCTCGATTTCGAAATGATCCGCCGAGTGGCAGCTCTTGTGGAAGTAAATGTTTCGCAATTGGTATGCGGTCTATTGTACTTGCGTGTTTTGCATGGGCTTTCCGCGGTCGTATCCAAGCATGAGCTTGTGCAAGACGCAGGCATTGCTTTGCGCAAGGTTACCCACCCGCTTGTCGACCCGGACGCCGAATCTACACTCGTGGGACAGGTAACGGCTACGGTCGAATTTCTGGCCGCTTCGGGGTGTGTAATGTGCTCCGGCGACGAGATTCGAATCGACCGGGAGCGAGTACTTTCCGCGCCCCCGTTGGATACGGAATACGTGAAACAGAATCCTGTGAAATATATTTTGAACCACGTCATCCATTTGGCCGACGTGGTTTCTGCCCTTGAACACGCCGTGTTGGACCGCGAACCTCCGGCTGTGTAGTGGGTGTGGAATCTGGCGTTCGTCAGTTTTGCGATGTGGATTTGATGGACGTGGACTTGCGAATGCATTCGCTTGGGCAAACGAAGTGCCGGGTCCGGTTCGACGCATCGAGCGGTGGCACGCCTTCGCCTTCCACGTGAGCAAACGGGCACTTCCCGCGAAAGATGACCTGAGCTTCGTCGATATGCACGCCCGGCAGATTGGGGTCGATGCACGGCTTGGATTGAATCAGACAGGGCACGTCGAATATGGCCGAACATTCGCGGCATACGAAATGGTGGTGCCACTCCAAGGCCAACTCATATAGTGTTCTTCCGGGTCCTGCATCCGCCACCATCACCAGCAGGCTGTCCGTCAAGTCTTTCATCACGTTGTACACGGAGGCGCGGGGCAACGCCGTTCCGCGATCGCGCAACGCGTCCAACAGATCATCAACCGAATGGTGTCCGCCCAGTTCGTGCAGCAGTTTGAGCACGATAAGGCGGGGTTGCGTTACACGCAACCCCGCTTGACGGAGACGGTCGGCAAACTCGGCTTCGGTTATTTTTCTTGTGCTTGCATCATCCACAATTGCTTCTCCAATGTCTGTATGATGCCGATTAACACGTCTTCGGAAACGGCGTCCACTTCGCCAACGGCGTCCTGATGCAGGCGCAGGCGATTCACCACTGTGGCAATACGATCCGCGATCAGGGTACGGACATTTACATCCATAACCGGGCCTTCTGGAAAAGCTTCCAACCCGGATTGGCGGGCCACTGTTTGCGCCCGGCCGTCGGGCGCGATGTTCAAGGCGGTCATGCGCTCCGCGATTTCATCGGAAGCAATGCGGTAAGCGTCCACCAATTCATCCAATTCCAAGTGGATGGACCGGAAGCCAGGGCCCATCACAACCCAGTGGGCCTGTTTAGCTTGCAATGACAAATCGATCATGTCGGCGAGCGCTGCCTGCAGGGCATCCCCTACGGTGTCGCGCGCGGCGTCACTCAAGGTGGTCCGTTTCAATTTCATTGTCGGGGCATGCGTTGTTGCGATGGCCATTTCGTATACCTCCCGAATTATGGCATCAAATCTAAAATTTGACTATGTCTAATATATCATGATTTTTGTTTTGGTGCAACTCGCGACAGCGTACTTTCAAATTTTCTTTTTCGGTTTAAGCCCATTTCGTACAATAGCTTAAGCTTTTTCGATCCGGCGGCCGCGTGCCTTACCAGGAAACGTCAATGATTTCCCTTTATCAAAGCCCGAAATACTACGATCTTGCATTTTCGTATCGCGACGTACCCGCCGAGGTGGGGGTTCTGGAACAGTGCATGCGGCGTTTTTGCGCCTTACCGGTCCGATCGGTGGCGGAATGGGCTTGTGGGCAGGCGCCTTATGCGGCCGAGATTATGAATAGGGGTTATGCTTACACCGGGCTCGACCTGAATCCGGTTATGCTGGAGTATGCGCGTAGCCGATTGACCAGAGGCAAAGCCGCATGGCACTTGGTTGAAGGCAACATGATTCGCTTTCAATTGCCGGAACCGGTGGACTTCGCGTATGTGCTTTTAGCGTCCCTGTACGCGCAGTCGACTCAGGAGTTGCAGTCGCATTACAATTCGGTGGCCATGGCGTTGCGGCCCGGCGGTCTGTATGTCTTGGAATGGTGCGTCGAATTCGACCCGTTGACGGACGTGGCGGAATCCTGGGAGGTTGAAGGCGACGGCATTTCGATTCTGGCAACGTACTACACGCGATGGCAGAATCATGTGGAACAAATCCTGGAGGAAACCATCCGGTTGGACGTCTCCGAGGACGGCCAGGAATTTACCATAGAAGACACATTCACCCGGAGAGTGATTTTTCCTCAGGAGTTCCTGGAGTTCATCCGGAATCATACCGAATTCGAGTTTCTGGGTTGGTGGAATAACTGGGACTTGGACGAACCGGTGGATGGCCTGAATCCGGTGAGTCGTCCCATTGTCGTATTGAGACGGCGCTGAGCCGTGTTCGATTGGGCGGTGCTTGATGTGGAACAAGACGGAATATCAACGGCGGCTTAAATGGATGTTCGTGATTTCGTGCGCGATCCACGTCATCATGCTTGTGGCGACGGCGTCGCTACGTCCGCCTGTGTCTTATTCATTTGCCCTTTCAGACGGCGTGCAGCCGATGACGGTTAAACTGGCTCCTCGCAAACAGACTCCCAAGCGCCTGATAGACACGTATCAACCGGCGGAGGAAGCGCCGGATTCAGCTACCGACTTAATTTCTGAAAACGACTCCAATGCGCGCGACATGTCGGATGTGGAGGCGCCCCGTGAGGCGCCGCACGCCGAAAAGCCGGCTGAGTTTGACGAACTGGGCAGCCCACCTGAGCCGGCTGCTCCCGCAAAACCCTCGGAAAGCCCAGCCTCTGTTCCTGCGGTTGTGCCCGAACCGGCTGAGGCGCCCGCGCCTCCGGCCGTAGAGGACATCTTGCCAAAACCGGTGGACGACTCGCCGCTTCCCACCCCCACGCCGGCTTCGGAAGCGGCAGGCGCCGTGGAAGCCGAGCGTGTGCAGTTGGCCAAGCTGGCGCCGGAAACGCCGGTAAAAATGACGCCGGGCGAGATCAAGGGACGTCCGAATGGGGGTACGAATCGTCGCGGGCTCTTGAGTTACGAGGCGATGTCGAACCAGTTTGCGCCTTACCTGAAAGAGGTCAGGTCGAATGTGGAGCGGCGCTGGCGCGGCTTAATGATTAACTACACGGGAACAAAGGCGACGAATGCGGTCATCGACTGTTCCATAGGACCTGACGGCAAGCTGGCCCATGTGGAGATTGTCGATGCGGGCGACTCGGCGACGTACGCCGCGTTGTGCAAGAAGGCCATTGAAGACGCGGGCCCGTTCAAGCCATTTCCGTTTCGCATTCCCGAGATCTATGCCGAGGAAACGCTGGACATCCGCTGGACCTTTTCTTACCTCTGACTATTGTCGGCTGGCCAGAACCCGCTTGGCGAGCGCGGTTAATCTGGGAGAGGCGTGATCGAAAAAGCGCATGTACGCCGCGCACAATGCCGAAGGATCGTGAACGGAGCCTGTCGCGAGGCGATCCTTGGGACAGCCGCCGTGACACATGGAACGCCACCGGCATCCGCGACACGCGGGCACTTTGTTTTTTTGAAATGCGAATTGCTTGAATCGATCGAGCTGCAGAAATTCGGGGAGCGGACGATCCTTGACATTGCCGAGTTTCCAGTCGCCATAGACGAAGAAATCGCACGGGTACACATCGCCGTTGTGTTCAATGACAATATATCCGTTGCAGCGATCGCCGTAAACGCACATGCCTCCCGGCAGCCCGGCGCGCGTAGTCAGCATGGCGTCGAAATCACGAATCGAGACACGCCCCATCCCTTCCCGGGCCCAATAGTCAAACGTATCACATAAGAACTCCCCGTAGGCTTCGACGGGCACGTTATGCTTACCTCCCTTCTCCACGCAGGGAATGAATTGGAGATATTGAAACCCACGATCGACAAACCAACGCAACAGATCCGCGCCCATGGAGACATTTGCATCGTTTACGACACACAGGATGTTGAACTCGACTCCGGTTCGCGTCATGAGTTCGGCCGCGGCCATGGCGCTGGACCACATGCCCCGGCCGCCGATGTTCTTGCGGTACTGGTTGTGGATGTCTTCGGGACCGTCGATGCTGAGTCCGATGAGAAAGTTGTGTTGCCGAAACAGGCGGCACCATGCTTCGTCCAACAACGATCCGTTGGTCTGTAGCGCGTTTGCCACTTGCTGGCCGGGCAGGGCAAATTGCCGTTGCAGTGCTACGGCCCGCTGAAAGAACTCGAGACCTGCCAGAGTGGGCTCTCCCCCCTGCCACGCAAACACAGATACGGGGAATCTCTGTTCCATGAGCCCGCGCACTATGGTCTCCAGCACATCATCCGGCATTTGGTGACGTTTTTCATCCGGATACAATTCCAGCGCGCGCAGGTAGAAACAATAATCGCAACGAAGGTTGCAGTCTCCCCCCACGGGTTTAATCAACAATTGAAACGGATGCGATTCCCCCATGGCGAGAGTATAGCACGGGCTGAATGAGAACGGGAGATTCGCCGATTATGAGACCTGCGAAAGCGGAATGGCCTCATCAATCAGCATGATGGGAATATCTTCGCGAATGGGATACAGGTAGGCTTTATCCTCACGTACCAAGCCGGCGTCAATTTTTTCTTCGATCTTCTCGCCGGCGCGGTTCTTCAACGAGCCTGCCGAAATGGCTTCGTTGATACGGGCGACGAGGGCTTCTTCGGCAAGTACGACCGGCGTCTTGTTTTCGGGGCAAACCAGAATATTCAGGAGTTCTTGATCAACCATGTGCGCCATCGTCTCCGCGTTCAACCGGGGTTCTGTTCGTATTGTATAATGGCGTGCGATATGTTTCCAGTGAGTGTTGTGCGAAAGGAATGGCAATGAAGCGCTGTTATAACTGCGGTGAGCCCTGGGAAAGCGTCCAGAAGCAGCCGGCTCCGAAGGATTTTTGCGCGAAGTGCGACGCCTATCTCCGGTGCTGCCGCAATTGCCGTTTCTTCGATCCTACCGTCAGCAAACAATGCCAGATACCCAATGTGGAATTGGTTACCGGCAAAGAGGCGGGCAATTTCTGCGACGAGTTCGATTTCGCGAATTCGGATTCCGCTCCCGCGGATTCCCAGGCCAAAGACACTGCGCGAACGGCGCTGGACAGCCTGTTCGGAGACGTGCCGTCGGATGGGCCGGATGCCAAGCTTGACCGTTTTCGCGGGTTATTTGGCGACTAATTCCTTGTAGCCGCCTTGTGGGATTCAGCCCCTTCCGTCGCAAAGTGTTATATGTAAATTACTTACGATATCGCACCTAGACAACTTTCAGGCATCTTGGAAGCAGGGTTGATCTTTGTCTATCAAAGTGATATCATATCAGTATCAACCTTAGGAGAACTGAAATGAACGTCACGTCTGAGCGCATGGTGCGCGTTCCGAATGGGTGGCCTTTGTTGATAGTCATGCTGGTGGCGATAGTAGCCATAGTCAGCATGATTATTCGGGGTGCGATACAGGAATCTCCCGGCGTGGTGATTCCCGGGGTTATCCTCCTGGCCTTGTGGGTGTTCATCGCCATCGGTTTTTACAAACTCCAGCCCAACGAGGGGGCTGTACTGATGTTGTTTGGCCAGTACAAGGGAACCTCCAAAGACCCTGGCCTACGGTGGACGAATCCGCTGTACACGAAGACGAAGGTCTCGTTGAGGCGGAGGAATTTTGACATGAACACGATCAAGGTCAACGATTTACGCGGCAATCCGATCGAGATAGCTGCGGTAATCGTGTGGCGTGTTCAAGACACGGCACGGGCGGTGTTTGACGTGGACAACTATGAACACTACGTGCGCGTGCAAAGCGAGTCCGCGCTGCGGCATCTTGCATTGTCCTACCCGTATGACACGTTCGACGGCGAAGTGCATTCATTGCGGGGCAGCGTCGACGAAGTGTCGGACAAGTTGCGATCCGAAGTACAGGATCGGGTGAGCGTTGCGGGCGTGGAAGTCGAGGAAACCCGTTTGAGCCATCTCGCGTACGCGCCGGAGATTGCCGGGGCCATGCTTCAACGGCAGCAGGCGGACGCAATAGTCGCGGCGCGCGCTCGAATTGTCGAAGGCGCGGTGGGGATGGTGGAAATGGCGCTGGACAAGCTGGAAGAGTACGGCAAACTGGAATTCGACGAAGAGCGGAAGATGGCCATGGTCAGCAATCTGCTGGTCGTGTTGTGCGGTCACGAAAACGCGAAGCCGGTGGTGAATGCCGGCACGCTCTACACCGGGTGAGCACATTCAGTGGCACAACGGAAAGGATTCTTACTTCGATTGCCTCCGGACTTACTGGACGAATTGAATCAGTGGGCCCGGGACGATCTGCGAAGTCTCAACGCACAGATTGAGTTTCTGTTGCGTGATGCGATTAAACAGCGCAAGCGTAATCGCGGAAGGGAGGATACTACGGATGTACCGGGCGACGGCTGATTTTCGCGGCGATCCAGCGAAGGCCCTTGACAAGGCTCGCGACTTCCTTGCCGCGCAGAACTTTGAGGTATCACCCATTGGCGGAGGCCAGGTAATTGCGCGCAATACCAGCATTGGCTATACCTCCAAGAGGCCGTTCTCCGGCGCAACCCAGATCACTATCAGCATTTCGTCTTCCACGATCACCCTTGATGCCGACCTATCCCGCGTTAAATGGTTTGGGGCAATGACAGCGGCGGGGATTGTTTTACTCGACATCGTAATGATATCAATCCTTTATGCTACCGCTGGAAAGACTGCCGTTTACGCCGTGCTCTTCGCTACGGCGCCATGGGTTTTCCTGATTCCCATTATGTTCTCCCTGTTTCGCAAGCAAACGACCAAAGCACTCGATACCCTGATGCAGAATCTGAAATCCATGGGGTGAGGCCATGTACCACACGACGGTCGAATTTCGTGGGGATCCCAACGAGGTCCTGTCGCGCATGCGTGAGGTCTTGTTGTGCTATGGCTACCGAGTTTCCGATATCAGCGGAGGAATGATTACAGCGACGTTTCAACCCTCCGCGAAAGACCGAGAACAGCGAGGCAGCCTTGCGTGTGCCACAAGAATTGCCGTTTCTGCCTCCCGGTCCGGATTAACCGTGGAGGCCGACCTCTCGTCGGCCTTTCGCGTGGCGGTCGCGGTGGTGGTGATGTTTTTGGTTTTTGACGCGTTTCTGCTTTTTTTTGCTGTCTCCACGTGGGGTTTTGGATTTGCCGCGGCAGCCGCCGGCGTTTCGATTGTGGCGGCGCCCCTGCTTGTTTTTGGGATTGACCACGGCATTCGGCGTCAGTTTAAGGGGCAAATGCGCCGACTTCTTGTCGAGGCGGCGGTGGACTCGTCGCCACATTCACGTTAATCGTAGTATTCATGGTTTGACGTCCAGTGAACCCGGTGGTACAGTCATGCGGGGCAAGTGTGCTTAAGGCTGACTGTGTTTTGGCCGATGGTAAGGCATAGCCGTGTTATGAGCAAACACGGCATGTGTTCATGGCTTACCATTGGCGGGCGGATCGACATTGGATATTTGTTTACAAACATTCGGCCGGATGAAGTACACCTATGAATGCAGCTCCCGTGTTGGATAGTGCACACCCGTGGCGCATGCTGGTCGTCGACGACGAACCGGGCATGCGTCAGCTTTTGCAGGAAACGTTTTCCGATCGCGGCATCCATGTAACCACGGCTTCGAACGGCGAGAAGGCCATAGAGCTTCTTGAAAAGGAAGCGTTCGACGTGGTGATTACCGATCTCAAGATGCCGGGGAGGGACGGCCTGTCCGTACTGCGCGCGGCTCGCACGACCACCAACGACACGCCGGTGATTATCTTGACGGCGTATGGGACGATTGAGACCGCAGTTGAAGCGATGCGGCTGGGTGCGCGGGATTTCATTGCGAAGCCGTTCAAACTTGCCGAAATCGACCTGAAAATCAACAAGATATTTGGATCCACGGGGTTGAGTGCTCGTGTGGCGTCGTTGCCGCAAGGAGACAGCGTGCGGCGCATCGTGGGGACGAGCGCCCCGACCCGCCAATTGCACAAAATGATTGCGAAGATCGGGCCCACTCGCAGCTCGGTTTTGATAACGGGTCCGAGCGGCACGGGCAAGGAATTGGTAGCGCGCGCCATTCACGATGCAAGCACGCGTTGCAAGGGGCCGTTTGTCGCGCTGAACTGTGCGGCGCTTGCGCCGGGCGTTCTGGAAAGCGAGTTATTTGGCCACGAGAAGGGCGCATTCACGGGGGCCGTGGGCCGGCGGATAGGGCGATTCGAGCGTGCCCACGGCGGGACCCTGTTCCTCGACGAAGTGGGCGAAATCGACCCCGGCATTCAAACGAAATTGTTGCGGGTGCTTCAGGAAGGCGAATTCGAGCGCGTGGGCGGGGCTGAGACGGTTCGGGTGGACGTGCGGATAGTCGCGGCAACGAACCGTGAGCTTCGGGATGCGATTTCGCGCGGCTCGTTTCGCGAGGATTTCTATTATCGACTCAACGTGTTCTCGCTTCAGGTAGAGCCATTGCGGCGGCGCCCGGACGACATTCCCGTGCTGGTTGATCACTTTTTAAGGCGGTTCAGCGAGGAAACGGGCAAAACGGTTACCGGCGTGGAAGATGAGATCATGAATCTGTTCATGAAGTATCCCTGGCCGGGCAATGTGCGCGAGTTGGAAAACGTGCTCGAACGTGCGGTGGTACTTGCCGAGGGCGATACGATAACCCGGCAGGAAATCCCGCCGGAGTTGTTTTATCTGCAAGTGGAGCCGGAGGCGCCGTCTCCTGCATCCAACACTTCACTGGCGGAGTGCACGGATCGACTGGAATGCGAGATGATTGCGACGGCGCTGGACCGGTTTCATTGGAACAAGTCCAAGACGGCCGAGCACCTGGGCCTGAAGCGCACCACGCTTCAGTACAAGATCAAGAAGTACGGCTTGGAATAGGGGGAGCGGAACGTCTTTCCGCAGCCGACAGCAGTCGAGTTGACGTATTACCTCTGTATTGATGGATTTTCATTGTTTTGCCGGGCACGTACCGGGTACAGTTTTCGCAGGTTTACTTTGTTTTTCGATATTTCACCATTGGATCTGAATCTGCACGCATGAGAGTCATCAATGTTTCCAACCTCGCCCCGGGGATGAAGGTCGGCCGGCCCGTTGTGGACGATACGGGCCAGATTCTTCTCAACAAAGGGGTAAACCTTACCGAAGAGTATATCCGCGCACTTCAAGCCAAGAAATTCACCGGCATTTACATTACCGACGAGAATATCGAAGTTACGATCGACGGTGACGACGATTTGAATCCGGTGACGCGTGCCAAAGCCATTTCAACCATTCGCAAAGCATTTGAAATCATCGAGCACCAAGTGCCCCGGCTGCGCGATCAATCCATCGAGCAGTTTGCCAAGGTGTTTTCGACGGATGCCATGAAATCGTTGCTGGGTAAAGGCGGACCCCTCGATTCGCTTCAGGGGGTGGTCAGCGGTCTCATGGCGGAAGTGCTGAACCGGACCACCCTGGCGGGACTTACGTCCATCAAGTCGGTTGATCAACAACTCTACAGCCATTCGGTGGACGTATGCGTTGTGGCGATGATGATTGGCCGATCGGTGGGACTGGACGAGAGCAAGTTGCGCCAGTTGGCGATTGGGTCTTTGCTGCACGACATTGGCAAGCTCTTCATGAACAAAGCCGCCAACGAGCGTAGCCAGGTGCGGCAGCACACCCTGTTGGGATATGAGCTGCTCAAGAACTGCCCGAACCCCGACATTCTCGCGCCGCACGTTGCGTTGGAACACCACGAGTGGCAGGACGGAAGCGGAGAGCCGCGGGGCTTGATGGGCAGCAATGCACTGGAGCGCGATCGCAACTTACCGACGCCGGTGCCCACGCTGGTGGGCGAAATAGCAGCGGTGGCGAACGTCTACGACAATATGTTATCGGGTTCGCATTCGCGCCCGCCGATGACGCCGGACACCGTGATTCAGTCGATGCGCGCGGTCGCGGGCACGCACTTGAACCGCGCTATTGTAAATGCGTTTGTCCGGTTGGCGCCGGTGTATCCGCTGGGAACCGAAGTGATTGTGCGTAGTGAGCCATACAAGAATTTTACTGCGATTGTGAGCAAAGTGAATCCGACCCGCCTGGACAAGCCGGTGATTATCCTCTTGAAAGACAATCAGGGCCGTCCCGTCGCGATAGACGAGTTGAACCTTGCGGAGGATCGCAACAAGGACATACAAATTCGGTGCAAAGTGACGTGAACGGATGGAGGGATTTAGTAGACGCCGTAGTTGCGGCCACCCTGCATCATTTGAATGGCTCGTTGATTGGAACGGGCGCGCTTTTGCGACGCGGCGTAGGCTTTGGCTTGTTTCCGGTGGGCTTTGAGGGCGCGATTGGCTTCTTTCAGTGCGGCGGTACCAGTCTGGCGTGCGACCTTGGTGGTGCCGAAAGGTACGCCCAATGCTTTGCTGGCGGCCAAATCGACCAAATCCATGGTGGAGCAGCCTTGGGCGAACACGAACGTCGCTAGAAGGCATGCAGCCGCCGTTTTCCGTACCAGACCCCTCACGGAAATACCCCTCTCCTTCTGCCTTAGTGGGAAGAATACCGAAATCCTGCGAGTATGGCAAGGAAAAATCACGCAACTAAAATCAAAGGAAAATGCGAAATATGCGACTGAAACCCACGGCCATCCTCTTCGATATGGGCGGCGTGCTTTTGGAATCCGCGGATATGTGGAATGCCTCCGGATTTGAAAAATCGTTTCCTCAGGGACTTCCCGGGGGCGTTTCTCAGGCGTGGTTTATGGACATGTCCGCGGCGCTACTTCGGGCGTTTGAATCGATGCCGGCTCCGCGTCCGGCTTTGAATCCGCGGCCCATTATTGGCGAGTGGCTGAGTAAAGCGGGGATGGATACAAGCGTATCCAGCGTGGATCGTTGGTACCGGATTACGTGCGCGTGGGAAGTACGGCCACTGTATCCGTTTGTGAAGCCTGCACTGGGGGCTCTGCGCGAGCTTGGCATTCGGATGGGCGTCATATCGAACACCTTGATGGATGGCGTGGCGCCTCGGGCTCACTTCGAACGCGAGGGTATCATGCCGTACTTTGAGTTCACGGTCTTCTCGGCGGACTTTGGCATGAACAAACCGGACGCATCTATTTTCCGGCACGCGCTCGATTCCATGCGGCTGTCGCCGGCGGAAGCCTGGTACATCGGAGACAAGCCGCACCGCGATGTATGCGGCGCCAATGGCGTGGGCATGACGTCCGTTCTGGTAGACAGCATCTACACTGACCGCATTCTGGACGGAGAGGTTTTTTGGCCAGACATCATGATTCCGGACATCGGCGCCCTGCCGGCCCTGGTGCGCGAATTGGCTGTTCATTAGGCCGCAATGTGTGCCAGCCGAAGCTAGAGCAATTCACCGATTGCAGAGATGGGAATGCGGATTTCGAACGCCACTCCTTTGGGTGAGAGATTGCGATAGATCACGGACCCGCGATGCGCGCTTACGATGCGGTGGACGAGTGTCAGGCCGAGTCCGGTGCCGCCTTCTTTCTTAGTGAAGAACGGAGTAAACACGTCTTCGCCTTGCCCCAGATGGATACCGGGGCCGGCGTCGGCCACGGCGAGCAGCAGCCAGTCGCCCTCCACATCCGTGGTAATGTCGATGTGGTCGCCCGCTTGGGAAGCATCGATGGCATTGTTGAGAAGGTTGACCAGCGCCTGAGCGAGTCGTTCTTTATCGGCCACAAGGCCTGGCGGTTCACCGTTGGCATGCACCCGGAGCAATACGCCCTTTACTTCGGCTCTTCTGCGACACAATTGAACGGCGCGCTGCACGATGCTTTCTGCCGTGCAGTCCTCGGGAGTCAGGTCAAACGGGCGCGCCAGTCCGAGAAACTGCGATATGGACTTCTCCAGCGCGACGGCCTCGCGGTAGATGGCTTCGGAGGTCTTGTGGCGCTCGTCTTCCTTTGCGATCTTTCGCATGAGCAATTCGGCCATGCCGCTGATGATGGTAACCGGAGTGCGGAGTTCGTGCACCACACCGGCGGTAAGCTCGCCGAGGGCGGCGAGTTGGCGGTTCAATTCCGCAGCGCGTTCCAGCCGGCGGCGCTCGGTCATATCGGTAAAGAGAAAGATAACTCCGTTGAAGAGATCAGGGCCGCGCAACAGCGACGCGGAAAGGCCCAGGTCCTGTTTTTCTCCTCGTCCGTTGGTCAGCGTGAGCTCAATGCGGGATCGGGGGAGTTTGTCTTCACGCATCTCTTCGAAGATGCTGATCAGTTCTTCTGATCCGGCGAGATCAGCCAGGCGCAAACCTTCGGCCACCGGATGTCCGTTGGCCAGTATCGCCTTGGCAACGCCATTGGCGGAGAGGATGCGTCCCGCGCGGTCGACGGTGACCACACCGCTGGGAAGACTCTCTACAATTTGTTGATAGAAGTCGCTCATGCACGAGCCGCCTCAAGTTTCGCCTTGAGGCATCGCGCAATCGCGGCGAACTCGTGCAACGACACGGTTTGAGCCCGGCGGCCGGGATCGACGCCTGCTTCTTCGAGTGCCTCAAGCGTAATTTCCTTGGGCGCTCCGTAGGCCCCGGATTTGGTGAGGGCGTTTCGCAGCGTCTTGCGGCGCTGAAGAAAGGCAGCCCGAATGATCTTGAATAGAAAGGCGCGATCCACATCGGGAAACAACGGATCTCTCCGCGACCGAAGCCGTACGATGCAGCTTTCCACCTTTGGCCGGGGGACGAAGCACGTAGCCGGCACGTGGTGCACGATGTCCACTTCAGCATGGAATTGCGCGGCCAGGGAGATGACGCTGTACTCCGGCGAATCCACGGCGGCGGTCAAGCGGTGGGCCACTTCTTCTTGAACCATGATTACGAGGCGATCCAGTGGCAATGCCGATTCCCAGAAGTGAAAGAGAATGGGGGTCGTAATGTAGTAGGGCAAATTGGCGACCACCTTGTAGATGGGGGCTCCGGGGATGAATTCCTCGGCTAATTTTCTGGGGTCGTGATTGAGTACATCGCCGCGGAAAATGACGACGTTGGAGCAATCCCGGAACTGGTCTTCCAAACAGGGAATGAAGGAGGCGTCTATTTCGATGGCCAGGATACGGCCGGCGCGGGGCTGCATTCGGACAGTAAGCGCACCGAGCCCGGCCCCCACTTCAATGACAGAATCGCCGGCTGTGAGTGCGGCGGCATCAACCATAATTCGATTGATATTGTCGTCGAGCAGCAGATTTTGCCCGAGCGCTTTTTTGAAGTGAATGTTGTATTTTTGGGCAACTTCGCGCAATGACATGGAATTCTCACTTTCCCGGCGACACTGTAACGAGATTAGGGGCAGGCGACTGCAATATCAAGTGATTCCGGTCTTTGTTCGTGGATTCCCGGGTGTGGTAGCATTCCCCTTTCCCGAAAAAAGGCGAACAGCACCTATTATGTACGGCGTAGACGATACCTCTCAATATGACCCGCGTAACATTCCGAAAGTGGAGATGGGCAAGGCCTGGCCTGTGTACAAACGGCTGCTGGGCTATGTCATGCGCCACAAAGGGCGGCTGGTTACTTCCATTGTCTTTTCGATTGTAGTGGCGGGTTCGCTGGGGGCCACGATCGTCGGCACGGGTCAAGTGCTTAAGCTGATTTTAATGGAGGAACCGGCGACGGTACAGCCGGTTCAGCCCCTCGACGCGCCGGCGCAAGCCGGATCCGGGCAACCGGCTGGACCCCAGACCGATCCTGTGATAGAGACAAGGGACAAAATTGCGTCGTATGCCAAGAGCATGGAAGAGTCGATCGGGTGGGCGCCGCAGGGTTTGGATGATGCCTATGTGAGCGGGGTGTCGTACTTGCGCGAGAATAAGATGCGGTCTGTCATCCTGATCGCAGTGCTTGTATTCGTGTTTTCGTTGGTTGGAGGGGTTGCTCGCTTTTTGCAGGAATACCTGTCTGCATCGATTGCGATGCATGTGACCATTGACTTGGGCAAGGAGATGTACGCGAACATTGTGCGTTTGCCCATCCGTTTTTTCGAGCGGCGATCCAGCGGCGAAGTCATCGCCCGTTTGAGCAATGACATCTTCATGGCGGGCCGCGGCCTGACGCAAGTGTTCATGAAATTGATGCGTGAGCCGTTCAAGATTGTGATGTTCCTGGGGATCGCCATCTGGATCGATCCGCAGTTGACGCTCGTGGCAATTCTGGTACTTCCCTTGGTGGGTTTTGTGATCGTGAGGATAGGTCAGAGTGTGCGCAAGCGCGCGCGCCGATCGCTGGAAAAGGTCGCGTCACTGCAAACCGCCATCAAGGAAAGCGTGATGGGCATATCCATCGTAAAGGCATTTTCGATGGAGGACCACCAGACTACACGCGTGAATCACGAATATGGTGCGTTGCTCAAGCAGGGCCTAAAGATGGCCAAGGCAGACGCCGCCGTGGGGCCTCTCACCGAAGTGGTCATGATGATAGGCGTTGTGGTTTTCATTTTCCTGAGTGCGCGAAAAGTGATTGATGGACCCTTGGATGTGGCGGATCTCGGCATTTTATACGGGTCCTTGGCGGGCATGCTCGATCCCGTGCGCAAGCTGGCAGCCGTAAACAATGCGGTCCAGACCAGCGTGGCGAGCGCGGAACGTGCGTTTGAGTTCATTGACGTGAAGTCGGACATTACAGACGCGCCGGACGCAATCAAACTTCCTCCCATCCAGTCGGCGATTCGATTCGAGGACGTGCGGTTTTCCTACGACGGCCGGGTGGAAGTGCTGAAGGGCATTTCATTCGACGTAAACAAGGGCGAAATGGTGGCGTTGGTGGGTTTCAGCGGCGCGGGCAAAAGCACAGTGGCCAAGCTGATTCCACGATTCTACGACGTGACCGGCGGCAAGATCACCATAGACGGCACGGACATCCGCACTGTCACTCAAGCGAGTTTGCGGGGTCAGATCAGCCTCGTGACTCAAGACACCATTCTCTTTAATGAATCCGTGACAGCGAACATTGCGGCGGGACAGGCCGGTTACGGCGAAGACCGGATTCGCGCGGCCGCCAAGGCAGCCAATGCGGCGGATTTTGTGGAGCGCTTGCGATACAAATACGATACTCCCATTGGCGAAAGCGGGAGTTCGCTGTCCGGGGGTCAACGGCAGCGCTTATGCATTGCGCGAGCGCTGATCAAGGATCCGGCTATTCTGGTGCTGGACGAAGCGACGTCGAGTCTGGATTCGGAAAGCGAGAGGCTAATCCAGCAGGCCATCGAAGAGTTTGTGGTGGGCCGCACGTCAATCGTCATCGCGCACCGGCTTTCCACGATTCAAAAAGCCGATCGTATTGTGGTTCTGGATGACGGAGTGGTTGCGGAACAGGGCACACATGCCGAATTGCTGCAACGGGACGACAGCATCTACCGAAGACTGTACGAAACCCAGTTTGCCGTGGCCGAACGGCGTGAAGAGATAGTGGGCGCGGCGGCCGAAGCCGAGGAATCCGACTTGCACGACACGGTGGCGTAATTCGATGTGCCACCGCACGTATACGGCGGCGATGGCGGTCTTGGCGTCGTTTCTATTTCTGAACGGGTGCGGGGATTCGCCTCAGCCGACAAAATATTTGGCGCCTGAGTCTCAGGAATCTGATTCGGGGACGCTGTTGCCAGCCGACGAAGGGCGCTGGGTTTATATCCGCGCCGTGGATCAGGACGGCCAAGCGATTCCTGGCGTCATTCCCATTGCCACGCGCCTCCCCAACGCATTCGATCAGCCGGTCGCATACGGCCAACCAACCGATGCGCAGGGCCAAAGCGCCGTGTTGATACCGAACTCGTTACACGCTTTTGTGCGCGCGTGGGACGAGGACCTAGGGCAATTCGCCAATAACTTCTATGAGATTCTCGCGAACAGCGAACCGGTGGAAGGCGTAATGGAAGTTACGATGCTACCGGCGGCGAGACTCACGGCCTCCATTCGCGCACAGGACGGTACTCCGGCCTCGAACGAGACCGTGGCTGTGTCGTTCGCGCACCCAACGCGCGGCGTATGGTGGCCTTGGGAAGGCAAGACCGGGGACGATGGGAGCCTTCGCATTGAGTCCGTTCCCGCGGGCAAGTACCTGATCCAATTCAAATCGGCGACCCAAGGCACGCTGGAACTGCCGGAGACCGTACTGCTTCCGGGCCAAACGACTGAGTTAGGCGGATTGACGCTTATCGCCCCGCAGTGATGTCTGGCTCGCCCAGAAGGATCGTGCTGCCCGTGCGCGCGGTCACCGAGTCAGGCCCCAGTTCGATGGTTGTTTCACCGCCAGCGCGCTTGAGTTTGAGGGTGCGGCTGGAATCGTTGGCCGACAATTCGCTTTCCAGCAAATCGCTTTTGCCTTCGACCGTAATCAACGTGACGAATTGCTGATCCAGCACTTTTTCAGTCGTCGACGCCGTGAGGTGCCACTCACCCAAATCGAACTTGGCCCACTCCGCCGGTGGCGTGTCGAACTGATCGGTCTGTGAAATTTTCAGTGCGGACGGCTCAAGCCACCGGACACGTACGGTTGCGGGTTTACCTGACCACGTGGTTTGATTCTCGCCTATTTTGAACTCCCCTGGCGCATGAAGGAGCCACTGAAACGTGGACGGATTCTTTGCGGTCAAGATGTCGTGAATGACGATCACGCCGGGCTTAAAGAACAAAATGCGGCGCACGGCCGTTGTCAGTTGCGGGTAAGATTCCGCGCATTCGCCTTCCACGAAATCGAAAGTGGGCGATGTTTCGAAGCGCGTGATACGGCCTTTTGCTTTGAAGCTGTGCGGTATCTGGCCTTCACCGTTTACAAGGATGGCGTTGTCTGACTTGGTCTCCCACATCCACTGTGTGTGATGGGGGCTGCCACTGATGTCTCTCTTGCCGGAGTTCAGGAACACACGTTCACCGGCGATGTGCAAGAGGAAGCTGTTGTTTGCATTGTATCCGTGGCTTTGCCGTCCGATCGGGCTGTCCTTGAAGTGAATCTGCACATTGTTTTTGGCATCCATAAGGTCGGAATTCATCACGGCGACGCCGGTGCCTTGAAACGCCTTTGACTGCGGCAGATCAATGGGCGGTTTTGCTGAAACGTCAAGCAGCTTCCATGCGTAAATGAAGCCTAAATAACCCGAAGGCAGCGCGCCGCCGGTCTGTTCGACGTACCACTGCCAGTAGGGATTGCGTGCCCCGGCATTCAGTATTGCAACTAAATCGCCGGTTTGCTTTGCATTGATGCCGATGGCTTGGTCGCCGTATCCGCCCGCCATGGCTCCGGGGGGCAGCATGTACATGCCAAAGAATCCGACTTGTTTGAAGAAGGGCATTTCGAAGACGTTGATCTCGTAGATATTCTCCATGGTTGTGGCCCAATACATGTAGCGCGTGATATAGCTGACCCAATAGGCAACGCCCTCATGCCATCCGCCATCGGAATCGCTCCATGCGGGGTAGCAAGTGAATTGAATGGTCATGACGAAATCGAGCCACTCCTTCGCCTCGGGGATGTCGTCGTAGAACACCGTGGCGATATCGCCAAGAAAATGCCACAGGCGATTGGAGTGGCTGTCGTACGGGCGCCAAAGATGTTTCATCTTCACAAGATGATCAAATGCCTGACGGCCGCGAATGCGCATCATCTCGACAAATATCCTGCGATCGGATTCCGAGAACATGGGATAGCACCAACTGTACGCGCGTGCGGGGTACTTCATGGCCGGCATGGAGGCCTCGTCGTTGTAATCGCGGCTGGTCGATCCGTTTGGATCCCATTTCGTCATTTCCATCAGGAAGTCACGCGCGGCAGAACCGTATTTTTCTTCGCCGGTCAGGCGATATACAAAGGCAAGCGTCGCGGCGCTGTCGGCCACGGCAATAACGCGCGTACGGTTTCCCCACCAGATTTTGCGCCATTCCTCGCCTTTGCGCTCCATACCTTCCGGGTATTTGGGCGGTTCGGTGAAATCGGGCGGGTTTGCCAGGATAGTATTGGCTTGGTCGACAATCTCCGACCAACGGCCGGCGAGGGGTCCTTTCGCAAGTTCCTTAAATGTGGGCACATCCTCCGGCGCAAAGAACAGTCTCGGATGCTCAGCGGGGATGCGCGCAATCACGGCATCGATACGTGGTTGCGGAAACTTTACAGCGGTTTCCGGGATGGTACATGTCCGGACCTGACTCCAGCCGGTCTCGTTGCCGTTGGCGTCAATCCCCTTGTATCGCCAGTAGTAAGTTCCGGGGGCAAAGGACTGATCGGGGCAGTGCGCGTTCCAACGCGTTTTTCCACTGGAATACACGATGGTGTCAAATCCGGAATCGGAGGCCAATTGCAGAATGTACGCTTCAATGCCTTCGCTGGGCCGCCAGGTGAATCCCGGCGGGTTGATTGCGACAGCCGAGTTTTCCGGCCGATAACCCCAGTCGCCCGGACCGGTTGGTGTTTCGTCCAACATTGCCGCGGAGGCCGAGCAGGCAATGAGCCAAAGCACTGCCCGCGATCCGAATTGTGCGAAATTCATGGATTCGCTCCCATGTCTGCAGCCCAACGTCCTCAATCAGGGTGTTCATCTATTCTGGCGCGTCCGCCTTGGGTAATTTCAAGCTGTGATTGCCGGAATGAGCCGCGTTCGTATGCTTGACCCTCCTGGGTATGTTCGGTAGCATTTTCATTTTGCGGAGTAACTCATGGAAATCCTTTCATTCCCGATGACGCCGTTCATTACGAATTGCTTTGTCATTCGTGACGAAGCGGAAGCGCTGGTGGTGGATCCGGGCGACGTGACGCCGGAATTGATCGACGCCATCGCTGGCTATCGTGTCGATACGATCGTAAATACCCATTGTCACCTCGACCACTGCGCGGGCAACGCAAGGTTGATTCGACGGACGGGCGCCAAGCTGTTGCTGCACCCGGATGAACTGCCGCTCTTGCACGCCATTCCCCAGCAGGCCATGATGTTTGGCGTGCCCGCTGATTCGTCGCCGGAGCCGGACGGGTTTCTGCAGCCGGGTGACAGGGTAACCGTAGGCAATACCTCATTTTCCGTGCGGTTGACTCCTGGACATTCTCCAGGCCACATCGTACTAGTAGGTGACGGGGTTGTCATTGGAGGCGACGTATTGTTTTCGGGTTCGATAGGAAGGACTGATCTTCCCGGGGGCGATTACGAGCAACTGTTGCACTCCATTCAAACCCAGTTGCTGACGTTGCCGGACACGACCGTCGTGCATTGTGGGCACGGGCCTTCGACGACAATTGGCATTGAACGGCGAACCAATCCATTTTTGGCGGGTCTTTCATGAAACGTATTCTCGTGGCTTGTGTGCTCTTTGCCGCCGCCGTGGCCGTTTCCGAAACGCCGGCGGCACCGGAATCAGCACAGGTTCAGTCACCGGCCACGCTCCCAGGTGGATCCATGAAACCTGTTCGGCGGCGCGACACGGAGCGTGCGCTGGAGGAAGCGGCTCAAACCGGTACGTTGATCGATGTGGTACTTGCGCCCGACCAGCCTATCCCATGCGTGTATCTGGACGAACCGTTGGTGATTCGATGGACGTGCCCTGTGGATGCGGAGGTGGGTGGAATCCTGTCGGTGTTTGGTGGAGAAAAAAAGTTACACGAGACAGCGCTCGATTCCATGGAGCTGAAGGCGGGCGTCGAACACTGGTCCGTCGTGAACGACCTGCCGGGCAACAAGGGCCGGTACCGGGTTGCGCTGGATTTGGTTGTCGGCGGGCAGTCGTTCAGTGTAAGTCGCTGGTTTTGCCGTATCGAAAGGCCGATGGGGGCATTGGATGTACCTGCCGGAATCCGATTGAACGCCGTGGATCCGAAAGTACTGTTCGCGCTTCAATCGATTCCCATTCGAAATGTAATCGTGAAATACTCCAGCGACACGTTCGACGCTGCGGTTTCGGCTTTGCGCGATGGCGGCTTCTCGGTGTCCGTTGTGTTTGAACCGGCCAGTGTGGCCAACGCCCTGCAGACGCTGGAATCGCTGGCGCAGTCACACGGCGCAATGGTAAAGAACTGGTTCATCGGCCCGAATCTCGGCGGTATTACGGCGGGCATGGCCGTCGATGCGCTTCGCAAGGCGGGAACCAGCGCGCCGGTAACGTTGTTGTCCGCCAAGGGACCGCCGTTAATTCAGGAGCTGCAGTCGAGTCTTCCTCCCATTTCGGCGGTGGGAATGGAGTGGGACGCGCCGTTGACCGGCGAGATTGACGCGTTGAAAGACATTCTGGAACTGCAAGGTCAGGAACATATTCCGTTGTCGGTGGTCAGTGCGGAGAATGCCAATTCGCCGGAGACCCTGGGTCCACGCGTGGTGCATCAGATTGTGGGTAATGCGATGACAGGCGCCTCGAGCACGTACTTGAGCTCACAGTCCATTGTTCACGCGGGCGAGCCGACGGAAGGTTTTCTATACCTGACTGGCATGGCCACTAGCCTGAACGGCATGGAAGCTATGGGGGTCATGCCCGCGCAGGAGGGCGTCTCCGCCAATGTATTTCGCAAACTCGGCGATTGGACCATCGTCCTTTGGCGCAGCGGCGGAGAGGCGAAGACGACTAACGTTTCTGTGGGCGACGCGTCGAATCTGAAGTGGGCAGACGGCGCGGGGAATGATCTTGGCGCGCCCGTGCTGGACGGGGGCGCCATTCCAATCGCGCTGGGTCCAGAGCCGGTTTACGTGAGCGGCACGGGCGGTTTCGTCCTGGCCGCGGCAGCCTTGCTTCGAACAAGAGCGGAAGCGAAGTTTCTTGCCGGGCACGAAACGTTGAAAGAAAAAGCGCCGGCGGAATTGCTTGATATTTTCGAAGGCATTGCCGCGTCAAAAGACGGCAAACTGGATCGCATCCGTTTCTTTGAGTTGCTTCGCGCATTGCCTTATTTTGAACGGCAATGGCGCGAAGGCGGGTTACAAACGCAAGAAGCGGTGCCGGTCATCGCTGCGTTGGGCCGTTTGATTCGGGCGCAGTGCGTGTTGGAACAAGCTGTAGGCGAGCCGTTTCTGGATACGGTTGCAGAAACGCTCGGGCGATCGCAGGAGTATCAGAATGCCTACTTGCGAGAACAGGATCCGAAAAATGAATTTCGATCCCGGTCGGCCTGGTTAATTGAGGAATGCAAGCGGCTTGAAGGCGAAGCGCTTTCTTTGAGTGCCAGCGGAAGGGAGACGGAAGCAACGGCGGTGGCAAGTCTGGCGGAATGGCGCGCTCGTTCACTGGAGACAGCAGCGCGCGCAAACGGCAACGGAAGTTCCTAATTCTTGGCGACGTGACATTCTGGGGGGAAGAGTCATGAAGCGTATTGGCGTACTCACAAGCGGGGGCGATTCGCCGGGCATGAATGCCGCGGTGCGCGCGGTGGTTCGAACGGCGGCGGCCCACCAAGTAGACGTGTTCGGGATTGAACGCGGATATCAGGGAATGATGGAAGGCGCGATCACGCCCATGGGACCGCGCAGTGTGAGCGGTATCATCAACCGCGGAGGCACCATTCTTGGTACGGCGCGGTGTCAAGCGTTCTTCGATCCCGCTGGCCGTGCGGTAGCTGCGGAACAACTTCATAAGCATGGCATTGAGGGCCTTGTGGTGATAGGCGGCGACGGATCCTACCGGGGCGCTGCGGCGCTACATGCGGAACACGGCGTGGCCTGCATTGGGTTGCCCGGGACGATCGACAATGACATCGGCGGGACGGATTTTACGATTGGGTTCGACACGGCGCTGAATACGGCGTTGGGGGCAATCGATCGTTTGCGAGATACGGCGGAGTCGCACCAGCGATTGTTTTATGTAGAGGTCATGGGTCGCCACAACGGATTCCTTGCGATGATGAGCGGAATTGCCGGTGGCGCGGAGCATATCCTTGTGCCCGAAGAACCTGCGAATTTGGATCTGTTGATCAACCGGCTCCGGACCGACCATGCGAAAGGCAAGAAATCAGCCATTGTCGTGGTCGCGGAAGGCGCGGAGCATGGTGACGCTTTCAGTTTGGCAAGAACCGTGGCGGAGCAATCGGAGTTTAAAGAGTATCGTGTCGCCGTTATTGGGCACTTGCAGCGAGGCGGCAGCCCCACGGCCTTTGACCGTCTGCTGGCGAGCCGGCTCGGTGTACGCGCGGTGGAAGCTTTGCTGGAGGGCCATTCGGGCATGATGGCGGGCATCCACGCCAATCAGGTTGTATTGCGGCCGTTCTCGGCAAGTTGGGACGAGCGATCGGCTTTTGACCCTTCGTTTCTCAATGTGGCCCGGATACTGGCTTCCTGAAACGGCGCACACCGGATTCCGTCTACCCCCTGGGCACCGTGCTGTGCTTTGCAAATTCCCGGCGCGAAAGATATCCGCTTCGCAGCATGCGATAGACAAACATGGGATTGCCGAAAACATATCTGCGCCACAGCCGGAGCGGTTCGTGGCCCAGGCGGTAGAGCCACTGCAGACCGGATCGCCGCATAAAGGCGGGCGCTTCTTTCATAGCGCCGCCCAAGATGCAGATGGTGCCCGCGCCTATTCCCCACACGATTGCATTGGGTTGGCGGGCGGCGGCGATCTCACAGATTCGTTCGGTCCGCGGCGTGCCCATTCCCACGAATATGAAGTCGACGGGATCCATAGTGCGGAATATCTCGTCGTACTCGTCCTCCCGCAGAAAACCGGAATAGGTATTGACGATTCTGCAATGACTTGATGCCGCTTCAATTTCCTTCGCGGCCGCGGAAGCCACCTCCGGCGTGACGCCGACCAGGATTCCGCGGCTCGGCCGAACGGTGGGCTTGGTGAAAAATGCGCGGAATGCCTCCGTCATATTGCATCGCTCGGTCACACGCACGCCGCGAAAACGCGCCATCCATACCATGGACATGCCGTCAGCGGTGACTATGCGCGAGCGGTTTATGGTTTCACGCAGGCTTCGATCTTCGTATGCGAGATTATAAATGTGCGCATTCACGCAAAGCAGCATTCTAGGCTGAGCGGTCCTGTTTTCAAGCAGGTACTCGACCTCTTCAACAAACTGATCGATCGTATGGGTGGAGCAGCGTATGCCGCCCAATTCGACATGGCCGGGCACGTGTCCAATCTCGTTGGATTCGGGAAGCCCCATTTATAGTGCTCCTGCTTCGAGAGTGTCCCGGGCTTCCTCCACGCGCTCCCCGGAAACCGCTGCGCGGTATACGCTCATGAGCCGTGTGTAATAGACACTCGAGGTAAACTCCGCCATTGCTTTTCGCCGTCCGTTGCGTCCCAGAGTCCTGCGCAGCGTGGCATCGCTCCATAGGCGAGTGATCTTATCGGCCAGGTCGACGGGGTTTCCGGCTTCGAACAAAAAGCCAGTCACATTGTCTTTTACTACTTCGGGCAAACCGCCGCTCCGGGTTGCGATGACGGGCAGACCGAGCATCATGCCTTCCGCCGCAACCAAGCCGAATACTTCCCACCATGTACTGGGCACGACCAAAAACCGGGCATTTCGATAGAATCGATCCAAGGCCTCCCGATCCAGAAAGCCCACGCACGTTACGTTCGGTGGCAGGTCGATGCCATCCAATCCTTGAGGCGGACCACCCGCGACGCGCAATGGCACGCCGGTAATTCGGGCCGCCTCGATAAGCGTATCCAATCCTTTCTCTGGCGCTAGACGCCCAGCATATGCGGCGTACAAACCATTTCCGGGATCTGCCGCTTCGTTCTTTGTTTCCACCATGTTTCCCACCACAGTGAACCGGTCTGTCGGGTATCCGGCCTCCACCAGTTTGTCGCGCAAGAACTGGCTAGGGGTCATGAAATGAGAAACGTTGCTTCTGAACAGTTGGAAATAGTTGGCCACGGCGCTTCGCGCGGCATAGCCAATGCTTTCCATCCAATTCTCACGGCAGTTTTTCATCACACACCAATGGGTATATCCGCTTGCGCATTTCACGCAACTGGATCCGTGAGTCACGTGCGTGGCGACGGGACAACTAAGTCTGAAATCGTGACACGTCATGACCACCGGTACCCCGGCATTGCGGCAGTCAACAAGCACCCACGGCGAGTGGAACGGGTAGACTTCGTGCGCGTGGACTACATCGGGGCCGAAATCACGGATGATCGAGCGCATCTCGCGGCGCGCCATGGGGGATACGATACCTCTCGCAAATGCCTCCGCCCGCCCCAGGATGCCTGCGTGGAATCCGCGGCTGTCGTGCTGCATAAGCAGGACATCGTGCCCTTCAGCCCGAAGGAGGTCGGCCGTGGATCGCGCCATGAAATCCGATCCGCCTCCGAATCGATGCCAATTAATGATTTGCACCACGCGCATACGCTGTCTAAACCCCAATCCTATTGCGGTGATTTCGGAAACAGATTCCGTTCACTACGAAAATCGATTGCGAATGCGCCCTTGCCGGCTGCGTTTGAACGGGGAAGCGCTAACAACGCAGACCGCCGCGCGTAGGCCAGTGCCCTGCATATCTGGCACCAACGCGCCAGAACAAACGCACGTTCCGACCTTATCGCCGCAAGCGCCATGGCGGGCATGTGCAACGCGATGGCGTGCATGAGGCGCGCCATGGCAACTCCGATCGTATACATCACGCCCCACTCCCGGGCATCGCGAATGGCAAAACAATCGCCACCGCGAATGGCAGACCAGATCAGGTACTGGCGCTTCATTCGATATTCCGGAACCATGTGCCGAACGAGCGACAACGGAGTGAACCAGCAGGCGCCGCCGGCTTTCCGTACACGCGTAAAGAACTCCGTATCTTCTCCACCCTGCGTGAGTGATTCATCGAACACGCCCACATGATCAAAAAGGGTACGATCAATGAGAACGGTGCCTGTGCAGAGCAGGTCATTGCGGCCGCATTCGCGAGGAAACGGCTCCACCGGAATCTCGCCCAGATACAGCCTACTTATCCGGGGCATGGACTCCAGGACGCCCGTCTCAAGGTCGAGCGTTCGGGCCCCTCCGACACATGCTGCGCTCGTGGTTTTCATGGTCCGCCACAGTGCCGTGAGCCAAGCTGTGTGGGCAAATTGGTCATCGTCGAAAAAAGCGATGTAACGGCCGGAGGATGCGCAGATACCCGTGTTGCGCGCCGCGGCCACGCCGGTGCCCGCGCCCCTCACGACGCACATCGGCACCGGCGACCGGGCCTTCAAATCCTGGAGCGTGGCTTGGGTATCGTCCGTGGATCCATCATCCACCACGACAATCTCGTGAGCGTACAAGCCTTCCGTGTCGATGGCAAGTAGCGATTCAACCGACGGCCTAAGCATCTCGGCGCGGTTGTACGTGCAAACCACAACGCTTATGTCAACCGATCGATTCATGTATCATCCTGATTGCAACTGCATTGCCGGACGTCATCCAGCCGCGGCTTCCAGCCGGGGAGTCCATGCTTTTGAGTACGCCAATACGGGTTCGCGGCCAATCGAGTAGTAGTCAAAACCCATCATCCGCATCAGTTCCGTCGAATAGATGTTCCGGCCGTCAAATATGACCGGCGCATTCAACAGACTTTTGATGCGGTCATAGTCGGGGTTCTTGAAATAGGACCACTCGGTCACCAGGAGCAGGGCATCGGCCCCATCCAGAGCACTGTAGCTGTCTTCTACATAGATCAAGTTGTCGCCGCGCGGACCGAGATAGCGCTGGGCTTCTTTTGCCGCCTTGGGATCATAGACCTGAACGGTCGCGCCTGCCTTAAGCAAGGCATCGATAATTAACAAGGAGGGCGCTTCGCGGACGTCGTCCGTTTCCGGCTTGAACGACAGCCCCCACATGCCGAACGTCTTGCCCGCGATCTCGTGATCGTAGTAGGCGTATATTTTGTCCAGCAAGACGTGCTTCTGGTTTTTGTTCACCGCCTCGACGGCGTTCAGTATTTGCGGTTCGTAACCCGCGCTTTTTGCCGTGCTGACCATGGCCTGCACGTCCTTCGGAAAGCACGATCCGCCATATCCGATGCCCGGAAAGATGAACTGATAACCGATCCTGTGGTCCGCGCCAATACCGTTTCTAACGTGTTCGACATCCGCACCCACGCGCTCGCAAATGGTGGCCACTTCGTTGATGAACGAAATCTTCATGGCGAGCATGGCGTTGGCCGCATACTTGGTCATTTCCGATGAGGTGGTATCCATACAAAACAACGGATGGCCATCGCGTATGAAGCTCGCGTATAGCTCCTTCATCAGCGCGGCGGTTCGTGGATCGCTGCACCCGATCACGATTCGATCTGGATTCATGAAATCGTCGATGGCGCATCCCTCGCGAAGAAACTCCGGATTGGAGACAACATCGAAGTCATACCACACTTTCTTCTTGCGCAGCGCGCCTTCCACGGCGCGATATACTTTTCCGGCGGTTCCTACGGGGACGGTGGATTTGTTCACGATGATTTTGTATCCATTGATGTGTTCCCCTATGGATTCAGCAGCCGCCAAAACATATTTCAAATCAGCGGTGCCGTCTTCGAGGGGCGGGGTCCCCACCGCGATAAATACGAAAAGCGATTTCTCGACGGCCGATCGAATGTCCGTGGTGAACGTAAGCCGTCCCTGTTCGATATTGGTTTTTACCATCTCGTCCAGCCCGGGTTCGTAAATGGGCACTTCGCCCGAATTCAACGCGGCAATCTTCTCCGCGTTGATGTCCACACAGGTCACTTCGTGTCCCACTTCGCTGAAGCAGGTCCCTGTAACAAGACCGACGTAACCAGTTCCAATGACGGCAATGCGCATAACGGTTCTCCTTGTTTATGATCGCCCGGCTTCGGCGCTTCGGACCCGTTGATCCAACACAGGGGGCACGGGCCGCTTTTGAAAATGCAAAGGCCCCAATCGGCCCTCAATCAGATCGTAGTACCAGTCTTCCAATGCGACGATGAGCTTGTCCCATGCAAAGTTTTCGCGCGCGATGGTGCGGCCAATCTCGCCTGCTTTTCCCGACAGGACAGGGTCATGAAGAAACATCCACGCGCGGTCCGCCATGTCCTTTGGATCTTCACTGGCCAGTGCGCCAATGGGATACTGTTCAAACAGATGCTTTACTTCGCCGACCGGGTTGGACACGATTGGCCTTCCGATGCACATGTAATCGCCCACTTTGTTGGGCCATCGTCCGATGTTGCTGACTTTGTTTGTATAGGGCATGAGAAAGACGTCCGCCGCGGCAAGCGACTCGGCGAGCTTGGCGTACGGAATCGGGCCAAGCGCCTTCACGTTGGCCATCGCCTCGGGACGGATTAGCCGGTTCTTCGCGTCCTGTTCTGTCGGTCCAACCAACAGCAATACGGTTCTCGGATCGCGTTCCAGCAGCAATTCGAACGCGCGAACCGCGACGGTCAGGTCGATGAGAACGTCCAATCCGGAAAAGCAGACCACGGGCACATCCGCGGGAATGCCCAGCTTTTCGCGGCTCTCCGCCTTTTCAGGCACGTGGGCAAACGCGCGCACATTGGCGCCGCCGGGAATGAACAAACACCGCTCGCCGGGCACGCCCAATCCCTTGCCGCGCTCCAGCAGCGCGTGGCTGATCGCCGTGAGTCCGTCGAGCTTGTTGCGGTAGTATTCCTCGAAGAATACTTCCACCCAACTGAAAAATGCCCGATACCACCACGGCCTTCGCTCCTTGATCAAACCGCCCCGGCCCCACCAGTCGATCCAATCGCTGACAATGGGAATTCCCTTCGCTTTCGCATATGCGATGGACGGCCAGATCACCGCCAGCCGGGTGTCCAGGCAGTGAATGATGTCGTAGTCCTTTGCTTCCCGCGTAAGGAAGAGTCTGCGCCGTATTGCACACACGGGATCCCATCCCTGTCGCAGTGCTCCAAAGAGCAGGTCGGGACTTTCGATGATCCTGAATCCATCCGTGTGTTCAATGGTTGTCCGCCACCGTTCGGTATTCGCGTGGCACATCACGTCAACGTCGTGTCCGCGCGCGGCCAACTCGCGCGCCCACGGGTGGGCGCGAAAATTGATTTTGAATCTGCGGTGGTTGGAGACCAAGAGGATCCGCAACGGCCTGCGTGGTTGATCTCTGTTCATGCCGTGGCTGCCTCGGTCCGGTCAACCGTGGCTTCGTAGACTTCTCTTAAAATGGCGGGCACGTCGTAGGTGATTTTCCAATCCGGATAGTGGGACTCAAATTTTTGAAGTCCGGACACCCACCAGATGTGATCGCCGACGCGATTGTCGTCCACGTACACCGTGTCCATGGGCTTGTCGCAAATCGATTCGCACAGCGCAATGGCTTCCTGCATGGAGCAGTTGCTGTAGCGGCCGCCGCCAATATTGTAGACCTCCGCCACGCGCGGGTTTTTGTAAAATGCGTTGAACGCTTGAATCAGATCGAAGCTGTGAATGTTATCCCGCACCTGTTTTCCTTTATAGCCGAATATCCGGTAGGTGCGTCCAATCACACAGCACTTCATCAGGTATGCGAGAAAGCCGTGCAATTCCGCGCCGGAATGGCCGGGACCGGTGAGGCAGCCTCCGCGGAAGCAGGCCGTCTTCATGTTGAAGTAACGGCCATACTCCTGAACCATCACGTCCGCGGACACCTTCGATGCTCCGAAGACGGAATGCGTGCATTGGTCTATGGACATGGTTTCCGTGATGCCGCCCGCGTATTCATGTCCTTCCGCAATCTCAAAGCGGCTGTCCAATTCGCGCAGGGGCAGGTAGTTGGGCGTATCCCCGTATACCTTGTTGGTCGAAGTAAAGATAAAAACCGCCTCAGGGCAGAACTGCCGCGTGCATTCCAGTAAATTGATCGTGCCGCACGCGTTTACGCCGAAGTCAACCAACGGCGCACGCGCGGCCCAGTCGTGCGACGGTTGCGCGGCCGTATGCACGACCAACTTGATGTCAGCCCCAAACTCACGATAGATGTTCGCCATGGCCTCGTAGTCGCGAATGTCCGCGACATAGTGTGAGTAGGCTTCCAGATTGTTCGTCAGTTGCTCGACCGCCCATGCGGTGGAGGCCTCTTCGCCAAAGAACTCCTTGCGCATATTGTTGTCGATGCCCACAATGTGGAATCCTTGGCGGCTGAAGAATCGCGCGGCTTCCGCGCCAATCAACCCGCCGGATCCGGTTATCACCGCAACGTTCATTGGATCAATCCTCCTCACACACGCCTGCCCCCACGGCAGGGACTTCAGTGTCTATGCGATGCGTGCGGCCGCCGGGGCCGGCACGCGGGTAGGCTTGCCACCATTCAACACGTGCTCGTACACGCCCATGATTCGAGCGTAATACACCTCGCGGACGTACTCGCGCCTTACCTTCTCCCGCCCTTCCATTCCCATCGCTCGGCACTGCCCAGGGCTTTCCCAAAGAGTCTCGATATGGCGCGCGAGCGCACCGGCGTCACCGGGGTTAAATAGATACCCTGTGCGGGCATCGTCCACGATTTCCGGCAGGGCGCCCATGCGCGTGGCAATCACGGGAATGCCATGCGCCATGGCTTCCGCCGCGACCAGGCCAAATGCTTCCATCCATACGCTGGGAACAACGCATACCCGCGACCGCGCATAGAATTGCGCTAACTCCTGCTTGCCTATTTGTCCGAGAAACTCCACGTTTGCGGGCGCCGACTTGCGAAGCGGTTCCAACAGCGGACCCTCGCCAGCAATCTTGAACGGTATCCCCGGTAACAACCGCGCCGCCTCGATAAGCGTGTTCACGCCTTTTTCCTCGCTCAACCTCGCGGCCAAACCAATGTAGGTTCCCCGTGATGCGTCTGCCGCGGCGTCGGGAAGCGGCACGGTGTTCGGCACTACTCGAATGCGTTCCAGAGGAATTCCGGCGGCCATCAAGCGCTGTTTCACGCACTCGCTCGGCGGCACAAACATGGCCACCGTGTCCAGAATCAGTCGCGACCAGCGGACGATTGCGCTGCGCGCGGCCATGGCCGCGCTTTCCACCCAGTTGCCCCGGCAATTTGTAATGGCGCACCAGTACTCCCGCCCGCCGTTGCACAGATCACAAGGCTTGCCTTCCCGAAGGTGGATCCCTGTGGGGCAGACGAGGCGATAGTTGGGGCATCGCATTACCACGGGAATCCCGGCGGACCTGCACGCAGCCATTGCCGATGGCGAAATGAGCGGGTAGAGGTTGTGCACATGGGCGAGTTGGGGACGTTCGCGGTGAATCAGTTCCACCACGGCGGCCTTGGATGCGGGTGAATATATGCCCGAGAGTGATGCGCGCACTTTTCCAACGGCCCCTTCAATGGAGTCGCTGCGCCGTTCAAATGTAAGTACATCATGGCCGTGGTCGCGCAGCATGCCGCAAACGTGCTCGAACATGTTGTCTTCACCGCCGCGAAAGCGGTAGTAATTGTGTATCTGGAGCACTCTCATGCTCCCGGCTCCGCGGTCGTCACTCCGGTAATGAACGATCTATCACTCATAGCGGGTGCCGTCCGTTTGCATGTGCGCCTGCTTGGCGAAGAGACCGTATCGGAGGCGCACTGAAACGGTTTTGGTTCGCGGCGCGGCTGTGCTGTAACGCTTCGCCTGACGGCATCTGAAAGGCAACAAACGCCAAGGTAACGAACTGAACAAAGGTCTGCATGGTTGGAACCAGCAATGTCGACTCCGCAAGCCCCCCCACGATACCCAGCAGCAGGAGGCTGCCGAGAAAGGCATAACGAGTGTCGCCCGTGGCGCGCGCATAGGTAATCGTCCGGACAAAGCCCAGAATCTGAATCATCGCATACGAGGTGACGCCAACAATTCCGAGGCCGAGCAATACCTCCAGAAATACCGAATGACATTCGGCTATGGGCCAGTCCTGGTGGGCCGAGATATCCCGGATACGGTCAACGGTGAAGAAACTGCCATAGCCATAGCCCTGAATGGGACGTTCCGCGGCATATTCCAAAAGATGCTGCCAAAGCGGCAGGCGGCCAGTCAGGGTCATCGCACCGGAAACATCCTGGTCGGTGCGTCCGAGCAATATGGCGTTGGAAAGATACGACGATACCGTGTCGCTCGCGAGCAAAAGAACGGAGAATACTGCCGTCATCAGCAGGCTCATGGCAAATGCGAAATGTCTGGAATGCCCGAAGGTGACTACCACGAACAGGGATAGCGCCACCAGAAAGCTGATCAACGACGTGCGCGATTTCGTGAGCAGCAGGAATGCCAGTGCCAACCCCACCATGGCGGCAAAAAACAATTTGTACTTCTTCTCTGTCAGCGCCGCCGTGATCCCGGAGAGCAGGATGAGTGAGCAGTTGACTCCCTGGTTGTTCGGATGAATCGTCCCTGAAAACCGATAGCGATCCAAAGTCGGTCTGAAGGTGCCCAATGCGAGTTCGGATGCAATTCCTATCAGAAGATAGGCAAGCGAACTGAAAAATACGAATAGAACAAGCTCGCGCAGGGATAGCCGCGTGACGACCGCCAAGGCGCCCACGGCCAGAGTCGCGATTACAATGAGCCGCCGGCCCGTGAGCGCCGGTTGGTCCGCCCACAAGATGCTCAGCGATATCCAGCACATGAAGAAGGCGATGAGCATGGCCAGGCCGCCATTCATAATCAGCGGCCGGCGATTTGTGCTGAGTAAAATGAGCGTGCCAATTCCGCCAACCATCAAGAAGCCTATCTGTCGCTTGGCGTTTCCCTCGGACGCGTGTTTCTCAAGCGTGTCTTCGGTCGGCAAATAGTCCTCGCCAATGCTGTATGACCGCATGGGATCGTGGAGCGCAATGAAAAAGGCAATGGTAAGCAGCATCAACACGAGCCACGGCAAGGGCCTCTCGGTCTGCGCAATTGATGGAAATGGCACTATGGAATTCATAAGACAGCGCCCAGTGCCAGGAGTCTACGGTGTGTTTGATGAAATGCCGCAATCCGCACCACCGAGGCGGCGCAATTGGTCGCAAGCTGGCCAAGCGCTGCGCCTGTAGGTCCATAGGCCCGTGCGAGCCAAATGCCGCACAGAAGCATGGCGGCTAGCGCGACAATGTTGACTTTAAAATCGATGGCGGCCCGTTCCATCGCGAAAAGGCCCCGCGAGAACGAGAAGCCAAGGGCGTTCACCGCAAGATTCAACGACAGAAGGGCGACAAGTGCGCCGTTGCCGGTGTACTTGGGGCCGTAGATGCCAGTCACAACCAAGTCGCCAAATAGAAACATAAACGCGCTAAACAAGAACAGCGAGCCGGAATACGCGGCCGCGGCTCGCTGAACCACCTGAACCAAACGTTCCACGCCGCCTTCAGCGAACGCATGCATGATATATGGGCCTAGAAAGTTCTGAATGCCCAGCATGAATGGGTTGATTATCGTAACCACCCCAAGAGCCGCCGCCCACGTGCCGGCCGAGGCGGCGCCGTGAAATCCGGCTACCAGCCAAGGGTACAGATTCATGCTGACACTCCAGATCAGCCCGCTCGCAAAGAGCCACTTGCCCGCCTGCCAACTGCGGCCAAAATCCGACACCGCGTTACGTAGACCCATCTGGATTTGCGTTCGAGCTGCACAGTACCAGCCCAAAGCACTCACGCCACATACGCCGCCAAGAGCCAGAAACGCGGTAGCGGGAGATAGACGGTTGTAATGACCTAGCACGGCAAGAGCCGCGATCTGGCCACAGGCCACTGCCAAATCGAAACACAAGGCATGGCCTACGGCCAGCCGTGCAAAACATATCTGGCGCACGAAGTCGCGCAACAACAACACGCTGATCGAAACCCCAAGTCCGAAGAGCATTGTCGAGAGCGCCGCCTCGTACCCGACCCAAGAGAGCAGGAGTCCCGCGAGCACGATGACCAAACCAGCGATCCCGCTCATACTCAGTTGCATGATGAGCGAACTTCCAGTAAAGCGAGCCCGCTCCGGCTCGGCGGTGCGCGGCAGATAGATGGTATAGGGTGTCGAAACCAACGCGCTCTGAAGCGTCATTAGAAACGTAAACAGACTGAAGCCAAGCATGTAAAAGCCAAACTCTTCCTTCGAACAAATCCGACCGATCAGCACGCCGGTCAGAAACGTCGTTCCGCTGGCAACCATCTGATCGATAATCGTAAGGCCGCCTCGCCGGAGGACTATTCGCAACCCATGGGACACACGGTGGCCAGGCATGCGGTTTTCCCCCAGCCTTGCTTCCAGTGGCGCCACGAAATTCATGTCTATTTTCCTGCAACCAGGTTTAGTCAGCACGCGCCGCGCTGGACCAGCACAGCCGGAATCGTGCGAACCAGAAGCGATATATCAAGCAAGAGCGACTGCTTTTCTATGTACTCGAGATCCAGGCGCACCCATCGATCAAAGTCTTTGTCGTGCCGGCTGGTCACTTGCCAGATGCATGTGATGCCCGGCTTCACATCCAAGCGGCGCCAGTGCCAATGGTTGTAGGCCTTCTCTTCGGTAACCGGCAGAGGACGCGGGCCAACTAGGCTCATATCCCCTTTGAGTACATTAATCAACTGCGGTAATTCGTCCAGGCTGGTTTTGCGGATAACCTTGCCAATGCTGGTGACGCGAGGATCGCGGGTCATTTTGAATGCGACGCCGCTGCGTTCGTTCAAATGCATCAGCTCCGCTTTTCGCGCTTCCGCGTCCACGGACATGCTGCGGAATTTGTACAACTTGAACGGTTTGCCGCCCCTGCCGCCCCGCAACTGCGTAAAGAACACGGGGCCAGGCGAGGTGATCTTGATGGCAAGTCCGATGGCAAGCATTACAGGCGCGAAGACCGTCAACGCAATCAACGCGACCGTGAAATCCATGGTCCGCTTCCACCAGGGAAACGGCCGGGCGAACAATGCATGACCGGAGGCGTTGTGGACGTGCACGGTGTGATGTTGACTGCCCCGCGGGTGCGGCAATATGTACGGCGTAAATCCATTGTGATTTTGTGCGAGCGACATGAAAGGTTATCCTTTGAGTTGACCGCTGGCCGCCGCGGCTGAACCGTTGGTGGGTTTACTTCCGGCTGCCTCTTCCGGGTAGCCGTGAACGACGAAGGAAAGCCTCGGCGCGGCCGCCGGCGTAGGCGAAGCCGCTGCATAATACTTTTGAAACAACACGTCAATGGGGCTGAACAGACTGGATGCGCTGACTTTGCTGGTGTAAGGAAGCAGCACGGCGGGCCGCGCTCCATACCAGCCCTTCGCGTCGCATACGCGCGTACGCTCGCCCAACGCTGCAATCAACGCCTTTTCCGCAAGTTCGATCTCTTCGTCCGAATGGGTGCCTTGAAAGGTAAATTCGATCATGGAGAAAGCGTGGCCCGATCGATCGACCCGTGCCCGTTCAATTTGAAGTTGATTCTCGAATTCCTCGCGGGATAAAAAGTTCGCGGTTTCCTCCCGGTGAACATCGGTTTTCCGCCGGGAAAAAAAACGCAAAATGGCGGTTCGGTCGCGTCTTGGCAACTGATGGCTCATACTGATACCTCTTTGGGCCTTGTGCGTCCTGTCCTGCTGTGGTGTGCGCGCCGTGTTACCCGGCTGCCTCTACAGCCTCCGGTAAATGAAGTTGGGAATGTAATGACGACGCTTGTTCAGAACCACGCCCAGAAGGGTCCCATTCTGAGATTCGATTTGCTCGACAGCCTTGCGAATCACCTGCCAACGCGTTACGCCGGCATCCACGACCAACACCGAACCGTCGGCCACCTCGGAGACAAGTACTGCGTCTACCCCCTCGGAAAAGGGCTGGGTGTCGATGACAATCAGGTCGTATTCGGATCGCAACGCGCGCAATACAGGCCGAAAAAGGGGACTTGTAACGATGCCCGCGAGCGACTCCGGCGTCGCATTTAATTGACTCACGGAAATTGAGGGGCTCGTCAAGCGGTGAATGACTTCCGATACCGGCGCGCCATCAAACACCACGCTTTCCCAACCGTGGGCAAGTTGCGGATCCCGGAGAATGAACTGCTGGCAACCGGATTGATGCGAACACAGCAAAAGCACGCGCAGTTTCAATTGGGTAGACGCCATGCGGGCCAATTCAAACGCATAGGTGAATGATTGCTCGGTTGACTGCAAGCCAGCGATGGAAACCACCTTTCCACCATCGCATTCGATAGTGGTTTCAATTCGCCGGTACAGCGCCATGAGCTTGTCGCTGAATGACCGAGGCACGGGCTGGGTTGGGCCGGGCGCTATGGCTGCGGGTTTTTCCGCGAAATCCGATCCGCTCAGTTGAAGGGCTTCGAATATCTTGCTCATTGGGCGATCTCATCCATGGTAACGCCGGCCGGATCCGTTCCGGCATGTATCGCAGGATCTGGGAACAGCGCGGCCGCGTTGACCCATCCGGATTTCCAGAAAGTGCCCCCCAAGGCAGCCACAATCGCCGCTGCCGTTGTTAGGCGAGTGGCCCATTGCACAGCCGGCCGCCTACGGGGGGACGCGAAATCACGAACCACTTCGCGCACCACGCGTGGGGTGACCGGATTTACGCTGTGTCCCATTCCCGTAATCAGTGCGTTGTCGCACAGCACATTGATCATTCGAGGCAAGCCTCTGGCGGCCTTGGATATTGCACGCATGGCCGGCGCGGTGAAAACCGACTCAGGCCGTCCGCCGGCTTTCTCGATCCGGTAGCGGATGTAGTCAATGCTCTCTGCCGCAGTCAATGGTTGCAGGCGAAAACGGACCGCAATGCGCTGACGTATTTGACGCAACCGTTCGTTCATCAGCAGGTCGTCCAACTCGGGCTGCCCCACAAAAACCACTTGAAGCAATTTGCCGTCGGCGACTTCCATATTCGAAATAAGGTGCATTTTGGACATCGTATCTACAGGTATGTGGTGCGCTTCATCGACAATCAATGCCACGATGCGGCCTTCCTTGCGTTCTCCACGAAGGGCATGGACCAGTGCCTGCAACATCCAGCGTTCATCCCGGCCCCTTCCGTCCACGCCCAGCGCATGCAAGAGGTAGCGAAGCAACCCGTCAAAGCTCA
>BTWA01000012.1:0-150632 GCA_045863295.1 Candidatus Hydrogenedentota bacterium
TTTTGTGTTGGGACTGCTTTGCGGCGAAATGGCCGTGGGCGCGGGGGGATATTTGGTTGCCTATGCTGTGTTCATGGAGAAAGGTACGTGGCGCGACAGAGCATTAACCATTGTACCCTATCTGTTCATGGGCGTTATTTGGTACATCCCTTACAAATTGGGGGGGTACGGGGCTTCCGGCACGGCATGGTATTGCGATCCTGCCGAAGACCCTTTGGAGTTCGCAGGGCGGGTCTTCATCAATTTGCCGTTTCTTCTAACCAACACGCTTTTTGATTGGCCTTACGTACTTGCTGGAATTCCCCATTTCAAGATTTGGGCTCCTGTGCTTTGCTACTCGCTCATTGGCGGTACCGTGTTTCTTTGCTGGCCCATGTTCAAGCAGGAACCGGTAATGCGCTTTTTCGCACTGGGGATGGTTCTGTGCCTTTTTCCCACACTCTCCATTTTTGTCCAACCGCGAGTGACCATCCTCGGCACAGTGGGCGGTATGGCGTTGGTGGCAATGTACATCCGTCGTTGGTACGTCGGAGTTGCTGTTTCCGATGACGCCTCCAAAGTGCGCCGCTTCGCCGCCGCTTCGTTGGCAATTGTGTGGATTCTCCTTCATGGAGTTGTTGGTCCGGTGAACCTGTTTGCCATGAGCGGGCTAAAAGGTGCAGTCGCAAACCGAATGTTTGACACGATCGCCTCCATACCGGCGGACGAAGCCGTCAAAGACAAAGACGTAGTCATTCTCAACACGCAGACGGATTACACGACTTGGTTAATGACGATTATGCGCGCCGCGAATGGGGTCCCACTTCCCAAGACTTATCGAATGCTTAAGGCAGGTACCAAGCCGGGAGATGTGGAGCGCCGAAACGAAACAACGCTGGTGATGCATGCACCCGAGGGGTTTACGTATGTCGAGAATTCCAGCGTCTATCGATCGGCGAAATATACCTTTTTGCCGGGGGATACCATTACACTGGATGGCATGACCGTTCGTATCGAAGAAGTCAATGAAGAAGGCTGGCCCACTCGGGTGGCGTTTGAGTTTGATAGTCCTCTTGACGATCCAAAGCGCCTTTTCATGTGTGCCATGCCCAAGGATCTGATCATTGAGCGTATTGGAAGGACGATGAAAGTGGTCCGGTTCGTGACAGTGCCGTTGCCGGCAATCGGGGAACGCGTACCAATCACCGAGATTCTAAATCGCAGCCCTGAATACCATGAGAACCTTGCAAATCCGGAAGTACTGCGGCGATCGAGGTAACGCGGCCCGGCCTGTGCTCGGCCAGGCCGCGGTGGTTCGCCATGTATATCTCAATTTCAGCCAAAGATATCGAAAATGTAGAAGAGTGCGGAGAGAAACTCATCCACATCCAATCCGAAGATGGCCGTGACCAGTCCCAGAATAATCAGCAGAACTTCCATCGTATTACTCCTTGCAAGTTGGAAACCACTCCTCCATATCCAGACGGTTCCTATTCAATTCTTATTCACTGGCCCCAATTGAATTGGAAACCCCGGATTGATTAGCGTCTAGGTCGCGGCCGATGCGCACTCCGGTAATCAACGTCACCGGCGGAAAACCCATATGGAACGAACGTACACCTATTATAAACGAGCCACCGAAGGGCATGTCATGCCATTTGCGTTCGTCGATTTGGATTTATTCGACCGTAATATACGCGACATACAGGCAAGAGCGAATGGAAAGTCTGTTCGCGTCGCATCCAAGTCAATCCGGTCGGTGCCATTGATTGAGCGAATTTTGCAAGCTGATTCTACTTTTAAGGGGATTATGGCGTATTCCGTGCGGGAGGCAGTCTTTCTCAGTCACTCCGGTCTGGACGATATCCTGGTGGCTTACCCAGCTATGCGTGAAGTGCAAGGTTCTGGCGTACTTGACGAAATGCGCCGGGGCAAGCAAATCGTACTCATGATTGACAGCGAAGAGCATGTCCATTTTCTCGACCGGTGCGGGCGCGAGATGGATGTGCAAATACCGGTTTGCATGGATTTGGATATGTCCACCGAGTTTCCGGGACTGCACTTTGGAGTCTGGCGATCCCCGGTACGGTCCGCGAGACTTGCGGCGGGACTCACACAAGTGGTCAAACGATGTGACTACGTACGACTTGATGGATTAATGGGATACGAGGCACAAATCGCGGGCCTACCCGATAACGCGCCGAGTCAGTTGCTCAAAAACACAATAGTCAGGTTCATGAAATCCAGATCTATACGGGAGATCCGGCGGCGAAGGGCAGATTCAGTGAAAGCCATTTCAGACAATGGCGTGAAGCTACGATTTGTAAATGGCGGGGGAACCGGCAGTGTGGAGTCTACCTCGCAGGAATCTGATGTGACGGAAGTTGCCGTCGGGTCCGGCTTCTTCTCTCCGGTCCTTTTCGATTGGTATCGTGGTTTTAAGCATCATCCGGCGGCCGGCTTCGCCATTGAAATCACGCGCAAGCCGACACAGGGCCTTTTCACATGCTCTGGAGGGGGGTATGTCGCCTCCGGGCCCATTGGAAAAGAAAAATTACCTTGTCCATACCTGCCAGACGGGGCGACTCTCCTGCCATTGGAAGGGGCGGGTGAGGTTCAGACCCCGATTCGTTACGCCGGAAAAGAACCCTTGGATCTAGGTGATCCGGTTTTCATGCGATATAGCAAGGCAGGTGAGATGTGCGAACGCTTTAATTCGTTGTTACTTATTGCGAAAGGGGAAGTTGTGGACGAAGTGCCTACTTATCGTGGCGAAGGCCAGTTCTTCATTTAATTGGTTCCTTATGAGCACCGTTTCTTAATTTGCTTCCTATTAACCTATATGTTAATATCGACTTGTGTCCTCTGCAAAAGTTGCCACTGGAGATGACCATGCAATCCTCTTTCGCACACAGTCCGGAATCGACGCCAACGTTCGCGGGCGATATGAATCCGCTGGCATCCGTTGTAAACTCCGAGATCCGTAGGCGGTTGAAGTCTCTAGGTTTTAGTCAAGAGGACTTAGCTACACGACTCGGTGTATCGGCGGCTCGGGTATCCAAATTGTTGGGTGACCACAACAACATCACGCTCAAGACAATGGCGGCCATTGCTTCGGCACTTGATGCCCACTGGACAGGAATTGGGTTGACGCCGGATGAATTGGCTGACGATTCGGAATTCGAACACATGATGGAGCGCCGGGCAGTCCGCTCCGACGCGTCGGACTCCTGGTCTCGCAGCGGAAAGGAAGGTCATGTCATCGACTTCTGCGCTGCAGCTTAAGGCGTGCCGCATACGCGAGTTCGTATTGAGTAGCCTCCCGGCAGAGGCGGGGGCCAATTTTCAATTGTCGTTCAGCGTACGTCGTCGCCGGAATGAGAATGTGTTCAAAATACCGTTGGTTTTACAGGTTCAGATCAAAGAACCACACGTATGCCTTGTACGGCTCTCACTGGACGCCGTTTTTATTCTTCCCAAGGACTATTCAGAAGAAGAAATACGGCAATACGTGCCCGGCGTTTGTCTGGCCAATCTTTATAGCATGGCTCGCGGAATTGTGGCACAGTCGAGCGGCATGTTTGAAGGTGGTCCGTTTCTGTTGCCAGTCGTTAATATGAATGAATTACTGAAATCATCGGTCGAAGAAATGGCGCCGCCCGAGGTGGCTGTTGGTCGGGTAGAATCGGGCAAACCCCGCATGCAGTGAATCGAATGCCCCAAGTCGATGGATGGCGTGCGGCCTTTACGATATCAGGAGTATGAGTATCTGTGGTTACCTCAATGTTGAATCGCATCTTTGGCACGGACAACGAACGCCGTGTAAAAAAGCTTCTCCCCACGCTGCAACGAGTACGCGATTTCGAACGGGAATACGTAAAGAAGACGGATTCCGAATTACGAGCGCTTACGGGCGATTTCAAAGAGCGGATTAGCCAGGGCGCTTCCCTCGATGATGTTCTTCCGGAAGCCTATGCGGCGGTATCCGAAGCGGCAAAACGTGTGGCCGGGATGAGACCATTTGATGTTCAGATTATCGGTGGCATGGTGCTTCATCAGGGCTGCATCGCCGAAATGGTGACCGGCGAAGGCAAGACACTCGTGGCCACATTGCCCGTATATTTGAATGCGCTATCCGGCAAAGGCGTACATGTTATTACGGTCAACGATTACCTGGCTCGCCGCGACAGGGAATGGATGGGTCCGATCTATGAGTTTCTTGGACTCTCCGTCGGTTTGATCCAGCATCACATGGAAGGTCCTGAGAAGCAAGTTGGATACCGTGCTGATCTTACATACGGTACAAACAGCGAAATGGGATTCGACTATTTGCGCGATAACATGGCGACGCACATCTCGCACCGGCTTCAGCGGGAATTGAACTTTGCCATTGTCGACGAGATCGACTCAATTCTCATTGACGAAGCGCGAACCCCGCTCATTATTTCGGGCCGGCCCATGAAGAATACAGAGTTGTACTACAAAGTCGACGAAGCGGTGCGCAAGATCCGCAAAGAAGCGGACTACGAACTGGATGAAAAAGGCCGTCACGTTATGCTCACCGAAGACGGCATGGAAAATGTGGAGCGGCTGCTGGGCGTCGACAATCTCTATGTGCAGGATTCGCTGGCGATTGTACACATGGTGGAGCAGGCTTTGCGTGCCCACAATTTTTACAAGAAGGACGACGAGTATGTCGTACGCAATGGCCAGGTGATGCTTGTCGATGAGTTTACCGGCAGAATAATGGAAGGCCGGAGGTTGAGCGACGGGTTGCATCAGGCGATTGAAGCCAAGGAACGAGTTCCGGTTCACTACGAGACCCAGACCATTGCAAGCATTACTTACCAGAACTATTTCCGTCTCTACAACAAATTGGCGGGGATGACCGGTACGGCGGCAACCGAAGCGTCAGAGTTTCTTGCGATATACGGGTTGGAGGTTGTGCAGATACCCACGAACTTACCACTAGTGCGCGCTGATCTTAACGATCTTATCTTTGCCACGGAGAATGGCAAATTCAACCACGTTATCCGGGAAATAGAGGAATTTCACAACGCGGGCCGACCTGTATTGGTGGGCACGGTTTCCATTGAGAAATCAGAACGCGTAGCGGAACTCTTGAAGGAACGTGGGATTAGTGAGTTTGAGGTGCTCAATGCCAAATACCACGAACGGGAAGCGGCGATTATCGCCAACGCCGGCAAGCGTAAGGCAATTACGATAGCGACCAACATGGCCGGTCGCGGAACCGATATCAAACTCGGTGAGGGCGTACGTGAATTGGGTGGATTGGCCGTCATTGGCACGGAGCGGCATGAATCGAGGCGCATCGACAACCAATTGCGTGGACGATGCGGCCGGCAGGGCGATCCCGGCACTACACGATTTTACGTGAGCCTTGAGGATGAAGTAGCCCGATTGTTTGGGGGCGACAAGGTCAAGCGTATGCTCGAATGGTTCGGAAGTCAGGAAGAAATGGATGAAGAGCCATTGAGCCAGCGAATGGTCCATCGTTCGATTGAGCGCGCACAACGCCAGGTGGAAATGCACAACTTTGAAATCCGAAAGCACGTCAAAGAGTACGACGACGTGATGGACCGCCAACGCAAAATCATCTACGAAACGCGAAAGTCGGTACTTGAAGATCGGGACGTGACCGAGCAGATGCATGCCCGTTTCGAGGGCATAATCGCGGACCTAGTGGATGAATATGCTGCTGACGACAAGATGCCCGATGAATGGGATTTGGACGGTTTGGTCAGCCGGTTCAAACACACGTTTGGGTTCGAACCCAACGTAAGCGGTGAAGGAGAAGGCGAGCCCAAGCCGCTCGTGGATGATTTGTTCGATCAGGTTCACACAGAGTACATACGCCGCGAAAGGGCCATCCAGGAGGAAATCCGGGCCAGTTTTCGCGAGCAAGTCGGAGGCGACGAGTCTCGTATCGACTTTGCGAAGATGGCGCGAAAGCAGATGCACAGTTTCGAAATGATGACACTATTGAAAGCGGTGGACGATCGTTGGATTGAGCATCTCTATACAATGGATTACTTACGTGAATCCGTCCGGCTTCGGGCATTCGGACAAAAGGATCCCCTGGTCGAGTACAAGACTGAAGCATTTGACCTGTTTACTGACATGATGCGAAATATCGACGAGAACGTTGTTCAGACCCTGTTTCGGCTTACCGACCCCGAGGTGTGGAAAGCCCGGCGTTTGCAGGCGCGACAAGGTGTACAAGGCACACGGGAAGATCCGATTGCCCAATTCAGCAACTATTCCATGGTAGGAGCAGATAAGGAACAGGATCGCAGCTTTGCGGCATTTGACACAAGCAAATTCAACCTTGCGGGCGGGTCCGCATTGGCCAAGGCGAACGAAGAGGATGGCGAGAGCCGCTCCGAGCAAAAGCCGAAGCAGCTGCCCGTCAGGAATATGACACCGACGGTCAAACCCAACGATCCGTGTCCATGCGGCAGCGGGAAGAAGTACAAGAAGTGTTGCGGCGCCATGTCTTAAAGATAGCCTGCACGGGTATAACACTGTTTTGGCTTGCCATGATGGGCCTCCTGGTCTACCGGGAGGCATTTGTTCCTCGCATCAAGGCTGGGGATCTTGCTGCTTCCACGTATCGCGATGAGCCTTCCGAACAATGGCTGGGGGTCTATCTGGCCGAGCGGCGGATTGGTTATGTAAATCTTCGCAGTTACCCTGTCGTCCAAGGGGGAGTTTCGGGAACCAGCATGTCGATGACCGCCAACCTCGCGATCGATGTATTGCAACAAGGCGGTGATATGGACATGAGGGGAAGTGCTTGGATCGCGCGTGACACAGGCTTACGTGACATCTCTTTTCAGATGACATCCGCAGGCCAACGAATTTCCCTGAGGGGCGAGGTTGTCAAGGGCGTCCTGAAGGGAGCAGTCGAAATGGCCGGTGAGACAATGCCGGTGGAGTGGCCCGTGGGTAAGGACGTCATGCTTTGGAATAATATGGGTGTCTCCGCGCTGTCCATGCCGGTCATCGAAGTGGGAGAGGAGTATGTTGTGAGCATGGTCGATCCCTTGACTTTGAGCGCAGGCGATGCGCGAATTCGCTGCGTGGCGGAATCGGCCATGGAATTCGAAGGAGAATCCATCACCGTTCGCGAAATGACCATTGATATGAACGGGAACGAATCTCGGGCCTGGGTGAATTTGGAAGGTGAAGTTCAACGGATTGAGACCGGCATGGGCTTAACATTACAGCGAACGACAGCGGATGCATTGTTTGCTGAAAAGAATGCCGACACTGGCGATATAACCCCCAACGAAATCATGGCCATACACCCTAGTGGTAAGACTCCCTTCGAAGGGGCGCGGCGAATGCGAGTCCGATTAAGCGGTCATCGTCTGGATCAAGAAATCCCGCGGGACACGACGCAGACAATCAAGGACGATGGGCTGGAAATTATTGTACCGGACGCAATGGATTTTGGCGGTGCGAGTGTGAATCCGAAATTGTATGAAGCTTACTTATCTCCGGGAGCGTTTATTCAATCCAACGATCCGGCGATTAGGGAACAGGCGAGAGCCATCGTGGGAAAAGAATCGGATTCATGGAAGCAGGTTTCTCTGTTGTATACCTGGGTCTTCGAAAATATCGACAAGATACCGGCGCTAAGTATACCTTCAGCGACTGAAGTGCTTGCGTCTCGTCGGGGTGACTGTAACGAGCATACCGTACTTTTTACGGCGCTAGCGCGGTCTCTCGGTATTCCCACACGCATTGCCATAGGTTTGATGTGGGGTGAAGATGGCAAGTGCTTTTATTATCATGCTTGGCCTGAGGTGTTCATGGACAAGTGGATTTGGGTCGATCCCACGTATGGTCAGCTTATTGCCGACGCAACGCATATCAAGCTATTGAATGGAGATATTGAGGCTTGGCCCCGGTTAATAGGATTCGTAGGCGGGCTGAAGATCGAGGTCCTTGAGGTCGAATGATAGAAATTCAGAATCTTACCAAACGATTCGGCGCCAAAGTCGCCGTGGATTCCCTGAATCTCTCTGTTGATCGAGGAGAGTTTTTTTGTTTTTTGGGCCCAAACGGCGCAGGTAAGACAACAACCATAAAGATGCTGACAGGGTTACTTAAGCCTAGTGACGGCATTGCGATGCTGGGTGGCGTTGACATTCAGCGTGAGCCCGTGGCCGCAAAATCATTGTTGGGATATGTTCCCGATACTCCGTTCCTCTATGAAAAACTTACGGGACGCGAGTTCATGCGATTTGTTGCTGGACTGTATCAATTGCCTCAGGAAGTCTTGAATGGAACGTGCGAGCACCTGCTAGAGCTTTTTGAGGTGCGGCATGTGGGCGACCAGTTGATAGAACACTATAGTCACGGTATGCGGCAAAAACTTTCCTTTGCGGCCTGTTTCTTGCATGAACCCAAGATAGTGATAGTAGACGAACCCTGGGTCGGACTGGATCCCAAGAATATCCGTTTCGTCAAAGACTATCTGAAAAAGAGAACGAATGAAGGGTTGACCGTCTTTATGTCTACCCATTCTCTGTCGGTGATTGAAGATGTAGCCGATCGCATCGGAATTATTTATAACGGAAAGCTTCGCCATACGGGCACATTGAAGGAAATCCTGGCCCTTTCCAGAAACCCCGGATCGTTGGAGGATGTTTTTCTCGAACTGACGCGGGACGACGCGGAATGACTCGGATCGGCACGGTAATCTGGGCAAAACACCGAATGGCCGTGCAGCAAGTATTGTCGGTCCGAAATGAGTCAAAACTTAAAGTAGCTGTGGTTTCGGTGTCTGCATTTATGCTTTGGGCCGGTGCTTTTGTAGCGTTCTATGCTGGATTTGCTTGGTTGATATCCTATGGTCAGGATCCCACATTGGGATTGAGTATCGGTTCCATTATCATGACAAGGCTGCTGTCAGTATTTGCGCTTGCCCTGTTTTTCATGCTTCTTTTTTCGAACGTCTTGATTGCTTTCTCCACGCTGTACAAGTCACGCGAAGTGCCCTATCTATTGCATACCCCGCTTACGTTCTGGGAATTCTTCTTGGCGCGATTTGCCGAATGTGTGGTTTTCAGTTCCTGGGCATCGGCTTTTTTGGGGTCTCCGCTCATTTTGGCGTATGGCCTGGTTATCGATGCTCCTGTGGCATTCTACATTGCCGCACTCGCTTTTTATCTGCCCTACGTTACAATTCCCGCGGCGCTCGGTGCGATTGTTGCGATTCTCCTCGTGCGCATTTTCCCGAAATTACCTCGCAGCAGTATGGTTGGCGCGGCTATGATAGCTTCCTTTTTCATGTTCTTGTATCTTCGAACGGTGCTCCGGGAATTGTCCGGCGCGGAAGCGAGTATGGCGAGCATTCTGGAAGCTTTGAATCGAACGCAGTCGAGTTGGATGCCAAGTTATTGGGCCGCTAGTGGTGTGCTTGCGACGACTCAAGGAGAGTATGGGCAAGCCCTGTATCACTTCGGACTGCTGCTTTCAAATGCACTGTTCCTAGTTCTGTTTGCTGCGATTCTGGCGCAACGCATCTATTATCCTGGCTGGTCTGCATTGCTGGGACACGGCGATTCCAAGAGACCGCCGGGCCGGGGTTGGCTCAGCAGTATTGATCGGCTCTTCTTGCTATTGCGCGATCCTGTGCGATCATTAGTGATCAAAGACGTTCGACTTTTTTGGCGCGATCCTGTGCAATGGTCTCAGTTTATCATTTTCTTTGGAATCATGGCAGTGTACATAGCAAGTTTGCGCACCCGTTCTGGTACTTACAGCAGCGAGGCGTTTCGAAATTGGGTAGTTTGCGTGAACATGGGTGCGTGTACTCTAATACTGGCGACTTTGACAAGCCGATTTGTGTTTCCTTTGATTAGCTTGGAAGGAAGGCGTTTTTGGATTATTGGTTTGGCTCCTTTGACGTTTAAGACCTTGGTACTTCAGAAATTCTGGCTGAGCGTGCTCACAGCCTCTGTTTTTACAGTTACGCTTGTCATAATCTCATGCATGAGTTTGCGTGTGGAGCCTCTCGTGTTCGCGTTGTCCTTGTACACCATTATCATTACCAACTTTGCTTTGTCCGGTCTTGCTGTTGGGCTGGGAAGTCTTTACCCAAACTTCCAGGAGGATAACCCCGCTCGCATCGTGTCTGGTATGGGGGGAACGCTGAATTTGCTATTGAGCATGGCCTATATTGCCATCGTAATCGGGGCGCAGACATTTATCCTTCAGTGGAGGGCATTGGGTTTTTATGCGGATGTGCGGGCATTCTGGTTTGCACTGGGCGCCGTGCTCACGCTTGTTACCGCGCTAAGCGTACTGTGCACGTTCGTGCCCATGCGATTGGGTCTGAAGAATCTGACCCGGGCCGAGTATTGAGGCGCGGATGAAACTACGACACTTTGCAGTTCGTCGACTTAGCAGTCAGCGAGTGTCCCTGGCTTCCGCGTGGTCGCTTTCTTGATACCTTGTGAAGACGCTGAGCAATTATCCTGAATACGTCAGGATTCCAGGCAAGTCCACAATGCGTGCCCCTTACTTCGATGTCCACCCTTTTGTCTTCGGTTCGACACATTTGCCAGTCCACTATGCCATCGCTCTTTGTGTAAATGGCCGTTTGATCCACCGACGTGGGAAATCCGCTCCGCCATGTACAGGCAAAACCGCAAGAACAAGCCGCTGTGAAACAATCATTGGAATGCGGCTGCAACTCCTTTGGTCGTGCAACTTTGTTGAGATGTATCTTTTGGTGCACCAGGCCGCTCATGTACAACACAAAGGGATGGACTCGTACGCCGCGCAAAGGGGATCCCATCGTAATAACCGACGCAATCTTGTCAGGGTGCGACGCGGCCAGAGAACGGGCGATAACGCCGCCAAAACTGTGCCCAATCAGATGGACTTTTCTCCCCGTCTTTTGAAATGCCCGATTTACCGTGGTCAACAAGTGCCGCATTAAGATGGCAGGACAATCCGCGTTGCGGCCAATACGCGAGAAGTAAGGCTTATACTTCATGCGGTAAAGCCATGTGAATAATTCCAGCAAGTACAGGTCAGTAGCGAGGAAACCGGGCACGAGGACAACGGCGGAACCATCGCCCCTTGGCACTCCAAAACCGTAATATACGCTGGACGACCGGAGCCTTACCCAATCAATCCCCAGGAGCGATTCCCGCCAGATTGGCAGGTCGGCCGGTGTCAACTGATCGACCTTAAGATTCGATCGGTGCTTTGAGGTGGGAAGAGCTTTGACCTTGGAGGGGCGTGTCCTACGGGGTTGTTGCCGCTTAGGGGAATTGCCTTCGTGAAGTTCAGCCTTGGCTACTGACCGAGTCTTCGCGGCGTTGGCCGCAATAGCACGACCTTTTCGCTTTGGAGCTGAATTCGTGTTCATGCAATTTCCCCGTCCGGATTATACCATGTGAGCCAAGATTTCCCATGTCCCTTTAGTTGCGTTTAGGGAGAAGGTACTGTTACGTATTGACAATTAACGCATTCCGGAGGACAATTGACTGGGGAGTCAACCACGCAGCCACGCACCCGTGGCGGCGAGAGAAGCCGGCATGAAAGCATTTCACTGCCCGAAGTGCGGGGTCGAGATGAGCGAGACCGATCCAGTTTGTCCCGAGTGTAACGAAATTCTAGTGTCTGACGCCGCGCGCGCGGAGATTGACCGTGAATGTACCTTCGGTTGCATCGAATGTGGATTTCTCACGGCGCTTGGAATCGCGTTGTGTGCGATGGCATGGTGGGAGTCCACGTTGGCTATACCAGGATTTACGCTGATTATTCTCGCTGCATTGCCTTTCTTGGGCAATATGCATATTCGGCATCATCTTCATCGCGGAGCAAAATAAACGCTGACTCCATTTCCCAGTTTACTCGCGTGAACCAGCGACCACTCTAAATGACTCTTGTTTATTGTCGCGTAGAACGACTATGTCAATTTCTTCACCCACTTTTAATGCCTCGATGGCATATGTGTAGTCATAGATATTACCGATAGTCTTGCCACCTACTTTTACAATGACATCGCCACTACGAATGCCAGCGGCCTCTGCCGGCCCACCCTTCGACACGCCGCCGAGTTTGACTCCCTGGACGTCAGTTTGGGCATAGTCCGGGATTGTGCCCAAATAGGCGCGAAGCGATGCGCGCATTCCCTGGTCTTCGGGTTTGGTTTGTTCAATGTAGTCGGGTACTGTATCGGCCGTCGCCAACGAACGAGTAACCAAGGCCAGGAATTGGGCAATCTTTGCTGCGCCTTCATAGTTAATTTTTTCTGCCGTGTCCCTGGGGGTATGATAGTCTTCGTGCGCTCCGGTATAGGCGCTTAAGAACGGAACGCCTTTCATGAACAGAGAAGTGGCATCTGTTGGCAAGTACGCATCTTGTTGCAAAGTAAGGGTCAGGCCGACCGGCACATTGGCCCGCTCAATCTCGCCCGGCCAGATCGAACTGGTGCCTACGCCGGCCAGTGCCAAATTGTCTCGCAGGCGGCCAATCATGTCCATATTGATGTAGGCAGCAATAGAAGGGGAGAGGGCATCGCTCCCTATTGACTCGGCCAGTTGATTCGCGTAGTGACTCGATCCCAGCAACCCCAATTCTTCGCCGGACCAAGCCGCAAAAACGACGTCTTTTTTGAGCACAGGTTCACCACGTAGCTTGATTCCCGCGAAGTAGGCCGCAATCTCAAGCATGCCTGCGACGCCGGATGCATTGTCATCGGCCCCATAATGAATCATTCCCACCTCATTGGGCCGCGCAAGCGAAGAGGCTCCGCCGGCACCCTCCCCTAGGTGATCAACATGGGCGCCGACCAGGATCGCTTGGTGCTTGGATACAGAACCCGACTGCAATCGTCCAAGCACGTTTTTCCCCGTGCTTTTTTCGTGCACAATATCGATGGTGGCGGAAACAGTCAGGGACGGCAGGTCAAATCCCATGACCGGGATGCCGTTGTCCAACTCGGATTGTAGTTCGGCGAGTGAATTTTCAGCGCGCGAGAATAGGACGTCTGCTACGGCATTCGTGACCGAAATTCCGCCTATACCTGCACCGCTCAGAGACGCGTCGAACGCCAGTTTTACCAGTTCGTCCTTGGTCTGCGTATTGGGTCCCGTGACAACAATGATGCCACGAGCTCCTTTATCACGCGCTACCATTGCTTTGTATCGAAGACTTGCAAATCGACTGTAATGCGCACGCTCTTCAACCGAAACGTTTTCCGGTACGTACCGAAGCAACAACACCCATTTGTCTGTAACATCCAGGTGTGCATAGCTGTCGTATTCGCCAATGCTGCCCTCGGTGGGAGCCACGATACCGTACCCCGCAAAGACCACGGTTGATGCTTCGATGGTTCCGACCGAAGAAAAGGCCAACGGCCGCCAGTCTTCGTCGGCTACGAAAGAATGGGGTGTGTCTGTTCCCGTCAGTCTTACTGTCACAGCATTTGACCCACCGAGAGACACTCCGGCGGTGAAATCAAAGGATTGAAAGTACGTTCCATTGTCTCCAGCAGGAACCAGTCCCAGGTTTTTGAATAGTCCAGCGACATAGTCGACGGCTTTCTGCTCGCCCTCGGTTCCCGTCAGCCGTCCAGCCATCTCATCTGATGCGAGCGCTGTTACAACCGATTTCATGTCTTCCGGCACTATTGCGCTGTTCGCCGAAGGCGAGATCGGTTCCGATTCCGTTGGCGCAGATGCGGTATTCGCCGAGCCCAGGGCTGCCAGGGCGGCGTCGTGATTCCAATTCGAAAGATACAACTGGGATGTTCCGCTCGCAGTGCGATTGCTTGTCCAGCAAAGATGATTGCCATCCGGGGAAAAGACTGGAAGCCCGTCGAACTTTGGCGTATAGGTCACTCGCACTGGCTCTTTTTCACCTGCTGTGTCCACCAGATACAGTTCGAAATTGTCAAAGCCGTGCTTGTTCGTCGTAAAGACAATGTATTTCCCGGATGGATGATAGTAAGGTGCCCACGACATCGCCCCTAGCCGCGTAATCTGTCGACTGTCAGTTCCGTCCAATGCGGCTGTATATACTTCGGCCGTTGCGCCGTCTTCCGAGAACCGTCGCCAGATAATGCGGCTGCCGTCAGGACTGAAAAAGGGACCTCCGTCATATCCGGGCGATGCTGTTATTCTCTGAACGTTTGAACCGTCGGCATTCATGACATACAAGTCCATGAAGTACGATGGGTCCCTGTCGAGCAATTCCTTTTCCGCGTCGGTTAAGGCACGGTTATATGCTTCCCGATTTGAAGCAAAGACTATTAATCTACCATCGGGGGACCATGATCCTTCCGCATCGTAGCCGACGGCATTGGTCAGATTGGCGGGTTCTCCTTCCGGCAGGGATTTTTCAAAAATCTCGTACGCCGGGTCGTAATCCCAACTGTATCTCCGTTCCTTTCCCGACGCGCGAAAGTCCAATTCCTCCTGCTGTTTTCTATGTGTCTCGGGATCAAGGTGAGTAGACGCAAACAACGCCTTGTCGCCAGACGGGTGTATCCACGCGCAAGTTGTCTTCCCAGTTCCGGGCGACACCCTGCGAGTATCACCGGTTGTCAGGTCCAGCAAGTAAATTTGACAGAACGGATTGTCAGCAACGCGCTCGCTTTGAAAGATCAATTTTGTACCGTCAGAGCTGAAATACCCTTCACCCGCACGCTTTCCTTCAAAGGTTAGCTGCCGTGCCGAGGTAATGAACTGCTGCTCCCGGGCCGTATCGTCTGGTGTTTCCTGTGCATGGAGAGTGTAGGAGACCCATGCGACAAGACAAAGTCGGATCCAATGGCTGGACATGGCGGGTATTACTTCCTGAAGGTTTAAGCGCTGCACTTTCGATAAGAACTATTCAAGGCAACAGAGTTGGTAGTTAATATACATTAACAAAAAATCGCCTTAATAATCAATTGCCAATCAGCGCCCCATATCCTTCCCGGAAAGTCGGAAACTTAAATCGATAGCCGGATTCCCGGAGAAGGCTACTGTCGCAGCGCTTGTTGGATCGCTGCGCTCGTACGCTCGGCTCGACAACGTCCGACGTTGCTGGCTCCGCAGCCCCAACTTGGTGCGCTATCCAGCGCAACAAAGCTCCCCTCTCCACGGGTTCGCAGTCTACGCCCACATAGAGCCTTTCGGGCGACGCCAGCTCCATGAGATGATGCAGTGCCCCCGCGCAATCGTCGCGATGTATCAGGTTCGAGATTACCGGAGTAGGCCCAATTATAGCGAGACCATCACGTACTTGTTGGATAAGCCTGTCGCGTCCAGGGCCGTATATCCCGGCCAACCGCAATATCGTTGCGGGAAATCCACTGCACCAGAATATGTCCTCTCCTTCCCGAATGGCAGTCCCAGAAAAGTGAACGGGAGCGGCCAATGATTCTTCATTAACCACCTCGCCAGCGGACTGCGCGTAGACACCCGTACTAGAGGTGAAGAACAGCCGACGCGGGATTCGGCCTGACGATTGAAGGGCACCCATGAGGTTGCGTGGACCGTCGACATAGGCCTGCCGGTATCGTTCTTCTGAGAAACCGCCTGCAGCTGCGGTATAGAACAGGTAGTCAATGGTATGCGGCAGCAATTGGGCGAGATTTGGGTCGGTTGCGTCCCCTATAATACGAATTGCTTCTTCAGGAACAGGGCGACTGGAACGCCGCATGGCATAGACTCGGTGCCCTGCCATTGTCAGTCGACGTGTAAGTTCAGACCCTACGTATCCACATCCCACGATCAAGATGTCCGCCATCGCGTATTCTTCCTGGGCAGGCCTTACTGTTCACGAACTTTGCAAGTGAGTGGGGTGATACTGCAGTCTTGGATTGGGACGAAGGTTCAGGTGTATGGCGAAATTGTCTCAGTAAGCCGAGGTAATCAGTCATCATCCTCATCGTGGCGATTGCGGCGCTTTTTCTCGCGCAAAGCGTTGGCTTTATAAAACATGGCTGGTTCAATTACAGGATCGTGCAAACCTTGTGTTTCCACGTCACCATAGCTGACTCGTCCGCGGTACGTTCGATTGGACAGGATAATGGCAATTGCCTGACGCGACCAGCGATTGCCTTTTCGAGTAAATATACCCTTGCTGTGCAAATAATTAACTACTTTGCCCGTCGATCGGGTGTTCAAATATTCTCGAAAGATTATCCGAACGACTTCCGCTTCCCGATCATCCACCACCAGAGGCTTTTCACCGTCCTCGCCCCGCCGATAGCCGTAGGGCGCGGGCCCGGTTCCGTATCGCCCCTGCTGCACCGCATTGAGCTGGCCACGCTTTACTTTGGCCCCATGGGTCATTCTACCTGGCTGGTCGGCACTCGCAGGGGACTCCTGCAATGCTTCCTGTTCAAAGGTCTCAGAACTGGAACCATCAAGTAATCTGGTTTTCTGGTCTATGGATTCCATGGACAGTTGCTCGCGCCTTTGCATCTGTACATTGACTCAACGTTCACCGTCGTGGAACTTCGTCCTGACCGCACCCTTGCAAGACGAATTTCCCGGCGAACCGGTTTCCCAAGCTAGGCGTAGTGTAACGGAATCCGCCAAACATGTCAATTGTTTTCTTGATAGTTTTAACGGGTTATCTACTCTGGGAAACGAAGTTCCATTCGGGATTGGGTGTATTTGTGTAAGTCTCTTTGTTTGAGTCGGTTACAAAGCATAAAAAAACAGAAAGCCGCTCCGGGGGAACGGCTTTCTGCAAAAGCCTTGTCAATGAATGTCTAGAATGTATTGTTTACTACCTACTTGCCAGCCTTCTTTTTCTGCTTGGCAAGCAACAGCAGGGAAGATGGCGTCGCTGTATACGGACCTGCGTCTGTGCCGTAGCTCTTGTCGGCAATATCCAGTACTTCCTTGCCTGACATTCCCGCCGCTTTCGCTTCTGCGACCACTTCGTGCATGCGCGTAATGATCCGTTTGCGGCAATCCTCGCGGCACTTGTTTTCAATCCCTTTGTTCACAAACACGCCCATTCCCCGACGCGTGTACAGCAAGCCCATTACTTCCAAGTCGCGGTAGGCTTTTGCTACTGTATTGGGGTTGACACCAAGGCGTTCCGACAGTTCCCGAACAGACGGCAACTGATCGCCCGGTTGCAATTGGCCAGACGCGATGGCAAATTGGATGTGGTTTTCGATCTGGACATAAACGGCGACACTGCTGTTGATGTCGATGCTCGATAACATGCGGAGTCTCCTAGTCTTGTTCTTGAAGTCCCACGACATAGCAATCTGGCAGTAAGTGTGACCATGACGAGGGCCATGGCACTCACCCAGAATTGTTTACTTCCTAGACATTGTATACAAAATAGACGCTAAAATCAATAGAAATAATTAAATGCTGCAAGGGAGGATATAGGAGTGGCCTGCAGTAACTACGTAGGGCGGGCTCTAACCCGCATTCTGATTGGAGCGTTGGTTGCGTTCCACTGTGGGGTCAGTTACGCGTCGGATACGGGCTCGGTTTTTATCGAATTGAACAATACGTTGGGTATGGATCTGCCAGGATACGTGGAAATTTACGCGCCTAAAACGAGAAAACCATCCTACCGGTTCGAATTGCCCAAGGGTAGTGCTCTTCAGGAGTGTGCCCCCGGTGAATACGAAGTCTTTGTCTATGCAGTCGATTACGATTTGGAAATTCTTGTCGACATTCAAAAGATTGTGGTGGAGAAGAAGAAGTCGGCAACGGTGCTTGTTGAAATTGTAGAAGGCATCGGCAATTCGGGGATCCGCGCCTGGGATCAGGATTTCGACGGTACCCTTGACCGAGTAGAACGAGCGTATGGCACGGATCCATTTAACCCGACTAGTTTTCCGAAGGCCGAGCCTTTGCCATTCGATTCGCCCGTGCTCTCTCCCGAGTCCAGATGGTACAAAGGGGATTTGCACGTGCGATCCTCTTATGGCGGCGGCAGCCAGACTCCGTCGGAGATCATACGCCGAGCCGAAGCCGAAGGATTGGACTTTATTGCGATCGCTGATCGCAATACGTTTGAGGCTTGCATGGATGCCGGCTATCAGTCAAACAAAGTGGTCCTTATCCCGGCCATGGAATGGGGGACGGACGAAAAGGGGATTGCACTGATTCTTGGGCCGCAGACTATGCCCCAGTCCGCGGACACAATTTGGGAAGCACAAACCATCTGCCAGCGAGTACAGGCCCAGGGCGGCGTGTTCGCCGTGGCTCATCCCTGTTTTTCGAATGCACCATGGCAGTGGGGCTTGAGTTACGTCAATGCCATCGAAGTGTGGACTCGAGGATGGCGGGAGATACCCCCCATGGCCCTCAACGAACTAATGCCTGTTTATCAGCAGAAGCACCAGCGCAAATTGGTTCATAGCATTGCCTTGGCGGCGGATTCCGTGAACAACTCGGCAAACGGTCAAGCGGTCCTTTTCTGGGATCATGAGCTGGTTCGAGGCCTGAAGGCGTGTGCCATTGCAGGCAGCTTATCTTCCAATTCTACCATTCCACTAGGGCGACCCGTAACCCATGTATTTGCGCGCGAAAAATCGGTACGGGGTATCCTGGAAGGCATTCGTCTGGGCCGCACCTACGTTGCCAGCGGACCCGACGCGCCGGTTGTCCAATTCACAGCGGACGCGATGAAAAATGGCAAAGTAGACGTGGGTCTTGGCGGAGTCGTGCCCTTGGGAATGGATGTCGAATTTCAAGTTAAAGTGGGTCAGGGCAAGGGCAAAAAGCTTGAACTACTACGTAACGGCTATCCGATCTTATCCCAAAAGATTGAACACGATAATTCCGTGTTTTCATTGACCGACCACACCACCGGCTATTCCGCGTATCGGGCACGCGTAATTGACACGCCAGCGACCAAGGGGTTTGGTCCCATGGAAGTGCTGGTAATGACAAGTCCCATTTACGCGCAGAATATCGTTCCGATAGACTTGCGCAGAGAAAACCCGGCGGATACGTGGATCCGGTTGGAAAATAGCACTCTGCCCCCCGTCAAGGTTACGCAGAAAGTGGATGATAACGACCGCGTACTGGTGCAAACGGAGGGCGGCCCCCCGGATGTAAATTCGTTTAATACGGGCGAGGAATTCACCCCTCCTCCGGGTGAAGAGGTGCGGACCCTGAAACCAAAGACGTTTTGAATGTCCCTGCTCAGGAGTCCGTTCCCGCGTCCATTCGGCGGCGCATATCGGCGATCACTTGGTTGAGAATCTCGTCCAATTTCGTTTTAGGCTCATATCCAATGGCTGCTTTGATGCGATTTAAGCACGGTGCCCTGTGCAACATGTCCTCGTAGCCTGCGCCAAAAGCCTCGTTGTACGGAACCAGTTTAATTTCTGACTTGCTTCCGGTCTTGGCAATGATTCGTTCCGCCAATGCATGAATGGTAATACGCTCGGTATTGCCCAGATTGAACACCTGGCCAACAATGTCGCGGCGGTTCATTAGTTCTATGAGGGCGGGAACAACATCACCGACGTAACCGAAACAGCGCGTTTGCTTTCCGTCTCCATATACGGTGAGCGGTTCGTTTCGTAACGCCTGCTTCACGAATCGCGGTATGACCATTCCGTAGCGGCCTGTCTGGCGCGGCCCAACTGTATTGAACAGACGGACAATTACGCACGGCATGCGCTTGGTGCGCCAGAAGGAAAACGCCAGAAACTCGTCCAGCGCTTTTGATTCGGCGTAACTCCATCGCGTTAGATGGGTAGAGCCCATAACCCGGTCGTCGTCTTCTTCAAACACTTCTTTCGTACTTTTTCCGTAGACTTCGCTGGTGGAAGTGATTAACACACGCCTGCGGTAACGGCAAGCCTGCTCCAAAACAGTCTCCGTGCCCCGTACGTTGTTGTTTATGGTCTCTATGGGATCGTCCACCACCAGTTGTACGCCCACGGTTGCTGCCAGGTGGTAAACCACGTCCACTTCACGGACCAGATCACGTACGATTTCCTGATTCAATGCGGTGTCGATGACACAAGTCAGACCTTCCAAATGTTCGATATTCTCGAATTGACCTGAACTCAAGTCGTCCAACACAAATACTTGATCTCCGCGACGGATTAGCGCCTCACACAGATGCGACCCGATAAACCCCGCGCCACCCGTAACCAGTGCTTTCATGACATTCTCCCGCTAGATTCTCAAAGGAAAGAAGTATACGCAGAGAATGGCCAGACAGACAAAACGCCCCGCAGGGTGTTAGTTACTTCACCATCGTGCTGGTGTTTAATCTTACGCGATAGACTGATGTGGGCGTGGCGAATAACCAGGTTCCCGGGGCCGATTCAGTCATAAACCGGGCATCCTGGCAGACGGCAAGCGGTAACAGCCGATTGGTCTTGGTTTCCCATCGCCGCAGGACCCCCTCCAGCAGTACGTAGGTTTCTCCGTCGGAACCGAGCCGGGATTGTTGTGCGTTAGCCAATGGAGAAGCACCTTGAAACCGGACTTCCAAAGTCCGGGAATCGACAAGTGCAATTTCACTGCCCTGCGAGACAACTAGTAAGCCGTTTCCTGTCACCGCATTAACGTTAATCAAATCGGATCCGGGCCAAAGATCAATGGTATGTTTCACGCGTCGTGCTTCCGGATCGAAGGAATATAGCAAGGCGCTGGGCTGAGACGGCGGATGGCTTCTCATTTGCCCCCATCGATCCGTGCCACCCCATAGCAAGCCCGAAGCGCGGTCGTACACCAGAGTGGGAAGATTCTGATCTCGAATCAGGTGATGGTACACATCTATCTTTCCCGTCTCCGGATCAATGGCGACAAGAGCCCCTCCCAACTTGTTGTATGCACTGTCCGAAGTAATGTACACAATTTTCCCGTCCGTTGCCGCGGCGCGCGGGCGTGTTTGTTCGAATTCAGGTCCGATGCAAATCAGTTCCTTTGGATTGACTCCATACTCAAACATTTGATTGGGATCGAATCGGGAAACAATCGAATCGACGTAAATGCCAATATAGGCCATTCCTCCCAATCCAATGGCACACATGGGCTCGCCAGAAGTCCGTGCAATCACCGTATCCGACGCGGAAACCTTGCCGGTTTCGGGATGGATTGCAAACAGGTTTTGCTGGCTATAGTTTGCCCCCACAACACAATCCGGGGAAATGGTTTCCAAAAACATAATCGAGTTGCCGCCTCCCACACGATTATTCAGGTGAGACGTGCTGAATTGGCGGGTTTTCGCGTCGAACAAAAACATTCCACCAAAGTAGCTTACTCCGGCAACTTTACCATCTACCGGTTTGAGCCACCATGATGTTTCGGCAGGATAGCCGGTGTTGCCCACAAGGATGGGTTCGGATTCCGGTGTGATTTCCCAAACACGTCCGCTGGGATTGCTAACGGCAATTGTTGTTCCCACCAAGTCGACCGACGCAATGTACGTCTGGTCTCCAACGGGTAAAGGAAGAGTCTTGGCTGTTTGTTCGGAAGTCGTTGGAGGTCCGGAAGGGGAGAACTCGCGCGTTGCCGGATCAAATGCAAGCCAGATCTCGGCGGGTCCCCATGCCTTGAAATGGATGCGTCCGCGTTCTTCACGGAGGTTTGTTATGTACGTGGTCTCCGGCCGAAGTTTGGTCCATGTAGTAGACGTGCCTTTTTCTGGGTCGAATTCTCCGAAGACAGCATTCGGGTAAGTGCCAAAGTAAACGCGTCCATTCGAGGCCCCATAGGCATCCCACGTGTATTCGTTTTCCGGCAGGGTAATGGCAATCTCTTCAAACCGCTTCTCATGCGTGATGAAGTGATACGCCTTTCCACGAGCATACGGCATGAAATATACGTCGCCATCGGGGGTCATGGCGGCGCAATGGGATCCATTGCCATTTTCGGGCATACCGAAACGTTCAAACGTCATATCTCGGCAATCTACAATGAACATCCAGTTGGCCTCGGCCGAATAACTGAAGGAGAACAAGCCCAGGGAGTAGCCATCGGGGAAATGGAGGGGTCTGCGGGTGTAACCGAGCAACGTGCGGACTTCAGGGGTGGCCAGCAACTCCGCAACGGGAAGGGATGCATCGATCGGCACGACTTCCGGAGAGCACCTTGGTTGCGTATCTACAGAGTTGCGCTCGTCAGCGTGTCCAGCAATTGAAACGAGACAAGTTAGCAGGGAAAGCATGTATGTCATGCATCACACTCACAATAATAGGGCGCCCAAGTGTGTGGTGGACCATTACCGCCGGATCAACTCCGCGGTCAATGGCTTTGCCCCTCCAACGCCTCCGTAGCCGGCTCCGTGCCCAAGAGGCGGATTGCCAATCCAGCGGGGATCAATGGGCTCATCCGCGCGTTGATACCGGGTGTCGCAGGAAAGGCGCACGCGACCCAAAGGAGAATTGTTGTCGAGAGAACCATGCAACATAAACATGGTCACTACCAGAATGTCGCCTGCGTGAAAATCCGTGCTTAACAATCTGCAGTCGCGCTCCTCCGCAAGCGCGACCGGGTCCATCGTGACGTGGCCGGGCCGGCTTTTGTCAGTATCCACGTTGAATCCCCGGTATTGCTCGACGAGGTCAGCGAACCGGTGCGATCCTTCGACCAAAAGCATTGGACCATCGGTCAGCGGAACTTCGCCCAATGGCGTCCATACCGTATAAAGTCTATCCGTACCGCCATTCATGTACACATGGTCAAAGTGAAATGCTGAAGCCCGCCCCGGAAGCATTGCCCGGAGCCACAAAAAATCGAATGCGCGAACGTCAGTGCCGAGGATGGTCTCCATCGTCTTGATCATCGGTCCCGCGTGGGTAACACGCCTCAAAGCGGGTCCTTCGCACACGGATCGCCAGAATACTCCCGGATCCGGTTCCAATTCTTCCCTGCGACTTACGCCAGTGGGTATTCCGTCGATTGGCGGATCCTTAATCTCGCCAACAGAAGCCAGTCGGCCAAACACTTCGTTGCGCGCCGCCCAAACGTCTTTCTGATCAAGTATGCCGCGCAGCAACAAATAACCATCGTCGTCAAGCGCCTGTCTCATGGCAGATCCGTCGCTTGCCAGAGCAGAATGTTCTTTTAGTAACCCAAATCTGTGTGAAGGAAGTAGATGTCCAAGAGAGGTGAAGGAAGTTGACGGCATGGTATTTGTTGGCTCCTTGCGATTCATCAATTCTATAACATGACCAATATAGACTGACACCAACTCGCAAGGCAATGAGGATCGCAGACGGCTTGCCAAGCTGTCAATCGGCGGAAAACTCAATTATGCAGGTGTAACGTGGCGGGAGTGAATAATCCAATTCACGTGAATCTTCGTTCCATGTGGTTATTTGGTCTCGGCCGGTATGGTCAGTTCTGAGAACTGTCCACCCGTTGCCAATGCCCCATTCCGACGTCGGAATCTTGAACTGAACTTCATGGTCCTTATCATCAACATTGGCAATAGTCAGCGCCAAATCGCCGTCAGCCGCTTTCCATGCCGCGGCATACACAAGCGGATATGATTTACGGTATTCCTTCAATGCGTCTTGTTGGCCCGCGTAGATAGATAGGCGAGACATATCGATTGTGTCGATCGGCGCATCAAAAGGTGGTGTTCGTATCATAGTGCCGTATGCAAGATATTTTAAGGCCTGCACACGGAGTCTCGCCAAGTCAACTATAAACTGCATGTCATCTGCCCTTGATTCGAGGTGTTCAGGGCGGAAATTGGCCACTGTGGGCTGCTGACCCCAGACAAACGCTCGAGCGTGTTCCATCCGAAACTGCCTCGCATATTTTGTATCCAGAAGCGCAAGTGGATTTTTGGGTGCGAACTCCACCGGCCAAAGCTCGTCGTACGGTGGCATTGTCAATGAAGAGTAATTTCCGTAGAACAACGCGTAACCATGGTAAACCGCGTGAAAGAAGGGGATCGGCTCCCAATCGCCGGGATTTGCATAGCGTTCCATACTGACCTGCAGACTCAGCATCAAATCGAGATATGGCAGCCACGCCTCACCGCAACCCTCACCTGCCAACGCAATAGTGCCTCGAGAAGTGCACCGATCTCGTATATCGCTCGACAACGTACGAAACCCGTCCATCCAGAACCGGCCTCCGCCAAGCGGATGGCCGTGATTCGGATCGAAACACGCCAGACTGGAGCAGGCTTGATCCATATAAATAGCATCGATGCCAAGGTCGTCGTAAGCGGTGCGTGCAATCTCGGAATACGTGTCCCGCCAAAACGCAGTTCCTATGCACATGGAGGCGTTCGGTGATTTTGTAAACGAGTTGTAGATTTCTGGTCGTATATTCTGCTGCTGATCCTTTACCGCGAAGCGTTCGGCGCCGTTAGCCGCCCAGCTCTTGGTAGTCATTCCCCACAAACGCTGGTTCATGTACACCATCGCATGCACGCCTTGGCTGTGTGCATCGGCAAGTGCGCTACGAAACGTGTCGGAGCCCTCACGCGGAGGCAAATACTCAGGAAAGCCGACATCATAGGGACACCCATGCCACCAATGCCAAAACACGTTTACCGGCAATTTCGTGTGCGTCTGAAGTGCTTTCGTCGGCGGCAACACATTCTCCGAGCGACCGCGATTCCAGACCCAAATTCCCGTATCCTGTACCCACTGCGGCACGAGCCCACTTTTGAGCCGGCTGTTCCGGGCCCAATCCTGTTCGATTGCCCAGTCCCTGTACCGGGTGGCGGCGTCGAACCAATCGCCCTCAATGGTTCCTACTATTACGCGGTATGGCAACGAAAAGATACCGGATTCCGGCTGATATGTCTCCACATAGTGGGAGAACTGAATTCCGACTCCACCTCGTCCGTCTCCATAAACGTCCAAGTGCTTACGAAAACCCGCGGAATCGTCCAACGCAGTGTACAACCCTGGCCCATCTTTCGACGCAATCAAGGCGCATTGCATCGAGAGGATTCCCGGATACTCCCAACCCATACGTCGTTGCTCGGCGTTGGGTACGTTTACAAGTTGACGAAAATTGGTTGACCGCTGTCCCATCCAAATGGGTACCGACAAAGATTCACCAAGTCTTTCAGTGACATTGGCTAGTCTGGGGTACGCAATGATGGCCGGCTGCGCACTATCAAGCCCTTTGATATCCAGATTCCAATAGGAATTGAAGTCGCCCGGACTTACCGAAACGGTTGCCGTCACGATCAGAGTGGGGCATGGCACGATCTGAAACCCTGACCAGGACAGTTCAATTGAGTCCTTGTTCTCACCAAGTCTCCATGTGAAGTTGGTTGCTTGATTCGCGTCGATCGACCCCAAGTTCGAATCGCGGAAGTGAATGACCCAAAGTGCGTTGGAGTTGTCGACTAGCTCGATTGTGGGAGATACAGCGCCTATTGCCGCAAACGACTGCAGATTTCCCGTTAATTGGTCAAATTTCAGTTTAAGTACGTCATTTGACAGGCTCGAACCTGATTCTGCTTGAGCGGAGAGAATGCAAACGGGTATTAATGCGCAGCAAAAGAGGAAGCGTGAATGCCGGCCACGCGCATGGCGCAAATTGTCACGAGAATCTTTTGTCAATTGCCGCGAGACGGCGATAGAATGTACGTTCATTTCAGGCTAAATGAACTGCTTCATGTACTTCAAGCTCTTCTCTGCAATGGCTTCTGGGCCTCGATCAAAGATAAATACTTCGACCGACACATACGCCTGGTAAGAAACCTCTCGCAAAGACTGAAAAATGGGTCCAAAATCCACATCGCCAAAGCCAGGGCCTTCCAGGTTTGCATCGTTTGCGTGATAATGTGCAAGGTGTCTTGCAAATTTCTTGATCAACACCGGGCGGTCTTCCTTGTCGTCTGTCATCGCCTTGGTATCGAGCAGCAAACGGAAGTTTGGGTGGTTGATGCGTTCGATCAAACCGACTGTTTCCTCGGCAGTCTGGCAAAAATTGGTCTCGTTTCGGGAAAGCGGCTCCATGCAAATGGTCACGCCGCGCGCCTCGCAGGTGGGCAGGGCCTTTTCGAACGCTTCCACGGTGTAGTCGAATGCTTGATCATAGGTAAGGCTATCATGGATATTCCGTTGCTTCGGTGATCCAAAAATCATTACCTTGCCGCCGACATCCCCGCAGAAATGAGCGAGATCAATCAGGTACTGTGCCGTCTTTTCTCGAACGGATTTGTCTGGAGAATTTATGTGCAGACCATCGGGCCCCACTAGCACCCAATGGATTCCCAATACATCAAGCTCCGCCTGATTTGCTCTCTTGACGATGTTTTCCCGGGCGGCCGCCGGAATATCGGTCACATACTTTGACAGAGTGAAAGGGGCGATTTCGATCCCATCGTAACCGACCGATTTTACGTAGTCGATCGTTTTTCCAATGTCATTCCACTCCTTGAAAATCTCATTGCAAATCCCGAACTTCATGGACAGTATCCTTACGAGCCTGCCGCGACATGCACAATTCCGCAGCTACGAGGTCACGTTATCTTCTTGTACATAAACTGCTACTCGATTACCACCTGCACGCTTTGCCCGATACATCATGGCATCGGCGCTGCGAATAAACGATTCCATCGTACTACCCGGACTATAGGACATCAACCCGATGCTCAATGAGAGGTGATCGAATTGGTGGGCCAGGAAGGCGTTTCGTATGCGCTCGGCTATGATTAGAGCTTGTTGTTCGTCGGCCTCGGGCAGCAGCACGGTGAACTCGTCGCCCCCGTAGCGAAAGCCTATATCGACATGACGCCGCGTGCTCTCATTTACCACCAGTCCCGCGGCCTTAAGAACTTGATCGCCCTCCAGGTGGCCACGTGTATCGTTGTACTGCTTGAATTTGTCCACGTCGAACAAGAGCATTGTCAGGGGATGGCGCTGGCGTTTGGCCCGCTCTATTTCCGAATGGAGACGCTCATAGAAATAGCGCTGATTGTACAGGCCCGTCAGGCTGTCCCTTATGGACATGTCTTTCAATTCACGTTCCAACCGCTTCTGTTCGGTTACGTCCTTGCAGATGGCCAATACGGAAGATACTATCTTTTCCGACTTATGTACATATGAAAGCGAGATAATTGCGGGTATCAACGTCCCGTCTTTTCGCTTCAATTCAGTCTCGTAGTTCTTGATTTTCGGCTCCAAATCAAGCTTATGGCGAATGGTTTTGAGTTCCGAGGCACCTTCCCTGTAGATCTCGCTGATTGCTTTTCCAATCAATTCGCCGCGACGATATCCCAGCATTTCATACGCACCATCGTTTACAAATTCGATCACATTGTCCGGATTCGTTGATATAATCGCGTCCACCGTGCTGTCAAGCAGGCTTTGAAGATACTCTTTGGTTGCGCGCAATTCGGCATTGATACGCGCCAGGTCATTTGCGGCTTCGGAGACTCGAGCCTCGAGCGTTTCCTGGTACTGCCGGTTTTCCAACAGATTGGCGCGCTTTTCCAGTACGCGTTCCACGGAATGAATAAGGTCGCGCATGTTGAACGGCTTGAGTATGTAATCATCGGCCCCGACACGAATCGCGTCAACGGCATGGCTTACCTCGACGAGCCCGGTGATCACGATTATGGACATGTCAGGGTCAATTGCCTTGGCTTCCTGCACAACGTCGATACCGTCCATTTCGGGCATCCACAAATCCGTGATAAGAAGGCCTGCTCCATTAAGACGAAGATGCTCCAGCGCTTTGGACGGAGATATAAAAGCAACGCTGGGGTAACCGTGATCCGACAGGTGGGCCTCGAGAACAGTCAGAATGTTCTCGTCATCGTCGAGCAAGACAATGGGCCGGTCCAACGTTTTGTGACCTCGCTGCCTGCGTTAGGACGCGAAGCGCCCTTGCTACACGGACAATTGGGAATTCGAGATTAGGGGTGGAGGTTACAGGTATTTCACAACTATGATCATTACGCCAAAAGACCCGATACCCAGCCACATCTGCCAGGGCTTGGCCATCTTGTCTTCTTCAAAAATCTTTCGTTCAAAGAGGCCACCGATACCCTCCTGATTTGCAAGGTCCTTGTCTCCGCCTTCCTCCTGAGCGATGGCGGGACTAGAAATCAGAAATGCCGCTGAACATACAAGAAGGCATAGCAGCAATACGGATAACAGCCTTCTGAGCGCGGATGCTTGCAAGGGGGTCAACATAAGTTGTCTCCGGCGTCAATTTGTACCATACATATTGTACCCGTTTCTGCCCTTCGAGGTCCACCTCGTCGTAGGGTGTGTACCATATAAGATATGGGAGAAGTTATCAGTAACACAATATGAAATCGACAAGAGGCAGGGATTGGGAGTAGCTGCTACATCATCCGGGCAACACATTGGGCAACGAAACCAGCAAGTAGCCAGTCTGGCTGATCCGGGTTGCGCTCGGGATGCCATTGCACGCCGATCACGAATCCTCTTGTTGGATCTTCCATTGCTTCCAAAATACCGTCCTCCGTATACCCCGAAGGAATAAATGGATTAACCGGATCTGGAATGGCTTGATGGTGCGCTGAGTAGACAGTAACTACTGAATCTGGCGCAAGCGCCGCCAACTGTGTTCCGGGCACTATCCGTACGGCATGGGGTTGTCGTCGGCTTGCGGCGGTATGCAGCAAGGAACCAGGGCGTTCCGATGGGATATCCTGTATAAGTATACCACCTGCAATGACTTGCATCATCTGCATTCCGAGGCATATACCAAGAGTGGGCAGGTTGAGCTGCAGTGCGGCCTTGAGCCAAAGTGCCTCGCTTTCAAAGCGGATTGTAGTCATGGGTATGGTCATTGGATGTCGCTCGCATCCGTAGGTTTCGGGCGGAATATCGGCTACTCCACCCGACAGTATAATCCCGTCGAGTCGCCGGGCTGTTTCCTCAGCGAGCCCCGGTTGCGCTAGCGGAAGGATAACTGGCAACCCACCCGCAATGATTATGCCGGAAGTATACTGAGCCAAGAGATTTTGGCTGTTCCACGCCCTGCCTTCGAGGGTTGCCTCAACTGTATCAGAGGTTATGCCTATTAGTGGTCTCATTCATCGTTCCCGCCTGCTCTATTGTGCCGTGCGCAGACCGAGAGAGTACACGCCTGATAGACAACTTGCCAAATGGGACCCAGTAGAGCGGAATGCGTTGATTCCGCTTTTGGCGCGTCAACAGAAAAAGATTACACAGTAATTTTGACGCACCGCCGCTTTCCCCAACAGGCAAAATGCAATTTTGTTGAAACCGTTGCAGCTGTTCATAAGTCTAACCCAATGGATTACTGTAATCGCTGGAAGGCGAAAGTCTGTAACTAGCGGAACCATAAAGAGATAAGTGGAGAATAGGTGTCAGTCGTCCGGTGTGGCGGCAGGGACATTTCGAACGCGGGAATTTTGTATGCGCAATGTAAATTTCGGTGTTTGTCTAGTTGTGGGTTTGACATTTATGTCAAGTTGTTCGCCCGGCACAAGTGGTGGTACTGCCATTGCCGCCACGCCCGCGATACCGCCTGCGTCAAATCAACCCGTAATTCCCATAGAAGCCAAGTATCCTGAGCGGGGAGACATCTCTGAGTATTTCAAGACTACATCGCGAATCGCCGCTGATAAACGTGTAGATGTGACCGCGCAAGGGATGGGCAAGTGCTTGAGCGCGCACGTGGACGTTGGGGACCGGGTGGAAAAAGGTCAGGTCGTTGCCGAACTGGACAAAGAGGAAGTGCAGACCCAGTTGGCCCAGGCGCGAATCCAACTGAGCCGCATCAAGAACGACATGGACCGTTCGAAAATGCTGTTTGAAGAGGGTTTGGGGCCGCGCAGCCAATATGAAAACGACATGTACGCGTATAAGCAGCAACAGGCGACGGTTGCCCAGCAGGAGATTCAACTCCGGAATATGACGGTCCGCGCGCCCATAAGCGGCATCATCATTTCGCGAAGTGTCCAGGTCGGCATGTACGTGTCGTCCGGATCGCCTTTGTACCAAATAATCGATCCGTCGACCTTCGAACTCATGATCGATGTGCCGGAGCAAGAGTTGGCGCGCGTCGAAAAAGGGCAAGCCGCCGATGTATATGTGGACATACTCGGCGACGAATCGCTCGCATCCGAAGTATCGCGAATCAGTCCCAGTGTTCAGCAGGATGGTACGGTACAAGTGACCTTACGCTTCCCATCTGAAGTACGTAGCCGTCTGAAGGAATCTGCATTCGCACGCGTCAATCTGGTTCTCGATACTCACAAAGAGGCCATATTGATACCCAAAGATTCGGTCATCGATCAAAACGGCAACAAATACGTGTTTATTGCGACAGCCAACGACCGAGAGGATGCATCGCCCATCGAGCTGGACAAGGTGAGCAAGGACACCACTTTTACCGCGAAGCGTGTGCAAGTGGAACTGGGTCTCGAAGACAGCAATGCCTACGAAATCGTGAACGGCGTTGCAGAAGGCGACTTGATTGTCACGCTTGGTCATCAGGCGTTGAAAGATGGCGCGCTGGTACGGCTCACAAATATAGAAGATGAGTTGATGTCGCGCATTGCCATGTCGCCGGATGAAGCGTTGACGAAAGCCGCCGAGGAACGCGCCAAGGGCGCAGTGAATCGCGAGCCCGGCACCTAACCAATTGACTCGCGCCATCGCTGCCGGATTCCGGGGGGTGGGCGACCCAAATGTTGTTGTGACCTACTTCAACTGACTTCACCATACCTGAGCGCGTGTGGCGCCTTGCGAGTAACTACCCCGAATGAGCGATCCGCAAAAGACCAGTAACTACCGGCTCCCAGTACGCCGGCCTGTCACTACCGCAATGATTTTTCTGGCCATTGTCGTATTTGGGTGGCAGTCCTACTCCAAATTGCCGGTGAATCTCATGCCGGATTTATCCTATCCCAAGTTGACCGTGCGAACGGAATACGAGGGTGCGGCCCCGGGCGATGTGGAAAAGCTGGTTACCCGTCCGATTGAGGAGACGCTTAGCATTGTAGGGGGCCTTGTCGACATCTCAAGCGTGTCATCCGCGGGTAACTCGGAAGTAATTCTAGAGTTTTCCTGGGGTACGGATATGAATGTCGCTCAACAGGATGTGCGCGACCGTCTGGACTTGTTTGATCCGCCTGCGGAAGTCACCGAAAAGCCGGTGATTCTCCGATTCGATCCCACCCTTGATCCCGTATTGCGAGTGGCGTTGGTAGGGGATGATCACGCTGAAATCGCCGATCCTGACATACGGCATCAGCGAATGCGTGCGGAACTGACGGAGATTCGGGAAGCAGCGGAGAGACAAGTCAAAAGCGATCTGGAAGCGGATCCCGGTGTTGCCCAGGTTGTCGTCAAAGGCGGACGCGAAAAGGAAATCCAGATTCTTGTCGATACCAGCAAGTTGGCGAACCTGAGCCTCAGCGCGCAAACGGTAGCAACAGCACTTCGACAGCGCAACATCAACTTGTCGGGCGGACAGCTTCGAGACGGCAAGACTGAGTATCTTGTTCGCACAACGAATGAATTTCAGGAATTCAACGAGATTCCTTGGACGCTAATCTCCACCCCCTCCGGCGAAACCATCCGATTGATGGATGTCGCCGAAGTTCGAATGACCGAACGCGATCAAGAATCTATTGTACGGCTGAATGGCAGGGAGGCCGTTGAACTTGAAATCTATAAATGGGGTGACGCCAATACGGTCGAGGTTTGCAACAAGCTTAAGGATCTCTTCGGATTCCCCCGGGAGAAGACGTTTTCGGAGAAGGTCGGCGAATGGATGACGTCTGCCCAGGGGGCACCGCCGCCCAATGCACCGGACCAGATTGTAATGCAGCAAATGGCGCAACAATTGCGCACGGATCGCACACTTAAAGCGCGATTGCCCGAGTTTACGCATATGCACTTGAGCAGCGATCAGTCCCAGTTCATTATGAGTGCTATCGACGAAGTGAATTCGGCTGCCATCGATGGCAGTTTCTGGGCGCTCGCCATTATCTATTTCTTTCTTCGGGACATGCGTTCCACCATACTTATCGGTTTATCCATTCCCGTGTCGATCGTCGCAACATTTTCACCCATGTTTATGCAAGGTATTTCGATTAACGTCATGTCGCTCGGCGGACTGGCCATGGGTGTTGGCATGCTCGTAGACAACTCAATCGTAGTTCTTGAAAGCGTCTTCCGGTGCCGTGACGAGGGCGATGATACAACCGATGCGGCCAATCGAGGTACCAACGAGGTCGCGGGTGCCGTAACTGCGTCGACACTGACATCCATTGCCGTATTCGCGCCATTGACCTTTGTAGAGGGGGTGGGGGGGCAACTATTCAAAGACCATGCATGGGTTGTAACATACTCGTTACTTGCATCGTTGCTAGTGGCCCTATACCTGATTCCAATGATTGCATCTCGCAGACGCCTGACTCTTCAATCCGGAGAGGACGTTGTATGGGTGATTCAAGCCTACCGATTGGGCAGAAATAACGGCCAATCAGGGCGTCTTGGGGCACTGATGCTGGTGCCGCTTAACGCGATTGCACTGATTGGGGAGTGGTTTAACGATACTGCAGACGAAAAGTACGGCCACCTGTTTTCACGGGTTCGCAATTCCAAATTGCCTTATCCGTTGGCCCTGATGTTGTACGCAATTCCGTTTGCGGTCGCAACATTTCTCTTTGGGGTGGAGACTTTTATCAAGTCGGTTCTTCAAGTTCTTGTTACGATCTTCTTCGTGCTTACTCTGATTCTGGGGTCTATTTTCTGGATTTTGGCCAAGGCGATACGAATCGCACTCTGGATTCCATTGCGGATTTTTGACGTAACCTACGGCGCGCTTACCAACTTTTACGAATCCAGCCTACGGTTTTTGATGCACTTCAGTCCTGCCGTTCTATTCATCATGATAGCGTTGAGCGTGCATGCAGGATATATGGCAAAGGATCTTGGCACCGAATTGATCCCGTCATTTCGCCAAGGGGAGTTCACCATCCGTATGGAAGCACCTCCCGGAACGCGCCTGGAGGAGACCGCCGATCAAGCGTCAGTTATTGAACGCGAGGCTCTAGGCATGGAAGAAGTTGAGAATGTCACCGTGCAAATCGGTCAGGATAAGACTCAAGGCGACGATTCTCGTGGTGAAAATATTGCGGAGTTTACGATCCGGCTGAGGGATCCGGAGGTAAATGTGCCACGACAGGACGAGATCGTCGAGAGATTGCGTGCGAGCATACTGAATATCACTTCAAACGAAGTTAATTTTTCCCTTCCCGCCCTACTCAGTTTCCGAAGCCCGGTCGAACTCCAGATTCTGGGGCCAGACATTCTGGAGCTAAGACGCATTGGGGAAAAGGTAGTCGCGGCCATATCCGATGTTGAAGGGATTCGCGACCCCGATGTAAGCGTAAAAGAAGGGTATCCGGAGGTCATAATTAGCCTCGATCGGGAACTTCTCGCATCCAAAGGATTGACGCCGCAACAGATTGCAGAGCGATTGCGCGCCGAACTATACGGTGACGTAGCCACCGATTTCGGGGCTGCGGGTCAAAAGATTGACATTCGCGTACTGGCAAGTCGCGCACAATTATCCAACTTGGAAGATCTCAAGAATCTGCCAGTCAAGGACGGTTACCCTCCAATCCCATTGGATGCTGTAGCGAGCATTCAAGTAGTTGAAGGACCAAGCGAGATTCGCAGAATCGATCAGCGGCAAGTTGCCTTGGTGACGGCGAATCTCGAAGGAAGGGATCTTGGCTCGGTGATGGAAGAAATCATGGAACGGGTCGCGAGCGAGGTGCCCGTGGTTGAGCCGTACCGGATTGTTCGATCGGGACAAGATCGTGAACTGGCAGAGTCCTACGAAAGTTTGATGTTGGCGCTCTTTCTAGCCGTGTTTCTAGTGTATGTGGTTATGGCAAGCCAGTTCGAGTCAATATTGCAGCCAGCCCTCATTATGTTCACCGTGCCGATGGCATTCATTGGCGTGATTTACGTCTTGGCCTGGCAGGAGATAAGCGTCAGTGTACTTGTCTGGATAGGTGGCATTGTGTTGGTTGGAATTGTTGTAAACAATGCCATTGTACTTGTCGACTACGCCAATCAATTGCGTGAACGAGGTTTGACCAAGCGCGAAGCCGCAATTCAGGCGGGGATGATACGACTGCGTCCTATCTTAATGACTGCGCTAACTACGATTCTGGGATTGCTTCCCATGGCCATCGAAGTTGGGCAAGGCGCAGAAATCCGCCAGCCTCTGGCGCTTACTATCATGACCGGTTTGACCTCTGCCACGTTTTTGACGCTCTATATTATCCCCATGGTGTATGACCTGTTTTCGGTGAAGGATAAGAAGGCATGAGAATGACGCTGCCATCCCTCGCGATACGGCGGCCCATTACCACGCTCATGGCCATATGCACGGTTCTCGGGTTGGGCATCATTTCACTTCAGCGAATTCCGTTGGAGTTTCTGCCGCCGTTGGAACTGCCACTTATCTTTGTCAGCATTCCCTATGTTGGGGCAACACCGGAGCAAGTCCAAAACGAAGTCGCCATACCCGCGGAAGGCGAGTTTCGCACCATTCCCAATTTACAGCGCATTTCAAGCACCTCAGATCAGAATGGCTGCAATATTCAGCTTGAATTCAAGCTCGGCACCGATATGACCCAGTCCACTGCGGAAGTACGTGACAGAATTGAGCGGCTCAAATTGGATCTGCCCGCTGAAATCGAGCGAATGCTCATACAGAAATTCAGCTCGGATACTCTACCCATCATGGTGTTTGGCCTTTACTGGGACGGCGATGAGGATGAATTGGCCTATTTGTGCCGGACTGTAATACAGCCGCGTCTGATGCGGCTCGAAGGCGTGGCAGATTGCCAGATCTTGGGAAGGCCAGAGCGCGAAATCTTGATCGAGTTCGATCAAGAGGCCCTTAGAAACAGGCATTTGGACTTGTATCAGGTTGTCAATTCGCTGCAGGCTGCGAATCTCAACGTATCCGTGGGCCAAATGACCGAGGGGGATAAGCGATATTTCGTCCGTGCACTGGATGAGATTCGAACACCGGAAGCCTTGGGAGAACTCATTGTAGGCCAAGGCAATACCCGTTTGAATGAAGTAGCCGATGTGGGATTCCGAACCAGGGAAGTCTCTCAAGAGTTTGGCATAGACGGCCGCTCCGGAACGTTCATTTTTATCCGTAAAGAAGCCATGGCAAATGCCGTTGCCACGTGTCAGGTCGTTGAAGAAGAACTAAAGCTCATTGCCGTGGATCCAATGTTTGACGGCCTGAAGCAATTTATGATCTTCAACCAATCTGACTCCATACTCTCCGCATTGGATGGGCTTATTGATTCGGGGCGATATGGAGCGGTGCTGGCCGTTGCAGTCCTTTTCCTGTTTCTCGCCCGGACTCGGCCAACCATTATTGTAGGTTTGGCCATCCCTCTTTCGGTGCTTATTTCTTTCGTCTTCATGTACTTCACGGGTATGTCTCTAAATCTGATCACCATGATTTCCCTGATAATTGCTCTGGGAATGCTGGTGGACAACTCCATCGTTGTCATAGAGAATATTTTCCGGTACGTCGAATTGGGGCACAGTTACCGCGAAAGCGCGGAGCGCGGTGCAAACGAAGTCGCGATGGCCATTACGGCTTCAACCTTGACCAGTGTTGTAGTCGCTATTCCTGTAATATTCTTGGAAAGTGGTCCGTTCGCCATCTACATGCGGCAGTTTTTCGGGCCGATTATTGTCTCCACCATGGCTAGCCTTTTGGTGGCACTCACCCTCATTCCCTTGGCCGCCTGCCACATGAAACCCAAATCCGATACGTGGTTGTTTCGAATTGTTGTGTCTCGTATGCGTCGGGTGCGGTCCGTCGAGAATGAGAGACCCAATATTCTCGCCCGGTTACAGAAACGCGCGTTGCGGTTGATTATGACTAGTTATGTCAGTGCGCTTGGTTCCATTTCACGAAATCGCCTTGCTTCGTTGCTGGTGCTCGGAGTAGTACTGCTGACTACTATATTCCCCATGCTCAATCTCAAACGGCAGCGTATGCCGGCAGTCGATGTTCGTCGCGTTGACATAAACGTTCGGCTGGACCAAGGCGTGGATATGCCGCGTGCACACGATATTTTTGACACTATTGTAAAAGTAATTGATATTCAGCGCGACGAACTGGCAATCAAAAACATATTCGTCAATTACAACATGACCGGTGGCGATGTTAACATTTACCTGCATGATGTGGATGAAATGCCGGGCGGAGGGGAACCTCCCTTTTCTACCGAGCAAGTGATGGACATTTTGTGGCAGCGTTTGTCTGGCAAGGTCCCTGGTGGCGAACTACGCTTCAATATCGCGGACGCAGGTGAACAGACGTCGCGAGCGATAACGCTCCAACTCCGGGGCGACGACGCGGTTCAACTCGATATTTACGCCACCGAACTTGGCAAACGTTTGGCTGCCCTGCGCGACGTAAGTGACGTAAATACGGATACAATCCGGGAGAACCAGGAAGTACGGCTGATTATCAACGATACGATGGCGAGCCAGTTTCGAGTAAGTCCCTTGTCCATCGCACAAACCGTCGATTTTGCCTTGCGGGGCATTCGCCTGCAAAACATGAAGTACGGGAATAGGGAAGTGCCGGTATGGGCCCAATTCGCAGAGGAAGACCGCAAGTCCAGATCCAATTTGGAAAACATCGACATCGGCACGGGGACAGGCCAATTGGTATCCTTGAGCCAGTTGGTTGAGTTTCGTAAAGCACAGAGTCCCAGAGCTATACAGCGCGTTAATGGTAAGAATGTCAAGACGGTCAGTGCCAAATACACGGGCGATGATTTGGCGGGTCTTGTCCGGGATATTCAGGCAATCCGTAATAGTTTTGCATTAGCCCAAGGATATACTATTGAATTCGGCTCCGAGTTAATGGAACTGGATACGAATATGTCCGACTTCTTTCTGATGCTTCTGCTGGCAATCGTGCTGATATACGCGGTGATGGGCGCCTCCTTTGAGTCCTATTTGTTGCCTTTGTCCATCTTGATGACTGTGTGGATGGCTGGCATCGGTGTGATTTGGTCACTCTACTTGAGCGGAACACCTGTGGATGCGATATCGTTCATCGGCATGATACTGCTCGCCGGTGTTATTGTGAACAATGGGATCGTTATTATCGATCATATCAACCAATTGCGACTTTCCGGTGTGGAAAGGTACGAAGCTATCCTGCAGGCCGGAAGAGATCGATTCAGGCCTGTTATGATGACTGCGCTTACGACGATTCTTGGGTGTGTACCACTTGCGATTGGGGGCACTTTTGGAGGGCAAGTCTCATTTACAAGCCTGGGAATTGCCCTAATCGGAGGGCTCTCCGCGGGCACCGCGCTGACCCTCTTGGTGGTGCCGTTGTTCTATTCGATATTTGACGATGGCCGAATATGGTTTTCCAGGTATTTCGCCAATGTTACATCGCTATTCAGAGCGGCCTAGTGGTAGAAAGGCGTCAAGCAAGGAGTCTCTTTGAGGCTTTAGACTTTCCCAGACCCATTGATTCGAAAAGAGGTAAATTGGTATTCTATTGACACAAAAAGTGTGGTGTGTGTGATTCGGATTGTCCCCAGAGGTCTCCATGTACGAAGCGTTTTATGGACTTAAAGAAAAGCCATTTAACCTCACTCCCGATCCGAAATTCGTCTACCTTAGCGAAAAACACAAGGAAGCCTTTGCACATCTTTTGTATGGCATCAAGAACCGTAGTGGTTTCGTTATGGTCACCGGCGAAATCGGCACGGGAAAAACAACCATCTGCCGAACCCTTGTCAGTCAGTTAGACGATGCCACGGAAGTTGCGTTCATTTTCAATCCATGTCTCTCTCCTGACGAGTTGCTCCGGAAGATTAACGAAGACTTCGGGATTAAGACAAAGGCAGAAACCATAAAAGGCCTGATCGATGAGTTGAACGCTTATCTACTTGACCGAAATGCCATGGGTAAGAACTGTGTGTTGGTCATCGATGAAGCACAGGACCTGACACCGGGCGTACTCGAGCAGATTCGTTTGCTATCCAATTTGGAGACTGAGAAGCAAAAGCTTCTTCAGATAGTGTTGATCGGCCAGCCCGAATTGAACGAGCACCTTGCGCTGGACGAGTTACGTCAACTCAATCAACGTATTACCGCTCGGTACCATTTGCAGCCTCTAAATTCTGAGGAAACAGTCCAATACATTGCGTACCGTCTGCGTATTGCAGGGGCGAGGAGGCGCATTCATTTTGCTCGATCAGCCTTTGGCCAGATTTTTAAGTATGCCAAGGGCACTCCACGTGTCATCAATGCAATTTGCGATCGCGCTCTTCTCATCGGATACACACGCGAAACGCACAACATATCCGCGGATATCATTAAACAGGCTGCACGGGAAATACAGGGCGAACGCCCCAAGCGTCGAAAGGATGCTGCTAGGCCGCGCTTATTTTCCAGTGCCGCCATCATAGCGGCCGCGCTAATAGTCCTTGCCGGTGCAATTTATGCAGTAGAACGAGGAAGGACTCCAAATGCAGTTGACAACGGACCTTCACTGTTCGCTCGCCTCCAAAGTTGGATGGATTCGCTTCGCTTTACATCGAATGCTGGCGCCGCCAGTGACGAGTATTCCACTGATCCGGATGAACTGCCTCCAGGCGTAGATCCAAGAGAGTACTGGCGTCAGCAGAATCTGGATTTGGCCAATGCCGTTGTGTCTGAGAATGACTCGCACGTGCCGGATCTACCTGAACAGACGGTTACTTTCACCGATGTAATCGATGGCATGGATCCCGCCGCCGCCAGGACTGGAGCTGCCGCGGCCATTCTTCGTGCTTGGAATATGGCTTTCCTGAGTAGTTATCCCAAGACCGATGACCCTGGAAGTTTCGTAGAATTTGCCGGACAGTACGGTCTGGTATGCGAAGTATTGCGGCCGGCCTTGGAGCAGGTCGAGATGATCAATCTGCCCGCGCTAGTCCGAATGAAAGGACGCAATCAAAACGTCTGGTGTGCGTTTACGGCTGTCGAGGGCGATCAGTTGCGTCTCACAACGGGTATGTCGGATTCAGTTTTGGTGTCCCGGCAGGATTTCAAAGATCATTACATGCAAGAGGCGCTGATACTCTGGCGCGATCCATCTCCAGACACGCCCACGATGAAACTTCAGGCACAGAGCGATGACGTACAGGTGTTGCAGGCGCAACTTAGAACCATCGGCCTGTTTCGCAACAATCCAAACGGTGTTTTTGACGAAGCCACCGAAAATGCGATCAAGCAACTGCAGCAAGATACTGGACTCCATGCCGACGGCGCTGCCGGCCGGCAGACGAGAATGGTCATGTGCAGTTGGCTTCCAGGCTTCGATACGCCGGAATTACGTACATTACCCATGCTTTGGAGCAATGCCGGAGATATCGTTCTTGGCGGTTCGCGTTTGAAATGGCGCCAGATACCCCGGCCGCTTATATCGGAAGAAACAGCCGATGCGAAATCGAATTCGGTTCAGGAACCGCCCATGCCCACTTCAGCCGCGCCGCAAGGGGAGAGTTCGACAAAAGACGATCCTACGGCGGAACCTCCTATTAAGCCGGAGTCTGCAGACACCGCTTCTCAAGTTGGCGACAACACCACTGCATCTGATTCGCCTTCTGATGTGAACTCGGCTCCGCAGCCAGAGGTGACGGAAGGCTCTGAATCAGCGCCAGATCCAGATTTGGGATCTTCAGCGGCCGCGCCTAATGTCGAGATCACGCCACCAACAGATCAGGATTCCGTTCCCACGCCTGAAACGGACGCGCCACCCTCTGTTCCGAGTGTGGAATCACCGGCCGTGGTTGATGCACGCAATAGTACTTTTCCGTTAGTCCCGTCTGAATCAGATGCCCGGCCTCCGAATGCCGGAGCCGATCAGACTGCGCCAGTAAACCCCGCTGACACAGAAACTGCCACCGTTGTAGAACCTGAGGAATCCCGTTCATGAGTTCCATACTCGATGCTTTGCGCAAGCTGGAGCAGGAACAAGGAGAAGGGGGGAGGAACGATATAGGTACGGTCGAACCGGACCGTGCCGATCGTAATCCTCCTGAATACCGTGCAGCGGCTGGTGCGGTCACCATATCTATAGAGCCTTCCATGATACTGGTGGGCTCGGTTACCGCAGTGCTGCTGCTTGCGTCCGTAACGGCTGCGGCGCTCTTCATGCTGATGCGTAACCCGTCAGCTCCCGGGCCGTCCGTCGCGGCGGTGTCAACTAACAGCAGTTCAAATGCTGCAGAAGTAGCGATGAACGTTAGCGCGAACGCGATCGCGCCTACCCCGGTTCGGGAGCCGGCAGTCGAACCGTCAGTGGCTGCTACCGCAACACTCCTAACGATAGATGAGAATGCATCGGCTGTTGAGACTAATGCAGCAGAGGTTCCGGTTGTCGAGGTGGAGGCTCCTGTGCGCGTGGCTTCCAAGGCGGATTTGGAGGTATCCCCCAAGCCTATTGAGAACAAGCCCGAACCAGTTGTGCGGGCAAAGCCTGCGGAGCCTCAATCTGAACAGGTTGCCACTGTGCAACCCCAGCCTGCAGCTGTTGTGCCCAAACCAGTGGAGGACGAACCTGTCCAACTTCCTGCGCCTCCTTCGGTCCAGCCGGCAATCGTTTCGGAAACGGATGTCCAAGCACAATCAACTCCAGATGCGGCACCGGATTCGGTAGTTGATTTGAATAGCCTGCCCATATTGTCTGAGTCGGATCGCCTTCGCCTAAACCTCCCGGAAATCACCATAAATATCGTGGGAACGGCCAGTTCACGCAATCCCCGGCCATCGGCAATGATAAACTACAAAAGGGTAATGGTTGGTGAGTTCGTGCCAGGGACAAATGCAAAGCTGGTGGCAGTGGACGTAAAGGGAATTGGCATATCAGTGGGGGGAATTCAGTTTTTCGTACCCAAACGATAAACTACGCGTGATGGTATCGCAATCCGACCAGCTTATATAGTCCGTCCACTTCGCTTGCGCTCAAATATCGCCACTCGCCAGGTTTCAGTCCTTTGACCTTTACATTGCCCACGGAAACTCGCTGCAGCTCGCGTACCGGATGGCCTACATGTTTGCACATGCGTTTTACCTCTCGCTTCCGTCCCTCACGAAGCAGCAATTGGATGAGTGTAGTCTTCTTTCCATGATATAAAATGACCACTTCGGCGGGTGCCGTCATGCCATCGTCCAATTCAACACCATGTTCCAGGCGAATCGCCGTCTCTGTCGACATGCTGCCCTCGACCCAAGCGAGATAGATTTTGTCAATTTGGAACCGGGGATGCGTCATTCGGTAGGCCAACTCGCCATCATTCGTCAGGAGCAACGCACCTTCCACGTCCATATCCAGACGTCCAACGGGAAATAATCGCTCGTTCAGGCCTTCGAGACAATCCACCACCGTCTTGCGTTCATGCGTATCTTTGACACTTGTAATTACACCTCGTGGCTTGTTGAGCAATATGTATACCTTGTTTTCGGGTTGCACAGCTTTGCCGTCGAGGGTGATGGCGTCCTCGCCGGGCGTAATTACATGACCGAGGAGTACGGGTTTCCCATTGACAAGCACACGACCGCTTTCTATAAGCTGTTCTGCCTGCCGCCGCGACGCAATCCCACAGGACGCAAGATACTTTTGAAGACGCATGCGGTTATCCCATCTCCCGCAGTTCTTCTATAGACGGCAACTCTTTCAAGTTCTTCATCCCAAAATGGGCCAGAAACTCGTCTGTGGTCCTGTACAATTTGGGCCGCCCGGGTACCTCCGCCACACCCACGACTTTGATTAGGCGTTTCTCCTGCAAAATGTCAAAAGCATGCGATACACTCACGCCACGCACAGCTTCTACTTCAGATCGCGTGACCGGTTGCTTGTAGGCGATGATGGCCAGCGTTTCAAGCACGGCCTTGGATAGCCGGTTGCTCTTTTTGATTTGAAGCATACGGCGAATATAAGGCGAATACTCGGATTTTGTAGTGAACTGGTATCCGCCCGCTATTTCTCGAAGGGAATAAGGAGAACCTTGCGATTCCAATTCCAGCGCAAGTTCGCCCAGTAGGTTGGCGACAATTTCCCGGTCGATATCGCCCAGCGCCTCTGCGAGCCGGTCGGCGCTCACAGGACGATCGCTGACAAACAACAAGGCATGCAACGCCTGGCGGGACTCTTCTCGGCCGAGGGTCTGGACCGGCTCGAGTTCGCCTTCTTCCTGTTCGTCTTCTTCCTGTTCGATCTCGTTTTCGATATTCTCTTTTGCCATGGTATTTAGAGCGTCTTCCCGACGAGTTCAACAAATGGACGTAAATCGTCCATTAACTTCCCAAAACGTTTTGGCTTCAATGATTGCGGTCCATCTGAATACGCGCTTTCAGGATGGGGGTGCATTTCCACCATGATACCGTCCGCGCCAGCAGCGACCGCCGCCTTGGCCATCGAATCCACAAATTCCCAATGTCCGGTCGCGTGACTCGGATCCACAAAAACCGGTAAGTGGGAGAGCTTCTTCAGAACGGGAACAGCTGATATGTCCAGCGTGTTCCGCGTTTCCGATTCAAAAGTGCGAATCCCTCGCTCACACAAAGCCACATTCAAATTCCCAGCAGCCATGATATATTCGGCCGACATCAACAATTCTGCAATGGTGTTCGCCATTCCGCGCTTCAAGAATACAGGTTTCGACGCTTTCCCCACAGCCTTTAGCAGGCCAAAGTTCTGCATGTTTCGAGCGCCTACCTGCAGCATCGAAGCATACTGGTCTACCAGCGGGACTTGTTCCGGTGTCATGACCTCCGTCACAAAAGGCAACCCGTGGGTATCCGCTGCTTCTTTCAAGAGTTTCAGCCCTTCTTCCTCAAGACCCTGAAAGCTGTATGGGGACGTGCGAGGCTTGTATGCTCCACCGCGCAAGACGTGTCCGCCAAAGCGTTTTACGATTTCGGCAGACTCCATTATCTGTTCTCGCGTCTCGACCGAGCACGGACCAGCCATGACACAAAATGCGCCGCCTCCAACCGTGGCTCCCCCAACAGCAAAAGAAGAGTCGGACTTTCGCAGTTCCCGGCCAGCCAACTTATAGGGCTTCAAAATTGGCACAACCTGCTCGACGCCGGGCATGGATTCCAGCGCGTGCAAGCGTTCCTTGCCTCTTTCGTCTCCTACAGCGCCAATGACGGTTCGCTCAACCCCTTCGATAATGTGCGGCGTATACCCGAATTCCCTGATCTTCTCGATGACCCGATCAATATCCTCGCGTATACGAGAGGCCATCACAACAATCATGTATGGCTCCTTGATTCTGCATTGGGTTACTCGCGTGCATTATACGCCGCACGATTTGCTCAAGGCAAAAAACGGCCCACCAATATTGTGTCATTACTATAGGCTCTGCAAGGAGTTATAGCCACTATGCCCAGACGATAAGCTGGGTTTCGTGGGGATTCATCAAGTCCGTGTGCCTTGGTATCGCACGTACTGTAAACCCTTGTTCCCCGGTTTTACCGCAAGGAATGCTGCCTTTAAACCGGTACAGCGTACCTTCCAATTTCGATTCCATCTGCATCGGCACAGCCGCCCCCTTGACAATCTGACCCAGCGAATCGACATCGCCATAGTACACTTCCACTGCGACGTCATTTTCCGTGAGTCCGGCAAGGCTAATGTCTGCAGTTACGTCGAGTTTGCTACCGAATATCAGATCCTCGGTATTGCCTGATTCCAGATTCGCGATAGTTACGTTGCCCCACGCAGTGACCACGCGTGATTTCCAATCCGATAGCGCTTTGGCCCGCTTTCGGTTGTCGGCTCTAAGTTCGTTGCGACGCACTGTCGCCGGAATATAGAACCGGTCTGCATACTCCTGCACCATGCGATGCGTATTAAAGAACGGCGCACAGGTGCGGATAGCATTCTTCATTCGTCGTATCCAGTGACGCGGCAAACCATCCCGGCCGCGATCGTAAAAGGCCGGCGCAATTTCAAGTTCGAGCAGTTCATAGAGCATTTCGCCTTCCACGTGATCCTGCTCGTCGGTGTTCTCGTAGTTCTCGCCGCGACCGATAGTCCACCCGTTCTCGCCAAGCAATGCTGCTTCGTCCCACCATCCGTCGGGAATGCTGATGTTGAGTGCGCCGTTCAAGGCCGCTTTCATACCGCTTGTTCCGCTTGCCTCCATGGGGCGGCGCGGTGTGTTGAGCCAGCAATCCACTCCCTGCACCATATAGCGCGCAACATTGATGTCATAGTCTTCAATGAATACGATGTGATTTCTTGTGTTGTACCGTCGGACGAACTGAATGATGTTACGAATAAGTTCCTTGCCCGCATTGTCCTGCGGATGGGCTTTGCCGGAGATGATAAACTGAACCGGCATAGCTTCCTTCTTGAGAATGCGAACCAGTCGCTCCGGATCCATAATAAACAGATTGGCGCGCTTGTATGTTGCAAAACGCCGCGCAAATCCAATAGTGAGAACCTCCGGATCCAGTACCTCATTGGCAGCCTGCACATCAGCATTCGACGATCCACGATCCTTCAATTGTTGCACAAGGCGGCGGCGGACAAAGTTCACGAGCCGTTCGCGCCGGCGCTCGTGGGTGCGCCAAAGCTCCGCGTCGGGCACAGCGTCGATCCGGTCCCAAACCTCTTGGTCCGGCGGATTGCTTATCCAGCTGGGGCCAAGGTACGTGTCGTACAGGCCGCCCATGTCCCGCGAAATCCAGAAACGGGGATGTACTCCGTTCGTAATAGACGTAATGGGTACCTCGTCTACCGGAACATCTTTCCAAGTTCTCGACCACATGCTTCGCGAAATCTCGCCGTGCAGCTTGGCGACACCATTGGCCGCACATGAGATCTTAAGGGCGAGCACAGTCATGCAGAAAGGCTCCCGAACATCACCCGGATCCTGTCGCCCAAGTCCAAGTAACCGGCCCAACTCGATACCAATTTCCGAGCAATAGGCTTTGAAATAATGCTCGATCATCTCGGGCGGAAACATGTCATTGCCTGCGGGTACCGGAGTATGTGTCGTAAAGACGCTGGCCGACTTCACAGACTCAAGTGCTTGCTCGAATGTCAGCTTATCATTAGACATCAATTCGCGGATTCGCTCTAATGTCATGAATGCAGCGTGACCTTCGTTCATGTGAAATACGGTGGGATAAATATTTAACGCGCGCAATAAACGCACGCTGGCCATGCCCAACAGAATTTCCTGCCGGATTCGCATGTCCCGGTCGCCGCCGTACAGTCGCGCCGTTATCTCCCGATCTTCGGCGTCGTTCTGCTCGAAGTCACTGTCCAGCAGATAAAGAGGCACACGACCGACTTTCAGCTGCCACGCTCGAACGTGTACAGTGCGCTCTGGGTAAGCAATTTTTACAACGATCGGCTTGCCCTTTTTGTCTCGAACCAACTCGACCGGCATCTTGTGCACATCGTTTTTCGGATAACGCTCCTGCTGCCAGCCGTCGGCATTCAAATATTGCCGGTGATATCCTTCCCGATAGAGAAGGCCAACCCCGACCAGGGGCAGACCCAGGTCGCTCGCGCTTTTTAAATGATCGCCCGCAAGAACGCCAAGTCCACCGGAATACACCGACACCGACTCATGCAAGCCAAACTCGGCTGACAGATAAGCAATGCTCAAGTCTTTCGGTGATTGTGTGTTGCGTTCTGCCCATGGAGAGGAGTTCAGATACTCGTCCATACGAACAGACACTCGCTTGAGGTGAGACAGAAAACTGTCGTCCGCAGCCAACCGCTCAAGTGCGGCCTGGCCAACCTCGCCTAACATCGCCACCGGGTTTTGACCGGTCTTGATCCACAAGTCACGATCCATGCGGAAAAAGAGCTCAATGGCCTCGGGATCCGAACACCACCAAAGATTGTTCGCTATGTCCCGTAACCGCTCAAGCGCAGGCGGGAGCTTAGGCACAACAGTAAATCGGGTCACTTTAGCCATGCAAACGGGTACCTCCTGGTACTGCGGGAAGCAGTACCGAACCGCTCAGTGCGCCGCCGGTAGCAGATTTTTCAGCGAGCCGCTCCACCCCCGCGGAGCCACACTCGCCGGCGCAATACAACGGAATGCCAATCTCGAAAAAGGGCCAAATGGGGAATATCCCTGCCCAGTGACCCACCGGCTTCGGAATGGTACCAGAATTGGATGCGCGATGCGATCCGGCGAAATGCATACATTGTGGAGGGCTGGAACCGACTATTCATTACAGTTTACCGTGGAATACCGTCTGGGCAACGAATACAATTCAAAAGCGCCTCCATACCTGCAAATAGGGAGACTCACATGAAATTGTTGGTTGCTTGTGTCCTTGTGTTCGGGGCAAGCGCAGTGTCGGCACAGGAATTTGCGCCAGGGACTTCACCGGGCCCTGATGCCTTGCACCGTGAGCGAATTGAATGGTGCGATATCTGGATTACCGACGCGGATAAGGACGATAGGCCGCGTGTTCTATTTATAGGCGATTCCATTACACGAGGCTATTTTGAGTTTGTGGAAAAGGCGCTGGAAGGGAAGACCTATTGTGCCCGGCTCACATCTTCGCGAAGCGTATGCGACCCCGTGTTTTTCAACGAATTGGGTCTGATACTGAGTCAGTACGAATTTGATGTAATTCACTTTAACAACGGCCTTCACGGGTGGCTCTATTCTGAAGCGGAGTACAAAGAAGGGGTGGAGGACTTGATTTCCGCCTTAAGGAAGTATGCTCCGCAAGCGAAACTTGTGTGGGCAGCGACGACGCCGGTCAAACACTCATCGTCGATGAGCAATCACGAGGCGCGCGTCAAAGATCGAAATGCCATCGCGGCCGAGATAATGGCCCGCGAAAAAATTGCCATAAATGATATGTTCAAATTCGTAGCCGATCATATGGAGTATATCGGGGATGATGGTATTCACTTCACACGGGAAGGCAAAGAAGCACAAGGAGAAAAGGCCGCGAATGCAGTGTTGAATGCATTGAAAGACTGAGCCGAAACATTTACCCCGCCAGGGGCCCCGCGTTAAAAGAAGTAACGCTTTACAAATCGGCCAATCCGGCGCGACATGGATCCGACAGGTCCGCGCGATCCAATGCTGCCATTCCTGGCTGCACGGCGATGTTCGATGGCATGGCGCACAATTCCCACCGCTGCCGTGTAGTCGGGCGCGGCGACACGTGGCGGCATGGTTTCCAGACTGGCAGGAAGGCCGCTACGGCATGGAACTTGAAACACGGATTCTGCCAGCGAAAGGTAATTCCTCAGCATACTTCCACCGCCTGTAAGCACTATTCCCCGGATTAGATTTTTGCTCAGTCCCCGTGATTCGAGGTGCTGTCGAACTTTGATTAACAATTCCTTTGCCCGCTCATAGACGATGTCATCCAATTCAGCGCGATCAACAACATTGGGCGCCCCTGGCACTGCGGTTTTGAGTTTAATTCTCGAATCTGATCGGTCGGAGGCATTGGAAGCCTCGAGGGTGTTTTCAAATTCTTCCCGGATATTGGCTTCCGAGATACCATATTCGAGAATCAACTCGTCAGCCTCGTCAAAGCTGACCTGCAATCCTGCGGCCACGTCCCGCGTAATTTGAAACGCCCCCCATTCAAAACAATGGGAGTTTAAAATCCGGAAGTCACGGTATACGGCCAGGCCCGTTACACTTCGGCCAAGGTCCAGTACCGCCACACCCAATTCCATGTCTTCCGGTGTCAGACAACCCATAGCCGATGCAAGCGGTAAAAATACAAAGTCCTCCAGATCGCAACCGAGTGATTCAATACAGGAAACGATATTGTCCTCGATAACAGATGGGAGGCGTGCAAAGTGCACACGGGTTTTCAATACCTGCCCCCGAATTCCCATCGGATCGAGTACGCGCATGTTGTCGACATACCACTCTTGCGCATCTATGGACGAGGTAATAATCTTACCGGGAGCCAAAATATCGCGCGAAGCAATATCCCGCGCTTCCGCCATGTTTGCATATTCAACAACTTCGCGCTGAATCTCCGCGTGGCCTTCACGTATAAAGGTCTCCACGTTCTTGCCGTTTACACCGCAAAACAACGTATTAACCTTTAATCGTGCTTCCTTCTGCGCCGCGGTCAATGCTTTTTTCAAGGCGAGTTGTGCGCCATTGCGATCCTGAATTAGACCCTGAGACACAGACCCCTGCGTCGGGCAAGAACCGTGTCCAATTACCTGTACCGCGCCGTCGGTGTCCTGTTGGGCAATCAGCACACGGATCTCCCGCGATCCGAAGTCCACAACCGCGACAATTTCCCGTTTCGCGCGCACAAATTGGCCCTACCGAGCGTATGAATTATGGGTTACTAAAGTGAAATACACATGGAAATGCCCTTCAAAACAACAAGGCATCTTTGCCGGTATCCGAATTCTGTTCCGCGCTGCGTATGTGTTGAATCGTCTGCTCAATGTCGGTTACCGAACCGCGCTGCCGTTGAAGTAGATCACGAGCACGCTCAAGTGCCGCCTCCAGTTCCATGCGGCGCCGTTGAAGACTCTTGACTTCTTGCCGCGCGTCTTCCAAACGCACACGTGCACGTTGTTCTTCCTCGTTGAGCCGCTCAAGGCGCGCCTGCGCTTCGTCCTCTTGGGCACGCGCTTCGTCACGCCGCGATACTTGCGCCAAGCGCTGGCGTTCCGCCGACTCCCGCTGCGCAATGAGTTCTCGAATCTGTGCATCCAGGTCGGAGACTCGGGATTCCATCGACTCAAGTTCGTTCTGAATCCCCGCCGTCTGCGCTTTACGTTGAAGCAGGGATTCTTCTCCCTCGCTTACGCGGCGCTCTGCGACTTGTACCGATTGCTCGGAAATTTGCGATCTCTCTCTCGCCGTTTCTATCGACGCTGTGCTTTCGCGAAGCCGCACTTCGGCCGCACGTACGCGCGCCTCGGCTTCCTCCGCCTGCTGACGTGCGATACTCGCTGCTGCCTGCATGGCCAGTAGCTTTGCGTCTACCGCGGAGCCTTTGGCCGCCGCAGCCTGCGCGGTTTCAAGCAACCGCATGAAAGAAGCACCTTCAGACTCCCCGCCTCGATCATCGTCTAATGCTTCATCTACGTTGGGCGGCGTATACGACGCAGGTTCGTCCAATTGCGTCTGGTGCAATTCCTGAATCGTCGCGGCGGCAAGCTCAAGCGGTGTCGAATAGGTATCCGGCACAGGCTCGAACTCTGGGATACCAAAATCGGTTTCGGTGGAATCAGATATTTCGACTGTCTGCTCAAACGGTGTCGAATCCGCACCGGAGACAGCCGGTTCGGTCATTGAGACATAGGCCTCTTGCTCGGCCAACTCAAAAAGATCACCTTCATCATCCGTCACAACCACCGGTTTCGGCGGGGACGACTGTTCCAATGGTGTCTCAATTTGCCATTCGGCGAGCATTCCGTCGCACTCGGAAATCCACTCCAACAGTGCGGCGTCGTCAGCGTCGTCGCTCGCGTCCGCGTACAGACCTCCAAACGCATACGCCAGCTCAAAAAAACGGTCGCTCCAATGGTGCGGATACTCGAACGCCCCTTCACATAAGCGGCGAATCGAACGCGTCGCAGCCAACGCGCCGTTACGGCCGGTCTCGTGAGCCCGCTCGGCCAACAACTCCAGGCTGTGGCGCATTGCGTTCCACGTTTCATCGCGATCGATTTGTTCGCGTTCCTGCTCCATGCGCGACAGGCCTTCGCAAAAGATATCAATAAAACCCACCAGACTCGGAGAAAGCCCACGTGATGCCCTCGCGGTTGCAATCGCCGAGGGCGAAGTATCCAAGTGCATTGGAGCGAGAGGCATCATCTCAAATTCTTCGTCCGGAGCCGTAGCGGGTGTCTGCTGTTTCACAAATGGACGACCGGCGCTTAAATTGTCAGTACTGGATTCCAGCCCCTCCAGCACAGGAGATGCCAAGGAATTGTCCAAGGGAGCCTCCATCAACAACGGCGACAGGTCATCCAGAGAAGGAATCTCAACGTCTGCCGAGTCAGATGATTCAGATACCATTGGTGGCAGCTCAAATGGGGAAAGACCATCGTGGTTCGAGGCGGATGTCGGCGGTGCTACGTCGTCGACCGCCGAAGTTATGTCGAAACCCGGCGACGGCGCGGGGGCATCCAGGTTTCCAAAGCCGTCCTCCACATCGACCTCGATCGCCGAATCCTCGTCACGTACTAGAGGAATGCCAGCATCCCGTATATCTTCAACCGCTTCCTGGTAGCGGGCGCGCCAGCGCTGAATCACGGCTGGCCGGACACGCCCCGCAATCAAGTCGCCAACCATCAGGCACAATATTTCGTAGCTGTCGGTCAAGAAAGGGACACACTGGTTTGCGCGACCCACGTCTTCATAGCTCTGAAGAATACGCGCTGTCTCCGTGAGCGACTCGACCAAATCGCTCCAACCTTGTTCGATCGATATCTCCACGGCACTGATTAGATAGTTCATGCATTCATCAGACCAGCGGTCTTGCGGAGCCCCATCTTGTGCAATTAAATACTGGCGTTGAAAGCGACCCAAGGCGGTCAACAAGCGTTGTGTGGGCTCGTTTCCGGCTGGCGCGGTCCTGTTCATGCGCTCTTCCTTCAATTGGCGGGTCGATTCCCGCATAGGCACCACGTTATCAGCCACAGGGGCGTCCTGGAAAGACGGAGCATCAGCGGAGGGTAGGGGGGGATCATCCATTTCGGGCACGTGAACCGCATCCGCCTGGGCCTCCGCCGTATTCTGCTCTCGGCGACCCCACAACAACGGATTTCGGCTGCGTTTACCAAATCGCATGATGCACTACCCCTATTTAACGCAAAATTGTAGCACAACGCCACCCTGTACGCAATATATTGTGGTATCCCTGTCCAAGAAGTCAAGCAAATCCGCTGTGGAAAATGCGAAGAGCCGGAAATTGTAGTCCAATTTCCGGCTCTCAAACGCTTCTACAAGCACATTACGTGCAAAAAGTCACAGACTAGACAAGAATCCCTTTGCTTCTAAGGTAGGCCAAAACCAACTCCGCAGACTCTTCCAAGGAATGTTGGGATGTGTCGACAACCAATTCGGCATTATCCGGTTCTTCGTAAGGTGCCGAAATACCCGTGAATTCGGGAATCTGGCCTGCGCGGGCTTTCTTGTACAGTCCCTTCGGATCGCGTTCTTCACAGACCTCGATCGGGCATTTTACGTAAACCTCAATAAATGAATCCTTTGCAATAGCCCGTGCTTTGTCGCGATCAGCCCGGTAAGGAGAGATAAACGCTGTGATGGCAATGACGCCCGCCTGTACAAACAGGTTGGAAACCTCGCCAATACGACGAATATTCTCTTCGCGATCCGCGGGCGAGAAGCCCAAATCCTTGTTCAGACCGTGTCGAACATTGTCGCCATCAAGCACATACGTGCGGCAACCCTTTTCAAACAACGCATTCTCGACCGCATGGGCCAGCGTTGATTTGCCCGAACCCGACAGACCGGTGAACCAAAGAACACAGGCCTTATGGCCGTTCAGGCGTTCGCGATCCTCTCGGGTAATGTCTGCCGCGTGCCAAGTAATGTTTGTTGCCCTAACTTGATCAGCCATGGAGGTAGTGCCCTTTCCAATACCGTGGGGTGTCAACCAGTCGCAACCGAACCGATCAGACATGGAATGCGGTTGCAAAGAGGGAAAAGCTTACCAGAATTTGGGTGTATTTTGCCAATTGCCTGGCGTCAAGGTGAGACTAGGACCCAAAGTAGGATTTGAGTGCCGCGACGTATGCGATGGCAAATTGCTGGCGCCACCACGGATCCGCCGTCCACGATTGATCTTCACTGTTTGAAAGGTTGGCCACCTCAATGAGCACCTTGGTTGGGATTTGGTTGTTGCGAAGCACCGCAACCACATATTCTTTGCCACCGGACTGGCGGATCACGTTGCGTATCGGATCGCCTACCGAATGGCGTTTGATCCGGTGCTGACCAAGTTCGTCCAGAATAGTCTCTGCGAAATTGCGAGACAAGGCTTCATCCCGACGGCGCTCGTCGGCAGTCGACTTAAACTCCGGCTGTTCCACATACTCAAGATAATCGTTGTACGCCTTCGGCGGCCAACCTCTTTCTGAGTTCTTACGATAGCGAGCACCCGGGATGTATACCATCGCACCTCGTAGATCGGCATTAAACAATGCGTCACCGTGAATACTTGTGAAGACCACCTTGCGCGGGTCGGCACCAGCCTTAACCGCGCGATTATAGACGGAATTGGCCCAATACCAACGCAATGTGGCCGATACGGAAGCATTTTCATTGAGGTAGTTCGGCGTCACAAGCACAGACTCGTCTGAATCATTGGTGAATCGATTGACGTCATTGGATTCATAGCCATTGTCTGCGTCCAACATACTGACGTACACTTTGGCATGGGTTGTCTCCTCAAGAATCTTTTTAATTCGACAGACAATGTCGTATGCAATCTCATCTTCATAAAGGCCGAGCTTACTTGCTGCCGGCGTGCCAATATCTTTGCCTCCGTGGCCGGGATCCAGTACCACTACGACGCCTTCCAGTCCGCGTGACTGTACGCTGCCGCGTAGGCGTTGGGCCTCTTGAACCGTTTCTTCAAACTCTTCACGCTCCGGTGTACCCTCGGGTTTGAACCGATCGGCCAGCATATCCACCGGTATGAACACCCGATCACCAATCTCTACCTTGTTTTTGTCTTGAATCCCGCTCTCTCGAACAATGACGTCGATTGCGCTGTGGATGTCTGCGTTCTCACGGTAGTTGGTGAAGCGAACAACCACTTTGGTGTACAGCGTGTCCCCGGGCTTAATCCTGTATACCGCGAATTGCCTGTTGCCCTTGTTGTCAAAGGACAACTCCTGAGCGGCCTCTTCCAGGTTCAGTTCGATTTCCTCGGACTCCTGCCTGACAACGGTCGGCTTTTGCATAACAGACCGCAACAAATTCTGTGGGAAGACCAAAACTTGCCCGGTAGACAGATCGGTTGACTTGAGATTGTTGAATTTAGTTACGGCCGTGTGATTTGTACCCCGGCCAGTCAACCACTCGCACAAAGTCCATAAGGTCTCCTGATCGGGTCCTGCATAGACTACCGTGTGGTGCCAGCCCTCCTCGTCCACAAAGTCAAATGGGAACACGGCCAACAACATGCGCCGCTGAGTCTCCTCGTTGAGGTGGCTGTATGGAATGGCAGCCCGCTTACCCGCATATTGACGGTAATTCACTCCAGCGGCGAGGTAAGGTTCAAGGTATGAACGGCCAGCTTCTCCGGACGGGGCTTCGCAATTAAGAAACAGCATCCGCCCTTCCCGCAGTAGAGCGTACACCCCGTCCGCAATTTCTACTTGGACCAGTTCGGCACAGGCAGGTGCACACACTATTCCAGCCAGCAGTAAGCCTCCAAGTATCTTTCGTAGGGGAGTATAGGATTGACGAAAGCGCATCGGCATCTGGCTACAAAACTTCTTCCCCGGCACAACGGCCTTGTAAGAGCCGTATTGCCGATTCAAGTGAGCACAATATGTAGGGGTGCCAAATCACGGCGGAAACGATATTAGCAGATCAGGAGGTGGGAGTAAAGGCCATATTGTGTAAATAAAATGAAAGCATACAATATCTAGATATCCGGTACGGCCAATCTGTAAACTTGAGCCACGGTTCAAGGGGCTACCCTTGTGAGACGTACTTTGCGACTTTCTCAGCGTCCCGAGCCATGTCTCGTGCCAACGCCTCGAGTCCGCGAGTCAGTGTAGTGACTAAACCTTTGGGTCCATCGGATTCAACCGGCAGCAAGGTCTCGTACGTCACTTTTCGAATAGCGGGGTCGTACGGGTCCATTTCAGGAGTTCGGTACACCATTTCAATCTTAACGTGGCCTTTCGGACCTTCCTTGGTATCGTTCTGGCCAAAGGCCAGTACTTTTCCCGTCGCCAGCACGGTAGTCCGCCCTTCCTGTGGATTTCCAAACTCCGCCTTCAACTTCTCTGACACTAGTTCGGTCAAGCTGGCAGCCCAATCGTCGGATGCATAGTATTCAACTTCCGTGGGGCTCTTCAGGATGAGAATGTCCATCCGATTCAGAGTTTCGTGTACGCGCATGTGATCGACCTCAATATTGCATTCCGGTTTGGCGAGACCGGTTGGGGTCATATCCAGCGTGTATAATCGGGTTGGGGGCGTGCTCGCGCAACCCACCACAATCATGACTGCCGCTCCAAACCAAATTAAACGCATGCGACTGGTTCCTTTCGCCTATTTCGATTTGCGTCCCTGAGGTGTCGATCCCCAAATGGCGGCATTGGGATCGTCCTTCAACTTGCGGGAAAATTCCTTCAGATTGCGCGCCGTCTCGCGAAGCTCAATCAACAAATCATCTACGAGCGGGCTGTTCGCCTTGATCATGCCTCCCGCAGTCGTGGCCGCTGTATCCACTTGTACGATGACGCCTTCGATACCTGCCACCAACCCATCCAAGTCTTCCGTCACCGATTTTACGTCAATCAATATTTGATCGACGTTTCCTACAATTGAACTGATGTTTTCCTTTTCCTGGGTCAACAGTGAATCAATTTGCGTTGCCACCGATTCCGCCGACTTACCTGTTCTCTCGACGCGCTGCAAGAGATCTCTGATGGTCTGGCGGTTTTCGTCAATAACCTGACGAGTATCGTCCACGGCTCGTTTGCCTGAATCCATGGTGGCTTCCAGACTCTCAAAAAGCGTGGCCAGTGTACTCTTCAAATCCTCCGCTTCGCCGGACCGGTCTTCTGGTGCGGCCACGCCCAACACGAGGCGCACATCCTCCACGGTCATTTTCATTTCCTCAAGCAAATCGTTGACCGTGTCCATTGCCCCGACAATTTCATTACCAACGCTCGCAATGGCTCCAAAGATGCCGCCCTCGCCACCGCGGAACGCAATTGTATCGCCTTCCGCAAGCAGGGGTGCATCGTCCGAACCGGTCGTAATCTCCAAATGCTTGGGTGAGGTAAGGGTTGTTTGACCGATAAAAGCCTCTGACTTTGCATTAAGCGGAACATTGGCATCAATCTTGGCGGTCAACCGGATCTTGGAGGGTTGGGCAGGATCGAATCCTACTTCAATTTTGCTGACTCGGCCCGACAATACGCCGCCATAGCGTACGTCAGCCCCGCGGTTCAGGCCACCTGTATCTGACGCATACATCACATACGTTCTCTGATCCTGTGCCGGTCGCCAATTCAGAGCGGCCGCTAAAAAAACGAAAAACACGATCCCCGCAATTAGGACCATGACGCCCGCTTTGATTTCCACGACAGTGAAATTATGTTTTTTAGTTGGCATATCGCTTCTTGTTGAATGTGAGTTTTGGCAATTCAGCCGGTTTCAGTTAGCGATTGAATGAAATCCGAGCGATCCGCGTCTTCTTCCTCTGGTTGGCGCAAGAAGAACTGTTTCACGAAGGGATCGTTGGTTTGCTTGATCTGTTCCAAGCTTCCGTATCCTACGGACTTGCCCGCCTTAAGCATCAGCACACTGTCGGCAATCAATTCCACACTTGCCATTTCGTGTGTTACGACCACGCTCGTCAGATTAAACGTACTCTGCATTTTTCGGATGAGCTGATCGAGTCCCGCCGCGACTATCGGGTCCAATCCCGCGCTTGGCTCGTCGTAAAAAATGACTTGCGGATCCATGGCCATGGCGCGGGCGAGCCCGGCTCGTTTCTTCATTCCACCACTGATTTCTGAAGGGAGATAATCGCCAAATCCGCCCAGTCCAACCAACTCAAGCTTTATCTTGGTCATGATTTCAATGGTGGACTCTTCCAGACGCGTATGCTCCCGAAGCGGCATGGCCACATTGTCCGCAATGGAAAGTGAATTGAACAAGGCAGATCCTTGAAAACACATGCCCATGCGCTTACGCGCGTTCAGGCGTTCCTCGTCCGTCATAGCGGTGAAATCCTGCCCATCGAACATGATGGAACCCGACGTAGGGCGCATCAAGCCGACCAGATTCCGTAACAAGGTACTCTTGCCGCAACCGCTGCCGCCCAGAATCACAAACGTCTCGCCCCGACGTATATTGAATGTCAACCCATCGATAACCGTGCGTGCGCCGTAACGCACGACAAGGTCTTTAACTTCGATTAGATTGTCTTCCTTATCCATCACAAGTCCCATTCTCTAAAAGAAGAACAATGCGGTAAACACGAGGTCAACGACAATAATTAAGAAGATAGAGGTAACCACCGAGGAAGTTGTCATGCGGCCCACACCTTCCGCGCCTCCTTCGACCTGAAAACCTCGGTAAACCCCTACCCAGCAGATGGTCAACGCAAAGAAAACGCTTTTAGTCATGCCGGTGGTGAAATCCTTCATGCGAATGGCATCGGCGGTGGTCTCAAGGTACTGCAGTGCATCGACCCCCAATACGCCGGCAGACAAGCAGAATCCCCCAAGGATCATGATGAACATTCCAAGGATGGTCAAACAGGGAATTGCCAGTACCATAGCTATAAACTTCGGTACGACCAAGTACTTGGTTGGATTCAATCCCATTACAACTAACGCGTCAATTTCCTCGGAGACCTTCATTGTGCCAATTTCGGCCGTAATTGCGGAACCGCTTCGGCCAGTCAACAGAATCGCCGTCATGAGTGGAGCCAGTTCCCGCACTCCGGCAACTCCGACCAGACTGGCAATCAGGTGAGTGGCGCCAAACCGGTCCAGTTGCTGGTAGGATTGCATAGCCATGATCGCACCGATTAGAAAGCAGATCAGCGAAACCACCGGGAGCGAATTAACGCCAAACTCCACAAAATGCTCCACGGCACTTCGCAGCCGCAGACCCTTGCCACGAAAGGGCTGAATGAACAACCAGTTCATGGTGTCCAGCATCAGGACACAGACGCAACAAAACGCATACAGGCCGTTTAAAGAGATTCGGCCCGTGGAACCGGCGATATTTGTCAATGCACTCATAGTGGAAACTCGTCTGGCACAGGATTAGCCTACGTTCTCTATGTCAAACACCGTGTCCAGGCGAGAGAGATGCAGCACCTTCATGACCGAGGCTGAAGGCGTTACGAGCGTAAAGGCCGCATTGCGATCATTCGCAGTGCGGAGACCTTCCACCAGGGTTGCCACGCCCGAACTGTCCATGTACGAAACGCCGCTGAGATCGACGGCCACGGTCTGGGTATCTTTTGGAACCTCTTTCGTTATGGCCGTGCGAAGTTGAGGGGAAGTGTTCAAATCCACTTCGCCCTGCACGCAGACGGTCCGTACGCCATCTTTGTCGGTCTTGCTTAGGTTCATCGCCATGTTCAGCCGAATCCTCTATTCGTTACTATCGTTGTCCGTTTCAGCCACCGTATGCCAACACAGCCAGGCAAATCACAATATGTGAACTACAACGCGCGCCTTCTCAAACGCATGATTACGGTATTGCCATGCGCCTCGCCGGGTACAAATCGCACCTCGTCGAATACATAATACATAAGTTGAACACCGAGACCGCCCGGCTTCAACGTGTCTCGGGACGGGGTGGTCAACTCGCGTCGCTCAATTCGATCCAGCGGTGCGGGAATGCCCTCATCCTTCAGTGCGATATCGACAAACTCCCCGTTGGAGCTGAATGTCAATTCGTACTCCTGATCGGCCTTGCCTTCGTACGAATGCCGTATGGCATTGGCACAAGCCTCGTCGACGGCAAGAACTGCGTCATCCACGCGATCCGAATCGATTCCGAAATTGCTCAGGTAGGACCTGACCAGTCCGCGGATAGAGCAGAGCAAGTTCGGGCTCGATCGCACCGTCAGTTTAATATCCATCGAGTCTTCCATGCCTACCCTCGGCTGGCTCGATAGGCATAACCGTAAACCACCCGGTTACGCCCCGGTTCCGTAATACTTCAGCGCAATCATTGTGCAATCGTCTTGCGGAGCCGTGTTATGACAATGTACACGCACCGCTTCATTAATCTGATCCACTATTCGTCGCGGCAATGCCGACACCAACTCCTTGGCCTCCAAGCTCAGGCGCTTCATGCCAAACTCATCCAGGACCTTAGTCTGGCCCTCACCGGTATACCGTCTGGCCTCCACTATGCCGTCAGTGTACAGGAGAATAGTCTCGCTCTTTTTGACTTGTATGTGCACATCGGACCAGGTTGCGTTCTCAAGTATGCCTACAGGCGGTCCTGATGGATCTGGGAAGACCCGCACCCCTTTTTCCGCCAGCATCAATGGCGGATGATGGCCCGCATTAGCACAGATAGCCTTGCCCGTGTCCAAGTCCAGCAAGACATAGCACAAGGTACAAAACATCCCGGCCTGGCTGCGCACACATTGGATGTCATTCAACGCTTTCAAAACAGCGGCGGGCGATTCAAGATTCGGCGCGTGAATGCGGAATTCCGCCAGCAGTTGGGCCATGGTCAACGCCGCTGGAATCCCCTTGCCACTCACATCGCCAATCAGGAGTCCTACCTTGTTTCCCGACGGCACAATAAAATCGTAAAAATCTCCACCGATAATCTTGGCGGGACGAGTCTCGCCATATACGGCATACCGCGCCTCGTTCTCCGGCCAGTCTTTAACCAGGAAACCTTCCTGGATGGTCCATGCGTGCTGAATTTCTTGGTCCGTGCGTTCTTTGTCCACAATTTTTTGGTGCATGGTCGCATTTTCGAGCGCAAGTCCGGCGCTGTTGCCCACGGCCGTACTGAGTAACATATCCTCGTGTGTGTACTGTAGGCCGGGTCGATCCGAGTCAACGTACAGGATGCCAAGAATGCCATACTTGCCACGCAATGGCGCGCAAATAATTGAACGCAATTTGAGCGACATGATGCTCTGGGCTTCGTTCAACTCACTTGCGTTGTCCGTATCCTGAAAAAGCAGACTTTCGCCCTTGCTAAGCACATTGTTGGCCACGGTCCGGCTAATGCGGATGTCCCGCTTTTCGACATGGGTAAGACGCCCATTTTCTATCACATGGAACTTCCCGCAAGATGGACAAGGTTCGATATCCGTCGGACTTGTACCCGCAAACAGGATCGTACCCCGTTGCGCGTCGATTGCGCGCAGTGTCGTTTCAAGAATGCGATCCACTAAGGGACAGGGCTCGTACGTAGACGCAATCTCGTTCATTACTGCAAAAATTGCCCTCAGCAGCGACTCGGACTTGGCTTCGCCTTCGGCGGCTTCGCCTTCTCTCTGCCAGCCAACGAGCTTTTCCTTGAAAATGGTCGAGTCGTCGGGTTCGTCCAATTTGACCGTCTTTTCAACTTCGATCACCTCGAAACGTAGTATGGTCTCGCCAATACGGATACGGTCGCCGTGGGAAAGCTGGCCCTCCACCATGGGATGTCCATTGACAATCGTCCCATTGGTGCTACCCAGGTCTTTCCATTTAAATCGGTTGCCGGTATGGACAATTTCGAGGTGATGGCGAGAGGCTGCACCGTCGTCAATCACGAGCCCGCAGTCTATGGATCGGCCAAGAGTCAGTGTTTGTCCCACTGCGATTCGGCGATTTTCGTCGCCTTCGCATACGATGTAGCCCTGCTGCAACGGACATTTCTCCTTCTCATCCACGAACAGCGTAATTCTATCCAGCTTTGCAGGCGGACACAAATGCATGCCGCTGTAAGTCTAATCTGGGCTGGCATGTAGTAAGGTGGGGGTGCAAATATGCCTCAAAATACGTTCACCACAGCCAAGAAGCGGCTGTGTAAAGGTCCAATTGCGTTTCAACTGTCAACACATGGCGGGTTTGCGCAACCCTGTGGTATAGTTCAGATTCCGTAGGGACAAGGCTGGATACAGGTCGATGAGCAACAAGGCATTTCTCGAAAAGCGCGTGCTGGATTTGGAAAAGGAGTGTGCCGATGCACAGGCGCGATTGGCGGATGTGCGAGAAAAGCTCGATCGTGCCGACGCACGAAAGAAGGCTGACCCCACGCAACGTGACCGATGGAATGGCGTCATTGAGAACCTCGAGCGGGACATGGCAAAGGCAAAGGCAGTAATCGCCCATTGCGAAGCCGAGATTAGCGAGAAAAGAAAGAAGATAGCAGAACTGCCGGCCGAGGAGTCCCCTCAGGCACCGTCCGCGGCTGCTGAGTCTGATCTCGAAGATGCGGAGGACGATCTCAACAAAGTTCTAGATGACCTGCATCAATTGCTCGAGCCGGAAGACGACGTCAAACGCCTACTGGAGATGCCGCCGTCCGAACTGGTCAATGTCAGTGACGAAGAGTTAAGCGCCCTTCAGGACTACGAATTACGGGCGGCCCGCGCAAGGCGCAAGCTGGGGGAAGAGAATGCGCCTAAGTTGTTGACACCAGGCGAGAGGCGAAAACAAGAGAAGTTGCGCCTTGCCTTGGAAAAGCTGCGGGTCGACAATTTCTACGCGCTGACGCTGGATGACATGACCGTCATTTCCGAAGCGTACGTGACTCTGAACAAAATACCGCGCCGGACAGCACAAGAAGAGGAAATGCGATTTCTGATCGGTGGCGCAATATACAGTTTCGAGATACTCTACAAATACATGCAGCGTTGGTGGAAGAAGGCCGAAGGGAAGACTCCGTAACTCCAGTCGCGGTTGGCTTAGGATGCCGTTTTGCTGAGTTCTCGGGGTAGCTTAAAGTGAACACTCTCGGTCACAATCTCGCTTTCCTCAACCTCCACAGGTCCCCGCGCTCGGAAATATTCGATCACACCCTGTACCAGCGATTCCGGGGCGGAAGCGCCTGCTGTTAACAAAATAGCGCCAATGCCTTCCAGCCAGCGTTCGTCAATCATGCTGGAATCACCGATGAGCCGTGCGGGCTTGCCGGTTGTCGCGCAGATATCAACCAACCGGTTTGAATTAGCACTGGTTACGTCACCGACCACAAGCACGAGATCCACGTCTGACGACAATGCCCGCACGGCAGCTTGTCGATTTGTCGTCGCATAGCAGATATCTGAGGTAGGGGGGGCTTGAATATTTGGGAATTTCTGCTTGAGGGCATCCAGGACAATCTCGCAATCTTCGACACTGAGCGTGGTTTGGGTAATATACGAAACTTGGTCGGGATTCTCGATTTCGAGGTCTTCCACGTCCTGCAGGGTCAATACCCGCTTAATGTGGGTAGGTGCCCAGCCCATGGTCCCCACCGTCTCGTCGTGGCCTTCTTCACCAACAAGGATAATCGTAAAGTCCCGTGCTGCGAACCGGCGTGCTTCGTTGTGTACTTTCTCGACCAGCGGGCAAGTGGCGTCGATAACTTCCATCTTATACCGTTCGGCTTCAGCATACCGTTCCGGGCTTACGCCGTGTGCGCTAAAAAGGAGGTGAGAACCTTCGGGAACGTCATCCAAGTTCTTGACGAAAACAGCCCCCTTGGCTCGCAAGTCATTGACTACATGGGCGTTATGCACTATGTCGTTGAGTACGTATACGGGTGCGCCATAGCGTTCCAGAGCCTGTTCGACGCATTTAATAGCCCGTTCCACTCCCGCGCAAAACCCACGCGGCCTCGCCAATATGATTTTCATAGTTTTCCCTGTAGACGAATGAACACCAAAGGTTTGCTATGTGAAAAACAACAGACTGCGGACTTGCTATTCCGTTTGGGTCACCAATCTGCGGATACAAGCATAGCATACACTTGATCGCTGGCTCGAATCCGGCCTGGTGCACAGGTTGTTCCAGCGGTATTTACCCGCAAATACTTGTCAGGAAGCGCAACTTCAATAGGGAACAGTTCACGATACTCCGTTAAAGGTGAATTTCTCCGGTGAGAAACAAAGCGGCTGTGCCAGCTACGGATACACGATCACCCTTGTCTTCGCAGGCAACGGCGCCTCCCCTGTGCGACACTTGGCGGGCGTTCAGCCGCGACTTTCCAAGGCGTGCGGCCCAATACGGGGCCAATGTGCAAAAGGCCGAACCGGTAACGGGGTCCTCCGGGATACCTTGACGTGGGGCAAAGAAGCGGCAGACAAAATCGCATGATTCGCCTGGCGCACAGATGGTAAAGGCAAACGTGTCAAATGCCGCGATCTTGGTCATGTCCGGTTCGACCGTGCGCACAGCAGCTTCAGATTCCAGCACCAAAACGGTATCTCGGGCGACAAGAGATTCCAGCACCTTTGCACCAATTGCGTCTGCCAGGTTCGCATCAGTCGGTACTGGTTTACCGGGACGTGCCGGAAAGTCCATCGCAAGTAAATTACCCTCGCGCGTTACCGACAATTGCCCGGAAAGGGTCTCAAATTCCACCCGATCCCCTGAATAGTCTAGGCAGTTGAACAGGATATGAGCTGTTGCCAATGTGGCATGACCGCATAGGTCGACTTCAGTCGTGGGAGTGAACCAACGCAGTCTGAATACGTCTCCCTCCTGCACAAAAAAGGCGGTCTCGGACAAGTTGTTTTCCGCAGCGATGGATTGAAGTAGGTCGTCGTCCAACCAATTTGGCAGGGGACAGACGGCTGCGGGGTTGCCGCCAAAGATTTTGTCAGAGAACGCATCCACTTGAAATACGGGAATATTCATGCGAAATCCTTCCGGCTCTGAATTGTCCGATTGTGTTCTTTCACGAGGTCATGCCTACTGGTTGCTTCAAAGCAAGTTAGGGATTGCTAGCGGCTGTTTGCCTATAACCTTGCCGCTTTTCCGTGCATAGGCCGTTTGCGCTTTGGGATATAGGCGCTTGGGCAAGCATAGTGCAATTCCAAACCCATTGCCGATAAGGGTTACGCATTGGTATAGTCATCGGCAAGGCCCGGCCTTGGCGGGTAGAGGCCGGACAGGGCCCATCGGGAGGGCCGACGGAAGGAGCGTACGGGTATGACGGTTCTGAAAGTATTGGGTTTCAGCGTCGCGGTCTTGGGGTTGATCGGGGTGCTTGGCTGTGTTCGTGCGCGACCCGGTGCGCCCCACGGCGTGACCGATGTAATTGCCCACCGAGGCTCGAGTGCGTACGCGCCGGAGAATACCCTTGCTGCTTTTAAGATGGCCAAGGAGCAGGGTGCGGATTGGTTTGAATTGGACTGTAGGCTCAGCGAAGACGGCCAAGTGGTCGTGATTCACGATGAGACGGTAGATCGTACCACGAATGGAACAGGATACGTTCGCGAGTTGGCGTTGCACGATTTGCAGAATCTGGACGCGGGCACGTGGAAGGGGCCTGAGTTCGAGGGAGAGCGTATCCCGACTCTGGGACAGGCGCTCGATTTCGCAAAGTGGAAAATCGGCGTCTATTGCGAAATCAAGAGCGACGACGATGACACTCTGCTGATTGAGCGGATCAAGGAGCGCTCGAAAGGAATTGCAAAGGCCGACTTTCAGTTTAAGCAGGACATCATGGCGATGATTGAAGCCAGCGGAACTCGAAACCTGGAACTCACGCGCAAGGCTATTGTGGAGATTCTGAACCGGCGCATGTGGCGGCAGGTTGTCATTCAATCATTTTCTCCGGTCATTTGTGCCATCGTGGCAATCGAAGCTCCGCAGATACGAGTGGAATATCTTGGCGGCGAAGATCCAGATGTACCGGGGTCGTGGGAAGAGTATTTGCGGATGGGCTATTTGCTCGACGTGGACGGATTCAACATCAATCGACAATCGGTGACTGAAGGACGAATCGCGGCGTTTCACGAGGCAGGCAAGACCTGTGCAGTTTGGACAGTGGACGAACTTGAAGAAATCGATCGGCTGATTACTTGGGGTGTCGATGGAGTCATTTCAAACAAGCCAGAAATTGTATTCAATTCGACCCGCGAGAAGCAGTGGGTTGGCGCTCCCTACAAGGCGAAATAGGCTACTTCCTTTCGACTAGTCACGAAAGACCAGGGCACCGGTCCACATAGGCCGGGAGCCCTTTTTTGTCTTGCCCGGGTTCATGGGCTGGCGGTAAATAGGCGGGTAAGGGCGAAAACTTGAAAATTGCCCGGAGTTTGCGGGTGGGACCGTTCAATCACTGGGGTGATTGCGGTTTTTGAATACTATCCGACGGTACATTCTGTTCATTCGCGTTCAAACCTGTTATATTTAACAGGTGCGTCTGGGGGAAGCCTGACAGGTATACCACCTGTTACGATTTGGCGTGAAATTGTCAGTTACGTAAGGATGGGTAATCGTGGCAGAAAAGAACTCGGCGCAACTTGAAGAGTATCTGTACGTCGGCCTTGCCACGTTGTTTGATCCCAACGCACATCATGGTGGAGCTTCCCGGTTCCGTACGCTTGTTCGAGGTTGGCAACGTGATCGATTCCTCATGATGGATTGGCCAAGCGTTGAAGAGAAGGTGCTGCTGCTGCGCCCGGATAAACAATGTGTGGTTCAGTTTTTCAACAAGGGGCGTGCGTGTGGATTCAACACACAAATCCTGGATACAGGCAGTTCTCGGCAACCTTGCTTTCGAATTGAATGGCCAAGCACGTTTGAAGTTGTAGCCATCCGGCAGCATGAGCGGGCTCCAGTCAACGTCTCTTGTTGGATAACGGATACACATGGCGCGACCTTTGCCGGTATCCTGCGTGACTTGAGTGCTGGTGGTTGTGGCGTGGTGATGGATACGCCGCTAGCCAAAGGGGCGTCAGCCAAGTTACGTTTTGCACTCAATAAAGTGACGGCCTTTGACGATGTAGAAGTGGTCGTACGCAGCTTTGCCGAGGTTTCGGACGGTACGATGTTGGGCATGCAGTTTGTTAATATGTCCGAGGTCGTGGCCGATCAAATCGAGCTTTACGTTGCGATGGCGCTCGGTCAGTTGAGAAATATGACTTCAACCGCGCAGCGCGTGCTCATCTTCGAAGGACCTGGTGCCGCCGACAACCCGGTTCGCGATCAATTGGAAGCGTTAGGATATGAGGTCACTAGCTCCTCCAATTTGGTGGACGGATTTTACCAATTGAAGCTGCTTTTGCCCGATCTGCTGATTATCCGCCAAGATATGCCGGACATGACCGGCGACGCAATTTGCAGGATAATTCGCAAGTCGCACGGATGCGAGGCGCTGCCGCTCTTGGTGCACGGCGCCTCCAATCCTACAGCGAAAACGAAAGCAGAAGAAGCAGGTGCTACCGGATACCTGTCGGATATCGCCGCATTGGTTCAAAAGACCGCAGCGATATTAAAGGAGGCGGCCCCGGCCGGGCCCGTGCCGGTGGAACCGGAAAATGCCGCCGAAGGCGACTCGATGATCAACACAGCGATGCCGGCGGAAGCCGAATCGGCCGCTGTCCAGAATGCAGAGTAGATCTCTATGGATCCCGAGGCTGTTGAAAAGTTCTTCCATGTCGGACAACTCGCATTCTTCCATCTTGAACCCCGCGATCCTGCACAGTTGGGAGTCAAATGCTACATTCGTGGCTGGCAACGGGGTTCCTATGTGCTAGTGGATATGCCTGATCCTGGCGAACACCACCTGCGAACAGGACAGGGGTGCAGCATTCGATTTGTGACGGACGAAGGATGCGCATGCCGGTTCGTGTCAAAAATCGGGGATTTGGGCTCGGGTATCTGTTTTTCGTTTGCTCGAGTTGCATGGCCGAGCATGGTTGCCAATATGCCCATACGCCGGCATCAGCGGTTGGCGTTCTCGTGTCCATGTACGGTTTTTTCCGACGAGGCAACCTCGGTTCCAGCAAATATCATTGACTTGAGCCGTGGCGGCTGTAAGATCGATTGCGCCATGCCGTTCGCCAAAGATACACAGCTTCATCTATCTTTTCGTTTGCCAGACGGTTCGATAATTGACGGGATTCCTGCTTCCGTATTAAGTATTTCGCGAGGAAAGCATACTCAAACGGTTCGTTGCCTTTTTGTAGATCCCGAAGAGAGCCATATTTACGACATTGAGTTCTACATCGCATCGACCTTGGCGCGTCAGCGTGGTTCAATGGATGCGATTCGTCGGGTGTTACTCGTCGAGCCGAACGAACGCGAAGCCGAGCGCATCTGGGTGATGCTGCGGGATCGGGGATTCGAAGCATTTATTACGCATAACCTGGTAGACGCGTTTTTTCAATTGCGAAATCAGCCGCCGGCAGGCGTATTAATCAACGCGTCTATGCCTTCGGTAAGCGGAGTGCAGGCTTGCCGGACATTGCGCGGAATGAGGCAGTTTAAAAACCTTCCCATCGTTATCTATGGTCCAGATGTGCCGAATCTGAAGAAAGAAGCCGTGGATGCAGGAGTCACAGCCTACGTAACGGATATGAGCACAGCGCGTGAGTTGACAAGTCACTTCGCGGACGAACCAAATTCGAATCTGGAACCTACCCATAGCCATTCCATTCATGAAGCCGCCGGCGCCGCCGATTCGTAGTATGCACGCGACAAAATAATTGGATCAGAATACGCGCAAGGTCACACAGGTGAGGTAGTCCGTTTCCGGCATACTCAGCAACACCGGATGATCGCGTGAGGCGCCCTTGCGGGAAAGTACCCAGACTTCGCGCCTTGCCGCCCTCGCCGCTCGTTTAATCATCTCCATGAATGCAGCCATGTCTACGAAGTGCGAACATGATGACGTCACCAGGATTCCACCCGAAACCAGAGACTTCATGGCTTCGCGATTGAGTGCTTGATAAACCCCGAGTGACTTTTCCACATGAGCACGGCTTTTCGCGAGCGCGGGTGGATCCAATACGACCACGTCGTACTGTTCGCCCCGGCGGAGCACGGTCTGAATGTCTTCACATTCAAATTTGATGATGCCTTCCAACCCGTTCGCCACGGCATTCATCATGGCAGTCTCGATTGCCGGCCTGGAAGAGTCGACGGCAAGTACTTTTGAAGCTCCCCCAATAGCTGCGTGACAACTCCAGAGTCCATTATAGCAATGACCGTCCAGCACCCGCGCACCGCCCGAGTAAGCTGCAATATCGACGCAGTTCTCGCGTTGATCCAAGTAGAAGCCTGTCTTCTGTCCGCTCTCGACATTTATGGAAAACTGAAGATCGTTGATCGTAACAGACACGGGATTCACCGCTTCGCCAAACCACTGAATATCCTTGCCGACTGCAATGCGTACGGAGTGTACGCTGGTATCCTCCATAAACGCATTGGCCAACTCGGCTCGTACATGACCATAGAACGCGCAAGGTGAATGAACCGTAACGACCGATCCAAAGCGGTCTGCTATCAAACCGGGCAGTTCGTCACTTTCGCCGTATATCCAACGGTACACATTGGAGGCGGGAAAAAGTCGTTCACGAAAAAGTCTCGCTCGCTCTATGCGTCTGCGCAGGAACGGCCCATCAATGGCATCGGCGTGCCGGGTAAGCAAGCGTACGGCAATTCCGCCGTCGCTCTGATAGAAACCCCTTCCGACCAACTTCTTGGTGTCCGAAAGCACTTCAACAATTTGACCGTCTGCCAACGGCGGTAACGGTTCAAATTCATTGCGAAAGGCCCAAAGATGTCCACGCGCAAGTCTTCGGTCTTCTTTTTGTTTGAGACGTACCTTTTCCATTTCAAGTCCCTTGCAAATAGGAAAACCCGGCAGAAACGCATAACGGCGCCGCACCGGGTATACAAAAGTCGACTACAATTGCGACCATGCAGCGTTAAGCTTTTGCTTGGATTCCGCGATGATTTCGCCGGGGGTCTCACCCTTCATTGGTTTAACTTCAAAACTTACAACGCGAGGAGAGCCGGACACCAAGTAGCCTGCGTTCATGAGTGCTCTTAGATACTCAGTCAGTTCAGGAACGTCGTTTCTCGTGCCGGGGGCGCCAAAGCGCGGATGATTGTCACCGTATGCTGGATGCTCAGGATCATCCATAGCGCAATTACCGATGTGTGCATGAATCAGGTGACTGCCCGCAGCTGGAATGGCGTCGGCGCTCGACTCGTACTGAAGCGGTAGATGGCTCAAATCGAGCATAATGCCGAAGTCAGGATAGTCTTGGCGAACCTGTTCCGAAACAGCCACTGCGTCCGCGGTGGGACCGATTAGACAGTTTTTACCAAAGGGAACCTGGTCGAAGACTTCCAGTACGAGTGGCAAACCGTACATATGTGCATGTGCGCACAATGTGGTAAGCGATTCCACCAGACGAGCCATGGAAGCCTGCTTGTCCGGATAGACTTTGCCGCTCAACACGGCGACGCCCTTGGCCTCCAATTCGGCCGCCTGATCGATTGCGGCCTTCACGGCCTCAAGCGCTTTAGCCCGTTCCGTTGATTCTGGGTGATTCAAGTCGAGCGCGCCTCCAAGTAAGATTGGCTGCGCGCCGAAGTACAGGTCCACGCCATTGTCCTTGGCAAGGGTCTTTATAGTTCTGCGATTTGAAGGGTCAGTAACTCGCGTGATTTCAAGCACCTGGAAGTACGGGTCCTCGGCAAGTGACCGGACGGTCTCCACCACCGGGCCTTCGCCTGCCATACAGGCCGGATATGCCATAAAATGGACAATGCCAACTTTCATGTAATCAATGAGTGGCGTATTCACTTTTATACCGTATAGGTCGTGGCAGATGTACTGCCGCCCCGCCCGGTCCAGTTTGTGTGAAAGAACTGCCCGCGAGGTTTGTCAATCCGCTCGTAGGTATGGGCGCCGAAGTAATCGCGCTGTGCCTGAAGCAAGTTTGCCGGAAGCCTTCCAGTGCGATAACCGTCAAAGAATGCCAGAGCGGATCCAATAGCAGGCACTGGAATGCCCATACCGACCGCGGCCGTGACTACTCGGCGCCAAGCGGCTTGAGCGTTTTGCACCTCTTTCGCAAAAAATGGGTCGATAAGCAAGTTGACGAGGTCGTGATTCTTATCAAAGGCTTCTTTGATTCTACCCAGGAACACGGAACGTATGATGCACCCTCCACGCCACATCAAGGCGATACCGCCATAATTGAGATTCCATTTGTACTCCGTCGCGGCGGCGCGCATGAGCTGATAACCCTGTGCATAACTGACAATCTTCGAGGCATACAAGGCCTGTTCCAGGTCAGCAAGAAATGCGCTTTTATCACCGTCAAAAGTCGTGTATGTACCGGATAGGACCTTGTCAGCGGCAACTCGTTCTTCTTTAAGAGCCGACAGGCAACGAGCAAATACGGCTTCTGAAATCAGTGTCAAGGGTTGACCGGTGTCCAGCGCGGAAATGACTGTCCATTTGCCCGTGCCTTTCTGACCCGCCGCATCCAGAATGCAATCGACCACATACGTACCATCTTCATCTGTGTACCCGAGTATGTCCCGCGTGATTTCAATGAGGTATGAGTCCAGTTTGCCTTTGTTCCATTCCGCAAAGACCTTGTGCATCTCCGCGTTCGTCAATCCGAGCCCGTCTTTCATGATCTGATAGATCTCGCAGATCATTTGCATGTCGCCATACTCGATTCCATTGTGAACCATTTTGACAAAATGTCCGGCGCCGTTTTCGCCCACCCAGTCGCAACAAGCCTCTCCTTCGCTGGTCTTGGCAGAAATGCTTTGAAAGATGGGTTTGACGTGTTCCCAGGCTTTAGGTGACCCCCCGGGCATGATCGATGGTCCCTTCAACGCACCTTCTTCGCCGCCCGAAACCCCGGTACCTATATAGAGCAAGCCTTGGCTTTCCACGTAGGCCGTACGGCGGATACTGTCGGTGTAAAGAGAATTGCCTCCGTCAATGATTATGTCGCCGGGTTCCATGTGGGGAAGCAACTTTTCAATGAAGTCGTCCACGGCTTGTCCCGCTTTCACCAGCATCATTACCTTGCGCGGACGATTCAGATTCCTACACAACTCTTCAATGCTATGACAGCCAATAAACTTTTTGTTCTTACCACGTCCATTGACAAAGGCATCGACCTTGTCCAAGGTGCGATTGTAGACCGCCACGGTATAGCCGTGGCTTTCCATGTTCAAAACCAAATTCTCACCCATTACCGCAAGGCCGATAAGGCCAATATCTGCAGACACGATTCCGCTCCTTTGCTTGTTGCCCACCAATCCAATCCGGATTCCGAATGGCTGTGTAGGTTAGGATGTCCCGAAGCTATTCAATGGAAAGAAACTTGATTCTGTGTCGACAGGCATACGCGATTTGAAGCGCGTCATCGCCATTTTCGATGAATCCCAATTCTCGTATCATAGCATTCAAGGCAAGCCATGCTCCAACCCAGCGCACCTGTTCGGTTATTGGTCGGCGTTATGGGGGAGGTATTCGCTGTCGTACGTCTGGCGTTCGGCCTTCAAATACTCGTCGACTCTGCGTTCACGTCTTTCCGAGGCCAGCCTGGCTCGTCGTTGCCGTGCCAGGGAGAGCCTCCGAAGTGCAGACACTCGTTTACGATGCAACCGGGCCATTGCCATCGAGGCGAGCATTACAGCGCAGAGAGCGGCCGTGCCCGCGAACCATGGGAAGTGCGTTTCAACGACGTAGGGCGGCCGATAGGTGAGGAGTGCAGGGGGACTCTCCTCAAATCCCCGGCCTGCGGTGACCCAGACCTTGGTACTCTCCGTGATGCCCGGCAGTGCAGGGGGGATTACGCGAATTGTCCCGGGACCTGCAATCTTAATTCTGGTCTCCGCTACGATTTCTTTTCGGTCAATCGGGTCGTCGGAGAATCCGAAACCCACCCAATCGGCCTTATCAAGCCCGGCGCCGGTGATTGTAATCTCCGGCGGCTTGTCTGCTCTGACAACCTGGGGAGCGATTTGTTCGATGCTGAACTGCGACCCGACTTCTCCACGGCCGCATCCCTGTATCGAAACGGCTCCACAAAGAGCAATCAGCGCGATACTGGAATACAGCCCAGCATTCATTTCTTCTTCTTTCGAATAGCTTCGAGTTGGTACGGAAGTAGTTTCTTGCTCGCGAACACGGGCTTAAACTGCGTGAATCGCTGTCGGCCATTGACTACCGGAACGCTTGCCCAGTCTTCGCCTACTAACGGCTTTACATACCGAAGAAAATCGTCGGAGACGTCAATCTTATTCGAGGTGATCCAATCCTTCGGGAACGTCCGTTCGGAATTAGCTACTTTATCCAGTGGTACTTTGTCGTATCGTACATTGTAGATAGTGCCGGGTTCGCGGAGAATCGTCGCCATCCACCCATTCTCACCGGAATGCGCGATCAGGGCCGCTTGCTGACCAACTTTGTACGCTTCGTCCAAGTCAACAATGGACGCGTAAACTGCGGTTGCACGTTGATCGGTGCCTGAGACCTGGCCACGGGCGGCGCCCGGCACAGGCAGTCCGCGCTCGTTTAACATAGCCACTACCTGTGCTTGTACGCTCATTTTGGCGGAACCGTAATTTTTGTGGCCGAAGCTGTCGCGGACTTCGCCGCCGTCCGATCCAACCTCAAATCCTTCACTGACAACCACGATGCAGCGCCCGTCTTTCTTGAGCTGGTCGTTGACCCGGTCACACATTTCCGTTGCAGTCACGTCGGACTCGGCGAGGTAGATCTGGATCGGCAAATCCCTTTTAGGATCCGCCAGTCGCGCAGCTGCGGGAATGTAACCAATTTTGCGTCCCATCGCCTGGAGCACCAATACTGGGTCCGCCGGACACGAGCCCGCGTTTTCCTCGTTGGCATTTTGCACGACACTCATCCAGTAGCGAGCAACGCTGCCATATCCGGGAGTATGGTCAATGAGCTTGAATTCGGAATCGCCAACATCGTTGTCAATGGTCTTGGGCACGCCCACGGCAACCAGATCCAGCCCTTTGTCGTGCGCCATTTTTGCTACCTTGTGGCACGTGTCCATGGAATCGTTGCCACCGGTGTAGAAAAAGTATCCCACGTTATGCGCCTTCATAACCTCGATGACGCGGTCAAAGTCTTCTTGCTGATCATTTTTCAGTTTGTAACGGCAGGTGCCTATAGAACCGGCAGCCGGAGTGTATCGCAACAAAGCGATTTCCTCTTCGGTCTGTGCGGACAGATCCAGCAGTTCTTCCTTCAATACACCTTCAATTCCGTGCCAACCGGCATAGATGGTCCCAAAAGTACTTGGAAACATTTTGCATGTTTCAATGACGCCACGCAGCGAACTGTTGATTACCGGGGAAGGGCCGCCCGATTGCGCCACAATTACGTTCTTACTCATTCGCGCTTCCTTCATTCTCTTGTCGAAAGTACCCGTACGTTTTCCAAACTCGACTACTTCACTGAGGCCGATTCACGTAGTCTATGCAAGACCTCGCCTGCGTGTTCCACCAGGAGGAGTCCTTCGTCCTCTCGATCACGCCAGTCATCCGGATTTATTGAATCCGGATTGCGGAATCCAAGGTTAATCGCCCGGCACTCTGATTCCGGGATTGCCGTTGCGAGCGTTACCTGTACTCGCGGCGATTCAATACCGTTCTGATACGATCCGATGCCACGAACATGTGTTGAGTGTGCGAGGATTCCGCCCGGGACGTCCTTGAAGCGATCCATTTGTGCGAGAAAGTAGTCGCGCGTGTGGTATCCGATTCGTTTGATAAGACTGCCGTGTGTGATGCTGACTTCGCGGATGTGTGGACCGTAAATAATGAGCTCACCTCCGTCGGCAACGACCGGCTCCAGCTTGTACATGCACTTTCCGGCTACCCAGATTTCGTCGTACATTTCGGGAGCCATGGCCAGTACGCTCGCAAATGGCTTGTCCTTGTAGATAACGTGAGTTTCGGCAGCCAGATCCGCCGCAGGCGACCAAGCATCTTCAGGTGTTCCGTAAAAAATAGCGCGGGTCCTGCTTCCGGACACGTTGAAGCAAAACGCCCGCTTTTCTTTGTGGATCATGGCTGCGCATGTGTCAACCACTGCCCGCACCGGGGTATATTTCGTACCGTTTATCAATGGGTTGGTAATCAGTGCTCCAAGCCAGTGGAATACATTCAGTATGTCCGCGCCTGCTATTCCGGGGAAGAAGTACTTATTCCCGCCACTGTACCCGACCACCTCATGGGGAAATACCGGTCCCGCGATAATGATAATATCGTAATCGAAGATTCGCTTATTGACCCGGACAGGTGCTTCGTCTCGCATGAGGCCGCTAGATAGTTCGGCCAGTTTCTCGCTAGTGAGGATCCCAATCTCCGCGAGTGCGTCCGGGTTGTCCCATTCGTGATTGTAAATGTCAATATCTGCGTACTGGGAATGCCGATCGGACTTCGAAAGTCCCAACAACTTCAAAATGCCATTTTCATTCATCGGTGGGTGGGTGCCAAGTGCGATGAGGAAATCGGTTTTTGCCGCGCGCCCCCGTGTGGCTTCGCAGGCTGCACGAAACAGTGCCGGCATGGGCATGCTTCGTGTGTTGTCTGGAATTATGAACAGCACGCGCTTGCCGTCCAGAGTTTCGCTTTCCAGGGCCTCAAGCACAAACGCGTGGATTTCGAGGTCGGACAAAAAACCTTGCGTCTTAACTAGTTCCATTGGTTGCACTTTCCCACTGACTGGCCACCTGAAATGAGAGACCCTGCAAGGTGGCCGTAACTTCGGGGTTTGGATGCTTCAGGCGCACCGTCGTGCGCGAAAACTCACGGCGGCGAGGATATTCCTTGCGCAGGCGATCAAACATCTCCGCACGCTGACAAGCATCTGCTGCCATCAGCCTTCGCATGGCTTGATCATCCGTTCGAATAGAATACACGGCTTGGACTGCTTTGCGAGCGGCAGGTATAATGTGTGTATCTTCCACATCCACGAATCCACATTCAGGCTGGGGAAGCAGAGGTGTTGGATCCCAATCTGACTTCTTGCCCAGGAATCGTGCAACGGCCGAGTGCAACATTCGCGTGCCGTTTACCTTGCCGTCGAACGAATACCCGGCGATGTGCGGCGTGCCAATAAAGACTTTCCTGAGAAGACGCATGTCTACGTCCGGTTCTGCATTCCAGACGTCCAGGATGGCGGCAAGAAGTTCGCCTGATTCCAACCCCTCCAGGACACACTGTTCGTCCATCACGGGACCACGGGCCGTGTTGATGAATATGGCCCTGGGTTTCAGTTGCTCGAAAAAACGCCGCTCGGCCAGCCGGAAAGTGGCATCGGGTCCGTCATACGTAAGCGGCACGTGAATGGTGACGATGTCACACTCATAGATTTCCTCGATCGACCTGTACAAGGGATCGCCCGTCAAACGGGCCAGTGGAGGGTCGTTGAGCACACACTCCATGCCGAGGGCTTCGCAACGGATGGCGACCCGGGAACCCACATTTCCCACGCCGATGATACCTATGCGCTGGCGAGGAAGGTCAATGCCAAAGTGGGCGCCCAATTCCAGCAAGGCGGCGGTCAGGTAGTCAGCCACGCTGTCCGCATTGGAGCCGGGGGCGCTGTCGAAGCGGATGCCTTCCTTGGCCAGATACTCTTTATCGATATGATCTTCACCGATGGTGGCCGTGCCCACAAATCGGACACGGGACCCCGCCAGAAGAGCCGCATTGACCTGGGTTACCGAGCGAACAAGCAAGATATCCGCGTGCTGTATGGACGCGGAAGACATGCCCCGGCCAGAAAGTGTTGTCACGTCGCCGAATTGGGAGAAGGCATCCTTCACATACGGGATGTTTTCATCAGCGACTATGTTGAGCGTGGCCATTGTCACTTATGTCCGTGTATGCACTTGGACCACTATTTCCACGGCGGCGTCGAAGGAAGTTCCAAATTGAATTCTTTGACAAGAGCGTCTTGGTAGGCGCCGCCAAAGGTGCCGCCAAAGAATTTGTCGAGTCCTTCCTGGAATAGCCGTTTCCAACTTTCGTCTTCCCGACCGGGAATGATGGGAAAGAAGTGTGCCCCATTGTCCACGGCAGCCTTGTGATCGCCTGGTGCATCCCCAATCATGAGCATATTCGACTTTTTGTACCGTCCTGCAGAGGCTAAGTGAATGTGTTCGGACTTCTTGCCGAGTTCCTGGCCCGCAATCGCGAAAACAAATTCTGCGATACCCTGTTCGTCCCATTCCCGTTGGAGTGCCTCCGTGGGGGTTTGCGAGCAAACAAGCATATCGGCATTTGATCGGGCTTTTTCAAGCGATTCGCGCACATAGGGAAAAGGAGGGAGTCCGTCCTTTACGATTTCTGAGACGACCTTATTCACTTCTTTACTCCAAGCCAGCGCACGATGCATATCTTCCTGATCGTGTGTCTTGCAGTACGCTTCAAGTACAGGGTTGCCCAACTTGGATTCCGTGGCAATCCACTGCCGCACATTGGGTGCCTCCGGTACGACAAACTTGCGGTCCCGCACCTTGTCCCACTCCTTCAACAAATCAAAGGTCATGGTAAGCGCAGGAAATCGGTTGATGCCCCGCCATTGCGAATAAAGATTAACAAACTCGGCCGCAGCCCGCGCGAATTTCGAGATGGGTTGCAGGTCCCAATGCTTGATGATTTGCGGTATGAAGCACTCCTTGTGCTTTACTTCCATCGTATCGAAAGCACAACCGTCGGAGTCGATTGCGATCAAAAACTCATGGGATGGCTGATGGTTTTTTAGTATGGACGTAGGGTCGGACATGGCTGAGACTCCTCCTTGAACAACGGCGTCACACGCCGGAATAGGCCGAAAAACCACCGTCAACTGGAATGACCGTTCCCGTTACGAAACGCGCAGAATTGGAAGCGAGCCATATCGCGACTCCCGTAAGATCGCCGGACACGCCAAATGCACCCGCCGGAGTGTGGTCTATGATCTGCCTGCCCCGCTCGGTTAAGCCGCCGGTGCGGTCATTAGTCAACAGAAACTGGTTTTGTGGCGTCAGAAAGAATCCGGGTGCAATCGCATTCACGCGCAAATTTGGAGAGTATTCTTGCGCCAGATGTACAGCAAGCCATTGTGTAAAATTGTTAACCGCGGCCTTCGCTGCCGCATAACCCACTATGCGGGTTAAAGGCCGAGTCGCCGCCATGGACGAAATATTAATGATGGACCCGCCTTCCGGATTGTCTTTCATGCGTTTGCCGAAGATTTGGCATGGCTTGACTACTGAATTCAAAAAGTTTAAATCCATGACTTTGCGGATGGCGTCGAGGGAAAGGTCGAAGAAAGGCATATCGGCCGTGACCGTGGCCTCTTTCATATTGCCTCCCACGCAATTCACAAGAATATCAACTTTGCCAAATTCCAAGTATACGTCATCGCAAAACGCTTCCACGGCACCATCTTGCATCATATCCAACGCATACCCTTTGGCGTGGCCGCAGGTTTCCGCCAGCTGTCGCGAAATCATCGCAGCCTTGTCCAAGGTAATGTTGGTCACAGCACATTGTGCACCAGCGCGGGCCATGCCGCAGGCGATCGCGCTACCCAACTCGCCGCCACCACCGGTTATTACGGCTACCTTGCCGGATAGGTCAAAAAACTCCTGAATATCTGACACAGTCAATTCCTTCCCCACAGGGCAATTCGGAGGAGTAAACGAAGTTCGATTCCCGACTGACAATTGGACGGGGCGAAGTGACGCCAATACTTGAAACGGCCATGGGAAACCCTCTATTTGGGAAGCGCCCAACGATTAATAAGCTCGTTTCAGAATTGCCCAAACACAAACATCGAATCGTATCACATATAAGCTAAACCTTCAAACAGTGATGGGTTACTTAGAACAAATCAAGACACCTCAAAAACGTGCAGGTTAGACCTGTCCGGGTTCGCGAGGGTCCCCCATTTGAGGACGATTGCGTTTGAACCAAATGGCGGTCCCCACAAGTCCTCCTACGATTAAGGAACCAACACCAATCCACTGAGATGTAGACAAACCGAATGCACGATTGGCTTCGACAAGGGGGGCTGCGTCAAGGACAACTCGCATCAATCCATATAAGACAAAAGTCAGTGCGAAAGTGGCACCCGGTGCTCGAATGCATCGGTAGAAGATCTCAACCGTCACCCAGAGTACCAGCCCCGCGGTCGTGTAGGCAATTGGCAAGGGAAACACCGGCATCGTTCGGTTCTTTTGAGCCATCAGCAGTGCCTCTTCACGTGTCATGCCGTGCGTGACGAGATGGCGTTTTAATGCGAGCGGCAGGCGGGAGTCGTCCATTGCAAGCAAAGCGACATGACAAATTGGAATGCGTTTCCCGTCTTCCAGCGAGAGCAGAAGCGGATCTGGAGGATCGAGCATTCCCAACGCGTACTGACGGTTGTAAACGATGCTGCCAAACGGGTACGTGATGCCAACCGCCGGCCTACATTCGATCCCCGCGCAACATCCAGACGACAGACATGCAAATTTCGCCACGGCAATCGAAATAAAGATTGACGGCGCCAATGCATCAAGGTAAGTCAGAGATTTCGACCCAAAGAACAGGACGTAACTAAACAAAATTACAGATGAAAACGCGAGAAAGATGGAAATGGAATACGGCGCTCGCGCAAAAGGAGAAAGCAGTGCCCATTCAAACCTGGGAGACGATCCGGAACTCAAGTCATGTACAATTCGCCCAGCCAGCCAACCGGCCACAATTGCAATAATAAACCCAGGAACCAATTTGCCAACGTCGATTTCCCGCCGCCGGGTACGGCCAATTAACGTGGCAACGCCTGCCAGTGCCGCCAAGAGGATGAAGAACGGATAAGCATTCACATCCATCCGGCCTATGGATAGGAGTACAGGTTGCACGGGCTGGCTGGGCGAAATGCCGTCATTGCCGGGATTCAGGTTTTGCTATCAACACGAATACTGAAACCCAAACAAGACGGTGCAATGCATGCCCAATCTTGTCAGTGCGTTAAGGCGTTGTAGCATTCGCCCCAGCCCGGCGTCGGATATTCCACAGGCACATCATCTGCATACGATACCAAGGCCGGTGCAAACAGGGTGGCAACTATGGCGACCGCGGCCGCCCACCAGATCACGCGCTTCGAAAACCGTTTCATTTCCTGTTCTCCTTGCTTTCTTGCCTTGCGACCTGCAAGACATATTTGTGGCGCACTCCGGCTCGGGATGTGGACTGCGTAAGTGCATTACCAACATTTCACGTGCCGGAACATACGCGCAATGGATGCAGACGAAAGCGAATGGGAGAGAATGCGTTCTCACTCGCAGCGCTTACAACCGGTACCGAATATACAGGCACAAGCCTTAAGCGTGTCCAACGTGTACAAATACATGGGGTTTGAACGAGGCTGGAGCCCGAAAGGTGACGTCCACTCGAGTCCAATCAGCCGACGCCAAACGAGAAGCAACTGCAACAACCAGGATTTAATCACTTTATCAATAACCATTCATCTTGTCAATGGTATTGTGCATGAGAAAAGTGTGTTCAAATATCTCGATGTAGCAGTAAGACCAGTTATGGGGTGTAGAGGTTCGAATCTTGAAGAGGTGGAGTAGAACGTCGGCGGCCCCGATGCATCAAGTCAGAATCGAAGGTAGTGAGTCCGGGGCTCCCTCTACCAAATTGCGTATGCCGTCAATAGAGGAAAGGCCTCTCTTTTCGCCAATGCGGCTCATGATCCATGCCAGACATTTCAACCAAAATGGAATGGGAGCATTCGATATGCACAATTCATGACGCAATCTTACTTGCTTTCCATTTTCAAGAGCATCCAGATGAAATGTCTCATCCACGTGGCGGCCTTTGTGCGTTGATTCAAGTATATACCGGAAAGTAATTCTGATTCGCGGATCCAACGCCACCACTTCGCAGGAGGCCCTTGAGGCAGGTCCGGACATCTTGAACGTGGCACTGAACCGGAGTCCGTTGTATGCCTTCGTCCCCCGAGCGTCGCAGGCAACACACTTGTGATTCCAGAGCGGCATTAACTCTACGTCTTCCAGAACGGACCAGACGCGATCAGGACTGCCTGAAATGAAGCCCTCGTCATAAAGCACCATTTCGAGAATTGTCACCGTTGTAGTCAGTTCAATACCGATGGATCCCAAATGGTGGCGCCAATATACCGTTCGGGACCGGTCGTTGCATCGTTGAAGTAATACACGACAACCACTTTTCCATCAGGGCGTTGCACGCTTCGTGGATAGCCGATGTCTCGACTTGCGCCGTCCTTGCGCAGGACGATTTCTTTACCCCAGGTTCTACCGCCGTCGTCGCTCAACTTGGCGCACATGGAGAAAGGTTCCGCCCTGTATCCATAGGTCAGACAGAGGCGGCCATCTTTCAGTTTGATTAAGCTGGGAGGGTTTCCTTCGCCCAGTGTTTCCATTGGGTCGTTAGAGTACGTCCATGTCTTGCCGTTATCGGCGGAGTGATAGGTCGAATTAAAGCGGCGATCAGGCGTGCGCACGCGCACGACACTCACCAATTCAGTTTCGGACAACCGAACGCTTGAGGGCATAATGGAGAATTCGTCAATCTCAGGCCCGATGAACGAGAGAAATTCCCACGATTTCCCGCCATCGGTTGTGCGCATGCAGAAAGGCCGGCCCTCCCGGCCATTGCTTTTGGCCGCGGTCGAAAAGACGGTGCAAATGCCGGGTCCATCCACAATATAGTCGGTACGAGCCGCGGTGCCCTGCAAATCAAAGTTGGGGAGACGAAATGGGCCTTGCCAAACATGGCCTCGATCATAGGAGTAGTAAAACCGAGACACCCCCGCATGAACGCTGTTCATGCGCGTGGTAAAGGCAAAATCCGGATGAGTAAAGTCAATTCCTCCCGGGCATTCTTCCAGCGGTGGAATGGCGACTCCTGGAATCTCCGTGCCATGCAATGAATCGCCTTCAGGCATCAGCATGCCCTTGGAGTTCGGATCTTCAATCGCCCAACTCTCCCCGCCATCTAGGCTTCGGGCGAGCATGTGCCGTTCTGGTTTGTCGCGGTCGATGTGATGACGATCTCCCAGGTTCAGATAGTGACCTTTGCTAAATCCCACCAGGATTTCGTTGCCCCAAATCCATATGCCATGGTTGGCGGGCCAACCACCAAACATGCCCGGCTCGTAATAGACTTTTACATGAGATGCCTGCACGGGTTCACCTTGCGCCTGCTCCTGTCCGTAGGAGGCGCATGCCAAGAATACGATCCAAATGACTAATGACAAGACATCGTAGCGGACAAACGAACGCATTGAGGTCGGCATGTGCGGCTCCTGGTTGATGGAACAGCATCGTACTGGGGCGGGAGCACCTCCTTCAAGGTCACCGTAACCGATTGTGTACGAGTCCAATTGTGACCTCAGGTCGCGCGTGCGCGGGCCATGTCATTCGATGGTCTGTCGGTTTGGAGGTATACGGCTAGAGTGGGCAGGGTTTCATTCAAGCCCAGAGTACGGTGACGTAATCCAGGAGTATCGCCTGACGTTACGGACTATTTCGCCGAATGGTGAGGGCTACAACCGCGTACCGATAACTAGCAAATAGGTCACCATGGAATGCGATGCACAATAATCGCCTCCATCCACTCGAATCACACGCGGGTGTGTCTCGTTTGTACCGGCAAGATAATTCTTCTATTGTACCGACGCTACTGGTTTCTGCGGTATCTTTCGGGGACGCGGCGCTGGTTTGGGAGACTTGCCGGGAACTCGCTGCTCATCCTCTTGCACCCGTTTGATGAACGCCGTGACCAAGTCAAAGCTCTTATCCATCGTGGATTTGAAGTCCTTGCGGCTTCTCCTCACCATTTTCGCCCATTCAGTGGCGACTTTCTTGCCCTCCGCCGGCATCCAGCGACCGTTGGTCAGAATCTCCATAATCAACTTCTCAGCTTGATCCTGAATGCCTCCCACAACTTTGATGGTCGTATCAAACGTGGTCTTTTGAAACTCCACCAAATTGAGGGCAAGTTTCACCGCTTTTTCCCGGGTTACGTCACCAGTTTTCGCCAGGCTGTTTCGCAATCCCCTTTTTCCTTTCTTCGTGGCTGCGGATTTCTTTTTTGTTTCCACCATGGTACTGACTCCCAATTGTCAACCCAACGTGTGCAACAGCCGCTTTGCCTTGCACATGGTCAGGTACCGATCGATAGCTCATCCCATGTCTCGCTGGCCGTTCAATCTTGCTGTCCAATTCCAATTTCGTCGTATTCTATGCGGTTACGCTCAACTTCTTTGAATTTGCGGCCTTCTGATCCATGACGGACTGCCATTTTCTGGCAACGGCGTGCGACATTATGCAATCAAGGTAGGCAGGATCCGTGCATGGAAATGGCTCGGAATCGTCAAGCACAAAGTCAGTATTGGAGCGGTCAAAGACCGCTTCCGCAAACATATACGGTCGCAGGGGCAGCATTGATTTCAAGGTGCGACGTTCTACCGGAGTCGCATCGCCATTCAAACGGGGGACATCCGCAAGCCGCCCTGGCGATCCCCGACGGGCACAGTATCCATTCGCCCACCCCATCATGTGCCGGTGCGTCAACGGATTGGGATTCGTGAGATGAAACGTCCTGCCTGAAGGCCCGTCGCGGTCAATGATGGTCCACATCGCCCTCGCTACCCAGTCCACGGGCACCAAGTTCTGAGTTGAATGAGGATTCGCTTCAACGCGAATGGGCCTGTCACACGGAATTCGGCGTTCGGCCAACAGGGCTACCAAACGCATAAAACCGTAAAAGTTCAGGAACTGGCAGATGGAACCATCCCCGGTTGCGCCTGTAATGATAGAAGGCCGGAATATCGATCCCTGCACTCGGCCACTCGCGATCGCGTCTCGTACCATGCGCTCCGCCGTGAGTTTGCTCTTTTCATAGGTGTTCTTGAAGATCTGCCCATGATCGAGATCGCTCTCGCGCACAATACCTACTCGAGTGCCTGCAACATACGCCGTGCTGACGTGGTAGAGCGGGATTCCCGTTCCTTCCAGAAAGTCAATGACGTTAGCCACACCCCAAACATTGGTATCCCAAATCACCTCATCCATCGAGCTATCGAAACTCGTACACGCGGCACAATGAATCAAGGCAGTCAACGTTCGCCGAAGTTCATCTCGTTGCCGGGAGGAGATGCCAAGGTTGGGCAGGCATGCATCGCCATGCACAATGCGGATTCGTGACGTAAGGTGTCCCCGACCCGTAATAGACATGACGGCCGTCAAGCGCCTTCTAGCCGTGCCAGGGTCCGCGTCACGCATTAGGACGACCGGTTTGAGTCCGCGGTCCAGGCTTTCAGCCAGGACCCAACTTCCCATAATGCCCGTTGCGCCCGTCAGCAGGATGGAGCGGTGCCGCATGGGATCCCCCTAAAATTGGCTGGTGCCGTTACCCCTCGAATCCGGACGCCAAAACTAAGTCTCGACATCGACAAACATACTAACCCGTCCAACCGTAGCACACCTTGTGCCAAGCAACCGTAAGTTGTGCGCTCAGCATAAAGTCTTTAGCAGGAACCAATTGAGTAGGCGAGTCTCCATTCGGTTGGGCGAAAGGAACGTATCGTGGCGTTGCACTGAACGGGAATGCGCAGGACAGGAGTGCGCGTCGACTGCACCTTTCTTGTGAAATTACGGTCTTTCCGCCGGGCAAATTGATGCTCCTCCGCAGATTTACAGGAATGCCATTTACTCAAAATGGGTACAGAAAATGCTGCAATTAGCCGGCGGTGCACTATGGCCCTCTTTCTTATGGGAGGTCCACGAGACCTTCGGAGCCTGGTCATGACCGTGATCGACGTCGCCATGCGGCATGCAGTTATCGACGCCTACCGCGTTGAGCTACAACATCGCTATACCACACGAAATGTCCGCCGGTTTGTCGACCGAACCGCCTTTGACGAAGCTGTGCTGAAAGCGTTGAGGACGTTCTTCCTAAACCATATTTATCCGCCCGCGAAAGAGCGGGAAAAGCTGGATGCCGCCTGCGACCACGTTGCCGAGATTCTGCGGACCCCAAAACAAGTTATGCCCCTACTGGGCACCGCTCTGAAGACCCTGATCGCACTTGGCACAAGCCTGCCTGCCGCCGCCTCCATGACAGTTACCACGTTGGAGGCCCTGAAGGAAACTCGCCGATTTGAGAGTGAATTGGTCAAACTCGCCTTGAGGTCGAGCCATGCTCCAATCGATTTGAAGGAACGAGCCGTCTGCCGGGCACTCGTGGCGTTACTACCCAAAAAGGAAGTCATTCGTTTCCGGACCGACGTTATCAAGCTTTTTGATTCCATGAACAACGTCAAACTGTTGCGAACTGGAGTCCGCGTCATGGAACAAGCGATGACTACTATGCGGGGCAGGCCGGACAAATTCTCGGATCGTGACATACAAGGCTTTGAACTGGGTCGAACATTGCTTCATGCCAGCCAGCAACTCTACGAAATGTTGAAACCGGGCGAAGCCAGCCAAATCGTCGCTGTCATAGAAAGAATCGAAATCGACTGGTACGAGGGGGTAATTGCGGAAGCCCACAACCGGTGAGGAGGAAGCGCAATGGCGTTCACGGTCGATGTGCAAGCGTCGAAGCGATTCAAGACGAAGGCACCCATCAAAAAAGTATATGAATTGGTGTCTGACGTGCCAAAGTCCGCGGGCCACTTTCCAAAGCGGGAAAAGCTCATCGACCTGGGCGGAAACGCATATCGGTGGGAAATGGAGAAAATCGGTCTAGAGCGGTTCTCTATTCAAACCATCTACGCTTGTCAGTATGCAGCGAGCAAGAAAGACTGGACAGTTGCTTGGACGCCGATCGAAGGCGTGGGCAATGCGCGGATTAAGGGAAAATGGTTGCTGAAAGCCGCCAAGGACGGTGGAACGCAATGCAGTTTTTCCACATCCGGCGAATTGTCAATGCCGCTCCCCGGCATGGTCAAATACTTGGTGTCCGGTCTGCTCGAGCGTGAATTCTCGTCGCTAATCGAAGAATACTTGGACAATATAAAATCCGCTTTGGCGAATTCGGGGCAGTAGCGAGCAAGTCTATTCTTCAGTAAACCGGATTCGACGCTTTTCTTGCTCCGCGTGCTCGCGATAAAGCATGGCCACGTGCCCAATGATACCCGCTACTGCACTGTGTGTCCGGGTCGCTAATTCGTCCACAAGCGCTCGTTTCTCATCCTTGTGGTCCACAAACCGGATCTTGATCAATTCGTGGGCGGCCAACGCCTTGTCTGCCGATTCCACCAATTGGTCGGTTATCCCGTTTTTGCCAATGAAAACAATGGGCTCCAAATGGTGTGCAAGACTGCGCAAGTATTTCCGATCACCGCTTGAAAGCTCTCGCATAGTTCCTCTTTGGGGTTATTTGTCCGCTCACTGTATTCGCGACGACTCTCCGAATCAACTTCTGAAGCATTTTTGGGGCCGCCCTTGACAGAGTGGCATTGTTGTCCGTATAGTTAATATGTGAACGGATAGGAAGATATATGCCGCTCAAAGAAGAACTGGGACTGCGCGAGTCCTTCAAACACCGGGAGCACGAAGTGCTGCTCGGCATCTATTACACGGCATCAATTCTGAAGAAAAAGGCGGACGAGTTTTTCCGTACAAGGGAACTTACAGACGTACAGTTCAACGTTCTCATGCTGTTGAAAAGCCAGTGTGGGGAAGAAGGTGGACTTACCCAGGTGGAATTAAGCCGGATGATGTTGGTCAATCGTGCCAATATTACATCACTGGTCGATCGCATGGAAAAGGCAAATCTGGTGACCCGCGTCGCTACGCCCGGTGACCGTCGGTATAACCTCATCAAGATGACCAAACGGGGAGAGCGCATTTTCATGGCCGTGGCGGAGGAATATCATCATGCGGTGGATGAGGTCATGGGCGCATTGAATGACTCTGAAAAGAAGACGCTGAGCGGGTTGCTCGAAAAGTTGCGCAAACACCTTCCGGACCAAGGCTGATTACTTAACCCGACAGGAGCCATTGCCATGTTTCGTGTATACGTGCAGTTTAGATATAAACAGCTTATGTACATACTAAAACGGTGGCTTCTGAAAGCTACGGCACTCGCCGCCATCGCTACCTTCGTCTCCGGATGCCTAACCGTGTGTTGGACCGTAATGCTTATCCCTCTATGTCTGGTTGGCGTTATCTTTTTGCCGTTTTACCTCGTCATGCTACCCATCTACTATGCGAACGAGGGTGCGCCTGACACGTTCGGGGTCCAGCAAATTGCAGTGGCGCCCGATGGCCGTTCCATCGCGGGAACGGTGCTCGAAAACGGCAAAACACGCCTGGTCCGATTTCCAGTGGAGGGCGAATCTACGCCGATTCTGTTGACCGACGGAAACCATTCGGATTTCGATCCTGTATACACGCCTTCGGGCGATAGCCTCTTGTTCGCCCGCAACACAGGGCGGGACGAGTCAAACCTGTTTGCAATGGAGCCAGACGGATCGAACCTCCGGCAGTTAACCCATACCAAAGGCAATTTGTGGGGTGTCAACCTATCGAAAGACGGCCAGTGGGCGGTATTCAGCTATTCTGAAAAGGGGAAGCAAGCAGACATCCATCTGCTGAATCTAGTGACATTGGAACGTCTGACCGTTACCAACGACGAAGACTCCCATGATATCAATCCCATTCTGCTTGAGGATGGTGAAACGATCCTCTTCGCTCGAGGAACATGGTTTGGCCACTATTCCCCGATTGCCGCATCGGCTTGGCACGATTTCGACCTTTTCACCGTCCAAAAAGACGGTACCGATCTCCGCCAGCTCACCCGTCAAAGCAGCTACGGAACAAGCCGTATGGAACGAACTTCCGATCGGAATCGTGTTCTCTATTCGTACGGGGGCTTTGTATCACTGGAAGACGGACAGATTGCCGACATACTTCCCAAGGGTATTCGCTACACGGTGTTGAGTGAGACAGACCTTCCAGTAAATGACCCAGGCCGGTTTCGAATTTCAAGGGATGGCAAACGCCTCGCGTTTCTAATGAGCGAAGAGACGAGCGAAGGAAAGGACATCGACACCCTTCACATCATGGATGTTGAAGACCAAACGCCCAGGGAAATCGCACGGCATGAATCCATACACTCCGTTTCATGGATGCCTTCCGGCGATGCAGTTGCTTTCACTTCCAGTCGTTCAATAACCAAAACCCAACAAAGGCTCGAACTGTGGCTGGCTATGGTCGACGGTTCGCCACCTCGGCGTTTGGATTACGCTCTGGAAAGCGGATCAGAAGAAAAGGAGCACCGCGATGAAGACGAATAAACCTGTGGCCGTTCTGGCCTTGATGCTCGCTGTGGGGTGCGCCCACAGCCGGACTCAGCCGGGTATGGATGGTGTGCAATCAGCCGTCGTTTCGCCCTGCACCGGCACAATCGTCATGGAATACCGATCGCAAGGAGTACAGAACCTTTTGGCCATCGCCCCGGACAGCGTAACGGCAAAACCGCTGACCACAGGCAGCGTGTACGACTTCGGTCCGACCTGTTCGCCAACCAAACCCCTGATTGTCTTTGCCAGAAAGACGACCGATCACAAGGCCGCCCTGTGGACGGTGGCAATGGATGGAAGCAAATTGAACAGGATCACCAGCGGCCAAACGCGCGACTGGATGCCACGGTTTACGCCCGACGGCGAGGAGGTGATCTATTGTTCCGCGACCGGCGATGACACCAGCTTATATGCGATAGGCGAAAACGGGACAAACCGGCGACCGGTTGCCATCGCATATCGATCGTCTATCCGGCCTCAGCCGCTGAATGACGACGGGCAGATTTTGTTTTGGCGCGCCTGGAACCGTGCAAAGGGAGGCTCGTTTGAAGAACCTGCATGGGATTACCACGGCCCATACCTTTTAGACCCTGTCACTGATCTCTGTACCCGGCTTCACGAGGATTTCTACGCCCGGCCCATTTCGGTGAGCGCTTCCCTGCGGTTAGGCATCGTGGCTGTGTGTGTCCCCGACGATTCGAATGACGACGCTCTGTTGTTGTACTGGCGAGAAGAACCGGCGAGATGGCGGTACTTGAGACCCTCTAGCGAAGGCTATGTAGATCTGGATGAGTACAAAAAGAACACGATCGATCTGCGCTATCCTTGTTTCTCTCCGGAAGGTGCAATGCTGGTTTTCACGCGAGTGGAACGGGGCAAGAACCAAAGTACCTTGCATGTGATGGACATGAACACGGGTACGGCAAGACAAGTGTATGGGCAGGGGAATTGGATTGAATCGCCTTGCTTTCTACTTGGGGAGGAGAAGATCATTTTCATTGCCGTGGAGATGGAGGGAGGGCAGGCATGCCGCCAACTTTGGATGGTAGACACGGACGGTACGAACGCCAAACGGTTGGACGCCGGGATCGGAACTACTGCGTCAGAATCGATGGCTACTCCGCCTCGGAAGCCCGGGAGGGTTGCGGGACCAAAAGTAGTAGTCCTCCGCCAATGAGGAACAAAACGATCAGGCTCAATACACCGGACTGCACGCGCCCGCTGACCTGCGTGAATATACCAACCAATAGCGGTCCAAGCACGGCGGCAAATTTGCCGAAAATGTCGTAGAAGCCAAAGAACTGCGCTGCCTTCGTCTTCGGCACGATGGCTGCAAAATAGGACCGGCTTAACGCCTGTATGCCTCCCTGCGCCGTGCCCACCAGAATCGCCATGATCCAGAACTCGGTGGCGCTGGTCACAAAGTAGGCGAAGACTGTGACACCCAGATAGATGACGAGACCGAACAGCAGCATGTTTTTGCCGGTAAACGTTTTGGCCAGCATGCCGTAGATGATGGCGGAGGGAAACGCCACAATCTGAGTAACAAGGAAGATCATCAGCAATGTGTTGTCTGTCAGACCAATGTCCTTGCCAAACACCGTCGCCATTTTGATGATTGTATGCACGCCATCGATATAGCAGAAATAGGCCAGCAAGAAGAGAAAGACATGCCGGTAATGCCGGATTTCGGATAGGGTCTTGAACAGTCGGGCAAAGCTCTCCGTCACCGGATTTCCCGAACTCTCCAAGAAATGCTTTTGGCGGACGTTTAACAACAGGGGAACAGTCAACAGCAACCACCAAGTAGCCGTAATTACAAACCCGATGCGTGTCGCCGTCACAGTTTCAATTCCTAACTGAGGCGCCATCCGGACAATTCCCAACACGAGGATAAACGGCAATACACTTCCGATGTAGCCCCACGCGAACCCGGATGCGGAAATCCAGTCCATGCGTTCGTCATCCGTCACATCCACCAAAAACGAATCGTAAAACACGACTGCCCCGTAAAACCCAATCGAAGACACGGCATAAATGATCGCGCACGTCAGCCACGCGCCTTCCTGAACCGCCACCAGGGCCAGCGTCGAAACAATGCCAATGGCAAAAAACGCCATAAACAGGCGCTTCTTGAAGTCCTTCAAATCCGCCATCGCCCCAAGCACAGGCGCCACCAGCGCCACGCACAACGAGGCCGCTGTGTTGGTGTACGCCCAATATGCTGTCGAAGTCTCGCTGTCCAGCCCCTGAGCCGCCACGTTCTTAAAGAAAATGGGGAGGACCGTCGCCGTTATGATTAGGGTATACGCCGAATTCCCCACATCATAGAGAATCCAGCTCCGCTCTTGCTTGGTCATGCAAACGCCCCTGAAGTTATTGCGGAATTGTGACTACCTAAATTGTGGTAATCAAGCGGACCATCACCCGGTGGACGCCAATAGGCCACAATACGCCTCCCAATAAGCAACCGACCGAAGTCCGGACCATTGAATGCAATTTGATCCTTCTCTACAATCCCATTGGACAGTTAGGTACCGGCTGGGTCCAAGAGAGGCGCCGGGAGCCGTAGCGACTCACTGGAGTCCGCCCATCAGGTGCAGATACCGGGAACGGAATGAGAATCCGAACAAAAACCGGGCTGGTGTTTGTTGGCGTCGTCGCGCCTTTGGTCTGCGCGGTATACGCGATTTCACAAATCATACTGCTGCGTCACTTCTCTCAAATCGAAGTGGCCGACGCCCGACGCACCATAGTACAGGTGGAAAACGTCCTCAAAGCTCGTGTGGAAGACCTCTCTGTACGGGTTGCGGACTGGGCGAATTGGGACGAAACGTACCGCTTCTTGCAAGACGCAAATCAGAGTTTCGTCGTCCAAAACCTGAATTCGGAGTCATTTGTCTACGGGTTGAATGTAAATTTTGCCGTTTTTCTTGACACGGAACGTCGTGTAGTGCGCGTGGCTGGATTCGATTTGGAATCCGGCGAACCCATGGATCCCCCCGCAGAATTCCTGCACTCCCTCACTCCTGAAAACCCGTTACTGACGGCAAGGCCTTCGGATTCGCCTGCGGCCGGATTTGCCTTTCTTGATGCCGGATTGCTGATGGTATCCGGATTGCCCGTATTGAAGAGCGATTTCACGGGGCCGCCCACGGGGTACCTTGTCTTTGCCGTGCTGATGGACAGTCGGTACGTACGCAGTCTGGGTGATATGTTGGGACACACCATTGAAGTCTTAGCACCCGGAGCCGGGATCAACCAAGGTGAGTATGATGCTCTCTTCGCGGAATTTAAGGCGAACAATGCCCCGCCGGTTTCGGTTCTGGACGACCGGCAAATCGCCGCATATTCATTTCTCACAGATGTTCACGGAAATCCGGGGTCCATACTACGAGTAAGTGTGCCTCGAGATACCTATCCACAAGGCGTGCGCGCTCTGAATTTGCTGATGTTTGCACTGATTCTCGTGGGCGTATCCGTTTCCGTCGCCTCAATGCTGTTATGGGATCGTTTTGTACTGGCACGAATCGCGAGACTGAGCGCGGAAATTGCCGCGATCAGTCAAAGACGCAACACAGCGCAACGCGTCACCGTAAGCGGTAACGATGAAATCACCTCCTTCGAAACCATGATTAACGAGATGTTGGAAACCGTGCATTCGGCAGAATCCGCACTAATGGAGAACGACGCCAGGCTTCGTGCCATTTTATACACGGCGGTGGACGGTATAGTTACAATCGATGGAACGGGCGCTATTCAAAGTCTCAATCGGTCCGCGGAAGTCACTTTTGGATATGCACCCAACGAAGTCATCGGCCGGCGATTCGACATCCTTGTGCCGGACATCGATCCAGAACCACATACAAACCAGCCGGCAATGAATATGCAAGAGTATCTTGGATCGGGCCGGGAGGTTGTGGGACGCCGCAAGAATGGCGAATCATTCCCATTGTATCTGGCCGTGAGTGAAGTACCCTTAAAGAACATGCACATATACTCCGCAATCATGCGGGACATCACGGTCGCGAAACGCAATGAAGCAAAACTAACGGAATTGGCCACAATTGACTCGCTCACAGGATTGAACAATCGAAGATATTTCCTGGAAAGACTAGAATTCGCCGTGGAGTCCAAGAAGCGATTCGGCCATGCCATGTGTGCGGCGTACCTCGACGTTGACGAGTTTAAACAGGTCAATGACCACTTCGGCCATGCCGTAGGCGACGACGTTCTGGCGGCTCTGGGAAAGATCATTCAGGCCGAAGTGCGGAAAATCGATATCGCCGGCCGTTTGGGCGGCGACGAGTTTTGTATCGTGTTCATTCAAACTACGGCCAAAGCGGCATTATTAAGTGTGGACCGTATCCGGAAAGCCATAGAGGCCGTATCCTTTGGGCACGATGCCGCACGGCCTGTCCGAGTGACCATTACGGCGGGGCTAGCCGATATGCCGCAGGGTGAATGCAGCGCCAAATCACTTCTGGAAGCGGCGGATTCGGCCTTGTATAAGGCAAAAGAACTTGGCAAGAATCGTTGCGGTGTCTTCAACGAGCAATCATAGAAGCCCCGTAGGGTAGACCTCTGAATATTCGCTCATAAAGGCTGCTTTGGCACAAGTACTTGCGCTGATGTCGCGTTTCCGTCTTCAACATTCGTTGACACTTTGGGGAGATACGATTCAGGCGGTGCGTTCGTTGAAGTGAAGACGAGGAAGAGAAGGGCTAAAAGCAATGCAAGGCCTATCCGCTTTGCCAAAGTGTTCATGAGAACAGTAATCCCTGAACCCTCGGCAGAGTTGCCGTCTATTCGCGCAACAAAACATCGCAGACCAGACGGGCCTTGCTCAGCACTCCCCGGAACATGCCGCCCTTCTGCGCCTGCGCACGGAGCCCCACGATGAGTTTGCGTTGCAGCCGGTAGCGCGTGAGGCCTGATGCGCGGCTGGCGACGCTCTTTCCTTGGACCTGTTCCAGTGCTTCCCAGAAACTCGCCGGAGGATATCCCCAGACGGTCAGATCCTCTTCGGCCAGCCGGTCGACAATAGCCCGCATCATCGAGAGTTTCAACGGATCGGCCACCAATTCCGATGCCCACTTTTCGATAGATCCGGTCTGTGGCCGATCGTGCTGCGTGACGCCAATGGGATCTCCCAGACCGTCTGAGTGCGCGGTTCCCGGCCGTTCGCCGTAATTGACCATCGCCGGTTCATACGGCACGCCGATGTAGGCACAGATTTCCTGCATCCAAAGTTCGGGTTTCCGAACCAAATCCTCGTACCGCACATGAAATACTTGCGGATAGTCCCTCCGCAGAAAGTCCGCGATGGCGGGAACATACCGGTTCAACAAAGGATTGTAATTCTGTGCAGCCTGATAATTTCCATCAAAAAACGAATTGGCATACGATGAAAATACCGCCAATGGATGCCGAGTCAGTACAACGTACTTCGCATCCGGAAACACCTTGGCGATAAACGGCAAAATGAGCGCGTACGCAGGCGTCTTGTCCAGGCAAATGTGCTTTCCGCTCCCCGCAATATACGCTCCATATAGAGTGTCGCAATATGCGCGGCATGCTTTCCAATAGTCTGATTCGCCACCGGGCAACTTGCTGATGAATAGCTTTTGTGATTCCGCCGCCAGTACATGGTCATATGGGGCTTTGTCCACGTTGGCCCATACCCCCAAGTGCGCCAACGGGGTCAGCAAGTGCGGCTCGGGGCCGCCATGAATAAGGGAATGGCCTTCCAGCATGCGTTCCAGCATCGTGCTCCCCGATCGAGGGGCACTTATCACGAAAACCATGGGAACACTCATTGAATAAACGGCCCTTCCTAGTCGTCAACAGAGTAGCTGGAAGCGTAGTCACTGGGGCGAAGCATTTCAAATTGCACAGTGTTTCAATCGGCAGTGCAGAAGATCCCGTGGCTTTTGATATAGTCTGTCGCTTGTGACCGGAAAAGGCCATTGCCGATCCGGGAGTCCTGGTAACTTCAAGCATTGAACGGGCGGATGTAGTGTGAAAAATGTAAAACGTGTCGTCGTCAAGGCCGCCGTGTTTGGACTAAAGCTGGCTGTCGTTGTAGGCCTCTTTGTGTTCATTTTCCGGCCAGAAACCTTTGGATTTCGCGCTGACCTCTTCAAGAATATTACTCCGTGGACGATTGTCGAGACGTGCAAGCAACTCGATCCGGTCAACGTTCTTTTGTGGCTCGGCTTTGCTTCCATCGCCAAACTGACCGGAATAACCTGCGGTATTCTCCGGTGGAACCTTTTACTGAGAGGGCAGGGTCTCAAACTTCCTATGCTCTATTTGGCGAAATGTTGGTTCTGGGGGCGGGCCATTGGTTTGTTCCTCCCGGGCACCGTGGGATTGGACGGATACAGGCTTGTCGAGTCGTCCACCTTCACGCGCGAACCCATTAAATGTACATCCGTCATCGCCGTGGAAAAGCTTACCGGGTTCATTGCATTGTTTGGTCTGGTCTTTTTGACGGTTCCACTGGGACTTCGGGTATTCAACTTCAATCTTGCCATGCTGACTCTGGTCCTACTCTGCCTCGCAGCATTCGTGTCGGTCACACTCATGTTGCTCATGAATCCACGAGTCATACAGGTATTGGCGGCAGCATTTCCCGTGCCAGCGCGTATCCGGGACAAAGTAAACAAGTTGGGCTTTGCCGTAACGGCCTACAGCGGTCAGCGCGCGAGATTGTTACTCGCTCTGTTGCTTGCCTTTGGCGTGCATCTTGGCATTTGTTTTATGTATTTCGGCACGGCCATGGCCATCAAAGCGCCAAACACATCGTTGCTGGATATTCTGTTTGCCAGCCCACTCGTGATTGTCGCCTCGGTTTTCGGACCCACAGTGAGTGGCGCGGGAGCCCGCGAACTTGTGTTTGGCGCGCTGCTTGGAGATAAGTCCGGCATGGCGAATGCCGTGCTGTTCGGCCATCTGGGGCTCTGGATTGGCGAAGTCATCCCTCTGATAGTTAGCCTTCCGCTGCTGCTCACGTCTACTCGTCCCAAACGCGACGTGTTACTGGAGGAAGTGGCAGACCTCCGTCATGCCATTGATGAGGCGGATCAATCCGTTCACTTGCCCGAGGCCGACGTAATGCGTTATCGAAATACCATCCTGAGTACCTTGCTTGCTGGTCTTGCGGCTGGCGGAATCGGCGGTGCATGCATCGGCTTTGTGGAAGCTTCCTGGGTAGCCAGCACATTGAGCGGCTTGTCCGAATTGGGTGCGTTCTGGTGGGGGACAATTGTCTACGCCGTCCTATTTGGTGGACTCGGACTGGGGGTCGGTGCCGCACTGCTATTCTTCTATTTGATTGCCGACCGCCTGGGACCGGCTTCCGTTTCTTTTGGCATCACTTTGGGCACCATTCTAGCCGTGGGTGTCTTAATTATCGGCCGCTGGCGTTACCAGCGCGATGTGCTTATCGAACACGCCCTCAGCCGAAACGAAAACCTCGCTGTATTCGGCGCCGCATTGGCCGTCTTTGCCGTTGGATTTGCTGTTGGAGGAGGAATCGCATTCGCGTTGCGCAATCGTACACCTCTCTGGAGTAGAGCGCTCGCGACAGGTGCCCTCATCGCCGTAATTGCCGCCGCATTCTTTCGATCAGCCATGTACGTACCTGAGGCGGAACAACGGCAGTTTGATCCACTGCCCTCGGCACAAGGCCCGAATATCATTCTCGTAGCTATCGACACACTTCGAGCGGATTACCTGCGCGCCTACCGTCCTGACGCCAAGGCCTACACGCCGAACATAGATGCGTTTTTGGGCGATAGCGTCTTGTTTGCCAGCAGTTTCGCGCAATCCTCATGGACCAAGGCTTCGTTCGGCACCATTTTTTCAGGAATGCACCCCCAAGCCCACAAAGCAGTCACCAAAAGCGCCTCGTTGCCCAATGACGTCGAGACTCTGGCCGAAGGATTGTTTGCAGGAGGCTATTACACCCAGGGTTTCCCCAACAACGCCAACATCTTTAGTGTGTTCAACTACGGCCAGGGATTTGTCCAGTACAAAGACTTACTGCCTGACCGGTACTGCGGAGCCACTGAGTCGGCCGCCCGCCTTTCCCTGTATGAAGTCGTCCGGCGAGTCGTGGAAACTATAAACGCGAAAGTTCTTGGCGGACGCATTGTAATCAGCAACTTCTATCAGCCGGGTGAAGTGATTACGAAAACCGCGTTGGAATGGATCGACGGAGACGAGCGTCCGGCCGGAGCACCATTCTACCTCTTCTTACACTACATGGACCCGCACGATCCATTCCGGGATCCGGAAAGGCCTGGCAAAGGCTATGCACGTGTGCAACGTCCCAACCCCGATCCGGAAAAATTTCGCGAAGCGTTTATCCGGTCATACAACTATGAAATCGAATACCTGGATGAGCAACTGGGGAAATTGTTTCAAGGGCTGAAAGACAGGGGTATCTATGACGATGCTCTTATCGTGTTTACTAGCGACCATGGCGAAGAATTTTGTGAGCACGGAGGTTTTTGGCACGGGCTTAGTCTCTACGAAGAACAAATCCGGATCCCATTGGCCATAAAGCTCCCTGGCAACAGGCACGCCGGCGCTCGACAGACACAAATCGCAAGACATATCGACATCGCGCCAACGATTCTACTTACCGCTGGCCTGCAGCCCTTGCCCGCCATGCAGGGAGAGCCTCTATTTTCCTTTGACGGCAATCCCGTGGATAACAGCGTGTCCGAGACCTACGCCCACCTCGATTTCGAAGGAATCCAGCTGAAGGCCGTCCGGACTCCGGAATCGAAGCTAATTACGTCCAACGAAAACAAAAGGAAGTATGCCCCGATTGAACTGTTTGATCTCCAAACGGATCCGGCTGAGAAAAACAACTTGGCAGGCAAAAACGTACCGTCGGAACAACAACTGCTGGACCTGCTGGATCAATTTCAGGAAACTGTCTCAATCGTAGGTGTCGCAAACGAACAGACAACGACGGTGGACAAGGCGACAGAAGAAGCGCTTCGCAGTATTGGCTATGGCGAATAACCCCAAGTGAACTGCTGTAGTAACGCCCTAAGCCCCAGGGTTTCTATTGTAACCTGTTGTGTCGGCATGTTTTACGAATATGCAGCATGTGAAAAGGAAATCTTCTTACAAGTGGTTGCAAATTCCGCTCTATCTGTCTATCATTTCCCAAGTGGGCTTGGGGGAGCATGATGCCGTATCTCGCTGTCAGTCAAGAAATCTCTATTTGCCTGACGATTGCAACATCATGCTCGCCGTGTGGTAATATGATGCAGCTATGATTGGTCGGGGGTCTGGATACGGAACGCGTAACTCTTTGGGAACGCGCATCGTAGGGAGAAGCCCAGCGCATGCAGAAATTTAGCAAGCCGGTAGTTTTTTGCACCTTGGTACTGTTGGCCCTTGTCAGCAGTGGGTGCCCGTTCCTTACGCCCCCGAATTATCTTCCATCATTCCTCGTCACTCCTGACCTGCTCGTTTTCGGGAAAGGCGTGAATACGTTGACCTTTACCGTGGCCAAGTCGTGGACTTCCACCACGGTACCGCAGTTCACGGTCACTCCAAACCAGCCTTGGATATCGGTTACTCCGACTACCGGAACCAGCAGCGGGCCAAGCAATAAGGTTACAATTACAGTTACCTTGAATCGGTCTCTGTTGGGCGGGGGAGAGAATTCCGGCCAGATTGTCGTTTCAGCGCCCGGTGTCGCTCAGACAGTGGTTGACGTTACCGCGGACTCCGTACTTTCGGCCAACTTCGTTGCCGACAAGACTAGCGCGGCGGTGAACGACACTATTCAGTTTACCGACCTGTCCTTGATCACGCCCGAATCTGGACCAATCATCGCGTGGGAATGGGATTTCGGTGATGGTAGCCAGAGCACCCAGCGCCACCCTCGCCATGAATATGCTCTGCCCGGCCTGTACTCGGTTGAATTGACTGTTTCCACCGCGACTGTGACCAATACTCGCCGTCGAAGCAACTATATTCTGGTCACCGGACAGAAACCGATAGCGTCTTTTACCGCCACGCCTCGCACAATCGATTCCGGTGATTCGGTGCAATTTACGGATTTGTCCGTGCCAGGATCTTCGCCCATTATTTCCTGGCTGTGGGATTTCGGCGACGGAGGCAACAGCACGCTCCAGAATCCGTCACATATCTATAGCGCCTTTGCAATCTATACAACCTACACGCTGTATAATGTGACACTGACAGTGTCCAATATCATTGGCTCGAATTCGAGACTGGAACCCAACTTCATCCAAGTGAATCACACCACGTCTAAGGCTCAATTTGGAGCAAACCCAACTGAGCCGGCAGACGGAGAGACCGTGTTGTTCCAAGATATGTCGGAAGTCCCGGAATCGGCAACCACAGTCAAATATCTTTGGGAATTTGGTGACGGTGGGGTCAGCACGCTTCAGAATCCCACTCATACGTATGCTTCAACTGGGGCCCCTGCTGCCTACGACGTAAAACTTACAGTCGAAGCAGACGGCGTGTCCAGTTCGGTGGTCAAGAGCAGCTTCATCAAGACGGGTCCGGACGCTGCGAAGTTGGCCCAGCATGTAAACGCGGACGATCCAAGTTACTCGTTCAGTATTGTTGAAACGATATCGGCATCGACCTATACGGCCAGTTTGGTTCAATTCACTTCGCAGAAATGGCCAACTCCGGCTGGAAACGAATGGACTCATTGGCTTGTGCTCGTGGAACCAGCCAACCGCACGTTGGACACGGCGTTGCTGTATATTGGCGAGGCCGAAGGCGAGCCTGACGTGGAAAAGCAATACGTAGATGCCGCCATTGCGGCCCAGACTCCTGTGGCGGTGGTATACCAAGTACCCAATGAGCCGAACGACGGCTCGGAAGATCTGGTATACCCGATGGTCAAGAGTATCGTTGCGGCCATGGATACCGTTGACACCCTTGTGGCCTCTGATCCGGTGGACGGTTACATCATCAGCGGCAATGACTTACCGCTCTGGACCACCAGTCTCATCGGCGATTATGGGGACGCCCGAGTCAAAGGGGTCGAGGAGAATGTCGCACCCTGACGCGACCGAGAATTGAATTTGACGGGGGCAGGTGATCAATGAACCTGCCCCCGTTGTTTTTGCGATTGGTGTGGGAATCCCCGGTTGCAACGTGAACTGCCCTCGTGGAATACTCCCCCTATCTGGTGACTTGTCCATCACGGAAATGGAATCTGCCGTGAGATACCTTTTGATAGCAGCCTGTGGCTTCCTCATAGTCACTGCGTCGTATGCAAAGCCTCCTGAATCGGTAAGCTACAACGCTCACATTAAGCCCATATTAGCAAACAAGTGCTTCGCCTGCCATGGGCCCGACGCCAAGGCAAGGAAAGCAACACTTCGTCTGGATACCCAAGAGGGATCAAGATCCGCCCTACCTTCAGGGCTTAAGGCAATCGTGCCCGGCCGCCCGGAGGAATCGGAGATGCTGCGGCGCATCATGCACGCTAACCCCGAAATTAAAATGCCTCCCGCCGAATTTGACAAGCCGGTTACGGAACAGGAGAAGGCGTTACTTTCCGAGTGGATTCGATTAGGTGGGGAATACGAGCAGCATTGGGCATTCATCCCTCCGTTAAGGCATGTACCACCGGGGCTGGAAAATGGGAATCCAGTCGACGCCTTTGTCCGCTCCAAGCTCGCGATAGAGGGAATTGGGCCTTCTCCTGAAGCCGACAGATCCGTGTTACTTCGAAGGGTCTACCTGGATATCGTCGGCTTGCCGCCACCCGAGGAAAAGTTGAATCAATACTTGGCTGACCAGGACCCGGGCGCGTACGAGCGGATCGTCGACGAGTTGCTTGCGTCACCCCATTTTGGCGAACGTTGGGGGCGCCATTGGCTTGATGCCGCGCGATACGCCGATTCCAATGGATACAGCATCGACGGACCCCGCACAATTTGGCCCTATCGCGACTGGGTCATTAACGCAATTAATTCGAATATGCCGTTCGACCAGTTTGTTACGGAACAACTTGCTGGCGACTTGCTGGAGGATGCCACCCGGGAAAACCGCATTGCCACAGGGTTCAACCGCAATACCATGATTAATCAGGAAGGCGGAGTGGACAAGGAAGAATTCCGCATTGAGGCGGTATTCGACCGGGTAAACACGGCCGGCACGGTCTTTCTTGGTCTGACCATGGCCTGCGCGAGGTGTCACGATCACAAATATGATCCCATTTCGCAGCGCGAGTACTTCGAGTTATTCGCGTTCTTCAACAGCGACGACGAAGTTGACTTGCCGCTTCCAACGACGCAACAAGCCGCAATAAAGGAGAAAATTGATGCGCGGGTTGCGGAGGCCAACGATACCCTCAGTTCCTATCTCGCCGAAGCAGACAAGGCGGCCTTGCCAACTTGGGAAGAGTCCCTGACACTCAAGGAAATACGCACGTTCAGTCCCCAATTGCAAGAGGCGCTCTACACCCAGCCTACGGGGCGTACTCCTGACCAGGTGACACTTGTACGCGACCAGTTTAAAAAAACCGATCCCGGTGCTCAGGCGATTGTCTCGGAAATCGAGAAGATCCGGGCAGAAACCCCTGACATTATTACCACCCTTGCATTGACAAATCGTAAAGATATTCGCCCTACGCATCTCTTCGTACAAGGCGACTTCACACGAAAGGCGGAGGAAGTCTTCTCCAGCGTGCCCGATGTGTTCGGAGATGACAAGACCAACCGCAAAAACCGCCTGGATTTGGCTCAATGGCTGGTCGATCGCAATAATCCGTTGACGGCGCGGGTTACCGTGAACCGGTATTGGCAGGCGCTTTTTGGCAAGGGCCTTGTCGAAACTGAAAATGATTTCGGCACGCAGGGATCTCCCCCAACACACCCCGAGCTCCTGGACTGGCTTGCCGTGGAGTTTATGGAGGGCGGTTGGGATGTCAAGGCACTAGTGCGATTAATTTGCACGTCGCAAACGTATCGGCAATCGTCGAATGCACGCCCGGACCTGGCGGAGAAGGATCCCACAAACAGGCTTCTTGCCCGGCAGAATCGGTTGCGCTTGGAGGCCGAGATCGTTCGCGACATAGCGTTGGCCTCGTCGGGCCTGATGCACGACAAAGTAGGCGGTCCCAGTGTATTTCCACCCCAGCCCGATGGCGTCATGGATTTAGGACAGGTTAAGCGTGAATGGACTCCGAGCGGTGGACCAGATCGGTACCGTCGTGGCATGTATACGCATTTCTGGCGTGCCACTCCCCATCCCGGGTTGATGGTCTTCGATGCGCCGGACGCGCAATTCGCGTGCACAAGGCGTGTGCGCTCGAATACTCCGCTACAGGCGTTGACCTTGCTCAACGACGAAGCGCATTTTGAGTGTGCTCGCGCCTTGGCCCGGCAAACCTTTTTTTGGGAAGGCGCCTCCGACACCGATCGTATACGGCGGATGACCAGGATTTGCTTGGGCAGGGAGCCGAACGCCGTCGAGACCGAGTTGATGCTCACCCTACTGGAGCGCCAAAGAAATCGCTACTCAAATGCGCCCGATCAAGCCCGGGCGGTTTTTGCCACCGATGCGGCCATCGCAGCGGAAGGCGCCGCTTGGACCATGGTGGCCCGCACCATCTTAAACTTGGACGAGTTCATTACACGGGAATAGTCTGCATGCACGTCGATCAGGCCAAAATGTTACACCAGATTACTCGCCGCCATTTTTTCCGGGATTGCGGCGTGGGTCTGGGTTCCATCGCATTGGCCAATATCGTGGGATCTCCAAAGTCCGGCGCGGCACCGTTTCTAGCCAACCTGCACCATGCGCCAAGGGCAAAGAACGTCATTTTTCTGTTCATGGCCGGTGGGCCAAGCCAACTGGAACTGTTTGATTATAAGCCGGTATTGCAGAAGTACAACGGACAGCCCATTCCTGCTTCCTATATGGAAGGCAAACGCTTTGCCTTTATGGATACGTTCGCAAAAGAAACCCCCAAACTACTGGGCACCCGGCGTCAATTCAAACAACATGGTCAATGCGGTGCGTGGGTATCGGAGTGTCTGCCTCATACAGCCTCCATCGTAGATGAAATTGCCTTCATAAAGACCATTGCTACTGACCAGCCGAATCACGCGCCGGCGAAGATTTTCATGAATACCGGTTCCGCGCAATTTGGCAGGCCCAGCATGGGTGCCTGGATCGATTATGGTATCGGAAGCGAATCGAGCAGTCTGCCCGGCTTCATCGTGCTTCAATCCGGTCCACGTGGGCCTCGCGGTGGAGCGCCGCTTTGGGGAAGCGGCTTTTTACCCAGCGCGCATCAGGGAGTTCCCCTCCGGTCGACAGACGATCCCATTCTAAACCTTAGCAACCCCGACGGCGTGAGCGAAGGCGCGCAACGCGATGTTGTGGACACCGTAAACGCCTTGAATCGAGAACATTTGGAGGTGACAGGCGATTCCGAGATCGCGGCGCGAATTTCCTCCTACGAAATGGCGTTCCGGATGCAGACCAGCGGGCCGGAATTGCTCGACTTTTCTGGTGAATCCGATGTGATAATGAATGCCTACGGGGCTAAGCGAGGCGAGCCTTCATTTGCCTATAATTGCATTCTCGCCCGGCGGCTTGTGGAGCGAGGCGTACGGTTCGTACAGCTTTATCACACCAATTGGGATCACCACGGAAGCAAGACCGAAAATCTGACGACTCACTTGGATGAAGTCTGCCACGACGTGGACCAGGCAAGTGCGGCGCTGGTGATGGACTTAAAGCAACGCGGTCTGCTTGAAGATACGCTGGTCATTTGGGGTGGCGAGTTTGGCAGGACGCCGATGGGCGAAGTCCGCGACACAATTGGTCGCAATCATCATATACAGTGTTCCACTATGTGGATGGCGGGCGGAGGTGTAAAATCCGGTTTCACACTCGGCGAAACCGATGAACTTGGATTCAACCCCGCAGTCGATCCCGTTCACGTGCATGATATCCACGCAACGATTCTCCATATCCTGGGAGTCGATCACCTCAAATTGACCTACCGGTTTCAAGGCCGGGAGTTCAGACTGACCGATGTGGCCGGAAACGTCTTGCATCCGCTTATCGCCTGAGGCCTACCGGTTTCGTTGCCACGCAATCGTCAATGGAAGCGCGGCAAAAGGCGCCAGCGGCACCATGAACCAAAATGCCACCAACCACGAGTTCTCCAACGGAATGTAACCTCGGAAATATAATGCGCATGAGGCCAGCACCAGTGCGGCTAACAGGGCAGCACCGGCTTTCGCCGCAGTCAGAATTCCTCGCCACAAGGCAACCCCATACGACCCAACTAAACCAACAAACGCGACCGCGGTGAGTGCAATCGCAAACGTCGAAATCACGGGAGACGACGTGTCGCCGCCCTGTACATCGTATAACTGGCCAACACGATAATAATGAACAGCGGCCGCAAAGCCCGCCAACCAAATCGCCACACCGGCCACGCGACCGAGCCAGAATATGCTCCAAACCGCAAGCAGCACCGTAAACGCATAAAATCCAAGCATCAGCAGTCCGTCGGCGTATGAACCCTCCGTGACGGTCGTTTCGCGAAGGTCTGACACGACCGTGGGATGCAACGGGCTGTCCGGAAAGAGAATCCAGTGCCCAAGAACATACGTGACAATCAACATCGCGTATCCGATGGCCAGTGCTTTTACACTGGCGGCAATACGAGCCGCCCCGATGGACCTGTTGGCAATCGGTTTCGCACCCACAAACCAGTCGTACATCGCGTCTTGCCTTGTCAGCAAGTATCCCATGAGACAGGCTACCGCTCCCGGTGCAAGTCCCAGCATGATTAGAAGAAATTGAAACCGAAGATGCATGCCCGTTAGCGATGAATTCATGGCCACGGAGAGAATCAGACCCGCCGCCACGGAAACCCACGGATAAAGATAAGTGCCTCTGCGCCATTCGTACCAGCGTTGGGCCGCCTCCTTCGAGGCAAAATCATGCTCCGGCCGTTCGAACCGCGCGATGGTGCCTGCCGTGCGCATCCAGAATCCCACGCGATCCTCCGGCACCTCGTTGCGTGCCCTCCGAGCAGCCATGACAGCAGTGGCCCACCAGACGCCAACCAGACTGCAACCCGCCATGGAAATCGAAGTGACCGGCAGAACAAACAACTCCGGTTCGCGCCGGATAGACAACGTCGATCCCGCCGCACCAAATACAATGGCGGCGAGGGGAGACGTTAGTAGAGCTATACCCAAGCCAATGACAATACCGGTACCTCCACCGAAGGCCATCGCGAGAAAGACCACCGCCTGAAGCATCGTTACCCAGATCGCCGCGGCAAAAAGCTGCGGCCAAAACACAAACTCCGGATAAATGAGATACCGGCACATCAGGCCCGACGCCAACGTGAGCATCAGCAGCGCCGCCAGCTTATATCCCATTTGAGTTGATACCAGCACCCACGTCCGAACCGGATGGATAAACATCCGGCGCGGATAATCGAACCGGATCACGTTCCGGTTCTCGTTTAGAAACAGAATGGCCGTCGCTCCCAGAAGCGGCAGATACGCAACGGAAAAAGTAAGGGAATCGCTGCGCGCAAATATGCGCATGGTCAGATCGAGCACAAAGTAAAGCATCAAGCCATACACAGCCATGATCGCCGCTATGACTGCCAATCCGCTTATCGTGTTGCGGCACTGTTCCCACAGAATGGTATGAATCTTGCCCAACATGGCTCACACCGCCTTGGCGCGCGCTTGCGCCGCGCTGTGAGCTATGAAGATCTCATCCAACGATGGCGGCGAAAACTCGACCCCATTCAATCCCGCCTGCGCCGCGGCCGCGCGAAGCGCATCCGGTTCGCCGTAACAGACCGCTTGCCACTGAGAGTCCTTCTGCTCCCACAACAGCACGCCATCGAACATCGGCGGCTGTGTCGCAGCCCGCACCACGACGCGCGCGTGTTTGCCCATCACGTCCTTCTTGGGACTATCGAGGACAATACGGCCCGTGTGCACCATCACAACCCGATCGGAGGCCAACTCAACCTCGTCCAGCAAGTGGGAAGAAAAAAGGACCGTGCGTCCCTCATCGGCCACGGTCCTGAACACCGCCGCCAATATGTCCCGCCGCACGATTGGGTCGAGTCCCCCCGAGGGCTCATCCAATACCAGTAGTTCGGGCCGGTGCGCCAAGGCACAAAGCAGCCCTGCTTTGGCTGTTTGCCCAAGAGAGAGCGTCTTAAGTTTCGCCGTTGGATCGAGTTGAAACAGCTCCCGCAACTCCTCCGCATACCTCGCGTCCCACCGGGGATAGAATCCCTTCGTATACCGCATGAGCTCGCTCACCCGCATCCATCCCGGCATATCCCGGTTTTCGGAAAGATAACCGATGCGCCCAAGCACCTCTTCCGGATGCCTCGTGGGATCCAATCCAAATACGCGCACGGTACCCTCTTGCGCGCGCAACAGCCCGAGCACATGTTTGATCAGCGTCGTCTTGCCCGCGCCGTTCTCACCCACAAGACCGATGACTCCCCCGCCAGGAATCGATAAACTGACACCGTCCAGCGCGACGGTCCGGCGGTACCGGCGGCGCACATTCTCGATTTGAATCAGATCAGGCATTTAGTACCCCCTACATGCATGGCCCGGCGACAAAGGCACAAGTATTCCGCCCTATCGCTCGCGATTCAAGAGCAATGATGCCCCCCGGCCCCAACCATCCGCCCATTGCGAATTGAACCCGGCTTTGGCGTAGAATTCCTTGGAAATCACGCAACCGAATCCGCTCCAATCCAACAACGGAAACACCCCGGCCATGAAAGAGATCGTAGACCTGCGCAGCGATACCATCACCCGGCCCACCCCCGGTATGCGCGAAGCCATGGCTAAAGCGGAAGTGGGGGACGACGTCTTCGGCGAGGACCCCACCGTCAATACCCTGCAACAACGCTGCGCCCAGTTGCTGGGCAAGGAAGCCGCGCTGTTCGTGCCCTCCGGCACCATGGCCAATCTACTGGCAGCCTGTTCCCAGACCACCCCAGGAGACACCGTCATCCTTTCGCGCGACGCCCACATGTTCCACTACGAGTCCGGCGGCGTCGCCCGCATCGGCGGGCTCATGACCAAACTAATTGACTCGCCCATTCTCGATCCCGATGCCGTCACGGACGCGATCAACCTCTCCGATGACGACCACTTCTCGCACACCACCCTCATCGAAATCGAGAACACAATGAACCGAGGGGGAGGCGCAGTCTATCCGCTCAAGACCGTGCAGGCGTTGGGCGCCATCGCCCGCGAAAACGGGATCCGCCTTCATTGCGACGGCGCCCGGCTGTTCAACGCAGTCATTGCGGAAGGCGTCAGCCCGGTCGAATACGCCGCGCCCTGTGACACCGTCAGTTTCTGTTTTTCAAAAGGCCTCGGGTGCCCCGTCGGGTCCATCCTCGCCGGCTCGCGCGAGACCATCGTGAAGGCTCACCGCTACAGGAAAATGGCGGGAGGGGGCATGCGCCAGGCGGGCGTCCTCGCCGCGGCGGCCCTATACGCGCTCGACCATCACATCGACCGCCTTGCGGACGACCATCGCCGGGCAAAACAAATTCGAGAAGCCATGGCCGCAATTCCCGGCGTCTCATTCCCCCTCGACAGCCCCACCAACATGGTCTTTTTCGACGTACCCGCCGCCCCGCGCATCGTGACAAGAGCCGCCGAACAGGGGGTCCTCGCGTTCGACGTGAGCCCAACCCGCATCCGTGCCGTCTTTCATTTAGATGTGGATGATTGTGATATGAATTGTGCCATCGAAGCCTTTCGGCGGGCCGTTAACTGTTGAATGAAGTAAAAAGCCCCGTTGCAAATGGTTCGGCGGGGCTGTAGGTTTGCCATTCAGTTTTACTACGCAGCCGATTCCACATTCGGTTTGCGCTTGTCCCAGAATGTCAGAGCAAACACCACGGTCACGGCAAATGCCATTGCTGCGGGCACCAGCCAGATCTGATTCCAATTGTGCAACACGGTTCCATCTGATTCCGTTTTCGAAAACATGTCCACAATCGGGCCGCAGACAAAATTACCGATCAACATGCCAATGCCGTAAGTCACCAGCGCGATAAACCCCTGAGCGCTCGCGCGAATTTCGCGCGGCGCGGCCTCGTCCACGTAGATATGGCCGGTCATGAAGAAGAAGTCATAGCAGATGCCGTGCAACAGAATGCCGCCATACAACATCCACACGGCACTGTCCACGTTGCCATAGGCAAACAGCACATACCGGGCCACCCACGCCAACATGCCGATGATCAACATCCACTTCACGCCAAGTCGCACCAGCAGAAAAGGCATGATCAGCATGAAGCCCACTTCCGACATTTGCCCCATCGTCATCTTTTCGGCTGCTTTTTCCATACCGATTTCATTCAAGAAGGGATTCGTGAATGTGTAGTAGAAGGCAAGCGGGATGCAAATAAGCAGCGAACTGATGGTGAACACGGCGAAGGCCGGACGTTTCATCAGGGTGATAGCTTCCAATCCAAGGAGGTCCGAAACATTAACCTGTTTGCCGGCACCTTTAGGTGGCGTACTCGGAAGAAAGAAAAGGGAGTAGATGCCCATCAAGACGGAGAGACCCGCCGCAAGATACATAGGCGTGACCGAGGATTCGACGCCCATGCGACTAATAATGATGCCTGCGACAATCCAGCCCAATGTACCGAATACGCGAATTCCGCCGAATTGTTTCTCGACATCGGACATTTGGCTGAACGACACGGCATTGACCAATGCCAACGTCGGCATATAGCACATGGTGTAAGCCAGCAGGAGCACAAAAAATGGGATAAACGACGTCTGGGTGGACGCAAGATACATCAGAATTGCGCCTAGAAAATGCATGGCCGCCAGCACTTTTTCGCCGGGGAAGAAGCGGTCGGCTATCATTCCAACAAAGAGCGGAGAAATTATCGCAGCCCACCCGGTTGTAGTGTACACCCATCCGATCTGCGTGCCGCTGAAATTGATTGAACCCAAGTAGGTGCCCAGTGTAACGAACCACGCCCCCCAGATAAAAAACTGCAAGAACATCATCACCGACAGCCGGATTCGAATTCCCATGTTCATGGCGTGGCTCGTCCTTATTCGATTGGATTGAATTGCGGTACCGCCGCTCAATTCGACGCGGCCGTGATACACCCCCAAAGTCGGAATGCCGCTTCCACTCACGGCCGCCAACGGCTCCCCGTCATGGTAGGAAATGCCCGGCGATCGTTTCAAGCGATTCTGGAGCCAAAACTACCCAAATACGCGTTCCACCGCGCTCATGATCCCCGATGCCGTCGCCACGCGCGGCTCAACCGCGGCCTCCAGCAATTGTTCGAGTTCATTCAAGGTGGCGAAATCCATGGGATCGGCCATGGCCACGATAACCTGACCCACAATCCGGCAAATGGGCAGGCACTTGTGTGACTCGCAAAACACCCTAGGAATACTCTTCGCCAATGCAACGTCAAAACTGCGGGTTTCGAATGAAGCCCGTGGTACGGCCATCTGGTCCGACAGGGCATTCGCGATCAGTTCCTCGTCCGCGAATCCCAACCGAACCAGCGTCATACCCAACCGCTCTTGGCCCTTGCGCTGCTGCTGCAGTGCCATCTGCAGTTGCTCGTCCGTGATGACACCCGCTTCCACCAACAAATCGCCGATGCGGCGCCCAGTCACCACCTTGGGCGGCGACAAAAGCACGGTCTCGTTCTGCGGCGAAGTCTCGCCCCACGAGATGGACGAATCGGTTCCCTTCTCCGGGACATCACCTGCCGCGATGTTCCCATCCACCAGCGTGCCCGCCAATTCGGACAAGAATGCAAGGCAATCGGTTTGGCGTTTCTTCGGATTCTTGCGTAGCGCTCGCAACAACACCCCGTTCAGTTCGTCGCTGCAATTTGGAATGGGAGGGGGATCCTGGTTTTGGATCTGATTCAGGATTGCACCGCGATAAAACGGCGGGTGGCCGCGAAGCAATTCGTAAATCGTGGCCGCCAGCGAGTACAGGTCACTCCGCTGGTCCAACGACATTCCCAAAAGCTGCTCGGGACTCATAAACAAGATCGTGCCGCTCGTCACATGGCCGGATATGCGATCCCTCGCTTCTTGCGCGGTGCGCGCAATGCCAAAGTCGGCCAACCGAACCCGGTTTCGCCCATCGATCAAGATGTTTCCCGGTTTGATGTCCCGATGGAGCACTTCCTGTTCGTGTGCATGATGCAATGCCTGACAAAGTTGCTCCGCCCAAGGAAGGATCTCAGCGGCCGCGAATGGCGCCTGTCGTTCACGCAACAGTCCCGCGAGATTGCCTCCCTTCACGTATTCCATCGTGATAAACCGGTGTTCGCCCGCATCCCAAAACGTGTGAATGGCCACAATGTTGGGGTGCCGCAACCGTCGCGTTAACAGAACTTCGCGTTTCAGGTCAGAAATGGCCTGCGGATCATCGGTGAAGGACGGGTTGAGGATCTTTACCGCAACTTCCTCATTTTCGAGATGGGCATCCTGCGCCTGCCATACCATGCCTACCGCGCCACTGCCAAGAGGTCGAACAAGATGGAACCGGTCGGCAAGCACAGTGCCGGGTTGAAGTGGATTTCCCATGGGTCCTTTCTTCAGGGAGTGGCCCGCTAAAGCTAATAATCTGACCGATTTTGTAAAGAGTAATTCTATTTGCGCTCTTTCACTTTTTCAACCTTGCGGCCCCGATTCTGCCATCAAGCCCGATTTCCCCGATTAGAATGAATGCCACGAATGCCCCTTCGTCTAGTTCAGCGAGTCGGAGCGGAAACAGATCGGCGACGCTTCCCCGGCGCCCAATCTGTTGCATACATTTTGGAGGAAGCACAAATGAGTTACCACCGTCTATTTCAGGCGACGCTTCCGGTAGCTGTCTTGATCCTGGCAGGGGCCGTAAGTGCGGCGCAAGAGGCCGGCCTATTGCACGCCCGTGTCAGCTACGAGGGCGGAGGAGGGCTGGTTAAAGGACCCGATGATTCCGAATGGAGTTACGCGGTGACTAATTCGCTGATCCTGCCAGGCGACACCCTTTGGGCCGACAAAGGCGGCACCATGGAAATCGAATTCGCGGGGGGAAACTTTCTGCGAATGGCCGACGGCAGTAAAATCGAAGTCAAACAAGTCTCGCCCAGCCTTTCGCTTAACGGCTGGCTCGGGTCTTTTTACGTTCAGCGCGTGAGCCGGAGCACCGGCGATGTCACATTCCGCACTCCCGCGTCCGTAGTCGACGTAAAAGACGACTCGCACGTCCGGGTGGACGTGCTCGAAGACGGGTCTACCACGGTGTCCGTGCGTTGGGGGCGCGCTTATGTGCGAACCGACGTCGGCTCCCCGGTCCTTCTGACCGGCGGCATGCGAACCTACATTGATCCTGGCCTATTGCCTTCCACCCCCATGCCGTTCGACAAGGCTGCCGAAGACGACTTCGATGCGTGGTGCCGTGAGAGGGCACGCCTGCTCGCTTTGGGCGATTCCGCTGTTCCTACGACAGTAGCACCTGCGCCCGCCACACTGGGATTTCGTGACCTCACCGCGTACGGCGAGTGGGTGACTCTGGACAATACGCCTTACTGGCGGCCAACCGTGGTTGTGAACTACGTCCCGTACCGCTACGGTCACTGGAGCTACGTCCCGGCCTACGGTTACAACTGGGTCGGCGATTATCCGTTTTGCTATGTGACGTCTCACTACGGCCGTTGGTCCTACAAGCCGGCCTATGGCTGGTTGTGGTGCTATGACTCTGCGTGGAGTCCGGCATGGTGCGTTACTGTGCGCACGGGCTCCCGTTATATGTGGTGCCCGGTGGATTTCTACGGGTATCCGGTCAGCTACGGCTCGGCTTCGTTCACTGTGGGTGGCGTCCATTTCAGCATCGGTGCCAGCACATACTGCAACGCCGCGGACCTATACTACGGTCCCTGCGCCACATACCCTGTTTACGGCAACTATGCCAATGATTGCGACGTGACCAACGTAAACATCTGGAACATCTACACCGGCGACTACTGGAACCGCCAAGGCCGGCACCGCAATCCGTATTCAAATCTGAATTCGCCAATGACGGTGCGAAATTATGCGCCCCAACGCGTCATTCGCGGACCGGAATTGCGAGGCAATCAGTCGGAATTGGCCTCCGTGCGCCACCGGTCGCTGGAATCCAGCATGTCCCGCACACAGTTTTCATCCGCGCAGGCCACCGGCGGACGTGCGATCCGCACGGGCACCCAGTCCAGCAATCGTTCATCCCAGGTGCGTACCGCGTCCATTGAGCGCAACGTGTTAAATGAAACAACCAACACCATCGAACGGGTACAGCGCCGCTCGAGCAACAGTATCAACGCGGGCGCATCGGTCGTCGGATCGACCGCACGCGCCGGATCCACCGACAGGGTCTCGCGTTCAGTCCGGCGCACCAACACCGATTCTTCCGACAACCCCTTGCCGCTCGGCGAACGAATCACTACGTTGCCAGGTACAACAGATTCGAGTGACGGACGCATAGTGCTACGCGGTCGAGGTCGCGCGTCAGAGGATACGCAGGAAGACCGGCAGAACACCGAGATTTCGCGCACCATTCCGCGAGACAGTACCTCCGTGAGCGCCCGCGAACGCCGGATTACGATTGACCCCAACGAAGTCAACGCCAACCAGAATGAGCCAGCGACAGACGATGCGCCAAGTATTCGGCACACCGAACCGGACAGTGCATCAAGTAATGACGACGGCGAATCGGGCAGGGTTCGCCAGACCACGCCACGTGACAATGATCGGGAAGACGGTATATCGCGCCAAGTTCGCGATATAGTCCGCAACGACGACTCCGGCGCCAACAACAGGTCCTCAAGCCAGACCGACGACTCACCGCGCGTTCGCCAGACTGTCCCTCCAGCGGAAACAGGAAACAACACAAATCAAGAGGTCAACCGGGTTACTGAAATCTCGCCCAGAATTCGCGAGACGGTACCCGACGTGGACAACTCGTCACGGGAACGTTCACAGCGTTCGTCTCGGATAACCGAAGTGCGGCCCACGCTGCCTTCCTCGGTTACTCGTTCAACCGACGATCAACCCAGGCTTCAGACCCGGCGGACCTTGCCAAGCACGTATACCTCTCCAAGGTCCATCGGCCCGTCAACGCCTCAAGCATCCGTCACGACTCGCTCAACCAACCGTGAAATCTCGTCCCCACGGATTTCTACGCCGTCGGCACGTATTCAGTCGCCTCGGATGGATACCAACTCCACACCAGTGAATCGGTATTCGCCTCCGGTTCAATCAAATCGCGTGACACAGTACTCGGCACCGGTTCAACGGCAGGCGCCGTCCCCGCGTATTTCGACGCCCTCGGCCCAGCCTCGCATCTCGACGCCACAGGTCTCACCGCGGATTACCACACCGTCGGCGCAGCCAAGAATCTCTGTCCCGCAAGTGTCGCCTCGTGTGCAAGCGCCATCAACTCCGAGAATCACTGCGCCGAGTAGCCCGTCATTCAATCGCTCGGTCGGTGTTCCCAGTTCCAGGTCCAGCGTGAACAGCAACAGTGCGACACGCGGACGCTCGCGGTAAGATCGAAAGGAGGTACATGCCATGTGCCCGCTAAAGGTGTACTCGACCCAAAAAATGGTTAAATTCACGGCATTGCTACTTGTGGCGGTTGCGGTGATGGGCTGTCCCATGTCTCCAGGTGGGCAGACCGACTACGACCTTGGATTTGAAGATGGATTCGCCGAAGATGCCTGGTACTGGGATGGATATGACGACGGCTGGTTTTCCGTGGACGCGACGAGTTACTACGACGACAGCGAAATCCCATACCTGGATTCGCCTCCCTATGATGCAGGCTATTGGGATGGCATCTGGTATGCCTACAACGACGGCTATTTCGTCGACTACCACTATGCGTTCATCATCGGTTTCAGTGAAGGATACGACAACGCATATTGGTCCGACTACCTCGACTTTCTTGACGACGATCAACACATCGAGTTTCGGAACGGCGGATGGGGAGATGGTTACCACGACGGGTATTCCGAAGGCCGTGTTTTCGGTGCCAATGACTATGAGCAGGGATTGCCATTCGATTGGTTTGACGCACTGCTCGACTACGAATCCGGTACGGACCTCTATTTTGAAGAAGTGGATGTCGGAACGGGCATCTACGGTCCGGTCGAATTGTACGAATACGGCGCGAATCCCAACGCGAAGTCGGCCGCGAGGTCGAATCGAATTCGATTCGACAAAGCCCAGCCCGCCATTCGTGACTACGGTGTACCCAAGGCTGTCGATGTCGACAATCGGTCAATCTACAGACCGCTGGATAGTGTGGCGCAAAATGACCTGAACGTTATGCCTGACGAAAGTCTGCGAGACGCGACTCCACTGCGCCTTACGACCTCGTGGCTGGATCGCGTGAACACCTACCTGGGCACAAAGGTGAACAGCGGGCAAAAATCCGAAACCTCAGGATCGGTAACGATTAGAAACCGCACGAAGACAGCCATACCGTAGATTCCAAATGGTCCCGTTAACGGCTCACCCCTTGACGTCAACTCAAGGGGTGAGATTTATTCAGGTAAGCGTTGCCCACTGAGCGGGTCAGCTACGATTTGAAGTGGTCAAATCCGCTCGAGTCAACAGCCTGGCCATCCAGCCTCACGCCGTTCCACGAGTCCGTAAATTCTCCAATGATGTGAACTTCGGTGCGAAACTCCCTGCGAAAGGCATCCATTACCTCGCCCGCGGCGTCCGCATCGAGAGCGAATGCCAATTCATAGTCCTCGCCTCCGGTCAAGGCCAATTCAAGCGCGTTCAGCCCATGGCTCTGACAATAGCCGTCAAGTTCGTTAGCCAAAGGAATCAGGTCCGCCCGCAAATTGACGCCGACTGCATGGTTCGTCATATGCCCGCAATCCTGCAGTAGTCCGTCGGTGATGTCTATCAGGGCATGCACCGAAGCATGGTTGCAGAACCACTGACCTTCCTCAATGAGCGCACGCGGATACAAGTGCGCATGTATAAGTGCATCGGACTCCTGCCCATTTCGCAACGCGTGCAGGCCGCCGGCAGATCCCCCCAAACGGCCCGTGACCGCAAGCAAATCGCCAACTCGCGCGTCTCGCCGCGTGATATAGCGCCCCGTGTTTGCATGGCCTATCACGGAAACATCTATGGAGATTCGGCTGTGACTCCGGGTGGTATCCCCACCTACAATAGCCGCGCCATGAGTGCTTACCGCGCTCGAAAGGCCGTGATATAACTCCTCCACAAAAAGAGCCGTGGTATCGCCGGGGCAGGCCAACGACACCAGACAAAACAACGGCGCCCCGCCCATCGCGCCAATGTCGCTCAAGGCCGCGGTGGCTGCCTTCCAGCCGATCGCATTGGGCGGACTATAGGCCCGATTGAAGTGCACATCTTCGACAAAGAGGTCACTGGTGGCAAGCAACAGGTGATCGAACAGCCGAATCACGGCACAATCGTCGCCGATACCTTCTTCCACAGTGTTTGTCGTGGGCAACAGCTTCCGGATATGTTCGATGAACCCGAACTCGCCGATGTCGTTCAGTGTCCGCATACGCGTCAATGAGCCTCCAACCGGCGCCACGCATCCGGAATGGCACCCACGATATCGCGGGCTATCATGCCACGTTCGGTCATACGCTCGGCGGCAATGTCGCCGGCCAGTCCATGTAGGTATACGCCTGCGATTCCAGCGTCTTCGACCGAAAGGCCTTGCGCGACAAGTCCGCCAATCAACCCGGCAAGAACGTCGCCGCTGCCGCCGGTGGCCATGCCGCTGTTCCCGGTGGGGTTGATCCAACAGCCGCCGGCCGGAGTCGCTACAATTGTTCTATGTCCCTTGAGTACCACAACGCATTTATACTCGCGTGCAAAGTCCACAGCTGTAGATTCCCGCCTCGACTGGACCGCTGCGACGGATGCGCCCGTAAGCCGCGCCATTTCCCCAGGGTGCGGCGTGATGATGACCGGCGACTGGATCTGACGAAGTAGCGAAGTGGCCACGCTCACACAATTCAATCCATCCGCGTCTATGACCACCGGAACCGGACATCGTACAAGGAACGAATGGATGAATCGCCGCGTGTCGGCATGTTGGGAAATGCCCATTCCCACGACAACGGCATCCATGTCTTTGGCCCGGCCAATCGCTGGAGACGCCGCTTCGTCGGAAAACGATCCGTCGGCGTTTTCCGGAAGGCCGAATGTCATTGATTCCAGCGTGCCGGAAGCGATGATGGCGGCGGAACTCTCCGGCGCCCCCACGGTAACGAGACCTACCCCTGATCGGCCGGCTGATTCTGCCGCCAGACGTGCTGCACCAGTCATACCTCGGCTGCCTGCCAGAACAAACAAATGCCCGTACACACCCTTGTGTGCGTCAGGAAACCGTTTTGGAAGGCGCGGGACAATACTGTCTTTTGTCAGTTCATTTGCCATACCCATGAATACCCCGGAGCAGAGAGACGTGCCTGCATCGTAAGGGGTGCCCATGGCACAATCAAGTTGCATTCCGTTATCTGCGAGTGCCAAAGTGCTTGATATGCAAGCAAACGGCACAGGTACCCCGAATAGGGCTGCAAACGCGGCGATTGCCACTCTATGTCCGCATTTTGGAGAATGTGGCGGTTGCCAGATGCAAGAATTGCCCTACGAAAATCAGTTGGGCCGCAAACAGCAGGCACTCGAGGCCCTGTTGTCTGGGTTCTGGGACGGCGGAATAGACATAATCCCATCACCAGCAATCTGGCATTATCGAAACAAAGTCGATCCCGCGTTTGACCGCATGCACTATCCCGAAGCGCCTCCAAAGGATTTCGTGAGAGATACTGCCCTCGGGTTCAGGCGCAAAAATCGTTGGAACATTACGCTCGACATTCAAACTTGCCGCATTGGACCGGAAGGGTTGGATGAGCTCATGAGAGCGGTGAGAGTCTGGTACAGGAAAAATCAATTGCGCCCCTTCAACGCAAGATCCGGGCAGGGATACCTGCGGTTTCTTGTTGTGCGTGATGGCAAGCGCACCGGACAGAAAATGGTGGTCCTCATTACGGCCCCCGGCCAAACTCCGGGCGATGGCTTCGTTGAGGCGGTGCAATCTTCATTTAACCCGACTTCAATCATCTGGGGCACGAACGCAGCAAAGGCGGAAGTCGCCATTGCCGACTCATTCACCGTGCTGTCCGGCGAACCGTCTATCGACGAGGAGTTACATATACCAGACGTACTCGGGGAGGTGAAGTTGAAATTCTCTCTCTCTCCGTTCAGTTTCTTTCAGACCAATTCCCTTGGCGCGGAGCTATTGTACGGGATCATTCGAAAGTGGGTTCGAGATGCAAACGCTGGATTTCTGTATGACCTCTACGGCGGTTCAGGAGCCATTGGATTGGCATGCGCCGATATTGTTGAGGAAATCGTGACTGTGGAAAGTGTGGCTTCCGCATCCTCCGATGGACAAGTAAACGCAAAAACGAACATGGTTCAAAACATGCGGTTCGTCAGGCAGGAAGTGGAGCACTATTTGCGGCAACCCAACGGCGAAAGCCTGATTCCGGATGCAGTCGCCGTACTCGATCCGCCGCGCGCGGGACTGCACCCCAAAGCCCTCGCCGCATTTCTGGATTGGAGACCGCGGGAAGCAATCTACGTGTCATGCAATCCCGAAGCGTTTGCGCGTGAACTTCCCGCCTTTCTGCACCAGTATCAAATTAAAGATGTTGCCGCGGTCGACATGTTTCCGCACACTCGCCACGTGGAACTGTTGGCAAGATTAGCTCGCAAGTAGCCCAGACGCACAGTCAAAGCCGGAAGCCGCATTGCGCAAGCGCCTCGTCGGCCAACCTGTCCCACCCCCGATTCGAGGCCGGACTTGCTGGGCTCGGATGGGGCATTACACCAATGCATACATCCGATTGAATGAGCGCCTCCGTGGCACGCTTGCGGGCAAATTGCCCCACACCAATGACATACTTCGGATTCAGTACCGCGATCATTTGGCGTAAGGCTTCGTCGCACATCGCAGTCAACGCACGGCGTTCTTCCACAGGCAGTCTATCGGGAGTAAAGTTTTTCCCGCTCGTTTCGATAAAGGCCAGAGGACAGTAGTTCATAACAAAGAACCGTTCAAAAAAACGGTCCGGAGTGTGAAATCGAGCGCGAGCCCAGCCCCAAAGCCGGCTGCCGCTCACCTCACGGCGCCCGCAGTTAAATCCCTCCACCGGACGCTTCGGATGCTCTGGACGGGGCTTTTGCACCTCCGCTTCAATGCACAACCATTCGCGCACCAGCACTACGTCGCCAAACGGGATCCCCGTTTGAGCCATGCCAAAAGGCCCCGGATTCATGCCCAGTAGTACCGCTTCTTTTTCCCCGGCCCCGTAGCGTTCAAGATACTGTCGATGCGCCTCCCAGGCATATTGCAGGGGGTTGTACACATACGCCACCGGTTCACCAAAGCTAAGACGGTCCATATTGCAGGCGAGAAGGCGGCTTATCGAAACCAGATTGGAGGCGGAATTCCTCGGCGGGCTCATGATCCTCCTTCGGCGTCAGTTCTGGGCATACTCTCAATCCAGTAGGTTTCAATCCTTCGTACTGCCATGAGCTACGATTTCGAATAGACAAAGAATACGGGCGGGAATCGGAGACTACTTGATTCCCGTCCGCATTAGATAAATTCGGTTCAAGAGAGAACGAAGATTATTCCAATGGTGACCTCGTAACCATGAAGCGGGATCGAGCTCTGAGAAATATCCTGTCCTCTTTAGGAGCGAAGCTCGGAGACGTTATCCTTCACCTTTTGAATGATGCGAATTACGTCCTGCATGTCCGACTCCGACGTCAGAAGAATCGAATGGTGAAACCACATGCCGCTTTTGTAACAAAGGTCTTCCGTCACAGGACAGTGGACCATGGAGTAATCAAAACCCTTCACCTGTTTCATAAATGGCTGCTTGTAGAGCGGCACCGGATATCCTGCTCCTATGGGAAGACCCTCGGCCTTGCACGCCTCGCAGAATTTCTCTCGGCTGCAACCAAAAGCCACCTCATCGATCCGGAGAGGGTAGAGGTGGTAGGCCCGGCGTGTCATGCCGGGGTTGCCGGGTTGTGGGGTAATCCCCTCGATCTGGCTCAGTGCCTGCGTCAGAATCGTGGCGTTCTTGGCTCTCACGTGCAGTTGCTCTACAAGCCGGGTCAATTGACCCGAGAGAACGGCCCCTTGGAACTCCGTAAGGCGCGCATTTGTACCCAAGTGCCTGTGTTCGTACCACACCCCGCCTTCCCAACGGCCGCAGTTCGTCATCGATCGGCAAATATCCGCAAAATCCTTGTCATTGGTTACAATGGCGCCGCCCTCCGCGGCAGAGATGTTTTTCGACTGTTGAAAGCTGAAAACACCCGCTTTACCCAGTGTACCCGTGCCCTTGCCTTGCCATTGGCTACCCCACGAATGACACGCATCCTCGAAGAACAGTATGCCGTGCTTGTCCGCTACAGCCTGTACAGCCGCTACATCGCATACCGAACTGCCGAAGTGTACAGGCATTATTGCCTTGGTGCGCGGCGTGATCGCGGCCTCAATCAACGCCGGATTCAGGCACCAGGTATGATCTACATCCACAAATACAGGAGTTGCACCGACCCGTGCCACTGCGCTGGCCGTCGCATAAAAGGTATAGGGAGGTACGATTACTTCATCACCCGCACCGATTCCCGCCGCTTGAAGTATAATCTCCAGCGCTGTCGTCCCGCTTGTGCAGGATACGCAATAGAGCCCCCCTTGGACAGCCGCATACTCGGCCTCAAACGACTTGACATGTTTGCCGTACCACCAATCGCCGGACTCGAACACTTCGTACAAGCGGTTCCGCTCGGCATCGTCGAAAATGGGCCATTTCGGCCACGATTTGCTGGCTGGCCGGACAGGGTCGCCTCCCAAAAGGGCAAGCTTCTCATTGGCTACTATTGACATGGATGTACTCTCCAAATGGGTTAATAACAGGGCTCATATTCTACAGTCCGCCCAATAGAGAATTCCATTCGTCCGAGACGACGAAATCGCGATGTTCTATTTCCGGACGGCTATCTGGCCGGCGCGGCGCGTAGCGATGATGGCATTCCCGGCGTCTTTACACGTACCCCAGTATCTGTGACCAATCCGTTCGTCACTTCAAATATCCAAATCTCACGCGCGGGGTGACACTGCACAAGAACGAACCGGCCATCGGACGTAAACGCAACGCCTTCCGGGATCGCGCCCGTAGGCACGACCTGTACCTTCTCAAATGTCCGGCCTCGACGCGCCAACAATACAAGTTCACCATTCTTACTCAGGCCCGGAGTGCCCGGGGCAAGGTTTGAACCCGCCATCATGACCGCCGCCAAAAGTTTGCCATCTGGACTCAGTTCAATGGACTCGGGCACCGACCCAATTTCAACAAATTCCGTGACTCGAGGCGGCTCTGCCCTGAGGTCGACGACACTCAGTGCATCCATGTCAGGGAAACCATATCCGGTCCCGCCCGTCAATGCCAGTTCACCGTCCGGCGTGATGAGACAGCGGTACGGCTCGCCAAACACGGAGAACTTTCTCTCCGTCGGCACCAAATGACCGCCTTCTATGCGGATCAGCGCTAGAAATCGTCCCTTTTGAACGCTCGCAATAGCGAAGCGGCCGTCCGGGCTGATCGCCACGTCCGACACGCTCTCTTCTGGCTTGCACACGCTCACCGTCTCTTTCACCGATACGTTTTTGCCGTTTATCGCCAACAAGGAAAGTGTGCCGGCCGCGCGGTTGGCCACGATTGCAAAGTTTCCATCCCGGCTGATTGAAATGCCGGAGGGCTGTTGATCACTGTGAATAGTCTCGATTACCTTCGGCTCCGCCTGTGTCAAGTCGAGTACATGAATCACATCAGAGGGAATGTATCCAGTATCTGATTGCACGTCTGCCTTGATGGAATCGCATATGAGGGCAATCGAGCCATCCGGAACAATCGCGATATTCGATGGCGGACCGATTACGCTGTTGCTGATTCCTTCCACATGCCTCACAGATGGCGGATACGACGAAAAATCCAGAAGCGTAATGGAGTCCGGAGCGGCATTCGGCACAGCGCGAGGCTTACCGCTCGTAAGGTCGATTTTGTTCTCGTTGCCCGACAATACCAACTGAGCATCAGAAGATGCGATAACTGCACAAGCGACTATTATAAACGGTAGTTTGCTCATACTTGGTCCCCTGAGTTGTACCCACACCATCCTACTCAAGCCATGACCTCGTGACAACACGCTGGTCGTCTGCAATCTCCACCTCCACGTGGTTCAAGGTCTCTCACATATGCTACGATCCAGGAACTAGCGAGATACGTCTCAAGGAGTGTGCATGTCCTCAGAATCGATGCCATGGGTGGATCGCCCAAAGGTGATTCCAGGCCCCAAACGCCTGTTTCCGCCAATGAATCTTCGTGATCTCGCAAAAGACACGTTCGGGTATCTGACCCATCTCAGAGAAACGTACGGACCTATCTCGGTGATATCCACCGGCGTACTAAACATTTACTTCATGAATGACCCGGAAATCATCCGGGAAGTTCTGGTTACCAAAGACGCTGACTTCCAAAAAGGCCTCAGTTTCCGCGTAGCTAAGCGCTTATTGGGCGACGGTCTACTTACCAGCGAGGGCGAGTTTCACCGGCAGCAGAGGAGACTCGCACAGCCCGCATTCCATCGGCAGCGTATTGCCAACTACGCCATGATTATGGAAAATTACGCCCGGGCAAAAGCGGAATCCTGGTCCAACGGTGACATCGTAGACATGGACCTGGAAATGATGAAACTCACCCTCTCGGTGGTTGCAAAGACGCTCTTCGATGCAAATGTCGAAGAAGAGGCGAGAGCTGTCGGTGATGCACTCTCAGCGGCAATGGTGATATTCGATCGTACGGCATGGCCCATGGAACCACTGGTTCACCGGTTGCCACTTGAGTCGAACCGTCGATTCAACAAGGGAAAGCAGGACCTCGACAACATTGTATACCGGATTATTCGCGAACGGCGCGCCAGCGGGGAAGACCGGGGCGATCTCCTTTCCATGCTCCTCGCAGCACAAGACGAAGACGATGGCCACAGCATGACGGACCTGCAAGTGCGTGATGAGGCAGTCACCATTTTTCTTGCCGGCCATGAAACCACTGCCAACATCCTCGGTTGGACCTGGTACAACATTGCGCGCAATCCCGAAGTCGAAGCCCGAATTCACACCGAAGTCGATGCGGTCATACCCAAAGGGTTGCCAGCGTTCGAAGCATTTGCACAACTACCCTATACCCGCGATGTCTTCAGCGAAGCGTTGCGCATGTATCCGCCGGTTTACTTGGTCGGCCGCCAGGCGATGCGCACCACAACCGTTGGCCCTTACCGGATACCCAAATGGTCCATCATTCTCATCAGCCAGTTTTTTATGCACCGCGATCCCCGGTTCTGGGATCGCCCGAACGAATTCGAACCGTCCAGATGGACCGATACCATGCGCGAGAGGCTTCCAAAATTTGCCTATTTCCCGTTTGGCGGCGGACAACGCTTCTGCCTGGGCGATCAGTTCGCCTGGATGGAAGGCGTCCTCATTCTCGCCATACTCGCACACAAATGGAAAATGCGCCTTGTTGACAGTGCACCCATCGAACCCCACCCACAGGTTACGCTACGCCCGTCCAAGCCAATTCGTATGCAGCTTGAGGCACGCAACCCCTGATCCAGTAGATTCGCGCAAAGCGGTGCACGATGAAATGGGGCACCTCAAGCCATAACACGTCTGACTAAAATAGGGCCGTCGAATGCCGAACCTCGCGTTCCGGCTCCGAGAAGACCTTTCGAACCGCCGCTGCCAAATCGCCAAAGGCTATGGGTTTCAAGAGTAGAGCAGGATAAAGCCAGTATTGTTCCATTCCAACTATTGTGGACAGGAATTTGCCGGGTTGACGCGTATTCATGAAAAGTATTCCTCACTGACGTCCATTTGAGACGACAGGAATTCGATGATTACGTCTAGAAATCCGCCAGACCGTTTCCGTTCAGCGAGGACATGGGGTCGGAACTGTCTCCACCGGTATGAGCGGGGATCAGCGAAAGGCCGTTACCCGCTGCTGACTTAAATGTAAGTGTTTTCTTGGAGACAGGAGCCATCCGTTGCACACGCACGCTGTCGCAAATGGGTTCTTCCGAGTCATCCCGGTGGTGTAAGTGGGATGTTTCACCACCCACGAGTGAAAGCAATGTGGAAGCTACACCCGCGAGCTTTCCAGCCTCAGAAGACGGTATCTCACTGGCCAATGCAGTCTCCTCGGAGTTGGCCGCGTTGCTTTGAGTAACGTGGTCGATCTGCGAGACGGCCGTGTTGATCTGCTCGATTCCCACGGAAGTCTCCTTGGATGCCGCGGCAATTTCCGCGATCAACTGCGCTACGGAAGAGGCACTGGATTGTATGTTCGCAAACGCTTCGGTTACTGTCTCGCTCACTGCGACCCCGTGATGGGCACTCTTTTGAGATTGCTCCAAAAGCGCTGCGGTGTTCTTCGCCGCCTCTGCACTCCGTTGCGCGAGGTCCCTTACCTCATGGGCTACCACGGCAAATCCTTTGCCTGCGTCGCCCGCACGGGCGGCTTCCACGGCGGCATTGAGTGCCAACAGGTTTGTTTGAAACGCGATATCATCGATCGATTTTACAATCTTGGCCGTCTTATCGGCCGATTGTTTAATCTCGCCAATGGCGGAAGACAGCAGGTGTATCGATTCATTCCCATCGGCAATCAATTTCTTGGCTTTGTCCATGAGACGGTCGGCCTCAGCGGCATGGTCCGCATTCTGGCGCGTCATGGAAGCCATTTCCTCCAACGACGCCGAGGTCTCCTCCAACGACGACGCCTGCTCCGAGGCCCCTTCCGCAAGATACCGGCTCGACTCGGCTATCTGATCCGCAGCCGCATCTACTTGACGGGATCCATCCGAAAGGGCGGTCACGGCACTGTGCAAGGGCCGGGCGATGCCGCGAACAACGGCGTATACCGCTGACAAGAGGACGAGCAACATTACCAATCCAATCCCAATAGTGGTCCACATGATCCCGTGTGCCTTGGCCAATACCTTTTCAAAGGGGGCAACCACGGCAAAGGACCATGGCGTGGTAGTGTCGCCAATGTGAATCGGAACATAGGACACGTAACTCGGTTCGCCCGTCAGTACGGACGCAATCTGCCCCTGGATTTCTCGGCCTCCACGTACAGCCTCGACAATGTCGTCTGTCGCGCCATACGCCTTCATATTCTGACCCGCAAGCTCGGTCTTCGGATGTCCCACAAACGTACCGTCGTTCGCTACCAAAAACGCATACCCTGTGTCATAAGGCTTAATCTCACCCACCAGGGCCGACATTTTCGTCAGTACAAGATCAATACCGACAACACCCACCACCCGGTCACTTTCAAGGATCGGCACGCAAACACTGGTCATTAGACTGTTATCAGCGTCCGGTTCTACATAGGGCGACATGATGCACTCATTGCGAGTCTCTTTTGGGATCACGTAGTAGTCTTCCGCTAGATACTCCGCATAGGATCCAGTACTGCCGGTCAGCGTTATGCTATCGCCTTCGCGTTTCGCGTAGGGCATGAAACCCCCTTCTTCGCCATACTCCTCGCTGCCGGCAAAATGGGCATCTTTTCCATCAAATTGGTTCGGCTCGAATTGTACCCACGCTCCGAAGTAGAACTCCTTGGATGCGACGACGTTGGAAAGCGCGTCCAAATAGCTCTGCCGGTCGATGGTTTCGCGTCGGCCAATTGCCCCTTCAAATACATTGCCTAGCGCACGGGCGGCTGACAGGGCATCCGTAAGTTCCGTCGCAATCCGTTGCCCATTATGAAAAGCGATCTCGCGCGTCTTCTCGTACGCCTCCGCCCGCAACACGGTGCGCGCTCGGAAAGACACAAACCCGATCATAAGGCTCGTACCAACAATTGCCACACCGGAAAGCTGCAACAATGTCCGAAACTCCAAACGCATTTCCTTAAGCATGGCCCGTCCCCTTAATTCCTGGTAGTGCTACTGGCATCCAATTGACTAGCCGAATAGACGCACACCGGTTCCCAATGTACATAGCTGCTTTCCGGTACCACCCGCACTCGACTTGATCGCGGATTTACCGGGGTACAGTCGCCGGCACTACAGCCGGCTCAGACATCAGTGATGGAACAGCAGCTTTCGTGCCAGAATGCACAATTCAGCGTAAGGTGCTTTGTGGCAATGACTTGAGGAAATACAGTCCGCCCGAATCAAAGCGAAAGGGGTGTAAAAAAACTTGTCGCTAGAGAAAGATACGTTTACAAATATCCGGCCTCGATCCGACTTGTCGCCTGAAAACCTCTGCAACCGAAGCGCAGGTTCACGGAACGACGCCCGGTCGCCGCTCGCGGAGCGTAATCGCCTGACGGCTCATGCCCAGAAGGGATGCCGCAAGAGTCTTGTTCCCGCCGGTTCGCTTCAGCGCTTCCGCAATTAACTGATCTTTGACCTCTTCCATGGTGGGGAGTTTCGCCCCAAACGCCAGACGCTCCCCGTTGCGTGGGACCGTGCCGCGTGGAACAGAATGTGAGGTGGAAGAAGGACGATTCAAGATGCGTTCTTTGAACACATCCATGGAAAGTACCGGCGTCTTGTTCAGACTCACCGCGTCATAGACCATTCCATGCAATTCGCGTACGTTTCCAGGATAGTCGTATGAAGTCAGTAGAGAGATAAGTTCCATCGGGCAATGAGGTACTTTCTTGTCAAGTTGAAGGGACGCTTCCGCAAGAAAATGCGCCAGAAGGATCGGAACGTCGTCAAGGCGTTCACGTAACGGAGGTATGGAAATGCGGTGGGTCGACAAGCGGTAATAGAGGTCCTTGCGAAACTGTCCGGATTGTTGATTTCATGAGCTACACCGGCAACCAGCGTGCCCAGTGAGACCATTTTGTCCGCATGAACAAGCTGCTGTTGACGCAACAGGGCCTCTTCTGCAGCACGTTTCCTTTCGGTAATATCCAAGGCTGCGACAATAATCCCGTGTTCAAATGTCTGTTCGTCAACAAGCGCGGCGCTGACAAAAACATCTATCACCTCGCCATTGCGGCGTGACCACTGGGTTTCCACCCCGCCCGATCCCTGTTCTCTCGAAAGAGTAAGCTGCCGCATTCTCTCCGCGCCAACGCGTTCAAACTCCTCATCAGTCAGATAGAACATCCGGGCGTTACGGCCGACAAGTTCGTCGTGGGAATAGCCGGTCATGTGGCAAAGCGTTTCGTTGGCTTCCAAAATTATGCGATCCTTGATGAGTGCAATACCTGCGGGCGCCGCCCGGAAAATACTGGTTAACTTGGACTCGCTCAACCGCAGTGCCTCTTCCGCTTGAACTCGTGCAGTTATGTCACGGTCGACGCCCCGGAATCCCTGCAGTTCGCCCGACTCACTCACAATAGGAACAGCATTGCTTTCCAGGTAACGCCAAGTGCCATCTTTGTGGCGCCAGCGTGTCAACACAGCTTGCCATCCGCGCTTTTCCGCAATCCATCCCGCCAAAGATTGTCCGATGGCCGTGCGATCATCGTCGTGCATCAGCTCAAGACCCACTTTGCCTTCGATCTCAGATGGCAAGTACCCCAAAATCGATTGGACGGCCGGATTAGAATAGGTATGCACACCGTCTACATTCATTGTCCAAATCCAGTCGCGCGATGTATCCACTAGAGCACGTATCATCTCCGTTCGCTCGCGGAGTTTCTCATCCAACCGCCTTTGTTCAGTGACATCTCGCTGTACACCCCAAGCTCGAGTCAACAGGCCGTTTTCGACAAATCCCACGAAACTGTTGATAAAATGGTGAGTCGCGCCGCTTAAGTCAACTCCCGAAGATTCCACATTTTCAATGCGAAACCCGGATCGGAGATACTGACGAAGATAATCCACATTCCGCGGATCGGCTGCCATCATGTCCTTCAGCCGCATGCCTGTCATGGCTTCGGGATTAGGAAATCCATACATTCGGGCGAATGCGTCATTGCACTCCGCGAGAAAAGTCCGCTCCATGACCAACTCAAAAAGCGTATCCTCCGGCAAGTGGCTATCGATCGGAGGCTCGGCCTCCAATCGGTATATGCCATCGGAAGTGTTGTTAAAAAATGCTCGGTACCGCTCCTCGCTCTCATGAAGGCGTTGTTCGGATAGTATGCGCTCAGTAATATCCACGGTGACGGTCAAAACCATGGGTGGCTCCCCCGCAAGCAGCCGGCAAGAGTAGAGGGACTGGCGAACCTGTCCATCGGGACGGCGTATCGCGGATTCCACATTATGAACGAATCCAACATCACGCAACTTGTCCATCACCCGATCGGAACGTTCATCCACCCGGATAAGCCCTACCTCTTTCATGGTGCGGCCAATCGCTTCGTCCGCGGAGATACCTGTGAATTCCGTGAATGCTTGGTTTACGAGAACATAACGTCCGTCCAAATCGTTCACAACACAGGGAAAGGGAACCAAATCAAATAACGTGCGAAACTGTTCCTCACTCTTCTTCAATGCAAGTTCGGCTTGTCTACGTTTGGTAATGTCACGAACAAACGCCAACAACTGTATCTTTCCGTCCTGATTCATCCGGGTAAGGCTTACTTCTGCGTTGAATTCAGTGCCGTCATGGCGGATGTGAAGCCACTCGAACGATTGTGGTGTGCCGTTCAGCGCGCTCGCGATGAACTCCATAGCCTTGGTCTGGGAGTTGCGGCCATCCGGTTGAACCACCGGGGAGAGCTGCCACGGCACCTGACCAATGATCTGTTCCCGTGTACAACCGAATATCTCAAGGGTGCGTGGATTGCACTCCACAAATCGGCCATCCTCCAATACAAAGATGGCATCATTGGCCGCCTCGAACAACGTCCGGTATTGCAATTCGCTTTGCAGCACCGCCTGTTCCGCCTGCTTGCGTTCCGTTATATCCCTGCCTTCAGGTATCAATAGCACCACGTTGCCGGATTCGTCCTTGACCGGTTGCAGCGAAAAATCGATTGTGTGTGTCTTGCCTTCAGCGTCGATGTGAGTTGTCTCAAACCGTACAAACTCCCCCAACGCCGCTCGTTGAACGGATTCGCGAAGCAAATCCTGTAAATCAGGAGAGTGCTCCCACCAGGGCGTTTCCCAGAAGGGTTTGTCAATGACATCGCTCTCCACCAGACCCCTGAACTTCAACGCGGTCTCGTTTGCCGCCAGGATTCTCCCGTCCGGCGACAACATTCCAATTAGCTGAAACGTCTGATTGAAGATGGCTTTGAAGCGGAGATCGCTCTCTCGTTGTTTGTCATATTCGATCCGCAGTTCGGCGGTGCGCGCCGCCACAATTCTGGACAACCGCCTGTTCCAGTAAGCAATGAATGCGATGACAATTGCGGAAACCGCCAACACTTTCCATAGGTTGCCGTAGTTGAACTCGCGCGTGTAGTGAATCGGAGCCCACCGGGAAAGTATTTCCTCCCGCTTGGAATCCGGAATGGTTGCAAGAGACTTGTCCAGAATCCGCGCCAAAACCGGCCAGTCTCTGCGAACGGCCAAGCTTAACTCGTATTCATAGGGCGTCTCGCCCGAAAAGCGCAAGTTCTCCAACGAAAGCTTAGCCATGGAATGACTTGCGGGTAGAATTGCCTCCACGCACGCATCCACATCGCCATCCACCAGCATCGTCAACGCTTCCTCCGTCGATCGCGCCGGCACAAGGTTGATGTCAGGATAGTCTGTAGCAATCCATTCCTGAACAGCATATCCATCCACTACGCCAATGCGTTTTCCGCTCAACTTGTTCAAACCGGAAACGAATGGCGTGTCCTCCCGCGTAATGATCGCCAGCGGTAAATGAGCAAAGGGCTGAGTGAACTGCAGGTAACCGGTGCGGGCAGGCGTCGATACAATCCCGCTTACCATGTCACAGCCGTAGTTCCGGGCATTTTCAAGCGTCTCCGCCCACGTAGCGCTTTTCACTATCTTGAACTGGATCCCGGTGACAGCGCCAATCTCAGAGAGATAGTCGGCCGCAACACCTTGGTGGGTCCCATTAGAGTCCAGGAATTCGAACGGCGTATACGCGGGATCCACGCCAACATGGACGACGGGATTGTCTTTTATCCATTTGCGCTCTTCGGGAGTAAGCACCGCCGCCGCAAGTTGGTAGGATCCCTCGTCCAGATAGGCGTTCCACGTCTTCAAATAACCCTGAATTTCGCTTTTCGGAATGGCTGCGATCGCCTTGTCAAGGGCACTGCGAAGTTCCGGCCAATCCTTTCGTACAAAAAATGCGGCGGAATACCCTTCCCTGTACATTCGAAAAAGTTGAATATCTGTTATCGAATGCCGATCAAGGAGGTAGGTAACCTCTGAATGCACATCAAAAAAACCGTCCGCTTCTCCACGCAACACTAGATTCAGGCAGTCCAGCATGGTCTTTCCGAATACAAATGAATTGCCCTCCAACACTTCCAAAGACGGATTGTTCAGATCCCATCCCTCACACAACGCGATTGTGCGCCCGGACACGGAGTCGGGATGTTCTTGAGCCAAGGATGAGTCTTTCTTGACAAACAGCGAAAAGGGTAGAAATAGAAAATCTTCCGTCTTTGAATAGTGCACTTCGTAATTCGCGTCCAAAGGGTCATTCAGCGTTGTACAGTCGGCTTCGCCCTTTGCCACCTGCTCCAAAAGTTGACCGTAACCTACTCCTCGAAACGCTATCCGCACCCCCAGTAACTCCTGTATGCGCATCGCAATATCGGGAATTGCGCCAATATATTCGCCGCCATCGCTCAGAAATCCGAACGGAGCCGCCTCGGAGTAACTGGTAATTTCAATTTCGGGATGCGCCGTTAACCACCTCCGCTCTTCCGCCGTGAGTTCAATACCCTGCGCGAACACTCTCTCCACGGACAAAAGCAAAAACAATAAGAGTGAAATGGTTCGCAATGTAAGACATGAATTCTTCGGGGAGGTCGAATTACTGAGACGAAAACGATTGGTGTGAAAGGCTGTGTGCGGGTGCTGCACGATGAATTCTCCCGATGCCAGGTCGGACCTACCGGAAGTCACGTTGTATTCCCCAATTCACAAAACAGCAAAAAAATAGAAGTTGTGTTTCCATTTATCGCGGTCGATGCGAACCAAAATTAATATGCGGGAAATGACGACTCCGTGCAACATTTGTACTTGACGAAGTCTCCCCGAATGCGACCGGCTCGCAGGTTCCCCATCGCTGGAAACTTCTCCGGAAAACCACCCCTTGTTACGGGACCCCGCTTCAACATATAATTCGGCGTTTGCCGGGCCGAGGGGAATTCACGTGAAATCTGTAGTTGTCATACCCACATACAACGAAGCGGAAAACGTCAAGCCGCTCATTGAATCCATACACCAGCACGTTCCGGAAATGGACATTGTCATCGTTGATGATGGCTCGCCCGACGGAACGGCGGACATTGCCGCGGCGATGGAGGGGGTGTACGTTATTCGCCGCTCGGGAAAACTTGGATTGGGCACGGCGTATGTCACAGGATATAAATACTGCCTCGAGAAAGGCTACGACCGAATCGGCGGTATGGATGCCGACTTCAGCCACAATCCGTCCGTTCTCCCCGCGCTCTTCGGTTCCCTGGATCACTTCGATATGGCCGTCGGCTCAAGGTATATTCGCGGAGGCGGCACCCGAAACTGGGGATTACACAGGCAATTGCTCAGCCGGACAGCAAACCTGGTCGCGCGGACGCTGTTGTCATTTCCTGCAAAAGACGTCACATCAGGCTTCCGGGCCTACCGGCGCGAAGTGCTGGAGTCCATTGATCTGGACACCATCAAATCCGAAGGCTACGCATTCGTGGTCGAATTCATGTATCGGTCAGTGCGCCGAGGGTTCAAGGTGGGGGAGACGCCCATCATCTTTGAAGATCGAAGATATGGAACCTCAAAGATGAATTCGTCCGAGATACTCGGTGGAGTCATGAACCTGCTGCGTCTGCGATTTCAGAAATTCTAAATCCCGAAATATCCTGAGTCATGCATAAAAGTTTTGCAGCGGGATGGTCACTCAGATCTCGCCAAATCCCTCGAACACCAGCCCGGCCTTGACCGTCACAGTGCCATCCGCACTCTTTCCCGAAAGCGATAAATATAACAACTTCCATTCATTTTCGCCGTCGCCGATCTGAGGCAAATCGCCCTGAACAGCCTCCGCCGGCTGCAAGCTCAATATGGCAGGATGGTGAGCCTTCCGATCTTCCATGCTCTTATCGACCATCTCGTCATGCGACGCGGAAAAATCAACTTCGGTATCCAGGTCCGCCTTGACCAGCACTGCAAAAAACGGATGTGGAGCCACGCCCATGTGATCCCCATCTTGCGGTATTTTGCCCATTCGCAAGGTGTAAACGCCTTCATCGATCTCCACATCTTTGAAATCGCGTTGGCCTTTCCCCACCCGAGCTACGCCAATCAGCGTCAATTCCTTGACGTCATTCAGCGTGCCATCCTTCTTCCCGGCCGCCGTGACCACAGGAATGTCCTTGCGAAGCCAGAACTCCCATACCACACTGTTCTCGCTCTTAATCGTCATCACCTTTGATTCGAGGGTAGTCTTAATGGCATCGGTCACGTTCTCAGGAACCGCGGTCTCCTCGACAGACAGCTCAGCCGCCAGGGCGAAGGGTACGAAGGCTGCAAGCAGTATGGCCAGTATCCCGGTGAAAGGTGGTCGATAGTGCATGGTATCCTTTCTAACTTCCGGCAATTGACCTACCGGACTACGCCCGCATTCAAAAAACACAGGCCGGAAACCGGCCTGCGCGGTCTAACAATATATCCATATGGACTAACTACCCAGCGAAAACCTCCCCAAAAAGGCACCGCGCTTGTCCGCATTCGTCCATTTCATGTCCAACCCGTCGCCCTGATAACTGGCCACATTCGTAAATACAGGCAACGCATTCTCAATTGCAGTAAGCGGGGGATAAAAGGCACTTTCGTTGCCGCAAATATGATCCCCGTTTCCCAAGCAGCGCGTTGATACTTCGACCAAGCCTTCTGCCTTGATCTCTGCGCACCCTTTCTTCTCGCAACAGGAATACGCCGCGCTGATATCCGCGCTGGTAACGGATATGACATCCTTCACCAGATCGCCGCCCAAGGTCGTAGCCATGGCGGCCAGCGCCTCCTGCTGCGCCTCATTCGCCTTGGCGTCCGTGATCAATACCGCCTTGGCTGGCAACGCATTTGCATAAGTACTGCCAAGCGTATTGCTGGCCCGAACCACCGCAATGACAGTCAGTCCGTCCAGCTTTTCGCCGTTCCACGTACCTTGCGATACGGTCCACGACAGTATAGCCTCGGTTCCAGCCAATCCCACCTCACTGTTCGCATAGCAGGGACCTGTGAATACGTCACACGAACGGCTTTCCAGATACATGCCCTGTACCGAATTCCCGGCCAAGGCCACCGGCAACGCGGCCAGAAACGACAGTAAAACAACACTCATCACACGCATATACCAAACCTCCAATTCATGGGCAGGGCTTTCCACACCAGAAAAGCCCTGCCCGGTCAACAGGAAGCCCTTGCAGCATTCCTAAGCCTGACCGTCAATTGCAGAAACAAGTACGCCCCTGCGCGCATTCCGACTTGCCTACCGGATTCTTGTCCGGACCATACGATTGATGCGTCTTGGTGCACCAAAATGCGTCCGATGAGAATGCCTCTTCCTCATACCCGGTCTGGTAATACATTTCCTTCGATCGCAGGTATTTACAAGGTAGATTCAAGGAAAAGGGCTGTTCCATTCCGGATTCTCCTTCAGGCTCACGCCATAGCAGCGAGGATTGCCCGCTTCACAGAAACCTTTACAAGCTGCACTTTGTAACCGTTTTTACTCATCGGCTTTGCGCCTTCTGCTGCCGCCTCGCCACACGCCGCTGCGGTTTCTTCAGTAATGGCTTGACCTTCAAGCGCCTTGGCCGCCGCAATGGACACCCAAGGCACCGGGGCTACATGACCCAACACCACGGACACACCCGTCGCTCTTCCGCCGCTCTCTCCAAATGCCACGGCCGCCGCCGCATAAGGCCAATCCAGTATCTGCCGGTGCCGTACTTCATAGATGCCATTCCGGACTCCATTGAATGGAATCCGCACATGCGTCAGAATCTCGCCGGGCTGGAGCACGGTCTCCGAGTCGTCGTCACTCGACGGAACCTTGAAGAACTCAGCCAACGGCACGTCACGAGTTCCATTCACAACGGCAACGGCGCCAAGGGCGGTTAATGCCGGCGCCAAACTCGACGGATGCACAAATTTAGCCGCACCCTCGTTCCCGAATATGGCGTGATACCGATTGTCGCCAGATTCTACAAGTGCCGAACCGCTCACGAGCCCAAGGCCATTCCGGTAGTACCAGCATCGAGGCCGCTGGCATAAGTCGCCTCCAACCGTTCCCACCGACATCAACTGAGGGGATGCAACGCCTTGCGCCGCTTTGACCAATGCCGGGAAATGTTTCTGGACGGTCGCATTCGCCACGAATTCCGATAACGTGGTCATCGCGCCCACGGTCACCATCTCCGGCGCGGTGTCAATGCCTTTCAGTTCTTCCACGTTGCGAAGACTAACGACGCGCACAGGCGACACGATTCGTTGTTTTAGACTCGTGACCAAATCGGTTCCGCCAGCCATCACAACGGCAAGACCATTCGTATTCTTTAAGAGGTCGGTCGCCTCGGCTGTAGTCGACGGAGCCGCATATTCGAAGGCGTTCATCAGGCTACCCCTCCTTGCGCCAGAGCGTTGAGGACCGCATCGGGAGTCATCGGCATCGTCGGCACACGTACCCCGATTGCATTGGCCACTGCATTCGATAGGGCCGCTCCAGGCGAAATGACTGGCGGTTCGCCCAGCCCTATCACGCCGCGGCTATCGTATTTCGGCCCCGTCATCATCTTTACCTTGAGTGTTCCGATATCCGGCAATCCCGCCAGACGGTAGAATTCCATGTCCGCGTTGAGCATGCGGCCCGTAGCCGGGTCATACACGGATTCCTCAAACAGTGCGTACGTAATCCCCATGATCAAACCACCCAAAACCTGGCTCTCCGCAGTTTTCATACTGATGATCAATCCACAGTCCTGCACAGCCGCCATCTCATTTACGGTGACAACCCCCGTCTCCGTATCCACGGAAACATCGGCGATCTGCACACCGCCTACGCCGCTGTCGTCCAGTTTCGTACCGTCGGTCGCGGGCTTGCCGCCCCGGCCAGTCACGGGCATCTGACCAAGCAGCGCACACGCCTTTTCCCACGGCAGCCATTTGGCCGAATCTGTCCTGCGCAATACCTTGCCATCCGTAGCGATCAGATCGTCTACGGTGCACTGCAGGGCCGGGGCGGCCTTTTCAAGCAACTTCACAAGCGCGTTGTTCGCCGCATCGCGCGCCGCCGTGCTCACCCCGCCTATGGTTGTGCTGCCGCCCGAGGCCGCACCTTCCGGATACTTGTTGTTGCCAATGTTCACCTGTACCTTGTCCAGCGGTAACCCCAGCGTCTCTGCAACTACAATCCCAATGGCCGTGCGCGTGCCGGAACCAAGGTCCTGCGTACTCATATTCACCGCTGCCGATCCATCGGGATTAATGACCACGTCGCTCTGGCAGTTGTGTCCGCCACCGCCCCACGTATGGATCGAAATCCCAAGTCCGCGCTTGACCGGGCCGGGCGTCTTGTCGCCGCGCAAATGCGCCTTCTCTTTGTACCCGATCATTTCCGCCGCCAGATCGAGCTCTTCCGCATACACCTCTGGCATCGAAGTCAAAGGCAAATTCTTCTTGAAGAATTCGAGCGCGTCCATGCCTATCGCCGCCGCCGCGTCTTCCAGTGCAGCCATCGTCACAAAACACTGCTGCGGATGATTCGGCGCACGCCACGCACGCCGGGATCCACGGTTCGTACGCACATTCTTGTCCACGCGGCGAAAGTTTGGAATCGCAAACACGTACGGCAAGCGTGCCAACGCGCCGCCACCACCCATGCCGCCCGATCCCCACGACACCGAATCCCACACCTGAATGTCGCCCGCCTTGCTGACCCCCACACTGACCTTCGCAAACCCGGACGGCCTCATCCCAGCAACCATCAATTCCTGATCACGTTCGAGGAACAGTTTGAACGGTTTGCCCGTCTCTTTGGATATGCGCGTGGAAATCTGATCCCACTGATCAGGACCGAATTTGGACCCAAATCCACCTCCCATGTATTGGCAGTCCACGCTTATCTTGCTCGCCTCAAGCCCCGACGTGTCGCTCAATTGGCCGCCATAGCCCGTCACATTCTGCGTCGATGGATAAGACTCAAGCCGGTCACCAAGAAAATGGACAGTCTGCCCGTGTGCCTCCATGCAACAATGCGTGATTACCGCGCATCCGTATTCACCTTTGACCATAACATCCGCACCCGAAAGCGCCGCCTCTACAGTGGCGTCATCCGGTTTCACGTCAGATTGGTCCCGGCCCTCGGCCTTGGTCGGGTCGTTGTCATCCATCTGAGGGGGCTTAACCTCGTATTCCACTTTGATCGCGTGGATGGCCTCAGTGGCAATCTCCTCGCGCTCCGCCGCCACCACAGCAATTAAGGTGCCCGCGAATAACACCTCTGTTCCCGGTTGAGCCTCCACGATCACCGATTTCACCCCGGCCATGCCTTCGGCCTCCGAAACATCGATGGATTTCACGACGGCATTGCCAAAAGGCGCCCACAGCACCCGCCCGAACAACATGTCCGGCAGGTTCTTGTCATAGGCGTATTTCGCTGCACCCGTCGCTTTCACCGGCCCGTCGAGGCGATTCACCCGTGTGCCGATAATCCTTAATGGCTGGCTGGTTGCCCAGGGATTCCTGCTCATTTCGCACCGCCTTTCGCAGCGTCCAAGACAGCCGCCGTGATGCCCGCATACGTCCCGCAACGGCACAAATTGCCGCCCAGTCCAGCCTTTATCTCCTCAATTGAGGGGTTCGCGTTCGCCTTTAACAATGAAGCGCATGCGACGACAAAACCCGGCGTACAAAATCCGCATTGCTGTGCGTCGTGCTCGACAAACGCCTTTTGAATCGGATGCAGGTTGTCGGGACTGCCCAGCCCCTCAACCGTTGTGATCGAGTGGCCTTGCGCTTCGATCGCCAGCATCGAGCACGAATAAACGGGCTTGTCATCCAGTAGTACCGTACACGCCCCGCAAGTGCCCCGATCGCAGACGCGCTTCGCCCCCGTGATATCCAGGTGATTCCGTAACGCGTCGAGCAATGTCACGCGCGGCTCCACGTTAACCGTGTGCTCGCTGCCATTGATGGATAGGGTGATGGGTACCGCATCAGGACCGGCCAGACCGGACCCCGCCTCCGCAACTGCCACTTGCGAGGTCATCTCCTCAATCAGTGTCGTGGCGGCCGCGCCAACGCCCATGCTCTTCAGGAATCCCCGGCGTGAAAAATCCGGGGTCCCCTTTCGCGAGTCGTCACCAGGCATAACTCGACTCCTCCTACGGTAAGCCCAGCCCAGGTGGGAGGGGGAGTTCACCGGGGATACCCGGGCGCGCCTTGCATTGCGCCCGGTCCCGCGGCACATTAAGTTCGTGCCAATCACCCTACCACTCAAGCGAAGCATCTGCAACCTGAAGCCCGCAACTTGCTCGATTCCGATCCAAGCCATACAATGATGACCGAACAGGACGAAACCATGTCTCAAACCAACCCACAGCACTTTCTCGAAATGGCCTTGGCGCATGCCGCCTCGGGCAATCCGTGCGCATTGGCCGTTGTCGTGCGCGCCAGCGGGTCCACGCCGCAGAAACCCGGAGCCAAAGCCCTGTTCGAAAAAGCAGGCCCTATCCATGGCACGCTGGGCGGGGGGTGTCTCGAAGCGGAATCTCGACAGCGTGCCTTGGAAGCCATCGAAAAGGGGGGAGCCTTCGCGTTCGACCTCAATCTGGATGACGACTACGGATGGGACGACGGACTAATATGCGGTGGCAAAGTCCGCGTTATGGTAATTTCCGACCTAAGTCAATGCGTGCAGGCATTTGAAGGGGCGCTTGCCTCACTAAAGCGCCGTGAAACGGGCGCACTACAATACCGGCTGGCACCTACCGTTACGGTCGAATGGATTTCCTGCACAGCATCCAACCCTCAGGAGTGGCGTGAAATCGACGGTGGCGAAATCTTTTCCGAATTTCTCGCCCCACAGCCGTCGCTCCTGATCGCCGGAGGGGGGCATGTCGGTCAAGCTGTGGCACGGCTCGCCCACTGGGCCGGCTTTGACGTGACCGTCGTCGACGACCGGCCAGCATTCGCAGACCCGGCGCTCTATCCACAAGGCGTACATACCCGTTGCGGCGATATTCCCACCGAGGTAGCGCGATTTGCGAAAGATGAGAATACGTACATTGTTATTGTTACACGTGGACACAGGCACGATGGCGTCGTGCTCAAGGAATGCATTCACGCTCCTGCCGCGTATTTGGGTATGATAGGAAGCAAGCGGAAAGTGCATATCATCCGAAAAGGCTTTATCGAAGAAGGGATCGCAGCGCCCGAAACCTTCGATCGCGTTCGGTCCCCAATGGGCTTGGACATCGGTTCCGTTACCGTCGAGGAAATCGCAGTCAGTATTGTGGCCGAATTGGTTGCCGTGCGTCGTGGCCGGCTTGGCTCGGTCCAACCGATGGCAGTATTTGCAAAATGATATACGCGGTAGTGCTTGCGGCCGGCTTATCCCGCCGCATGGGCAGCCAGAAATTGCTGCTGCCCTACAACGGCCGGCCTCTGGTCATGCACATAGTCCAGCAACTCCAAAAATCCAAAATAGACGGAATCATCGTGGTGACCGGATACATGGCCAACGAAATTATGCGGGTGTTGCCGCAATCGGCCTGCAAATTCGTGAACAACGAACATTACCAGGAAGGTATGCTGAGTTCTGTCCGCGCCGGGCTCCGCGCGGTTCCCCTGGAGGCCGAAGCGTTTATGGTGGTTCTCGGCGATCAACCGTCGCTTCGAACACCTGTGGTAAACCAACTGATCGACGGGTATCGCGCCACGTCAAAATCCATCGTGGTACCCGCTCACAGAAACGATACCGGACACCCCATCGTAATCTCCACATCGCACCGCGATGCAATCCTTACGGAATTCAACGAAACGGGTCTGCGCGGATTGATCTACGGCAATCCGGATCAGGTATACAGACTCCCTGTCGAAGATGAAGGCGTGCTGCGAGATATGGACACACCTGAGGACTACCGGCGTGAGCTTGCAGCACTCAGCCTCTAGCCAAAGGCTGGAATACCCGTTGCCGAAAACCATTTCTCCCGTGGCGAAGTGGGGCACCTTCCTCGACACGGAATTGCACGGGCGATCCGTACAGCCGGTTCGACTGGCGCTTGTTCCGGTGACGGCCATTGCGCTCACCGGATGGATTGCCCTTCTAAACGGAATCGTTTTTGGAATCATTGGCCCGATCTTCACACTAGTGGCATTGGCTATGGGCGTAGTGTTCGCAAAGTGGCGTGGACTTCCTCGGATACTGCTCCGCGAGGAAAGTATGACGATCAACATTTGGAACAGACCCCAGGAGATTGTCTTCAAGGACGTTGAAGTGTTGTGGTATAGGTATGATTCCATCCGGATTGAAATGACCGATAAACGTGTTTTTACCATTCCTCAACGACTCCTGACCCTGGCCGAGCGCATTGAGTTGGTCTACACCCTTCGCATTGCGTTGGATGGCCGGTTCATGGGCTATTTCTGATTCCTGGGATTCTACTGCCATGACTCAAGCTCCCACACCCGTAGTCTTATCCGTGCTTGCCGTCACCAAGGTATTCGGCATCCAACCCATTCTCGACAGCGCGTCGTTCACCGTCCATGAAGGCGATCGAATCGGGCTCATTGGCCGCAATGGCACCGGAAAATCCACCCTCATGAAACTGATCGCGGCCATGGATGTGCCCGATACCGGGAATATCACGCGTAAACAGGGGCTTCGAGTGGCGTTTGTTCAACAAGAGTGTCCGTTTCCGCTGGATGTATCCGTCGGAGAAATTCTCGGTGGAATCGTGGGCGAAGTGCAGGCCTTGTTAACCCGTTATCATGAACTGGCGGACAGCATCGCCACGGTGCCACACGACTCTCCGGAACACGACCGCATGGCGCTTGAAATGAGTGAACTCCATCACACCTTGGATGTGACAGACGCCTGGCACTCTACCGAACAATTCAATCGCATCAAGAATGCGTTAAAGTTGCCCGATTCAAGCAGAACCATCGGCACGCTCTCGGGCGGAGAGCGTCGGCGCGTGGATCTCGCGTGTGCTCTATTGAAACATCCTGATTTGCTGCTGCTCGACGAACCGACCAACCATATAGACGTCGATTCGGTCCAATGGATGGAATCCTTCCTCGCCACATACGAAGGCAGCTGCATCCTCGTCACCCATGACCGCTATTTTCTTGATCGCATCTGCACCCGCATCGTCGAATTGGAAAATGCGAAATTAACCGCCTATCCCGGCAACTATGGTGCCTATCTGGAGCGAAAAGCCCTGTTGGAAGAACAGGCCGCCCGGGAAGAAGCAAACCGCCAAGCCGCACTGCGCAGGGAATTGGCATGGATGCAACGGCAACCCAAGGCGCGCGCCACCAAAGCCAAGGCACGGGAAGACCGTTTTTATGAAATGGAGGCCGCAAAACCAGCCAAAATCAAAGCGACCTCCGCATTCCTGACTCAAGAACCCGAAAGGCTTGGCAAAACTATTCTCGACGTGGAAAAGATTTCGAAGTCAATTGCGGGCAAAGAGCTATTCCGCGACCTTTCATTCAAATTGCACAAAGGCATCCGAGTCGGCATCGTCGGACCCAACGGCGCCGGCAAAACTACGCTGTTGCGTGTTCTCATGGGGGATGACTCCACGGACAAGGGCAAGATCGTCACCGGTTTCAACACTGCGTTCATATATGTCGATCAGACGCATGAAGATGTTCCCCCTGACAAAACGATTCTGGATTACGTCTCGGGAGGCGCCAGGGAAATCGAAGTCGCCGGGAACAAGATCTACCTGCCATCTTACCTGGAACGATTTCTATTCGACGGCAGCGCCCTGCGTATGGCCATGGGAAAACTAAGCGGCGGAGAAAGAAAAAGGGTCGATCTGGCAAAGAAACTCTTGCGCGGCGGTAATGTGCTCGTGCTTGATGAGCCGACCAACGACCTCGACTTGCAGACATTGCGCGTGCTCGAAGAATTCGTCGCTGGGTTCGAAGGCTGCGGACTCATCGTGAGTCACGATCGCTATTTTCTCAATCGGGTCTGCACGCATTTGATCGTATTTGAAGGCGAAGGTGAGGTGGCCTGGATTGTAGGTGCGTGGGACGATTATTTGTTGTACAAGGCCAATCGCGAAACTCGGAAACAGGTCGAACGAAACACCGAACCCAAACAGAGCGTACCCGTTAAGGATCCCGACACCAATCAGCCCAGAAAACTCACGTATCAGGAACGAAAAGAACTGGGAGGAATGGAACGATCCATTGAATCGGCAGAGTCAGAAGTCTCCCGCATCGAAACAGCCATTTCGGCTCCCGGATTCTTTCAGGGCGATCAGACTGTTGTTCGTGAAACGCTGGCGGCGCTGGAAACCGCCAGGAAACGGGTGGAACTCTTGTATTCCCGATGGCACGAACTCGAATCGCTCGCCTGAATCTGGCATACTCTGGTGCGGAGTGCGAATCGTTTCATGACCATCGAAACCCAAACCAAATCACCCGTTCAAACACGGCCAAAGACCGCAATCAACCTCGGCGGCCTTGCCATGAAGAACCCGGTTACCGTGGCCTCCGGAACCTTCGGGTATGGGCAGGAGTACAGCCGGTATTTTGATATCGGACGTTTGGGTGCCGTGACCACGAAAAGCCTGTCGCTCAAGCCACGCGCCGGCAACAAACCGCCCCGCCTGGTCGAAACGCCCGCCGGAATGCTGAATGCAATCGGCCTGCAAAACGTGGGTATTGAGGCGTATCTCGCCGAAAAAGCCCCTTTTCTGCGCAAGCACGGCGCAACAATTATTGGCAATATCTACGGATATTCGCCAGAAGAGTATGCGGAACTTGCCCGCCGCCTCGAAATAGAGGGCGCTGCCGATGCGATTGAAGCCAATTTGTCATGTCCAAACGTGCATGACGCAAAGAACGCGAAAGGCGCAGTTCTGGTCTCGCAGTCCGCAGACGCCATCATGCTCTATACAAAAGCTATCCGCTCCGCAACCCAACTGCCTTTGTACATCAAACTGACACCCAATGTCGCAGACATTCGCGAACCTGCCCTGGCCGCGCAGGAAGCCGGCGCGGACGGAGTCTGTCTGATAAACACATTACTGGGTCTCGCTATCGACGCCGAATCCCGGCGCCCCAAGCTCTCAAATATCGTAGGCGGCCTCAGCGGACCCGCCATCCGTCCCATCGCCGTTAAAATGGTCTGGGACGCTGCCCGCGTGTTGCGCATCCCCATTATTGGCACCGGAGGCATCTGTTATGCGGAGGATGCAATTGAGTTTCTGCTGGCCGGCGCGACCGCTGTCTCAGTCGGCTCAATGACGTTTCGTCAGCCGGATGCGCCGGTTCGCGTGCTCGAAGGTATCGAGGAATATCTCAATCGCCACGGTATTGAAGATGTGAATGAACTGATAGGGGCCGTCGTTGTCTAAAGGCCCGACCCCGTGGCCGGACACCGAGTATACAACCGGGATTGCCAATACCATGCCAAGCAAAACTGGGCTTATTATTCCGCTTGATGTCGACACACGTGAGGAGGCCTTGCGCATTGTCGATCAATGTGGAAACGTCCCCGGCTATAAAGTTGGATTTCAACTCTTTACTCGGACAGGTCCGGATTTCGTGCGCGAATTGAAAAACTCAGGCCATTTCGTCTTTCTCGATCTTAAGTTACACGACATTCCAAACACCGTACAGTACGGGGCAGCCTCGGCGGCGGATTTGGGCGCTGATTTGACCACTGTACACGCGCTCGGTGGAAAAAAAATGATTGCGGCCGCGCGAATGGCCGTTGAAGGCACACCCACCCGCATACTTGCGGTTACCATTCTGACCAGCCATTCGGATGAAGTCCTGAAAAGTGACCTCGGATTGGATGAGACGGCGGCGCAAGCGGTGCCGCGTCTCGCCGGCCTGGCCGTGGAAGCCGGCGCGCATGGACTCGTAGCGTCTCCCGTCGAAATTGGATTGATTCGGGAAAAAGTGGGGGCCAAACCCATCATCGTTACCCCGGGCGTTCGGCCGTCCTGGGCCGGCGCCGACGACCAAGCGCGTGTATTGACGCCCGCCGAGGCAGCGCGCGCGGGTTCGGACTACGTAGTGATCGGCAGACCCATTATCAAACACCCAAATCCGGCGAAAGCCGTTCAATTAATCCTGGAGGAGTTGAGTGAATGACCACGGGGCAGGTTCTGGATATCTTTCGCGCGACCGGCGCGCTGCTGGAAGGACATTTCAAGTATACAAGCGGAAAACACGGTCCCCATTTCCTGCAAGCATCCAAAGTGCTGCAACATCCCAATTATTGTGAACGCATGTGCAAGGCAATTGCGGAATTGTTCAAAAACGACAACATTGAAATGGTCGTCGGTCCGGCCATGGGAGGGGTGATCCTGGCATACGAAACCGCCCGTCACCTCGAATGCCGCGCCGCTTTTACCGAGAAGACGCCCGACGGCGGAATGGCCATCAAACGCGGAATTCGCGTGCCTCAAGGAACCAACGTCCTCGTAGTCGAAGATATAATCACCACCGGCGGTTCTGTGCAGAAAACCATCGACCACCTGCGAAGTCGAGGCGCCCGTATTGCAGGTGTTTCCGTCCTGGTCGATCGAAGCGGAGGCGTCGCAGCTTTTGATGTGCCCTATCGTCCGTTGGCCTACCTCGCACTCCAGGCCTTTGACGCGGCGTCATGTCCTGCCTGTGCTGATGGCGCACCACTCATGAATCCCGACGATATGATCGTATGATCACTTCGAGTCGTAAGCCGTACTGCTTTTGAACCGCGCGGAACACGTTGTTATGATGACGTGCGCAGGTCAACCGCATCGGGTCGGCGGTGACCTCGCCGGGAGGGGCTGACGCCGGATTGAAACGGGTCTCGTTCAAGCAACGAATACCATTTCGTTTGGCGCAAGCACCCGATGGTTTGCAGTGATGCGCCACAACAAGGGGTGTGATGCCGGCGTGATGAAGCGGCTGAAAGCAGATCTTCATACACACGCGTGCGACGATCCATATGATGTATTGCCGTATTCAGCGGAAATGCTCATCGATGCCGTCGCAGAGGCGGGCGTGGATGTGCTCGCCGTGACGTGTCACGGGACCAACGTGTACGGAACTCGCATGGCCGAATACGCATTACGGCGACACATTTTGCTTGTGCCCGGCTCCGAACTCTTTATCGAGGGAAGGCACGTTGTAGCATTGAATCCCTCAAGGGAACATATGGCCGCAAAGACCTTCGATGAATTGCGCCGCGCTGGTCGGCAAAACGCCGCTTTTTTCGCGCCCCATCCGTATTATCCATCGCCGCGCAGTTTGGGAGGCAAGCTCAGCAGGAACGCAGATTGCTTTGATGCTGTGGAATACGCGTCGTTATACGCCACCGGACTCAATTTGAATCGCTTGGCCGTGCGTACCGCCCGCAAACACCGGCTGCCGATGATTGGGACCACGGATACGCATAGCTTGCCCTACTATTGTGAAACATATTCCTGGCTCGAAGCCGAACCAACCGTGGACGGCGTGATCGACGCCATCCGTCAGGGAAGAATCGAAGTTTCCACAAAACCGCGATCCTGGAGCAGAACCATTCACGCCGGCGCCCATGCCTTGGGCGGACTCGCGAAAGACTTGGTGGGACTCTATGAGTAACGGAATGGCCCGCCATGATTGATCGTATCGCGATACTCGGGGGAAGCAGCGTATACATCCCCGAATTCCTCTTGTCGATCATCTCGCATAATATAAACGTCAAGGAAATTGCACTGGTAGGGCGGCCCGGAAAAAAACTGGGCATTGTCGCGGGTTTTTGCAGCCGACTGCTCCGGAGAAGCGGATTCCCCGCTGAAATCGTCGCCACAACCGATGTCGAAGAAGGCGTGGCCAAGGCACGGTATATTGTTAATCACATTCGCGTCGGGGGAATGCAAGGCCGTATTCGCGACGAAGGGCTCCCGCCCCACTACGGTATGATAGGGGATCAAAGCCTCGGCGCCGGCGGCTTCGCCAATGCCATGCGCACCTTGCCTGTCCTGATGGACCTGGTTCAACGAATTGAGAAGGCGACCCCTGACGCAACCATTATCAACCTGACCAGTCCGGTGGGCGTTTGCGTTGATGCTATCATACGAACAACAAAGCTGAACGTTATCGGCGTGTGTGATTTGCCGCATACCTATACGCGCCGAATGGCTGAGTTGCTGCGAGTGGAGCCGGAACTGCTCTGGATCGATTACATTGGACTCAGCCAGATGGGCTGGATTCAGGATGTAAAAGTCGAAAACCGCAGTTGCATGAGCAAGCTCCTGGACCGGCTCGAACAAGAGAGGGAGGACGGGTACGACTACGACTTGATTGAATTGTTTCGCATGATTCCAACGCGCCAAACCAGCCTGTACTTCCACCAGGACGAGATCCTGAAGAAACAGAAGGAATGTGGTCTGTATCGCGGGGAAATCCTGCACGAAGCCGAACAACAAATCCTAAAGTTGTATGAAGACCCCGACTTATGCGAGATTCCTGAGTTGACTCGGGCGAGAAACGCCAATTGGTACGAAGAAACCATTGTGCCGCTGATTCAGGCATTAGAATCCAAGAAGGAGCGCGAGACCATCCTCTGCGTTCGGAATAACGGCAGTATCCGGGATCTACCCGACGATTGCAGCGTGGAGGTACCCGTTCAAGTAAGTAAGAAAGGGATTACGCCGCGTAAAGTGGGCAATTGCCCGCGGTTCCTTCGCGGACTGTTCTTGGAAGTGAAAGAAAGCGAACGGCTCACGGTGGAAGCCGTCCGCCATCGGTCGTACGAGTGCGCGTTGCAGGCATTGACCATTAACCCGTTTGTGCCGTCAATTGACGCCGCGCGAAAATTCTTGGATAGGATCATCAAAGACAACAAGATCGAGCTTCGCTAAAGCGCCGAAGTTCGCTAAACCAAAGGGGAGATGCATAGCAATGCGTATGTCGGTATGGAGTATCGCGGCCACGCTCATTGCAGTGACAGCTTTAGCACAGGTCACGGTGTCCGGCGGAAAAGGCGCGAAATTGGATAGCATCGCAGGCTCTGACACCGTGGTCACAGTTGTGCTGAAGGCGGGTGCGCGCGATCCCAACCTCAAGGTCACCGGCGTGTTCGACGATTATTTCTCCGTCGAAGCCACCTCCGGCGAAAAATACTCGTATAAATACGACGATGTCGCCTCGGTGGAAGTGCAGGGAGCCGTCATCCCCGTCCGTAAAGTCGACCTCCTTGAATCCAGGGGGCTTACCAACGAACAGCGCGACATAGTCGACCGCGCCATGGCCCGGATCTCCGAAACCTTCACCACATCGCCCGACCAATCCCTAAAAATGCGGGCGGCCATGCTCCTGATGGTCGCCGGAGACAGCGAAGCAAAGCAGGTCGGTGCGGACTACCTGGGCACGCTTCGGGAGAGCAATGATCTGCGCACGTCGCTGGCAGCTGTCGAATATTCGTTTCTGGCCGGAGCAGATGGCGATTACACTACCGTCGTTGCGAATGGTCTGGCCAGCGGCGAACGTAAGACAAAGGGAAAGGCCGCTATCCTCGCGGGCTTGACCGGCCTCCAGTCCGCGGTGACGCAATTGAATACCATGGCACAGGATCGCGCCGCAGAAATCGCCATTCCCGGCGTTCTTGGGCTCGCCCACCTCGGCAACCGTGACAACTTGCCGCTCTTGCTCAGCATGATAAACGAGCGGAATGAAGATCGATCAGAGGCCGCAAAGAAGGCACTGGTTCTACTCGGAGGAGACGATGTCATTGAGTCGCTGGGCGACCTGCTGCCCAAATCGGAAGGCCTGTCGCAATTCCGTATTGCCGAGGCACTGCACCGGTTGGGGGATGAACGTGGAACGCGAAAGCTTGAGAATGACTACTTAAGCTCGCTTGTGTTGCAACATTCCGCCGCGGTCGTACTCGCGCAGGACGGCGACCCGAGGGCCATGCAAATCCTTCGCGATCGGCTCGCCGACAAGCGATTCGATCCACTGCCCGAAATCCTTACGCGCCGCGCAGAAGCCGCGGCCGCACTCCTCAAGGCCGGTGACCGGACCAACATCGGAGTATTTCAGGAGCTGTTGCGCCTGGCCGATCCCGAAATCGAATTGAGTGTGTACCGCCATTTGTCCAAGCTGGGCATGCCGTCATTGCTGCCTATCTGCTTGCCGGGCGTGGAATCGCAGGAGCCCGCGCGTGCGCTCAACGCGTGCCAAGCCGTGGTGGCCATTGCAAATTCGGACTTTCGCAAGCGCGAAGAGATGATCCTCGCCTTGTAGGCATGGTATCCAGGGTACACGTCATCGTTCGCGGAAGGGTACAAGGCGTCGGGTTTCGGCTCTCCGCGTATCAAGAGGCCGTCCGGCTGGGCCTGACCGGATGGGTGCGTAACCGCGCGGATGGCTGCGTCGAGGCGGAGATTGAGGGCGACAGCGGCGCCGTGGAAAACATGCTCGCTTGGTGTTCCCATGGACCGCCCCATGCCGATGTCGAATCCATCGAGGTGGATCCGATGTCCGGCCCGCCGGAATATGTGGACTTTTCGATTCGCTGATCGAATCACAATCAAGGGGCGAGTCCCTGTTCGCGGAGAAACTGTACCATCGCCGCGAACACACGCCTGCGCTCGCGCACGTAGACATAATCAAATCCGTGAAAGCCGTTCTTAACCGGCACAAGCTGGGTCTTCGCGCCGACGCGCGTAAGCGCGTCGAATAGCCGCTTCGATTGGGCAAAAGGGACTATGTGGTCCCACGTGCCATGCACCAGCAACATGGGGCGGCATCCATTTTTGATCCAGGGAATGACGGAAACGGCCGAGTATTGCGAGGCGAGCGTTTCCCCGAAGTGCCGTCCGCCGAAGGATTTGAAATAGCGTTTGATGAGAATACCGCGTAGTCCCGGGCGCGGCTCCTCCAGAAACTGTTCAGTGGCCGTGGGTCCATACAGCACGACGGCCGCCTTCACAGCGGTGTCCGCCGGTTCCAGCGTGCCATTGGTACAAGGGCGAGCCGCCAGCATGGCCGCCAGATGCCCCCCCGCCGATGCGCCGAAAGCTGCAATGCGCGCCGTGTCCACGCCAAACCGGCCGGCATTCCGCACGAACCAAGCGTGCGCCGCGCGGCAGTCATCTACGCAGTAGGGAAATGCGAATCGCGGCATAAGCCGGTATTCAAAGGTCATCACCACGTAACCGGCTCGCGCGAACGACCGGCAAAACCATGCCTGCTGGTATCGCGAGCCGAACATCCAAGCCCCGCCGTGCATGACCAGCATTCCCGGACGGGCCGGTTCCCTGGGCGTGTCAGGCTCATATACCGTCGCCACCAAAGAAAACCCTTCCGGGCGCGCAAATTCGATGCCCCGGTGAGCCTTGTAACCTTTATGTCGTGTCACGATCATTGTTCATGGTTGCACGGCACGCGTGTGCCGGGCAAACCCATGGCCGGTTTCCGGCGATGCGGATCATTTGGTACACTGCGTGCAACAACTCTACGGCGATTGGAGCAAGGCATTTCCATGGATTACAGCCGCCGTTCGGGACGCATCTCGAACTTTGTCATTGCACTCCTCCTATTTAATGTCCTGCTTGTTGCAGTCATTATCGGATTACTGGCCGGCAGCGGGTTTCTCGACCGCTTTTTGCCGGGCAAAGGGGGCGAGGGCACGTCCGTGGCCTCGTCGCCTCCACAACAGGCAAGCCCTGCGCGTGATCCGGCACCCGAATCCGAACCAGAAAAGGCGCCATCAGACACGCGCCCGGCTGAACCCAATGTTGCCTCCCGCCCCATGGAATCCCATGCGGATACCGTGGGCGAGGCCGCGAATTCTTTGATCACGCCGCCTCCGCCGCCAGAGGGTGCGAACCAATCCGGCGCGGATGCGGCCACACCCGTGACCGCCGAAGGCGCCGTGCCAATGCTCGCGGATGGATCCAGCCCCCTCACTCGGATACAACCCGGCATGACCTACAACGCGGTTGTGCAATTGCTTGGACGGCAGGGAACACTCGATGCAAACACGCAGGGGCTTGCCTACCATCCCATAGGGTGGTTTCGGTACCGGTGGAGTGATTCCGACGGCGGCGTTGTCTTGTCGCTATTCACGCCGGACGCATTCCTGATGCATGTCGAAGCATCGGGGATCAAGAACATGGAGCAATTGACGGACCAGCCGGGATTCAAGATACCGAAATGGCTGAACGACAATTTTCGGGAAGCCAATCTTCCGGTGAGAGCTGTTAATGCCGCACTGGCCGGACAACAGACTGCTCTCGTGTACCAGTCGCAATTGGTCAACGAGGCCGGTCAGTTTGTGGGTACCGTAAACGGAACCTTGTACGTGGGCGACGGGGCGACCACCGTGGTGCCGGGCGACCAGCGGCCTTACCGGTACGCCATGGACGGGGCCTATCAGTTCTATATGCAGAACGGCGTTCGGGACGAGCGTTCGTTCGCGCTGGTGGAGTACTGAAGCATTAGACGCCCGCGGCGTAATTGTGCGATTTCCAGTCTATGAGGCGCGTGTCGAAGACTGGTCCGTCCAGGCATACGCGCACCATCTTTTCCCCTTCGGTTTCGCGCGTGGACTCCACCACGCAGCCGAGGCAAGCGCCATCGCCGCATGCCATCTGCGCCTCCAGGGACAAGTGGCAATCCGCGCCGCGGGACACCGCCGCATCAGCCGTGGTTTTCATCATAACCATGGGGCCGCACGCGTACACCCGGGAATCGGGGCCGGGAGCAAGTTTGAGCAGCATCTGCGAGGCGAACATTTTCTCCCCGGCCGAGCCGTCGTCGGTGGCGATGTGCACCTTGCACCCCATGGCCCGGAAATCTTCATCGCACAGTATGAAGTCCTTCGTGCGCGCGGCGATGATGACTTCCGGCGTCACTCCCAGAGTTTTGATAATGGCTTCGGCCAACGCCGGAAACGTGGCCACGCCAATGCCGCCGGCAACAATGATGTGCCGCGCGAAACCGCCATCCAAGGTGAATCCGTTGCCCAGCGGGCCTTGCACGTGAACGGTCTGGCCGGGCACCATGCGGGAAAGCAACCGGGTGCCTTCGCCTTCCACTTTGTAGAGGATGTTGAAGGAATCCTCGAAGATACGTTCAAAACACATGGGCCGTCGCAGGAACGGATAGAGGCCCTCGGCGACTTGCAGCATGCAAAACTGCCCGGCGATCGCGTTGCCTGCAATCTCGGGCCCATGCAGCCGCATGCGGAACTGGCCGGCGGCCACTTCGTCGTTGTTCAGGACGGGACAATCGAGTAGATAACGCTTCATGATCAGTGGAATTCCCGCCTATCGCCGGCCGCGATCGAGGGCCAACTGGCTGAGCAGGCTGTTCAGGCTGAGCCGGACGCGTTCCGCCATGACTTCGCCCACGCCCTCGACTTCCACCAGTTCCTCTTTTGGCGCACGAATAATCTGCTGCAACGAACCGAACTTGTGTACGAGCGCCTCGATCATCTGCGGCGTCAGGCGGCGGGTCTGCGTGAGCACCCGGTAGCCTCGCGGGGACAAGTACGTGTCGATGCTCTTGAGATTGGGTCCATACCCGAGCGCCTGACTGATATTGCCGAGGTTGATGAGTTCGTCCTGAGGGATTTCGTCGAGCTTTTCCTGAACAAGGTCCAGCGAGGAAGTCTTGGATCGGAAATAGTCCTTGACGACCAGGTCCCCTTCTTCAAGGGGGGTAATCAGTTCCTGCAATTGCATTCGAATCAGCCGTCCTTCGACGCCTAGTTCGAGAATGTAAGGTTCGATTTCCTTTACAACCCGCTCGACCATCACTGTGCGCTGTACCGCCTTGCACACGTCAAATATAGTTACCACGTCTTCGAATTCGCGCGCGGTGAGGTCCGCAAGGGCCTGTTCGAGGATTCGGATATATTTTTCAAGGGTATTCAATGCCTGACCCGCCTTGTTCAGGAGGGTGGCGATACTGTCCAACGCATGTTTTTGATCGTGTACATACAAAGTGACGCTCGATCGCCTTTCCGAAAGGCAAACCACCGTACACGGGGCTTGTTTTGCAAACCTCTCCGCCGCGCGGTGCCGTGTTCCGGTTTCATGGCACACAATCGATGAATCCGGTTTCAGGAACCGGTTTGCATACATGATCTTATGGCACTCTTCGTCGAGGATGATTGCCCCGTCCATCTTGGAAAGTTCGTACAGAAGTTGAGGCGTGAAGTTGGCATTGATCGCCACCCCGCCTTCGGACAGATCGGCTAGCCGCTTAGGGGTGCCGATGCAGATGAGAGCGCCATTGCCCGCCTGGAGAATCGCAGCGATAGCTTCTCGAAGCCGGGTGCCGGGGGACACCATTTTCAAGGCTTCCATCAAGACCGCTTGACGTTCTTCCTGCTTCTTTTTTCCCCGGGCCTTGGGGATGGTGGCAACCTGTTTCTTGGGTGCTTTTTTGTCTTTTGAGGTGGATTGGCTCTCGCTACTGTCGACCATCGGCAGTCCTTCACGTTCCATAGATGCGGCGGCTGGTGTGTCCCGATGGTAACACGGCGAAGCGGGCGATTGCGACATGGGCACGGCTTTTCATGGCTGGTTGCGGTTTGTGGCGACACGTGCCCTTAATACGCCGTTCCGGATACAGGTTGCATGGCGAGTCATTCGCAGACTTCCTCCACTTATTGGTCAAGCGTGTTGCATTCGCATCCGGAACCGAGTGAGAGCGACGGCAGGCGACTTCACGTCCGAATGTAGGAAATGCAAGGGGTGCAGACGCGATTTTTGGCGATACAAGGGGGGGTAGGGGGCACGCCCGGCGGTAGTGGAGAGACAGGGGGGGGCGGGCTGTCGTGTTCCTAATCAATGGATGCACTGTCTTTGTGTCCATCGTTGACGCGCGGTTGCAACGCACTTCGGGAGCGGGTTCCCAAGTAGAATGTGCCGGGGAAAGCGGGCGTCGATGACCCCTATAGTTTGGGGTTTTTGTTGCATTCTCTTAGTGGATTGAAACAAGGGTATATGATGGATTTGCACGGTTTGCGCATTTGGGGGATGGGGCGGAAATGATCGGGGCGGCGGGGACTGAACGCGTCCACAGATTACACCGATGTACACAGATTCTAAGAGAATACTCTTTGATATGCAGGCCCGGCCTTGCGCGGGTGTTTACTTTGCAGTCAAGACGAAGAGGAGGCCATTCTGGTCATCTGGCGTGGCATGGAGGACTGAGTACAGTGTCAGTAGTCAGAAACCCTGCCACAACGAGTCAGCGATCATGTTGTCTCCGTCATCGTACGTATAGTCATTCTCGCCCGTGATGTTCGCGGACTGGACACGGTCGGCGCTGATGAGCCGGTTTCGGCCGTCGTACTCATATTCCCAGCATACCCCATCCTCGTGGTCGATGCGCTCGATGTTCCCACCGTCGGTCAGGGTGTACTCAAAACTCTGCTTGGTGGCCGCGCCGTCCAACTCGTTAAGAGGAGACCTGCCGGTCGCTATGCGTGACAGGGTCGGAAACCCTGTCACATGAGGTCAATTAATGGCCCATATATGTATCGATACACATTTCAATCTGGCAAATACCTTCAGGAAGATTTTCGAGTCCCAATACTTGAATGGAAAACTCACCCATAATTAGATCCTCCCGATTTTGACATGCGCCGAACGGATAGTACAGACAAATACTTTCCTCTTTACTACCCAACCTTACATACCAAGGAAAGCCTCGGCCCTCTTCTCCTCCTAAACTCTTTCTGTAGTAAATCAGTTTCGGGTCTTCTATGGAATCATACATCTTCGAAAAATTGTAGTTGTCCAGAATCGTCCAAAGATCGTCCCTTACCGACTTGGTAAATTCTATGCCATCTGATTTCTTAAAGCGAGGATCAATCTCAATTCTGGAGTCAAACGTCACGGGATGCTCGCTTAAATGTGCCATGATTTCTTCAATTTGATTAGTGGGACACTTTATCGCTAGGTATGGAAGATAGCTGCCTTTGGGAAGCGCAAATCTTAAATTCGCGGCGGAATGGCCGCTGCACAATTCGACGGTCGTGCCAATGCCGTGAGGTTTCTGCTCACAAGCGACTAGAGTTATCAAACTACAAGCCAGCCACAGGCAGGTCCTAATATTGATAACTGCAGATGAACGATTCATCGTTAGAGTCGGTTCCTTGAATAATGGTTGTGTTACAGATAGATTCAAATGTTTACTTCTCGAAGATATTGAAGTCTGGATCCCACACAGGCTTGTCCAAGCAGCAATCTCGAGCTGCGTTACCACACTGATGTTGACAGTTATTGAAAGCAGGGCTGTAATCGCCAATCGTCCTGCTATTCTTCAAGCACTGCCATTTCTCCGCACAAGTTGCTAACATGCATGATTTGTTGCCCATTCGACCAGTACTACGGTGCTTCATGTGCTTACATTCGCATTTGTCATGGACAGTTGGCTTGGCCTCGGGAGCCATTTCCCCACCTGCATCACGATGCGGCGCCAAAGTTTCGGTGTGGTAGCGAAAGTATTGGTGAGAAAACACATCCTTGTTAACGATCCAGCCAGGCCTGAGGTACCAATCAGCCAACGGTCGCCTGCAGAGCTTAATTGGGCACCCGGGTGCACTTCCAGACAGGCCACCGAATTGGTCGTATGAATTGACAGGATCGTTTTTGGAATAGTTGAACAAATTGGGGCCATCTGCGTAACTGAATGGATCGCGGGTCAACCACCTGCTCAACTTGGGATCGTAGTATCTGTAGAATGTATAATAATGCCCAGATGCTGTTTTCATATCATGACTGGTGAAGAGACGCGATTCAACAATGCCACCTTGATAGGACACGCGCCCGTAAGGATCATAATCAAGGTCCGCAATTGCGTTCTTGCCTGAATTGCTCAAGAGCCTGGTCGAACCAAGTATGTCATGGTGAAAATAGTAATATGTACCTTCTTTCATTTTTGCCAGCGTGCCTGCAATATACGTAGACAGAAGGTTGCCGGTATTATCTTCTTCATTAAGCAGCGACAACCCTGAATCCCATCGATACTTCGTAATATCTGATCCGATGGTTGTCTTTCGTCGATTCTTGTCTCCGCCATACTCATACGTCACCTCGCCCTCGCCGGGGAAGTCGCTGTCGACGTTGTAGAGCATGCTTCCGTAGCGGTAGGCGT
>BTWA01000013.1:0-150349 GCA_045863295.1 Candidatus Hydrogenedentota bacterium
TGGGCACCCGCGCCGGCTCGGCCACCCCGGTTAAGGCGCTTACGGTAGACGAGGGAAGCGACGACGTAAAGGTGTTGGGTTCGGTTTGGGTGGGGGACGGAGTCGACCTGGAGACCATCAAATTCGCCGGTCCGGGATCCACATTCCGGCGGCTCGAGTTTTATACGGGCTCCGCCTCGAGCGCCACCAATCGCCGTTGGATGTTCGGAGCCAGTGAACATCCGGAAGCTGGGCTGCTGGTGGGCAGTGCATTTACCATCAGTGCATGGGACAACGTGGGCACGTTCATTAATAACATACTCTTCATCGAGCGAGATCCAGCTGTCCCCGTCAAATTCAACAAGAGCGTTACGTCCTCCGGCGACTTGACCGCGCAGGACGGTGACGTGGTGGCTGGAGTAGACGGCGCTACGCGCGGCGTCGTGACCTTGTGGGACGGGAGCGGAGGCGCTGCGCCGGGATGCGTGAAGATCGCATCGCCCAACGGAACCGTCTGGTATCTGTTTGTAGAAGACGACGGCACTCTAAAAGTGTCCAACACAGTCCCAACCGCCAACGGCGACGGCACCGCCGTCGGAACGCAGTTCTGAGAAATCGTGACCCGATTACCCGAAGACCCCGCGGACAAAGTGCTCACACAGAATTCCTCAAGCTTGAAACGCGGAGGATATTTCACGTGCACACTGTACTTGCATCGCATTCAACAATGGTGCGGTGGAACTGTTGGTACACCGTTAATTGGACAAAGTCGTGAAGTATCCGGGCTACCCCCCAGGGGTGTACCCCTTGAATCGACAAATACATGCAAGGTGACCTATATCGATCAAGCACTTGCAGCAGCCTCCGAACAGCCCCCCCTTGTATCGTCACTCTCTTGGGGGAGGGGGGTGCAATGCCAGGCGCACGCAGCCAGGTGCCTGCCACCGCAAGGACAGTCCGGCGCAAAATCAGAAGGCCCCGCCGAGTTCACCTCGGCGGGGCCTGGCGCCCCGAAAGTAGGTTCAAGCGACGGGCGTTTGCATCGCCTTCTCGGCGTCGAGGACTCCGGCGATGGCGTGGATCACCGAAGCGATGCGCACTGCATGTTGAATCGCCGGTTTGCCCATGCCTTTGTCGATCAGTTCCTTCTCGTGGGCCGCGATGCATGCGCCGCAGGCATTGATCGTCGATACGACGAGCGACCAGAGTTCGAAATCCACCTTGTCAACGCCGGGATTCATCATGACGTTCATGCGCAGTCGCGCCGGCATCGTGCCGTATTCCTTGTTGGGCACCAGATGCAGGAACCGGTAATAGATGTTGTTCATGCCCATGATCGCGCCGGCCGCTTTGACGCCACGCAGCGCCCCTTCGGTCAAGTGCGTGGCGGCGTCTTCGTGGATCTCCGCCAACACTTCGGGATTGCGGGAAGCAATGGCCGCCGCCAACAAGCTGCCCCAGAGCTGTTGTTCCGTCATCCCTTCCGGCGTCGAAATGATGGAAGACAAATTCAGCTTGAGGTCCTTGGCATATTCCGGCAAGTGCTCTTTCAATTTCTCAATGGCCATATCAGCGAACCTCCTCCTTGGAGTTTTGCGCCGCGTGCAACCGCCGCGCGGTCAGCGTCAATCAATGACGCGCCGGTCAGTTCACGGAAATGGTGGACTCGCCCTTTTGCCAGTTGCACGGGCAAAGCTCATCGGTCTGCAACGCGTCCAGAACGCGAAGCACTTCCGCCGGGTTGCGACCCACGCTGAGATCGTTGACGGAGGCAAAACGGATGACGCCCTGCGGATCAACCAAAAACGTCGCGCGAAGGCAGACCCCCTCGTTCTTGTCCAGAATGCCCAGCGCCTCGGAAAGTTCGCGCTTGATGTCGGCAACCATGGGGAACGGCAAATCGCGCAAATCGTCATGGCTGCGGCGCCACGCTAGGTGAACGAATTCCGAATCCGTGCTCACCCCAAGCACCTGCGCATCGCGATCGGCAAAATCCGAATTCAAATCGCCGAACGCCTTGATCTCCGTCGGGCAAACAAACGTGAAATCCTTCGGCCAGAAAAACACCACCAGCCACTTGCCGGGGTACGTGGCGTTCGATATCTCGGTGAACGCGGTCTTCGTGTCCAACGACACCACCCCTTTGAGATAAAAGCTTGGGAATTGATCGCCAACCGTCAACATACTTCGATACTCCTTCTGCTGGGCCCATTGAAGGCCGTTCTGTTCAGTGTCCATGCAGGCGCGTTTCGCCATCCGGACATAGCGCAATCGGTCACAAGACGCACCTCAAGCGCATCTCGCTCCCTCACTGCTGTTGCTGTATCGGCCTGGATTCCCCCAAGAATCGGCAGGCAACAGATTGCCCGATTCTGCGCCAAAGCACAGATTGGACAAAGTATAAACAAAACACCTCTCAGGATCAAGTTCGATCGCTTGACCCCATGGAACCGGCGGGCCTATCGTACGCCGTCGTTCAACCGCTGCGAGGGAGGGACGGAACGATGGAACTCGATGGAAGGTTCAACCGCCGCGAAGCGTTGGCCGCGGCGATCGCCATGGGGCTTGCCGGATCGGTCAAGGCGCAGAAAACCGAGGAGCCCGCAATGACCACCCTTGTGTACCGAAGCGTGGACACCGTGGACATCCAGGTAGATGTATACGGTTCAGGTCGCAGCGGCCCACGGCCCGCGTTAATGTGGATCCACGGCGGCGGGCTGATCACGGGAAGCCGCGGCTCCATTTTCAAAAGCGTGAGGAGCGTATGCCAGGAATCGGGATATGTCCTCGCCTCGTTTGACTACCGGCTCGGTCCGGAGGTAAAGGTACCCGCCATTCTCGACGACATCGCGGCGGGGTATCGCTGGTTGATCGAGCAGGGCCCTGACGTGGCCGGGGTGGACGCCAGCCGTGTCGCGGTAGCGGGCACTTCGGCGGGCGGCTATCTGACCTTAACTACCGGGTATCGGGTAGTGCCGCGCCCTAAGGCGCTCGTATCCTACTGGGGGTATGGCGACATCGCGGGCGACTGGTACAGCAAGCCTTCCGAACACTATCGCACCGCAAGCCCACTGGTGGATCGCGACACGGCATTGTCGGCAGTGAACAAGGGCGTGCTTACGAAGGTGGAAGGTGAGATCGGCAAAGGCCGCGGAACTTATTATTTATACCTCCGGCAAAATGGATTGTGGACCCAGGAAATGACCGGGCTCGACCCAAACACCGATCAGGCCAAGCTGGCCGCGCTATGTCCGGTTCAAAACGTTGGCAGTGACTATCCGCCCACAATGCTCGTGCACGGCACAAACGACACGGACGTTCCCTACGACCAGTCAAAGAGTATGGCGGAAGCCCTTGCGGCCATGGCCATTCCCCATGAATTGGTGACCGTGGAAGGCGGCGGCCACGGGCTGACCGGCGTCGATGCCGCCGAGGTGGAATCCGCCCACCGGCGTGCGCAAGCGTTCATCCGGTCCCATCTGGGGGATTGAAGCGCTTCTTTTTTGTATTGGGTACCAAAAGGCATTACAGTAAAGCGGCGAAGGAGTGAGCGGGAGAGGGGTTAGTCAGCGTATTCGAATGGCCCTGGGAGCAACAGTTGCAGGCCGCGCCCCGTCTGTGCGGTCTGCGGATAACGTGATCGGAATCCATGTTCCAAGACTTTGAATTGTCATGTTTGCGCCGTATGGTGAAAATGCGGGAAGAGCGGCAGCTCAGCTATTTGCGGCAGAGCGTGGCCATGATGCTCTCGCAGTCCGCCCGAACCATTCCGCATGCGGCGGGGCATGTCGAATTCGACGTGACGCCCTTGATCGAATACGGCGACCGGGTGGTCCAGGAATTCGATCAGAACGGCGAAAAACTTACCGCAGAACAAATTACGCGCAAGGCGCTGCACAAAAACTTCTCCGCGTTCTTCATTAAAACCATCGCCCATGTGATGCACCATGTGCCGGAATTGAATGGGTTTGTGGATTGGGCGCCCGCCCGCACCTCGGGCACATTTTACATCGCCGAAGACATCAATCTGAGCTTTACCGTGCATACGAAATTTGGCGTGGTGAAGCCGATCGTGCGTAATCCGCACTTGAAGACGCTGGAACAGGTGGCCAATGAGATGCGTATTCTAACGCGAAAGAGCCGCCGGACGGATATCAATGAACTGTACAACAAGGTGAGTTGGCTCTATTTCAAGGAAGCAATCCGGCAAATGGATCCAACCTGCATTGTGCCCGGAATTATGTACATTAGAAGCTTGTTCCGGCCGTCGTATCCAGTGGATCCCCAATTGAAGGACGTACCGGAAGAGGACCGGCTGAAAGCGGAGGATATTCTCGGTGCCACCTGTACGGTCGCGAACATCGGCATGGCGGTGCGCGCCTGCCAGACGGTCACGGTGATCATTCCGCCGGAAGTGTTCATGTGGGGGATTGGCCATACCCGCCTCGAGCCTCGCGTTGTGAATGGCCAGATCCTGCCGCGCCACGTGGTGACGGTTACCTGTACCTTCGATCATCGCGCTCTGGACGGTGGCGACGTGTTTCCGCTGACGGAAGTGATGGACCGGTATATCTCGAATCCGGCGCTCATCTACGAATGGAAGCCCGGCGATCCCGTTTGATAAGGCCTACCGGACCGACTGCATCCCCTGCCGCATCCAATCCTTTAGCGGGCCTTCGGTAATCGATCGTTCCCTGCCAGTGTCGCTTGCGGCATCCGGCCGTATGCCCGCCACAATCATTGCATCGCCGTACACCGGTGCCTCGGCGAGGATACCGCCGTCGGGACTGACGATTCGGCTTTGTCCGTGCGAGGTGTCGTGCCGTTCCGGCGCACTCGGATCCGCCGGGGCATTGGCGCACACAAAGTAGATGCTGTTCTCAGCCGCCCGCGCCTGAATTTGCGCCCGGTAGGGATCGATCTTGTGTTCCTCCAACACGCCGGATTCACATGAGATATAGAAGAATAGCTGGACGCCGGCCAATGCGCGCAACTGGACCAGTTCCGGATAGCGTTCGTCGTGACAAATTATCGTGGCGCATTTCACCCCGTCGATTTCGAAAGTCGAAAGGTCCGTTCCGGGCGTGGCCCACTTCTCTCCCGCCAGTTGGATCTTCGCGTACTGATCCAGGATGGTCCCGTCGGGGCCGATGGCAATAGCGCCACAGTGGACGGCATCGCCATTGCGGAAAGGTGCGCCGACGATGGCATACAGGTTCAACTCGCGGCAGCAGTCGCGAATCCGATTCATGGCGCGATCAACCGCTTCCCATTCGAACGTCGAGAGAAAGGTAGCGCTTTTTGAGTATCCGGTTAGCGCCATTTCGGAAAAAACGACAACCCGTGCGCCTTCTTGTGCCGCTTCACGCAGACGGCTCTCGATGCAAAGCAAATTGCGGTCCACATCGAACTCGGTCAGAAACTGCACGGCCGCCACACGCAAGTACCGCCTGGCGTCGTCTTGCCGGATCAGTTCGGCCAGGTGATCGGGGTTGACCAGGCCATCTTCCGGTGCATCCATCTTTGCACCGAATTGACCGTTGGTTTTCGCGGTTGTGGTGTACACACCAGGTTTGTCGGCTGCGATGATCCGCATACCATAGGATAGCGCCGCAAGTCTTTCGCGCACCGGAGCGTCCATGACCGGAGCCCACGGAATCACCATTGCGGAGGCGTTGATAGGTTCACTCAGCAGGTTGGCATCGGTTACAACACGAACAGAAATAGAGCGATCGAGAAGTTCGGATAACAGCGCCATCTGCTTCTCGGCCAGCCATTCAGCGTCTTCCCGGTACAAGTAGTTCTGCCATTTCGAAAGATAGTAGTAGCACGTTGACCGGGACGACGTTTCGGTGGGTGCGACCGGTGGCATGGCGCGGATTGCGTTGCCAATGTCTGCAAGCCAGGATTCGCCGGCTATGGGCGTGCTTCCCCAGTTGCTGACTTGAATGCCGGCCGCGCCCGCATGCAGCGCTTCTTGTGCCATTGCCGTAAGTCTTTCGCGCGCATATCCGTGTTGATCGATCAAGTAGGGCCCATCGATCTCAAACACGACCGGCTTGCCGGCGATGCCAGCCATCACGGCCACGGCTTCGCGTGAACCATAACGGGCGTCGGGTCCGTGCCAGAAGAAATCGTAGGAGTGGACCACTTCATCGGCGGCACGGGCATACTCCTGATAGGCGAGGTTGGCGAACGCCGCTGACTCGCGACGGAAGCTTTCGCCAAGGGGAACCGATATCCGGGCAGTGGGATCAGCGGAGCGAACGGTTGCGGCGAAACCCTGCACATAGTGGGCAAGGGAGAATTCGCGAAAGCGGATCCAGTCACCGTTCGCTTGGGACAAATCAGGCTCACCGTGTGTCGGATTCGGTACGGGCGGTTGTACTCCGTCGAAATGGGTGAACGCCGATTTCCATGTCGCGTTCAACGCCTCGATGGTTTGGTATTGCCCGGCAAGCCATAATCGAAACGCATCGCGCGCCGCGGGCTCGTACGTGTTCCATGCCCCAAACTTCACCTCCATATGAACGCTGAATCCGGGTGAATAGGTGTATCCCTTGCCCTCAAAATGGCGCGCGGCGGCGGCTACGAACGCCATCTGGGCTTCCCGATTTCTGAAGCTGAAGATGCTGGGAACGCCTTTGCGGTACGAGAAATCCGACCCGTCGGGATTTTTCGAAAGGTCGGGTGAAAACCAGGGAGGAACATCCAACACATTGACCCGGAGGCGGATCGCCAGTCCTTTGGATTCAATGTATTCTAATCGTTCGGATACCGCACTGAATTCGAACCGGCCTTGCTCGGGCTCGCAGGCATGCCAACCCACACCCAATTCGATCTGCGTAAAGCCGTGCGCGGCACATGCATCGACTTGACGCCGGAATTGATCCATGTCCGTATAGCCCGGTTCCCAATCCCACAAGGTAAAGCTGAATTGGACCGGCATCGGATTCGCGGCCGCAATGACGGCAAACACACTGGCAAAGACGAACATGGCACGCATCCTCCGGCCCATCGTACGACCCTCTACCGTTCAGGCCAGACACTCCGATATTGGGAACTGCCTTACATTCGGTCGAGCGCTTCCACGCCCAGCAAATAGAGGGCGTTGGAAAGTGTTTGGCGCGTGGCCGAGCACAACTGCAGGCGCGCCAAACGGTGCGCCTCACTGGGCGCATCCAGCACCGGGCATTCGTGATAGAACGACGTGAACAGGTGGGCCGCTTCGATGGCGTATTGACCGATCGGAGCGACGCTGCGTTGCGCGACAGCGGACGCGACAATGTCGGGAAATGCCGCAATCTTCATTGTCAGCGCCCACTCCGCATTCGTTTCGGTAGGAAATTCTTCCATCGGTTCCGAGGGAACCTGCTGGCCGTGCTTGCGCAAAATGGAAGCGATCCGGGCGCAGGAGTATTGCACATACGGGCCGGTGTCTCCCGTAAACGACAGGCTGCTATCCCAATCAAAAATGACGTTCTTGTTTGAGTTGACGCGAAGTATGGCGAATCGGATCGCGCCGACGGCTACCTTGCCGGCGATAGCCTGTCTTTCGGCATCAGCGAGGTCCTTACATTGCTCGTTTACTTTTTCAGCCGCGCGGGCGGTTGCCTCGTCGAGGAAGTCCGACAACAGGACAACCTGGCCCTGGCGCGTGGACATTTTGCCTTCTTTCAGCAGAATGTACGCATAATAGATTTGCTCGGGCACGTGTTTTCCCGCTGCTTCGAGGATCAGGGCCAACTGTTGCATGTAGAGCCGGTGATCTTCGCCCAGCACAATCAGATTCAGATCGGTTTTCCGTTCCAGCTTGTCAATCGTGTACGCCAGATCGCGATAGCAATACATGGAACTTCCATTGGAGCGGAGCAACGCAACATAACGGCCTTCCTTGTAAGGATGCCCCAGTTTTTCCAGATCGACGGATGTGCGCGATTCTTCGTCTACAAAGAGGGCATCCCGCGCGCGAAGGGCTTCGAGCACCGATTCAAGCCTTGGATCCTTCACGAAATCCGATTCCCGATCGAAGACATCGTAGTGGATGCCCAGCCGGGACAGCACGGCAACCTGACCGCGCAGACACATCTCGGTCACCGCATGAAATCGCTTCTTGACCTCCGCATCGCCCTCTTCGATTCTGGCCAGGAGTTCATAGCCTGCGGCTGCAAATTCCGGATCGTGCTCGGCGCGCGCATTTGCATCGGCATACACTCTGAGCATATCGTCAAAATTCATCGATTCGGGTTTATCACATACGAGCACGAGCAAAGCAATTTGACGGCCGATATCGTTTACGTAGTAGTGAACTTCGACCTCGTACCCATCGTATTTCAACAGGCGAACGAGGCTGTCGCCAATCATGGCGTTCCGTGCGCGGCCCACATGAGGACTGGCATTGGGGTTGATGCTGGTGTGTTCCACCAGCGCGGTCTTGCCAACTCCGGATCCGGTTGATCCGTACTGACGCCCTTCCTGCAACACTTTGCCCACGATGGCGCGGGCGAAACGGCCTCTCGAAATTCTAAAATTCGCGTAGGGGCCCGCTGGAGTAACCTGCTGCACGTCCGGTCCGAAATTAATCTCAATCGCGATCCGCGCCGCGAATTGAGCCGGCGCCATGCCGGCTTTTCGTGCAGCTTCGAATGTGCGCAGGGCTACATCGCCCAGTTCAAGATTGGGCGGCACGTGAAACGACAGATCTCCCGCGGACAATTGGGGAAATGCTTCGAGAATGGGACCCTTCAAGTTGGCGAAGGCGGACACAATAGAACTCCGAAACAGGCACTCAAGGCGCGCCCTGCGTAATCAGGAAATTGTTATCACTTACTCGGTTGGCTTCGGCGCGAATTCCTGGTTAATTTGCTTTTCCTGCTCCTGCAAGAACTGTTCTGTGGGGGCAACGTACCGCTCGACAACCTTCACAATGTGGTACCCAAACGTAGACTCGATCACCTCACTGAGCTCACCAAGAGGCGCGGCCCACGCATACGCCTCAATCTTTGCATCCAAATCGTTCTTATACGATCGGGAGAGATACCCGCCCCGGCTCGCGGATAGCGGATCATTCGAGTATTGCTTCGCCAAGGTCTCAAACCGCTCGCCCTGGACAATGCGCTCGCGCAAGCCACGGCACAATTCCAATGCGCGAGCCTTGGCCGCTGGAGTGGGCGAATCGGGCTTGATAAGAATGTGCTGGATGCGGAGGTAAGACACCTTGCTGTCAGGCTTTGTCAGCCACCACAACGCTCCAAGCAAGGCGAAGAACAGGACGATGACACCGGCCCACATCAGCATGGTTCGTTCCTTGGGTTCCTCGACTTCCTGCACGCGATCAAACTCCGAGCTCATTGAGCAGGCCTCCGTATAGCGATGTCCAGAACAGAATTACGATATATCCGATTATTCCCGCTACGGCGAGCACAATCAACACCCCTAGAAATTTGGTGGCTATATCCACCGCGTGCAGCGCCTCGGCAAGGTGCAAGTCCGCCACTTTGCGCAACTGCGACTCAAGATTGCCAGATTGTTCGCCCACGGCCACCATTTCGCGCGCGGTCGGCGTCAAGAATCTGGTGCTGGAAAACGCTTCGACCAAGGTGAGACCCTTGCGCACTTCCGGAATCGCCTTGCGCAGGTCCTTCTCCATATACGGGTTCGCCGTAATAGACGCAGATGCGTCGATGCAGTAATCCACGCGCAATCCAGATCCAATTAACAGAGACATACTTCGAAAGAAGCGCGCAAGACCAAACTTAATTGTGACCCCGGACATGGGCCACACATGCGTGGCGGCCGCGCCCCAAACCCATCCGAAAAGTCCCATCCGGGACAAGATAACGAAGACCGCAAAGAGAACCGCAAAGACAACATGTGCCTTGGCCTGAAAGATGCCGTACTCGACAAAATAGGCTCCGATATCAAAGCTCTGACCACTCTGCGCCTTGAACAGATCCATGATTTTTGGAATCAGCCGGATTGCAAACGTTCCCAGATACCAGGCGGCCATCAATTGAATCGCAGGATAGATTAGCGAACGGACAATGCTTCGCTGCATGGCCAGCCGGTCTTCATAATACTGGGCGAGGTCGCGCAACATGGCGTCCAACCGTCCGCCCACTTCGCCCGTGCTAAGCAGAGCGATGAAAAACTTGGGCAGGTATTTCTTCTCCGCCTGGGCCGCATCGCCCAAAGTCGCGCCACGCCGAATGGCATCGCCCATGCGCTTCAACACGTCGCGCACCTGCTTGTCGGGCTGCGACTGGGAAAGGATGTCCAGCGTACGCAACACAGGGATTCCCGCATCGTACGACGTAGCCATCTGCCGGCAAAGCGGCACCATCTTTTTTGTCGCTATTTCGGAGGTCAGCAAACCCATGAAACTACACTCCGCCCACGCCGCACTGACGCCCGTCGCAGCCTTCGGGGCAAGAAGTGCGGATGGTACCAGATTTTGGAAATACAGCGCTACTTCCAGGCGCCGCAAGACGTTGGACAATCAATGGCCACCGGCCCGCATTTGGGATTATCCGCCCATCTCTGCTACACTTAGCTCTCCTGTCGTCGGGGCGTAGCGCAGCCCGGTAGCGCACCTGCTTTGGGAGCAGGGGGTCCCGAGTTCAAATCTCGGCGCCCCGACCATTTTGAGACTCTGCAACCTATTTTGTTAGCGCGGTTTGCGATGATAGCCGTCCGGTAGGCTGCTTTGAAGGGACGTTTTTCTCGGCCCTTCGGCAATCGCGACGGCTAGCTCATCATCTGCGGGGACTTCCGCCACTGACGTGCGCGAATTCATTAGCACAGTTCATTGGCCCACATTCAGGGAAGGCCTCGAATCTAACCACGCTTCTGCTCGTTTTGTCCTCCATTTATTTATATTGTCCTTAAACCGGCGCGTGTGGATGTGTCAGGGGCCGGGTGTTGCTTGTCATCGTTCTGAATGCCGGCCAGCGTAACGGCCCGGATTGGAGCCAGAGGTAAAAATGGCCAAGGAGCGTCGAAGATTGGCGTTCTGCGATATTTGGCTGTTGTCGTGTTGAGAAGCGAAATCTTGCGATCGGCGAGTGCCGGGAGGAGTCGGCTATCCCTTTGCCGGAATAGCCATAACCGTTTTGCCGCGGACTCTTCACGTTAACGTTGCTGTTGTCCGACTTCGGCTATACTGTGGTTTTCTAGGATGTGTCGCACAAAGGGGGTGCCGCGCTTCACATGGATGTTGCTTGAAGGGCTGAACAGACCATCATGAATCATACGTGCACATGCATCCCCGTTTGGGCCTCAATCCTATGAGCACTGGACAAGTGGTGCCAACGGGCGAATCGACGGATTCGTCTATTCGATCCAAGATGCGATCGGGTGTTTTGTTCTGGGGGCTGGGAAACGCGGTTTCCAGAGTTTTGCGTTTCGGAGCCCAGTTCGTGCTGGTCTGGTTGTTGTCCCCCGGGGATTTTGGCCTGGTGGCAATGACCACGGCGCTGATGAATGTCCTTCAGATGGTGTCGGAGTTTGGCGTGGGCGTCGCGGTCATTCAGAAGAAGGATATGAGCGACGCGTATGTGCACACGGCGTTCTGGATCAATTTTGCGGCGAGCCTGCTTATTCTTGGCGTTGCATGGATAAGTGCGCCGTGGATTGCGCGGTTCTATGGCGCGGATGAGATTTCGCTGTTGGTGCGCGTCACCAGCCTTGGGTTTCCGGTCACGGCACTGCGCACGATTCCGATGTCGCTGCTTCGGAGGCGGATGCAGTTTGGCCTGAATTCGGCCCTGGAGACGACCTGGAATGGCTTGAGCGGCGCGATGATGATCGTGTTTGCGTTGTTGGGCGCGTCGTACTGGAGCCTGGTTGTACCCGCAATGATCGTGGGTCTCGTCATGACGCCGTTCTGGTTTGCCTATGCGAAGTGGAAACCCGCCCTTTCATTTGACTGGGCCGAGTTTGGCGAGTTGTTTTCCTATTCCAAGAATCTTGTGGGCGCTTCGTTGTTGTCGCTCATTCTCAGCACTTCGGGATTTGTCATTGCGGGCCATCTCTTGGGCAAGGATGCCGCAGGCCATTACAACGTCGCAATGACGTATTCGATGGTAGTCTTGATCAATTTTGCCTGGCTCATCGGCAACGTGTCGCTCTCCGGGTTTTCCGCCAAACAGGGGGACGAACCCGCATTGCGGGCCGGCTTCATCCGCATATACGAGTTGCTCGCGGCAACGATGCTGCCCGTTCACCTGCTGGGCATCATCCTCGCCCCCATGTTATTCAGCGCGTTCATGCCCGAGAAATACATGGCCGCGCTGGTGCCGTTTCAGGTGTTGACCGCCTTCTCCGGTGTTCGAGCCTTGGCGGCACATCTTGCTCCTTTTTACAATTCGATCAGCAAGGCATACATCAACTTCTATTTCTTCCTGGTCTCCACACCCATCAGTATTGCCATCATGTATACCGCGTGCCGCTGGTACCTGGATGCGGAAGGCGTGCAGGCGGGGCTCAACGCCCTCGCATGGGCAACCGCGCTTACACAGGGCATTTCCATCCTGGGGTTGTTTGTCGTACTGAAAGTGGTCATGGCCTGGCAGTCTATTCGTTTTCTCAGACTGGCCGCGCCTTACCTCGTGGCCTCCATTTTGGGAGGCCTTTCCTCGGCTGGATTCATGTATACGGTTGCGTCCGTGACCCTGGGACTGCCCCGGCGCCTGGAAGATGGCGCTGTCGTGTGCGTCGCGGCGGCACTGGGATTTCTGGTGTATTTTCTGGTTGTCTACACGATCGCCCGGCCGAAGCTTGCCCAAATCGTCCGCGACGCGATTCCAAACCGCATCCGCGAACAGTATGTCTATTCGTGGTTGCCCTCATTGCGTTGAGCCCGATTCCGGTGACCGGGTAAAAAACCCGGAATGGCCACGGATTTTTTGAAAACCCGGATGCCCTGCGGTACAGTATTCGATTGCGAATAAGGCTCCGGCAACAACTGTGGAACGCCAATAACGATGACGAGTTACAACCCATTCTGTCTTTCTTCCTATCTGGCATTTAGGTATGTTGCAAAGCCCGAAGAAGGCTGGATTGACACCATCAAACCGGAATATCCACAGGTTCGGGCTTCGGAGCTGACCAAAGTCCGCAGTTCAACCGACATACTCGACTTTTTGAAAGCCAAGATTGCCAAGGAACCTCATGCGGAGACCGGCATCCTTTTGAGCGGGGGAATAGACTCGGCTGTTCTCGCTGCGCTGCTACCGGCCAATACCAAGGCGTATACGATTCGATTTCGGGCCGAAGGGGCCATCGATGAGTCCATTCGAGCAAAGGTATACGCGGAACACTGCCAGTGCGATCACAAGGTTGTGGATGTGACATGGCAAGATCACCTTGATTCCATGGACATATTAATGGAACGGAAAAATGCACCGTTGCATGCAATTGAAGTGGCGCTTTACAAAGCCGCGCGTCAAGCTGCCTCCGACGGCGTGAAAACACTGATTGTGGGCAATGGCGCGGATTCCACTTTTGGGGGCATGGATAAACTACTTTCCAAAGACTGGTCGTTCGACGAATTTGTGAAACGCTATACGTTTATCCAGCCGGAGGCGGCATTGCGAGATCCGGTGCCCATAATCGATGTTTATGAACCGTATCGCACGCCCGAAGGGATTAATTATATCGCCTTTCTCAAGCGCGTACATGGAATAGGCATCATTCAAACATTTGAAAATGCCATTCATGCGGCCGGTTGCCGCGTAATCGCGCCTTACGAAGGAATGGCACTTGACGAGCCTCTCGACCTTTCACGCATTCGTCGTGGAGAACCGAAATACCTGCTACAAGCAGTTTTCAGCAAGCTGTATCCCGTATTGGAGTCCGTAGAGAAGATTCCATTTGCGCGGCCAATGACGCAATGGCTTGCCGATTGGAAAGGGCCAACGCGTCCAGAGTTTTTAGACACGATGTCGATGAACGATTTCACCGGCGATCAACGGTGGCTGTTGTTCTGTCTGGAACAATTCCTCAATCAGTTGGACCGCCGGACCGGAGGTAAGGCACGGTGACCACCGCATTTACCCGTTGCGATGGATATGAGCCGGATCGGGTGCGGCAAGCGTTTGCCAGCCTCTTTGACTTGCTGGGATTCGACCGCGAGAATCCGCTCGGGCATCTCGTCAAGCCGGGCGACAAGGTATTCATCAAACCGAATTGGGTTGCCCATCAGTACCGTGCGTCCTGCAAGTGCCAGGATTCAGTCTGGTCCACGATTACACATCCAGAAATCATTCGCGCCATGGCGGAGTATGTGGCAAAGGCACTTCAGGGACATGGCAATATCCGGATTGGGGACAATCCGTCCATTGATGCGGATTTTGAGAAGCTGCAAGAGTTGGTGCAACTCGAGGATTTGAAGTCGTCGCTGGGTGTTCCTGTTCAAATTCTGGATCTGAGGCCGTTGCGGTGCGCGGATTTGAAGGACTATGGCAATAAACATGCGATGACCGTTCAATCCGGCGATCCCGACGGTAGCACGACGATCAACTTGGGCCGTAAGTCCATGCTGTACGGCGTAAATCCGCTCTTGTTCCGGGGCGTTTTCAATCAACGTATGGAAACCATTCTGCATCATCTCGGATCGCGTCAAGAGTATAATTTTTCCAATTCGATTGTGAACGCGGATGTCTATATATCCTTGCCAAAGCTCAAAACACATCACAAAGTTGGAACGACGCTGAATCTAAAAGGCATGGTCGGTATGTGTGGCAACAAGAATTATCTTGTGCATTGGCGCCAGGGATTTCCCGGCATAGGCGGAGATGAATACCCGAATTTCCGGCGGTGGCTTCGCAGCAAGACAGAGAAAGTGTTGAATCGCGGAGCATGGAATGGAAACGATACAATCTGGCGGATGGTGGCCGATTTGTACAATGGTTTTAATTCTATCCGCGAACGAAAGACATTTTCCGTTGTCGATGGAATTGTGGGTGGAGAAAAAGAAGGGCCATTCTGTCCCCGATCCAAAGTGTCAAACACGTTGGTGGCAGGCGAGGATCTGTTGATCACGGATCTGGTGGCGTCCAGACTCATGGGATTTCAGGTTGAGAAGATGCCCTACTTGAATCATTTTATTGAGACGCTCCAAATCGATTTGAATCAGATCGCCGTCCGATCCGATTCATTCGACACAGTGGATTTTTGGAATCCGCGTTTGCGGCACCTCGGGTATGAACCGCCGAAAGAATGGTCCAATCTGATTGAAACGGAGCAGGAATTGCTGGAAAACCGGCCGCATGTGGGGATCGGGGCGAACTAGGGGAATGGGATGGGCAACGTGGTAATTGGCTACACGACGGGCGTATACGACTTGTTTCACATCGGTCACCTCAACATTCTAAAGAATGCCAAGGCTATGTGCGACAAACTGATTGTAGGCGTTACAACCGACGAATTGATGTGGGAATACAAGAAGCGGAAGCCGGTAATTCCGTTTTTCGAGCGCAGCGAGATTGTAAGAAATATTCGCTATGTGGACGCGGTCGTGCCTCAAACAACCATGGACAAGTTTGGCGCCTGGGAAAAACTAAAATTCGACGTCATGATCGTGGGAGACGATTGGCATCAAACTGCGAAGTGGCAAGATATCGAGGCTAAATTCAATGAAGTCGGCGTGCGGATCATCTATTTCCCATATACACAAGGGACGTCCTCCACGATGATCAACCAGATTCTGGTTCAAATGCGCGAAGCACCCGCAGACGCGAATCAATAGGGCCGCGATGGTCTATCCGATTGCCACCGTATGAGCAGTCAACTTTCGTTCTGGAAGAGGTTGCGCCGGATTGCCGGGTCTGCCATTCGCGCTGTCAACCGGCGTAGCGAGATCCGCGCGGCGCACGCGCGAAAGCGAAAGGCCGAGCAAAAATACCCGACAGTCCCGAGTGCCGTACACCCCATTGTTCTTGATGTGTATGTCTCCCAAAACTTGATGCACCTGGCGCCGCTGTATCGCGCGTTGAAGCGGAGGGCTGTCGTTCCTGTATACGTTGCGCTGCGGGACGCGACAGATGCGACGCGCGAGGCCGCTGTTCGGCGAGGCATACACGAAGCCGACATCTTGATGGGAGATGCGCTCTTCAGGGCAAGGCCATCGGTCACCGTGGCATGCGATCAGGCATGGGAGTGGATTCATCCGCCTGTCGCCGGCGTGCCTCGCATTCAGACTTTCCACGGATGCTTGTTGAAAAGCTACTCGGATGCGATGCGCGATTTGGCAAAGTTTGATCACTTCTTTTTTCCAGGCCCACTGTACAAGGCCACCTTCGAGGCCCATGTAATGCCGCATGTTAATCGTTCGGTGTCGCTGCACGACACCGGCATGCCGCGAACCGACGACATTCTCGATCTGCGTTCGCGCCGGGAACGGGCATACCGGGCCCTCGGGTTGGACCCGGCCGTGAAGACCGTTCTGTATGCGCCCACCTGGCATCTGGAGGCCACATTTGTGAGTCATGGACTTGAAATTGTTCAGGCCGTGTCGAAAATGGGCCATCAGTGCATCGTTCGACCGCACCCGTATGCGTTGGATCCCAGTATCGGAGTTGCCAGAAGGCGCGCTGGTAACGTGTTGAAAGCGTGCGGTGAATTGCCAGGGGCGGTGTTGGGGCACGATAAGGACGATCGAGACGTTATGGCAGCGTCCGATGTAATGATCGCGGATTTTGGAAGCATTGCATATGAGTACCTGATCCTGGATCGGCCCGTGGTATTTTTCGATTCGCCCGCATACCACGCTCTGCTTCGTGATGACGATTTGGAGTCGTGGGGCCGAGTCGCTGGTCCGATCGTACGGGAGGCGGCTGGACTTCAAAAAGCAATTACAGCGGCAGTGGAAAGTCCAGAAGAGTATTCAGATCGCCGGGGTGAAGTGCTGTCGAAGATATACTTCAATCTGGGCCGGGCTTCGGAGGCGTGCAGCGAAGCCATCGAACGCATCGCGCTTGGACATTCAGCCGGAAGCAGTGCCGGCCAGGCTTGATTCCCTTGATTTGGTTGTCGCTCCCATAAATGCGCCGAAAGCAAACCAAACGACGGACATGGCGAGGTAGTCCTGAAAAACGGAATCCACGAGGGCGATGGTAATGAAAGCGAGACCAATGCTGGAAAGCGCCGGGCCCGCGTAGCGCGAAAACTCCGAAGTTCGTCGCTTGTACCATGCAGTGAATACGAGTGCAACCCACAGTAGTGTGAACAGCAGACCGCCAAACAGGCCAGCCTCGAACCAGAATTTCCGGAAATCGCAATGGCTTCCGAGCGACTCCGTGCTGTGGCGAATCGGAGACTCGCTCACAAAGTCGTAAACGCTGCCAAGGCCGTATCCTTGCCACGGGTGCACCGCGATGGCCTTGTCGACGGCTTCCCAAATCTCCCTGCGGTCTTGAAGGGAATTCCACTCCAGCGCGCGGGATGGATCAGTGAACGCGCTCAGCCGCGCCTGAAAAATGCCCGTCGAAAAGCCCAGGACCAGTCCGATGGAGCACAGGACCAATAATTGCCGGTATTTTCCAGCGCCGATGCATCCCACGACGATCATCACTGCCAGGGCAACAAAGAGGGAGCGGACGCCCGTAACGACCACGGCGGAAATGGCCGCCATGGCCAGCAGATACAGAACGCGCCGAAGCCGGTTGTCTTTCTCCGCCCATGCATACGCCATGAGAAACGCGGCGCAGACCAGCATCATATTGCCGTAGGTGTGAGGATAATCCTGAAATCCGTCCAGGCGGTACTCAAGTTCACCCTCGAACATAAGGCGCACGTATTCGACCGGCGACAGTTCCCGCAGCATCAGGAGCATTTGCAGTGCTCCCATGCCGAGCAGCAATACCGTGAGGCTGACAATCAATCGGCGTAACGTGTTGGGAAAATCGGAGCGGTTATATGCGAGCGTATAGGCCGCCATGAAATAGATAAGATAACCCGAAAAGCGTATCCATTGGCGAATGCCCAGCGTTGGATCAGAAGACAACCGGATTGAAACCAGACACACCAGAAGAAACAGCGCGAAAATCCAGAAGATGAATTGCGTTACGGGCAGCGGCCGATGATATACAAGAACAACCGAGAGGATGAGCAGCACGGCCATATTGACCATGCCGTCGATGCCAATTTGTTGGCCCGCAATCGAGAATTCTGGGACAATCGCCAGCACGGGCCGGAGCAGCAGCACCCCCAGCAACACCTTGTCATAATGCCGGCATCCCAACGCGACAAACGGCACGGCGATCAGCGCCAGAATAGCCAGGATACCCCCGCCTGCGGTGTCCGCGGCCATCACCGCGGCAACGCACGCCAATGCCAATAGGGAGTACACAAATCGGGGATTGCCCATAATCGAGCCGGAGGCGAACGGCCCGCTTGAAGTGAGAGGTTCGCGATTGCGAATCATTCAGGCCTCGCTTCGCCCGATAGGGTGGGAATCATCCCTCGTGCTGCGTTTCGGGCTCATTGGACTTCTTGAACCGGTCCCATTCGTACAGGGCGTTAGCAGCGGCAATGCCGGCGATCAGGGCCAGCAACGCGCCCATCGGCAATGCGCCCCAACGCACCAGGAAGTTGTCGGGCTCCGTGGGAAGCACCGCGGGCGCGGCCAACGTGATAACGCTCGCACGCTCCATTTCGGTATTGGCTTCGAGCGCCGCCACGCTTTCGCGCAATGCGGCCAAGCTCGTGAAATACGTTTCGCTCGCCGTGATTTCCCGAAGCATTTGTTTCTGCTTCAAATCATTGGCTACGAATTGACCATTGAGGTCCGTTATTTCGTCCTCAATGGCCGCGATGGACGCCTCCAATTGGGCCACCTGGGATTCCTGTCCCTTGACCCGCCCGGAGACTTCGGCCTCGGATGAACTTATCTGCACCCACGCGGAGTTAACGGCCTCGTCAAGGTAACGGATCGGATTTCCAGAACTCGCCTTTTTTATGGCGTCTGCTATCGATTGTGCGTCGACAGAAGGAATCCGGTGCAATTCAATGGTCTTCGATTCCTGGGTCAACTGCTCCTGCAACGCCAAGGCTTCCGCACGCGACGATTCGAGTTCCACACGTGCCAGATCCAAGTTGTTCTTCAACACGCCCAATTGGCGTTCGCGCTCTTCCTTCAATAGTTTCAACCGTGGCACGTTGAACGCCGTCTGTTCCTTCAACAATTCGCTTTCACGCCCTGCCAATTCCGTTTTCGCCTTCTCATACTCTCCCCGTATGTACTCGATCGTGGCAGTCGTGCCCGGCAGAGTTATTCCGCGCACTGTCTCGGCGGCGGTTTCCATCCATGCGTCCAGCAACCCTTTAGCCATTTCGGGCTTGGGTGCGCGCACCGAAAACTTGATGACTTTCGAATAGATCACCGTCTGGGGCGTCTTCTGCGATATCTCCGTGCTCATGACGCACCAATCGCGAACCGACTGAGCCACCAGTTTGCCGTCGGCTTCCATGTCCTTCCAGAGTTCAGGGTCATTGGCCGCCGCGATTTTCAGCGCCTCATCAAGCACCGCGTCTTCACGGAGAATGCGCGCATAGGACGGCACGTCGAGCGGTTCGGGGATCAGCTTGCTCGCCGGACCCTCTTCCTGATAGGCCGGCGGATTCAACACCACGGCGGCGGTAGCCGAATAGGTGTATCCGTGGCGGATCGAATTTTGCAGAAAGAACGCAAAAACCAGAACCGCCGTGACAATCGCGGTCTTCCTGTACTGGAACACCTGCTTCACCACGGAATTCAGAATGCGCAATAGGTATTGAGAACCTTTGGCTCGCACTTGCTCCACACGGTCGTCAGAGACATTATTCAGGTTGTCGGACATACCTCAAGACTCCCGGCCAGCAAGTGTGCGCAGTGAGCACACAATACTACTTTCCTAATACCAGCCCCGCGTAACGGCACGACGCATACGTGCCTGCGAAGGTGAGACTCCGCAAAGGAATTGTAAAGTCGCGGCGAACGGGATGTCAAAACCCGTCAATCGTCAGAAACGCAACGGGCGTGCCGGGAAGCGCCTACCGGTTGTAATAATCGCCGACGAACGTGTAATGGGCATCGTCCGCGGTTTGAATCTTGCGCTTTTCGCTCGATTCCAGGTAGGACGTCCGCTTCGGCACCGACTCGTCGCGCACGTAGCTGCCGTAGTCAATGTATTTGTGGAAGGGTATGGGAATACCAAGCATCGCCCGCAACTTGTTCAACACGACCCACGCCGCCGGCTTCGCCTTGGGCAATTGCGGCACATACGGACTCCGCATGGCCGTGCGCGCCGTGGTCACCATCCAGCAATTCTGCGGGCACTGACGCACCTGTTGCCGGATGGCGTCCGCCTTTTCACTGAACATGATCTCGTCCCAGGATTGCCGTTTCAGGTTGCCCATCAACAGGTCCGGCCGCACATTGCAACTGAACACATCGCACCAAGGATCGATAAACGCGAAGTCCCGCCCCGCCGAACAGGGGATGAGGCGATCATGGCCAAGAATGTTTTCAATCAACCCCAGATTCAGGTAGGCGCGAAACCAGTTCTTCACCTTGTTCGTCTTCAACATCTCGGTGATGAGTTGTTCCACCTCGCGCGCCACGCGCACCCGGTCGTACATCACATTGTCATTCTTGTGAAACTGAAACGCGTTATGCAGCGTGGACGTCGCGAATTCGACGTTCTTTTCCTTCGTGAACCGGTACAGATCGACGACTTCGGTGATGTTGTCGTCCTGGATCACCGCGCCGAAGCCCAGGTCCTGACCGCCCAACTCCTTCAGGCGCATCATACCCTCGACCTTCTTCTGGAAACCGTCTTTCTCGCCGCGAATGCGGTTGTTGGTTTCGCCAAACCCCTCGAGGCTGAACCGCACCTTGATGTCCGGGTATTTCTTGATGATGGGCTCAAGGCGTTCCGCGTGAAGCCCGTTGGAACTGATCTCCAATATCCGGCACTTCGGCTTCAACACCTCCACCAGATCCATCAGATCCTTGCGGAGCGTGGGTTCGCCGCCCGTGATATTCAGATTGTCGAAACCGCCCGGCAGCTTGGTCAGGATATCCGCGTTAACCTCGTCTTCCGGCTTTGTCGGGTACTTCCAGATATGGCACATCGAGCACTTGCTGTTGCACCGGTACGTGGTGATTACTGTCAAGTCCATTTTGCCGCCTGCCTTTCGACCCCGATAAACCGGCCCCTCAAGGAACCGCCATAGGACACGCGCCGTTCAGCGCGAACCGTTGTAAATGCAGCCACCACTGTTATACAGACAAACCGCCTGAAGATGCAAAGGACGATTGCCGCGAACGGAACCCAGAAAAGACCCTCTATTTGTTTGAGAACACAAATCTAGCGGCATTCCAACAAGACCCTGACTGATACCGTGTCCTTGCGCGGCATACTTGAAAAGTACTACGGTTACGGGGTTTCGTCGATGCGATAACCGGGGAGTTTTGCATATGTCGCGCGCACTTGCATTGGGTCTTGTATTGGTCGCCCTTCCGGCATTGGCTCATGAGCCGGGGCAGGCCACCATCGAACACCATGTTACCACCGAGGCCAAGCCTTGGACTCATCTCAACGTCAACAACGATCCCGACAGCTTTCAGTTCGGACTTGTGACGGACAATGCGGGCGGTCCGCGTGACGGCATCTTCCGGGAGACGATGGACAAGCTGAATCTCATGCAGCCGGAGTTTGTCATGAGCGTCGGCGATTTCATCGAGGGATATGAGAATACGGTGGAGCAACTGGACCTCCAGTGGGAGCGGTTTCTGAAAGACGTGGCGCGGCTGAAGATGCCTTTCTTTTTTGTGCCGGGCAATCATGACAATGGCAAGCCGCTGTGGGCAGAGGTGTACAACCGGCGGTTCGGCGTTCCCTATTACCATTTCAAGTACAAGAATGTGCTGTTTCTGTGTCTGTCGTCGAACGACGCGCCCGACAACAGCACGGGCATCGGCGAGGCGCAGATCGCGTATGTGAAGAAGACGCTGGAAGAGAACCAGGACGTGCGCTGGACGCTTGTATTTCAGCACAAACCGTTGTGGAACGACGAAGGTGCTTTGGGTTGGAAAGAGGTTGAGGCATTGTTAAAGGGCCGTAAGGTGAGTGTCTTTGCCGGACACACGCACAATTACCTCAGCCAGGAGCGCGACGGAATTTCTTTCATCACGATGGCCACGTCCGGTGGCGGATCGCAATTGCGCGGCGCGGCCTTCGGCGAGTTCGATCATTTCGCTTGGATTACCATGACGGACGACGGGCCCATTGTCGCGAATCTGATGCTCGACGGCGTGCAGCCCGCCGATCTGCGCACGCCGGAGATGGCGGAAGAATTGGCGTTATTCCGTAGCGATAAGGCCGTGACGGCAACGCCCATTCTCTATGCCGAAGGCGAGTTCCAGCAAGGAAAGACCACATTCACAGCGACGAATCCTTCGAGCAAGCCGCTACGGTTCAAGGCGGTGATTGAGTCGCAGCCGGGCGTGCGCGCCGAACCGAACACCGTGGAAGCGGTCATTCCGGGCGGAGCTACGCATACCGTGGACATCGCGGTGACCGCGGACACGCCGCTGCAGCCCGGCGCGGTGCGGCCTTTGGTCGCCCATTGGGAGGGCAATTACGGCAGCGGCGCCAACACAGCCCCGATTACCTTGAAGGGGCAGCGCCGCATTCTGGTCGATGCGCCCATGTCCATTCCCGTGGTGGAATCCGCGCCCGCGATCGACGGCACGTTGGACGACTGGAAAGACCTGCCGTTTGACGTCTCGCAACCCGCCGATATCTACGTGAATGTGCCCGCATGGAAAGGCCCTCAGGATGGGTCGTTCACGTTTGCCGTGTCGCGCGACGAGGTGTTTTTGTACGTGGCCGTTAAGGCCCTGGACAACGACCTTTGCTTCGACGGATGGAAATACTGGGAAGATTTCGCCACCGTTGCGGTCGATCCGCGTGGCTCCGCCGATCAGGATATCCGCGAGTCCGCCTTCAGCATCATGACCGGTCCGGAAATGGACGCGGAGCAAGCGGCGGAATACGAAATTGGCAAGAAACCCGAAGGCGTTAAGACAGCGAGCGTAAAAACCGAGAACGGATTCACAACGGAATTCGCGATTCCGTTGGCGGCATTGGACGCCCTGCAGGCAGGCGGATGGAAACACGTGCGGCTGAATGTAGGCGTCAGCGATTTCGATCCCAGCGACGCCCGGGACGGCGTGACGATTCTCTATTGGCGGCCGCAATTCACAAGCCCGCATTCCTATCCGGAAGCAGGGCTGTTCGTAAAGTAGGCGGATTCTGAGATCGCTTGGCCCGTTGCGTTAAGAGGCTGATACGGCCTTCGGACCGGCAAACCGCATGATCAATCCGGAAAGGGCGTACAGCAATCCCGTGATGATGAGCGCGAACTTCGCCGACGCGCACCAGAAGGCGATCTGCGCAGCGGGTGTGGACGGCGTTCCCAGGAACATGACCAGCAGCGCGGCATTCTCGATGCCGTCCAACGCGGCGGCGGCCCATTGCCCCCAGGCAAGGTAACGTCCGGCGATGCCCATGATAAGCGATGTGCGCAGCCACACGCCGGCGGCGAGGATGCACGCGAATCCAATGGCCGACGAGTACACCACCATGTAGCCATAGTCGATGATAAGGCTTTGCAGGGCGGATTCGCGGACTGCCGACCAGGAGTCGATCATACGCGCCGCGTTTGCGCCGTCCCATGCGAATTCATAGGAAACGATGCCGAGCGGGGCTTCCGGGGTGTTCAGCGGCGCTCCCACGCGGGCCATGACCACGGAGGAAAGAATCGCCGCAAAGGTCAGCGCCAGAAAGAGTGGCGTACGAAAACCATGTGGCACGCGTTCGAAAGGATGCATGGCCCCTCCCCGCAACGCGTCCCGCTCCGGCCCTATGTCCGGATCAGTCGATCGCGATGCTGCCGTCGGTTACGGTCAGAGTTACCCGATGGGTTCCATCGTTCAATTGTCCGGTGAAATCACGCACGTTCTGGAAATTCGTTCCGTTGAGTTGTACGGATGACGAACTGATTTCGCCGTTGGTCGCCTTGGCAAAAACAACGACATTCGAGGTTGACGTAACCAGCAAATTGAGATCGCCTTTGGTCACGCTAACGTCGTAATCGCCAGCAATACCTTCCAAGGGCAATATGCGGACTTCGCCGCCCTGCTGCACCACGGACAAGGGCCCTCGCGGGGTGTCGACGATGGTGCGTCCGTCGGTACATTCCAGCCGTTGCGCCCCTTGCACGTTGCGCGTTGTAAGCGTGCCTTTCTTGGCGGATGCCGCCAACGGCCCCGCGCAGTCCACGAGCGTTACGTCGCCTTCGATCGCGGTTACAGTAAACGGCTCCGCCGCCGGCGCGCATTCTTCCACGGAGACGCCGCCCTTGGTTTGAATAAGCGTGAGCGGTGCGTTAATGGTTCTCACCACCGTACTTCCGTTTTCCGCAACCACCTTCAACGGAACATTTCTGGGGCACCGGATCTCCAAATCGACGCGATAGTACGTGCAGCCGAGACTTTCCATATCGCCGATTACTTCGGTCTGCACGATGTATTCGTTGGCGCGTGGGCCGTGCGTCAACGACAGGGCCTCCACCGCTTGACGGGCATTGTCTTTTCGCGTCATGCGGATGACGCGCGCGACCTTGATTTCGACCGTGTCGGAATCGACGCCTTCCACGCGGATGTCTCCGCGAATGGCCTGCACGGAGAGGGTCGATCCTTCCGGAAGGGTCACGCTTTCCACCGGGCTATCCGAATCCATGATGAAATCGCCAGCCGGTTCGCCTTGGGGTTTTTCGGTGGACTTCATGCCCTCGCGGTGAATGTGAATGGCATCGAACATGGATGTGAGATCGATGTGTTGCGAGGATTCCACATTCATGCTGCGTCCTCCCACGAACAACCCCCGTTGGGTTTGATCCAACGGCATGTCCGACACGAGCGATCCGGAAAAAACGTTGGCAATCAAATCCGGCCGTGCGTTTTCCGGCACGTAGAGATGCACCGGCCCAAAGTCGTTCCGCACAGTCATGTCGGAATCCAAGGCCAGGTCCCGGATCGTGACGGTACCTTGAAAGTTGCTCACATCCACCGGCCCCGCCACATTGATGAACTCCGCGTGCGACCATTGCAGATCGAAATTGCCGCCCTTGGCCAGATTCAGCGCCAACATCGGGAATTCTCCGCTGGCCCTTACATTTACTTCCCCGGCGATGCTGCGCAAATCGACGGCCCCAAGCCGGGAATTGATGCCCACATTGCCGGAAATGCCTTCGACCAATGTGTCGCCGAGCTTGTTCTCTACCATCACGGGGGCATCCCGCGGCACAGTAAGAACGATATTGACGCGCATTTCCACTTTGCCTTGACCCTGGGCAGATGGATACGCGGTTTTGACGTCGAACACCGTGTCGCTCGGATTGATGGAAACGACGATGGACTCGGCCAACACCTGGGCCGTCTCGACGGACTCCGCGCCTACTTCAATGTCGGCGTCCACACGAACAAGCGGACTGTCCCATGCGACCACGCGGACTTCTCCGAATTCGTGTGTGATGGAGATGGGCACTCCCGATTTCAGTGGGTAGTTCTGGCTCAGTTCGCGTGCGCTGATTTTCAGCCCCGACCAGGGCGATTCGTCGCCGTTCGGCGAACCGAAGTGCGGGGATATGAAACTCTCGGTCATTTTCCCGAGATCGTTGAGCCAGGTGGAGAATCGCTCGAGCAGGGTGCGGGAGGGCTGTTCCGGAACGGGTTGGGCCAAGGCCCCGGTAATAAAAAAAGCCGCCAAGCATATTGACCTGGCACAATGGGTGGACAGAGATTTCATGCAGTGAGAAAACGGTTCCGGATCGCCCCACAGTGGTGGCCGCCCATTGGGGCCGGTCAGAGTGTACGATCCAGGTACAGGTTTTTCAACGCCTGCGCCTGCCGTTTGATGTTGGTGCTCAGCACCAAATCGGCCCGTTCGCAGCCCGGATTCCGCTGCAACGCTTCGCGGGCGGTTTGCATATCGGCTTCCAGGGCGAGCACCAGACGGGCATGGCGCAATTCCTGGACCGACTGCGGCCGCGGGTTCCGCGCGCTTACCGCCGCGGCCAGGGTCTGCACTTCAGCGTTGGATTTCTTTACCTCGTCCGCCGATACGGAGGCCGGAACGGCCGATGTCATCGCCGGGGCGACGGATTCCTGATCGTCAGGCCGGTCTGCCAGGGCGGACTGGAACGACACGGCGCACACCGTCACGATGGCGGCCGCGCAGGCCGTGGTCTTGGCCAAGCCCCAGATCGTCCGGCCGAGGCTACGGCGGCTTTGAAGGGTCTGGCGTTCCGAACGGGCGGCCGACAGAATGGAATTGGTCAATTCGAGGGTGGGTTCCAGTTCCCGCGCCGAGTCCAGGAACGCAAACGATTCCTTGAGCCCCTGCAATTCCTGCGCACAGGCCGGACATTTTGCCACGTGCCGCGCTACTTCCGCGGAAATGGCGCCACCGTCGACCAGGCCCTCTGCATGGGCCAGCAAGTCAGCTTTTGACGGATGCCGCATCATAACCGTTGCCCGCTCCCTCCGGCGAAGACTGCCCTCGCCGCATCACACGTATTCTTTGAACTTATCCAATAGAGGCCGGAGCGCCCGTTCCGCCCTCACCACACGGGATTTCACCGTTCCCACCGGCGAATCCGTGACTTCGGCTATCTCTTCATAGGACAGGTCGCGGAACCGCCGCAACACGAAGGCTTCGCGCTGGTGTTCCGGCAATTCCTTCAAGGCCGCGTTCACGGCTTCCGAAATCTCGCCGCGAGTGAATGCCGCAAAGACATTGGCACGCTCATCACCGGCATGATCCAGGGGATTAAACTCGTCGTCTTCGTCCCGTGAGCGGTTCCAGTAGGAGAGGCTGAGCAACTTGGGCCGCCGCTTCTGCCGGAGCCATTCCTTCGAGACGATGTTCGAAGCAATAGTGTACAGGTACGTGGTGAACTTGGCCGTTGGCTGGTAGCGTTCCGCATTGCGCACCAGCGCGATGAAGACTTCCTGGGTGAGTTCTTCCGCGATCTGCCGGTTTTGCACCATCCGGTAGACGTAGTTAAGAACGCCCTTCTGATGCCGCCGGACCAACTCGCCGAAAGATTCCTCGGAACCCCGGCCGTGGGCCAGCATCAGGTCTTCGTCGGACCGTTCCCGGATGGGAAGACCTTCGGGTCCCAAGACGCGAAAGGGCTGAATGTTTGGTGCACCTTGCGCTTTGCCCTGGAATCCCAGCATGGCCTCTCCCACCGCGTTGGAATCGTTTGTGTTCTGCACAATGAATACCCCTTGGCCGGGAAAAGTTTCCCGGCTTTGTAGTCCCACCATTCTAGCAATTAGGACGCGGATTTGACAAGAGTATTCATCCGTTATTTTGGGGCAGTATCCGAGTGGAGCCACAAGATGCGGCTTGACGCTTAGCGGATTGAAACAAGGGGTTTTGATGGATATGCGCATAATACACAGTGTGACCACATCCAGATAGGAGGGCGCCCCGTGTGTGGAGCATTTTTTGGTGTGGGCCATGGATGGGCGGGTCCTGTTTTCCACTTCTATAGTCTGCTTTTTGCATTTCCCAGCGTTTTGACTAGGTTTTTGTCGTGGCGGCGAGTTCGGTGGCGAGGCGTTGCATGTCGGGTGGGCAGCCGAATTGGGGGTGGGTATTGGGTGCGAGGGACTGAAGGGACTGAAAGGACCAAAGGGAGCAAAGGCTGGGGGATGGAGGATGGGATGGGGAACGGAAAATGGGGGATAAGGGCGGGTAATAATGGAAGTGGCCGCAGCCGGGGAGCGGTCGGCTGCGGCCGTTTTTGAGAGCAGGGATCTCTGATTCGAGCCCTGGGGGAGGCGCATGGGCGCTGGCGTTTTCGGCCGGCGTGTGCGCAGGGTACGGGGCTCGTGTTTTGAGTGCGTTAGTTCCGAGCGAGGTTTCGGTGATTTTTTGTGTGCCTGGGAGCGTGGTGGGGGTGGGCGTATCCGGCCGGGGGGGCGGAGTGGCCGGGCAGGTCAGTGTCCTCCATGCGCGATGGTTCGTTTGTCCATGATTACGACGAGCCAGTAGCCGACGCTGAGGGCGAGCACGACGGCCGCGATGGCAAAAATGTAGTCTGGGGTAATTTCCTTCAGGTCGAGGATGATGACTTTTCGGGCGATGGCCATGAGCGCGGTGGCCATGACGATTTTGACGTGAATGACGTCGTCGCGCAGGTAGACGATGATGTTGATGAAGATTTCAATTGCGATGAGAACCGCCATGAATGCGCCGAAGGTGGCGAGCATGTCGCTGATGGTGAGCAGGCGGTAAGGGTGTTCCGCGATGCGTTCGTAGATGACCCAGACTACGTCGACCACACCGAGAACGATGACGAAGGTCATGAGCACGGCGAGGGCCCTCACGGCAACGTGAATCACCCGAGTCAGATTGCGTACGAGCGGTTCTTCGGAGGAGGGATGCGTGGAATCCAAATGGTTTACTGGTTGGGCTTGCGGATTCTCCGTGGACGATTCAGACATTAAGCGGTTCCTTCATGCTCCGTGTTGGGTAGGAGAACGCATTGGGTAAGACGTTCATTCCCGCACGATCCAATGGATTGAACCGCAAATGGCGAAGATTCCGCATTATCCGTTTAGGCGTTGATAGTCCTCGATAATGCGGCGTTGCTCTTTGGTGAGGCGCGTGGGAATCTGGATAGCTACACGGACGAGTTGGTCGCCGCGGCGGCCGGTGTCGATTCCGGGCAGGCCGAGGCCGCGCAAGCGGAGTTGAGCGTCGGGCTGGGTGCCTTCGGGGATTGCGAGTTCCACTGAGCCTTCCAATGTGGGTACTTTCACTTTGGCGCCGAGAATGGCTTCATAGAACGGAATGGTAATATGGTGCAGGACATCGGAGCCGTCGCGATCGAATTCAGGGTCGTCGATGACTTCGACGAGGACATAGAGGTCGCCTCGTGGGCCGCCGTTTGCACCGGCCTCGCCTTCGCCGGTGAGGCGCAGGCGCATGCCGGTTTCGACACCTTTGGGAATGGATACCTCCACTTCCCGTTGTTTGTTTACCCGGCCGTGGCCATTGCATTTGGAGCAGGGATTGGGAATTACCTGGCCGGTTCCGTGGCAACGGGAGCAGGTGCGGCTTATGAACATGAATCCTTGTGAAGTCTGCATTTGGCCGGAGCCGTTGCACATGGTGCAGGTTTCCGGTGCGCTGCCGGGAGCGGCGCCGTTGCCATGGCAGTGTTCACAGGTTTCCTGCCGGGGCACCTGAATACGGCGCTTTACGCCGTGAAGCACGTCGCGCAGGGAAATGCGGATGTGGGCCTGGATGTCGCGGCCGGGTTGCGCGGCGGACCTGGGTCTACGTTGTGCGCGGCCGCCAAAGATCGAGCCGAAGATATCTTCAAAGGGGTTGCCCTCGCCACCGAATCCGAATGCTGAGGGGTCGAACCCCTGGCCGAAGGGATTGCCGCCATAGCCGCCGCCCATGGCGCGCATTTGATCGTATTGCTTGCGCTTTTCGGGATTCTTGAGCGTGTCGTAGGCGGCGTTGATTTCCTTCATTCGGGCTTCAGCGGCCTTGTCGCCGCTGGCCTTGTCGGGGTGGTATTTTTGCGCGAGCTTGCGGTAGGCCTTGCGGATTTCGTCTTGCGAAGCCTTTTCATCCACGCCGAGAACGGTGTAGAGATCGTCTTGTCGTACCGTTGCCATACCCCTGCGGCCTTATGCGTGATTTATGCGCGAGTGCTGCTCGCCGGTTGGTTCACCGTTACCGGCCGCCTTCGCAGCTTCGCCTTCGGAGAGAGCGCCTCGGGCCTTCCAGATTTCCCAGAGCATAAATACCGGATTGCGATCGGCGGCTTGGTCCATATCAAGCCGGCACGCCATGTATTTTCGAGCACTCATCGTACACAGACTTCCTTTTCAATTACCGCCGGCGTTTGGGATGTGCCCCAAACGCCGGCGGGATCGTGTTATTTCTTTTCGTCGTCCACGACGGTGAAGTCGGCGTCCATCGCGCCTTTGCCAGCGGTTTCCGCGCCAGCATGCGCATGTGCATGACCGTTGCCGTTCGTGGAGCCGGCGTGCGCATGGGCTTGTGATGCCGCAGCGTACATAGCTTCGGCCAGTTTGTGCGATGCTTTGTTCACCTCCTGCACCGCCGCTTCGATGGCGGTGGTGTCGTCGCCTTTAAGCGTTTCGCGCAACTTTGCCACAGCGCTTTCGATGGCGGCTTTGTCCTCCGCGCCAATCTTGCCTTCATTTTCTTTTAGCGACTTTTCTGTCGCATGGGCCAGCGCCTCGGCGTTGTTCTTCGTTTCCACTGCCTTGCGTCGCGTCTGATCTTCCTGAGCGTGCGCTTCGGCATCCTTTACCATCTTTTGGATCTCGCTTTCCGTCAATCCGCTGGAGGATTCGATTCGAATCTTCTGTTCTTTCTGGGTCGCCAAATCCTTTGCGGAGACATGCACGATGCCGTTCGCGTCGATATCGAACGAGACTTCGATTTGCGGAAGTCCTCGCGGCGCGGCGGGCAATCCATCGAGATTGAACATGCCCAGGGACCGGTTGTCGCGGGCAAACTCGCGCTCGCCCTGGAGCACATTCACGGTTACGGCGGTTTGGTTGTCCTCGGCCGTGGAGAAGATTTGCGACTTCGACACGGGAATGGTGGTGTTGCGCTCAATGAGTTTGGTGAACACACCGCCGAGGGTTTCGATGCCCAGGGAGAGCGGGGTCACGTCCAGCAGCAACACGTCTTTCACTTCGCCCGCAAGCACACCCGCCTGGACCGCCGCGCCAATGGCCACGACTTCGTCCGGGTTGACGCCGCGATGGGGTTCCTTGCCGAACAAGTCCTTCACGAGCTCGCCGACCGCGGGCATGCGCGTCATGCCACCTACGAGTATGACTTCGTCGATGTCCTTCGCGGTTAACCCGGCGTCTTCGAGTGCGCGCAGACACGGGGTCTTGCTTCGCTTGAGCAGGTCTTCGCAGATCTGTTCGAGTTTCGCGCGGGTGAGGGCGTAGTTCAGGTGCTTCGGGCCGGAGGCGTCCGCCGTGATGAAGGGCAGATTTACGTCCGTCTTCATGCTCGACGACAGTTCAATCTTTGCTTTTTCCGCCGCTTCTTTCAGGCGCTGCAACGCCATCGGATCCTTGCGCAGATCGATTCCCTGATCTTTTTTGAACTCGTCGGCCAGCCAATCGATTATCTTCTGGTCGAAGTCATCGCCGCCGAGGTGCGTGTCGCCGTTTGTGCTCAGCACTTCGAAACTGTCGTCGCCGATGGCGAGGATTGAGATATCGAACGTGCCGCCGCCCAGGTCGTATACGGCGACTTTTTCGTCCTTTTTCTTGTCGAGCCCATAGGCCAGTGCGGCCGCGGTGGGTTCGTTGATGATTCGCAAGACTTCTAGACCCGCAATGCGGCCAGCGTCTTTGGTGGCCTGGCGTTGGGCGTCGTTGAAGTACGCCGGCACCGTGATGACTGCTTTGTCGACTTTTTCGCCGAGATAGGTCTCGGCCGTTTCCTTCATCTTCTGCAGGATGATGGCGGAGATCTCCGGCGGCCGGTAGCCCTTTCCGTTGACATCGACATGGCAGTCGCCGGTTGTCGAGCCCGCGACTTTGTAGGGCACCAGTTTGAGTTCGCTGCCGACTTCGTCGAAGCGGCGGCCCATGAAGCGTTTGATTGAAAAGATGGTGTTCTGCGGATTCGTTACCGCCTGGCGTTTGGCCGAAGCGCCGACGAGGCGTTCACCGTCTTTTGTAAAGGCGACCACGGAGGGCGTGGTACGCGCGCCTTCCGAGTTCGCGATGACGACTGGCTCGCCGCCTTCCATCACGGCGACGCACGAGTTCGTGGTGCCCAGGTCGATTCCAATGACCTTACCCATATGTACAACCTCCTTCAGGTGACTTATTAAGTTGTGACCCATTCCCCTGCCGGGTGGGCAGAGGTCGGGCACTTGGTAACGAGAGGAGCAACCCGTGTGCCATTCAGTCTTGTTGATGTCGCTGGTTGACCAGGCTGGTCAATTGATTGCGTATCAACGAGTTGGGCGATCGTCCACAAAGCAGATGAAGAGTTGTAAGGCCGGTATATGTTGCAATTTGAAACGAACTGGCGGCGCCAGGAGTTTTAATTTGGAATCAGGCGACGCATACTAAGCAGGTACAGCCAAGCCTGCGCTACGCGACGGTGTCGCGCGTTCGAACGAAGTGGCGAGCACACGAAGAATCCATACAGGAATCAACGTTCATCCAGTTCCAGGATATCCTGGTGTTGCGAGGGTGTGACTGGATGATTTCGGACGTATTCCCTGATCATTTCGACGACTTGCTGTTGAAGCGACTCCGGCAACGGTTCCACGATACGAATCATTGCGTCGATAGCGGGTGTGTGCATGCTGTCCCTCCTGTCTCGCGCGTCGTGCGGTGTTACCGGGCGATTTTCCTTGTGTATTGAACCGACGCGGCGATCAGCTTCTTCAGTACCGCCGTATCGATGCTGTCCAGACTCTTGAGATACAGACAGCATTTTCCGGTCTTGTGCTTGCCCAGTTTGGCGAGCAAATCGGCGACTGGGTCGAAGCCGGCCATGAGATAAATCGTGAGATCGCGTTTTCGGGATGAGAAGCCCACCCGAAACCAGTCGCCTTCGCGGCCGCTTTCATATTTGTAGTGGTAGGTGCCAAAGCCGACGATTGAGGGTCCCCACATTTTTGGGGTCGATTGGGTGGCTTGCCGCATCCATTCGATTAGCGTTTTGCAGTCGTTGCGGCGCGACTCGTCCTCAATGCCGTTGATGTAGACCTCCACGGATACGCCGGTTGGTTTAGTCTTGGTTTCTCCCATGGCTGGCGCCTCCTGACCAGAAACAAGATTGACGAAGTAAGGCTACGCTTGTGACAGTGCTTGATCCAGATCGGCGATCAAATCCTGCACGTCTTCCAATCCCACGGACAAGCGAATCAAATCGTCGGTGATGCCGACTCTGTTGCGCACATCTTCGGGCATGGACAAATGCGTCATGGTAGCGGCGTGATCGATGAGGGACTCGACACCGCCGAGGGATTCGGCGAGCGTAAAGATTTTCAGGCCTCGGAGGAAGGTAAAGATCTCCTCACGGCTTCCCTTGACCCGGAACGAGAATGTGCCGCCAAAGCCGGTCATTTGTTTTTGTCCGAGATCGTATTGCGGATGACTCTTCAATCCGGGGTGCATGACTTGCGATACCTTGGGGTGGTCTTCCAACCACTGCGCGATGGTCAACGCGTTTTCGTTGTGGGCATCCATGCGAATGGCAAGGGTTTTCAGTCCGCGTAACACCAGGAAGCACTCAAACGGTCCCTGAGCCGTACCGATGGCGTTTTGAAGGTAGCCGATCTTTTCCGCAAGTTGCGGGTGCTTCGTGATGAGCGCTCCGCCTACGACGTCGGAGTGGCCGTTGATGTATTTCGTTGTGGAATGCAGCGACACGTCAATGCCGAGATCGAGCGGACGTTGAAAATACGGTGTGAGAAACGTGTTGTCGCAGATCGTGTAGACGCCCGCGTTTTTGGCGATCTCCGCGACGGCGGCCAAATCGATCAGGTTCATAAGCGGATTCGTGGGGGTTTCTATCCAGATGCAGCGTGTTTCCTTTTTTAATGCGTTCTTCAGCGCGTCGAGGTCGCGCAAATTGACGAACGAAATCTCCACGCCCTTGGTGGCGATTACGTTTACCAGCAGGCGATAGGTGCCGCCGTAGAGATCGTCGTGGATGATGAGGTGGTCGCCGGGTCCGAACATGGCCAGGAACGTGGCCTCGGCGGACATGCCCGTGCCGGTCACAAATCCGCGCGTGCCGCCTTCGAGCGCCGCGAGGCAGTCTTCCAAGGCTTTGCGGGTGGGGTTGCCGCTTCGGGTGTAGTCGAATTCGCCGGGTTTCAGGACGTCTTCAAAGGCGAACGTGGAGGTCTGGTAGATGGGCATCATCACGGCGCCGTGCAGCGGATCGGGACCGTGCCCCGCGTGAATCATCTGTGTTCTGAACCGGTATGGTTTGTCTTTGCTGCCGCCGTGCGCCATGAAACAACTCTCCTGAATGTACTTGGTTGGGAATTAGTAGGCCGCCATCGTTTCCGGGGAGCATGCGCACCCGGCACCATGAGCCGAAGTATACCTAATGACAATGCATGCTCGAGCCGTATTTACACCCGTTCAATGATGGTTGCGGTGGCCATGCCGTGGCCGATGCACATGGTTTGCAGGCCGTAGCGTTTGCCCGTTCGCTGCAATTCGTGCACGAGCTTGGTCATAAGAATGGCGCCGGTCGCTCCCAATGGATGCCCCATGGCAATCGCGCCGCCGTTCGGGTTGACCCTGTTTACGTCGGCGCCCAGTTCCTTCACCCACGCCAATACGACGGAGGCAAAGGCTTCATTGATTTCGACGACATCCATTTGATCGAGGGTCAACCCTGCTTTTTCGAGCACTTTTTTTGTAGCGGGAATGGGGCCCGTCAACGTCAAATCCGGGTCGCTGCCGACGACGGATCTCGCGACGATTCGGGCCTTCTTTTTCAATCCGAGCCGGTTCACGGCTTCGCCCGAGGCAACAAGCACCGCGCCCGCGCCGTCCGAAATCTGGCTTGCATTGGCGGCGGTCACCACGCCATTTTCCTTGAAAATCGTCCGAAGCGTTTTCATCTTCTCGACGTCAGGGTTTGCGCGGAATCCTTCGTCCTTTGTCACCATCGTGGTTTCGCCGTTGCGCTTGACGGGCACGGCAAACACTTGGCTGTCATACCATCCCTGAGCCCAGGCGTGGCCTGCGCGCCGGTGGGAATTGGCGGAGAATTCGTCGAGTTCTTCCCGGTTCAGGCCCCACTTTTCGGCCACCTTCTCCGCGCACACGCCCATGGGTTGCAGCGGGTAGGGAAACGTGGCCAGAAAATCCTCGTCTAACACTCCCCAGTCGCTGCCCATGGGAACCACGCCCATCATTTCGATACCGGAGCCGATGGCGATTTCCATGTCGCCGGCGGCGATGGCCTGGCTGACGAAATGGACGGCTTGCTGGCTGGAGCCGCACATGCGATTGATTTGCACGGCCGGCACTTCAACGGGAAATCCGGCTTTGAGGGTGGCCAAGCGGGCAATGTTTGCTCCTTGCTTGCCGATGGGGGAGACGCAACCGGCGACGACATCCTCCACCTGGGCGGGCTGTATTCCCGCGCGTTTGACACACTCGGTCAGGGTCATAGCCAGCAGGTCCACGGGGTGGACCGGGTTCAGTCCGCCGTCTTCTTTTCCCCGTCCGATGGGGGTTCGCACGGCTTCGACGATATAGGTGTCACGCATTGCCCGGCTCCTTGTGGAAAACTGTACCTACTGGTCGTTTGAATGGCCCGATGAAAAGCCCGAATTGCGGGGTATACTACCAATTTGCACTCGGATTTCGCCAGAGCCCAACCCCAAATCGGGCCTTCTCGCGGAGAGCCTTTGTAAGTAGTTGCAATAAAAGGCTTTTTGAAGACGAACCCTTGCCCTTGTTTGATTAGATGTTCGACGCAGGTTCCCGATACGTCCTCGTTCAGATCGGATTTTATTGACTTTTTCACGGAAATCATGACAGACTACGTAGATTTTGTCTTGGTCCTATTTGTATTAAAGGAACATCGCAATGAACATCTACCGGATGTTGGAACACCTTGGTTGGGCTATTGTCGACAAGGATTTCAAAGACGCAAACCGTTATCTGGCTCCCTGGGTGCTTGATGATATCGGTCCGAACGGGTTGAGGGAGGCCATTGACGAGCATATTCGCACCGTAGCCGACGAGTTGGGGCTTGAATCCTCCGGATATCCTTCGGAGGTTGAAGTGGACAGCGACGCGTCCAGTCTGAGCGACTTGTCCGACACGGGACGCCGGTCGATTTACCCCGAAGTTACGGATAAGAACTTCCGGGAGTGGTGCTGCATTCTGTTTCTGGGTGATGGGGACAAGGATGTGGATGCCTGGCTGGATATGTGGGTTGCCGTGGTGGAAATCAAGGGCGAACTCAAGATCGGCTACTTCGAACTCGCCTATCCCGATTGAGCGCCGGGTCTCTTACCAAGCCGGAGGCACGACAGGTGGAAGAAGTGCCGTTGGGCCGATCTGTGTATGGGTCCTTTGCGGCAGCGTACGCGGCCCGAGTCGATACCAAACCGCACAATGCGTACTACGACCGCCCCGCTGTGCTGTCCCTGCTGGGCGAGGTCGCGGGGCAATCCGTGCTGGACTGCGGTTGCGGCCCGGGTGTGTATGCGGAGGAATTGCTGCGCCGGGGCGCCGCTGTAACCGCCGTGGACGTGACCCCGGAGATGGTTGTCCTGGCCCGCCGCCGCCTGGGCGACGGGGCACGGGTGATCGAGGCCGATATTTCGGCCCCGATGCCTATTTTACGGGACGGCGAATTTGACGCGGTTGTGTGTCCGCTGGTGTTCGACTACATTGCTGATTTGCGGCCGGTTTTTCTTGAGCTTTACCGGGTTTTGAAGGCGGACGGCCGGATCGTTTTCTCGATGTCGGATCCGTACAACAATTATCGCTATTACAAACTCGATTCCTATTTTGAAACGGTCGTGAAGGGGTGTTACTGGAAGGGATTCGGCGATCCCGTGTATGTGCCGTGCGTTTGCCGGCCGTTGTCGGAAATATTGAATCCTTTGTCGGAAGCGGGGTTTGTATTGGATCGCATTCATGAGCCGAGGCCGACGGAGGAGTTCCAACGGGCCAATCCTGGGGAGTACGATCAGCTTACGCGCTATCCGGTGTTCTTATGCGTTCGCGCGCGAAAACCTTTGTGATTTCGTCACCAGTTGAACCCAAGCAAATTCCAATAGTAGGCAAATGGATAGATGCTGATTGCGGCGGCGACCAACAGGGTATAGTGCATCCTTCCTTTCCACGTCCAATAGCGGTTCCACCATGCCGCCAGCGCGTAGCCCAATGCAAACACTGTCAACACCGCCGTAAAGAATGGAAGATACAGCAACGGAATCAGCGTTTCCGGCATGCCGTACATGAATTCGATTTCGTCGATTAGGAAAAGCCCGGCGCCAAGGCCCAACAACAGAACCAGATTGCAGGCGGCCAGCACCCAACCCACGCAGGATGCCGAAGGCGCCTCGTGATTCAGGCGGCCTTCACGTTTCCAGATGCCCTTTATACCGATAAGCGGCCAGAGCAGCACGACCGATGCAAAGATAATGAGAATGGCAAGCAAATAACCGGCCTGTACCCTGGCGGTCTCATACCAAAAGAGTTTTTCATACGAGTTTTGGTTCATGTACAGCATGTCACGTCCATTCGCCGAGTCCGCGGCAAAGAGCACATAGAGATCGCGCGATTCGTCTGCGTAGAACTGGCCGCCTCGCGGTGACACCCGGGCCGGATCGTCGGATTGCAGCGTAATGGAGCCGTCCTCGTTGGCACTGACTTGGAGTTGCGAGGTGAGGGTATTCAGCTTCTCCAGCGTACGCGAAGCGTATCGCGTGAAGCGGTAAGTTCCGGCAGCCGCTTGTGCGGCGGCACGATCTCCGGAGGATGGGGGCGGTTCGGATGCGTTGGCGGGAAAATACCTGATCATTAATTGATCGGCCAGGGCGGTTCGAGTCAAGCTGGACGGGTTTGTGCTTGATACAAAGAAACCAAAATTATAATCGGGGAAGAGAATCAGCGACGAAGCGAATCCCGGCAGGTCACCGCGGTGTTCGATGGTGCGCACTCCGTTGCGCCGCCGTTCAAAGAAAGGAAAACAGATTCCGTTAAGCCGGGGATCGTGCGAGAACTGGCGCGCATGCATCATTCTCACAGTATCTTCACCCAGGATGCGGGCACCGTTGTATTGGCCGAGTTGCAGGTGGGCGATCATGAACCGTGCGATGTCTTCGCCGGTGGATACGGCGGCGCCCGCGGGAAAGTCCTGCAAATAGTAGTCCGGCGTGGGCGATGCATCCCCATGTAGAAAAGATTTTGCCAAATAGGGCATTTCCGAATCAGGCAAATCGAAATAAGTGTTGTTCATGCCCAGTGGTTCGAAGATATGGGCCGCGGCATAGTCGGCGAACGGCATGTCCGCGACGCATTCAACCGTGTATCCCACAAGGGCAAACCCCGTGTTCGAATAGGCAATCAGTTCACCCGGGGGCCGGCAACGGCCCGGCATATGTCCGGCCAGATAGCTGCCCAGGGGTTTTGCTTCGTTGCGCACGCGCACGCAGGTGCCGATGGCGCGCTCGTCGAAGCCGGCGGTATGCGTGAGCAGATGGGTAAGTGTGATGGGTTGTGGGAACGTGCCGGGTATGTGAACATCGCTCAGGTAGATGTTCACGTCCGTGTTCAAATCCAGTTTGCCTTGTTCATAGAGTTGCATTACGGCTGTCGCGGTAAACAGTTTGGATAGCGAGGCAATCCGAAACAGCGTGCGCGAAGGATCGACCGGGGCTTTCGTTTCCGGATCCTGATAACCGTAGCCTTTGGCCAGCAAGATTTGGCCATCCTTGACGGCGACGAATACGGTTCCCGTAGCCGACGACAATTTGGAAGTAACTCCGATGACGCCATCGACAAATGCTTCCAGATCCTTTGGATCGGAAGGTGGCTGTTGGGCGAACGCGGGACCCACAACGGCCATGATTGCGACGGCGATCCGTGGAAGCATCAAGCATCCCTTCCATTTGGTCACGCTGTTGTCCCCGTTCATGTGTGATTCGGCGCGGGAGCCCGGCCGTTCGACTATGCGCGCGTTTTCACTACAATACGTAAACGTGTATTTCGATACCACCAGCATGTGGTCCGGGGTGTGACAAAGAAGGAGTTGTTTCGTGGCCAGGATTTGGAGAGCCGGCGTATTGTGCTGCCTTGCCGTATTTGGGTGCGCGAAGGAAGTCGCGCGCACGGCCGTGGACGTGGCCTCGGTACCCGGGGTTCCCCCAGTAGCGATCTCGTTCGATTCCGTGGAAGCCATTCGGGGCGCGGTGGAGAGTGGCGCGATTCAACGTGTGCCTGAACCTGGGCCGGTTCCGGAATCGGTCGTTAGTACACTGGGAATTCCGTATGTAACGCGGGGGGCGGACGCGCTTGTGTTGGATTTGTATGCGCCGCAGTCGCGTACTACTTCCGCGCCCGGGCTTGTATTTATTCACGGAGGGGGTTGGCGTGGCGGTAGCCGGTCGTTTTATGCCGCTTGGTGTGCGCACTTCGCTGCCAAGGGGTATGTGTGTGCAACCATCCAGTACCGGTTTTCCGACAAGGTTACGTTTCCCGGCGCGGTAGAAGATGCCATGGACGCGGTTCGTTGGATGCACGAGCAGGCCGACACCATCGGGGTGGACCGAGAAGCCATTGGTGTAGTCGGGCAGTCCGCGGGGGCGCACCTTGCGTTGATGGCTGCTTATGCCCCCGGGGTTCTGTCCGACATGGGCGAGGATTCGGCGGCGATGCCCGGGATTAAGGCCGTAGCCGCGTTTTATCCCCCTACCGATTTCACGGTGGAAGGTGTGCGAAAGCTGGATCCGGTCCAGCAGTTTTTGGGGACACGGTATGCGACGCACCCTGAATTGTACTCGTTGGCATCTCCCTTGTCGCATGTCTCGGGGGAGAATCCTCCAACACTTTTGGTACACGGCACCGTGGATGAAATCGTGCCGGTTGATCAATCCGACCGGCTTTTTGACGCATTGCGATTGGCAGATGTGCCTTGCTGGTATGACCGGATTGAAGGTTGGCATCACGCGATGGACTTGTACGTGCAGGCACACGATCATTGCCTGGGCGTATTGGAACGATTCCTGGAGACTTTTCTGCCGGTGACGAAGTAATGGCTAGCCAGGATATTTCACGACTTTGTCCGACTAACGGTGTAACAACTATGCTACCGGGCCATTGACCCTTCCGATGCAAGTATAGCGTGCTCGTGAAGTATCCTCAGCGTCTCAAGCCCAAACTATTCTGTGTAGGCATATTGCACCACCGAGACTGTACTTCAGTCTTCCACGCACGTTTTTAGCGTGGTGCTGCGGGCTAGTCGAACAGGGCGACACCGTTCGCGGGGCGCGAGACGATGATGGTCCCCTCCCTACCGGTTTCGCGGCGGTATGAGGAGAGAAGGGCACTGCCAAACGATTCGACGCAATCGGCATTCACGAGGCTTACGGTGCAACCGCCAAACCCGGCGCCTGTCATGCGGGAACCGTGGCATCCCGGTTGTTCGCGTGCGATCCGGGTCATGGTGTCCAACTCCGAACACGTCACTTCGTAGTTGGTTCGCAGGCTCGCATCCGACTCGTTCATCAATTGGCCGAATGTATTCGCATCCCCTTCGCGCAAGGCTTGCGCGGCTCGAACGGTACGAGAATTTTCGGAGAGCACATGCCGTGCGCGCCTGTATACCATATCCGGCATTGTATCTTTTGCCGCCTCCAAATCAGGCATGGTGAAATCGCGCAATTGGAGGCCCGATTTTCCCAGAGCTTGGTTCAAGTGGGCGACGGCCTCGGAGCACTCGGAGACGCGGTCATTGTAGCTGGATGAGGCAAGGCCACGGGACACCCGTGTATCCGAAATTACGAACACGGCATTTGGAATGGCCACGGGAATGGGCTGGCAGGTCAACATTCGGCAATCGATAAGAAGGGCATGATCTTGAACGCCCATGCAAACGGCGAACTGATCCATGATGCCGCTTTGCAGACCCAGGACTTCGTTCTCCACGCGTTGTCCGATGCGGGACGCTGTTGGTCCGTCCATGGTGAAACCACCCAGTGCTTCGAATAGACGCAAGAAGGCCATTTCCAGACTTGCCGAACTGCTCAGTCCCGATGCCAGGGGCAGGTCGCCCGCGATCACGACGTTGGAGCCCATGGTGGCGAAGCCTACCTTTTGAAGGATGTGCGCCACGCCGCCTGCATATCGCATCCAGCCCGGCAGGGCCGGTGGCAATGGCGAATCGAGATGAACGCAGCATCGCTCGTCAAAGTGCGTTGCGTACACGTTCATCATGAGATCGGTGCGTGGCCCGGCTAACAGGATGGTTTGCCGTTCAATGGCCATGGGCAGGACAAAGCCGCCATTGTAGTCGGTATGCTCTCCGATGAGGTTCACCCGTCCCGGGGAACGAATTGCAATGGCCGGTTCTCGGTTGAATTCGGATCGAAATAGACTTTTAAGTTTGTCCCTACTCATTTTGTCATCGCGTTGGAAAAGCGCCGCGCTGAAGGCATGGGCGTCTCAGAGGATGGACTTTTCCGTGTCGATGTCAAAGTAGTGAGCGCGATCCATGGCCACGTCGAGCACGAGCTGCGTGTTCACTTCCGGTTCCACATCGGTGATGACGCGGGCCGTGATGGCGCGATCGCCGAGGGTCAAGTACAGGTTGATCTCCGAGCCCATGGGTTCCACGACTTCGACATTGGTGCGGATGCTGCCGCCGTCCTTGGGAACCTGGTTGGGATTTTGCAGGAAGTGTTCGGGCCGGATACCCAGCGTGACTCGTTTGCCCGCGTACGGGGTGAGGGCTTCGCGATGGGACTGTGCGACATCGACGTGGACGACCCCTGTCGCGTCACGGAAACGCATGGCGCCGTTTGAGGCTTCGATTGTGCCCTCGATGAAATTCATGGGCGGGCTTCCAATGAAGCCGGCGACGAATTTATTCACGGGTTTGTTGTATAACTCCAAAGGCGGCGCGATCTGCTGAATCTCTCCGCTCAGCATCACGACAATGCGATCGCCCATGGTCATGGCTTCGACCTGATCGTGGGTTACATAGATCATGGTGGATTGCAGGCGCGTATGCAATTTGTTGATTTCCGCGCGCATCTGCACGCGCAACTTGGCATCCAGGTTCGAAAGCGGCTCGTCAAACAAGAACACCTTGGGTTGGCGCACAATTGCGCGGCCGACGGCGACTCGTTGGCGTTCGCCTCCGGACAGTGCCTTGGGTTTCCGGTCGAGCAGGTGTTCGATGCTGAGGATGCGCGCGGCTTCGCGCACGCGGCGGTCGATCTCGTCCTTTGGAAACCGCCGAAGCATCAAGCCGAAGGCCATGTTTTTGTAGACGGTCATGTGCGGGTAGAGTGCGTAATTCTGAAATACCATTGCGATGTCGCGATCTTTTGGGGGCACATCGTTGACCAGGGTATCTCCGATGTGAATCTCTCCTGAAGAGATCTCTTCGAGTCCGGCGATCATACGAAGGGTGGTTGACTTGCCGCATCCGGAAGGGCCGACAAGAACGACAAACTCCTTGTCTTCAACCACCAGACTCGCGCCCTTGACCGCAGGCACGCCGCCTGCGTACATCTTGCAGACATTCTGGAGTTCTACCCGCGCCATGAATTGTCGCACTCCTTTAGAAGGCGGTTGGTATGACAGGCGATGCGCCCAAACGGGGGGCCTGATAAACTGCGGGATGATAACGCACGCTCAGAGATGAGTCAAGGCGATGCGCTCCGGTGGTAGAGGAAATATGTTTGCGCGGCGGTGACGTGCGGGGGTCAGATGGCGAACTGGTGTGCAAAGTGCTCTTCCATGCCGATGATGTTGCCGTCGCCATCGCGGAATTGTGTGAAGCGCGGTCCGGACCCTTCCTGACGCGGAGGGTTGACTTCGACACCCATCTGTTCGAGCATTCGAACAGCCGCATCTATGTCATCCACGGCGAAGTAGGGAACGGGGCCGCAGCCAATGCCGCCGGCGCCGCGGGAGGCGTGCAACGCCAGCCGACCGGCCTTCTCATGGACCAGCACGGCGTATTCGCCAGTTATGTGCCGCTCCACGGTGAAATCCAGGTGGTTGACATACCAGAGTACCGCCTGATCCACTGATGGGGTGTACAGCATGACATAGGAGAACCCGGCGAACATGGCCCTTCCTTTCGCTTTGCAGTCCATCACTCGCGTTCAAGAACACCGCGGATGGTACTTAGCAATTGAATTGCCGTAAACGGCTTTTCGATGAAGCCACTTGAGTAGGCGCGAATTTTGTCGTTAAACATCGATTGTTCAAAATATCCGGACATGAACACGATACGTTGATCGAGCATCAGCTCCTGCATTCGCTGTGCAAAATCCGGTCCGCTCACGGCAGGCATGACCACATCCGACAGGACGATGTTTACGGACTGGTTGCTCATGGCAAGGAGGTTAATCGCTTCTTCTCCATCCCTGGCCTCGAGCACTTTGTATCCGTATGTGGTCAAAGCCCGGCGGATATACTGCCGCACGCTGTCGTTGTCTTCAACTACGAGTACCGTTTCCGAGCCCTGCAAGGTTTCGGGTGGCATGAACTCCGGCACATAGGCAACCGGCACGCCGCCCGCCTGTGCGCGAGGAAAGTATACTTTGAATGTAGTACCGAATCCTTCTTCGCTGTAGACCCAGACGGTGCCACCGCTTTGCTTTACGATTCCATAGACGGTTGCCAGTCCGAGTCCGGTGCCTTTGCCCACTTCCTTGGTGGTAAAGAACGGTTCAAATATCCTGGCCTGTGTGGCTTGGTCCATGCCTGTGCCGGTATCCGACACAGTCAATTGCACGTACTCGCCGACTTCCGTCTCAAAATGACTGTCGACGTAGGCTTTGTCGAGGTAGGCGTTCTCCGTTCGGATTTGCAGCGAGCCGCCGTCGGGCATCGCGTCGCACGCATTGACCACGAGATTCAGAATGACCTGTTCGATTTGCGCGGCATCGGCCCAGACCGGATGCACGGAACGTGAAAGGTCAGTAGCCAATTGAATGTGCTCGGGCACAACGCGCTTCAGCATGCGTTGCATATCGCCAACGATGACATTCAGATCCAGCAATTCCGGCCGCAATACCTGTTGTCTCGAAAATGCGAGCAATTGCCGGGTCAGGTTGGCCGCGCTCTTGCCTGCTTTTTGAATCTGTATTACGTCCTCTTTCAGTGGATGTCCATCGTCGAGATCGGCAAGCACGAGTTCGGCATAGCCATTTATCGTGGTCAGAATATTGTTGAAGTCGTGGGCAATGCCGCTGGTGAGTTGGCCGAACGCGTCCATCCGCTGCAAGTGGCGCAATTGATTTTCCAAGGCGACTTCGTTGGTCACGTCGCGTTGGGTGGCAACGTAGTTGACAATGGTGCCGCGCGCGTTCCGGACGGGAGTCACCGTGCAGTCCACTTCCACGATTTTACCGCTTTTAGATTTGTTGATGAACCGGCCCTGCCAGACTTTTCCCGCGCTGATTCCATTCCACATATCCTTGTAGGTCTTCGAATCCATCCGGCCGCTTTTCAACATTCGCGGATTCTTTCCCAGCACTTCCTGCTCCGCGAACTCCGTGGTTTCGACGAATGCGGCATTTACGTACACAATGGCGCCGTTGGGATCCGTGATCATCACGGGATTGGCTGTCTGTTGGAGTGCCGTGGCCAGCCTGAGTTGTTCCATTTCTTCCGTATGTTTTTTTGTTTCGTCGCGAAGGACCAGGACGCAGCCTTTGGTTTCCACGTCGGGACCTCCTTTTAGCGGATACACGCTCAAGCGTATGTAGCGCGGGCCATGTTCGTTGGAAGGCGCCAATTCAAATCCGAATTCGGCTTCCTGCGTACACTGCACCAAGTCCTTGCAGGAGAAGTTCTCGTCCTTGTTTTCGTAGGCGCCGCACGATTTGGTCAGGCCGTACCGATCGCCCCACAGTGTTACATTGACCAGCGGTTCCTGTGCGGCGAGGATATCAAGCGCCTGCTGGTTGGCGATCAAACTGTTTCCATCAACGTCCGTCACCACGATGCCATCGGCGATGCTGTGCAGTACAGCCGAGAGAATATTGGTTTGCCTTTGCAGGGCCGCATCAACCCGTGTGCGTTCGATGGCATAGCGTATGGCCCGCGACAGCGTGCCGCCGTCAATACGGCCTTTGACGAGATAGTCCTGCGCTCCACTCCGTACCGCCTTGAGTGCGGTTTCCGCATCGTCCAGGCCCGATAACACGACCACCGGCACGGCCGGAAAAGCCTGTTTCAGGCGGTAGTAGGTATCCAAGCCGCTGGAATCGGGCAAGCCGAGATCGAGCAACACGACTTCGAACGGGCTTTCCGAAAGGCGATCAAAGGCGGCAGACAGCCGATTCTCTGATGTGACGAGGAACTTGTGGCGGTCCTCCTCGATCAGCAATTCGCGTATGAGCCGGGCATCGCCCGGATTGTCTTCAATGAGCAATACGCCAATTGCGCCGGGTTGCATTTCCATTTCCATACTCCGTTCAGGCCGTCGGAAGTTTTACTACCGTAAGCCAGAAATCCTCGATACCGGATATGACCGTCATAAACTGATCGAAACCTACGGGTTTGTTGATGTAGCAATTTGCGTGCAGGTTGTAGGATTTGAGTATGTCCTGCTCCTGTATCGACGTGGTGAGAATGACCACGGGAATCCGGCGTAGTTCCGGATGTTCCTTAATTTCCTGCAGCACTTCCCGCCCGTCTTTGCGGGGGAGGTTCAGGTCGAGCAATACCAGATCGGGCCGGGTCGCTCCCGCGTAGATACCGCGCTGCATAATGTACTCGATAGCGTTGACGCCGTCATTGACCACGGCAATCCGGTTGCAAACTTTTGCGTCTTTGAATGCCTCGATGGTGAGCCGGACGTCGGCGGGGTTGTCTTCGACGAGCAGAATTTCGATGGGGCGATCATTTCGTGACATGCGCCATATCCTCGTTTTGTACCGCGGTCAACGTGAAGTAAAACGTGGAACCGAGTCCGGGTTCGGATTCGACCCATATTTTTCCACCGTGCCGGTCTACAATCCGTTTGCAGATGGCCAGACCGATGCCGGTTCCCGGATATTGTTCCCGAGTGTGCAGCCGCTGGAATATCAAGAAAATCCGCTGATTGTATTCCTTTTCAATGCCAATGCCATTGTCTCTCACTGAAAAGATCCAAGACGTGCCGTTCCGAACGGCGCTCACATGCACATGAGGCGAATCCTTGCCGCGAAACTTCAATGCATTTGCAATCAGATTCTGAAAGAGCTGAACCAGTTGGGTTTCGTCAGCCATGACCTCGGGCAATGAATCAGATGTCACGGTTGCTTCCGCATTGCGAACGGCGGCCTGCAAATTGGCCACGGCGCTTTTGAGCGCCTGTTCGCTGGGTGTTGGAAGAATCTCACGGCCACGGCGGCCCACGCGGGAAAGCGACAGGAGGTCGTTAATCAGTTGGTGCATTCGATTTGCGCCTTCGATGGCGAAGGCGATGAACTCCCTGGCATCGGAATCCAGCTTGTCGGCATAGCGGCGTTCCAATAGCTGGACGTAGCTTCCGACCATTCTCAGTGGCTCCTGCAAATCGTGAGAGGCCACGTAGGCAAATTGTTCCAATTCGTTGTTTGAGCGCTCCAATTCCTGGGTGTACCGGGCCAATTCGTCCTGGGTCTTTTTGCGACTCGTTACGTCGACGATCACGGCGAACACATAGGATGAGTCGCCAGTCTCGACGGGGCTCAGCCCGATCTCGGCTGGGAATTCCGTCTTGTCTTTTCGGCATCCGAACACTTGGCGGTCGGCGCCCATGGGTCTTGTCGTTTGTTCCTTCATATACGACGTCCGTAGGGCGGCGTGGTCGTGCCGAGCGCGCCCTGGCACGAGGCGGTCGACATTCATGGAGAGCAATTCGCGCTGGGAGTAGCCAAACATGCCTGCCGCCACAGGATTGGCCTGCACAATGCCGCCGTTTTTATCCACTATCAACATGCCGTATGGCGCGGATTCGAAGGCAACCGTAAACAGACCCTGCAATTGGCGTTGTATCATGTCCGCCTTGTTCAGCCCGCGTGCATTCCACCATATGAGAAAGCTGGAACCTGCTGTGAGACCCACCAGCAGAATCGCCATGCCGGCACTCGACGTGTAGAATCCTTGCTTTTGTCCCCACCACAGCAAGTAAAAGCTGAGGACGGGCGCAAATACCGCAACGGGAATCATGCGCCGAGCCATGGCCGCGCCGATGTAGCCGCTATTGAACTCGGCCATAAGGCCTTGATGCGGTCTGGCAGACAAGTACGCCACGCATACCACCAAGAATAGACTCGCCGTTTGAAACGACATTTGGGTGTATGAGGTAAGCGAACTCGCCGAGATTGTGAATAGCCGGGCGACGAAGTTAACAAAAGCGGTAAATGCGAGTATGGCAACCGCATATTGAAACGGCAGTTCACGCCCGAATAGCCGGGTATCCATGAAGATGGTTGCTATTCCAAGAATCACAAACGCGATGGAGGTGCTCAGAGCCATCCGGTTGGGGTGTTCAATGACCCCATGATTGGCGGTGTCTTCAATCAGGATTTCGTCCACCAACAGGTCCACGTCGAATACATGCTGGGCCACGGTCAGTGCGGCGATGAGCGTGGCAAGCAGTGCGAGGGCTTGCCCGGCGCTATACCCGTTACGCGAAGTGGAATACGGATGCCGGGATTGGATTGCAAGGGCAAGGCAGATGAGCAGGAAGCAGAGGGCCGTGTTGAATACGATAATGCCCATGGCGGGATAGAATGTCCGGAGCAAGGGCCAATTCAGCACCCAACTCAACACGACCGCACCGCTTCCGGCGATGCCCAGCGTTAGAGAGACATACAGCAATGGATTGCTTCGAACCGGCTGCGCACTTGTGGGGGGCTTCAGCGGCATGGCCAAAATGTTCCACTCTTGAGCAAGTCTCGCTACGACAATAGGTAATTATAGTGTATTAATTGTTTCCTTTTGTCAATATTCCGGGTTTGCGAAAATTCTTGATGGCGTTAGCCCGCATTTTGCGCCACGCTTAAACCGTGCGTGGAAGACTGAAGTACAGTCTCTGGGAACGAACGAGTACAGTCGTTGCGGTGCAAAATGTTCACACAGAATTGTTTGGGCTTGAAACGCTAAGGATATTTCACGAGCACACCGTACTTACATCGGATGGGTCAATGGTCCGGTGGATTGGTTGTTACACAGTCAATTGGACAATGTCGTGAAATATCCGGGGTTTAGAGTTGCAGTAGTTGCTTACAAAAAAGGGGTGCCGCACCCGTATGTGCGGCACCCCCAGCAGCTAATATTTCGAAACCGGCTACTTTACGCCTGCAGCCGCTTCTTGCACGTAGAACGCTTTGAAATCGCCCAAGGACTTGGGGGCGTAGTCTCCGGCATGGCCCGCTTGGCCAAAGGCCAGCATGCGCGCCTTGTACATTTCCGTCGCGGCCGCACGGGCGGGTGTGAGCCAGTCGCGGGGGTCGAATTTGTCGGGGTGTTCGACAAAGACCTTGCGCACCGCGCCGGTCATGGCCAGCCGCATGTCCGTGTCCACATTGATTTTGCGAACGCCGTGCTTGATGCCATCCTGAATCTGTTCGACCGGGATGCCGTAGGCACCCTTCATTTGGCCGCCGTACTTGTTGATGACGTCCACGAGCTCTTTGGGCACCGAGCTTGAGCCGTGCATCACCATGTGGCAGTTGGGCATGCGGCCGTGAATATCGTGGATACGTTCCATGGCCAGGGCCGGAGGCATAGTCTCTCCGGTTTTGGGATTGACTCGCAACGATTTGTACGCGCCGTGGCTTGTGCCAATGGCCACCGCCAAGGCATCCACGCCTGTCAGCGCGACAAATTCCTCGGCTTGTGCCGGGTCGGTGAGGTGGGATGTGTCGTCCAAGTCAATGCCGGCTCCGTGGCCGTCTTCAATACCGCCGAGGCACCCCAATTCGCCTTCGACTGTCACTCCGACAGCGTGGGCCATTTCCACGACTTCGCGGGTTACGCGCACGTTTTCTTCGTAGGAATTGGGGGTCTTGCCGTCTTCGCCGAGCGAGCCGTCCATCATTACCGAGGTGAAGCCGAGTTCGATGGCTTTCTTGCAGCTATCCGGGCTGTTGCCATGATCCAGATGGAGCGCGACCGGAATTTCGGGGTGCAATTCGACCGCCGCGAGGACGAGGTTGCGCAGGTACAGCTGCTGGGCATATTTCAAGGCGCCGCGGCTGACCTGAATAATCACCGGGCTCTTGGTTTCCACGGCGGCGCCCATGATGGCTTGGATTTGTTCCATGTTGTTGACGTTGAAAGCGCCAACGCCATAGCCGCCTTTCGCGGCTTCGTCGAGAATCTGTCGCATAGGCACGAGCGCCATGGTTTCCCTCTCCTAATCACTTCCGGGTTGATGTGTTTTCTTTCTTAAGAATCGCCCGCGCCGCACCTGGAAGGAAGGTAAGGAAGCGCCGTAAGGAGCCATGCCCGCGAGCGGTATTCGAAGGCCTAGTTTAGCACGCGTAGGCGGGAAAGTGCAAAAGTGACACGGTCTTCCGGCCCGCGGAATGCCCATGGCACGGAATCTGGCCGCGGCAATTATTATCCCAACGCGTACAGCCGGAAGGCGCTGTCTTTTTGGGTGTCCAACATGGCGACGGCTTCGGCGGCCAGTTCGTGGGGGGAGCGCGCCGCCGCTTCACCGAAGACCTTTCCCCGATCGGGCAACGGCCCCCAACGGTCCCAGTTGTTTTTGAGAAACACGGCCAATGCAGGCACGTGCAGGGCACATGCCGCATGCATGAGGCCTGTATCCGCACCCACATATAGGTTGCACTGCGCCAGAATGGCCGAGACGTTTCGGAATGGCATCGGTTCAAGAACTACCGTACCCGCCGGGGCCATCCGTTCGATTTGGCTTTGCATCGACCGTTCATCCGGACCCAATGGAATGACGATGCGGACGCCGGCCGCCGCGAGGAGCCGCGCGGTTTCCATGTATTTTTCCACAGGCCAGCGTTTGCCTTTCCGGCTTCGGCCCGCGGGAAACACCATAACGATCGGTTCGCGCTCAGGAACAAGATCATGTGCGTCCATCCAGGACCGAGCCGAGCGCAATTCCATGGCTGTGAGATTGAGGCGCATTCTAGGCGGAGCCATGTCAATGCCCATGTGGCTTGCCATGTGCGCCCACCGTTGTTCGCGATGGCCTCGTTTCGGCGGCATGGGAATCGGTCTGCTGTACGCGGTTGTCCGGCCGGATGAGCGGACACCCATCTTGCAGGGGGATGAGGCGAGGGCGACCAACAAGCCATCCACCTTGGCGCCAAACCCGCCGTCTATTATCACATCGTACGCTTCCGATTCGACGCTGCGCAGTAGCGACAAAAGGCGCCAGGGTTTGTAGAGCATCTCCCGGTGAAACTCGTGAAATCGCGCGATTCCCAATCCATCCAATAGCGTCCGCGTGTTTCGGTGTGCCAGAAAATGAACCTGCGCAAAGGGGAACGCACGATTTGCGAATTCGACGGAAGGGCTCGCCAGCAGTGTATTTCCCAGTCGTTGATTGGTGCGAACGACCAGGACTTTTCGCGCCCTCATTCGATGGAGGTCGAATTCGGCTTGGGACATGAGGTCCGCGTTGAATACCCGCCCGCGCATGAGGCGAGACGCCAAAGCTACACCGTACGGAATACGGCGTTGAGACAACAGACCTCCGCGATGGCACATAAGCGGGGCCTACCCGAGTTACCCGATGCCACCACTAACAGTATATAGTATTTTCCAAACCCATACAACAAGATAATGTAGTCAGATTACGTAATCCTCGGCGAAGACTCTGGCGTTATGAAGTTTGAGGAATACGCGGTCGCCGGTCTGGATCCGCAGTGCGGCAAAGCGGTCGTGGGACATTTCGGCCAGCACCGGGTCGCCACTCTCTGTGAGCAACTGCAGCCGAACCATCGGGCCGGCAGATTGGATGCGGCGGATGGTCGCGGGCAATACGTCTCGACCGTTATCCCGCCGGATGTCAACTTCATATGGCCGAATGAATGCTTTGGCGGTCACACCATCGGTTAGTGGCGGCCCATTCTGGGGAAGTGAGAACGGGCCGATTTGGACCCGTCCGTCCTCCACTCGGCCGTGAAAGAGATTCACGTGACCGAGGAAATTCAAGACGAACTCGTTGGCCGGCTGGTGGAACAGTTCGTCGGGCGTGCCGTCCTGCTCTATACGCCCCTTGTTCATGACGACAACACGGTCGGCCACTTCGAGCGCTTCCTCCTGGTCGTGGGTCACGAGGATGCTTGTAACATGAAGTTCGTCGTGTAGTCGGCGCAGCCATTGGCGCAGTTCCTGGCGCACTTTGGCATCGAGCGCGCCAAAGGGCTCGTCGAGCAAGAGCACTCTGGGTTCAATGGCCAGCGCCCGTGCCAGAGCAACGCGTTGGCGCTGTCCGCCTGACAATTGCGCAGGGTACCGCTTCTCCATGTTTTCAAGCTGGATGAGTTTCAACAGGGTGCGCACCCGGTCCTCAATCGCGTCTCTGCCAGGCCGCAATGAACGCCGTCGTACGCGCAGTCCAAAGGCGATGTTTTCGAACACGGTCATGTGCCGGAACAAGGCATAGTGTTGAAACACGAAACCCACGCCCCGTTGACCAACCCGGCTCCCCGTCACCTCCTCTTCGTTGAAATATATTTCTGACCCCTTCTTTCGATCGGCCAGTTCGAGGCCGGCGATGATGCGCAATAGCGTCGTCTTGCCGGATCCGGACGGGCCAAGTAAGGCCACCAGTTCACCTTCGTCAATCTTGAGGCTCACATCGCGCAGTGCGGCAAAGGTTCCAAAGGTCTTCGACACATTCTTGACTTCAATGCTCATGTCAGCCGCTCTCCTCGCGCTTCTTCGGCCGCTTCGGCGTACGATTGGTTCACATTCCATTCCACCAGCGATTTAGCAATCAGGGTCACAAGCGCAAGAAACGCCAGAATCGACGCGGCTGCAAATGCCGCCACGAAATTGTATTCGTTGTACAGGATCTCAACGTGCAGCGGGATGGTGTTGGTTAGCCCGCGTATATGCCCTGATACCACCGAAACGGCGCCGAACTCGCCCATGGCCCGTGCGTTGCAGAGAATGACGCCATAGAGCAGCGCCCACTTCACATTGGGAAGCGTAACACGCCGGTAGGTCTGCAACCCGCTTGCCCCTAGAAGCAACGCCGCGTGTTCTTCATCCGTACCCTGTTCTTGCATGAGGGGAATCAGTTCGCGCGCCACAAAAGGAAAGGTGACGAAGATCGTAGCCAACACGATGCCCGGCACAGCGAAAATAATCTTGATGTCGTGCTCGCTCAACCACGGCCCGAACCATCCCTGTAATCCGAACAGCAGGACAAATATGAGGCCCGATATCACCGGCGATACGGCAAACGGAAGATCGATGAGCGTAATCAACAGGTTGCGCCCCGGGAATTCGAATTTCGCCAAGGCCCAGGACGCAGCCAAGCCAAAGATCAGATTCACCGGCACCGCCACCGCCGCCGAAATCAATGTCAGCCGGACCGCAGCCAGGGCATCGGGCTCCCGCAAACTGGCCCAATAGACCCCGGCGCCTTTCCGGAACGCCTCCACAAATACGGCGGCCAGGGGAACCACAAGAAAGGAGAGCAAGAATACGATAGTAACTAACAGTAGTGCGAGTTGCACCCAGATTGGATCGCGTGTCGAACGCTTCGCGGTGGACTGTGCGGCCATCACGCGAAATCTCCCTGGTAACGGCGAACGCTCCACCATTGAATCAGATTCATCGTCAACATGAGCACAAATGAAAACACGAGCATGACGAGTGCAATAGCCGTGGCGCCGGGATAGTCGAATTGCTCCAGCTTGGTAATGATAAGCAGGGTCGTTATCTCGGTTTTCATCGGCATGTTTCCAGAAATAAAAACGACCGAACCGTATTCGCCGATGGCACGTGCAAAGGACAGCGCAAATCCTGTCAGCAACGGCGGCAGTAACGTGGGAAAGAGCACAAGCCGGAAAGTCTGCAGCCGGGTCGCGCCGAGACTGGCCGCCGCTTCCTCCAATTCCGACTCAAGGTCGTCGATCGCCGGCTGCAATGTGCGAACGACAAAAGGCAATCCGATAAACGTGAGCGCTATCGTCACGCCCAAGGGAGAGAAGGCCGCTTTGATCCCCCATGGCTCAAGGTACTGCCCGATCCAGCCGTTCTTGGAATACACCGTCGTGAGTGCGATTCCCGAAACGGCGGTCGGCAGGGCGAAGGGCAAATCGACCAGCGCGTCAATAAATCGCCTGAACGGAAATTGATAGCGCACGAGTGTCCATGCGGTAATGAATCCAAATACGGCGTTGATCGAAGCCCCGATGAAGGAGGCCGTGAACGTCAGCTTGTACGACGCCACAACGCGGGGATCGGTAATCGTGCTCCAGAATGCCTCCCACGTCATCGTGGCGGTCTTGAAAAACAATGCGCTTAATGGGATCAGCACTATCAAGCTGAGGTACACCATGGAAAACCCCAGCGTAATGCCAAAACCAGGCAGCACAGAGTACTTTCTTCGTAGAATCGACATGTGCTGTCGGAACTCCTGTACAGTCGGGCCGCCGGCTCCGCGCCGGGGCATTGAATCGCCGCGCGCATTTGGAAACGTCCGCGGGGCGCCTTCAGAACAGTTTTGCGTCAATCAGATTAGTTGCCGGGTTTGTAGATCGCGTCAAAAACACCCCCGTCGTTGAAATGCTCGGCTTGCGCCTTCTGCCACCCGCCAAAATCGTCAATGGTTACCAATTCGACTTCGGGAAACCGCTTGAGGTCCTCCGGGTCCGCATGCTCTGGCGAGATAGGGCGGTAAAAATGTTTGGCGGCAATGCGCTGCCCTTCGGGCGAGTACAAGTATTCGAGGTACGCTTTCGATACGGCATCCGTCTTGTGCTTCTTCGCATTCTTGTCCACCACCGTCACGGGGGGCTCGGCCAGAATGCTCAGCGAAGGAACAACGATTTCAAAGTCACCCGCGCCAAATTCCTTCAATGCGAGAAACGCTTCGTTTTCCCATGCCAACAACACATCACCTATGCCGCGCTGCACAAAGGTAGTCGTGCTGCCGCGCGCGCCTGAATCCAACACGGGAACGTTTTTGTATAGCGCGGTCACGAAGGCCTGCGCCTTGGTATCCGCCGCTTTGACGGCGTCGGCTTTCGCTTGATCTTTCAGCGCCGCAAGATCGCCCAATTCCTTCTTCAATACGAATGCCCACGCGGCAAGATAGTTCCACCGCGCGCCGCCCGACGTCTTGGGGTTTGGCGTGATAACTTCTATCCCCGGCTTGACGAGATCGCCCCAGTCTTTGATACCTTTCGGATTGCCCTTTCGCACCAGAAACACAATGGTGCTCGTATACGGCGAGCTGTTGTGCGGCAAGCGTGACTGCCAGTCTTCGGGAAAAAGCTTTGCCTGCTTGGCGATAGCGTCGATATCGTAGGCGAGGGCGAGCGTAACCACGTCAGCCTCCAAGCCGTCGATCACGGCGCGAGCCTGCTTGCCAGCACCTCCGTGCGATTGCTGAATCGTGACCGTTTCCCCGGTTTTTTCCTTCCAGTGCTTTGCAAATGCCGCGTTGTACTCGACATAGAGTTCACGGGTGGGATCGTAGGACACGTTCAGGATGGACGTGTCCGCGTGTGCCTTCGCGAATGACATCGCAAAGAGCGCCGCCGCGGACCATCGGATGGCGCTCCGCAAGGCGCGCCGCATTGTTTCAAAGGCCGGTTTCGAGTAGTGCATTGTATGTTTCCTTTGCGATCGTTTTTTGCCTGTGCATGAGGGAGTCAGCGCGGGAACGGCGGTTCCCAAGCGGGTGTTTCCGCCGTTCCCGCGCGGCCGGGGGGAGCTTAGGGATTCTTGTAGTCTTGCACCGCCTCCCAGATGTTCAGCCCGACGGCACTGAGCACGCTGGTGGCAGTTGCCAACGTGCTGAATGCGGTTGCCAACGTGCCGAACGCCGCGAGCTTCTGTTGCACAACCAGGATTGATTGGGCCAGAGCGGGCCGTCTCGGTTTACTGATGGTTTGAATGTGCGTCATGAATCGTTTCTCCTTTGCGAAGTCCGCTTTGTATTGCGCGGAGTTGTTTTCGATGTGACTAGAACTCAAGTTGAAACCGGGTGAGGAACATGTCAAAGGTCCCGTCAAACAGCGGATGGTCGATTTCGTTGCGGATGTAGTTCCACGTGATGCGGAAATTGGGATTGAGATACCAGTTCAAGCCCAGCGTGTAACTGGCATGTTCGCCGCCATTCACCGGCCCATCGTTCATGTCCACGAACGAGTACCGGGCTGTGGCTTCCCATGCGCCCCATCCATGCTCGCCATCCTTGAACTTGAAGTTGCTGTTGGGGATAGGATTGTCAAACGTCGCGCGATCGGTGCGGTATGGGCGATGCTCGCCGGTTAGAAAGTAACTGGCCTGCGCATAGTAGCCCGCGTAATCGACTGTGCCGCCAAAGGTAGTGTCCACCGAGGAATGCATGTATTCGCCTTGCAGCGAAAAAGGACCCAGAACCAGTGCGGCCTCGCCACCGAATAAATCGACGGTGTCCGCGCGCGCGTCCTGCAGGCGGAACAAACGCGGCAATCGCGCACCATCGGGATCGGCGTACCGGAAAAGTGCAAGGCGCGATTCAGGGCGTGTGCCGTAGGGAAGGCGAGCACCATCGGGATTGCGATGGCTGTACGCCGCACCCAAGTGCAGCAACTTGCGGCCTTCGTCCTTGTACCACGGCAATCCCGTCAACCGCATGGTCAGTTGATAGCCCTGATCCTCGTCCGAGTCGTTGCTGCTGGGTATGTCGTCCGTTTCCTTGAACAAGCCCACGGCCCATGTCAACCGCTCGCTCTTGGGTTCGCCCAACAGCGCATCGCTGATCTGAATGCCTGCGTTGCGGCTCGGAACAAATACATTCGCCAGCGATTTCTCCACAAACGTGCGATACACAACAGGCGTCAGTTCTTCGAGACTGAAAGGCTCCCGGAAGTGACCCATGCGCAAGGAGAATTCGCGCTCACCGCCGTAAGGAACGCCGTCATATTGGAGATACACGTCGCGAAACTTGGGCGAGTCCGCCCCGTTCTCGCCCGCAAAATCGATCTCCGAATTGAACGAAAAATCGTCCCAGAACTTGCCTTGAATAACCAGTCGCGCATAACGAAATCCCGTGCCGTCCTGTTCGTCTCCAAGAGCAAGCTTCAATTCGTCGTTCTGGTTAAACCAGGCCCAGTCGTGGGCAATGCGTGTCCGAATCCTCAATTGAAAGGCATCATCGCCGGACGTGACTTGAAGGCCGCCGCTGTCGAGTTTCACCTTGGGGGTCGTCTTGGCCTTTTCCTTCGCGGTCGCGTCGGAAGTCGCCTTGTCGTTTTCAAGCTTTACTTCCAGCAGGCGCAGTTGCTTGGTGAGTTCGTACACCTGCCGCTTCAGCGCCTCCAGTTCTCCGCCGGAAGCGTCCGCCGCAGCCACGGATACGGATAACGTTGTCGCGAGCACGATTCCCGCGACCCACCGATTTCCAGACATGTTTACTCTCCCTGGCTGACAGGATTCGCCAGCCATGTCGTTGATTCAGATTGCTTTGATCCGGTTAGGTTAAGTGCAACAAGGCCAACAGGATGGGAGAGGTCTCATGTTGTTGCCGTTTGAGGCCGAAGAGTCAATTGAGTCATCGGCATGCACTTGTATTGCAACGAGTAGCTTTTCAAGCAGACTTGGTTCCGGTCCGCTGGCATGTACTTTGAGTCGGTCGATGGTGTTCATTATTAATCCTATAAAGTCACTAGGAAATAGGGTCAAAAAAGAGCAAATTAGATGTAGTACATCGGTGCGCTCCCGGCTTCCGCCAATTCATCGGCTTGGTCCGAGAGATCCCGCAAGGTGGTCCCATCAAGCACTTGAGCAATTGCATTGCGTACATCCTTCATCACCCCCCTCAGGGCACAGGTTGATTCATCCACACAGTCATCGCATTTCTGATAGTGTTCCTGGCTCACACACGGCGTCGGCGCCAGCGGTCCATCCAGCATGCGGACGATCCTGCCGAGACGTATTTTCGCCGGATCTTCCGTCAAGGAGTATCCACCATCGGGACCGCGCTTACTTGTCACCACGCCGTGGTTTTTCAGTTCGAGCAGGATTGCCTCCAGAAATTTTAGCGGAATTTTCTGCTGCCGGGCAATGGATGCGGCTGTGGTCAATTCATTCCTTGGCTGCAACCGTGCCAATTCCATGAGTGCACGCAGGCCGTATTTGGTTTTGGTCGTGAGCAATCGTGTCAATTCCGATTTGTTTAATAGGTAATATAATGGATTCCCCTGGATTTTGTCAAGCCCGGGGTCCGAGCGCGCTTTGCATCCGTCGGTTGCTTGGATGTTTTTCGGGTGAACGGTATGATGGTGAGCGAGTTTGCCGCAGGCGCGGGCATTCATTTGGGAATGGCCGGGGCGGACCGAGGCAAGGCGGAAGCAAGAGGAGTCATCTCGATGAAGACGTTCGTGCGAATAGGGGTGGTCACGGTTTTGGCGCTGTCCGTTCTGGCGGGGCCGGTTTTGGCGCAAGCCAAGCCGCTGACGGAAGAGGAATTGGCGCAGGGCTGGATTCAGTTGTTTGACGGCGAGACGTTGTTTGGCTGGACGCAGTTGGGGGCGGGCAATTGGCGCGTGGAAGAAGGCAATATTGTAGTGGATGGCTGGTCGAACGGCTGGATTGCGACGACGAGCGCGTTCACGAACTGCGAGTTGGTCGTGAAGTTGCGGGTATCGCCGGAGGGTGGGGCGAGCGTTTCCGTGCAACCGCATTTGGAGAAGAATGCGCACGAGTTGGACGCGAATGCCGTTGCCGTTGTTGCACGGACGGAAAAGGATCAGAAGCCAGAGTGGCGCACGGTGCGCATCGTGTTGGAGAAAGACTCGGCCAAGATGTCGATCGATGACAAGTCTCCGGCAAATATCCCGGTATTGAGCACTCCACGGTACGTCGGCATTCAAACGTTTGGCAAGGGCACGACGCTGGAGATTTCGGAAGTGAAGTTGCGGCCGTTGGGTCTTGAATCGATTTTCAACGGCAAGGATTTGACGGGTTGGAACATCATCCCGGATCACAAATCGGTGTTTTCCGTTGTGGATGGCGCGATGCGAATTGAGAATGGCAACGGCCAGATTGAGACGGATGCGGTGTACAAGGATTTTGTGCTGCAACTTGACGTGGTGGCCTACGGCAATTCGAATCCCGAGAAAAAGCCGTTGAACAGCGGCGTATTTTTCCGCAGCCCGAAGGGCGTGTTCTGGAAGGGCTATGAATCGCAATTGCGCAACGAGTGGACCGATGATGATCGGACGAAGCCGCATGATTTTGGCACGGGCGGCATCTATGCATTGCAGCCCACGCGCAAGGTGATTCCGAACGAAGGCGACTGGTTTCACAAGACGATCGTCGTGCATGGCAATCACATGGCGACATGGGTGAACGGCTATCAGACCGCCGATTACACGGACGTGCGGCCGCCGGTGACGAACGGCGACGGCAAGGCGGGGCTAGTGATGGAACCGGGCACGATCACGTTGCAGGGCCATGATCCGACGACGAAATTGGATTTCAAGAACATCAACATCAGCGCGTATCCCGAGAAATAATCGCGCTCGATTCAGAGCACTGAATGACTCCGGCAACGGTTCGTTGCCGGAGTCTTTTTTTATTGGCACGGTTAACGCTCAACCAAGGTGCGATGCTTGCCGCTACACCGCAATGCACTTCGCGTTACAGCGGAACGCGTGCGTGTCATTCCTGCCACTGGAGTGAAATACTCGCGAATCTGCCTTGTATAGTCGGCGTGTCTAGTATGCGGCAGATTGCGCGACATGCGACGGAAGAAACGGTCAGCTCCAAAGACTTCCGAGCCCGTTGCGACTACTTGCCGCGTGCGCGACCCGGGCTGAGCATGGTCAATGGATTGGCCGCCGCAGGACCGGACGTGGCAGTGGGTCTGGATATCGTAACGAGGAGAGTATTGCCATGGATATTGGCGCGTTGCTGCAACAGATTTTTGCGTTTGTTCTGGGTTTGCTTGAGGCCTTGTTTGGGTTCGTCGGCGATCCGTTTGGCCAGAATGAAGAGGAAGAAGCAGCGACCGAATAAGACATTCGACGATTCCGCGGGGGTTTGTGGCATGGCCACGAATCCCCGCGTTGTTTTTGGGGCCGGGTGTGCTTCGTTCTCCCGGCATTCGCGGATTTGGGAATCTCTTGACAGAATGGGTAGTACGGGATATACTACTGAATAGATATACAGTATTTGGAATCCTGTACATCTGGAGGGACCTTTGCCATGGCTGCACCGGCACTCTTGTTTGATGTGGAACCCTTTTCCGACCGCAAGGCCGCCAAACCGGCAGGCAAGCGCATTCGGGCGGACGTGCGCGCCGCGCTTATGCGGCTCAAGAGCACGATTGACGCCATTCCCCCGGAAGAATGGAAACGGCGCGAACAGCGGTGGGAAGAACTGATGAAAAGCATTCACGGCGCGAGATGATGCGGTAGCATGCCGGGGGCCGGAGGGCGCGATGCATTTGCATCCGCGGGCTGCCTTCCCGCCTCCGGTTCTTGCGGACGCCGCGACGTATGGAGCGCTGTTTCTATTCCTATTCGCACGGCCTGTCCGTGCGTACTTACCTGGGTTCGCCTTCGGATTCCGATCCCGGGATCTCGGCGGTGAGGGCGGCGCGCACCTCATTTTCAAGGACCGGTTGCGGGGGATAGAATTTTTGGAGCGCGTCGTACAGGGAGGCGTGGAGCGCGCCGTTTCGCTGCCTGGCCATATCATAGAGGAGCGGCTGGAGCATTTCGTCTTCGCGGAGGAGGGAGGGGTCGCGGCCGTGTTCCCGTAGGGCGTATACGATGTCGCCGATGCTGATTTTGTCGAGCGAGCGCGCGGGTGCGTAGGATTCGGGAATGGTCGCGCACCGGCGTGCAAGGTCTGCTTTTTCGAGTTGGTCGAGGGTTTCGCTCAGCAAGCGGATGGGAACGTTCCAAGCTTCGGCGGATTCGGTAACCGTGAGTCCGGGTTGGCCGGTGTCGAAGCGGCGCGCCAATTCAATCATGGCGCGAATGGCGACGGCTTCGCGGTAGGCGAAGGTGGCGGTGGACGCGAGGCGTTCCATGGCGAACGTTTTTTCGTTCTGATAGGCGAAGGCGACTTCCGCGCCGAAGAGCAGGATGATCCAGCTCAGATAAATCCAAGTGAGGAGTAGTGGAAAGAGTGCGAAGCCGGAATACAAGAGTTCATTGCGGCTGACGCCGACTTGAAAGGCGACATAGGCCCATGCGGAGAAGGACCACATCGACCCCGCGACAATGCCTCCGAGGATGCCGTAGCGCCATTGGACGCGCGTGTTGGGCACGGCAATGTAGAGGATTGAGAACGCGCTCCAGATGACAAGGTACTTTAGGCCGTTAATTCCGAGCGCCAGTTCGGCGAACACACCGCTGTTTAGGATGGCCGTCACGGCCAGTATGCCGACGACGAGGAACGGCAGCAGTATGCTGATGATGAAGTAGTCGCTGAACATGCGGTACCAGGAGCGACGTTGGGTGATGCCCCAGATAGAGTTAAACGACGATTCAATATTACGCATCAGTCCGAACACGGCGGCGATGACAAAAAACAGACCCACGAGGCCGATAGCCTTGGGATCGGAGCCGCCTTCCGCCTGGCGCAGGACCCAGGTAACGGGATCGATCTTTTCCGCCGGTTCTGCGGTAGCGGTATCCGGCGAAGCCGTGTGGTCTTCGCTGACGGTTTCTGTGCTTCCCAGTTCCGAAACTTCGGGGAAGAAGATGGCGATAAACTGTTTTTTGATCTCCGATTCGGTCATGGTGGACACGTTTTGTCCGGTAGTCCGCTCAATGAGATCGGGCAGGTTCTTTGCGAGTTCAAATTCCTGGATGACATAAAAGGCCACGGCCAGAAACGGCACCACGGCCAGAATGGTGACGAACGTCAGGGCGGCAGCACGGAGCAGGAGTGCGTCTTCCACCAGGTTTCGAACCAACAGAATGAGGACGCGGATTTGCTTGATGATAAAGCCTTGGGGAACCGGTTCGCCGGGCCGTCCGACGTACCAGATGTCGTGCGTCGCAAAGCGGCGGCCTCGATCGATGGCGTCGAACAATCGCTGTATCTGCGCTTTCATGGCGATATGCTACCAAAAAGGGCAGGCGGCGCGCCCGGCTTGACGCTGCATGCGCCAAGCCCTAGAATTCCCGCGGGTTGTGACCGGCTTGGGAGGGCGCTTATACATGAGTTCGGCCAACGAAGTTTTCGATCGCCTGGAATCTGCCATAGACGCCTGGAATGATGAGTTAAACACGGTCTATGGGCGGCTCACCGAGCGCATTAACCAAGCGCGGGACCGCATCCACGAGCACTCGGCCGAGAGGCAACTGTTGGCCGAGGCCGGGGACGTGTTGGAAGACAGCCGCGCGCAGTTGCAGGAGGTCAAGGCTGCCGCGGAGGCTTGCGCGCAGGCGGCACGGGACGCGGCGGCTCAAGCACAGGCCGCGCAGGACGCGGTGGAATCGTTGCGGCACGAGTTGCGTGAATTGGCCAGCCAACCTGCTGTGCCGGCTGTTGATGAAGAACGCTTAAGCCGGCTCCGCGCCGAGATTCTCGAGGCGATGCCGCCCAGTGCGGCAGTTGTCGATGAAGAGCGCCTGAGCCGGTTTCGATCCGAGATTCTGGAGTCAATTCCTGCCTCGCCGGAGATACCCACGCAAGATATTGAACGCCTAGAGCGCGCGATGGACGATGTGCGCGAGGAATTGAACCGGCTTGGGGATCAACCCGCGGTTCCGGTTTGGGACGCCAACATGCTTGAGGCCTTGAAGGCCGACTTGGGTGTCGGTGTCCCCGCCGGAAATTCAGCGGAACTGCCGTTGCAGGAATTGCGGAAGGAGGTTCACGATCTCCAGGAATTGTTGTCGTCGGCCATGCTTTCAGGCATGGATGTGTTGCGCGCGGAGGTGCGCGAAATCCGTGGCAGCATGGCGAGTCAGTTCGAGGAAGTCCGGCAAAGTATGGAAATGACCGCGCTGCCGGTCGAGCCGGATGGCTTGGACGACCTTGGCCGCGAATTGGCGCGATTGCGCGTCGAAGTAGAACGGCTTAAGTCACAGGGAGTGCCAGTATCCAGGTTTGACGATCTTCCTGAAGACGATAGCGAGCCGCTCACGGCGCGTGAGGTGCCCCGTCGCGGGCTGGATCCGCATCACATTGAAGCATTATGGCCCGACGGTACGCGCAAACGCCTTGGAGAAATCTTACTGGGAGCATCTCTGGTAACCCAGGAACAAATGGACGCCGCGCTTTCCGTGCAGAAGCAGGATCCGCAACAACGGCTGGGCAACATACTGGTCAGCATGGGGTACGCGAAGGCGGACGAGATTGCACAGGTGTTGTCGTACCAATTGAAAGTGCCCTTTATTCGGCTGGATATCGAGCATCCTCACGATGACGCGGTGTCGCTGATTTCGAGCCGTCTGGCCCGCCACCACCATTGCATGCCGGTGAAATGCAACGACGACGAGTTGACGCTTGCGATGGCGAATCCACTTGACTTGATTGCGATTGAAGACGTGGAATTGGCCGCCAAGAGACGGGTGGAACCTGTGATAGCGAGCACGGAAGCGATTTCCAAGGCGCTGGACAAGCACTATCCGACGTACGTTTGACCGGTCTGTATCGCTGCGCATACCGCCGGTTGAAGCGAGGGGAGTCGATATCGGCGGCATTCGTCTGCTATTCTACTTTCTCACAACCGCAGCAACTCCTTGCCCACGAAGGACTAAGAACGGATAGAGCCATGGAAAGCGCAGTAGCCGATCCCAAACAAACCAACCTATACAAGATACGCCATTCGCTGGCCCACATTATGGCGCAGGCCGTGCTCGAGATCCGGCCTGATGCGAAGCTGGGCTTCGGTCCTCCGGTGGATTTTGGATTCTATTACGACTTCGATTTTGGCGATAAACCGCTGCAGGAAGGCGATTTCGAAGATATAGAGAATCGGATGAAGCGGATTATCAAAGAACGTCAGGCATTCCAGCACCAATGGCGATCGCTGGACGAGGCCAAGGCGTTCCTGGGCCAGACGAAACAGCACTACAAAATCGAATATGCCGAGGAGCTGATCGAAACCGGCCGTGCAGGGAACGGGCAACTGGGTTTTTACACGAACGGTCCTTTTACGGACATGTGCGAAGGCCCGCATTTAGAGCATACGGGACAGGTTCCGAAGGCGTGCTTCAAGATCGACCGCATGTCGGGCAGTTACTGGCGCGGGGACGAGAAGCGTCCAATGCTCACCCGGATATACGGGTTGGCATTCGAGACCGGCGACGAACTGAAGGATTACGTTCAGAAGCGTGAGTTGGCGCGTCAGCGCGACCACCGCAAATTGGGCGCGGAACTCGAACTATTCCTGCTGGATGACGAAGTGGGGCAGGGGTTGCCGTTGTGGCTGCCGAAAGGCGCCGTCATTCGAGATGAGCTTGAAGCGTGGGCCCGGGAGCAGGAGTTCCGGGCGGGGTATCAACGCGTTTCGACACCGGCGATAACCAAAGGCGAGTTGTACGTGAGGTCCGGTCACCTTGCGTACTACAAGGAATCCATGTTTCCGCCGATGGCCTGCGACGAAGAAGAAGAGTATTACCTGCGCCCGATGAACTGCCCTCACCATCACAAAGTGTACGGCGCGCGTCCGCGCAGTTACCGCGAATTGCCCTTGCGCCTTGCGGAATACGGTAATACCTATCGTTACGAGCGCAGTGGCACGCTGGCGGGCCTTCTGCGTGTGCGCGCCATGTGCATGAACGATGCGCACATCTACTGTGAACCGAGTCAGGTGAAAGACGAGTTCAAGGCAGTCATGGACATGTACCGCGAGTACTATGGCCACTTGCGGCTCGAAGGTTTCCGGGTTCGTCTGTCGTTGCATGCCAAAGACAAAGACAAGTATGTGGACAACGAGGGGGAATGGCTGCGATCCGAGGCGGCCGTGCGCGAAGTGCTGCAGGAATCGAACATCGATTTTGAAGAGGAGCAGGGCGAAGCGGCGTTTTACGGTCCCAAGATCGACATACAGGCCAAGAATGTTGTGGGGCGCGAAGAGACCATATCGACGTGTCAGTTAGATTTTGTGGTGGCGCAGCGATTTGGGCTTACGTACGTTGCGCGCGACGGATCGCATCAGGTGCCCTACATTATTCACCGGGCGCCTCTGGGTACACACGAACGGATGATATCGTTTTTGATTGAAATGTACGGCGGCGCGTTTCCCACGTGGATGGCACCGGTTCAAGTTTGTATCGTGCCGGTGAAGGATTCGTGCATGGCGTATGCGCACGAGTTGCGCGAATTGCTGCACGGAAATCTATTCCGGGTAGACGTTGACGAAAGCGACGAATCGTTCAACAAGAAGATCCGCAATGCGGTGACGCAAAAGATACCCAACATTTGGGTTATCGGAGAGCGCGAAGTCGAGGAACGAAAAGTGACTTGGCGGCGTTACTGTATAAAGGAACAGATCGCCGTGGGTATTGATAAGGCCGTGGCGGCGTTACGGGTTTTGCGCGGTAACCGGTTGATGGATAACTTTCCCGATGTGGCGATACCGGACGTATCCTAGCTTATGAGCGCCGCGGGCGCGAAAACGCTTCCGTTGCTGGAGCTCCTCGCCGTTATGGCGGAATGCCGGGAGGGCGACCGGCGTGAGGGCCTTCTGCTGCGTCAGAACCGGGGCTGGTTTCATGTGGCGGCAACGGGGCACGAGGCGTTGGCCGCAGCCGCCTATTGTCTTGAGCCGGATGACATGTTGTGGCTCTATTACCGCGACAAGCCCATCGCGATGGCACGCGGGGCATCCAGCTACGATGCGGCGCTTGGGTACTACGCCAAAGAGGCATCCAGTTCCGGCGGCCGGATGATGCCGAGTCACTTCAGCAGCCCTTCACTCGGCATTGTCAGTGTGGCGACGACAACGGGCACGCAGTGCGTTCCGGCGGCGGGAACCGCGTGGGCTTTCAAACTGGCGGGCAAATCGAACGTGGCGTTGTGCACCATCGGCGACGCTTCGACGCGCCAGGGCGAGTTCTTTGAGGCGCTCGCATTTGCGCTTCAGGAAAAGCTGCCGGTTGTTTTTCTGGTGGAAGACAACCATTACGGTATCAGCACGCCGACTGCCCACATGACTCCCTTTGCCATTGGCGCGCTGTCCAGCGATTGCCTCGTGCATGTAAATGGGCGAGATGCGATTGAGGTCTACGAGAAGTGTCTGTGTGCCGTTGACAAGGCGCGCGCGGGTCACGGTCCCACAGTGTTGTGGTGCGATCTAGATCGGTTGGCCTCGCATACGAGCTCCGATGATCAGCGCGTGTATCGAGCCTTGGATGAACTGGTAGCGGCGACGCACCGGGACCCGCTGGATTTGCTGGCCAATAGGTTGATTGCCGAGGGTCAATTCGCGCCCGAGGCGTGGGCAGTGCTGCAAAAGGACATTCGCGCGCGCGTGGACGATGCGTACCAGCAAGCGGACACGCAGGCCGATCCGGTTGATGTGGAGACTTACTTGTACGGCACCTGCGAAGCGCCGCCCTTTCCTTTTGACCCGCCCGCGGAACCGACGACGATGGTTGCACTGATCAATCAGACCTTGCGGGCCGCCCTGCAGAGCAATGAGCGGATGGTGATGTTCGGGGAGGATATTGCGGATCCCAAAGGCGGGGTGTTTGGTTTTACCAAGGGGTTGTCTTCGGCGTTTCCGGATCGCGTATTCAATTCGCCGCTTGCGGAGGCCACGATAGTGGGCGCGGCGGTGGGCCTTGCGACGGCGGGCATGCGTCCGGTGTTTGAGATTCAATTTGTTGATTTCATTACACCCGCGTTGAATCAGTTGATCAATCAAGTGGCAAACATGCGCTGGCGGTCGAAGGGCGAGTGGGCATGTCCCATGGTGTTGATGGCGCCTTACGGGGCGTATTTACCGGCGGGTGGCATCTGGCACAGTCAGTGCAACGAAGGCGTGTTCGCGCATTTTCCGGGCATTCGCGTGGCGATACCGCACACGCCGGAAGATGCGGCGGGCTTGTTGTGGTCGGCGATACACGGCGACGACCCCACGCTTTTTCTGATTCCCAAGCATCTATTTCGTCAAAGGCACGCGATTTCGTCCCTTGAGGCCGTACCGTTTGGCCGGGCGGTTGTCCGGCGAGACGGAGAAGACGTGACGCTGGTCTCGTGGGGCAACTGTCTTGAATTGTGTTTCGAGGCCGCGCGGAATTTGAGCGAGAACGGCATCGAAGCGGAAATCATCGATTTGCGGACAATCGTCCCGTGCGACTGGAGCGCCATCGAGGCGAGCCTGACGAAGACCGGGCGTCTGGTTGTCGTTCATGAGGACAATCGCACGTGCGGTTTTGGCCAGGCGATCATCGCGGAGGCGACAACGCGCGCGTCCATGTGGAATCAACTGTTGGCACAGCCGCAATTGGTGGCCCGCACAGACACGCCGGTGCCGTACAATCCCGCGCTTGAGTATGCGGCGTTGCCGGACGTGACGCAGATTGTCGACGCGGTCCAACAAACGCTGGAGTGAACTTGTGGCTACGCTTGAATTGAGAGTGCCGCAATTGGGCGAGGGGCTGGTAGAGGTTCGAATCGTTCAGTTGCTGAAGAAGCCTGGTGACGAAGTCGATCGGGACGAACCGCTGTACACCATGGAAACGGACAAGGCGGAGGTCGATATAGAAAGTCCGGCGCTGGGCGTGCTGACGGAATGGTTTGTCGAGGCGAACACGATTGTCCCCGTAGGTACGGTGGTGGCTCATATGGAAGCAAAGGAGGCCGTGCCTTCGGCGGGGGTTTCATTCCGTACTGTGCCGGATGCCAAGGCGGGATCTGGAGTGAAAGCCGGAGACGATGCCGGACCCCGCAATGCGGTCATCCCTCCGCGCACCCGCGCCTATGCGCGTTCGAAAGGTCTCACGATTCAGGAAGTCGAAAGCATACCGGCTGGCGGGGCCAAGCTGATGCCCGACGATGTCGATGCCTATCTCGCGCGCAAGGCGATGGCAAACGGTACCGGCGTCGAGTACGACGAAGTACCTATGTCGGCGCGGCAACGGACACTTTTTTACCGGTTGTCGCATGGGTCCGCGCAGGTGGTTCCGGGAACGATAGAAGTACCGGTTTCGTGGGAGCCGGTAGAGCGTGTGTACGCCCGTTTCGCCGATGGTGATACCCCCAAGGCCGATCGGCCTTCGCGGTTTATGCTGGTAGCCTGGGCCGCCGCGCAGGCGGTAAAGGAGTTCGACACTTTTCGTTCCACGATACAGGACGTCAACACGCTTCGCCGATATAAGCATGTGAACATTGGCATCGCGGTGGCGCTGCCAGACGATGAGTTGGTGACAGCGCTGGTGCAACGTGCGGATGCGTTGCCGTTTGACGCGTTTGCGCGAGAGGCGCGGGCGCGCATTGACGAAGCGCGAGAAGGACACGATCAGGCCCACCGGGCCGTGGTGCATCTTTCCATTACGGGATTGCACCGGTATGGCATCCGCAGTGCGGTACCGGTGGTGGTGCCTCCCTCCGTGGCGACGCTTTTCGTGGGCGCGCCGTATGACGCCCCGGTTCTGCGGGATGGCGTTATTGTATTGCAGAAAACGGTGAATCTCGCTCTAACCTTCGATCACCGCATAATTAATGGCGCGGGCGCGGCCAGTTTCTTAAATCATGTCGTGGAAAAGATCGGAAAACTTGACGACGCCGGTCCGGGACAATGCTGAAGGCTATTCCTTTACCGCGTTGAAATACTTTCGATGGCGCGCAAGAAACTGGTCGACGAACGCCGTCATGGGTTTGTTGAGTATTTCATCCGGCGAACCGATTTGTTGGCATATCCCTTCGTGAAATACGGCTATGCGGTCAGCCATTTCGAGCGCTTCTTCCTGATCGTGCGTTACGTAGACGGTGGTAATGGCAAGGCGCCTTTGCAACTCCGCGAGTTGCGTGCGCGTGGCGTAGCGCAATTCGGCGTCGAGGTTGCTCAAGGGCTCATCCAATAGGAGAATTCCGGGGCGTACTGCCAGCGATCGGGCAAGGGCGACGCGTTGTTGTTGTCCGCCGCTCAGTTGCGTTACGGGCCTGCGGATAACCTGCCTTAGCTGTACAAGGTCCAGCGTTTCTTCCACGCGATGTTGAATTTCGTTCTTCGGCAACTTGCGGGCTTTCAATCCGAATGCCACGTTTTCAAACACTGTCATGTGTGGAAAAAGTGCGTAGCTCTGAAACACCAGGGTGGCGTTTCGTTTCTCGGGGGGCACGTCGGTGACGTCGACGCTGTCGAAGTAGAGTTTCCCGCTATCCGGTATTTCAAGTCCCGCGAGCAAGCGTAAGGTTGTTGTTTTGCCGCATCCGCTTGGGCCTAGCAGGGCGAAAAACTCGCCTTGGGCGATCTGGCACGTGAATTCCTTGATGCCGCCGCCTTCGGGATAGACCTTGCGCAGGCCTTCGCATCGCACGGCGCTCATGGTCCGGAGAACACCTCGCGGTCCCATCGATCAAACCACCGGTCCTGATTTGCGGCGAATGATTTCCAGTCAATGTTCATGGGCTTCCATGTCTGGTTTGTCATCCATGCGGGGAGTTGCGCGGAATCGATGTCGGCGCGCGCGGGCGTTTTCGCATAGGCCTCCCCCTGATGAATCAGCGCGTCCGGCGTGGTGACAAAATCGTAAACGAGTTTTGCACCGGCCGGATTGGGGGCGCCGCTGACAATGGCGATGCCTTCGGTCAACAGGGGCGTGTCTTCCGGAATGATCCACGCAAAGGGATATCCGTGCCGGTCGCGTTGGAGTGCAAGATCAGGCATCAACCAAACCGAGATCAATTCCGGATTGCGTTTGACATGATCGTACAGTAACTGTGGATTTTCCATATAGTCTTTGGTGTTTTCGTGGAACTTACTGAGCCACGCGATTCCCTCGTCTTCCGATGGGGCACGCATGATCATTGCTCCGATAAACGTTCGCAGCGTACCGGATCGATGCGGTTTGCGAAGTGTGATTTTGTTCTTCCATTTGGGATCCAAAAGGTCGTCCCATGTCTGAGGCACATCTTCCGGTTCGTAGTGACGGTTGTTGTACAGGATGCACAAGGGCGACTTGTACGTGCCAATCCATTTATTCTCGAGGTCTTTGTACTCCGCGTCTACGGCATCGGCCCATGTGGGCGTATAGGGTTCCAGGAGGCCAGCCTCAGCCGCCTGCATGAACATCGTGGAAGGGCCGCCCCACCACACGTCGCAATGCGGACGAGACTTTTCGTTCATAACGCGGGTGAACACCTCTTGCGCGCCCGCATCGTAGAATTGAAAGTCGATCTCCGGGTGCGCCGCTTCGAAGCGCTGTTCGTAGTCACGCAAGACATCGGGCCCGTGCGGGCTGTATACCATGACGACCTCTTTCGACGAGCAACCCAATGCGGCTATTGCCATGACTGTAACGAGCCATCGTTTCATGGGAGGCCAACCGCACGTTTCAGTGATTCGAGTGACGGGTCAATATCGTGTGGTTTTGCAACGTGATCGCGAATGGCATCGAGGTCCTTTATGCCGGTGCCGGTCACGATGCAAGCGATCCGTGTGCTGGACGTGATGTCAGGCAAGTGCCGCATGGCCGCGATCACCCCCGCGCACGTCGGTTCGCACAAGATGCCTTCAGACCTCGCCAATTCAAGTTCGCCCGCGAGGATGGCATCGTCGTCAATGGCAATGGCAGCGCCGTTCGTCGTGCGGATCGCGGGCAACACGGTGTGGCCGTCGAAAATAATGTCGTCCGCGATGCCGCCCGCAATGGTCTTGGGATTGGGCCATGGGTCTTTGAGGGTTTCCAAAAACGGGGTGTTGTTGTCGATAGCCTTCTTAAGCGGTGCGCAACCGGTTGCCTGCATACCCGCGAGGCGCGGAAGTTTTGAAATGAGGCCCAGGCGCTTGAGATCGAGCAGACCACGCCAAATGCCGCCGAGCAAGCCGCCGCCGCCCACCGCGGCGACAATCCAATCGGGCAAGTCGCCGTGGGTTTGACAAAACATTTCGTAAGCGATGGTCTTCGCGCCCTCGACGTTGTATGGGTTGTACATGCCCGCGGTCGAGAGGTGGTACCAGCCGAACGTGTCACAGGCTTCCACGCACAATTTGAATACGTCGCCGGCCGACGGCGAGGCCACACGCACGACGGTTGGTCCATAGGAGGCCGCCTGGGCCGTCTTGCCGGCGCCGGCCATGCCGTGCATGAACAGGACGGCGCGCATGCCGGCGCGCGCCGCAAAGGCTGCGGCAGCGCATGCCACGTTTCCGGAAGACACAACCGCGACGGTATCGGAGCCTATTTCGCGCGCATGACTAATCCCCACGCTTACCTGCCGGTCCTTGAACGATCCCGTGGGGTTTCCGGTTTCGACTTTGAGGAGCACCTGTCCCGCCCCGATCGATTTTGCCAGCCGCGGTGCGTCGGTGAGGGGTGTAGCGCCTTCATTCAAAGACACAATGGAATCGTCCAAGTCCACGGGCAAAAGTTCACGGTACGACCATAGCGAGCGCGGAGGCGTCTCGAACAAAGATGCATTTACCTGGGCCGTGGCCTCGATGCTGAAAGGTTCGCCGCATGCGGGGCAGGCCATGAAATGCGGTTCCAGTGGCGCTGTGTTACCGCATCCATAGCACCGGAACCGAAATCTGTCGCGAAGAGACATGTCGAAATCCTTATTCTATCGAACGTACGCTACAATCCCAGCGTGAGCATCGCATTGCGCAAATCCGTCCGGTCGATTGGCTTGGCCAGAAAGACTTCGGGCGGCGTCACGTTAAAACGATTGCCCATGGTTGCCGCATTGTGCTCCGAACCCAGTTCGAAATCATTTACGGAAGTCACCACAATGACTGGGATGGCGCCTGTGGCCGGATTCGTTCGCAGCGCTTGGAACACCTCGAAGCCGTTGAGCGTGGGCATTCGAATGTCGAGGACAATCGCATCGGGCGCGTGGTGCCCCGCGACATCAATGACTTCGTCGCCATCATTCAATTCCAACGTCTGCCACCCGGCTTCATCAAAGACAGTAGCCACGAATTCCCGGACATCGGGGTCGTCGTCGACGATGAGTACTTTTTTGCCGTTCATGAGCCAAAACACCTTGCAATTGCGATTAGAGCAAGTATAGCGCCATGCGCGATCCGGTCCAACCCACGACGTTAGTCCCTGCGAAGAGACGTCACGAGCAGGCGTTTGTAAATCCGGTAGGAGTCCCGAAACTTGTTGAAATGAGAGGTCGGATTTCCGGTTTCGTATATCGTCTGAATCGGACAGGCGGCGACCTTATACCCTTTGCGCACGGCGCGCACCAGGATTTCCATCTCGGTATCGTATCGTCCCCCCGGCACCGCACTCAGTATGTAATCGAGAAACGTACGGGAATGGAGGCGAAACCCGGACTGGGTATCCTGGACCTGCTGTCCAAGGAGGATTCCGGTGAGTCGGGCGGTGAGTTTGTTTCCCAGCCGGCTTCGTAACGGGACATGCGCCTGGTCGAACGAGCGCGACCCAATCACGAGGTCCGCCTTTTGAGAATCGAAAACGTCGTATAACCGGGGTAGCTCTGCGGGGTCATGTTGCCCGTCCGCATCCAGAATGGCAACGCAGGTGACGGCCGAATCGGTGAGTGCTTCGCGAAAGCCCGCGATCATGGCAAAGCCCTTGCCTTGATTGGGCGACAAGTGGAGCACGCGTACAGGCAAATCGTGTAAGGATTGGGGGGCGCCGTCCGTGCTGCCATCGTCTACCACAATGATTGTGGGCAGCACCTGGAGGGCTTTCTCAATCACCGGCCGTATTTTGTTGCCCGCGTTGTAACACGGGACCACGACCGCCAACGCTTGCTTCATCGAATCTTCGCCCATACGCCCTTCATCCGGTTACGCCGGTGCGCACTATAGCATGTGGGGCGGTGACAGCTTCCAGCGGGCATATCGCTTTTCACCGATACGGCTTCCTTTTGCGCGGTATTTCGGCTGTATGCCATACTCTTCGCCTTGCTTCCTTGGGGGCATTACTTGTGATTTGGAGGTACCCGCCGTGAACCGACTTCGTCAATGGATTGCCGATGGGCTGGTGGACACTGTGATTGTCGCCGGCATTGATATGCAGGGCCGTCTTTACGGCAAGCGTTGCGTGGCCGATATATTTTTGCGCGACATGGCTGAAGGGGTGCATACGTGCGACTGCAATTTTGGGTGGGATGTCGCCCGGATGCTCATCGACGGATTGGACTTCACGGGGTGGCACAAAGGCTACGGCGACATGACCATCAAGCCGGACTGGTCCACGCTTCGCCACTATGCCTGGTTTGACAAAACGGTACTGCTGATTGGCGACACTGTCGATCACCACGGGCATCCGGTAAGTGTCGCGCCGCGATCGGTCTTGCGCAAGCAGGTAGAAAAGGCGCGTGCGATGGGTTTTGAGGCCATGATGGCGCCCGAGGTTGAGTTTTTTCTTTTTCGCGAGACGCTGGAAAGTTCGCGGAAGAAGGACTACCGCGATTTGCAGCCGATGTCGGAGTACATATCCGACTATTGCGTTTTCCGTTCTTCGATGGACGAATGGATTATCGGGCAGATGCGCCGAAAACTCACGGAATCCAACGTCGAGGTGGAAAGTTATAAAGCGGAGTGGGGTTTTGGCCAATGCGAAATGAATTTGCGGTACACCCATGCGCTGGAGATGGCCGATCGCCACGTAGTGTACAAACATGCGATCCGCGAGATAGCGGCATTAAATCAATGTCAGGCCACGTTTATGGCGAAGTGGGATTCGAAGCATTCCGGAAACGGATCGCACGTGCATGTGAGTCTTTGGGAAGGCGAACGGCCCGCGTTTCCGGGCAATGGTCCCCATGGCATGTCCGATACGGCGCGGCATTTCATGGGCGGTATGATGCATTTGGCGAAAGATCTGCAATTGTTTTGCGCCCCGACTATCAATTCGTACAAGCGGTATGAAGACTTGTCGTTTGCGCCTACTACCATCACCTGGGGTGGCGACAACCGTACCACGGCGTTCCGCATTGCCGGCCATGGCAATTCCATGCGAATAGAGAACCGGATTCCTGGGTCGGATGCATGTGCGCATCTATTGTACGGGGCGATGTTGGGGGCTGGCCTTTACGGTATCGAACACAAGCTCGAACCGATCGGACCGTTCGTCCAGGCCAACGCGTATATTGAAACGGACGCACCGAAATTGAACCGGACGCTCGAACAGACGGCCCTGGCGATGGAGCAAAGCAAAGCCGCTCGCAGGATTCTGGGCGACGACGTGGTCGATCACTACGTGCGCGTGGCGCGGTGGGAAGTGGAGGAGTACAACAAGCACGTTACGGATTGGGAACGCAGACGGTATTTCGAGTTGATCTAATGCCGTCGTCGCGGCATGCGTTTCAATGACAGAGGGGGCACTCTTCCCGTCGTGGCGAACACTGAATCCGACACACCGGTTGGCACACTAGCCGCGCCGTTGGCCAAGGTGCGCCGCTGGCGGCGGCTGGGGTGCGTGACTGCGGTATCGCCGGCGGTTGCGATAGCGCTGCTGGCTTGTTTCGAAGCGCTGTATGTGGCAACGCGGAGCGGCCTGCCGCTGACCGATCAAGACAAGGGGATTTTGCTCTATTCAGCAACGCTGGAGTCCAAGGGGTTCAAGTTCGATCATCGAGAAACCTTCGAAGATATCGAAAAGGAGCGGCGGTTCTTTGGATTGCTTCACCGGTTGGAGTACGAGTTCCATCCCCCGAAGACCAGCTATCCATTTCTGGATATTTACGAGACCGTGTATGTCTGCCACTGGCCGTTGCCTGTGCGTTGGGTGATGCGGATACACGATCGCCGGGTGATACAGGCGTACGACGACGACGATACGGAAATCGTGCCTCATAACGCGTTTTTTCAATTTGGAGACGAGTCCACGTTTTACGACATTTATGACGAGAGCCGCAAGGTGGGTCACTACATGCATGCCCGCCTGGGTGACAAGTCGTTTGCACTGGGGGTCGTGGGCGTCGTATGCGAAACGCCCGAGGAATGGGAGGCGCTGATCGGCTCCCGTCTTGCGCTGTTTGAAACCTACCGCCCGGAATAGGGCGATGCAGCATAGAAAGGACATAGTCATGCGTTTGAAAGACAAGGTGGCCATCATAACTGGAGCTGGCATGGGCATGGGGCGCGAGGCCTCGATGCTGTTCGCGAGCGAAGGGGCCAAGGTGATCGTATTCGACCTGAATGCGCAAGCCGCCCAGGAAACGGTCGAGGCCATTCGGGCAGCCGGAGGCGAGGCCACCGCGCACGTGGGCGATGTAAGCAAGGAAGCCGATGTGAAGGCGTCCGTGGAGAAGGCCGTCGCCACCTATGGGAAGGTGCACATTTTATATGCAAATGCTGGAGTGCTCTGGAAAGATCGCGACAAGTCCGTGATCGAAACCACGGAAGAAAACTGGGACATCGTTCAGGCGATAAACCTGAAAGGTCCATTCTTCCTCACGAAATACGGAATCCCTGCGATTAAGAAAGCCGGTGGCGGTTCCATCATACTTGTGGGTTCCATCAGTGCGCTGGCCGGCTTTACATTGGCGCAGGATTCCTATACCTGCGCCAAAGGCGCGCTCATCTCGCTGACAAAATCGCTGGCCATCCAATTCGCGCCGGATCAGGTCCGATGCAACATTATTCACCCAGGGTTCATAGACACGCCCTTGCAGGCACCGTATTTGAACGACGACAAGCGCAAGGCCATCGCCGGCGAGATTCCGATGCGCAGGCTGGGCAATGCCCGCGACATTGCCAACGCGGCGTTGTTCCTGGCATCGGACGAATCGAGCTGGATGACCGGCGCGGAAATGGTGGTCGATGGCGGTTTCCTGGCGATGTAGTGTAACCGGGGATTCGTGCTGCGTTTCCTGTTAAGGCATGAGGTATCTGCCGATGACAGGCAAGAGCAACCCGAACGCAAGCCAAATCATGGAGTAGATAATGGCGAACTTCGCGGCGACTGGAGATTGTCTCCGCAGTAACCAGCCGGAAATACATCCAAAGGCCACGGAAAGGATCCAGAAGGTGTCATCAGCGGCAAGCTGAATTCCAATGCCTACTATCGCGAAACACCAGATGGGCATACACCCGAGGAAGAGCGTTGAGAATAGTCTGGGCTTTGCGATCACGGCCAAGACTCCAGTCCGAGACGTATAATTGCAGCATCGCCCTCAATTCAGATTTCTGAGTTGAGGGCGATTCAGATTATTATGAGTCTTTACATCTTCAAGTGCGTCTCGACCCCACTCAGACCAATACGTGCAGCTTCGGCCACGGAATCGTCGTGCTGCTCGAGCGTGAACATATTGCTCAGATGGCGATAAATCTTCCTGGCCAATTCCACATTTCCCGTGCGCACCAAATCTTCACACGCAACAAGTGTGGCATGATCCGTTCTAAACGATGTTTTGCGCCTTAATTTAAACAGGACTTTTGCGGCGGGAGCGCCAATACGTCCTAACGCCGCAACGGCGGCGTCTGATGTCGCTTTGTCCTGATGTAGCACCAGTTTCGCAAGGGGTTTTACGGCTTCCTCTGTTCGCCGATCTCCCAGGGTATTCACGATCCCAATGCGAACGGCGCCCACGGTTTCATCCAGTGCGTCCAGCAAAGCGGCATCCACTGCGGATCCTGGAATGCGTTCCAGAGCAAATCTTGCCGCGTTTGCCGTCGATTCTTCGCCGAGCAGCGGGGCCAGCGCGGGCACATGCTCGGCACTTCCAATCAGCGCCAGTTGCCTGCAGGCAAATTGCTTTCCATCAAACGTCGCATCGGCGTCGTCGAGCGTGTCCGCGAACAGGTTTGCGAGGCCACGGCTTTCGTCGGGATTGTCCAGCACGGATTGGACCCAGGCTTCGGCCTGAATAAGTGGGACGCGGCTGTCGCCGAACTTGTGCGTCTTGATTTGCGTCAACAGATCCTGAGTAGCGTCGGCCATAGCGGAAACCGCCATTAATGCGCCGGTGGCCACTGCGCACATAACTCTCAGTCGCTTCATCGTCGTATCTCCCAAGTCGGCCGCGCGGGCCATCGCGATGGTTTTCAGTTGCAGCATTTGCACGTGGCCTACAAGTGCCAGGGTCCGCGCATGGCGCGGTCGAGCAACCGGGTTGCCTGTGCGTCGTTTACAAACTGTTCCGTGCCCGCATCCCAGTTTACTTTACGCCCGAGTTTCATGGCGATGTTGCCCAGGTGAGCAATACTGATGGCGAAGTGCGCGGGCGCAATCGGTGTAACGGTTTGTTCGCGGCTGCGCATGCAGTCGATAAAATTCTGCGCATGATTGTCGCTCTTGACCAACTTCACTTCATTCTCGCCGATGACTTCATTGAGAATGCCGGCGGGATCCGCTTGCAGCGTATCTCCACGATCGACGAAGACCCAGCCCTTGTCGCCTTCGAACCGGGTGCCCATGGGAAAACTGTTGGATACGAGCATCGTGAATCCGTCAGGCGCGACGGGACTCGCACCCGGTGCGTATTTGCATTCCAACATATAGTTGATGGCCGTGTTGTACAATCCATCCCTTGGGAATTCGCCCTTTCCTTCGACCGTTACCGGTCCGGTCAACTCGGTGCCCATGCCCCAGTTGGCAATGTCGCAGTGGTGCGCGGCCCAATCTGTCAATTGACCGCCGGAGTAATCGAGAATCCAGCGGAAGTTCCAGTGGCAGCGCTTTTCTGTATACGGGGCTTCAGGTGCGGGTCCCAGCCAGAAGTCGTAATTGAATCCCTCGGGGATAGGCATCGCCGGTTGCGGATCGATGGCGTGTCCGGTGGGTAGCCCCACTTTCACGGTGTGGACTTTTCCGATGCGCCCGTTTCGCACCAACTCGCAGCCGCGATGAAAGTTGGCTTTGGAACGTTGCCAACTGCCGGTTTGCCAGACGATGCCATAGCGGTGCACGGCGTCGACCATGGCGCGTCCTTGTGGAATGGTGAGGGCGAGCGGCTTCTCCGCGTAGATATCAAGCCCTTTTTTTGCGGCCGCAATGGCGGGAATGGCGTGCCAGTGGTCCGGCACGGCGATCGAAACGCAATCCAAATCACCGCGATCGAGGAGTTCGCGAAAATCTTCGTGCGTGGCGCATCCATCCGTGCTGTACGCCTGGTTCACAATGTTTTTCGCCTCGTCACGGCGTTTGCCGTCGACGTCGCACACGGCAATAATTTGCAGGTCCTTGAAGTTCAGGAACCCTTTCATATTGCCGGAACCCTGGCTGCCTACGCCGATGCAGCCCATGGTGAACCGTTCGCTGGGGGCTGTAGCGCCATTCAGTCCGAGCGCGGATCCGGGAATGATGTACGGAAATCCCATAGCCGTCGCGGTGGCAGTGGCCGTTCGTTTCAGAAACGCTCGGCGCTTGAGCCCGCCTCGTCTTGTGGCAGAGCTCGTTCGTTCATTCAGATCCATGGATGCGTCCCTCTCCCGTAAGACGTGATGGTGAAAACCCCACACCGTGCGGCGGTGCCGCTTAACCGATCGCCCGGGCATTGTTGACTTCAATGCCGCCAATTTCAAGTTTTGTCCAGGTGCCGGTGCCCTGTACTCGTTTGGGCTGGCGACGCGTAGGAATCAGCCAAAATTCGGGCGAATGCGTCACCTGTTCTACCGAGGTTCGAAAATGAGTTTTGCCGCACTTGAGGCATGAGCTTTGACTTCACTCAGCAGGGAGCATGTTCTGCAAAGGTTCGCAAGTTGCTTGGTTATAAATGGTTACGTTGGTGCGTCTGCGAGTGCGTGTCGTTGGCACAACAGTTGCTCAACCCGCAGGTATCGCAACGGGCGAATGGAATGCCCGGCTATCCGTGTTTAGTCAGAATAGAAAAACACACTCCAAAGGAGGAACGATGTATACATTCTTGCAATCCAGAGCGAGACAAGCGCGCTGGCTGGCCGTGACCGGACTGGTGGCGGCATCCGTCTGGGGTTTGTCTGCGGTGGCTCCTGTCAGTGGACAAGAAAATCCCGACGCGGCGATATCCCAATTGAAAGTCTTGAACGACGGATTTGCTCACGTGGCGGAGCGCACCTCTCCCGCTGTTGTGTTCATTAGTGTGGAGAAGAACATGAGTGGTGCGCCGGCGAGTCAAGGGTTGCCGCCCGGCGCCGAGGAATTCTTTCGACGGTTCTTCGGGCCTGATTTTCAAGTGCCTGAAAACCGTGGATCCGGTCAACCGCAAGGCGATCGGCTGGTTCCGTATGGGCAGGGATCGGGTTTCATCATCTCCGCCGATGGCTATATCCTGACCAATCACCACGTCGTGGGCGATGCCGACAAAGTGGAAGTGAAATTGGAAGATGGCCGTGAGTTCACTGCCAAGCTGATCGGCACCGATCCGCAAACTGAAATTGCGCTTATTAAGATTGACGCTACCGGCTTGCCGTATCTCGCGCTCGGTGATTCCGATCGCTTGCGCGTTGGTGAGTGGGTGGTGGCCGTTGGCAATCCCTTTGGCCTGGAACATACGGTCACCGCGGGCATTGTAAGCGCGCGTGGCCGCGGCAGCGTGGGTATCGTGGACTACGGCGACTTCATTCAAACCGATGCGTCCATCAACATGGGCAACTCGGGCGGTCCGCTCGTCAATCTCGATGGCGAAGTGGTGGGTATGAACACGGCCATTTTCAGCCGCACCGGCGGCAGCGTCGGCATTGGATTCGCCATTCCCGCAAACATGTTGAAATACGTTGAATCGCAGCTACGCGATTCCGGAAGCGTGACGCGCGGATTCCTGGGCGTTGGCATCCAGGATTTGACGCCGGACCTTGCGCGGTGGTTTAACGTCGCCGAAGGCAAAGGTGTCTTGGTGACGGATGTGCAACCGGATTCACCGGCGGCTCAGGCCGGCCTGCAGCGTGACGACGTCATTGTCGATTTCGATGGTCGTCCGGTGGGCGAAGTCCGTTCCTTCCGGAGCCGGGTTGCCTCTACATCGCCGGGCACGGACGTCTCGCTAACCATTGTGCGCGAAGGACAACGGGAGTCCAAGGCGATCAAGGTGGGCACGCTCAACGCCACGGAAATGGCCAGTGTCACCACTCCCGATGGCGGACAGGCGTCCATTGAGTTGGGTCTGAATGTGCAGGACTTGTCCGGCGAAATTGCTTCCCAACTGGGCTACGAGGGCGACTCCGGTGTTGTTGTGACCGCGGTGAAGCCGGGATCGGCCGCGGAGTCGAGCGGAATCAACAAGGGCGACTTGATTCAAGAGGTGAACCGGACACCGGTCAAAAGCGTGAACGAATTCCGGGAAGCGGTGAAGAATTCGGACAAAGCCCGCGGCGTGCTTCTCCTTGTGAAAAGGGGAGATTCCGCCATGTACATTCCGCTAGAATTGCAGTAACAGATTTCGCAACGGCCCACTCCCGGATTCCCGGGAGTGGGCCGCTTGTTGCGCAAGACGAAAGGTTGGGACATGACGGTTGACGTGCGGGAGATGGGGGAACGTGTTCAGCGGGAAGGCGCTGCACTGGATCGGGTCAGGTCTGAGATTGGGAAGGTCATAGTCGGGCAGCACGATCTGGTCGAGCGGCTTGTCATGGCGCTTCTTTGCAATCAGCACGTCTTGATCGAAGGAGTTCCCGGCTTGGCCAAGACCCTAGCCGTCACGACTCTTGCGCGCGTCCTGCAGTGCACTTTTCACCGCATACAATTCACGCCGGATCTTCTGCCCGCGGACATTGTCGGTACACTCATTTACAATCCCAAGGACAACGGATTTGTCGTACGCAAGGGGCCGGTGTTCGCAAATATTATCCTGGCCGATGAAATTAACCGTGCTCCGGCCAAGGTGCAAAGCGCGTTGTTGGAGGCCATGCAGGAGCGGCAAGTCACCATTGGCGACGCCAGTTATGCATTGGAAGAACCCTTCCTGGTGCTCGCGACGCAGAATCCCATCGAGCAAGAAGGCACGTATCCGTTGCCTGAAGCCCAGGTGGACCGGTTCATGTTCAAACTGAAAGTCACGTATCCGACAAAGAACGACGAACGTGAGATTATTCGCCGTATGGCCAAAGCCAGGGCGGACGTGACGGTCGCGCCCATTATTTCGCCCAACGACATTCTCGCATTGCGCGCGTTGGCGGACAGCATCTACATGGACGAGAAGCTTGAGGAGTATATTGTCAATATTGTCGACTGCACACGGTATCCCGGCAACTATGGCTTGAAGATTGGCACGTTAATCCGGTACGGAGCCTCTCCGCGCGCCACGTTGTTTCTGGTGATGGCGGCGCGCGCACACGCGCTGGTGCGAGGACGCGGGTACGTGACGCCGCAAGATGTGAAATCCGTCGCGATGGACGTGCTGCGTCACCGCGTAATCTTGACGTACGAAGCCGAAGCCGAAGAAAAATCCTCTGAGGACCTGATAAAGCAGATTCTGGATACGGTCGAAGTCCCATGATTCCCGCGGAACTTGCCAAGAAAGTACGCTACATTCAGATATACACCAGTAAGGCCGTCAACGATGTGCTTGCGGGTGAGTATCACAGTGTATTTAAAGGGCGGGGGATGGAATTCGATGAAGTCCGCGAGTATGTGCCCGGTGACGAGATTCGCACAATTGACTGGAACGTCACCGCCCGCACGGGCCGGCCGCATGTAAAGCGGTATCGCGAAGAACGCGAGCTGACGCTCATGTTGCTGGTCGATTTGTCGGCCTCTCAGCATTTTGGGGCCGTGCAGCGTCTCAAAAACGAAGTGGCGACGGAACTGTGCGCACTACTTGCTTTCTCGGCGATCAAGAACAACGACAAAGTGGGCCTTGTCGTATTCACGGACGAAATCGAACTGTACATTCCGCCGAAGAAGGGCACTTCGCACGTATTGAGAGTAATTCGGGATTTGCTCGCCTTTGCGCCCCGGCGAAAAGGTACCAATATCGCCCTTGCGCTGGATTTCCTGGGCCGTGTCGTTTCAAAGCGGTGCGTTACGTTTCTTATATCGGACTTCATTGGATCGGGATACGACCGATCGTTGCGTGTGGTCGCGCGCCGGCACGATCTGGTTGCCGTTACCGTGACCGATCCGCGCGAGAGCCACTTGCCCAAGGTGGGAATGGCAACTGTCGAGGATGCCGAAACGGGCGAGACATGGCTTCTGGATACTTCGAGTGCCGCCGTGCGATCCCGGTACGAGGCGGCGGCACGAGCGCGTGCGGCGCAACTGCGGGATTTGTTTGTCGCGATTGGTATAGACCACATTTCGGCTCATACGAATCGCGACTATGTGCGTGACCTCGTCACGTTTTTCCGGCGGCGCGAGCGTCGCATGGAACACGGCTGATTGGGACGCCTGATCATGCAATCCCTAGCCATGGCAACCAGCCGCCATTTTTTCGCATGTGCCGCCATTTGGTGCTTCATGGCGGGCGCCTTGAACGGGTGTGCCAAGCAGAATTCCGCCATTGCTGTTTCCGCGTTTGAAACGCAACAGACGGTCGAAGACGGGCCCCATTCTCTGGAAGTCGCGTTGGACCAAAAGTCGCTCACGGTGGCGCAGACCGTGAGTCTCAAGCTGACCGCGCGCACGACGGAACTTTATCGCGTGCAGTGGCCCGCGCCCTCGGAGAAGCTGGGCGATTTCTCCGCGTCGAGTCCGTTGACCAACGAGCCAAAGTTGGAGAGCGACGGCCGTACCGTGCAGGAGTGGCGCGTCGTGCTTACGCCGTTTCTACCCGGCGAGTACGCGATACCGGCGATTTCCGTAACGTATACTAGAGCCAACGGAGAGCCCGCATCTACACTATCCACCGAAGCGTTTACCCTCCCGGTCGCTTCCGTTCTGCCTGCGGGGAACGACAACCCAAGTCTGGTCGAAAGCCTCATTCCGTTTTCGCTTCCCGCCGCCATGTCGTTGCGGCCCTGGTTTACGGGTGCGGCCGTCCTTGCATTGATCGCAGTAAGCTTGATGTGGATGAGGCGAACACGGTTAAAGCCGACGCCGCAAATTCCAGCGCATGTAAGGGCTCTTCGAGAACTTGAGTTGCTGTTGCGGGAAGGTCTCACCGATCGCGGCGAGTTCAAGTATTTCTACATTCGAATCGCCGAAATAGTCCGCCGGTTTGTAGAAGATCGCTACCATTTACACGCGCATGATCGCACGACCGAGGAATTCTTGGAATCGCTTCGGACAACCCAGTCCCTGAGCGGCCAGCAAAAACTATTGCTGAAGGAGTTTCTATCCCATTGCGATTTGGTTAAGTTTGCGAAGATGAGACCTACAATTGAGGAGATAGAGCAAACCACGGACTCGTGCCGGAGGTTCATCCAGGATTCCGCCGCCAGGGACGCGGCAGAAGCAGGTGCGCCATGATGCGTTTTGCCGCTCCCTGGATGCTCTTTGCGCTTCTGATTGTGCCGGTTTATATCTATTGGCAACTTTGGCGAAACCCTTCGTCCGGCATTCGGATTTCCTCGGCGGCCATTGCGCGCGCGGCTGGGTCGTCATGGCGGCGCAGGTTGCACCGGCTTCCGTTGATTTTGCGTTCCCTTTGCCTTGCACTGATTATCCTGGCCCTGGCGCGTCCGCAACATGGCCAGGAGCGCATGCGGGAAATCACGGAAGGGGTGGCCATCGAGATGGTGGTGGATCGATCCGGCAGCATGCGCGCGGAGATGGACTTCAAGGGACAGCGATATACCCGTCTGGATGTCGTCAAGCATGTATTCTACGAATTTGTGCATGGCGATCAGGCGGGATTGCAGGGCCGTCCGAATGATCTGGTCGGGTTGGTTGCCTTTGCGCGCCATGCCGAGACCATGTGTCCGCTCACGTTGAGTCACGAGGCGCTGTCCGAGTTTCTAAAGGCGACACAATTGGCGCTGCGCCGTGAAGAAGACGGGACGGCGATAGGCGACGGCATTGCACTCGCCGCGGCGCGCCTGAAAACCGCCGAGGAAACGGTTGCGAAACAGGATAAGAAAGGCGATGCGTCCAACTACGTAATCAAGAGCAAAATCATCATTCTGTTGACAGACGGTATTCACAACGCGGGAAAGCGATCTCCGATGGAGTCGGCCGAGCTTGCCTCGCAGTGGGGAATCAAGATCTACACCATTGGCGTGGGGGGCGACGGCGTGACCGGCATTCAAACGCCCTTTGGCATGTTTCAGGCTCCTACAGGCCGCGAGTTGGATGAGGCCATGTTACAGGAAATCGCGAACAAGACGGGTGGTATCTACCGTCGCGCGGACGATGCGGAGTCGCTTGTGGAAATATATAAAGAGATTGACCGCCTCGAACGCACCGAAATACAGGCCGATCGCTTCTTCGATTACCGGGAGTTGTTTGCAGGTTTCGTAAAGGCCGCGCTCGTCTTTCTGGGCCTCGAATTGTTGCTTTCTACCACCGTACTGCGGAAAATCCCATGAGCGGCGCACGGCTGGAGCATCCCGAATGGCTGTGGTTTCTGTGGAGCGTGCCCGTCCTCATTGTTCTATTCGCGTATTCGGCGGCTCGCCGGAAGAGTGCTCTGCGGGCATACGCCGACGCGGCGCTACTGTACGCGCTGTTGCCGCCCGGCAGTGCCATGAAGCGGATAGTGAAAGCGGGTTGCCTCGTGGCGGCCGTGGTTCTGATTTCGCTTGCGTTGGCGCGGCCAGTATGGAATCCGCAGCCGGAGACAGTTACGGCGCGCGGGCGCGATGTCGTATTTCTCCTTGATGTGTCCCGCAGCATGTTGGCCGAAGACTTGAAGCCGAATCGCCTCGAACGGGCCAAACTGGCGATACAGGACTGCGTTGAAAGCCTGGACGGCGATCGCGTGGGGCTGGTTGCATTCGCGGGCACCTCGGTGGTCAAATGCCCGCTTACGATGGACTATGGTTTCTTCCGCATGATTTTACAGGATGTTTCTCCCGATAGCGTTTCCCGGGGCGGCACGCAAATAGGCGACGCCGTGCGCACGGCAGTCGACAGCGTATTTAACGATGAGAACCGCGTGCATCGAGACATCATTCTTATCACCGACGGTGAGGACCACGAGAGCGAACCGGTGAAGGCGGCCGAGGAAGCGGCGGGGAAAGATATCCGCATCATTGCGATTGGGCTGGGCGACGATCACCAGGGGGCGCGCATACCCGTGATCGACGAGCAGCAGCGCAAAGGATTCCTCACGCACGAAGGCGTGGAAGTGTGGTCAAAGCTAAATGGTCAGGCGTTGCGGGATATGGTCGCGGCGACACCCGGCGGGCGCTATTTGAATGTTGCCACAGGCACCTTTGATCTGGGGCAGGTCTACCGTGATCTCGTGACTTCTGAGGAAAAGAATGAAGAGGTCGAGACCACGTTAGTCCGGTATTCCGAAGGGTTTCAGTGGTTGCTTGGACCGGCATTGGTCTTCCTACTTATAGAGGGGTTTCTTCGGGATCGGCGGAGGGTCTACCCATGAAACCCGCGATCCTGCTGTTTTTGTGTATGACCGTAACCCCCTGGAGTGTGGCCGCAACCATTGCGCAGATTGTCGAGGAAGGCAACGCCGCATTCGAATCGGGCGATTACGATGGCGCACTGAAGCATTACGACGAGGCAATCGAGTTGGATCCGGAACTTCCCGAGGCGCACTTCAATCGCGGCGCGGCACTCTATAAAAAAGGGGACATGGAAGGCGCGAAATCCGCATTTGAAAACGCGATAGGACAGTCGCCGTCGGGCGAAGTGGAAGCGCAAAGCCTCTACAATCTTGGAAATGTGCATTTTCAAGAGGCGGTGCAAACGGGGGAACAGGATCCTTCCAAAGCGATAGGCCATTTGGAGTCCGGCGTCAGGCGATACGAAGAGGCTTTGGAACGCAAACCCTCCATGAGCGAAGCGGCCCAGAATTTGGAACTCAGCCGGAGAATGATACAGACGCTGCGGGAACTCCAACAGCAACAACCTCCTCCTCAGCAGAATCAACAGCCGGATAAATCCCAATCGGATCAAGACCAGGAAGAACAGCAAAGTCAATCCGGGCAGGGCCAACAACAGGAGCAAGACGGCCATCAAGAGGAGGCGGAATCGCAGGATCAGGGCGAAAGCGAAACCCAGCAGCAACCGGCTGGCACGGAGCAGGAAGAGAGAACCCAGGATTCAGGGCAGGATGCGTCGCAGGGAATGGAACAATCCCAATCAGAGCAGTCGCAGGACAGCCAGCCGCAACCTCAGAAGAAGGATTCCGATCCTGGCGAAGAGGAAAGACCGGCTGAAGCGCCCGGACAACATGCCGACCAAGGGGACCGTGAAGGTGACCCATCCGCTTTTTCCGAAGAGGACACCGCCCGCGATATATTGCAGGACGAAAAACGACTGAGACAACGGCGAATTGAGGCTCAGAACCGTTTAGCTCCGGTAGGCAAGGACTGGTGACGTGTTTGATATGCGACTTCCATATCGATTGACCGCAGTGTTGATTCCACTGTTGTGCGCGGCATTTCAGAGTCTTGCCCAGGAGGTGTCGGTCAAGGCAACCGTGGAAAGCGACACGGTATATGTGGGCCAGCCATTCGAGTTGCAGATTGTGGTTGACGGTACAGACGAAGTGGAAGAGCCGGACATTTCCGCTTTGAGCCAGTTTAGTCCGCAGTTTCGTGGCGGCGAAAACCGCAACAGCCAATCCATCTCCATTGTCAACGGCGACGTTCAAATGAATGTGCAACGCGCGTATGTGTTGAGCTACCGCCTTGTGGTGCAATCGCCGGGCCGATATCAAATTCCCGCACTGACCGTAATGGCGGGCGGCAAAGAATTTCAGACGTCGCCCATTGACCTGGTGGCGGAGCCGCCGACGCAGAGCAGTGCATGCAGATTGGTAGTGTCGCTGAACAAATACCGCTGCTATGTTGGCGAACCATTGCTGTTGCGAATTACATGGTATATCTCGGAAAACATCGAGGGGTACTCATTTCAACTTCCCATAGCGAATGTCGAAGGTCTATCGTTGGCGGATCTTGAAGTCCAGCGCGATCCTGCAAAAGGATACGAAGCGTTGCGATTGCCCATCGGCGACGAACTCGCGGAGAAGAGCCAGGGCCGGCTTGACGGCAAGGAATACACCACCTATACCGTGTCCAAAGTGGTGTTTCCCAAGGAAGAAGGCGAATTTGACATTCCCGCCTCGACGGTGACGTTTACCATTCAAGGCAGTGCACGGCGCAGCAATTTCGATCAGTTTTTCCGTGACCCGTTTTTCTCCCGCGATCGCGCCGAGCGGCAGACCGAGGTCTCCTCGTCCGATCCGATTCACCTGGACGTGTTGCCATTGCCTGCGGCCGGCCGGCCGGCGAACTTCAGCGGATTGGTGGGATCGTACAGTGTGGCCGCGGAAGCGGCGCCGACCGAGGTAAACGTCGGGGATCCCATGACGTTGACCATCAAGGTAAGTGGTATCCCGTATTTTGGCCACATCGACCTTACGGGATTGAACCAGCAGGAACAGCTTATCCGGGACTTCCGAATTCCTGCGGAGATGGCCCCCGCGGAAATGACCCCGGATGCAAAAGTATTTCGTCAAACCATCCGCCCGTTGCGTGCCGGCATTGCCGCGGTCCCTCCCATAAAATTGCCGTATTTCGACAGCAGCGTTGGCGAGTATCGCGTAGCGCAGAGTGAACCGATACCCATAACAGTGTATGAAACCCGCGTTGTCACTACGGCCGATATCGAAGGAGACGCGCCGGTGGCCGCAAATCCCGAACCGGCAAGGGAGCCGACACCCATGGCCGAGGGAATCGCCTACAACTATGAAGGTCCGGAATTGTTGCGCCGTGCGTATTTGCCGCATGAGACGTGGTTGCGAACACCTTTATGGTGGGGAATTCTAACGTTGCCGCCATTGGTGTTTGCCGCCTTGTTGTCACTGCGCGTGGCCCGTGCGCGAACGCAGCGCGCCAAGGCCGGCGCGGTAATGTCGCTCAGGGATTTTGAGCAGGCGGCTTTGGCGATGGCAGCAAATTCCGGCGAGCAACAGTTCTATCAATCGGCCATCGCAATTTGGCGAGATTACCTGGGAGGCAAGTTGTCCGCCCCGGCGCGGACTATGACGGCTGCCGATGCACGGCCGCTGCTGCGGCAACGTGGCATCGGGCCGGACGTGATTAGCGAGGTGGAAGCGGTATTCGAGGCTTGCGAAGCCGGCCGATTCGCCGGGGCGGATGTTACCGATGCCAACAAGGAAGCAATCGTCAATCGCATGATCGCAGCGGCGAAGGCCCTCGAACAAGGTAATAAGTCATGAAGCCAATGGGTGCCGCGATGACGATCAAGCTCTGCGCAGGCCTGGTGACGGCCCTTCTAGTAGGTTTAACGGCGGGCGAGGCGGAACTCCCCGCGCCGGAAGTCAGCCAACTGGTCAATGATGCCAATGCCGCATTCGCACAGGCGAATGAGGCGGCATCCACCGATCGCGCTGCGGCAATACTCTCTTACGAAAAGGCCATATTGCGGTACGAACGTGCCATCAACGAGGGGGAGTTGCGAAACGGCGGAATCTACTATAATCTCGCCAATGCCTATTACTTGAAGGGCGATCTGGGCAGGGCCATTCTCAATTACCGGCGTGCTGAACAGTATCTTCCGAGCGATAAAAACATTCTGCAAAATCTCGCCGTCGCCCGCGCACAGCGAAAAGATTCATTTGAGACCGGCGAATCCGCCCCGTTGCGCGACGTGCTTTTGTTCTGGCATTACGGTATCCCGGCGCGTTGGCGCATGATTGGCTTTGCGGGCGCCTGGATTATTTTATGGCTGGCAGCCGCGTCAAGGGTCAGCCGGAAAAGCGTGGCTATCCACGCCACTATTGCCGTATCGTTGCTGCTTGCCTGTGTGTTGTTCGCCTCTGTGCAATACGAAGCCAGCGCCGCATCGAATTCACCTGAGGCAGTTGTGCTTTCAGCGGAGACCCGCTTGCGCAAGGGGAACAGCGAGTCGTATCAGCCGGTACTCAACGAACCTTTGTACGCAGGCACGGAGTGCAAGGTGCTTGAGACGCGGGGTGACTGGATCCGGATCGCGCTGCCCGGGGGCGTGGAAGGATGGCTGACCTCCAGCGCAGTCGAACGCATCTAGTCCGCGCCAAGCGTTTCAACGGTTGATTCCCCACCCGCCGCGGCGATATGGTTTTTTCGGCAGGGGGATTCCAACATGCGCGGAACGCGATTCATTCTACTCTCGAGTCTCTTCGTTACCCTTTTGGGTTGCCAGCATGGCGGACTGCCGGCAGGTCCGGATCGATTGCTGGTGGTGGAGTTGCGTTGCGAAGACGCCATAGATCCCTTGGGAGTCGATGTGCCCACACCCCGGCTTTCCTGGCACGCGATTCCTGTCACGCAATACAGCCGCGCCAAGCATCAGTCCGCCTACCGAATCCTCGTGGCCGAAACGAGGGATGCGCTCAGACGTGGCGAAGGTACGCTTTGGGATTCCGGCCGTACGGCAATGACCGAGTCTCCCCAGATTGAGTACGGTGGGAAGCCGTTGCAACCCATGCAGGCCGTATACTGGAAAGTGCGCGTTTGGGATGAGAAGGATCGTCCGTCGCCTTGGAGCAAAGTGGGTTGCTGGGAGACCGGTTTGCTGGCAAACGCAAACTGGAAAGGGCAGTGGATTCAGCGCCACAGCAGGCTCGACGAGTCCAACGAAGAGTCCTTTTTTGAGCCCTTGCCTGGACCGTTGTTTCGTAAGGCATTCTCCATTGACAAGCCCGTGGAGCAGGCTAGGTTGTATATCACGGGGCTTGGATACTACGAAATCCTCCTGAATGGGGAACGGGTGGAGGACCGATTCATTGATCCGGCATGGACTGATTATCGCAAGCGCGTTTTCTATTCCGTGTACGACGTGACCGACGATCTGCGCGCGGGCGCAAACGTGGCGGGCGCGCGTTTGGGCAACGGGTGGTTTAATCCGCTTCCACTGCGCATGTGGGGGAAGTTCAATCTGCGCGAGGCACTTCTTGTTGGCGAACCACGAATACTTGGGCAATTCGTGATTGACTACACCGACGGATCGCGTGAAATCATTCCAACGGACACGACATGGCAGTACGGCGACAGCATGGTGGTTGCTAACAGCGTTTATACAGGAGAGACGCAAGATGCATCCGCTGAGCCTCCGGATTGGCACAAACCCGATTTTGATGCGTCAACGTGGCCCAATGCCCGTCTAGCCGATGCCCCCGGCGGCATTTTGATGGCCCAACCCCTGCCTCCAATCCGGCGCGTTCGCACGATCGAACCCGTGACCGTGACTGAGCCATCGCCCGGCGTATACATTGCCGATTTTGGCGAGAACATTACCGGTGTTGCCTCATTGCGGACCGAGGGACCGGCCGGCACGCATGTAAACCTGCGGTATGGTGAATTGTTGAATTCCGACGGATCGCTCAACGGATTGACATCCGTCATGGGGCAATTAAAGAACAAGCCCGTGCCCGACGGGTCGAAGCGGCCTTCGACTGCCTGGCAACAGGACACATTTATCCTGAACGGTGACGGCGAGGAAGAGTTCACGCCCAAGTTCACTTTTCACGGATTCCGGTATGTCGAGATCACTGGATTGCCGCAGCCGCCGGAAAGGGAAACACTGCGCGCACACGTGATTCACACTGATGTGGAGTCCGCGGGAGAGTTCGAATGTTCCAATGACTTGTTCAACCAGATTCAGGCAATTACACAGCGTACGTTCACGAACAATCTCATAGGCGTTCAATCCGATTGTCCCCATCGCGAGAAGTTTGGTTATGGCGGCGACATCGTCGCCAGCAGCGAAGCGTTTATGTTGAATTACGACATGGCCGCCTTCTACCGGAAAACGGTGCATGATTTTGAAGACGCGGTGCGGCCAAACGGAGGATTCACCGAAACCGCGCCGTTTGTGGGCATCGCCGACGAGGGATTGGGAGAGGGTTCCGGTCCGGTCGGTTGGGGCACGGTGCATCCTCTCTTGTTGTGGCAGTTGCGCCAGTACTACGGCGAAACCAGTCTCATCGACGAACAGTACGACCATGCAAAACGCTGGGTGGAATTGCTCGCGGCGAATGCGCCCGAGTTCATCCTGGACAACGGCATTGGCGATCATGAAAGTCTGGTGGAAAAGCCGCGGCCGCTGACCGGCACGGCGTTCTTGTGGTACAACGCGTGGATTCTGGCTCGACTGGCTGAGACGATTGGCAAGAACGAGGACGCAATCCGGTTCGACACGCTTGCCGGTTCCGTGCGCGACGCGTTCAACCGCCGATTCCTCGAGCCCGGCACCGGAAAATACTTTTCAGGAACGCAGGCATGCCAGGCGTTCGCGCTTTACTTCAATCACGTGCCGGATGCGGAAGTGCCCTATGCGCTATGGCAGTTGGTGCAGGATATCCTCGTTACACACAACGGCCACCTGAGTACTGGCATCTTCGGCACGAAATACATGCTCGACGCACTGACACGCTACGGCCGGCACGATGTCGCCACCTTCGTCGTCAATCAGCGAGACTTCCCGGGTTGGGGCCACATGATCGAGAACGGCGCAACCACGCTCTGGGAGCATTGGGAATACAGCGACAACACCTTTTCTCACAATCATCCCATGTTTGGATCCGTCAGCGAATGGTTCATCAAGCACTGTGCCGGCATGCGCCCCGCCGACGATGCCTTGGGCTTCAACAAGATCATCATTCATCCCCAAATGCGCGGCTCTGGCCTGACCCATGCGGAGGCCCGTTACAACTCCGTACGCGGTCCCGTCCGATCGGCTTGGAGGCTGGACGGCCGGAACCTCACGCTCGAGGTGACTATCCCTGTCGATGCCACGGCCGAGGTGCACATGCCCGTTTCGCTGAACACGCAGGTATATGAGAAAAGCCGCCGCGTGGAAGAGGCACGAGGAGTGGAAATCGTTTCACGCGAGGACCGGTGGGAGGTCTATAAGGTTGGTTCGGGAAGGTATGAATTTCACGTCGAAGGTCTGCGCGATCTAAAGTGAATCGTCTTCCTTGTCGCCATATTTTACGGCGATCTCCTGGAACTCGTTTTCGAGAGCGAGGAAGGCGTCGAGCACATCGGGGTCAAAATGTTTGCCCCGGCCTTCTTTCAGGATATTCGCTGCCTTTTCATGGGGCATGGGCGGTTTGTAGCAGCGCAGCGAAGTCAACGCGTCGTACACGTCCGCCAGCGCCATGATGCGTCCACACATCGGGATCGCCTCTCCTGCGAGTCCTTGCGGGTAACCTGTGCCGTCCCATTTTTCATGGTGGGTCAGGGCAATTTCACATGCCATACGCAGGAAGGGAATCCGTTCGCTTGCGCCGCTCGCGATTTCCGCGCGCTTCAAAACCTCATACCCGTGGGTCGTATGCTGTTTCATTTGCTCGAATTCTTCGTCGGTCAACTTGCCGGGTTTCAGCAATATGTGATCGGGCACCCCCACCTTGCCGATATCGTGCAGAGGCGCGCATCGCGGCATCAGTTCCACATCGTCTTTTGTGAGCACCCGGCGGAATTTCTTTTGTCGCGCGAGATAATCGGCCAGTTCCTTCACATACCGTTGTGTGCGAATGATATGCCGGCCCGTTTCCGGGTCGCGCGTTTCGGCAAGCGCCGTCAATCCGCTAATGGCATAGCTCTGCGCGGCGGATAGATCCCGTGCCCGCCGGTATGCCTGTTTCTCCTCGAGCCTGAACCGGATGATCGAAAGCAAGACAAAGCTCGAAGCAAGCGCCGCCATCATCGGCACTGGGGGAAGGTAGAGTCCATAGTTGGCCAAGGTGTATTGGGAGCCAAACCAGATGGCCGCCATGCCCACGAGAAAGCCCACACGGCTTATCACGAGCGGCAACGCCGCGACTGAAACCGCCGTGAACAGGCAGAGCAGCAACACCGCCACCACCTCGGCTTGACGCGTCCAGCCGGGCTGATTCAAGTAATCGCCCTGCAACATGTTGTTTACGGCGATCGCGTGCAATTCGACGCCCGGCACAGCCCGCGAGAACGGCGTTGCATGCACGTCGCGAAGCGAGACCGCCGACGATCCCACCAGGACGATCTTGCCCGCCAAGTCACTCCTGGACACGTTACCGGACAGCACATCCGAGGCAGAAACATACGGCGCGTGCCGCATCGAGCCGGAGTAACGTAACAGGAGATTGCCGTGCGCGTCGGTGGGTATTTCCCGGCGTCCCGCGCGAATACATTGGACTCCCAGCGGTGAACATACGATATCGTAGTTCGACACTCCGGTGGATCGAAGCAGCAGCGCCAACGCAAGCGACGGATACACCTGGCCGTCGTATTGGATGACCAGCGGCATTCGGCGGAGTTTATTGTCGAGATCCGGCAGCGCGTTCAAAAATCCCGTGCCGTCGACGGCCGCCGCAATTTCATCCGTGGGACACAACGCGTGGCTTGCTTCCAGGATATAGTCTTTGCTCGTGCCTTGTCCGCCCACGATACGGCCTATAGCCAAAGGAGGCGGACAGGCGCCTTTCCGTGGAAGCTCGTCGCCGAATGAAAGCCACATGCATGTTATCGCGGCTGAACGATGGATCGAATTTGCGAGAAGGGCGTCATTGTCCAACTGTTCCGGCGAAAGGGGACCAAAATCGAGTTCCATGCCGTGATCGCGGCGGTAGGTCTCTGCGATGGCGGCCAGGGATTTTCCGTCTGGTTCCGCGAGCACGATGTCCAAACCGATGCCCGCAGCTTCGAGCTCCCGTATGGAGTCAATCAAACGCGCGAGTTTGTAGCGTGGCCATGGCCACTGGCCTTCTTGTTTCAGGCTGGCTTCGTCGATGTCTACAATGACTGCGTTGGATACCGGCGGCTCGCGGTCGATCGAACGCAACAATACGTCGTATCCGATCAGATCCAAGTCTCGCAACGCGATAGGCCTGACAATAGCGATCAGTGTAAAGGCCAATGCCGCCGCCACGCCCCACAGCAACACGCTAAAGCGGACACGTCCAGTTCGTGCGCCGGTCGAATCCAAGGCTGACCTTGACCGAGAATGTTTCATGCCTGTTGAAACGCCTGTGACTGATGCGCCGGCCAGCTTCTTACCGGACAACCACTTCAACCCGGCGATTTAATGGCTCCGCGACCCCGTCTTCCGTGGGCACAAGCGGGTTGTTTTCGCCATGTGACTCCACCAGGATGTCCCCGGGGCGCACCCCCGACGACACCAAGGCTTCCTTGATGAAGCGCGCGCGCTGGAGCGACAGCTCAATGTTGAATGCGTCTTCGCCCTTGCGGTCCGCGTGCCCAATGACGCTCAGGTCACGCGAATTCCGCGCGGCCACTTCCCGCATGATTTCCGCTACCAACGGTTGCGACGCCGCATTGAGGGACGTGGACCCCTCCTCGAAATAGAGGAGAAAACTCCTCGGTGGATCCGGTTGTGCCTGAATGCCTTGGTAGAATAGCGTTTCGACTTGTTCTTCCGGCATCGGCAGCACTTCGGTGAACGACGTTTCGCTGTTCTTCACCCACGTGCTGTCCCGGTCCTTCGCCAACACAGCCGTGCCCGTCTTGTTCGTGATTGTCGCTTCGCCCACCTTGCCGGTCGGATCCGGCACCAATACAAACGCGCTCAACTCTTTTGCACACCCCGTAAGAGCGACCACGGCCAGCAGTACAATCCAGTTTGCCCGCCTCATTTGGTTTCCTCCCGGATTCCTTTCTTTTCCGCGTTGCTTGGATCGATCCAGACAAACAATTTCGTGCCCCGGACCGCCACGATTCCCACGGGCGTCTCCATTTTCACGGAGTCCGGCGACAATTTCGCAATTACCCCGCTCACGTACGAAAACGTACCCTTTACCAATTGCGTTACCAGGGAGTAATTCTCGTCGATTGGCTCGAACGCGTAGTCCTTCAATTTAATTTCGCTGGAAACTCCCAGCGCCAGCATGGAATCGTCGCGCAGAACTATTCCTACGTGGCCATCGTCGGCGGTGCGAACGGCATCGGCTTCAAACAGCCGCTCCCCGACGTCTGCTTCCAATTCGCTTCCCTCGCGCAACACATACGCTTTGCCCTTGACCTTGGTGATGCTGCCTATGGCCGACGCATTTTCCGGGTCGTTATCCGTTTCCTGGGCCGCAGCCAAGTCCGTTCGGCCCGAACCGGATGGTTGGGTGACAACTGGGTCGTCAGGTGTGGATTCGGGGGGCGAGTGCGGCTCCGGCGTTCCGGCCAGCGCCGACTGCCAAGTCCCAGCCAGCACCAGCCCTAGGACTGTGAAAATACGAAAGTCGAATCGTTGCATGGCGTTACTCCTCCTGGGTATATATCCGGCAGGAATTCCGGCCGGCATAACACTACCCGTTGTCTGCCAGAACCGCCTTCACGCCGTGGATGCGAGGGCATCCACAATTCAATTCGAGTATTCTGATCCACGCCGCATGCATTTCCACGACCCGCACTGCGCTGGAAATAGGCCAATCCCGTACAGCCCTGCCAGTATTACGGGAATTCCGTTGCCTCAGAAGTGTACCACAGCGAGTTCCAAACTGTAACTCAATTTGCCGGCAATCCATCGCCAGAATGGAGAAACGTGCGGTTTGTCACGAAGGGGGGAAATCCGCCATCATAGGAGCAGGTGCGTCCGCCGGGGCGTACCCACGGAGCCGATGACGCAGGAGGCAACTTCGCCTCCCCACGGGCGATCAATCGAGATACGATTCGAGGTTCCGCAGGGAGCCTCAAGCCATTCCGAAGGAGGAAGAGTTCAATGCCAGATCAGAACGATGTCAGCCGCCGGGATTTTATGCAGGGAGCGGCCAAAGCGGCCGGCGTGGCGGCCGGCGCCGGAGCCTTGGCGCAAGCCGCCAATGCCGACGTGTACAAGCGGATTCTTCCCCAGACCGTCTTGGGCGCCAACGAAAAACTTCTCAGCGGCCATATCGGCGTGGGGCAAATGGGTAAACGCGATCTGCAATTCGTAATGCTGCGGGAAGACGTTCAGCCGGTCGCCGTGTGCGACTTGTTTCCGCCCAATTTGGACCAGGCAACTCAGATCATTTCCGCGAAATATCCCGAGCCCACGAAACACACTTATTTCGAAGAAGTGATCGCGAACAAAGACATCGACATCATCGTCGTGGTGACTCCCGACCATTGGCATACCGTCCCAACGCTTATGGCGTTCGAAGCCGGCAAGGATGTGTATTGCGAAAAACCCATGTCCACGACCATCGAGGAAGGCCAGGCCATCGTCGCATCCGCGAAAGAGCATGACCGCATTTATCAATCCGGCACGATGCAGCGTAGCGGCGTGTATTTTCAGGAAGCCGTCAAAATGGTGCAAGACGGCTATATCGGCAAAATTGGCCGCGTCGAGACCTTCAACTACGACACGGGCACGGTCAAAGGTATTGGAAATCCGCCAGACGAACCCGCGCCGTCATGGCTTGATTGGGAGCGGTACGTTGGCTGGACGCGCACTGTTCCGTTCAACAAAAACCGTTTTCAATACAATTTCCGCTGGTTTACGGAGTACTCCGGTGGAAAGATTACGGACTGGGGCGCCCACTTGCTCGATATTGCCATCTGGGCCATGGGCGAAGACAAACAGCCGAAAGCGGTGACCGCGGGCGGCGGCAACTTCGTTCTCGAAGACAACCGCACCACGCCTGATACGTTGAACGTATCCTGGGAGTTCGACAACTACCTCCTGACCTTCTCCAACATGGCCTGGAATCCCTATCCTGAGATGAAAGGTCCCGGGCACGGCATCTATTTCCACGGCACGCTGGGCAGCATGCTCGTGGATCGGCGCGGCTATCAGGTGTTCCCGTTCCGGGACAACGGCGGTTGCGAACCGGTCAGCAAACTGGACGCGCGGGAAATGGACATGAACACCGGTCATTGGGAAAACTTCATCCAGTGCGTGCGCGATCACAAGCCCACAATCTGCAACCCCGAAGTGGCCTACAACACGATTCGCACCTGCGTTACCGGCAAGGCCGCTTACCTCGCCAACGCCAAGCTGCAATGGGACGCGCTTGCACAAAAGTTCAAGGGTGGCGACCCCGACGCGGTGAAGGTCGGCAATGAGTGGCTCTATAAGCCGTACGAAAACGGATGGTCGCTCAAAGCACCCCACCATCCTAATTTGAAAGCATAAGAAAGAAGTTGACGCGGCAATCGGCCGCGTTCATGCACCGCCGGCGCGTTCAGGTTCCTCCTGGAAGCGTCGGCGGCTTTGTTTTCCGGGATTGTAGTTCAACATCAACCCATGCATGCTCCCCTTGGCTCGATGACGGCATACCTCAAGAATGCATCCCTCCACCGTTTTGGCGTCTTACCGCAACCTCTGATATTGTCAATGCACTGCGCCGTGGCTTTCGGTGCGTCGGGGGACGTGCCGGCGATAGATTAATCCCGGCGCAAGGGGGCACACGATGAGCGCGAACATCCACCAGCGCTATTCCGAACGGCTGCGCCGCTACACCACCGCGATGCACAATCAGAAACCCGATCGCGTACCGCTGCGGCCTTTCGTCGCTGAATTTGCCGCCAAGTACGCAGGGTTCACCTGCCAGCAAGCGACGCACGATTTCGAGGGCGCACTGGCGGCAACACGAAAATGCGCGGCCGATTTCGATTGGGACGCGACGGTCGGCAACATGATTTACGTGTGGACCGGGCTGACCGAGGCAATCGGCCTCACGTACTACGGCGCGCCCGGGATCCACGTGCCCGCGGATGTCGGATTTCAGTATCGAGAGCCCGAGGAAGACAACGCGCATATGCGCGCCGACGAGTATGACGCCCTGATTGCCGACCCTTCAGGGTTTCTCTTCAATACGTGGTTGCCGCGCGTATCGAAGGATGTCGCGCCTATTGGTACGCCATCGACGTACCGCAATAATCTCGCGCTGGTCAAAGGCGGCATGGCCATGCTGCACTACTTCACAGCGCTCGGCGCCCAGAACGAGCGGCTAAAGAACGAGTGCGGGACCGTGTCCGCGATTGGCGGCATTCTGAAAGCGCCACTGGATATTCTTGGTGACAAACTGCGCGGGTACTATGGTCTCGCCCACGATCTCATCGAACAGCCGGCAAAGGTGCTGGCCGCGTGCCGGGCGTTGATGCCACACCTGATGCACGTCGCACTTACCAGCGCCGATCCCGATAGGATTGTGCCCATCACGATCTGGATGCACCGTGGGTGCGTGCCCTTTGTGACGCCGCACACATTCGAGACGATATATTGGCCCACACTGCGGCCCATCGTGGAGACGCTGTGGGCGCACGGGCATCAGGTACTTTTCTACGCCGAGGGCAATTGGGATGCTCACCTGGATACATTCACGGAATTACCCGAACGCAGCATCATTTTTCATATCGACCGCAGCGACTACCGCAAGGCCCACAAGGCACTGCATCACAAATTTGCGCTAAGCGGCGGTGTGCCAAACACGGTTCTTGCGTTGGGTACGCCGCAGGAAGTGCGTGATGGGTGCAAACGGCTTATCGACGAAATCGGCGCCGATGGCGGTTACATCATGGATGCGAGCGCAATCGTGCAGAACGACGCGACGGTAGAAAACATGCGCGCGTTGACAGACTTCACGCAAGAGTACGGCGTGTATCGCAATGGGCCCAGCGTGGAATCGTTGCCTGCGCCGTTCGCCAAGCCGCGCGATGAAGATGCGATACGGCGGTGGGCCAAGGAGTTCCCTGACTCGAACCCAACGCCGGGCGTTTGCGTACCCTGGGAGGTCAAGCAGCGTGAATTCGACCACGTGATCGGCGACACATCGCTGGTGAAGCGCATTTGGAACGACATCGAAGGCTTCGCCTACACCTTCATCTGGCATTGTCTGGTGTCGTTCTAATCACCGTTGCGGCGCTGAGGTAAAGTGGGAAGTCTAAATCAGAGGTAGTCGCATTCCAGCGCTTTGGGGTATTGACTCTGCCTCCGGCGTGGCTGTCGAGGAAATGAATCAGGGCTTGAACGCTTCCAGCACCGGTTTGGCAATCCAGATGGATGGAGGCGTGATTCCCAGCACATAGGCCACCGTGGCGGCCGTGTCATACGTGTTCACCGGTTCTACCAACTCCTTGCCCTGCGCCACGCCCGGGCCGCGAATAATCCATGGAATGAGAATTTCCTCCATGGTCGCTCCTCCATGGCCCTTGCCCTTGCCTCCATGGTCCGACGTTATGATTAGTATCGTGTCGTTGAGAATGGCAGCCTTCTGCAGGCTCTGCACGACGAGGCCGACGTATTCATCGGCCTCCCGAACGGCGGCAAAATAGGGTTCCGTATGCCAGCCTTGATCATGGCCCGCGTGATCAACGTGATCCAGATGGATAAACGTGAATAACGGTTTGCGGGATTCGATGTAGTCGCACGCTTCCTTCGTTGTCGATTTCGGCCCAACGGGATTCGACACATGAGTCGCTGTGTTCTTCTCGAAAAGCCGGCCAAACCCGGCCCAGTCGTGAAAGCATGCGATGTCCGCCTCGGCGTGCGCTTGCCTGATGACTGAAAACAGCGTGGGGAAAATTCCGCCGGGACCCTTCGCGATCGGGGTAATTTCAAATATGTCCGGTTGCCAGTCGTTGGACGTTACGCCATGTTGTTCGGGTCCGGCTCCCATAATCATGGATGCCCAATTGGAACTGCTGCTGGTGGGCATTACCGCGCGAGCGGCGAATGTCCACGAACCTTGCCGCATGAGCAGGTCCATGTTCGGTGTTTCCGCTTCGGCGATCCCTTTTGGGCTCAGCCCGTCAATGCCCACTATCACCACATGGCGCACCGGAGAGTCGCCCAAGGCGATGGGTGTCGACAAAGCGATTCCGGCGATAAACAGGACCAACCGTCGAAGCATTCCATGCCCTCCTTCCAACGCGAAATATCAGCATATCACACGATCGTTAGCTCTGGATTTGTGTGGCGCGTGATGTGGCCACGTGGAAATAATCATGCAAAGGAGGGGCTGATCCAACGGTCGGGCAGCCAGGGGGCGATCACTTCAGCAACGGTGGCGCCTCCCAATCGCACTGAATCCTTCGCCTTTCCCGGATTGGACCTGCCAGCGAACGCGCGGCGATACGGCCTTACTCGAACATCGCGTTTAGAATCGCGTGCCCCGCGGTTGCCGGAAACTTATTGCCCTGCCGGACAAAAGCAACGTGGCCATCCATGTAGAGCGTGTTGCATCCGCCGGGCACATGGTTGTATCCGACGCCTCCGCTCACGTTGATGCTGATTTTGTCCCACATGATCGGCAAGTCACTTTGGGCGGTATTGCCGGAGGCGGGCGCATTGATGTTTGTCAGGAAGAATCGCTCGATACCTTCCTTCAGCCGCCGCACCACATCGGTTCCTCCGTTTCCATACCCCAAGCCGCCAAACCCCACACTGGCGAGGTTGGCATCGTTTTCAAGCACGGTATCATCCGCGGGATTCAAATTGAACGTAACGGCGCCCAGAATAAACGACAGCCCGACCATTTGTGCCGGACCGGGTATCGGCGTAGTCAGTTGCGGATCCGTCTCGTCCACGTTGTCCAACGCATAGCCCAAATAGTTGTAGCTCTGATCGCCATAGGTAATGACGCCCACATACTGGCACGTATTTGAACCGTTGTCGGCCACCTTCAACAAATCGTTGTCGGATCCCGTGTCCTTGTCCGAGGGGCACAGGAGCACATCGGGATCCGTCAAGTATTCCGGATACACCGACACCATCCGTGGACCGAACGCAGGTTGATCCTGAAGCGAATCCGGCGCACATCCCATGGCGTTGGCCGCAGGGCCAAAAGGTTGGTCTCCGTGTATCCTCGGAAAGAGCCCATTGCTTTCATTGGAATACATCTTGAACACGAGACCAAGCTGCTTCAGATTGTTTTGGCAAGAAGCCCGTCGAGCAGCTTCGCGTGCCCGGGCAAGGGCTGGTAACAATATTGCGGCGAGAATTCCGATAATGGCGATAACCACCAACAATTCAATCAACGTAAATCCGTGCTTCTTCATTACTGCCTTTCCAATGATCGCACACACTTCAACGTGAACGCTTATTTGCTCTCGCTGCCGTCTGGCTGAATCCTCGCCAGTTTCCGCCAGAGTGTATTTCTGCCGATACCCAACAGTCGCGCTGCCTTGGCGCGGTTGTTGCGGCAATGCCGCAACGTGTTCAAAATGTGCTCGGCTTCCACATCCTCCAACGTGCGAGGCGTGAAGCCCATGGCACTCTCTTGCCCCTGGGCGGCGCGTTGCACCATGATCTGCAACTCTCCCGGAATCAGCGGGAGGTTTACATATCCATACACACCCTGCCGCATTGCGCTGATTGCTTCGCGGACATGCTCTGCCGCCGCGAGCACCACCGTCGGCGCTTCCGCCGCACAAGACAGGGCGCGGGTGATGTCGTCCGCCACAATAACATCCGGCTGTTCGTGGACAATTTCGTGTCCCTCGCGTTTCAACAACTCGCGAATGGTAAGCCGGTTTGCCGGGTCATCCACTGTTATGCGCACGCGTACCATGAACCGCCTGCATGTGCCGAGCCCAATCGGCCTTTACGGGTGATGACGTTGCCTTCCCCTCCAGCCTACAACGCAAACTCGAAAATTTCCACCCCAAACCCACATCCGGGCCTCCATTACCCTCGAAGGCGTTGTGCAGACCCCTTGCCGTGTGCAACAATTTGCAGGGCCAGCCAGTCTGGAAATGAGTCGTGGATTCACTAGACGCGCCGTGCGCATTCGGGGATTAGGCGTAATGACCGATTATTCTCCCTCTCAGGGGCCCGGTAACTCGCACCACGCCCACATCGAAGTGGATGCGGTGTGCGAGGTCTGCGAGACGGTAAATCCCCAGGACACGCTCCTGTGTAAGTCCTGTGGCAACAACCTTCGCGACCAGCGGATGCGTCGGCTGCACATCGAAGCCGTGGTCATGCAGGAGGAGCGCATTCAACCCCGCAAGTTGTTGCGGGGCTTACTGGTTGCCCTTGGGTTGTTGACCATGGTTTGGGCCGCCGTCAATTTTGTCACTGGCGATGTAGATAAATGGATGACACAACAGGTTGCGGCCAGTGGATCCACGTCTACCGCTGCTGACCCCATGGAATTCTGGCAGGGGACCGAAGGCGCGGCATTTGATGCCCTGATCCAGGAAGTCCGTTCGGTGCAACTTACCGAAGCCGACTTGCGCTCGCTGAGCGCCGTTCCCATTTCCATGGAATCGCTGCCGGGATTTTATGTGTTGAAGTCGCGGTCGGGCGATGCAGCACCCATCGTTGGGCAAGCTATTGTCCAGCAGGATGGCGACGGATTCCGGTTTGCCGCCATCATTTCCGGTCAGGCGGAAGCCCGGGGATATGCCAAAACGCTGGGCGCCGCTTCACTCAAAGCCTCGTTCATTGGAGTACAAGTCCGCAGCGAGTCTATCGACGCCTATGGGGCCGCGACGCTCACTCCGCAGGGTCTCATCGAATGCCAGGGGTTCCCATCGTCTGTGGATCCTACGAGTCCTGAGGCGCGCCCTTACACCATTTACGCCTTCAAATTGCCGCGGTAAGACCGGACGGCGCGGAATGACGACGACACGTACATACCGATCCGCCGGCGGCGTAGTCATGGATGCGGCCGGTCGGGTTTTGTTGCTGGTTCGCGACGTGGTTCGCGACGGCTGTAAGGTGCACGAAATACGGCTGCCCAAAGGCCATATTGACCCAGGCGAAACCGAAGAGCAGGCTGCCTTACGCGAAACCTGCGAAGAATCGGGCTTTTGCGATTTGGATGTAGTCGCCGATCTCGGCGAGGATCGCAGCGAATACGATTTCAATGGCAGGCACTATATCCGGGACGAGCGATACTTCCTCATGCGCCTTCGATCGGCAATCCAGCAGGCCCCGCAGGCCCATCCCGGATCCGAGGAGGCGCTCTTTCATGTGGAATGGGCGCACGACTTGAATCAGGCGGCGGTGCTTCTTACGTATCCGAGCGAACAGGAGTTCGCCGTACGCGCGCGACAGTGGATTGACATGAACCTCGCTTAACACAAAACTACGGAATAGCTTCCTCCGGAAGCCGCTTGCGCAGCACCACGCGGTCTGCCGTCACTTGGTACCCGTAATCAGCCAATAACCACTGCCGAACGATCAAATCCAACGCGGTGCGTACCCGGACATGGTGAAATACGGCCGGATTAATCGGAAATGCGGCCAATTCAGGCTCGGCAACAACGGTAATCCCCAATTGTCTGGATAAAGGCGCCAACACCTTGTCCAGCGTCGTCGGGTCGGGCAACATTTCGATTGGTTCGTCTTTCTTCGGTGGTACTGGAAGATACACGTGCACGATACGATTGAGGTTCGCTTCCTGCTGGGCATCCGGAGGAACAGCGTTCAGCATCGAAGACGCGGGATTCCGGTTTTCCGGGTTGAACAGAAAGATGTATTCCCCGGTACTTTCGACGCGCACCTCGTTTACGCGGGCCGAGCGCAGAATCGCCTCCAGGGCGGCATCCAGCGGCACCTGGTTCAAGGTGAGTTCGCCGCATTCCGCCTGACCGACCGCGTTGTCTGCAATGACCGTAATACCGAGAGCCTCGCTTATCCATTGAAACACGTTGAATAAATACAACCCTGAACCGAACGAAAAATCGGCCCGTACGTCGGAATACGAAGGGTCCAACGTGCCTACCACCACGGTCTCCAACAGCGGCTCATATCCCGGAGGGTACAGAAACGTATAATGCGGTCCTGTATACGCGGCAGAACCCGATACCGTAGTCAAGTGCTGGACCACGGCCTCTAGTGGACTCTTCGTGAACCGTGCTTCGCCGATCTCGATATCTTCAATTCCATTCATTATGACGAGGTTGGCTGTTGAAACCTCCGCCACCCGGCGCAACGTTTTCTGCAACGTTCCAATGCCCTGAGAAAAAGTAATGGTGTCTGGTTTCTTTTCAGACTTGGGGTCCGGTGTAAAGACCGAGGCGGGATCCGTTACTGGCGGTACGAAGATCTTTTCCTCTACTGGTGTCTCAGAAGCCGGCTCACGTTGATCCTTTGTCGCGCAACCGGCTGAAATCAAGGTGGTTACAACCAAAAAGCAATATATTGCGCCAGTGCAATTGTGCCGAATAATCGCGAATTCGTGCGTCATTGAACAATTCCCCTACCGCCTCAATCCCCTCTGCACCGCGAATAGTTGCTCATCTACAGAGTGCCCGGCGCGGATCCGTGGAAAAAGCGATCCACTGGATGCCGACGACACCTGGGGCACATGAGCGATCCGTCCGGCGTGCGATTGCGCGTCGCATCCTGGGCGCAACGCAGACACGCAAGACTCCCGCAAAACGGGCACTTGAGCCCGTAGTCCGCCCGCAAGTCCGGCGCCTCCTGAATCCGCCCGTCGTACGTGCCCGGCGCCCAGGGGGGCGTCCGCAGGGGTTTACGGCATTCCAGACATACAGCCGACTGTTGTTCCGGGGCCGCCAGATTCACCCCAATCCATTCCGGAGGCCGCTTGTCCGTCGCGAAACAATGAATGGCCTGGCAGTGCGGACAAAAGACTTCCGCGAGTTTCCGGCCTGCGGTTTCGGGAATAGACCGCACCACCAGACCGACTTCAACTCCGGACATCGGCTTGAGATCAGTCTTGTGGATTATCATGCTGCGGCGGCACAGCGTGCAGGGCATTTCGAGCAATGCCCCGCCGGGGGCCTCCGGTCCGCGCACGGCACGCCAATCGCGATAGGTGAGGCCAAGCACGATCGCCGTGCCAACCCCGGCAACGACCGACGGCAACGCCCACACGGGCAGATCTGACATTGGACCTCCATCGCCAGTATGGCTGTACATCGAGCGGGCACACGATCCGGCAATACGCAGGTGCTTGTCAAGGGTATGGTCCAATCGTATACTGGCGATCATGATTACAGTCACAATGCTCGTAGCACACACGATTGTCGCCCAGGTGGCGATGCAACCCCCGCCCATGCCGACGCTGGAAGGCCCCACATACTTTCTGGAGCTGAATGACGGACGGTCCTTCTACGCATACGAAATCAAGGGTTCGGGCGGGGCCTCCTCGCTGTTTCGCTATCAGCAGGATGACCCATGGCCCACGTACGCGAATACCGTGAATCTGCGCAAGTCGGATTTCACTTCCTATCCACCCAAGGAGGAGCGCAAGACCGAGCGTGAACGGCGATGGGCAAAGCGGTATGAGGAGGGTGGATACAAGAAGACACTCGTAAACTCCGGCGAAGTGTGGCTAACCGGAGCCGAAGTGACGTTGGCGGATCGCGCTCGGGACATGGCCAAAGCCGTGGAAACCCGGATGACCGAGGCCGGCGCACCCTCGGACCCCGCAGCCGGTGACCCGGGGGCTCCCTTGGTCAGCAGTGAGAAGCCGTCGTTCTTAAAGCAATGGGGCGGACATTTGGCCGTGGCGTTGGGGTCGATCTTTTTAATGGGGCTGGTGATCAAGTTTTTTGTATTGACCGAAGCCGACTAAGCCAGTCCTTCCAGCTGGAATACTTTGACTTCTGCTGCTTTTCCTTTGAGCATCATCGCTCCCATTTCCGCGGCCACAATCGCATCTTTCACGATAGAATACGTTCGCTCGCCAATCAGGATTTGTCCGGCTTCCGCTTTGGAGCACAGGCGCGAAGCCGTGTTCACGCTATCGCCGACCACCGTAAACTCAAGGCGCTCCGGCGAACCCATCAAACCCGCATTGACCTCGCCGGTATCGATGCCAATGCCCATTTCGATGACCGGCCGGCCTTCCTGAGCCCGGATAATGTTCAATTCCCGGTTACGCTCCATCATCTCCAACGCCGTGCGGACTGCCCTCAATGGATCGTCGGGCCGTTCGAACGGAGAACCGAACACGGCCATGACCGCGTCTCCGATATACTTGTCCAATGTGCCTTCGTACCGGAAAATGATGTCGGTTGACGCCGTGAAATGTTCATTGAGCATTGCGATGAGTTGTTCGGGCGTCAGCGTTTCCGTAATCGACGTAAAGCCGCGAATGTCCGTGAACATCGTAGTGACCACGCGTTTCCGCCCGCCCAGTTCCAAGCTGGCGTGTTCGGTCATCACTGCTTCCACGATGGACGGCGAAAGGAACCGGCCCAGGTTTGCCCGCGTTTTTTCGGCCTCCACCATGCGTTCGTACAACCGTACGTTTTCGATGGCCATGGAGGATTGCGCGGCAAACGATGCAAACAATTCCAGATCTTCTTCCGTGAACGTGTGGGTTGGATTCCGGCTGTCCACATAAATCGATCCGAACACGCGTTCTTCAATTTTTAACGGAACGGCCATCGCACTGCGTATTTGCTGCATGATGATGCTTTCGCGGCCGGAAAACCGATCGTCGCTTTCCCGATCGCGCATCAACACGGGTTCCCCGTCCAGAATGGCCCGGCCCGCGATGCCCATGCTCGGTCCCGCCGCCTTCAGATCCTGGCCCATCTTGCGCGCCACATGCACCCGTACTTCCTCCGTGCCCTCGTCGCGCAACATCAAGAAGCCCCGTTCCGCGTCCATGACTTCGATGGCCGTATCGAGCACCGCGGCGAGACGTTTGGGTAAGTCGAAATCGGAGGCGATCAATTTCGTGGCGCGGTACAACGCCTCCAGGCGGCGGTACGCCTTGCTCATCTTGAGCAAATCGTCCTGCGAGAATCCCGAATCCGCCGAACGGCCTACCGGCTGCGGCGTCTGCCCCATTTTTCCAATCAGCGTCATGCTATTGCCCACGCGCTCCAGGTCTTCCCGGATGCGATCGAGGTCTTGCACAACCGTGCCATGGATTTGCGAGGAATCGAGATGAACAGCGGGAGCCTGCGGCGCCGCGGCTTTGCGCTTTACAATATCGGTAGGCCGCGCGACCAGCGGCTTGGCAAGATCGGAGATTCTATCCACCGCAACCGCGCCAGGAGCGACCGGTTCTGCGGAGAAAAATGCGCGGCACTTGCTGCCGAACCAAATCTCGTCTTTATCGGCGAGCACCCGTTCCACAATGCGTTGCCGGTTGACATACGTGCCATTCAGACTGTTCAAATCCACCAACACGAACTGCTCGCCCCGCATGGCGAGCTTGGCGTGATGGCGCGACACTTCATCCGCGACCAGAACGACGTCATTGTCGTCCGCGCGGCCGAGATGAACGGGTTTCTCCGCCACCTTGACCGTGATGGGAGCAACCCCCGGCTGTTCGAGCACAATTTGAGCCATATCTAAAACATACCCGCCACCTGCCGTTTTACAACACGACGCCCCAGGGAATTCGCCGCGATCTTAACAAGGCCTTTGTGGCCCGTCAATGGCAGAGAGGTGGCGCATTTTCGGGGTTACGCAAGTATGTCGTGCACAACGTGGCCGTGCACGTCCGTAAGGCGCATGTCGCGTCCGCTGTAACGGAATGTCAATTGGGTATGGTCAAAACCCAGAATGTGGAGCAAAGTCGCATGCAAATCATGGATTTCAACCTTGTCCGCAATGGCCTTATACCCGTATTCGTCGGTTTCCCCGTAAATGGTCCCGGGCTTAACCCCCGCACCCGCCATCCAAAGCGTAAAACCGAAGGGATTGTGATCGCGCCCGTCGCTTCCTTGGGCAAAAGGCGTCCTGCCGAACTCCCCTGCCCACAGCACGAGGGTCTCGTCCAAAAGCCCTCGCGACTTTAGGTCCAACAGCAGCCCGGCTATCGGCTGGTCCGTCGCCAGCGCATTTTTCCCGTGATTGGCTTCCAGGTTGGAATGCGCATCCCAGCGATCCACGCCATCGATGCGTGGGCATGTCAATTCAATGAACCGCACCCCACGCTCCAACAGGCGGCGCGCCATCAGACATTGACGGCCATACAGGCGAGTCTGCGGAAACGCCGCTTCCATCCCGTAGAGCCGCCGGGTGGCATCGGATTCTCCCGAGAGATCGGTCAATTCCGGAACCGCGGATTGCATCCGAAAGGCCAACTCGTAATTCGCAATCGCCGCCTCAAGTTGGTCGTCCGCCCCCATCCGCGCGAGGGCAATCGCGTCCAGGTCCTTCATGAGATCCAGCTTGCTCGCCTGTTGCCCGGCGACGGCCTCGGCGGGCGCTACATTGGCAAGCGCCGGCACTTCATTGCGCAGATACGACGCCTGATAGGCGGCGGGCAGAAACCCCGATCCAAAGTTGTCGTGTCCGCCTGACGGGATCAGACCGCCGTGAAGCACAACGAATCCCGGCAAATCCTGGTTCTCGCTGCCAAGACCATAGGTTGCCCACGCGCCCATGCTGGGACGCCCCTGCAAACCGTGTCCAGTGTGCAGGAAGTAATTCGCGGCATTGTGCTCCGAAAAGTTGGAGACCATGGATCGAACGATGCACAAATCGTCCACGCACCGGGCTACGTGCGGGAAGAGGCTGCTTACCGGGATGCCGCTCTCACCGTACTGGCTGAACTCCCACGGGTTGCCATATGTGCTGCCGTTGTTGTCGAACTGCGTGGGTTCCATCTTCATTGCAAACGGCTGGCCATGCTCGGCGCGCAGCCTAGGCTTGGGATCGAAACTGTCGACCTGAGAAACCCCGCCATCCATGTAAAGGAAAATGACGTTCTTCGCGCGCGGCGTGTAATGCGGCAACCGCGGCGCCATCGGATGGACGGCGTCCTGGGCCGGCGCACCGTAGGCCTTGTCGCCCAACAGTGCCGCCAGGGCAATCGCCCCGAATCCGTTCGCGCAGCCCATGAGCATTTCGCGGCGGGACAAGGAGCCCCGCCGGTATCCCGAGCATCCGCGGCAATTGCGATGCGAGTTAGCCAATGAAGATAAACTCCTTCAAGGTGAACAGCACATGGCAAATATCCGTCCAAACCCGGACGTCTGCCTGCAAACCCCCGTTTCCGTACACGACCGCTTGCTGGTCCGCAAACGTACGCGTGCGGGCCAACTCCTGATCGGTGGGATTCCGGCTCAGCGCCTTAACGTAGGCCAATCGTATACGCTCGTCGGTGTCATCGACGAACTCCACAATCTCCTTTGCCCAAGCCGCCGCCTGCTCCACCACAAAGGGATCGTTCATCAGCATGAGTGCTTGCGCAGGAACATTGGAAACATTTCTGCGGCCTTGCGTCGTGTCGGGCACCGGCATGTCGAATGCCTGCAACATGGGCGGCAAATAGTTGCGGCGAATTTCCAGGTAAATGCTCCTGCGGCGTGCGCCGTCGGCCGGTCCGGACTCCTTGGGGCGCCGATTGCCTTCGACATACGGGGAAATATACGCGGGTATCGAAGGTCCGAATTGGGAATTATCCAGAGTACCGGCGACCGCGAGAATGGCGTCGCGCACAGCCTCGCCTTCGAGGCGCCGGCGGTTCATGCGGTGCAACAACACATTATCCGGATCCTTGTCTTCCGCAGCCATGTAAACGGGATCACTGCTCATCCGGTAGGCGCGTGAAGTCACCACATCCCGAATCAACTGTTTTATGGACCAGCCGTTTTCACGAAACCGAATGGCGAGATAGTCCAACAACTCGGGGTGCGAAGGAGTCTGTCCGAGCACGCCAAAGTTGTCGGTGGAAGGAACAATTCCCCGGCCCATCAAGTGGTGCCAGATGCGATTGGCCATTACCCGCGCAGGGAGCGGATTGGAATCGGCCAGGAGCTGATCAGCCAGAGTCAGCCGTCCGCTGCCTTCGCCGCACGGTGGCTGATCCAGTCCCGCAATGGCCTCCAGGAATCGACGGTTAATCGATTCGCCCGTAGTCTTGTAACTGCCCCGCAGCATGAGAGACTCCTCTTGCGGGGTACCTTCACCAATCGCCAAGGCCCGCGTGTATTGCGGAACTTCGCCCGCGAGTGCGCGTTTGGATGCCACGAAACCGGCGATATTCGGCTCACCATCAAAAGGAGTCAGCAATCCCAATTCCATGAGGATATTTACAAAATCCACCTGCGACCGCGACGCGGTCCCGTCAAGCCAGTCCTGCATCGCGTTAGCGGCAATCGTCGCATATCGGTCCGCCAATTCGCCCATGGATCGCGGGGGAACCGGATTCAACAGTGCGCGCAATACAGGATGCGTCCCATCCGCTTCGGGGATGGTGTCGCCGAAACGGATTTCGTCGACTGCAATCCAGCCCTCGCCCGGATCGACAATTTCAATGTAGGCGGTGCGGCCCTTGAATTTGCTTAAGCCGTCAATCTGATGCAGCCACCGGAACGGCTCGCCGTGCGAAACCGGCAGATATGTGGATTCGAAAAGCAGGTTGCTGAATTTGCGGAGTTCGTATCCCTCAATCACGATGCGAATGTAACCACCCCATCCGGCCGCGCGATACTGAATGCAATCGCGATCAATGACAAAATCCTGCGATCGCATTGCGCCTTCAAGCCGCGAGTCTATTAGGCCGCTGTGGGCGGCTCCGGACGGCGCCAGCGAGATATGTCCCGCGTTCTCCTCCCATGCGCCTTGAGCACTCGGCGATTCACCGAAAGCGCTACCGTACACAAACCACCGTTTGAATGACACTGGAGAATCGAAGGTCTCGAAAACCCGATCGGTGCTTGCCGCATCGAGGCGTGCGTGCGTACGCTCGTTGTTGAAGGCGTCCCTGAAGAAAGACTCGTCCACGTTGGCAACGCGGGACATCTTCCACCAGAGATGCAGCGGATGGGCCGGATCGCCACAGGCCTCCGCTTCCAGCACTCTGGCCGCGCGAACTAGCGAAGCGGCATCCACGCCAAGTCGCGCCGCTTGGATAGACAGCCCCAAGCCGCTCTTGCGTGATTCCGAAGCCGCCGTAAGGAGGGAGGACAAGGTATCCTTCGCCGCTAGGGAACGGGCCAACGCCTCGCGCACCCAAGGCTCCGCCGCTAAGTTTGCGTTCTCAATCTGTTTTACCTTTGATTCGATTTGGCCATGCGGATCGAGATATGCATGCTGTTGACGGGAACTGCGAAGAAATCCTGAAAGCGCGTAATAGTCTTTGGCGGAAATCGCGTCGAATTTGTGGTCATGACACCGCGCACAAGACACGGTCATGCCAAGGAACGCTTTGGAGAAGACGTCGATCTGATTGTCGATCCGGTCGGTTTGATCGAGCCGCACATCGACCGGCGCGTGCGTCGCTTGATGCATGAACCAGAAACCCGTAGCCAATATCGACTCATTGATTCCTGTAGCCGGGTCCAAGCGCGGATCGGGAAGCAAATCGCCCGCAATATGCTCGCGTACCAGACGGTCGTAGGGCACGTCTGCGTTGAACGCCCGTATCACGTAATCCCGGTAGCGCCATGCGTACTCGATGGGAAAGTCCTGCTCGTGGCCGTACGTTTCCGCATAACGCGTCACATCCAGCCAATGCCGCCCCCATCGTTCTCCGAAGGAAAGTGACGCCAACAATCCGTCCACGACGCGCTCGTACGCATCCGGCCGCGTATCGTTCACAAAGGCGTCCACGGCGCCGGGTTCCGGGGGAAGACCGGTCAAATCGAAACTCAGCCGTCGAATCAGCGTACGTCGATCCGCCTCCGGCGCGGGGGAGAGTCCTTCGTGCTCCAATCGGGCCAGAATGAATCGGTCGATGTCGTTTATGGGCCACGCTGAATTCTGCACGGACGGTAGCGCGACCGGCAGAATTGGCTGCCATGCCCAGTGTTGTTGCTTCAGTGTCTGCACATCGAAGACGGGTTTTGGATGGGTGACATCTTGTGGCGCCGGTTCGTCCGGCCAATACGCGCCGTCAGCAATCCACTGCCGGATATCAGCGATTTGATTCTCCGGTAACTTTCCGCTGGGCGGCATTTGCAATGAGACATCGGAATAACTAACTGCAAGCGCAAGGCGACTATTTGCTAGATCGCCAGCGGCCAAGACCGGACCTGTCTCGCCCCCTGATTTCAAGTAGGAAATGTGATCAAGCCGAAGGCCGGATTTCTGCTTTTCTGGGCCGTGGCAGCCATAGCAATGCGTCGCCAACACGGGCCGAATCCGCGTTTCAAAAAAGTCGGCCTGAGAATTCGCAAGTGCAGCGGGCATCGCATGCACAAGAATGCATATCCCGGCCAAATTTTGTATACTGGATACGACCGACTTCGCCAGCACGTTGACCTCCAACTGTACCTACCCTGAGCACGCCAACGGCGGAATCACTTAAAGATACTATAGGAACTTTGGAGTAGCTTGCCAATAGTACCCTCCTTTGGGCGGGCATACCCCGAGCAGGAGCATTTACGAAAGGAATCCCATGGCCGTCAAATGGATTATCACCGACCTGGACGGATGCCTCAATCCCGAGGAATCCGTGCCGTGGAACGGAGACCTGTTCGGTGAATTTTCCGCGTTGGCGCGAAATGCCGCCGCCGGTCTGGGTTCCATCGCGCCACTCACGATTTGTACGGGGCGCCCACAACCGTACGTTGAAGTTCTCATGAAGATCTTTGACATTCGCGTCCCCGCGATCTGTGAAAATGGCGCCGTCTTGTATTCACTCCATGACAACCGGGCATGGTTCGGTCCGGGAGTAACCGAAGAAAAGATTGAAGGCGTCCGTGCCGTACGATCCTTTATCGACACACAAATCCTTCCGGACGAACCAAGGGCCATCATGCAATTTGGCAAGGAGGCCCAGATTTCGGTGTTCTCCGAACATCCGGCGATCTTTGATGCCATGAAGGCCCGAATTGCAACCTTCGTGCGGGATCGCGGAGGTCCTGACCTGCTCATCACGGCTTCACATTTCTATCTGAACATTTCCCTGAAGGGCGTCAACAAGGGCAATGCACTGCGCGCGCTAATCCGGGAACTGAATGTCACACGCGACGAAATCGCCGGCATAGGAGACACCGAAGGCGATCTCCCCCTGCGCGAAACCGTCGGATTCTTCGCCTGCCCCGCCAACGCTACCCAGTCCATCAAAGAAGTCGCCGACTACGTCTCGCCGTCTCCCGACATTGCCGGCCTGTTGGACATCCTCAAGCGTCCAGAGATGCAGCGCGCCCGGAAGGATTGAAGATTGAGAATCGGAGCGAAACCTTCAAATCTGAATCGTATTGTTTGCGAAGCTGGTATTTACCGTTCGGTAGGATTTGGATCTGGAAACAGTACGGAGGGGAAACGCGAATCAACGTCAAATGGCGGGTGAAATTACGCGGCGCAGTTCGTCTGGACCGATTTCACAACGTCCAGCGTCATGCCCATCATGTCCATGGCGTTCAGGTACTTACCGGCGCAGGTCGGGCAATAATTCATGGTCCGTTCGACCTGCTCCTCGCCGTGAATGGTGATGGTGACCCAGCGGTCCCCTTCGCCATCCGATGCACACATGTCACACGTTCTACTCATCGCTACAACTCCAATTACCGGTCCCAGCCTCGCCTACGGGCTTCAAATCGCTTCAGGAGAGTTGGACCGCGAATCCCGGGCCTTTGTTACAACACGCGGCAATGCACACGTGAAGACGAGGGACAGGAATTCTCCGCACCCTGCGTAACCGCCAAGTAACGCAAGTGCGAACGGACCTCAACTGAAAATACACGCTACGAAACCGATAGGCGGGAAAAGACCTATTCCCGCAAAACCAACCTAACTGTACATCATACGCCACAAAGCGTAAAGAATCCAGCACCATATGTCCGGCTGAGGGTTTCTGTTGATTCGTCAACGGGCGTTGATCTGGCGCGACGGTGTCTGGCACGATTGGCCCGTTTTCTCCCGCTTCAGGATAGGCACTTTGTGCACGGGGAAAAGCAGAGAAGCGGAATGGCCGCCAGTGTAAGTTACGCGTTGAACCCGCGAGAGGACCTTGCCCATGGATCGCGTCGACCTGAAAAAAATGTACCGTACCCGCACCGAGGGCGATTTTCCCGCGACCGTCGAAGTCTTGGGCCAGGCGTACACCAAAGTGGAAAACTTGCGCTACGGGACCAATCCCCACCAGCCGGCGGCGTTTTACCGGCCGTCCTCCGGCTCGAAACTGGTGCTGGGCGCCTACGAAATGATTAAGACCGGCAAGAGCGGCTTATCCCAAACCAATCTCGAAGACATGCATCATGCCGTCGGCATCTTGAAGTATTTGCAGAAGCCCGCGGTTGCCGTGATGAAGCACTGCAACCCCTCCGGCGTGGCCGTGGAAGTCGACGGCATGCCCCTAGCCCACGTGTATGAACGTGCCCGGGACGCCGACAAGCAAGCGGCTTTCGGTGGGGTTACGGTCCTGAACAGGCCAGTGGATGCGGACACCGCGACGGCTATCATGCAGACCGTCGTGGAAGGCGTGGCGGCGCCCGGATTCACACCAGAGGCCCTCGCCATCTTGAACGATTCGGAATCGTTCAAGCGAAACAAGGAAATTCGAGTGGTCAAATTGCCGCCGCTCGATTCGCTGCCCAAATTTCTCGAAGACGATTCCGGCGTCGTGGAGATGAAAGTATTTGACGACGGCAGTCTCGTCTTGGCGAAACCCTACCTTTCACGCATGAAATCCGTGGCGGACTTTGTACCGGCCTATTGCGACCATGCCAAGAAAGGCCGGATCGAAATCGCGCGCCAGGCTACCGAACGCGAGTTGTCGGATATGTTGTTCGGGTGGTACGTGAACATCCACGTGCGATCCAATGGATGTGTCATTGTCCGCAACGGCCAGACCCTTGCCGTGGGTACCGGCGAGCAGGACCGCGTCGGCGCGGTGCAGCAGGCCATAGAAAAGGCCAGGAAGAAATACCAGGGGACCGAATCTCTGCAAGGAGCAATCTTGGCCTCGGACGGCTTCTTTCCGTTCCGCGATGCCGTTGACGCCGCCACCGAGGCAGGAATCACCGCCATTGTTCAGCCTGGGGGCAGCATGAACGATTTTGATGTCATCGAGGCCTGCAATCAGGTGGGCTGTGCCATGGTATTCACCGGAGAACGATGCTTTTCCCACCATTGACAGTGGACACTAGCCCCCAAGTCTCTTGCATTTTTTCACCCGGCACTCGCCGGGTTTTTCTTTTTAACCGATTTAAATTCAATTAGTTATGGGGTTGAACCTGCGATAGAACAGCTATATGAAACGCACTATCGCTAACTTTGACCGGATCTTTGTAACAGCAATAAATCCTTTTTGATATAAGCACTTGCCTTGTATACGGATAGAAAAACTTGATATCAAAGCCAAAAATTTTATACAATCTCATTTGATTTGTATGCTTATCTAACGGGCGGATAGCATAAAGTTGGCGCTGGCCCGAAAACGAATTGTGCTGGGGGTCTCGAAACTATGTCTACCAAACGGAATTCCGGGTTCACGCTGATTGAACTCCTTGTCGTCATTGCCATCATCGGCATATTGGCGGCCATTTTGTTGCCCGCGCTCGCTCGCGCGCGCGAAGCCGCACGCCGGGCGTCGTGTCAGAACAATCTCAAGCAGTTGGGCCTGAGCTTCGCCATGTATTCCGGCGAGAGCCGGGGGTTACTGCCTCCGCGGCGTACATACAACTGCAACGGAACGCTGAGCAGCACCATGATTTTTGATGGCGTTGCCGTGATGCCCGAGTACCTTGCCGATGTCGACGTCGTGTGGTGTCCATCCTGGGGAAATCAGGCCGATGCCCTGGAGCGCTACGACACGCAGAGCGGCAATAACAACGGCACGGTGGAACCTTGTGAAATCCGCAAGGAACCTTACGACTACACTGGCTTCCTCATCACCGAGGCGGTCAATGTAATTGGCACGGCACTCCTCGGTGTTCCCGGGACGGGCCCGAACGGCCGGATCGAAGAGGCCCAATACCTCGGCACTCCGTGGGGTGAACTGGCACAGGCGAATTTCTCTTCCAACGGCGCCGCGAGCGATCGCGATTTCACCGTATCCGGCGCCCACGCAGGCACCCAAGCGGGTGGAGGCAACAAGATTTACCGGCTGAAGGAAGGCATTGAGCGGTTTCTCATTACGAATATTAACAGCCCAGCCTCGGGCTCGACGGCGTCAAGCTCGATCCCTGTCATGTGGGATCACATCAGCACGCTGGCCCAGGATTACAATCACGTGCCCGGAGGGTGCAATGTGCTGTATCTCGACGGACATGTGAGTTTTATTCGCTACCCGGCTACCAAGTTTCCGGTGGACGCGGACAGCGCGCGCATTTTCGGCCGATACGATCGCCCGTTTGACGGATTCTAGGCAAACCGCCAGGTTTTGTTCCCATTGCGCCCCCGATCCCGGCAACGGATCGGGGGCGCGCGCATGTGTACCTGCGCGCGCCGTGGAAAATGTAGTATCGTGAACGGGTATTGAAGGAGGTTCGTTCATGAAAAAGCTCGCGGGTTTGTTGATGCTGTGGTGCATGGTCTCGGGTTGTGTCTATGCGAAAGTCGGCGTGCAAATGGAACCCAAGGTCATGCAGGCCAATGACGATTCGCATGAACTTCTCCGGCACGTGGTTCTCTTCAAATGGAAAGAAGGCGTCGATCCCGCGGCCATTGCCGCCATCGAAGCGGGGTATGACGAAATGGCCGGTCTTATCCCCGAAATCCACGATTTGGAATGGGGGCGGAATATTCCGGCCAACGCGCGCAATCAAGGCTATTCTCACTGCTTGCTCGTGACCTTCAAGAGCGAAGCCGATCTCGACGCCTATGCGAAACACCCCGAACACAACCGGTTTCGAGACGCGGCCATGCCGTATGTCGAGTCCATAATCGTGGTGGACTATTGGGTTGAATAGGCGATTGGCCCGCTCCAGCCGGCCGAATCAAAGCTACAGGAAATCAGTATGGATTCAAGACCGCCCATCGGCAGCACCTTCCGGCACGTGGTTCTCTTCAGGTGGAATCAGGGAATAACCCCGGAGATACTGAACAAGATTTCCGACGGCCTACGCGAAATGCGCGACCGGATCCCCGTGGTGCGCGAAATGGTCTGGGGTGAAAACGTGCCCGCCAATCTGCGCAATGAAGGATTCACCCATTGCCTCGTGGTGTCTTTCAACACGGAAGCCGACCACGACATCTATCAGGCCCATCCGCAACACGACGCGTTTCGCGCACTCATTGCACCGTACAAGGAACACGTAACCGTCATCGACTTCTGGACCGTGTAGGCTTCAATAACTGAACTTGCCCAACTCCACCTTGCCCCGAAAGGTCCAATAGATCACGGCGGTATACGCGAGAACAAACGGAATGCCGATGACCGCGAACAGCGTCATCAACCACAGCGTCTTTTCCGATGACGATGCGTTGAACACGGTAAGGTGATATTCCGGATCGATGTTTGATACCAGCAGATTTGGAAACAAGGCCACGGCAAACAGGAAGTTGAACGCCGCTATGGTGCAGCAGGACGAAACGAAGGCGTATACCGGCCGCCCGTGAAACACGGCGCGTGGGATGTTTGCGATGGCGAGCACGTTGAGCCCAACCACAATCCATGCCCACGGATAGTGCGTGAAGTTGTACGTCGCCCTGGGCACCGCCTGCAGCGTGTACATTGTCAGAAAGAGAAAGAGCACGAGAAACACGCCGAAGGCCCTCCAGATCCACGTATGCACGCGCTCCTGCAATTCACCTTCCAGCTTGAGATAAAGATAAATGCTGCCGTGAAGCGCAAACATGCTCACGACGAACAAGCCGCAGAGTATGGGATACGGGGTGAGCAACGACAGCAGCGGCGCGCTGAAGGAACGGGTTTCGTCAATGGGCAGGCCAATCATGATGTTGCCGACTGCAACGCCAAAGAGAAACGCGGCGGCGGCGCTCGCCGCGCAAAATGCCACGTCCCAACACGCGCGCCACGCCTTGAAATTGAACTTGCTGCGGAATTCCATCGACACCGCCCGGAAGATCAGCGCGAAGAGCAGCAGCATGAATGGCATATAAAAACCTGAAAACGCGCTCGCGTAGACATCCGGAAAGGCCGCGAACAGCGCGCCGCCAAAGGTGACCAGCCACACTTCGTTGCCATCCCACAACGGTCCGATCGAGTTCATGAACAACCGCCGATCCGTGTCGGTGCGCGCAACGAAATGGAGAATGCCGACACCCAGATCGAAGCCATCCAGGATGGCATATCCGGTGAGCAAAATCCCGAGAAGGAAAAACCAAAGGACCTGAACAAATTCCAGATCGAACGTCATGAGGGCCGACCTCCATCATCGCCATCCCGCGTCAAGGAGTGTCCCTTTGCACGGCCGAGCGATGCGGCCGCATCCAACAATTCGCCCGCGTGGGTGTGATCCGGTGGCTCGACGTGCGGCACGGGTCCCCTCTGAATCTTGCTGTGGAGCACGGAAACCCAAACCGCGAAGAGCATCAGATAGACCACGGTAAACAGGAGTATCGACGCAAGTACCTGTTCCGCCACCACATTTTTTGACAAGGCGTCGGGTGTCTTCAGCAGACCCCAAACGATCCACGGTTGCCGCCCCACTTCGGCGGCCACCCACCCGGCCTGATTGGCCACGTAGGGGCCGATGACCGAGAACACAAAGATCCACAAAAGCCATCGTTGGGTCCAGATCGTGCCTCGCCACACCGAAACCGCTCCGTACCCCAGCAGCGCCATGAAGTACAGGCCGAGCGCGACCATCAAGTGATAACTTTGAAAGGCAATGCTCACGGGCGGCCATTCGTCGCGAGGCACTTGATCGAGCCCAGGCACCGGTTTGGTGAAACTGTCATGCACCAGAAAGCTCAGCATGCCCGGTATGGCGATTCCGAATTTCACCGTGCGCGCTTCCACGTCGGGCACGCCAAAAAGCCAAAGTGGAGCTCCGCCATCGCCGGTCTCGAAATGCCCTTCAAATGCGGCCAGCTTCGACGGCTGGTGTTCGGCCACCATGCGCGCTTGGGAGTGGCCGGAAATCGGGGCGGCAAACGCACACACCAATCCAACACACAGCGCCGGCACGAACATCTTCCGCGCGGCGTCTTCATGCCGGTTATGCAGCAAATACCACGCGCTGATGCTCATGACAAAGAATGCGCCAAGCAGGCCACACCCAATCCACACATGAACCAGACGGTCGATGCTCGAAGGATTGAACACCATGGCCCAGAAATCGGTAATCTCGGCGCGCGCGTTCATTCCTTCACCCACGATGTGAAATCCGGCGGGGGTCTGCTGCCACGAATTGGCCACGGTAATCCACACCGAGGAAAACAGCGCGCCTGTGGCCACCATGCACGTGGAGAAAAAATGCATCTTCTTGCCGACCCGATCCCACCCGAACACCAGCACGGCCAGGAAGCCGGACTCCAGAAAGAACGCGAAGATGCCCTCAGCCGCCAATGCCGACCCGAACACGTCGCCGACAAAGCGGGAATACGTGGCCCAATTCGTCCCGAACTGAAACTCCATCACGATGCCGGTGGCAACTCCCATGGCGAATACCACGGCAAATAGCCCCGTGAGGAAGCGCGCGATGGATTCGTACTGCCGGTTGCCGGTTTTCAGGTAGAGGGCTTCGATGATCACCATGATCCACCCCAAGCCGATCGACAGGGGCGGAAAGAGATAATGAAACATGATCGTCAACGCAAACTGCAGACGGGACAGAATAAGTACATCGAGTTCCATACTGCATTCTCCCGATGACGTGACCGGCCTATGTGCGCCTTGCAGCGAATATGAGGAATTGCCGGAATACGAATCCAAGAGTAGACGCTTTGGCCACCGCGATCAACCAACAAATATCAATGTCGTTACGCGCCTTGGATGAACTTGTCGTGTCCTTTCCAGAGTTCGTTCCGCATCACGTATTTCTGAATCTTGCCCGTACTCGTCTTGGGAAGCGGACCAAATACAACGCGCGTCGGACATTTGTAATGGGCAATATGTTCGCGGCAGAACGCTATCAGCGTATCCTGATCCAGCGACTGACCCTCCTTTAGCGTAACGAATGCAACCGGGGTCTCGCCCCATTTTTCGTGGGGCGCGCCTACGACTGCGCACTCCAGCACGGCGGGATTCCGGTAAATTGTTTGCTCTACTTCGATGGAGGATACATTCTCGCCGCCGGTAATGATGATGTCCTTCTTGCGATCACGCAACTCAATGTACCCATCGGGATGCATGACGGCTATGTCGCCGCTGTGAAACCAACCTCCGCGAAATGCTTCTGCGGTCGCTTCCGGCTCGTTGTAATAGCCTTTCATGACCATGTTGCCACGCATGACCACCTCGCCCTGCGTCTCCGCATCGGCGGGCACATCGATCATGTTCTCGTCCACCACGCGCAACCCGTCCGCCGTGATGTAGCCAACACCCTGCCGCGCCATCAGCCGCGCGCGATCATCGGCGAACAATTCCTTCCAATGGGGTTGGTGCGCGGAGATGGTGTAGGGACCATAGGTTTCCGTCAGGCCATAGATGTGATGCACCTTGGCGCCCAACTCCGCCAAGTGACCAATAAGCGTGGGGGAGGGAGGTGCGCCCGCCGTGGTGACGGTCAAGGGATGCTTCAGCTTGCGCGGGCGGTTCGCATCGTTCAACAGTGAAATCATCACTACCGGAGCGCCATTTACATGAGTGACTTTTTCTTCCTCCAACAACCGCCACACGACCGGCGGATCCACGCGCCTCAGACAGACGTGTCTTCCACCCGCCGCTGTCACGGCCCAGGTAAAGCACCAGCCATTGCAGTGAAACATCGGCAGCGTCCACAAAAAGACCGACTCCGCGGTCAATCCCATTTCCAGGCACTCGCCCAACGCGTTGATGTAGGCGCCTCGATGATGAAACATCACCCCTTTGGGCCGGCCCGTCGTGCCGCTGGTGTAGTTGATGGAGATAGTCTCCATCTCATCGTTCAAGACCCACGGCACGGACGCAGGCGATCCCGATTCCAGGAATGCGTCGAAATCCATCCCGGGCAACGGTTGGTGGCCGCTGACATCGTGAATGTTGATGATGTGCTTGACGGTTGTGAGATTCGCACGAACGGGCTCGATAAGTTTGGCCAGTTCTGTGTCGACAAACAGAAATGACGAACCCGAATGGTTGAGAATGTACTCGATTTCCTCCGAACTTAACCGCGTATTCACCGCCACCAATACGCCGCCCGCCAGCGGCACCGCAAAATGGGCTTCGAGCATGGGGGGAATGTTGGGGCTTAAGTAAGCCACGCGATCGCCGGGTTGAAGGCCGAGCGCGCGCAAGGCCGAGGCTTGCCTGTTTATCCGTTCCGCGAACTCGGTGTAGGTGAAGCGCTGGTCGCCATGTACCACCGCCACCTTGTCCCGATACGTCCACGCGCTGCGCGCCAGCAAGGTCAGTGGCGTCAAGTGGACTCGGCATACCGCAAACGGATCAAGCATGCAACTCCCCCCGCGCCCAATACCGCGGCGCTGACATCGGTTGAATATAGTGTCGCCCAGGATGGGCACACTCTAATCAATGGGGAGGGACCGGGGCAATTCCGCGTTGCCGTGGCGGCGAAGCCGCTACCGTTCGGAGATTCGCCCGATAATCGACGTCGTGGACTTGCCCTCCACGCCGGGGATGATGGCAATCTTGCCGCCATACCCCTCGACCAGGCGGCGCTCTTCCTGCACCACCGTGTCGAGCGTATAGTCGCCGCCCTTGGCGTAGAAGTCGGGTTGCAGTGCCTTCAGGTACTCCATCGGCGTGGGATCGCCAAAGACCGTTACAATGGAAACGCAGTCCAGAGCGGCAAGCACAAAGGCGCGTTCGTCCTCCGGGATAATGGGACGTCCTTCGCCTTTGATGGATCGCACGGAAACATCGCTGTTCATGCCCACGATGAGCACATCCCCGAGTTCGGCCGCGCGCTGCAGATAGGTAATGTGCCCCACGTGGAGGATGTCGAAACAGCCGTTGGTCCAGACGATCTTTTTGCCTTCCTTGCGCAATCGATCGACCGCTGTCTTGACCTGCTCCAGGGTCTGAACTTTGGTGGGACGGTCTTTGCGCTCAAAGGCCGTGAGGAGTTCCTCCGCCGATACAGTGACCACGCCGGGCTTTTGCACAGCCACGCCCGCGGCATAGTTGGCTACGAGCGCTGCTTCCCGCAATGTGCCGCCCGCAAGCCGCGTCAGGGTAATGGCGGCGGTGGCGGTATCACCCGCGCCGGTGACGTCGCGCACGTCGCGCGGCGCGACGGTGGCGGCTACCACGTCCAAGGGCGCATCCTTGGTAAAGATGGAGATTCCTTTTTCGCCGCAGGTGACCATGGCACATGCCGCGACTTCGAGCAATGCTTTGCCCGCCTGCTGCAGCGAGGCATCATCCTTGACGGAAATGCCGGTGCCAATACCGGCCTCTCGGTCGTTCGGCACAACGATGTCGAAGCCCTTGAGCTTGCCAGCGCGCGCACGGGAGTCGCCCACGGTAAGGAGTTTATGTTTCTTTGCCGCGGCCACAATCTCGGATAGCACCCGTTCTGTGCAGACCGAAGAAACCTGATCGACAACCACGATCGCATCCACTTGGGCGGCAAGCGTGTGAATGTTCGCGATGATCTCGTCTTCCACCGCGCCGCTGACAAATACGGGCGACGGCGTGTCGGTGCGCAGGATTTCCTGTGCCGGTATGTTGTGTCCGCCCGCGCGCAGTTTGCCATAGGTGTTGGTGGCCCGACCGGGGTTGGTGACGATGTGCGATGTGTCCACGTGTCGCACGTGAAATTCGTGCTTCACAATACCGGCATTCACATCGTCGCCCACATAACCGATCATGTAGGTCTTGGCGCCGAGCGAAGCCACATTACAGGCCGCATTGCCCGCCGCGCCCGGGTTGTAGCGTCGTTGATGCACTTCATAGATCGGAATCGGAGCCTCAAGACTAATGCCCGTCATGACACCGTCCACGTACTCATCGAGATAGATGTCGCCCACAACAAGCACTCGGGCCTTCTTGAACTGCTCCACAAACCCACGAAATTGCGCTGCGTCCATGACTCTCTTTCCCGATGCCCCCGCGGCCAAACACCGCCCTGTACAGGAGGATATTGCGTTTCTGTCGACACTCCGTCACTACACTACACGAAAGGCCTCGCGATGCTCAGCTTCCCCCGCCAAGAGCGCGTTTCAGCTTCTCCATGAAGCCTTCTTTCAACGGATAGGTTTTTTCGTTGCTCAATTCCTGAAAGCGCTCAATCAGTTCCCGCTGTTCGCGCGAGATTTTTGTGGGCGTTTCCACCTGGATTCGCACGATCTGATCGCCTTTGTGGTATCCCCGCAAATCGCGAATTCCCATATTACGCAGCCGGAACAACGTGCCGGACTGGGTGCCCGCGGGAACTTTGAGTTCGGCATCGCCGATAAGCGTAGGCACGCGAATGGTATCGCCCAAAATGGCCTGAGCAAAGCTGACGGGCACGTCGCACATGACGTCGTTGCCTTCGCGCGCGAATATTTCATCCTGCTCTACTTCAACAAAAATGTACAAGTCGCCGCGCGGTCCGCCGTGATCTCCGGGTTCGCCTTCGCCCGAAAGTCGCAGGCGCGATCCCGTGTCCACGCCGGCCGGCAAATCAACCGAAAGTTCGCGTTCCACCCGTGTGCGTCCGGAAGCCGAGCATTTCGGGCAGGGCTTGGAAATCAGCGTGCCGGCGCCCCGGCACTTCGGACAGGTTTGCGTGACGCTGAAAAAACCCTGAGCCCGGCGTACCTGGCCCGCACCGCCGCACTCCGGGCATGGCTCCGCCTTCGCTCCCGCGGCAGCGCCGGACCCGCGGCAATCGGAACAAATCTCGTGGCGATTGAAACGGACCGTCTTCTTGGCGCCTTTCGCGGCTTCACGCAACGTCAGGCGAACGCGCATCTCAAGGTCATTGCCCGGCCGCGGACGCGCTCCGCGGCCGCGGCCTCCCCCTTGACCGCCCCGGCCGAACAGCATGTCAAACAAGTCGTCGAACTGCTCGAACCCGCCTGCTTGCCCGCCGCCGAATCCGCCAAAGCCGCCGCCCGCGCCGCCGAATTGGTCGCCCATGTGGCCGAACTGATCGTACTTGGCGCGCTTGTCGGAATTCTTGAGCACGTCGTACGCCTCGTTGATCTCCTTCAGCTTCTCCTCGGCGGCCTTGTCGCCACCCGTTTTATCGGGGTGGTATTTGTGGGCCAGCTTAAGATATGCCTTCCGGATTTCGTCGGTCGAGGCGTCTCGCTTCACGCCGAGTATGTCATAGAAATCGCGTTTGGAGGCCATGGGTCAGCGTGTCTTCCCCTGCCGATCAGTGGCCGGCATCAGTTGTTCTTCTTCTCGTCGTCGACCACTTTGAACTCGGCATCCACCGTGCCTTCGTCATCAGGCGTCGGAGTGGCCGTATGCGCCTCGGCCCCATCGCCCGCCGCTTCCGCACCCGGCGTCACGCCCGCCTTGTACAGCGCTTCGGCTATCCGATGGCTGACGGCCGTCAACTCCTGCATGGCGTTTTCGATGGCCTGCGTGTCTTCTCCGCCAAGCGCTTCACGCACTTTCGCGATGGCGGCCTCTGCCGCCGTTTTGTCAGCCGCATCAATCTTGTCGCCGTTTTCCTTGATGGTCTTTTCCGTCGAGTAGATGAAGGCATCCGCGTTGTTCTGCAGTTCGATGCGCTTCTTCCGATCTTGGTCTTCTTGCGCGTGCGCTTCCGCGTCTTTCACCATCCGCTGTATCTCGTCCTCGGACAAGCCGCTGGACGATTCAATGCGGATCTTCTGTTCTTTTCCGGTCGCCAGATCCTTGGCCGACACATGCACGATGCCATTGGCGTCGATGTCGAATGTCACCTCAATCTGGGGCATGCCGCGCGGCGCGGCAGGAAGACCAACCAAGTCAAACTTGCCCAGTGTGCGGTTGTCGCGCGCAAGTTCACGCTCGCCTTGCAACACATGAATGGTTACCGCGGGCTGGTTGTCCGACGCCGTCGAAAAGATTTGCCGCTTGGTCACGGGAATGGTTGTATTGCGCTCGATCAGCTTGGTGCAAATGCCGCCCAACGTCTCGATTCCAAGCGACAGGGGCGTCACGTCGAGCAGGAGAACGTCCTTCACCTCGCCCGCCAGAACGCCGGCCTGAATGGCCGCGCCCACAGCGACCACCTCGTCCGGGTTTACGCCGCGATGGGGCTCGCGCTGAAAGATCGTCTTAACCAACTGTCCCACGGCGGGCATGCGCGTCATGCCACCGACCAGAATGACCTCGTCGATATCTTTCGGGTCGAGTTTCGCATCTTCCAGTGCGCGGAAACACGGGCGTTTCGTGCGCTGCAAAAGATCATCGCACAGTTGCTCGAACTTCGCGCGGGTCAGCGTGTAATTCAGATGCTTGGGTCCCGATGCGTCCGCCGTGATGAAAGGCAGATTCAGATCCGTTTGCATCGTGCTCGACAATTCGCACTTGCCTTTTTCAGCCGCTTCTTTCAGCCGCTGCAGCGCCATCGGATCCTTGCGCAAATCGATGCCTTGATCCCGGAGAAACTCCTCCGCCATCCAGTCGATGACACGTTGATCGAAATCGTCGCCCCCGAGATGCGTGTCGCCACTGGTGCTCAGCACTTCAAAGCTGTCGTCGCCAATCGCGAGTATCGAAACATCGAAGGTGCCGCCGCCAAGGTCATACACCGCGACCTTCTGGTCCTTCTTCTTGTCCAAACCATATGCGAGCGCGGCCGCCGTCGGTTCGTTGATGATGCGAAGTACTTCCAGTCCAGCGATACGGCCTGCGTCTTTCGTGGCCTGCCGCTGAGCGTCGTTGAAATACGCGGGCACCGTAATCACGGCCTTCGTCACCGTCTGGCCCAAATACGACTCCGCCGTTTCCTTCATCTTCTGCAGGATATGCGCGGAAATCTCCGGCGGACGGTAGTGCTTGCCCATCACATCCACCTGGCAATCGCCTGTATCGCTCTTTGAAACCTTGTACGGCACGATCCGTTCTTCTTCGTGGACTTCATCGTACCGTCGGCCCATGAACCGCTTAATCGAGAAAATCGTGTTGTGCGGATTGGTGATGGCCTGACGCTTCGCAACCGCGCCAACCAGCCGTTCGCCGTCTTTGGTAAAGGCCACCACCGACGGCGTAGTGCGCGCGCCTTCCGCGTTCGGAATGACCTGAGGCTCGCCCCCTTCCATTACCGCCACGCACGAATTCGTTGTCCCCAAGTCAATCCCAACCACCTTGCTCATTCAGCAAGCCTCCCTTGCATGCGTCATGCGGTCCCGTCGGAACCGGCATTCCGTCGCGCTTCATCTGTTTGTTGTGTCTGTTCCGTGGCTGCACCGTTTTGCAGCGAGGGGCCGGTGCTGACCACCACGCGGGCGGGCCGGAGCACAAGTTCCCCCATGCGAAACCCGCGCTGAAATTCCTGCAGCACATTGCCGGCGGGCACATCGTCCGATGCCTGTTGCATGACGGCGTCGTGTACGGCCGGATCGAACGGCGCACCGTCCGTGGGAATGGACTCAAGGCCGTGCCGCATCAGCACGCCCATGAAATTCTTGAACACCATCTCCACGCCTTCCACCACCGCGCTGGACGTGTCGTCCTTGTGCTTCAGCGCCAAATCGAGATTGTCCACAACGGGCAGCAAATCCGCAATCAACGATTCGGCCGCGGTCTTCCGGATTCGCTCCGTCTCGCGCAACATCCGCTTGCGGTAGTTGTCGAAATCGGCCCGCAGCCGAAGTAACTGATCATGCAGCGTGTCGCGTTCCGACAGAATGGCCGCCATCTCCGCCTCAATGGCCTCGGCCTCGGCCTCCACGGGCAATTCTTCACCCGCGGCGTCGGCGTTCATGGCGACCGCCTGTTCCGCGGCGGCTTCGGCCTCCAAACGCTCTTCAAGTGCCGTCTTCTCTGGTTTCGATCCCTTGCTCATGGCTCCACCGTTCAGTTACCGCTCAAAACGGAATTGAAGTAATCGTCAATGATTTCAGTGCTTCGGATTATTCGCGCCGGCCGGGTGGGCGTATCACGTGGCAAGCCTTGTCAACAGGCGGCTCAGCAGGTTCGAAGTATACTCCACCACGGCGGTGATTTTCGAATAATGCATCCGTTTCGGACCCAACACGCCAATCATGCCCACCGTCTTATCCGCAACGGCATACGGCGCGGCCACCAGACTGATCTCTTCCAATTCCGGCGCGTGGCTTTCGTGGCCAATGATGACCGCCGCCTTCGCCGATCCTCTGTCGCGCAATTGCGCACGAAGGAACTCAGACAACCGCTCCCGCTGATCAAGCATCGAAAACACCGCCTGCGCCCGCGTCACATCCTGAAACTCCGGATGCTCAAACAATTGAGACACGCCGTCCATATACAGCAAAGCGCTCCGGCTGGGCGGCATCATGGTGAACAGCGACAACGCCTGCTCCGCGAGCCGGTGCTGCTCATCCACAAATATACGAAGCCGGGAATGAATCGCCGGCACAATATTCTCCATCCGCACACCGCGAAAATTCTCGTTCAAAAACCGAGAGAGCCGCATCAACTCGTCCCGATCCAGCGGCTGGTCAAACCCAACCGTGGCCGTGTGCACCCGGCCCATGCTGTCCGCGATCATGACCGCTACCCGGTGCGAACTGACCTGCATCAGTTCGATGAAGTTCACCTGCGCATCGCTCTCGTTCGGCACATTCACAATGCCCGTATGATGCGAAACCAGCGCCAGAAGATGGCTTGTCTGCCGCAATGCCTCGTCCGCATCATGCAGCTTAACGGTCAGATCCCGCTCAATATGGGCTCGCTCAGCCAGCGTCAATTCCTGGACCTGCATCAGACAGTCCACAAAATACCGGTAGCCTTTGTCCGTGGGTACCCGGCCAGAACTTGTGTGGACCTGCTGGATGTACCCGTCTTCCTCCAGGTCCGCCATCACATTGCGTACAGTGGCGGGGCTGAATTCCAAACCGTACCGCTTTACAATGGTCCTCGAACCCACCGGTTCCGCCGAGGTGATGTACGTGTGCACCACCGCGTGAAGGATGAGTTCTTCGCGTTCATTCAACCGTTTTGACGACGTATCCATCGACACCTTGGCACTCGAAAGTTTAGAGTGCTAACAACCGCGCGAGTGTACCATAGACCCCCAAGGGTGTCAAGAAAACGCAATCCCGGAAGCACATACCAAATGGCAAGGTAATTCCATGGCACTCAACTGGTTACGAAATCAAACCCGCCCCTGTTTCGTTCACGAAAGATTCCCTCGTGCTTGCCCACACCTCCACATGCATTTCCCCAATCCAGGTTGATTGCACCGTAAATTACTGGAAAACAATAGGTTAGCTTGGAAAGACTCGCTGGAATCCCTCGTTCCAAAACCGGTATAAATCCCTGTGACTATGCGACTCGGATACGATATAGGCCCCCTTACCGCACACCGCACCGGGGTCGGCAACTATACCCGCTCCCTGCTGAAGCACCTGCTGTCGATGGAGCAGAGCCTGGAAATCAGTGCGCTCGGTGTGACGGCTCGCCCCCTCGACCTCGAAGGGCTGCATGGTCTGAGTTCAGTTCGGCATCTGAAGGTGCCCGCGCGTGCAATGTATGCGTGCTGGAATGCCACCGGCTATCCGAAGGCGGATCGCCTGTTGCAAGGCGTGGATGTATACCATGCCACCAACTTTTTTCTTCCTCCAGTACACCGCGCCCGACGTGTGCTTAGCATTTACGACCTCGCGTTTTTGGTGATGCCGGAAACCGGCAGCCCCCGAGTGGTCGGCCCGTTTTCGCGCCATATCCGGAAGTTCGCACGGGAAGCGGATGCCATTCTTGCTTGTTCCGAGGCCACCAAACAGGACATCGTGGAACGGCTGGATGTCTCGCCCGGCAAAATCCGCGTGGCGTACGGCGCTGTAGACGAATCCCTGAGGCCAATGCCAACACCAGCAGCGAAACTGCGGTTGCAACAGACGTACGGTATCTCCGATCCCTTTATCTTATTTACAGGCACGTTGGAACCACGCAAGAATCTCCCCATGCTGTTGAAGGCGTTTGCGAGAATCCAACGGCGAATTCCCCATCGGCTGGTGTTGGCCGGCGGGCTCGGGTGGAACATGGATGGACTGGCATCGGAATGCGCCGCACTGGGGATCGCGGATCGAGTGCAATTACCCGGATACGTGCCCGGCTCCGACTTGGCGGCACTCTATTCGGCGGCTGACGTGTTTGTATTGCCCAGCCGCTACGAAGGATTTGGATTGCCGCTTCTGGAAGCTATGGCGTGCGGATGTCCTGTCGTCAGTTGCCGCAATTCATCCATACCGGAAGTGGTGGGTGATGCCGGTTTGCTTTGCGAAACCGGCGATGACGAAGCGATGGCGGAAGCTATACTCAGCGTGGTCGAAGATCCGCATGCGCGTTCCCAGTGGACAAACCTGGGCGCGGAGAGGGCGCGACATTTTACCTGGCGGCGCTGTGCGGAAATTGCGCTGCAGACGTACAAGGATGTTTCGGTGTGAAAGTGGCGTTAAATGCGATGCAGGCCGGAAATCGGAGCGGCACAGGCGTCTACGCCTCGCAATTGGCCCGCTGGCTTCCCAGGGTTTCGCACGGCATTTCCATGGCAACGTATTGGCCAGCGGGCTTGCCCCTGCCCGATGCAGCCATCGCGGACACGTTCAAGAACGTCACCGTTCGCGGCGGCTTACGCAGGATTGCATACGATCAATTTGGATTCGCGCGAGAGGCGGCGGCAAACGGCGCGGACCTGTTGCATTACCCGGCCACGGTCGGCCGGCTCCTGCCTTCACGAAACAGCATTGTGACCATTCACGATCTGACATTCCTGCACGAACCCGAGTGGTATGGATGGGAGCATGCGGCCTATTTGAAATACGCGACGTGGTTGAGCGCACGGCACGCCCGCCGGATTGTCACGGTATCGGAGGCCACAAAGCGCGATGTGGTGGAATTGTTGAGGATACCAGAGTCCAAAGTAGACGCCATTCCCAACGGCGTGGACGAATCCTTTGTCGCGGCGGAAGAAGACGAAGTCGAACGCGTGGCCGCCAAGTACAAACTCCCTGATCTGTTCGTGCTGTTTGTGGGCACGTTGGAGCCGCGCAAGAATATCGTCCGGCTGATTCAGGCCTTTTCAAAAGCGGCGGACGCCATACCGCACCACCTCGTTATCGCCGGCCGGAACGGCTGGATATATCACTCCATCCACGAAGCGGCAGCGGCCTCCCGCCACGCCGCTCGGGTTCATTTCATCGGCCATGCACCGCCGGAAGATCTTCCCGCGCTGTACAGCGCCGCGGACATGTTCGCATTTCCGAGCTTGTTCGAAGGTTTTGGCATTCCCGTGGCGGAAGCCATGGCCTGCGGCACACCGGTGCTGACGTCAACCACATCAAGTTTGCCGGAAGTGGCCGGTGATGCCGCCGTACTGGTGGACCCATATGACGTAGAGGCAATCGCCACTGGTATGACTCAGATCCTCTCAGACGAGAGATTAAAAGCACGATTGCACGAAGCCGGGCCCATACGCGCCCGTCAGTTCTCGTGGAAACGAACTGCGGAATGCGTGGTGGAATCCTACAAGAAAGCGATGGAGTAACCCATGGGCACGGGCATGTTGGGTTTCAAGAAGCGCGTAAAGGCGCTGGCAATTATCGCGTTCGCGTTGAACGCGATACCCAACGTACCGGTGTGTATTTCCGCCACCGGGTTTGGCTGCATGGAATGGGAAATGGCCAATACGCCGAAAAGAGTGACGGACTATTGTCCACGCTCGCACCGCAGACTTTGGTATCCGTCGTGCTGTGTGCTCGACGTCCAAGGCGATCGCATATTCATGCAGCACGGCGATTTGGACGGTAACAGGTACTACTGGGAAATCAGATCAAAAGATGACGCTCAGTATTTTCGATTACCCGGAGACGTGGCGCAGCTTGCGCCCGAAGGATATTCGGCGAAACTGATTCCCGGCAATGAGACTGAAGTGCTTTACAGGAACGGGAAATACCTATTGACGCCGTTGACAAACGGCACATTTTGACGGAGAGAAAGGACAGCAGCAACCGGTGGCCAAAAGGCAACCCATACTCGAAACGGACTTGCACAAACCACTCGCGGCCTATCTGGAAAAGCAGGGCTACACCGTCCGTAGCGAGGTGAATTCGTGCGACATGGTCGCGGTCAAAGGCGACGATCTTATCGTTATTGAATTGAAACGATCGCTCACTGCCACCTTGCTGGCCCAGGCGGCCCGGCGCCAGAAGATGACCGACGCCGTCTATGTAGCCTTGCCCCGGCCCTCCATCGGGCTCAATTCACGCCTGTGGCGCGACTACCGGCACCTGCTCCGGCGGCTCGAACTCGGCCTGATATTGGTTAACCCAAGAGGCCGTGCGAACAAGGTCGAGATCGTATTCCACCCCATCCCGTTCGCCCGGCGCAAACAACCCCGCGACCGCCGCGCTTTGCTCAAGGAAATCCAAGGCCGCTCCGCCGACTACAACACCGCCGGAAGCACCCGAAAGAAACTGGTCACCGCCTACCGCGAAGAAGCCATCTACATCGCCTGTTGCCTGAAAGTGCTGGGAGTTGCCAGCCCTGCGCAGTTGCGCAAAATGGGTTGCAGCGCCAGAACAACGAGAATCGCATACGATAATGTCTACGGCTGGTTTGATCGCGTGGAGCGGGGTGTATATCGGTTACGCGTTCAAGGTGAAAAAGAGCTGAATCAGTTTCAGGAACTGGCATGCAAATTTGCCGAAGAGATCGCGCGAAGGCAGATTGCACAACCCTGACGAGGCCGGGACTATGCCGTTATTGCTGCTGGGATTGCCGTTATTCGTAGTGTGCTTTTTCGGTTGGGTTGTCAGCGAGGGCAATTGCGTGCCAAGGCTTCGGGTTGCTTTTGCGCTTGGCGGCTTTTTCTTCGCGGCATTGGCAGGGGTTTTTGTGGGGGGATTTAGTGAGTCCTTCAATTATAACGTCTACTTTGGATCGGCCACACTCGAACTGACCGAGACCATACTCGAGCAACTTCAGCAAGGTAACACCGAAGGAGTGGTCGTCGCGTTGCGTGGTCTAAAGGCCGAGTACAGACCCACGTATGAGCACAAGGCCGGTTACCTTGAATTGGCGAGAAAGTCCGCTGCGTATATGCGAGGTGAATTGCCCCGGGAGACATACCGCCTGCCCGAATTCGATCGCGACGTTTGGGATGGTGTGTGGGAGGCTGAAGATGCGCTTTTCCTGAAAATCGAAGTGAGCGCACTCAGCATTGAAGTTCGCCAACTACTCGTACCAATGAGTGAAAACGAGGCCACTTCGTTGCCGCCCGGCAATCGCACCCTTGAGTTTGCACTCAGCGACAACCGCACGTGTACCCTGCAACTTCGCGATAACTTCGTGGCCGACTACACGATTACGGATCCCAATGAAAACAACGCCACGCATTCCGGCGTAATCGTCAAGCTAATTCCTGCAACCCAAACCGCGCGAGACTCGATCGAAAGTACTACGGCCAACGCCGTGCCGGCCGGATGACAATACGGTTCTGACGTGAAATCGTTCAGTGGTTCATCTAGCCGAGGTACTTGTTGACAATGCCCCGCCCGCTGTGGACGATCAGCCCCGGTGCATTCGTGATTCAAACGGATTCTGTCAGCCACTCGAAAGTCATGGTTGTTTCATGCTTTATTCGCAATCGATATTCCGCAGAATGTCCGGTCGTCTTGTCGGAACAGTAACGTGGACGATACTCCTCGTTTTGGCGGTGGTTCCGCAATCCCCGGCGCAAGCCCCTGTCGATCCATTCGCCCTCTGGGAACAGGCTACCGTTTACCGTGACGAATGGGGCGTGCCGCATGTCTACGCCGCGTCCCCTCGCGCAATGGCCTTTGCATTCGGCTACGCGCAAGCCGAAGACCATCTGGAATCCATGCTGCTCGCTTACCGCTATGCCCAAGGGCGCGTGGCGGAAGTAATGGGCGAGGCCTACGCACCCAACGACGAGTTTGCCCTGAAAATGGGCCACCATGTTTTAGCGACAGCCTCGTACCCGCAGGCAGACCCTGTGACGCGCGAATTGTGCGAAGGGTTCGCTCTCGGTGTGAACGCCTACTTGATCAACCACCCCGATCGCGCACCGGCCTGGGCCGAGGCCGTCAACCCGGAAGACATCCTCGCGCTCATGCACGCGTACCTCATGAGTTTCGCGCCCTTTGATTTGCCCGACGTCTTTTCACCCCCACCCGGAGCCCGCAGTGGCAATGCATGGGCCATTGCTCCATCCAAATCAGCCACCGGCGAAGCCATGCTGGTGATCAATCCGCATGCCGACTACGACGGACCGTTCCAATGGTACGAAGCGCACCTCGCCGTCGGCGACTACGACATGCAGGGCGCCACGCTGCAGGGCATCCCCGTCATCATGATGGGACACAACGGTACGTTAGGCTGGGCGCTCACGCCCAACCGCCCCGACTTCGCCGACATGTACATGGAACCCAAACAACAGGGCACTGCGCGGAACCCGGCCTCCGTCGGCGGACCGGTGCTGCCGTTCGATCCCAAGGAAGTCCGTTATCTGGAAATGGTGGCGAATGCCCGCACCTTCTATGTAATGACACCGGGTGGGCCGGTGGAACGCCAAGTGCCCACACTCATTTCCGACATGGGACCCATCGTTGGCCGTTTCGACAATCGCTTTTGCGCCTATTTCATCGGCGGCTACCGCGATTTTGGCGCCGTCCGCCAACTTTTTACGATGGGCACCGCCCGGACCTTGGCCGCATTTCAACAGACGCTCGAATTGCATCAATTGCCTTGTTTCAACGTGGTCTACGCGGATTCGGAAGGCAACATTTTTTACCTCTACAACGCAAAAGTGGGGGAGAAATACATCCCCGGATCTCGGCCCATAATCGATCCGTCCATGCGCGACGGCGTCAACTGGTCTCTGCCTGTATCCGCCGGAAATTCCCTCTTGCGATGGGGCAATATCGTGCCGCCCAACTTGCTGCCCAATATCAGCAATCCCGCGAGCGGATACGTGCAGGCCTGCGGCAATCCACCGTGGGGCGTGACGGAGAAGTCTGGCCTGATGCCCGATCAGTGGCCTGCATGGTTCGCGCAGGACCCCGATTCGCATCGGGCTAAGCGCGTGCGCCAATTGCTGGGAATGGGAAAACGCTCATTTCAGGACGCACAGGCCATGCTGTACGATGTGCTGGTTCCCATCGCGGTGACGACCGTGCCCAAGCTGCTTGAGGCCGTCGACGCGAATCCCGCGTGGCTCACGGCCGCCCACCCCGACTTGCCCATCGGACTGGATGCGCTCCGCAACTGGAAGTACGTCGCGGAAACCAACAGTCCCGGCATGACGTTCTTTCATGTGTGGTGGTCGGCGTTGCGTGCGCGCGCCCCAGGCTATTCGGAAGATGCCGTGGTCGCCATGCTCGAACAGAACGCTCCGGAGGCTCAGGAATCCGCATTTCGCGCGGCCGAGCAGGCGGCGCGCCTCATGCGCAGCGAATTCAACTCGCTGACGGTTCCCTGGGGCGATGTGCATATTTTCGCGCGCGGCGACACCAGCGTTCCCGCACCGGGTTCGCTCAGCGGAAATCCGGTGTTCATCGCCTCCGATACAAAATTCGTGGACGGCCGGTGGCGCGTCAACTACGGCTACGGCTTCGCCATGGCCGTGAAGTTCGGTGAAGCCGTTGAAGCCGTCAGCATGGTGCCGTTCGGATCGTCAACCGATCCGCGTTCCAAACACCACACCGACCAGATGCAACTGGTTTCAAACCGCACATTCAAGCCGGTGCGTTTCTACCCCGACGATGTGAAGCGCAATGCTGCCGTGGCTTTCGGACGCAATATCTCCCTGTTTCCGCCCGGTATGGAAGCCGAATGCCGTATCAGCGCCCGGGAACCCGTAACCGCGCGCGTGGAATCGTATACGCAACCGCCGGCGCCCATCCCATTAGGTCTGGCTACGTTTGCCATGTATGTGCGCGTTGATCAACGTCCGGCCTCGGTGCCCTCCACCATCGAGTTGGATGTATACCTGCCGCCCGAAGTCTGCGCGGATGAAAACCTGTCCAAACTTCTCGTCTACGCCTACGATTCACAGCAAGGCTGGGGCCCGCTTGAAGCGCAGGAATTGGCGTTCGAAGAACGTATTTTCCGCGCGCGCGACCGGCGGCCCCGTGTATACGCGGTCCTGGGCCCGCAAGAGTTGCGCGGCAGCCTGCCCACCATGAGCACCGAAATGATTGCCCAGGCGCAAAGCGCCGCGGCAACCGGGGATGCCGCAACCTCGGATGTGGAAGTGACTGGGGAACCCGTGGTGCAGGATTCCGCGCCGCAGCCCGTCGTGCCTATGCCGGATGACAAGGCCGCAACGCCGGAACCCTCACAAGAGCCGGAGACGGAAGACGCATCGGAATCCACGGCCGACCAGTCTCCCGTCGAAGAGCGCAAGAGCGCCATCGCATGGGGATCCCGATTGGAATTGGCGCCCCCTGGCGTGGACGGATTGCTGTCTGTCAAATCGGACAAGTCCATCGGGGCGCGCCTCATCGTATCGCCGGATCCACCCGCGCAGATCCCTGCGAACCTGGCCGCGTTTACAGACTATGTGCTTCTCGAATTTTCACCGCCGGACGCCGCCGTGGAAATCAATCTGTGGCTTCGCCCTGAAGAAGGATCCGTCGGCCGGGGTTTTCTGGATAAGTTGACAGTGTACACCTATGAACCCGCACAGGGGTGGACACCCATGGCCGACGCGGCTATGGATGCCGAAAAGCAAGTATTGACGGGTTCCGATTCCAAACCGCGCACCTATGCAATACTGGGGCCCAAGGAATACCGGCTGCAACAAGGCGTGGCTGTCCCCAACGCGGGCAATGAATAGGCCAGGAGACTCATGGACACATATCGGCTGAAAGAACTGCTGGAGTCCGTGGCCGCCGGGGCCACTTCCACCGGCGAAGCGTTAGACCGGCTGCGGCGGATGCCGTTCGAAGACCTTGGTTTCGTAAAGATCGACCACCATCGGGCGATTCGTCAGGGCGCGCCGGAAACGATTTTCGGCAGCGGAAAGACACCGGATCAGCTTGTGGAGATCGTAAGCCGTCTGCGCGAACACGGCAGCAACGTGCTGGTAACGCGCTGTTCCCCCGAGGGCGCGCAGGCCGTGCTCGGCGCTCATCCCGACATGGTGCATAACACCGCGGCTCGCACCCTTACTCTAATGCAGCATGCCACACCGCCCCTCGAAGGCTACGTGGCGGTTGCCTGCGCCGGCACATCCGATTTACCCGTGGCCGAAGAGGCCGTCGAAACCTGTGCCTTCATCGGCGCGCCCGTGGAACGGGTCTATGACATTGGCGTCGCCGGCATTCACCGCCTGTTCAGCCGGTTGGATGTGTTGCAGAAAGCGCAGGCCCTGGTGGTCTGCGCCGGCATGGAAGGAGCGCTCCCCAGCGTTGTCGCCGGATTGGTGGACAAACCCGTGTTCGCCGTTCCAACCAGCGTCGGGTACGGAGCCAGTTTCGGCGGCGTCGCCGCCATGCTCGCCATGCTCAATTCCTGTGCATCGGGTGTTTCCATCGTCAACATAGACAATGGGTACGGGGCCGGATATTTGGCGTCCATGGTGTTGCGCATCGCGAACGGCTCGGACGCGTGAGCCTGCGGCCCGTTTCGTGCTAGCATGGCGCCGGTGCTGCTGCGGCCGGCGGTCAGATGCCGGTGCTACGGTCATGATCGCATCTTCAGGGATTCACACAGGAAGATTTGGGATATGAAGACGCTGTATTTCGATTGCTTCAGCGGTGCCGCCGGCGACATGATTACCGGTGCGCTGATCGATCTGGGGGCTGACTTTGATGCCCTGATGAAAGCGATCGACTCGCTCGATATCGATGGCTTCACCGTTACCACGGAGCGGGTCAAAAAGAAAGGTGTCATGGCCACGCAGTTCCGCGTTGGTCTCGATCCCAACCAGAAACAACCCCATCGGCATCTGCATCACGTTGTGGCTATCATTGAAAAAGGAACCTTGCCGGATGCCGTAAAAGCGGCCAGCATCGAAACCTTTCGTCGCATCGCCGTCAGCGAGGCCGAGGTGCACGGTACCACTATTGAGCGCGTGCATTTCCACGAAGTCGGCGCCATCGATTCCATCATTGACGTGGTCAGCGCCAACTTCTGCCTGCATCAACTGGGAGTCAACCGCGTCGAAGCGTCGGTCCTGCAAGTCGGCGGAGGTACTGTTAAGTGCGCGCACGGACTCATGCCGGTCCCCGCGCCCGCCACGGCCCTGCTCCTGAAGGACATTCCTCATCAAGGCGGCGACGCCGCACTCGGCGAGCTGCTCACCCCGACAGGCGCGGCCTTGCTGGGGCAATGGTGCAAACGCTTCGGCGCGATGCCCGCCATGAACAACACACGCGTCGGATATGGCAGTGGCGAAAAGGATTTGCCCGACCGTCCCAACGTCGTTCGCGCGACGCTCGGCGATTCCGCCGGAGGTCGGTTGGCCACGGAATCTATCGCCGTGCTCGATGCACACGTGGACGACATGAACCCCGAATTGATCCCCGGAATCGTGACCACGGCTATGGACCAGGGCGCGCTCGACGCGTTTCTGACGCCCGTTCTCGGAAAGAAGGGTCGCCCGGCAACCTTGATAACCGTGCTCTGCGATCCAGCAAAAGCCGAAACCATCGCGCGCACCATGTTCCAATCGTCTTCGACACTGGGCATCCGCGTGCGCGAAGATCGGCGGTGGGTGTTGCCGCGTGTTTGGAAAATCGCGGCTACCCGATATGGCGAGGTGCGCGTAAAGATCGGCATGCTCGATGATGTGCCCACCGTCGCATCTCCCGAGTTCGAAGACTGCAAGTTGAGAGCCGAAGCGGCGGGCGTCCCGGTTCAGACGGTCTATGCCGAAGCGGTTGCGTGCGCGGTAAGAGGTGAGTTATCCAATCAGGCGGGGGATGCCTGATAGTTCATCGAATAGGGGAAAGGGTGACACGGGGGTATGGAACGCATTGCAATTTATCCGGGAAGTTTCGATCCGCCGACGTACGGCCACTACGATCTGATCCAACGCGCGTTGCGCATCTTTGACAAGTTGATCGTCGCGGTCGCGCGAAACGATGAGAAACACAGCCTGTTCACGGTGACCGAACGCGTGGAAATGCTCGCATCAATAACGGAAGGCATTCCCAACCTGGAAGTCACCTCGTTCATGGGTTTGACGGCCGAATTCGCGCGCCAACGAAAAGCCTTCGCGCTAGTCCGCGGCCTCCGGGTCATGTCGGACTTCGAATTCGAACTGTCCATTGCTACGGCCAACCAGAAGCTGAACCCCGAAGTCGATACCGTCTGCCTCATGCCCAGCGAAAAATACCTGTTGCTGAGTTCGCGCATTGTGCGGGACATCGCACGGCATGGCGGCGATCTCAGTGAGTTTGTACATCCCGCCGTCGAAAAACGGCTGCGATCCAAATTGGGCCAGGGATGATGCCCGGTAACGCTGTTCGCGCGCAGTCAACGTAAATCCAGAGGCCGGTCCGCCGGAAGGAAACGATGCCATGCTGCGATTCGGAGTCTGCTACGAACCGGAAGTCTGGTCGTTCGATCAAGCCTACGACCACATCAAGTTGATGCGAAAGGCCCACATGAACGTGGTCCGGATCGGCGAATGCGCATGGGGGCAGTTCGAACCGGAACAAGGCCGCTACCGGTTTGATTGGCTCGAACCTACACTTGCGGATTTTCGCAAGCAACAAATCGAAGTCGTGTTGTGTGTGCCCACCGTCGCGCCGCCCATGTGGGTCTACACCCGGCACCCGTCCATCACGCGTGTGGACCGATCCGGCGCCCGCGTCGCACCCGGGGGACGGAACCCCTGCTGCAAGAATCATCCCGAGTTCAATATCCTGTGCGAAGGTCTGACCCAACAACTCGCCCGGCACTACGCGAAGGCCGAGGGCATTTTCGGATGGCAAATCGACAGTGCGTTTGGCCGGTCGGATTCGGCTGAGTGCTATTGCGACCATTGCGAAAAAGCTTTTCGCGATTGGCTCATCAAGAAATACAAGGATTTGGATGCGCTAAATACGGCCTGGGGCGCCGCCAAGGACAGCCAAACCCTCCGCCAATGGAACGAAGCACGTCTGCCGCGCGCGGATTCGGCATTAGTCAACCCTTCCCAAAAGCTCGACTACTGCCGCTTTGTGTCCGATTCGCATATCGGCTTCTTTAAGCGCCTCCGGGATATTCTCAAGGCCGCCTGCCCGGAACACGCCATCACCCACAACATGGAACCCGAGTCCGATGCGGTAGAATGGCGGACTCTCGCCGATGAAGTGGGATGGCCGTCCTGCAACGCCGGAAACTTCGCGAATGAAGACCCCTACTACGCCGCCTACGTGTACGCCAAGACTCGCACCGCGCGAAGTGGGCATTGGGTTATGGAACTGCCCGCGGGACCGGAAGCGGATACCACAACAGGCATTCAATGTGAAAGCCCCGAGCAAGGTGACTTAAGGCGGCGGGTCTGGCAGGCCATCGCCAACGGCGCCGACGGGGTATGCTTCAAGCATTGGCGATCTCCGTTGCACGGCGCCGCGCAAATCGAGTCCGGCGTGTTGGATCACGACGGGATACCCAGACGGCGCTACAAGGAAATTGCGGCAACGGGCGACGAGGTCGATCGTGCCGCAGACGCGCTTCGAGGCACCCGATGGCAACCCGTCGTCGGCTTGATGCGATCGGCCGATATCGCGTGGACGCTGAAGCAGCGGCCGTGCGCGCCGGGATTCGACTACGACGATCGCTGCTTCGAATTATTCCGTTCGGTCAAGCGCACCGGGCACAACTGTTCCATCATTTCGCCCTCCGATTCGCTCACGGGGTTCAAGGCCATTCTTACGTCCAGCCTCGCCATCGCAAACGCAGAGATGGCGGCCAACTTAGTGAAATTTGTGAAAGAAGGCGGAACCTTGATCATCTCCGCGCAATCCGGGTCTCGTGAAGCCAACGGTTCCATGTCCGCTGCAAAACGCCCTGGAGTCCTCGCCGAACTGGCCGGCGCCACCGTACAGGAAACACTGGCGCTCCACCACGGCAAAACCCACAAGATAAACTTCGCGCGCGGACCCCTCATTGGCGAAATCTGCGATGTCGGGAGTTGGGGAGAAGTACTCGAACCTACTACCGCGCAGGTCATTGCCGAGTACGCCCAAGGCCGCCTCATGGGACAACCGGCCATCGTGCATCACAACATCGAGGCGGGCCAGGTTTTCTACATGGGGGTTTACCTGCCAAGAAACGTTCTTGAACCGTTTATTGCCGATGTCCTGCCGGAATATCCCATTCGAATGTTTCCCGACGGGATAGAAATCGCCCAGCGGCGCAGCGATGCCGCCCATTACTTATTTGTGCTCAATCACAGTGGAGAACGTCAAGTCGTCATACTGCCCAAAGCATATCCCGAACTCCTCCGGGGTGAACAAGTCGGCCCGGAGGTCACCATCTCCTCAAACGGTATTCTCATCCTCAACATCAAGTCTTCCGGAGCCTGATCGTTCCAATATATTCATCATGTAATTGTTTTAATTGAATTTTTTGCCAGATATACGATACTAATCGCCCCAAATTCTTGCAAACTCCCGAGAATTAAAGGTACAATTACCTCCAGATGGCTACACAAACCTAGCCATTGGACCGGGCCGTAGTACGGTTCGCCTTGGGGAAGGCGAACAGGGGGATAGCGGCGATCCAGCAGTACTCAATCGCAGTTTGACCTGACGGGTGGCGTCCGGTTCTTTCCGCTCTCTTGGGGGGATACGAGGGACATGGAGTCGCCTACTGCCGGCCTGGATATACCAGATATACAGGACAGCATGCGCCCGGAAGCCAAGCGATACCAACACCGGATCTGGATCGTAACCGGTCTGGCCATCGCCGGCGCAACCATGCTCACGGTCGCTTTCTCCACTGTACACAATGCCTACGAAAGAGAAGAACAAATGGCAGGTGGATTGGAGTACGCGAATTTCCTGCTCGAACTTCAGATCGGACTCGCCGAATCGCTGGCATACGGCCCTTCCGATTCAAAAGCCCCACCGGTTTCTGCCGGCCCCCCGCAATCCATGGAGGGAAAATCGGCACAAACGACTTCCACCATGCTGGGGCATCTCTATGAATCATCCAACGTCTCGGTGTATCCAATCGCCCTGAATCCAGCAGGACCGCAACGTCCGTTGGATACGTGGGAAAAGGCCGCCATGCATTCCATCCTGCGCGGCTCGGACGGCGAAAGTGGCATGGACCACACTGTTCCGTCTCCGGTCATTCGTGCAATCCGGCCGCTCGTCGCAACAAAAAACTGCCTCCGCTGCCACGAAAACGAAAAGTTCCGCGTAGGCGAAACCGTCGGCGCATTGTCCGCCAAGGTAAATACCGAGTACATCGCCGCCGCGACCCTCGTGCACGGCAACAAGGCAAGTGTGATTCACTGGCTCATCTGGGCGGCGACCACGCTGTGCGCCTTGCTGGCCGGTACGGTTCTCGTTCGCATGAACCGCCAGCGTGAATTGTCAGAGCGCCAAAACCAACAAAACAGCGCATATCTCCATGCGATCCTGGAAAGCATTCCATATCAGGTCAATGTGCTGGATGCCGAATACCGGTTGCTTTCGAGTAATCGTTCAGCGTTTCCTACGGTACCAGGCCGCCGTATCCGCGAAGGCATGTCCCATTGCTATGAGATCTTTCACGGGCGGACCGCACCCTGTGAAGGTCCAGACCTCGTCTGCCCGTTGAACGAAGCACTAAAGTCTCGCGCCTGCACAACGGCAACCCACGAACACCTCGGTCCGGACGGTGTAATTAGAACCTATGAGATAGATGTCTCGCCCATGGCCAGTGAATCCGGCGACATCGATCGGTTTATCGAAATCATTCGAGACGTCACGGATCGCGCGGCCATCGAGCGGCAACTGCGCACGATGGCGCAAGTCATCGAACATGTCCACGACGCCGTCATCTATGTCACACCCACCGGCCGCATTTCCGCATGGAACAAGGGTGCAACCGCCCTCTTCGGATTCTTGCCCGGCGAAGTAATCGGCACGTTTGTCTTCAGCCTGTTTCACGCCGATTGCCGGCACCGTGTAAAGAAAGCCGCACTGCAGGCAATTCGCCACGGCGATTGGCAAATCGAAGCCAACGTGCTGCACCGATCGGGAAGGGAAATTCAAGGGTATATGTCGGTTTCATCCATCACCGACAAGATGGGCAAGGTCATCGGCGGTATTGCCATCATACTGGATATCTCAAAATTGCGCGAAGTGGAACAAAAACTCGCCGAGAGTTCCGATAGATACCAACTCGCCGTGGAAAGCGCCGAATTGGGAACATGGGACTGGGATCTCGTTTCCGGAAACGCAAAGGTCAATGCCCGCTATGCGGCCATGCTCGGCTATGAACACGAACGGTTTGAACACTCGTTCGACCGGTTCAAAAACATGGCGCATCCCGATGACCTGCCCCATGTCCTCGAAGGCATCGAAGTAAACATGCTCGCCGGAGACAGTATCAGCGAAGACGAAGTCCGGCTGCGCCACAAAGACGGGCATTGGATCTGGTTCCTGAATCGCGGACGTGTGGTGGAGCGCGATCGGACCGGACGCCCCCTGCGCGCGTGCGGCATCATGCAGGATATCTCCGAAAAGAAAAACTTCGAAGCAGAACTGAAGAACAGCATCGAATTGCTCACCGCCATACGTGCGTCCCACGAAGCAGCCTTCTCGACCCATGCCGAGGGTATCCCATACAACCGCGTACTGGCATCCATACTCAAAGTATCGGACAGCGCGTTCGGATTCGTCGGAAAGGTCGCATGGGACGGCGATACTCCAAAGTGGCTGGAGATGCTCGCGATCGACAGCGCCCAATGGGATAAAGACGCAAAAACCCACTATCAGACTGCCGCGGTTTCCGGCGATCTGCGACTGGACATGAATACCCACCCACTAATTGAACCGCTTCTCGCGGGAAAACCCACGCTCTCCAATACCCCCAACGCACCGGATCGCCGCACAAACGGAACCGGTGCCTTCGCGGGATTCCGGAACTTTCTCGCGGTCCCCATACAACAGGACGGGAAAACGGTGTTGCTTTTCGGGCTGGCAAACCGCCCCACGCCATTTACCTACGAGATCGCGCAACGCCTCATGCCGCTCTTAGAAACCCTTACCCAGGTTACCATGGCAGCCAGCATCGACGCCGAACGCAAACGCCACCGAGAACAACTCGAGCGCATTGTAACCGCCATCGAAGACGGGACGTGGGAGTGGGATCTGACGTCCGACCAGATCATGTGGAGTGACCGAAGCTTTCACATCCTCGGATACGCATCGCAGGAGTTCGCGCTGGACTACAAAACGTGGAGCGATCTGATTCATCCCACGGATCGGGATATGTGCATCCAAACACTTCTGCACAGCCTCGAAACCGGCCAACCGTTCAAAATGGAGTTCAGATACAAAACAAAGGCCGGTTCATGGTGTTGGGTAAACAGCCGCGGACGCATTGTGGAACGCAACGACGCGGGCTGGCCCACTAGAATGGCCGGCGCGCACACAGACATATCCGACCGAAAGCGCTCGGAATGGCGTATCCGCTCGCGCCTCTCCATCAACGACTACGCCCGGAACCACTCGCTCCGCGAACTGATGGTGCGCGTGCTCGACGAAGCCGAGGCGCTAACGGAAAGCACCATCGGATTCTGCCACTTTGTGGAACCCGATCAGGAACACGTCTGGCTGCAGGCGTGGAGCACCAATACGACCGAAACCATGTGCCACGCCGAAGGCGGCGGAAAACATTATCCCATCAGCTACGCAGGTGTTTGGGCCGACTCCATTCGAGATCGCCGCCCAATGATTCACAATGACTATTACGCCTTGCCCAACAGGCGGGGATTGCCTCTGGGGCACGCCGAAGTGACCCGCCAACTCGTCGTTCCCGTCATGCGAGACGATAAAGTTGTCGCCGTTATGGGCGTGGGCAACAAGCCAACTCCCTATACCGATCAAGACCTTGCCGATACCGTTGCCCTCGCGGACCTTGCATGGGACACCATCCAGGTGAAACAGGCCGAGCAGGCTCACCGCGAAGCCGAAGCCCTGTACAAAAGCATGTTCTCGCAAAACAACGCGATTATGCTGCTGGTCGACCCGGAAACGGGCGCCATCGCCGAGGCCAATCCCGCCGCCTGCATGTACTACGGCTATACGTACGATGAAATCGTTGCCATGACAGCAGCGGACATTGACGTCGACTCCTCGGGCGAACTCGCCAAATTGTTTCAGGCGGTACTCCAACGCAACGCAAATGCCGCCCATTCCATCCGTCGCCATCAAGTCCAGTCAGGCGAAATCAGGGATGTCGAAGTATTTGCCACCGCGCTCGCCAAGAATGGCCGCGACGTTGTGTTTATGATCATCCACGATATCACCGACCGCCGTCGGGCCGAAGAAGAACGCGCGCGGCTGGCCATGGCCGTCGAACAGGCCACCGAAGCCATCGTCATCACCGGCGTCGACGGCTCCATCGAGTACGTCAATCCCGCCTTCGAACGGGTGACCGGATATGCCGAAGCGGAAGTCGTCGGTAAAAATCCGCGTGTATTGAAAAGCCACGTGCATCCAAAAGAATTCTACGAGGAAATGTGGTCCGCGATTACCTCTGGCGAAACGTGGCACGGACAGATTACAAACGTCCGGAAAACAGGCGAATCGTTCACGGAAGATGTGGTGATTTCCCCACTGCGCGACTCCTCTGGCGTCGTGCGGCATTTCGTCGGAGTGAAGCGCGACATTACGCGTGAGCTGCAGTTGCAGTCGGAGCTAAGGCAATCCCAGCGCCTGGAGTCCGTGGGGCGTCTGGCCGGAGGAGTCGCGCACGATTTCAATAACCTCCTGCAAATCATCGGCGGATATACCCAACTCATGCTCGATCAGGGCGGGAGCGCTCACGCCTTTCATGACATGCTGACGGAGGTCAACCGCGCCAGTGGCCGCGCCGCCGAATTGGTCAGCCAATTACTCGCGTTCAGCAGAAAAAGCGTCATGCGCTTTCAGAATCTCGACATGAAGCTGCTCGTGCAATCCTGGACCAAAGGACTGGGCCGCGTACTCGGCGAGAATGCACAATTGGTCGTCGAGTGCGATTCGGAGACAAGCGTGGCGTACGCGGATCGAGGCATGATGGAGCAAGTACTCATGAACCTCTGCGTGAACGCACGCGATGCCATGCCGCGAGGGGGAGTCGTGTCTATATGCACAGGCTCCATTCGACTCTCCAAAGCATTTGCAAATGACAACCCGTGGGCCAAGGAAGGCCACTTCGCCTACCTGAAAGTAGCCGACACAGGCGAAGGTATGTCACGCGGCATAATCGAACACATTTTCGAGCCCTTCTTTACCACCAAAGGCCCAGGAGAAGGCACGGGCCTCGGCTTGGCTACGGTACACGGCATCGTTCAGCAACACGGCGGTTTCATTCATGTATCCAGCGAAATCAACCGGGGATCTGTGTTTACCGTCTACGTTCCGGCCGCGCACACCGATATCGCACAAGTGAAACACCTCGAACAAAAGCGTATTACCGGAAGAAGTGAGACGATTCTGGTTGCCGAAGACGAGCCCGGCATACGGCAGTTCTCCAAAAAAGTCCTGGAAGCCGCCGGCTACCATGTTGTCCTTGCGTGCGACGGAATGGAGGCCATGGAACAATTAAGCGCACACAAAGCGGAGATAGCGCTGATTGTGCTGGATGTTATCATGCCGCACATGAGTGGACGGGAAGTATTTGAAAAAATACAATCTACAAATAACGCCATACCCGTCATATTCGCCACAGGCTACAGCGAGTCCTCGCTTCACTCCGAAGTAAACCACGGTTCGGAACTGCGCCTCATCCGAAAACCCTTTTCCAAGGAAGACTTGCTGGAAGCCGTCCGCTCCGCGCTCGACGCAACACCCGCAGACAATGCGGCGCTCAACTGGGTGCTGTAACCGTCTCAAAGGGCCGCCCTTGCAATTGCGAAGCGCGCGAACAAATAATGTCCTACCATGCATGTATCATTTGTTATTCCGGTTTTTAACGAACGCGAAACGTTGCGGCCGCTGTTGGAAGGCATAGCCCAACACATCGCACCCCACAAATTCGATGTCGTATTCGTGGACGACGGCAGCACCGATGGCTCCCGCGATTTGCTGCACACGCTCGCGCGCGAACACAGCGCCGTCAAAATTGTGGAACTTCGTGGCAACTTCGGAAAGTCCGCCGCGCTCGCCGCGGGTTTCGCCAAGGCCGAAGGCGACCTGGTCTTCACCATGGACTCCGACCTGCAGGACGACCCACAGGAAATCCCCCGGTTCCTCCAAAAGATTGAAGAAGGGTACGACGTCGTCTGCGGATGGAAAAGCGTACGCCATGACCCCTGGCACAAAGTCATCCCATCCCGCGCGTACAATGCCTTTGTCGCATGGCTCTTTGCGCTGCCCCTGCATGACGTGAACTGTGGTTTCAAAGTCTACCGGCGTGAAGTCGTGAAGACCCTCCGCGTCTACGGAGAATTGCACCGCCTCATTCCCGTCATGGCCCATGGCATGAACTACCGCGTCGGGGAAATCCCGGTCGAGCATCACCCCAGACGCTATGGAAAATCCAAGTACGGACTCGAGCGGTTTACACGGGGCGCCCTCGATGTACTGACCATCTGGTTCCTGGACCGGTACAGCCATGCCCCCGGCCACTTCTTCGGGAAAATGGGAATCATCCAATCCGCGCTCGGTGCCATCGCATTCGCGATCGCGGCGTTCTTGTGGTTCCGCGCCATGCCTACCTCCGTGATTGCCGCCTTTGGCGTGGTTGGCCTGGTGCTCTTCGCCACCGGAGGTCTGACCTTTTGCATGGGCCTCCTTGCCGAACTCGTACTCCGCCACTTCGTCCGGATCGATCCGGATCTCTACATTGAAGCCCCAAAACAATCCGGATGAAACGGTCCGCAATGTCATGCAGAGCGAGACCGATCCAATCTAGATGTACGGCTAAATGGAGGGAGAGCGGCGGGCCTTGGGTACCCGCCGCTCTTTGCGGGGAGTGTCTGAAACCTTTCTTATCCGTGTTTCTTGGCGCAAGAGGGTCACGGTAGAAGGTGCAATACTGAAACCATTGGGCTGCGGTCTGTTGGCCTCAGCAGTTGTACGAACCCTTAATGGCCTGGGCTGCGGAACGGACTTCACGGTGCATTGAAGTCTGTGACCAGGTTCGTACTGAGATTGGTTCCAGACACCGGCTGCAATATACCACAACATATAGGGGCTGTCAACCCCTCAAAATCAATGAATCGACTTTTCTTGTGGCTACCTAAACCCCCACAAAAAGTAGAGCCAAGCACAACTCACACAAAGACTGGCATCCATGCCACAGCATTCTCGCAATTTATGCTTTTTCAGGTTTCTTCTCACCGTTCAACATATAGTGGTCCAGGTTTCGGCCCGCAACCCACCCTAGAGGCCCGCGATTCCGAAGCCATATTGTCAATTTCCAGTCCGAACGGATACCATTAAGGAGGACGCGTAAACGTGTTTTGAGGGAGAAAAGGAAATATGCCGTTATTTCTGTATCATTGTGCTGCGTGTGACGTCGATAGTGAATTGCTCGTACGGAATGGCGAAACATTGGCCTGTCCCCAATGCGGTTCGGACCAGCTGCAAAAACAGATGTCCGCTTTTGCTCCCGCGGCAAGTCATCGCGCTCAAGCGCAGCCCATGGGATGCGGCGCGCAATCCTGCTGCCAGATGCAGGGCGGCTGTGGAATGAACTGAAGCCACGCCCCAACGGTAAACGCCAATTGGGTAGTCGAATGTACGACGATCAGGAAGAGTCCAGTCCGCGCTCGTTTCGCGAAATCGTCGCGCGGGTGGTGGAAAATATGAACCCATGGCGCCCGATCAGTTACTACCTGATGTTCGCCATCTTCGCCGTCCTTATTCTTGCCACCCAACTGTATTTTGTCCGCGACAATCCAGGCCGGTATGCGTTTATCCTGTCACTGTTGTTCATCTTTGCTTTCGCCGTTGCCGTGCGCGCTCTCTACGACGTCACGGATCTCATTCGCCGCGGAATGCGTGAACGCCGTGAACTTCACCGTGCCACCTTGGGCGACGAATCGTTCATGCGCGAGCTCGGCCGCCGTGTGGCCGAAAAACGGGACCGCGAGTGATCGATCTTTCGCCTTCTTCTACCCGGGCCATCCTGGCGATTATCCCCAATTGGCTGGGCGATGTCGCCATGTGCACGCCCGCCCTGCGCGCGGTGCACAGGCGCTTTCCCAATGCCCGGATTGCCGTCGCGGGGAGGGCATCGGCGTGCGCCTTGCTGAAGGATCTGCCCTACATTGCCGAACGCATCGTGATTCCCTCCAAGCCGTCCTTGCTTGCAATGTGGACCTTGTCGGGCCGTCTCCGCCCGTACGCCCGCGATTTGGCAATCGTGTTTCCGCATTCCTTTCGAGCGGCGATGCTCGCCCGGTTGACCCGCGCACGCATCCGAGTCGGATACCGGCGCAACGGGCGACAATGGCTGTTGACGCACGCCGTCGATCCTCACAGGAAGGACGGCCGGATCGAACCCGTCTACATGGCCAGGGAATACTTGGATTTGGTCATGTCCGTTGGCGCGGACGACGATGGCGCGGGCTTGGAACTGAGAGCCTGCGAGTCCGAGGTTCGCGCCGTGCGCGCGCGAATGCCGGCGCAACGCCCTCGAGTCGGTATCGCACCGGGCGCGGCCTTTGGCCCCAGCAAGCGATGGCTGCCCGATCGCTACGCCGCCGTGGCGGATGCCCTCGCCGATCGGGCGGGTGCATCCTGCTTTCTCATCACCGGGCCGGGCGAAGAAGAAACTCGCGAAGCCGTCTTCCATGCGGCAAAGCGGCCGCTGTATATCCTCGATGACAACAGGCCCAGCATTGACTCGCTCAAGGCGACCATCTCGCAACTCGACTTGCTCATAGGCAACGATTCAGGACCCAGGCATGTGGCCGTGGCGTTCGGCGTACCCGTGATCTGCGTCATGGGCTCCACGGCGCCCGCTTACTCCGTCGGACCATACGAAAAAGGCGAAGTGCTCCGAATCGATGTGGACTGCGGTCCATGTCAAAAGCCGGTCTGTGTCACCGATCACCGATGCATGACCGGTGTGCCCGTCGAACGGGTCGTGGAAGCCGCGTTGCGCCACTTGAAGTAACGCCGATCTTTCCGCCGCTCAGAGCGCATCCGGTTGAAACGTCTGCTCCGCCAATGTGGCCACCATGAGTGCGTCTTCAAACGAAGGACAAATCGAAAGCCGTCCGCCTTCCTGACGCCAGCCCGCCTTGCGTAGCGCGTGCATGGGCTGGCCTGTCAAACCGGCGATAATCACGCGGATGTTGCGGGAGTGCAGTTTACGGATCGCGCTCTCCAGATTGATCATGCCCGTGACGTCCAAGGCGTTTATCTTGCGGCAATCGAAGAGCACCGTCTTGATGTCGCCCCCTACCACACTGAGCGAAGACATCGCCTTTTCCGCGGCGCCAAAAAACAACGGCCCTGCGATCTCATAAATAATGACGCCCTTGGGAAGAGTCTTGGGATGCTCCGGCATGTCGTCGGACACCAGACGCACATGGGCCACCTCCGCCATCCGGCGGATAAATAACATCGACGCAAGAGCCAGACCCACGCTAACCGCAATCACCATGTCGAACAACACCGTCAGAGCGAAACACAGTAGCAGCACCGCGATGTCGGCACGCGGAGCAATCCGCAATACATGAATGAAGTGCTTCGCCTCCGACATGTTCCAAGCCACAATCAAAAGCAACGCAGCCAGCGCCCCGGTGGGTAAATAACCGAGAAACGGCGCGAACACCAGCACCGATGCAAGAATAACCATGGCATGCGTGAACGAAGCCAATGGAGAACGGGCGCCAAATCGAATGTTGGCCGCCGTTCGGGCGATGGCGCCCGTTGCGGCGATGCCGCCAAAGAAAGGCCCCACCATATTCGCCGTGCCGATTGCCATCAACTCGGCGTCGGGATTGTGTTTGCGGCCCGTAATTCCGTCGGCGATCACCGCCGACAAAAGCGATTCGATCGAAGCCAATACCGCAATCGCAAGCGCCGCCGGCAGCAGGTTGCGAATTAAATCCCAACTCAACCCAATGGGCTGCCCGTCCTTGCCGGGCATGTTCCAAGGCAGCGCGAACGGCGGCGGCATCTGCGGAATGCCCCCATGGGTCACCCCGCCCGCCTCGTAGCTGAATCGGCTGTTAATCGTGTCGGGTGCAAAGTCAGGCACTACCAACTGCAACAGCAATGGAGCGATAGCCATCAAAGGTAACACCGCCAGCGGCGCGGGAACCTTTCGCGTGATTCGTGGAAAGACGATCAGCAGAATCAGGGAAGCCGACGCAATGACCAAATCAGGCCAGCGCACATGTCCGGCATGTCGCACGATCTCGATCAACTTCTCTACATACGATTCCGGCATGTGCTCTATGGGCAAGCCAAAGAAGTCCTTGATCTGGAGTGTCGCAATAACAACGGCAATGCCCGCCGTAAAACCGCACGTGACCGGATACGGTACAAACTCAATCAACCGGCCTAGCCCCGCCAACCCCATGAAATACAAGATGATCCCCGCCATCATCGTGGCGATCAGCAATCCTCCCAATCCATGATCATGAACGATTGGAACAAGGATGACCACAAACGCGGCCGTCGGCCCGCTGACCTGAACCCGCGAACCACCCAGCAACGCCGCAATCGCGCCCGCAACGATGGCGGTATACAAGCCCACTTGCGGCGGCACCCCCGTGGCAATCGCCAACGCCATCGAGAGCGGTATCGCAACCACACCCACGACGCTGCCCGCGCCAAGGTCGTGCACAAAATCCTTGAGGGTATACCCTTCTTTGAAGGTCTGCCGCAGAGCGCTGGCAATGGAAACGGGCTGCCGAGGAAGAACCTCCTCCTCGGACGCTGTGGATTGATACGAACGGCGAGAACCAAACATGGTCTTTTTACGTTGAACCTCCAAATAGAAAAAACGGCGTAGTGTACGCCAATTCGGCAGGCAAAGTCACAAATTCACCAAATTGCAGACGCAGACCAGGGAAGGGCGAATACGGATCAGACCCGATTAGCCCGGATATTTCACGACTTTGTCCAATTGACTACGTAACAAGATTCAACCGGCCTGTTACCAAAACTGGCGCACCTGCAGTGTGCACGTGAAATATCCTCAGCGTTTCAAGCTTTAGGAATTCTGTGTGAGCATTCTGCACCACGGAGACTGTACTTCAGTCTTCCACGGAGACTGTACTTCAGTCTTCCA
>BTWA01000014.1:0-148878 GCA_045863295.1 Candidatus Hydrogenedentota bacterium
GTCGGTAGCCGTTAGGTCGCGCTTGAATTGCCCTGCCGTTCATCTTAAAATTACGGACTCGTGACCCGAATTCAATCCATGCGAAGGCCGGTCCAATTAGGTCCGGCCTTCTTTACGTAAAGGAAGAAACATGTCGTATTCCGTGCCCGAGAAGTTTGAGAATGTCGGCGTTGTACCCAAAGCCAACGTGTATTTCGATGGAAAAGTCGTCAGTCACACGGTGTTGTTTTCCGACGGCTCGAAGAAGACCCTGGGATTGATCTACCCCGGTTCGTATTCGTTTAACACCGGCGCAGCCGAGCGGATGGAGATGACCGCGGGCACAAGCCGCGTTAAGCAGGCCGGCGAATCGGAGTGGAAGACCTATGGCGCCGGAACGTACTTCGATGTTCCCGCCAACTCTTCGTTTGAAATTGCTGTTGACAACGGTGTCGCCGAATACGTGTGCTCGTTCTTGTCTTAGTCTACGGGATAGTTCCACGAGCGCGCCCTCATGCGATCGCATGAGGGCGCGCTTTTGTTTCCAGGTACGCACGCGAATTGGTCGCGATCATCGTATACAATGTCGTCACGGAGGATTCTCCATGCGAGCAATATGTGCTTTAATCGTTTGTGGTTGCTGTGCAGCGCATGCCAACACCTGGCAGGAGGAGGCCGTCACGCGGGCCGGCAATGGACCGGGCGATCAGGCCGTGCTCGACAATATCGAGCCGTTTATAAATAGCCCCAATTCCGACGCCACACTGCGGGAAGAAGCCCGTCGGCTCTGCGAGGAAGTGGAACGGTGGATGACCGATCCCAAGCTCGACTATTTTGGAAAGCAGGTGCTCGATGCAGGCACGTATGACTTCGGAGTATCGAAAGACTCCATCCTATATCCACTGTGCGAATACTACCTGGCCCGCATGAAAGTATGGGTTACGTTGGAATACGGCGGACTCTGGAATGATCCGGTCAAGAAGCGCGAACGGTTCGACGAGATTCGCCCCATGTTTGAACGGCTTCACGCGCGGTTTCCCGAAAGTGACCTCATCAAAATGTATCTCGGTGAACCCATACCGCCTGATCGCCATAGTTACATCCCGCCCGAAGACCCCATGAATATGCGGAAGTCATTCTATGTGCCCGAAGGCGCGCCTGCGTGGGCTGTGGCCCAACGCGAAGCTATCGAGCGTCTGGCCGATATCATCGAATGGTGGATTGACAATCGAATGCGGGAGGACGGCCAGTTTGGCGGAGGCTGGGGCGATGACTGCGAAATGTGGCGCTGGTGGGCGCCAGTGCTCGTGGGATTCGCCGACCCCAAAATCAGCGCAGCTCAAGAACGCTTTTCCAAGGCCCTGCTTGCACAACCGCACATGAAGGATGGATATACGTCGCACGTTTTCGATGTGGAACATACGTCCGAAGACTCCTCCGATGTCCTCACGCCCATGATGCATCTGCAACCGGCCAATGAAGAGTGGAAAGCCAAAACCCTGCGCCTGGCGGAACTGTTCGAACACCTGTGGACCGGATTGAACGACCGCGGCCAACTCCAATTCAAGAGTACATACTTCAGCGTGGACAAGGTGGATGACAGTGCGGCGCGCGCGTGCGACACCGTCTATCACCCACGTGCGGTACAGCCGGTGCTGCTGTATTGGCAGCGAACCAACGACCCGCACCTCACCGATCTCTTTTCCAGGTGGATGGATACATGGGTGGACGCCGCCGCCCGGGAAGAGCGCGGAAAGCCGGCAGGCATCATTCCCAGCGCCATACACTGGCCAGACGGCGGCATCGGAGGCGTGGGCGAGGAATGGTGGAATCCCAAAAATCACTCCAGCGATCCGCTCTACGTGTTTCCCAGCGCAATGGGGCAGATGTTGAATACGCTGCTGCAAACCTATGCCATGACCGGCAATGAAAAGTATCTCGCTCCCATTCGCAGCATGGCCCAGGCCCGGCTTGATTATCTGAACCATCCCCAAACAGGCAAACTCGAGCCCGGCAGCCTTGCCTGGTGTGCCGATCGACTGGGCAGTGTCAACACCGTAGCGGCCAAATACAAGTTTCTTACTGGTAAGACTGATCTGGACGAATTCTTGGCGAAGGACCCAACGCCTTACGCGGCATATCGCATGAATGGCGACATAACGTCCCTGACGAGTGCGCTGGAAGCCACGGCCGAGGCCTTGCGCGTCAACTTCTGGGGATATACGAGCGAAGTGCGTTACACCGACCGGGTGTTGCGGTTTCCATCCATGTTTGGCGAGAACGGCATGTATCCGCAGGCAATACCCGCCATCAAAGTACCGGACACCGACCTTCTGTATTCCACCATTACAGGCGATCCCGGCACGGTACAGTATTTCCCGATGAATGCGGTTCGTTGGCATATCGCACCACGCGGATTCGCCGCTGTAGTGAAAGTTGCAACGTCGAAGCGGTTTGAAGCGGACGTGTTTCTATTTGGGGCCAACGGCTGGCCGGAAATGGAACTGTTCCGGCTCGATCCCGGAAAGTACACACTGACCGTTTCCGTGGAACGCGATTCGACCAAGCAGGTGGTCGAGCAAAACCAGTTTGAGGTGTTCGGATCCAGCACGCGCGTTCGTGTACCGATAAATGCATGGGGTAAGGCGAACACCATCGTTGTCGAACCCGTTGTAACCGGTGCTCCGTTATAGTTGGCAGACTGCGGTGGCGTGGGGTACATTGGAATGTGCGGGAGGGCGGCTACCAAACCTCATGCGGGGCTAGGTCCACCTTCTATTGAAAGTGGGGCTGGCCAGCCGCCCTCTCGCCTCAATTGAAAGCGTGCAATTCACGGCCAGCGGGGAATGACCGTGGACTCGTTCTGTTCTGTCCTGCCGTGGTGGAGTCCCGGACGGCTTCATTTCGTTGAGTATCACCCGCCTGGTCGTGTGTGCTGTCCTATTCACAATGATACAGTGCATACAGGAAAAAGTCAATAAGTCTTTTATTTCCAATATGTTGCAAATTTTTACACTTACCCTGAAAGGCGCTGTTCAGCCTTTGTACAGTCACGCATGGAATGTCTAATAAGTAGCCAAAATAGCGAACACACAGGTTCTTTTTTGCGATACGCCGTGTTCGCTACGAATCCCCGGATTGCGGTATAAAGATCGCCATGAAAAAAAATTCGCGGTTCACGCTCGCTTTCATATCCTGCCTTCTCTTCACATTCTGCTGTCGGTGCACCACTTCTCAGGGGCAATGGATCGAAGAACGCCACAACCCGCATCTGACCGCCTTTCAGCCTTTACCGGGCAACTTGAGCGAGTCCCCACTTATAGACGCCACGTTCGACTTGGGGCGAACAAAACCACCAATTGTGCGCGCGGAATTGCCCGGAGGAGATGCCGTTGGACTTTGTCTGGTAAACGGTGCGCTGACCTGCTACACAACCGAAGGCACAGCGCGTTGGACGTGCCACCCAGCGGGACTCAACTTTGAGCAAATTATCGCCGTTCGCGATTTGAACAAGGATGGATCGACGGAAGTGCTGCTGCAGGCGGGAAGGCCCACGCCTCCGTATGGCGCGGCAGCGCTGGTCTCATTGAATACCGGAGAATTGATTTGGCGATACGACGTGGATCCGATGTCCTACCAATGGTACGCATACGCAGGATCGTACCTTCCCAATCGGATCGACGAACAGATCGTGGTCATCATGATGGGATACCCCCCGGACAAGGATAACGGCTACATAACCCTGTTCGAGTATGCGGACGGCGCCAACGTGCTCTCCGGGAGGTGGCGCTATGAATTCTCCGAGTACACCTGTTTTCCCACATTTCATCAGACCGACCTCGAAGGCGACGGTGTGCGCGACCTGGTGGTGCAGTCGCACAGCCGCATGTGGGTATTGGATGCCGTCAGCGGCGCCATGAAACACTTCGCAAAATGGGACGTAGCCCCCGCCAACGTTCGCAGTTATGGTCTGACAGAGTTTGTGGACTTAAACAGGGACGGGCTGGACGATTTTCTTTGTATTGGCACGTTCGCCCTACACCATGAAGTGCTGCTAAACAGAGGGGGGGCATTTGAGAAAGCCTGGCATCAGGGCTGGGCGGAAAGTGTAACCACGGGCAAAGTAGCTTCGGTGTATCCAGTGCCCGCTTATGCCGACTGCGATGACAATGACGGCCTGGAAATTGTCGTGTCCATGTATAACGCAGAAGATGAGAGCGCGTGGCTCACCCGGATCTACGACGCCGTGTCCGGCGAACTGCGGTATAGAGTGCCCAATTTTGCGGCGGTTGCTCTCCACGATGTGGATGGCGACGGCGATGCGGAAATTCTAGGCAACATGACACATGATCCTACACGCACTGCGCAGGAAGGGGCAGCCATCTACGAGTGCGTTGAAGGGGGCGTGCAGCAACGTTGGTCTGAACCGTCCTGCGTTGCCGTCTCTCCAAAAGCCAACGCACCGCTTTGCGTCGAGTCACAGGGGGCCGTGTTCGCGATTACGTATGCCTCCGAGTCCAAGTCCTTCATCCTTTCTCCTTGGGAACGATCCAATCAAAAACAAGCCAAGCGAATCGAGTTCGCGGCAATCCCGGAATCCCTGGGGCCTCCCATGCCCACTTTACTCGCGGCCAATCTTGTGGGCGATGCCCGGAACGAATTGCTGCTGTGGAGCGAGCCTCTGCTGCGCGTACTTTCTCTGGACAAGAGTTCGTTCGTGCAGGTGGCGGAGTTTACTTCGTCAGCGCTGCCGGCGCTTGCCGATTTCAATGGCGACGGGGCTTTGGATTTGGCCACCTGTTCGGTGGATCCCTCCCACGATCCGATCATCGAAGTGGTGTGCCCATCACAGGGGAACGCGACACTCTGGAAATGCGAGTTTCCGGCTGCCGGCCGCCCAGGCCTTCCCCAACCCAGGCAGGCGTATCTGCGAACCGGTCACTTCACAGGAAAAAGCACTCCGGACCTGTACGTTTGGGCGGGCACGCCTATTGTGCGAAGCGCGGTGATTGAAGGCACCACGGGTTCGCTCATGTGGGACAAGGGCGAGACCCCGGGGCTTGAACGGTATTGGGGCGCCAGCGTGAACCTCGCGTCTGTGTACGATTTCAACACCGACGGCAAAGAAGACCTGGTTTTCACCAACCCCGATTATTACTGCGTGGCCGACGGCCCAACGGGCAATCCGCTGTTCGGACCCGCATTTCCCCCCGAAATATTCAATCAGCCTTGTCAGGGTCTCTATACCCTGCCTGCAATACTGACTCGCGATGGGGGACAGGAGCCGTGGGTCGCGCTGGTATCCGGCCATTATTTTCAGGCGGTGATGACGCTGCACTCCCAACCGCTTTGGCATTCAATTCCCGCGGTCGGCGAACACGCACCGAAACGCGAGGGATTCATCCGCTTGCCTTCCGGCGCATGGTTCATGGGAGAAGGCCGACAAGACGGACGGTTCGTTTGCGTGGATGTCGAAACGGGCCGCTCCCGATGGGAAATGGATACAGGCGGTAGTTTGTCGGAAGTCATTGCTAACGACGTGGACGGCGATGGCAATCCTGAGTTTGTCTTCGGGACCAGCCATGGGGATTTGTATGCAATCCATGACAAAAACGGCGTACCCGAGACGGTGTGGAAGATGAACTTGGGTTCAACCATCGGTTCACCCATAGCCGCCGATCTGGATGGAAACGGAAGAAGCGAGATCGCGGTTTGCACCGCGGATGGCAGGGTTGTACTCTTGGACCGGCCTCAGCCTCCGCCTGAAAAAAATGTGCCCGGGCAGACCTCGCCTCCAACCCTCAAACGGTAACCTCCCCAGCGTTTAGCAGAGTTGACATAACATTGCCGTTCATTCACGTCAACGCTGTTTTTCAGCAGGATTGCATGCAATTGTGTCATAATTGACATAGGCTGCCGCACGACTGCAAAAGTTCTTGGAAAAGGGTATTGCGTTTTTTGTATATTCTGTCTACAATATACTGTATGAGTGGCAAGTGACACAGGCTATTTGGTGGAAGGTATCATTTACGTGGCTCGGCCCCACGGCCGGATGTGCTCAAGGGCGTGTTGATGCAGGATCAACCGTGTAACTGGATCTGAACATGATGGCAATTCAATCTGCAGTGGACTGGCAATCAGATGACGCCATTCGATCGCCCCTTCATGAGTCGCTGGTTGGCCATAGCGAGGCGATCCAGGCAGTCCGAGATTTAATACAAAAGCTTGCTAAATCAAACCTTACGGTGCTTGTAACCGGGGAAAGTGGGACCGGCAAAGACATTGCAGCTCGCCTGTTGCACCGATACTCACCCCGGCACTCGAAACCGTTCATTAAAGTTAACTGCCCTGCCATCCCGGAAAGCATCCTGGAAAGTGAGCTTTTTGGATATGAAAGAGGGGCATTTACAGGCGCACGAACGACCAAGCCGGGCCGATTTGAACTCGCCCACCTTGGTACGATATTTCTTGACGAAATCGCCGAAACCTCGCCTACCGTACAAGGCAAGCTGCTCCAAGTTCTTGATGGCGAACCCGTTTTGCGGATTGGCGGTGTGCAGGCCGTCCAAGTCGATGTACGCGTCATCGCCGCAACAAACATTCCCCTGGAACGTGCGGTCGGCGATGGGCATATGCGCGAAGACATCTATTATCGACTGAGCGAAGTGGTCATTGAGATGCCGGCATTGCGCAATCGCCTGGAAGACTTGCCGCTGTTGGCGGAGCACTTTAATTACAACTTCCGCCAGCGGCTGGGGATGGATTACGTACCGATTGCGCAGGCGTTGATCAAAAAGATGCAGGATCAGGAATGGCCAGGTAACATTCGGGAATTGGCGGCTCGGGTGCGGAAGTTTGCCGCCACGTCCAATCCACATGACTTGCTATACGACGCTCCCGAGACGGCCGCTCCAGCGGCCGATACCGTATCCCCGGCCACAATGCAGGCGGAATTCGTAGTCTCCCCAGACGTAAGCAACGGCCCCGCAGGAAAATTACAGCCCAAGGATGAACGCAAGCAATTTACGCCATTAAAAGAAGCCGTCAAGCGGGCCGTGGAAGAAACCGAACGAAACCTGATTGAAGACGCGTTGCGCTACACGCTTTGGAACCGCCGCAAGGCCGCAAAACTGTTGAAGGTGAGCTATAGCTCCTTGTTGCGCCGGATGGAAGCATACGGCATTGGCAAGAAAACAATGGGATGATGGCACCGATGAGACACAGTCCAAACCATCGACTCGCGGCCGGCCGCAGGACGTCATGCGGCGCATTGGCGCTTCTCCTGGTGTGTACATTCGCCGGCGAGTCTATAGCAGACGGTGTGATCAAGAAGCGTTCCCACTTCAGCCGAAAGGGCGACAGCGCCGTGGTGGAGCGCGTGGTCATGGAGACCACGGATCTACATCAGCTTCCCGCGCCAGCAAAGCATACTGGGCCAAAACTCGCGGCGAACGGGCCGGAACCAGGCCAGTCGGCGGACGTGCTTGCCGAACCGCCGGCCATGCAGCAGGAATACACCATCGCACCGGGTGACACCCTTCAGTTTCAGTCGTTTAGCGATCCCTCCTTGACGCGCGAGGAAGTGCGCGTGCTGTACGATGGGTCTATCTCGCTGCCGCTGATCCAGGACGTTACGGTTGGAGGTCTGACGCGGACCGATGCGGAGTCGGCGATTCGGACGGCGTATTCCCAAGTCTTTCGCGATCCACAGATTGCGCTGACGGTCCGATCGTCCACGGGGAAATTCTATTCCGTGCTGGGCGACGTCCTGAAGCAGGATCGGTTTCCTTATCAAGGGCCAACCACTGTGGTGGATGCAATTAACATTGCGGGCGGACTGCGAGTTTCCCAGCGATCCGGCGGAGAGTCATTTGCTCCTTCGCAAGGCACGTTAACCAAGGCATTCATCATTCGCCGCGGACCGCGGCAGCGCGAAGTGATTGAATTGGACTTGCGCGGACTGACGGACGGCGGCGCACACGCATCGGACACGCCGATTTACCCCGGAGACATCGTGTACGTGCCGGAAGGAGTAAACCTCGTCTTTGTTATTGGCGAAGTGCGCGGTCCCGGCGCCTACAACCTGGCCGAGGGCGAAACCCTGTTGAAAGTCATCGGCAGGGCGGGAGGCCATGTGGACAGCACAGCGCGGTTGCAGCACGTGGTCCTGATGCGCCAGATCAATGAAACCGACAGCGAGGTTGTTTTAATCGACGCGCGTGAAATCCTGAAGACCGGCCAGGACGTGGTCATTAAACCGGGCGATTTGATTTACATTCCCCGGAAGAACCTTGTGCGTCTGGAAGAATTCATCAACCGGTTTACAGGCAGCATTTCACCGATTCTCAGCTTGTACACCCAGGCGTTCGATGCATACTACGCGGATCGCCGGAACAAATTGTTGTTTGACAACAATACCAGCGACAACCAGATTGTGAATTCGCTTCAAACCTTGCAGGGACTCGGCGATGTCGCGGGCACCTTATTGAACACCACGCCGCCCGCATTGCCGGCCGCAGACGATCAGAACCAAGGAAACTGAGCCATGTCTTCTGAACTCATGTCGGATTTGAGTCTCCAGTCAAAGGCCCAGGCCCGCTTCATTCAGCGAACCATCAACCTGAAACGGCTGTTCTACACGCGCTACAAATACATGATTGGCGTTGCGGCCGCCGTTTCCTTCGGACTCGCGATACCGGGCTGGTTCCTGATTTCTCCTCAATACATGGCAACTGCGGTAGTCCAGTTTTCCCCAACGAGACCGTCCGTGCTTCCATCCGGTCAGGCGGAGGTGATCACCGACTATACGGCCTATGTGGAAACCGAAGCCAACAAAATGCGCGGAGCCGTCGTACAAGCCCGGGTGGCCATGGATGCCGAAGTGCTTAAGTCTCCCATCATTGGAAAGCAAGCCGATCCGACGGCATACCTGATGAAGCACATTAGTGCCGTTCACACTCCCAACACGCAACATGTGGACATCTCTTTTCAATCGGAAGACCGTACCACCGCGTTGAACGTGGTTAACGCAACGGTGAAGGAATACACAAAGCTCGCAACGGCGGCGGAGGCAAGCCGGCAAGGGCAACTCACGCAAGTGCTGATTGACGAACGAAAACGCCTCGACGGTGAATTGGACCGGCTTACCAAGGAAATACAGGCCCGCCGTGACAGTCTGGGCACGCTCCCGCTCTCCAATGAAGGCAGCGCCGATCCGGAATCACGGTCGTATCACGACAACTACGCGAAATCACTGCAAGACCAGACTACCGCCGAAGTGCGGGCGGAAGAACTCCAAACGAAGGTAGCCCGCCTGGAAGAACTGTCGAAAGAGAATGCATCGAACCCAGGAAAGAAGATTTACGAGTTCGGTGTGGAAGCACGTGTACCCACGGACCCCACCGTGATGGAGCTCAAACGGCAACTCGCCATTGAAGAAGCCAAGCTGGCAAGCGTGGCGGATACTTTCCTGCCCGATCAACCCAAGGTCAAGGTACAGCAAGATCAGGTGGCCGCCATGCAGCGCCAAGTCGCGGAGTCAGAGACTCGCGCCCGCAAGGATATTCTGCAATCGACGCTGGAGCAGTACCGGTTGGATCACATGACCGCCACGTCGACCGTCGAGGATGCCCGGAAGCGGGTCGCCGAAATGGAAGTTCGGATTACGGAGTACCAAAAAGAGGCGATTGGGGCCCGAAACGAAAACGATATTGTTCGCGAAATGGTGGTCGAGAAACAGGCCACTGCCAATGAACTTCGGCAGATCGATCAATCCATTCGCGAGCGAAACGCCGATAGTCAGGCGCCGGCCAGCATTATGGAAACCATACCGGCAAATGCGCCCGAGCGCCCGAACAACCGCAAGCGCGTTCAAGTGGTCGCCTTGTGCTTTCTGTTCGGCATCGCATGCGGGCTCGCCCTTGGGTTCCTGATGGAATTGTTTGACCAGCACTTGCATTCGGCGGAAGACATCCGCTTCGTTACGGACCTGCCCTTGTTTGCATCAGTACCCCACGTGAGCGCGGACTCCATTCCAAAAGGGGCATCGCCCGCGCTGATTGCGGCGGAGTATCCAGGATCCACGACCGCCAACGAATACCGGCGCGTACTAACCCGCATCGTGTATCCTCCGGAAGGTTCGGCCGAAATCAATACGTGTCTCGTAACCAGTGCTTCGCGAGGCGATGGCAAAACCACGTTGGCCACGAACCTGGCCATTGTACTGGCGCAGGCAAACCGGCGCGTGTTACTGCTCGACATTTCCGCACGACGGCCCGGCGTGGAAAAGGCTTTTGGCATGAACCCGGGTCCGGGTCTTTCGGAGGTATTTGCGGGCGAGGTCGCACCGAATGACGTGGTTCGTCCGTCCAACTTCCCCAATTTGTCGATACTTGGACCCGGTCTACAGCCGCAAGAAATCATCGGAAAGCTGGCGTCGCGAGACATGGTAGAGTTTCTTGAGCAAGCCGAAGAGGCATTCGAGCACGTGATCATTGACTCGCCGCCGGTCCTGCTCATGTCAGACGGCAAGTTGGTGGCCCCGGTGGTGGACGGGGTGGTCGTTGTGGCGGGTGTGCGCAACAGCACGATAGGCATGCTGAGAAGAACGATTTCAGACCTGCAATCCGTGGGCGCGAATCTTATGGGCGTTGTCTTGACCGGCGTGTTGCCCACGCGCGGCGGCTATATGAAGGAAAACCTGGAGCAGTTTTACCAATACGGTGACGAACTACTGGCCGAAGCGCCCCGCTCGGGCAGGGGATTTCCGTCTCGTGGTGCGGGTCCTGCACCATCCAATACCATTATGCTGGTCGATCTTCCACCCAGGCGAGAGTTGGAAACGCTTGACGATGAGTCCGATCCCGAACCGGAATCCCACTACGCAACGCCCGTGCTTGTGGATGACGATGGCGAGACGGTCTGGGGATCGGATCCGGCCATAGACGATACCGTGGTCGAATCCGCCGAGGACACGGAACCGGACGAGTCGGCATACATGCCTGAAATGGAGGAGGAGCAACCAGAAGTGCCACGCTCTAATCCATTTTTCGATCGGCCAGCCAACAATGGTGATCGCGCACCTCGGGCCAAACGCGGTCCATGGGATTGAGCGCCTTCGCAAAATCCTGCATGGCGAAGTCTGGGAACGAGGAAAAGTTATGACGTTAACGCGGACAGACCCGATTCTAATGAGTCGCGGGTTTGCCAATTGAGGAATCCGCAGACCCAATGATTGCTTCCCCAACATCACTGGACCTCGTACCGCTTTTTGGTATCACGTTCAACAACGTTGACTTCGAACAAGTGTGTGAATTGATAGAAGAGCGTATACAATCGCGCGTTCCTGGTTTCATTACAACGCCGAACGTGGACCATATCGTAAAGCTGCACCGGGATCCCGCATTCCTCGAATCCTATGCAAAGGCATGGCTGATTCTGGTCGATGGTACCCCCGTGGTTTGGATGTCCAGAATTCTGGGTAAGCCACTAAAACAAAAGCTCAGCGGTTCCGACCTTGTGCCCATGTTGTCGGAATGGGCGGCCCGCAAGGGATATTCGATCTATCTGTTTGGTGGGCCTAAAGGTGCCGCCGAGGAATCGGGCCAAAAGTTGCAGCAGGAATTCCCAGGATTGCGCGTCGCGGGTACACAATGTCCGGCCTGGGGGTTTCACCTTGACCCTGCCGCCAATGCCGATGCGGTGGCACACGTTCGCGCGGCTGCGCCAGACATATGTTTTGTAGGGCTCGGCGCACCCAAGCAAGAGAGATGGATGGTAGAGAATATGGAGGCGTGCGGGGTGCCGGTAATGCTGGGCATTGGCGGTTCCTTTGATTTTGTATCCGGTCGGATTCGCCGCGCGCCTTATTGGATGCAGCAGTATGGGTTGGAATGGTTTTGGCGCTTATGCCAGGAGCCCAAGCGATTGTGGCGCCGGTATTTGCTGGAAGACCCCTACATTTTTGTCCTGTTTTTCCGTGAACTTCTGGCCCGATTCCGGTCTCGTGGTACGCAAACCGCATAATCGAAGTGATTTGGTCTCATTCCTATGAAACGCGGCATTTGGACATACGTATTTCTCGCGCTGGCCGGGTTGGCACTTGCCGGCGCGCTGGGCGCATTAGGCGTTTTTGTCTACTATCAGCAGCGTGACGCCCGATGGCTCGCCGCCGCGGAATCCGCCTACGACCAGGGAAATTGGAACGAGGCGCGCGACAACTACCGTAACTACATCCCGCAGGACCGCGGAAATGTGGTGTTGCTGCGAAAGTTTGCCGATGCCTGCATGCACGTGGTGGAGAATCGAACCGCCGCGATGCGCGAAGCCGCGACGGCGTATCAGGAAATCCTTGGATTCCAGCCAGATGACGATGCGGTTCGGGCGGAGCTTTACAGCATTTACAGCAAACTCGGCGAGTGGAGCAGCATCGAGTATTACGCGACCGAATGGCTCAAACGCGACGAAGCCAATCACCAATACCGGTACTGGGTGGCGCAAGCGTTGCAAAAAATGAATCGCAACGACGAGGCCATCCGCGCCTACCAGGCGCTTGCCGGTGAAAATACGACGATTGCAGAGGTCTACAACGGATTGGCGTCGTTACTGCGTGACCGGGGCGACGAACGCATTGCCTCGCAAGTATATGTGCACGCACTGGAGGAACAACCGGACAACGCGCGCATTCACATAGGATACGCGCGTTTTCTGGCACGCACCCGCGATTGGGAATTGGTGAACCAGCAACTTGCCCAGGCAGAGTCCATAGCGCCCGGTGATCCGTTTGTATTGATGGCCCGGGCACATGCGCTGATGCTGAATCAAAAGTATCCCGAAGCGGTGGCCGTCGCTCAGCAGGCGGTACAGGTGGACCCGGAGTATAGCGAGGGCCATCTTTTCATAGCCAACCTTCAATACTTGGAAGGTGACGTGAATGCGGCGATTGATACACTTCGATCCCTCGATCCCATCAGACAATTGGACGACTCCTACTTGATACTCACCTTGATTGACTATCTCTATGAAGTAAAGCGTATTGACGAAGCCAATTCAGAAGCAGCCCGTTTTGAATCGGCATTCCCCGAGAATTTGGTGATCAAGGACTACTTCGCCGCCCGCGAACAACTTGCCAACGGCGATGCCGGAAAGGCCATTGAAACACTCGCGCCCGTTATCGAATTGAGACCCGAATTCGCCCTGGGCCGTTTCGCTCTGGCCGTGGCCTATATCGAAGCAGGGAAGATTGACCTTGGCCGCGTGGAACTGGAGAGTTACCTTGAGCAAAACCCTGGTGATCAGAGAGCACGCTTGTATCTAGCCAGGCAATTCGGCGAGAAATATTCTCTGCCTGATCTGGCGGCCCAGGCGAAAGCCATGTTGACGGATTCACTCGCCTCCAGCCAGAGGCTCGTTGCGCTGGCCCGTGCATTGATGGATGCCGCTGTGGACGAACAAATGCTGGAAACGCATGCGGCTGCAATACAGAACCTGCTGGTGCGAGCAACGGAAAGAGACCCCCGCTATGCTCCGGCCTATACAGTCACTGCCGAATTGCTCCTCCGGCGAGGAAACACCGAGGGTGCGACGAATGCACTCGACCTCGCGGCAAAGTCGGGTGTGCCCGCTGAGGAACTCCATATGGCTCAGGCCGAAGTAGCACTCGCGAAGAATGACGAATCGACCGCAAGATCCATACGGGATACGGTCCTCTCCGGAAACGTCTCCTCGCTTCAAGCCGTGCTGGACTGGACGAGCTTCTTCTTGAGACGCGGCCGTTCCGGGATGGCGCTCGAAACGTTGGATGCCGCATCGCGGCTGTCTGCTTCCGACATGCAACGCGCTGAGATCGAGCTGGAACGGGCAGAACTGATGGCGCAAGTGGGCCAGTCCGCCGAAGCCGTTAACGTGTTGAAACGCATTGATACGAGTGGTCTACGCGATGATCAAGCGGATCAAGTGCATGAATCGATACTCGATCAGCTTCTTAATTTGATGATGATTGATGCGGCAGGGGCCGCTGACACTGCCGATGCGATGATGCCAGTTCTGGCCTCTGCAGGCACCTCTAAATCAACGATGAACAGTATTAAAGGATGGATTGCGATTCGAAATGTGCCTCCCCGGACGGAAGAAGCACGCACGCTTTTCGAAGCGGCTCTCGCAGACAGTCCCTCCAGTGTGTCATCGTTGCTCGGACTGTCTCAAATTGAGGAAAACAACGGCAAAAAGACCGAGGCCCTGCGCTACGCGACCAAGGCAAGCAGGGCGTCCGGAGGCGATATTGCCGAGTTGCGCCTGGCCAATCTGCAGGCGGAAATGGGCCAGTTCCGCCAGGCGGAACGACTTATTTCGCGCATTCTATCCGCAAACCCAAATCACCCTCAGGCGCTTGCGGCAATGATCAGGCTGATGACGGACAGCGCCAGGCTTGAAATTGCAGAAGGCCTGCTTGACCGCCTGACGGCTGTACTTCCGCCGGAAAACCCATTGCTGCAATCGGCCCAGGGGCGCGTCGCTCTCGCATCCAAACCTGCCGGCGAAGCCGAGCAGATCCTGCGCGAAAGGCTCTCTCTCGCGCCGGACGATGTCGAAGCGGTTCGCAATCTTGCGACCCTCCTTGTTCGGCAGAATAGGCTGGACGAAGCGGAATCGATCTTGAAGTCATTCTCGGAATCAAACGCGAACAACCCAGAGGCTTGGGTGATGCTCGCATCGTTCTATCGCGGGAAACCGGATGCAACGTCATTGGAGTTTGCGTCGTCGGCTTTGACGCGGGCACTGTTGGCCGATCCGGGATACGTGCCTGCTTTGCGCGACATGATTCAGGTCCGGCTAAAGCAAGGCAATGAGACGGACGCATTGAGCCTGTGCGACCGCTACCTCAACAGTAACCCCGATGACGAAGACATTCTTCACGTCAAGGCCCTGCTTTACGCGGACATGAACCGCAATGAGGAGGCGTTGGCACTGGTAGATGCCGCCCTGATTATCGATCCGAGGCCCGAATTCCGCGCGACCCGAGGACTCCTGTACACATCCTTGAATGATTGCGACAAGGCTTTGCACGATTTGGAATTCGTGGCGGCTTTGCGAGATCCGTCGGCCGCCGTGGATTTGGGTATGGCCGAATGTTTCCTGGCAAAAGGGCGGCGGCAGGATGCGCTCAACCATTTCAACGCGGCCCGTGAAAAATTCAAGCAAGGACAATTCCTGAACAAGGGCCGCCTTGATCGACTCGCCAAAGCCCTTGGCGTGGAAGGGTGATTGAATGGCAACCGGCGCCGCTTCCGAAACGCTGAACAAGCCGCCGCAGGACGGAGAACCGGCGATGGCTGCCGGGATTCCACGCTATCTGATATTGTCCGCCGCTCTTTTTCTTCTTCTCGTTGTATTGTACTGGAATGCGGCGCAATCGCTATACGTAAACTGGAAGCTTGTGGATTCCTACTATTCACATGGGTTCTTCGTCCCGATCATCAGCTTCTTCTTTGTCTGGCGGGAGCGCAAAAAAATTTCGGCGATTCCCAGCACCCCCTCTCCTTCGGGAATTGTATGGATTGCCGGTGCCTCGATACTGCTCTTGCTCGGAGATTTTCTCGGATTTACGGTCCTTGGTCATTTATCAATTCTGCCAATGACGGCTGGCGTTTGCATCGCTTCGATGGGTAAGGCTCGTACTCGTGTGCTCTGGTTTCCGATTACCTTTTTGTTTTTCATGATTCCAATTCCGCCTTCGCTCACGCAGAGCGTCGCGCTGAAGCTGAAATTGATCGCCGCATCGAGTGCGGTGGATCTGGCGAATCTGCTCACGCTACCGATGGTGCAAGAGGGATCCTACATCCACTTCAGAGACGATTTTCTTCTCGTGGGCGAGGTTTGCGGCGGCCTTAGATCCCTGATCGCTCTGCTAGCGCTTGGCGCGCTTGTGGCCTACATCAGTCCAGTGCGCTGGTGGGCGCGAATCGCACTACTGCTGATGGCGGGACCCATTGCCGTGGCGGCCAACATCGTCCGCATTTTCTTTCTGTGTGTAGTCGGATATTTTTACGGTAGCGAAGTGGCCGCCGGAAAGGTGCACGATTACTCTGGGATTCTGATTTTTGCCGTGGCCATGACCCTCTTTTTCATGCTGGAAGTGCCGCTCAGAAGATGGGCTGCCGCGAAAGATACGGCAGCAGCAAGTTCCGATTCGACCGGGCCAGACGTGGCAACCCCCTCCGTGAGACCGGTGCTTGTAGCAGGCGCGACGATGACACTTGTCGCTACAATTCACCTAGCGCTCGTGCTGAGTCACGCACAGGCAGCGAAAGCCGCTCCCGAACAGAATACCCTTAACTTGCCGAACCAAATTGTTGACTATAAGCAGTTGGGATCGGATATCGAGATAGATGAGTACACGAAAGCTTTGCTAGAAACCAGCACGATTCTGATTCGCAACTACACCTCGCCGCGCGGACGTCCGGTACAGCTGACCGTCGTACACGCGGGCACCACGCGCAGAAGTTTGCACTTTCCCGAGGTATGTCTGGTCGGAGATGGATGGGAGATTCGGGAACAGGAACTGGTGCCCATTGGGCTGAGTTTCAACGCGCGAAGGCTCGTGTTGGTCAAAGGCGAAAGCACCGAAGCCGTCCTGTATTGGTTTAAGACCGGTGATGTCATGACCGGGAACTTCTTCATGAATGCGGCATACTGGGCGAAGAACCAGATACTGATGGGTTCCCGTTCGTCGTCCATGATCAAATTGACCACGGTGATAGGTCCAGATGGTGAAGAGGCGGCCTTTTCAGCGCTAAGCGATTTCGGTGCGAAAGTGGCCCCGGTGGTGCGCAACGCGCTCCCTTAGGAAGGAGTTCCAACGTGATTACAAATACATCGTGCCTCCGCGAGGCCCGTTCTCTTTACATGGTCATGGCGTTGCTCATCCTGATTGCCGCGGGAGGGTGTAGTGGAAGAAGAAGCCAACAATACACCGATCAGGGAGACACCCTGTTGCGCCTGAACAAGCCGGCGGAAGCATTGGCGATGTACGAAAAGGCGCTTGCACTGGAAGAATCCAATACTGCCGCTCAGTTGGGGCAGGCGCGCAGCTTGCGCGCGATGGGTCAACCCGAAAAGGCCGCGCCCATTTACCAGACTGTGATAGCCGGCCCCACGCCACCCGAAGTGGCATTTGCCGAGGCCGTGCAACTCATGCTGAAACTAGGCGAAAGCGGCTCGGCGGAAACCATCGCCAGAGACTTGCAGAAAACCGATGCAGAGCGCGGAGGCTTGCTCTTGGCACACGTGTTTCGCGAGACGCAACGAGATGCGGACGCTATCGTACTCCTAAAGGAATTAAAGACAACTTATCCAGAGTCTCAAAACGTTCGAATGGCCGTTGCATCCGCGTTGGCCAAGGACGCCAAATACGGCGAGGCAGAAACGGAATTGATGCCCATTCTGGAGACGGATGGGCCGCAAGCAATCTACGCGCGGATGATGCTTGTCGATATTTACCAACGACAGAACCGCATTGACGATCTGTTGAAACAACTGCACCAGATGGTCACCCAACGTCCGGCGGACGACAACTTGAAATTGGCGCTTGCGCGGGGATTAGTCGCTGCCGGAAAGATAGAGGAAGCCGAACAAACCGCCCATCCCGTGCTGGAAAAGACACCGGAATCGCCCTGGGCCAACTACGTCATGGGCGTTTGTCTCGTTGCGAAAGGCGACTACGCGCATGCACTCGAATGTCTTCAGATTGCGGCGGCAGCGCTCCCCGATGTGCCTGAAGTTGCCACCCAATTGGCCGCCGCACAACAAGGCCGATCTCCAATACAGGACCCGGCAACACCTCAGGCAGGCACTAGTCCGGAGTGGCAAGCCTTATGGCAATCGGGACGGATCCGCGATCTGGTGCTTGCTGCTGATGGCGCGAACGATTCCAGTGCACGGGAAGCGCAAACATTGGCCGCCGTTTTCTTCCGGAATCGATCGAAGGCCAATGCGTTGGCGGCCACCTTGCCTGCGGACTCCAAAGTGAAGCAATACGTGGATGAAATTCAGAAAGGCGACTCCGAAACTCTCGTGGCGTTTCTGGACAACTGGCAAGAGTCCGATAAATTCCGAACGGTCATGAAACTAAATGCAGAGGGGTTCGCCTATGCTCTTATTGGCGCGCGTGCCCGCGCTCTTGACCGGTTCGCAGAATGCGCCAAGGCCAACCCGGACGACGCCGTCGCCCTGTACAACGTCGCCGGAATGTATCGTGCCGCGGGAATGACGCAGTTCGCGGCCCATGTGCTTCAACAGCTTATCGTGAGGCATCCGGATAATCTGGAAGCGCGCGAACTTCTGTTTCACGCCTTGCAGGATTCCGGATTCAACGCAGACGCACGGCAATCCGCGGAAGCTACGTTTGCCGTGTTTCCACAGGCCGTGTCCGCTCGAGTAAATCTGGCACAAGTCTATTTGCGCGACGGCGAAGGACAAGTGGCCATTCAGGTGTTGGAAAGCGGACTGAGAGACCAACCCGATAACGTGATGCTGAAGCTTGCGCTGGCGGAAGCGAACTTGGCCCTGGGCAACATCCAGGCAGCCAAAACGCAACTCGCTGAAGTGGCTGCCCCTCCGGCCGCTGTTGCGGCGGCCCAACGATTGACGGCCATGGCCGATGCCCTCGAGTCCGGGTGGGATCCGGCGGCAAGAACGCTGGAAAGCGTGCCCGCCGTCGAGCGCGATGCCGCCAGCAATCTGCTGCTCGCGGCCGCACTCTTGAAATTGCAGAGAAACGACGAAATCGCCAGTGTGCTCGATTTGGTAAAGTCCAATGAACCAAGCGTGGCGGTCGCGCGAGTGGCATGCTCAAAAGCCGATGACGCCCTCGCAGACGACGAGTCGAAGTTACTTGCCGACGCACTGCGGGCTCAGCCAGATGCCCTGCACCAGTACATGTTCGGGCTGGCACTTCGTTTCGCACGGTTCAACGATCAAGCCATGAATGCGTTTCAGAAGGCCGATGAAGCTTTGCCGGGACAACCCGCACTGGTGGCGTTGCTGCTGTCAACAGTGGCTGACAACGCGCAACTTCAGGATCGGCAGTCGGTCGCCGCCACCTACACGGAGCGATATCCGGATATGCCCGCCGCATGGGTGGGAATGGCCGCCGTATTCCGATCCATCGCCAATATCGACGAAGAAGAAAAGGCGTTGCGAAAAGCCGTTGCGATAGCGCCTCAGTATGGGCCCGCGTGGCGCCGCCTTGCGGATGTGATGAGCACCCGCTCCGACGCCAGCGCCCTTACGCAGGTGTTGAAAAACCTGCTGGAAATCTACCCAGACGATCCGGTTGTTTCCAACAACCTCGCGTACACTTTGCTGCAGTCGGGAGGTGATCCCGCTGAAGCGGTGGCGTTGGCGCAAGCCGCCGCGGACACGCTGGGTGCGAACCCGCAGGTGTTGCATACGCTTGGCCTCGCGCATTTGAAGGCGGGAGACATTGAACAAGGTAAGAAAGAGTTGGGTATTGCGCTCCAGGCTCGCCCGGGAGATCCCACGCTTCTGCTCGATTTTGGTCAGGCACTCATCGCACAAAACGCGGTTGACGAAGGTAAGAGCCAAGTTCGGCTCGCAATCGCTTACGCGGAACAATTGGGGCTTGAGTTTCCTCGTCGGGCCGAAGCCGACGCTCTGCTGAGTAACCCGTGATGCAGGCGAACGTGAACCAGGTATGACGTACGGCACCGATACATCCGAAGCGGCAATCACGCCAAGTGCTCCCGTATCGGAAGACGCCGGTTCGCTCCGGCGGCTGACCATTTCCGGATCCACCTGGACGTTGCTGGAATATGGTGTAAGTCAAGGACTGCGGTTTGTAAGCAATTGGTTGTTGCTTCAGTTAATCACACAGACCGACGCCTTTGGACTCATGTTTATTGTCAGCATCGTTATGCAGGGTCTCGTCATGTTCTCCGATATAGGAACGGGGCCGAGCATTATTCAAAACAAACGCGGGGAAGATCCGCGCTTTCTGAATACTGCTTGGGTGTTGCAGATTACACGCGGGCTTGCATTGTTCGTTGCAGCGCTCGCAATCACCTGGCCTGTGGCCAGGTTCTACAACGAACCAATGCTGTTACAACTCCTTCCCGTGGCCGCCCTCGCCGCGCTGGTGAGCGCTTTCGATTCCACCAAGCTGGACCTGATGAACAGGCAATTGAGGATGGGAGTGCTGGCCGCAATAAACATCGGGTCTCAGGCCGCTGGCATCGTGTGCACCCTGCTGTTGGCGTGGTGGTTTCGGAATGTCTGGGCGCTGGTGATCGGGGGCGCAATGGCGGCGGTAATAAAGACGGCGGTAAGTCACGTATTATGCCCGGGTCCTCCGAACCGGTTTCAGTTTGACCGGGAGCTTAGCCGGGAGATGATCGGATTCGGGCGGTGGATCTTCATCAGCACGGTGCTCGGATATGTGGTGAGCCGCGTGGATTCCATGATTCTTGGAAAATATCTCGCCATGGCCGAGTTTGGCGTGTACTTTGTCGCGGCCATGATTGCGCAGGCCGTGATTCAGGCCGTGTACCAAATCTCCAGCCGTGTGCTGTTCCCCGTGTACACGCGGGTGATGGGAGATGCCCCGGAAGTGTTCCGGCCAAAGATTTTCCGCGTTCGAGCCGTGCTTATGCTCATCGTGTTGCCGCCTCTGTGTGTGCTGACGGTGTGGGGCGACTGGATAGTACGGCTCATTTTTCCGGCCCATGTGCATGCCGCCGGTTGGATGCTTCAGATTCTGGCCGCGGGAGGGATTGTCTCCGCCATTTCAGGCACACTAAATCCAGCACTGCTGGCGGCAGGTGATTCCTACCGCTATATGCTGCTCCAGGGGACACAAACGGTATTCATCGTCGCCGCCATGCTGATTGGCGAGCGTACCGGTGGCTTCGCGGGAATCCTGGCGGGAGTGGCTATTGCAGGGTACTTAAACTATCCGCTCCTTGCCGCAAGCGTCTACAAATACCGGGTGTGGATGCCAGCACTGGATGCCGCCGGATTCGCCGGGGCCGGTTCACTCATCGGATTGGGATTCTTCTTAACACGGTGATTGGTAAATGACAGCATTGAAAACACATACGTCGCCATTGCGAATCACATTCGTGATTCCGCCGCCGAATCTGTCCGGCGGAGTGCGCGTCGTTGCCATTTACGCCGAACGCCTGCGCCAACTGGGGCACATCGTCACCGTTGTATACCCGCCGAACGAACAGCCAACCCTGAGAGAACGTTTGCGTTCCTTCAAGAACGGCAAAGGGTGGCCTGTAGTTCCGCGTATCCTGGAATCTCACCTGGATCAGACCCGCGTGACAAGGCTGGAACTCGACCGATACAGGCCGGTGACGCCGGCCGACGTGCCCGATGCGGACGTGATTATCTGCACATGGTGGGAGACGGCGGAATGGATCGCGCGCTTTCCAGCATCCAAAGGCATTCCCATCTATTTCCTGCAACACTATGAAGTGCATCCGTGGTTGCCAATAGACCGGGTCAAGGCCACGTGGAAATTGCCTATGCACAAGATTGTCGTGGCAAAGTGGCTTGCCGATATCGCCGCAAGCGAATTCGGGGATGCCGATGTCTCCCTTGTTCCCAATAGCGTTGACATGGAGGTCTTCCACGCGCCCGTGCGCGGCAAGCAACCGCATTTTACGGTAGGCTTTATGTATTCCGAGGTGGCCTTCAAGGGTTGTGACATTGCGCTCGCCGCCATCGATCGCGTGCGTTCCACCGTGAGCGAACTGCGGGTAATGGCCTTTGGCGGCCGCCCACCGGTAGCCGAGTTGCCATTGCCGGATTTCGTGTCTTATCACGTGACCCCATCCCAACAAGGCATTCGGGACATCTACACATCGTGCGACGCGTGGCTCTTCTCCAGCAGAAGCGAGGGCTTCGGACTCCCCATACTGGAAGCCATGGCATGCCGCACACCGGTAATTGGAACCCCCGAAGGGGCGGCGCCTGAGTTGATTGGGCATGGCGGAGGCATACTGGTGAGCAGAGAGGATGCGGCCACTATGGCTGATGCCATGATGCGCGTGCACCGTATGTCCGATTCCGAATGGCGGACAATGTCGGATGCGGCCGTGGAAACTGCGAAACGCTACACGTGGATCAATGCGACCGCCTTGTTTGAATCTGCATTGCGCCACGCAATGAAGAAAAGAGGAAGTGTTGCCTTGGAGGCGCCCGCATGAACAACGACTATGGAATTCAAGTTCTATTGGCGTTTCTCGGGTGGGTGCCCGTCCTATTGCTTTTATTCGTCGTATTCCCTTCACGCCGCGCCGTGATCGTCGGTTTTATCTTTGCATGGCTTTTCTTGCCGGTCGCCAAGTATGAGTTCGAAGGCTTTGTCGACCTCGACAAGGTCACCGCAACCTGTCTGCTCATTTTCCTGGCTACGCTCTTTTTCGACGTAAATCGTGTCCTCACGTTCCGGCCGAATTGGGTCGACATCCCCATGGCGGTTTTCTGCCTCGCACCCTTGTTTGCATCCGTGTACAACGGATTGGGATTGTACGACGGCTTTTCAGAGGTTCGAAACCAGTTATTTCATTGGGCATTCCCCTATTTTATCGGCAGACTCTACTTCTCCGAGCTGAAAGGTATGCGCGAACTCGCCATCGGAATAGTCTTAGGGGGCTTGGTTTATGTGCCGCTCTTGCTCTTTGAGTTGCGCATGAGTCCTCAGTTGCATAACATCGTGTACGGATTCATGCAACACTCCTTTCTTCAAACCATGCGATACGGCGGCTGGCGGCCCATGGTGTTTCTCGAACACGGCCTGATGGTGGGCATGTGGATGACGGCCGCGACCCTGTGCGCCTTCATGTTTTGGCAAATGGCCGGCATTAAGATCGTGGATTACGCGCCTTCTTTTACAATTGGGCACAAACTGCGAAACATCCGTTGGCCCATGTGGACCGTGGTCGCGTTATTGTTCGCCATCACCGTGCTCTGCAAATCCACCTTCGCAATTGTGTTGATGCTTACAGGCATCGGTGCTATGTTGGCCGTAAAATGGTTCCGAGCATGGTATGTCGTGCCGCTGCTTTCGCTCGTCATCGTCGCTTACGTTGTTGTCCGCGCCTTGGGATGGTGGGACGGGCAGGAGTTGGTGCGTGTGTCCAATGCCGTATTTGGACCTGAACGAGCTGAATCACTCGCGTACCGACTGTTCAACGAAAACATACTCAGTGCGCGCGGGCGGCAACAACTCGTCTTCGGATGGGGGGGCTGGGGCCGGTCCAGGGTTGACGACGAATGGGGCAAGGAATTCGTGACCGACAGTTCGTGGGTAATCTATCTGGGCACAACCGGCATGGTCGGCTTGCTTTCGTTCAATCTTGCCATGCTCTTGCCTGCGCTGCTGCTTCGATTTCGCATCCCGCCAAAGTACTGGACACATCCGAATGCGGCCCCCGCAGTACTGTTCTCCATCCTCATCGTGCTGTGGATGCTCGATAATACGATGAACAACATGTTCAACCCCATCTTTGTACTCATGGCGGGAGGCCTCGCAGGCTTAAAGAGGCAACTTGTGCCCGAAGACATTCGAATAATCAACCGCGCGAAACCCGGCGCTCACGCGGTCAAGCGTAAATCGAGGCCCATTCCAGCGCCCGCCAGCCAAGACCGTAGCTGAATCCGCCCCAGCATGGTACACTCCTGCAATGAAAGCGAGGATAGTGCCATGCGCCGATTGTCTCTGATACTGGTTAACCTTTGCTTGCTGGGCCAAGTCGCCGCCTTCGCGGCTCCAGATCGTGAGTCGGTCCAATTCGATGCAAGGCGTATCGACTTTGTCGTCGGCGAAAGCAAGGCCTTTCTTGTCCTGCCCACAAAACCGGCCGACGACGGCTCAAAACCATGGATTTGGTATGCCCCTACATTTATTGGCGGACACCCCGATGACAGCCACACGTGGATGGCGAGGCAATGGCTCGATGCCGGTTTTGCCATCGGCGGTGTGGAAGTGGGGGAGTCGTACGGAAATCCCGATGGCGTCGCTCGGTATACCGCCTATTACGAGTATGTTCGAAAGACCTACGGTCTGGACGAAAAGCCGTGTTTGTTGGCGCAAAGCCGCGGCGGACTGATGCTATTCAATTGGGCCGCGGAAAATGCGGAAAAGGTGCAGTGCATTGCCGGAATCTATCCGGTCTGCAACCTGGAGAGTTATCCGGGAATCGAAAAAGCCGCACCGGCCTACAAACTCACTCCACAACAACTGCAAGAACAACTGAAATCGTACAATCCCGTTGAACGCGTCCGCTCCATCGCGCAAGCCAACATACCCCTGCTCTATATTCACGGCGACGTGGATCAGGTGGTTCCGGTGGAGAAGAATTCCGCCTTGTTGGTGGAAAGGATTAACGCGGCAGGCGGCAATGCCCGCATGATTCTTGTGCAGGGTAAAGGGCATCAGGTTTGCCACGAATTCTTCCAGTCCCAGGAGTTGACCAGTTTTGTGCTGTCAAAAGGCAAGTTGAAATAAGGGGTGAATTGCCGGGTAATCCGTATGCAGGTTGAGCTGAATCAAATCGTTGTTGCTGCAAAACAGGAGTAGCGCCATGTTCCGTGGATTGTGTTGTGTATTGACCTTTATTGCAGGAGGGACCGCCGTCGCCCTTGCGCAGGCTGTCCACGTGGAGAACGCCATCGTTTATAAAGAAGACGGACGATTCGCCGGGTGGCCGGCCAACAACGGGATGTGGAATTGGGGTAACGAAATTGTCGTGGGATTCATGCAGGGCTATTTCAAGTTCTTTGATAAAGACGAACATGCTCAAGACCCGGCCAAGCCCAGCCTGCCGCGGTTTGCGCGAAGCCTTGACGGCGGCAAGACATGGACCTTGGAAATCCCCACGTTCCTCGACGACAACGGCGGTGAAAAAGATCCGGTACCACAGACAGCACCCGCCGATTTTGCTCATCCCGATTTTGCAATGCGTATTCGAATGAACAACAAGCGAGGCGCAAGCCCACGCATCTACTATTCCTACGACCGCTGCAAAACGTGGGAGGGACCCTATGCGTTTCCCATGTTCGACCAAACCCGAATTATGGCACGTACGGATTATCTCGTGTCGGGCTCTGCGGAGATTCTGGCATTCCTCACCGCGGAAAAACCGGATCGGGACGAAGGACGTGTTTTCTGCGCGCGCACGACGGATGGTGGCGTTTCGTGGAATTGGGTGAACTGGGTATGCCCCGAGCCAACCGGTTTCAGCATTATGCCCGCCAGCGTGCGGGTCTCGGACAACGAAGTGTACACCACTATCCGCCGCAAAGAAGGCGACGAATGCTGGATAGACGCATACCGAAGCCTCGACAACGGCCTTACGTGGACCATGGATGGCGAGAAGATCGCGAGTACCGGCGTAAACTGGGGCAACCCGTCGTCGCTTACCAAGCTCCGCGACGGACGCCTTGCGCTGGTGTACGGATACCGGTCCGAACCCTACGGAATCCGCGCCAAGCTAAGCAGCGACAACGGCAAGACGTGGGGGAATGAAATTATCTTGCGAAGCGACGCCGGTTGTTGGGACTTGGGCTATCCCCGGAGTGTGCAGAGAGCCGACGGTAAGGTCGTCTCGACATACTATTACAACGACGGCTTGGACAAGGAACGATACATTGCCGCCACCATTTGGGATCCGGGCGCGGCCAAATAACCACGCACCGGGGGCACGTTCTTTTTGCCCCTCAAGGGGGTACAAGGGTAATGTACTGTTTGTTTGGATCCGTTACACACGGCCGCTGGACAAGGCCAGGAGTAAGAGCGGGGGGAATCGATGTGTAGATGCGTGCGCATTCTGACGATCTTGACCATGCCGGTTCTTGTCGGATTTACCATTCCGGATTGCTCGGGTGGATTCCAGCGCAAGGATTTCGTCAAAATTAACGTGAACGGATTTGATCCAGCGGACAATGACGCAGATCACAACGATTACGCCTGGGCGATGGAACACTACACCGCGCCGGGATCGGATACAGGCTATCTGTACGTCGGCACCGGCAACAACATCGCCAACCTGATTCTCTACAACTTCGGCGTTATTCTGTATGGCCTTGACTTGAATGATGCACCCATACATCCCCCTGAAATTCGCCGGTATCGCCCCGATTTGGGCGAAACACATTGGGAGCGCGTTTTCGACTACAAAGATGCCGACCCCGAGGGTACGTCGCAGACCATTGGATTCCGGATGATGCGGCGGTTCACGCCCGCCACAAAAAATGGGGTGGCACAATCGTATCTGTATGCCGCGGCCATGGGCCGCAATCCGACGCTGTGGCGCTCGGTCTCGGGAGACCCGGGCACATGGCAGTCGGTGTGGAGCAGCGGCGGCCCGTCCATACGCTGGATGGCAGAGCACAATGGCGCGCTATACGTGGCTCTTACGAATGACGCCCTGGGCGATCCCCTACCCGGGCAGATTTGGAAATCCATCGACGGGTCGAATTTTGTACAGGTTATCGGCGACGGCTTTGGCAACCCGGCAAACCGCGGCTGCGAATCGCTAATCTCGTTCAATGGCTATCTCTACGTAGGCACTGCCAACTACGAAACAGGGTTCGAAATATGGCGCTGCGAGGGGCCGGATAAAGCCGCGCCAGTGCGTATCATGAATAATGGCGGGCCCGATATGCGCAACGACATTGCCGGATCGCCATGCATTTTCAATGGTCACCTCTACTTTGGAAGCATCATCTTTTTCGGCTTTAACCCGCAACGGCGCACGGGATTCAAAGGCAGCGATATCGTCCGCATCTATCCCGATGACTCATGGGAAACTGTGGTCGGCCCTGAATCCGTTTCCGGCTACGATTCCGGATTCAACCACTTCACGAACGCGTACCTCTGGTGGATGGAAACCCACGACGGTTGGCTGTATGCAGGCACATGGGATCAGGCTTCATTGCTGGCCTTGCTGATTCAAAATTTCCCGGTTCTCCAACAAGCGCTCAGCGGTGCGCCTCTCGAGGATCTCGATGTGCCTAGTGCTGACGAAACGGACATGAGTCCCAGTATCCTCACACATCTCATGCACGCCGGCTTCGATTTGTTCAAAACCAATGACGGAGTCCACTGGATTCCCGTGTCCATCGACGGATTCGGCAATCCCGGTAATTACGGTATTCGTACCATGAAATCGGTGGGCGATTCGTTGTATGTCGGTACGGCAAACCCATTTCAGGGAGTAGAAGTCTGGAAGGCAACCTCCGGCGAATGAATTAGACCGTACCCCAGATATCCATATGCCGATCCGTTACCTTGGCCACTTGCAACGTGCCTAACCCGCAACTCACCAATTGCTCCTGCACCTCCGCCGGCGTAAACGCAGCCAAAAGCGACCGGTAATACTCCTCTTGTAACAGCGCGGATTCAGTGCCTGCATAAGTGGTCACAATCGCTCGTGCCTCCAACTCTGTCGCTGGCCTTGCCAAGTCCCGGAAAAATATCCAGCCTCCCTTCGCCACAACCCGGCGCACCTCGCGCCACAACGGCAACGGATCGGGCATATGATGCAAAATGCTGTTGGAGAATATCCCGTCCATGCACTGGTCGCCCAAGGGAAGGCATTTGGCATTGGCCTGCACGCAGACCATATTCGGAGGCGAGGGCAATGCCCGATGCCGTAGCATCGCGCGCGATGCGTCGATCGCGACTACCCTCCAACCGGGGCGCAGCGTCAACAAAAGAGTAGGAATATCCGCAGGGCCCGTACCAAGGTCTACCGCACTGCAAACCTCCGTGCCCCCGGCAACTTCCATCAGCCGCTCGACAAATGCAGCATTGACATCGCGAAAATCCGCCGCCGCGTAGGCAAGGGCCTCTTCCGGCAAATCCATCCACTCCGGTTCCGGACTTCGTTGGCTAAGTTGCATTGCGGCAATACCTTACGTTGTGGATTGTAATCTGGTCATTGTCATCAATATCTAGATTTTACCCCGGCGGCCACCCGACACGACCCAAATATGCGCTAGAATGAACTTCGGCTACCCTCGTCGAATGGGCGTAAATGATCGACCTAGAGCCCTATCGTCATTATATGCATGGAAAGCAACCCAAGGGGCATGCGAGATGACCTTCAAAGTATTGGCCGACACCGAGCTGATGCTGCGGGTCCGCGAAGATGACCAATGTGCCTTCGAGGCACTCTATCATCGCTACCACAGGCGGCTCACCAGCTTCTTCTACGGCATGTGCAGCAACACGCTGCAGGCGGAAGAATTGAGTCATGAGACGTTCGCGCGTATTTGGCACCTGCGCCAAAGGTATGAAGCCACCGGCTCATTTACCGCGTATTTGTTTTCGTGCGCGCGGAACATCTGGCTGGAACGTTGCCGTGAAGTGCGCAAGCAGCGCCGCCTGGGGACGGTCGAAACGCTGGACGAGGCGGCATTCGAACTGCGCACGCGTAAGTCGTTCGGGCCGGATTCGGCGGCCAACCGCGCGGAGGTCTATGCCAACGTCCGCGAAGCGCTCGACGAATTGCCGGAAGAGCAGCGCATGGTATTCGTGATGCGCATTGTCGAAGGGTTTTCACTGGAAGAAATCGCCCGGATCATGCAATGCCCGGTGAATACAGTGCGTTCGCGCAAATTGCTCGCCGTGCGAAAACTTCGCGACGCCCTGAAGAATGTATTCTACCCCGAAAACAGCGAACGCCTGCGATACACATCGTGAAACGCAGGGTGAGGAGATAACGTTCCATGGATTGCAGCGAGGTGCGAAAGCGTCTGGACGAGTACGTGATGGGCGATCTGCCTCACGTCGAATGCCTGCGCGTCGATCTTCATCTCAGGCATTGCGTGCCGTGCCAGCAGGATCGCGACGAAACACTCCGGTTCTTCAAATCGTGCCGCAATGCAATGCTTGTCCGCGACGTGCGTGACGACTTCGGCAATTTGATGATGCGTATCGCCGAAAGCGAGGCGCGCATGCGGGCGGAATCCGCTTCCGCGAAGCGCAAACTGAGATTCGCATGGCGCCGCTCCGCTGCGGCCGTACTACTGCTCGCTGTGGGAATTACCCTGCTGCATATGGCAAATCCGTTACGCTGGCTCACTCAGTCCATTGAAAACGTGGTCGAAGCCGCGGAAAGCCAGCATGGGGATCCGGTTGAAGTACCGGTGGTAACGGTGCCGTTTGTAAGCCCAGGGCAGATGCTCAATACGGGGATTGTGGAATTCGAGCCAACGAGGCCGCATCCCGACCCCAAACATCTGGAATCGGCAACAAACCCCTGATTCAGCGCAATCATTCGCTTCCAAAAGCAACGCAGATGAAAGTGCGGACGGGTGAACTGTGCCTGTCGGGGGAAAAGAAGCGTGAGAGGAGAGCTCATCCATGCCAGAATACCGATACCGGGCGGTGAACGAATCCGGCGTCGCCGTCACCGGAACCATGGAAGAAGAGTCGGCGTTGCGCGTCTCCAGCATTTTGCGTGAACAGGGACTTCAGGTTTCGAGTATCGAGCGCATTACACCGGCACCGGCACTGCCACGAATCAAGCAACGCATTTCGTGGGAGGACATCCATCTCTTTAACGAACAACTGCGTATCATCACCAAGAGCGGTCTGCCGCTCGCGCACGCCCTGAAAGCCATTGCGCTTGAAATGCGAAATCCAAACATGCGGGCAATGCTGGAGGATATTCAGCAAAGCCTGGAGTCCGGTAAGACGGTATCCGAAGCCTTTGGCCGGCACGCAAACAGTTTGCCCCCGGTATATCTAAACGCCATCGAAGCGGGCGATCGCACGGGAAATCTCCCGGGTGTCATCGTCCAATTGTCGAACTATTCCGCGCAGATGATGCGTATCAAGAGTTCTCTGCTCGGTGCCATGGCGTATCCCGCGGTCGTCCTTTTTGTTGCCGTTGTGGTCATCTGGTACATGCTGGGCTATATCGTGCCGCAGTTCGCCGCCGTTTTTGCCGACTTTGGCGCTCAACTTCCCGCCCTAACCCGCGCGGTTATTCAATTGAGCCGCTCCTTGACCGGCAATCCGTTAACCGTGCCCGTGGCGCTTTTGCTTGCGGCCGGTATGATTCTTGGCGGTAAACTAATTACGCGGCAGGTGCCGGCCTTGGCTTTCTTGCGAGACCAATTGAAACTAAGGCTGTTTCTCATTCGCCGTATTAATTTCCCATCGGCTATGGCTCGTTTCAGCCGCACTTCCTCGCTACTCTTAAGGGGAGGCGTTCCGGCGGATGAATGCCTCGCGCTTGCCGGCGCAGCATCCGGCAATCTCGTGCTCGGAAGGGCCGCCGATCGCGCGTCTGAACTGGTCCGCCAGGGCCGGCCGCTGTCCGGCGCCTTGGATGATACAAACTTTTTTCCGCCTGTTTTTTGCTGGCTGGTGTCGCTTGCTGAAGAACGCGGCGAAATCCCCGCAACACTCGAGGAACTCGCGGAATCATATGAGACCTCCACCGAGCAACAGGGAAAATTCATCGTAGCCCTTGTGGGTCCAGTATGCCTTGTATTGCTCGCCCTTGCGGTCATCAGCATCATACTCTCACTGTATCTACCTATTTTCAGCCTTTCCGACGTGCTCAGCGGGAGCTAGACAGGTCATGAACTGGAAAAAACTGCTATTCGAACTTGATCTGCTCGATGCGATTGGTTTGGGCCGGTTTTCAAGGCGGAATCGAATTCTCAACAAATCCGAACGCCCGGCCAAACCCCGTCGCAGTATCAGACATATGATGGCTCGCGGACCCATCCTGTTTATACCGTTTTGGAGACGCAGAGCCGTTCGCGATCAAGTGATCAGCCAAATTCGCGCGCTGATTGGATGCAACGCCCCCCTGGCGGAAGGTCTCGAGAAGGCATCGGATCAAGCGAGCGACGTGGCCAGCATGGTGGTACTGCTGACGCTCAGCCGCACCCTGCATCAAGGGGCAACCCTGGCCGACAGCATGCGGGGCATTCCCGCCATTTTCCCCGGCCACTACATTGACCTGATCGATGCCGGCGAACGAACCGGCCGGATCCGCGACGCCCTTGAGGCAATTTATCAGCACAATGTGGAAATGAAACCCATCCGAATGGTATTGGGATCCTGGGCCATGTATTTCACCTTTCTTGCATGTCTATTCCTGGTCGTATTGTCGTATCTCTTGACATTCGTCTTACCGCAATTCTCGGAAATGGCCAGGGAGTTCTCCACCACGAATTCCAACCTGTACATACAATCGGTGCAACGCGCGGAAAACCTGATCCTCATTGTGAATATTCTGACGTACTTCGGCATCGCCATGTTGTCTTTGGTCTTTCGCCGGGTGCGCTCCGTCCTGAAAGGATTACTGCAAGGAATTGCCCACTACCTGCCTGTATTCCGCACCGTGGTTGTCTCCGCGAACATGGCCCATGCGTCCGGCGTGCTGGCCTGCCTTCTGCGCGTAAACGTGCCAGCTCACGAAGCTCTCGCCCAATGCGGAAGACTGTCCCTGGCGCCGCGCTACAGGCGCGCATTTCAACGGTTGAGCGAAAGCACGGAAAAAGGGGTAACCCTTGCGAAATCCTTGGAAAAGGAACGTGCTATTCCGCCAAGTTTTGGCGTGTTAGCCAACGTGGGTGAGTGCAGCGGCCTGCTCCCGGAAATGATGAGTCGCGCTTCGGAATGGTATCGTCTATTGGCGTTGCGATACGGAACCGTTCTGGCCAAGGCAATCTGTCCACTGGGGGTGCTTGTCTTTGCTGGCATAGTCTTGGCGGTCCAATTGGCAGTCTACGAAGCCAATGTCGCTATTGCGGATGTACTCGCCAATCCCGATGCCGTCAAGCAGATTAGCCTCGGCGAGGAGGACATGCCATGACTTTGCGCGTGTTAAACAAAACTCCGGACAATGTCGAAGGTGACTTGAACGCGCGGCTCGCGTTTTATTTGAGGCCGGAAAATGACAACGGCGCCATAGAAGCCATCGAGTGCATCGTGAATAGTGCGGTCGGGCATGAAGCGAGTGACGTACACATCGAGCCCTGGGAATCGGCTACGGTCGTCCGATTTCGAGTCGACGGAGTCTTGGCCGAAGTCGCAACGGTATCCCGTGCTCACCATGCCCGGCTTGTGGCACGTATTAAAGTCCTGGCTCGAATGCCCTCGTACTTCCGGGATACCCCCCAGGATGGCAGAATCGATGCTGGCGCGACGCCCGCGGGAAAATCCATGAGGGTTGCCGCAATTCCCACGGTTGGGGGTGAAAAGATTGTGCTGCGTCTGCTGGAAGGCGATCGGAAGCTTCATTCCCTTGACGGATTGGGATTTCATCCCGGCGTACTCACTCCGATCAAGGAATTTGTGCTTCGTCCGCAAGGCACACTGCTGTTGACAGGTCCCAGTTCCAGCGGTAAGACCACGACCATTTATGCATTATTGCGCGAGTTGCTTGCGGTCCGGAAGGCAGCCCCGCACATTGTTACCATTGAAGATCCCGTGGAATACCGGCTTGACCGGGTGGATCAGACCGAGGTCAATCCATCCGCCGGGTTAACCTTTGAGGCGGCACTTCGCGCGTTGCTGCGCCAGGACCCCGAAGTGATCGTGGTCGGCGAGATTCGCGATTCCGAAACCGCGCGAACGGCAATACAGGCCGGACTCACGGGACACTTGGTCATCAGTACCATTCATTGCGGTTCCGCGGCAGGTGTCTTTTCCCGTCTGTTGGATATGGGCGTAGAGCCGTACCTCATCAGTTCATCAATCAACGGTGTGTTGGCACAGCGGCTTGTCCGTTGCGTGTGCATGTCCTGTGCCCGGCCTGTTGTCGTTGCTCCTGCCCATCGCGAGCGTTACGCTTTGCCAGAGACTGTGGCGTCGCTTATAGAAGGGGCCGGCTGCGACCGTTGCCTTCATACCGGGTACAAGGGCCGAATGGCCATTGGGGAGTTTCTTCCCCTCACCGATCCCATTGCCGACGTCATTCAGAACCGCCTTGGAACCGGCAAGATTCAGGACTGCGCGACTCAGGTGGGCATGCTTTCACTCGAAGCGGCCGGATTGGATCAAGTGCTTTCCGGCCGCACAACGCTAAGCGAGTTGGATCGGGTGCTCACACCGGCAAGAGGGAGGATCTGAACCATGCCTGATACTACGGGTAGAAATTCCACTCGGCGGTTAAACGCTGGATTCTCGTTGATAGAGTTGATTGCCGCGTTTGCCGTCGCGTCGGCCGTTTTGCTGGGAACAATGCAACTCTATTACTTTGGCAAGACCTCCGCCAAAAGTATTGAAGAATCGGCCATTGCCCGCATCGCGGCCCAGAACGAGATAGAAACGTTGCGATCAATGCCCTATACCTCTCTTGTCAACGGTGTTGGTTTGCCGTTTCGAAGTACGACGCCAGAGTTCTTCGAACTTCACCTGGCGGCCGCGGAAGTCACTATTAGCGATTGGTCCAGGGCGGCAGGACTTAAGGAAATTGTCGTAACCGCGCGCTGGATTGGCGCACAGGGCCGGCCAAAACAGGTCAAGCTCACTACCCTGATGGGGGACTTGGGGACATGAAATCTCTAAGGCCACACTACCGCGGGCCGCGATCCGGCATCACATTGCTCGAGTTGCTGGTCTACCTTGCACTGTCCGCAATGATTATCAACCTCGCAATGACGGCCTTTGCGAATGTTTCGAGACTGCATGTATACAGCCAACTGAGCGTGCATCGCCAAGAGACGGTTCGTGCGTTCCAAATCGCCTTCGCATCGACAGTGAGAGAATCCCTGGGCGTGGTGGCCAAAGTAGGAGATCACGTTACGGGAGACGGCCTGCTCATCCTGCGCATGACGCCTGACGACACGGGCGCAGACCGGTTTGCATTGGTGGGCCAGGTCGGTCGCGACAGGTGCCTCTACATTGCTGAAGCGTACGTGCGCGACGGGACGCTGCAATACGGCATTAGTCAGAGATTTGACATCGAACCGGAAAAGGTAACCTTCGCCTTCACCGGATTAGATCCAGTCTCCTCCCGATCCGTCAGTGTTTCTTTGGAAATTGCCCAAGGCAAGTCCATGCAGTTCTGCACAACGACCGCGGCCATACGGGCAGAAACTGGGGAATGACCATGCGACTTTCGAGAGAATCGCTGTTGAACCGGCGGTCAGATGGCGGAATGGCCATGCTCCTCGTGCTGGGTGTTCTTTTCGCTGTATGCCTCTTTACCAGCGCGTACTTCATCCTCCTCAATCGCAACGCGGATATGGCTGGGCTCGAGTTGCGCCGTTTGGAGGCGTTCAATCTTGCCGAGGCGGGCATTCATCTGGCCGTGGCGCGCCTGTCAAACGACGGCGCGTACACAGGAGAGTCTGGGGTCGCAATCGGCAATGGGCTCGTGGATATTGCCGTAGAACAAGTTAGCGATGCTGAATACTCGATTCATTCGGCGGCCTTTGTCACGGGACGCTCAATGCGTCCGCAAGCAGAAGTGCTCGCCAACACCCGGAAAACTCAAACGGGTTGGCGAATGCAACGCTGGGAGGAAGTCCGATGAAGACGTCTCGAAAGGTTCGGACCGGTTTCACCGTGATGGAACTAATGAGCGTTATCGCAATTATCGGCGTACTCGCAGCCATATTGTTACCCGCTTTGGCTCGTGCACGGGAAGCAGCACGCCGTACTTCCTGCATGAGTAACCTTGCCCAGATCGGGATGGCCATGCAAATGTACGCGCGGGAGAATCAGGGCAGCTTGCCCTGGAGCGGGGGAGGGAATAATGCAGACTTTCTCTACGCGTTTCGTGTGGCATACGTGGGCTTGGACGCCGTATTCGTGTGTCCATCGGACCCAAAGACCGAGTTCAGAAACGGCCAGGAAGCGTTCGACAACGTCGAACTCAACCTGGAAGGTAGTTACCGGGTCTCCTACGATTTCATGGGTGCTTACACGCTGGCTCCCCTCCAAATGCCGCCGCCGCAGTACGGCATTCCCCCCGTTCCCATCGCGTGGGATTTTTACAGCGGATTAACCAACGAACGATTGGAGGCCGAGAGATCGCGCTACGTCGAGGCGGAGAAAACCGCAAAAGGCGACGCGGGAGGCTTCGGTGGATTGAGCTCGAATCCGTATGTGGACTACGAAGCGTACTCGCCAAATCATGTGCCAGGAATCGGAAATGTACTTTGGATGGACGGCCATGTTTCCGCAATGGCGTCTCCGCAATGGCATAATTCCAACGTACCTGCATTGCCCGACCGCGTGGAACTCGGCGAAGAAATCTTGAATCCAACTCTCTTGAACCTGTTACCGAGCGACGAACGGATTAAGTCTATACTCGAAGACCGCGTTGCAGTCGATCCTTTTCCATCCAGCGGTCGGCAATTTTGACTCCCCCTCCGCACTTCCGCCATTATTTCCCCTCGATTCGTAGCGGGAAGTACGGGGAAGGAGTCTGCATTGAGCACCATACTTGTGACCGGCGGCGCGGGATTCATTGGTTCCCACGTTGTGGACGCCTACGTGGCCGAGGGGCATCGCGTCGTCATCCTTGATGACCTGTCCACGGGTAAGGCCGAATTTGTCAATCCAAAGGCAGTCTTTTATCGGGAATCCATTGCATCGCCGGCCATCGCCGAAATCTTCGACAAAGAGAAGCCGGATGTAGTCAATCATCTGGCGGCGCAGATCGATGTGAGAAAAAGTGTTGAGCAACCCCTCTTCGATGCCGAAACAAACGTGCTGGGCTCCCTGAACCTGCTCGAATGTTGCGTCAAATATAAGGTAGGAAAGCTCATCTTCGCATCCACTGGAGGCGCCATCTATGGCGAAGTAGACAGCCTTCCGGTATCCGAAGCCGTCCAACCGCATCCCATTAGCCATTACGGTGCGGCTAAATTCGCTGTTGAGAACTACATCTTTGTCTATGGCGCGCTGTATGGACTTAAATACACCATCTTGCGCTTTCCAAATGTGTACGGCCCGAGACAAAACCCGCACGGAGAAGCGGGCGTTTGCTCTATTCTTGTGCAAAAAATGTTGGCCGGCGAGCCACCTACGCTGTTCGGTTTTGGCGATCCCATTCGAGATTATGTGTTTGTAGGCGATATTGCCCGAGGCTGCGTCTTGGCACTCGATAAGGGAGACGGAGCCACGGTCAATCTGGGATCGTGTGTTGGAACCTCTGTCCGCCAGCTGTTCGACATACTCAAGTCGCACATCGGCTTCAAACTGGATCCAGTCCTGAAACCGATACGCCCAGGCGAAATCCACGGCATCTACATTACCGGAGATCGGGCAAGAGAAACCCTGGGATGGATCCCCCAGGTTTCACTCGAGGACGGGCTGGCCCAAGTGGTGGATTATGTACGCCACAGCTCTCCAGGCCATTGACCTCCATCCAACTCTTCCTGTCACGCCGATGTTCAGGCCCGGTCAAACGGTGCCGTTTTGGCGAAGGCAACGCCAATTGTCTATACTGGCGCCAGTCACTCGCTGCTCAAAGGTATTTGGTTTAAGTCGCAATGGGCTTTGGCCCTCGGAATGGGGGCGTTTTGTACCTATTCGCGGGCAAGTGTGAGCATCCATGACAACAGCACCAAGACCCGAAAAGGACCTGGCAGACCGTTCCGACGCCTCCATAACGCCTGAGTGGGAACGAAGGTGCATTGTCTGTGACATGCATGGGGCGATCATCGCAATTGACCCGGCGTTGCCCGCGTTGCTGCGAACGGTCGATCAATCCCAATCACCCGCGGGCCACATAGGGCAAAACGTCGCCACATTGTTTGAATCCTGCATTCCAGTGGGCCTGGTACACGGTCAACTCGAACCCAAACACTTTCCCATTGTCGGGGGCCGCTATTCCGTCGCAGGCACACACACCGATACAATCGAAATCTACGTGCATATTCTGACCCTTGCCGGTGCTACCCCTGAACAAAACATGGTCGCCGTATGCGTGGAAGATATTTCAGCAAGAATCCGTTCGGAGACGGCACTTCGTATTCGGGGAAGGGGGCTCGACGCCTCGATTTTGCCCGTGGCCCTGACAGATACCGCGATGACCATTACCTACGCCAATCAGTCTCTCATTGACCAGTGGGGACTAACTCATGTCGAGGAATTGCTCGGAACCAAAGTTCTCGATCTCTGGGTTCCGGGAGAAGATATTGGCGCAGCCTTGAAATACGTGCGGGTAAACGGCGAATGGTCGGGTCAGCTTCTGGGACGCAAGTTCGACGGCTCGCGGTTTCAGGCGTTTGCATCGCTGTCACGGGTGACCGATATCGACGACGTCGTCGTTGGCTACATGGTTTCGTGTCTCGATTTCTCGTCTCAGGTGCGCACGGAAGAAGAATTGCGGCGTCGAATCGAAATTGAGAAGTTAATCTCGAAAATCTCGACCGACTTGCTCGATGCACCTCCGGAAACTCTGGACAACGCGATGCAGGAAGCCCTTGCTGCGGTGGGCCAGTATGCGGGCGTAGACAGGTGCTTCTTCACCTTCATTGACTTTGAAGCACGCAGGTACGGAAAAGGTTTCGAATGGTGCGCGCCCGGCGTGGTCAGCTTCAAGGAAATCCTGGAAGGCAAACCCATTACCGGCAACGCCTGGGGCGAAGAACGGCTCATGCGGGGTGAAGACATTAGTGTGTCCCATATAGAGAACCTGCCACCTGAAGCCGAAGATCTGAAGGAGCTTTTCAAGAGCCAGGGGGTTGTCAGCAATCTGACGGCACCGCTCATTTACGGCGGTGCGCTCAAAGGATTCCTGGGCTTCGATACCACGCGCGAACCACGTGTCTGGTCGCGCGACCTTACGACGTTTCTACGTATGGTAGGGGAAGTCCTGTCCGTCGCGGCGGAACGAAAGCAGGCCCACGAAGAACTGCGGCGTCAGATGGACTTGGAACGTATCATCTCCTCACTCTCCACCCGCTTTATCAACCTGGACACAGACGAAATCGGGCAGGGCATTGCAGAAGCGCTCGACACTCTTGGCACGTTCATGTGTGTCGATCGGGCGTATTTCAATTACATGACGGAGCAGGGAGTGCTGGATGGCTACGAATGGTGTGCGCCCGGCGTAAAGCCCCAGCCTAATGCGCTAGAAAATGTAAACTTTTTTGAAGACCTCGCATGGAGCGTCTCTCAACTCGCCGCGGCCAATGTTGTCAACATTCCAAACGTCGCCGGGCTGCCCGCCGAAGCGGCAAACGAGATGCGTATCCTGCAAATGCAGGAAGTAAAGTCAACGGTGATTGTGCCTGTCTTGTCCCGTCATCATTTCATTGGATTCATTGGTTTCGAGACGGTCTCGGCCTTGCGAACATGGAATGAAAGCACGATTACCATGCTGACAATGGTAGCCCAAATGTTTGCCAACGCTGAAGAGCGCCGCCGTGCGGAAGCCGACCGCAGGCGATTGGAACAGCAAATGCGCCACAGCCAAAAACTGGAGAGTCTCGGTGTATTGGCAGGAGGCATCGCGCATGATTTCAACAATCTGCTCGTCGGCATATTGGGCAATGCCGGGATCGCATTGCTGGACCTGCCTGAACAATCGCCCGTGCTTCAAAGCATACAACACATCGAAGACGCAGCCCGCCACGCCGCCGAACTTACGAACCAGTTATTGGCCTATTCGGGCAAAGGCCAATTTGCCGTACAGCCTATAAACATCAGCAAGCTCACCGGCGAAATGACCGGACTCTTGGAGTCGGTCAAGTCGAAAAAAGCCGTCCTGAAATGCCACCTCCGCCAGGACATCCCGCCTATCGAGGCCGACGCCAGTCAAATCAAGCAGATTGTCATGAATCTCGTTACAAATGCATCCGATGCGATCGGAGATCAGGATGGCGTCATCAGCGTAACCACCGGAACATGCGACGCGGATCGAATCTATCTCGCGCAGATGTTTCTGAACGACAATCTTCCGGAAGGCCGGTATGTCTTCTTGGAAGTATCGGATACCGGCATGGGCATGGACGGCGAGACACTGCAAAAAATATTCGACCCTTTCTTTACCACCAAATTCACCGGCCGCGGCCTTGGACTCGCAGCGGTATTGGGCATCGTACGCTCCCACGGAGGCGCCATTCGGGTGGAGAGCCGTCGGAACGAGGGAACCACCTTCCGGGTTCTGCTGCCATGCTCCAATAAACCAATCGAGGAATCGCCCGCGCCCAGGCGTTCCAGCGAATGGCGAGGGAAGGGTACCGTGCTCGTCGTGGACGACGAGCCCATCGTGCGCGATGTGGCCAAAGCCGTACTGGAAAGGTTCGGCTTTTCCGTTATGACCGCATGCGATGGAGTCGAATGCCTGGACGTGTACCGGAAGAACCACGACAAGGTGAACTGCATTCTACTGGACATGACCATGCCGATCATGGATGGAGTTGAAGTGTGTAAGGCGCTCCAGAAAATGCCCAATCACGCGCCAATTCTGCTCAGCAGCGGATACACCGAGTTGGAAACCAGTCAGAGGATGGTTGATTTGGAAGTCAAAGGCTTCATTCAGAAGCCCTATTCGCCCTCGGCACTGGTGGAGAAGATCCGCGAAGCTCTCGAAGAAATATGAATTCCCTTACCGGCTTTCTTGGTTCATCCGATCCAATCGCTCCATCACCGACTGAATATGCGAGGGTTTTTCAGAATCCTCAAACTCCCGTTGCACTCGCACAAATTTCTCTTCACGGTTGACGAAAGCCTTAACGACATCCGGATCGAAGTGCGTGCCGGAGGCTTCCAGAATGATATCGCGCGACTTTTCGTGCGAATACGCTTCCTTGTACGGTCGCTTCGACGTCAGCGCATCGTAAGCGTCGCCAAGCGCCGTTATCCGGGCTACCAAGGGAATATCTTCCCCGGACATGCCAAACGGATACCCCTTACCGTCCCACTTCTCGTGATGGTAATAGGCTATATCCCGGCCCATGGCCAGAAACGAATTGGATCCCGCTTCCGTATCCGCCGCTTTCAGCGTGTCGCCCCCGATGAGCGTGTGCGTCTTCATGATTTCGAATTCTTCAACAGACAATTTGCCCGGCTTCAACAGGATGGCATCGGGAATACCCACTTTGCCGATATCGTGAAGAGGACTCGAATAATACAACTGCTCGACGAAACCGCTATTGATGATTCCGTCATACTTCATCCACGTACCCATCTCTATCGCCACTTCACGGACGTACCGGCGCATTCGTTCAAGGTGTTCGCCCGTTTCCGGATCCCGGGATTCCGCAAGTTTGGCCAGCGAGAAAACCGTCACCTGCTGCGTGCGTTCCAGAAGCGCCGTACGTTCGCGCACCCGCTCTTCAAGCAACACATTGTCGCTTTCAAGACGTTTCTGATACTGCATTAGCTGGTCTTGAAGCGCCTTGGATTTGACAGAACTGCGTATGCGGGCATCCAGCAACACGGGATCGATCGGCCGGATAAGAAAATCATCCGCCCCGGCTTCGAGCGCGCGTAGATTCGCCTCGTGTTCCGCCAATCCTGTAATCATAATGACGGGAATGTGGCGTGTGCGGAAATCCCGCTTCAGACGCTCGCACACCTCGAAGCCGTTCATCTCCGGCATGACCAAGTCCAGCAACAGCACATCGGGGTTCAGCGTTTCCACCAGGGCCAAGGCCTCCCGGCCATTGAACGCTTCGTGGATTACATAACCCTTCGGCTCCAACAATTGCCGCAAAAGAGCAATATTTTCGGGAATGTCGTCTACAATAAGCACTTTGGGACCGGAATTCGGGCGGGGCTCGGGTCTCGCTCGGGGGGGGCGATCTGGCAACGTTCTCTCCACGGATGAAAATCCTGAACTCCGGCGACTAGGCACGTCGGCATTCACACTTCCCGGATTGAAAGTGGGGGGGAAGAGCGGCTTCAACCCCGACAAAGCGCCCAAAACGAAAGTATGTAAAATGCCGTTAAGCCTAATCCTACCACAGACGTAGAAACCGTGCAAACGGTTTATCCAGCACCCGACTCCCTAATAGATCCCCATACCCTCCTAACTGAAAGTCCTGCTTCGAGACAGACCCCATCCCAATAAATGTAATCGAAGTAACCACAATCACAGAAAGCGCTGGCTGCGCGTTCACAGACCATCCAACAAGTCCGGATATTTCACGGCAATGTCCAATTACCTATGTAAATGGCGTCGCGGCCGAACACTGTCCAGACCGATGATGGGACAATGTGCACGTTACAAATCCTCTGCGCGCAAAGCCTAAGCTATCCAACTATGAGCATTTTTCAACACGCACGCTATAATCGCGGTGACGGATGCGGGATAGCTGGACCAAAAGTACACTTTCAAGTTACGGAAACCTTGAATAGGTTGTCCGTAGTCAGAATACCTGAAATGGAGTAGCGGCCAATCCAGAAGCAAGAATGCTAAGCTATTCGGTAGCATACAGTTACACGGCACATGCAATAAGGCATGCCGGTTGCTTTGTTACTCCATATAGAAAGTTGAATCAAAAAGATCGATAGCGTGTACCGTGAGCGATGCGCATGAAACCCGCATAAAGTGCTGGGGATTAATCTCCCAAAGCAATGATCAAGGTTTCGGCCGAGAACCATCGCCAGGCACAAGCACATATCGATTAGACCCTTAGCCCCGAGGATGAGCAGTACATCGGAGAGCCAGACTCCCAAACGCACCCTATCGGTCCTGCCGCTTACCCCCAGCGCGGGACCACCCCATTCACTCTCCTAGTGCGACCCTACAGACCCCTACCTGGCTTTTCAACATCCTCGGGGCTCTCATTTTACTTCACACACAAGAGCATTATTCGCATTTCTGCCCCTCCCCCAAAAACTCGGAATCAATCACTGCCACAAGTACAATGCACCGGTTCCGAAGCTACAGAGCCAACAATTCCAGGAGGTCGTATATGGCGAGTCCCGTAGAGGCGATCCGTCGAAACGTAGAGGCTCATTCTGAATTCATCCGGCGGCTACGTGCGGAAATGGCCCGCGTCATCGTCGGTCAACACTATATGGTTGACCGGCTCCTCATCGGAATGCTGGCCAATGGACACGTATTGCTCGAAGGGGTGCCTGGATTAGCCAAGACAACTGCTGTCAAGACGTTAGCCCAGTCAATGCAGTGCAAGTTCTCCAGAATACAGTTCACCCCGGATCTGCTCCCGGCCGACCTCACCGGCACCCTCGTCTACAACCCCAAGTCCGGCGAATTCACAACCAAAAAGGGCCCAATCTTTGCCAACATCGTCCTGGCGGATGAAATCAACCGCGCTCCCGCAAAGGTTCAGAGCGCGCTCTTGGAGGCCATGCAAGAACGGCAGGTAACCATCGGAGAAGAGACCTTTCGCTTGGAAGAACCGTTCATGGTCCTCGCCACGCAAAACCCAATCGAGCAGGAAGGCACCTATCCGCTACCGGAAGCCCAGGTCGATCGGTTCATGCTCAAATTACGTGTCACATACCCCACCAAAGCGGAAGAACGGGAGATTATGGATCGCGTCGACGTGTTGCACGACCCGCGTGTCGACACCGTCGTGACCAAGTACGAGATCATGCAGGCACGGGAAGTAGTGAACCAGGTCTACGTCGACGAGAAAGCCAAGAATTATATTGTCGACATTGTGCATGCAACGCGCCAACCCGAGTATTTCGGTCTCAATATTCGCCACCTGATCGAATACGGCGCATCTCCAAGGGCAACCATCTATCTTCAACAGGGCGCTCGCGCACTCGCCTTTCTTCAGGGCGAAGGCAACGTCTTCCCCAATGACGTCAAGCAAATCGCGCAGGACGTGTTGAGGCATCGAATCATTGTGACGTATGAAGCGGAGGCCGAAGGCAAGTCAAGCGAAGACATCATCCGAATGATCCTGGACCACGTCCCTGTGCCATAACCAGGCGCCGGTTTCCACGGGAGGGCATTGCCGTGATACCTCAAGAAGTCATGCAGGAAGTCCGCCGGATTCAGATCAGAACCAGTCATCTCGTAAATGATGTACTCGCCGGTCAGTATCAAAGTGTCTTTAAAGGACAGGGGGTGGAGTTTCGCGAAGTACGCGAGTATGTCGCGGGCGATGACATTCGGATGATCGATTGGCACGTTACAGCGCGCACCGGTACACCCCATGTCAAAATCCTCACGGAAGAACGCGAATTAACCGTGATGCTGGTGGTCGATGCAAGTGGCTCAGGACGATTCGGAAGCGTTCAACGATTCAAGAATGAGTTGGCGGCCGAATTGTGCGCAGTGCTGGCGTTTTCCGCCATCAAAAACAACGACAAGGTGGGTCTGATAGTCTTTACTGGCGAAGTGGAGTTGTACGTCCCGCCCAAAAAAGGGCGGCGGCATGTGCTGCGCGTCGTTCGCGATGTGTTGTATTTCAAACCTCGAGGAACACAGACTAACATACCCGGCGCTCTTCATTTTCTGAACAGCATCCTCCGCCGGAAATCCGTTGTCTTTCTGGTATCCGACTTCCTCGCGGATGGGTTCGAACATCCCCTGCGAATCACAAGGCAGCGCCACGACCTCATCGCTGTAGTCGTGTCGGATCCTCGAGAGGCCACGCTCCCCAATGTCGGTCTCATCAGCGTAGTGGACGCCGAAACCGGCCGGGAAACGATGGTCAATACCAGCGATCCCCGTGTCCGGGAACGGTATGTGATGGCTGCCCAAGCCCGCGTGCAATCTCGTACCGAACTTTTTCGCCGATCGCGAGTCGACAGCATAATTGTAAATACAGACCGGCCATACGCAGACGAACTCTTTCGCTTCTTCCGTATGCGGGAACGAAGATTGGCGTTGGGATGATCGATTACGGGACAACCCCCGGGAAACCGAATTTCGGGCACGGCCGGGTGAAATTCGGAGGTATAATAAGGGTAGTAGCCGCCGCGGACGAAAGTCGAGTGTCAAATGATCTCGTTCTCAAAATGCAGGCGAGAGGGTTGGCGACCATGAACGACATGAACAAGGCAGAAGCCCCAAGGTCTCCCGCGTCTTACCTCTATCACAGCGACACCACCGTAACGATCGGAGGACCGACTTTGACGGCCGTAATCCTCTGCACGGTAATTGGCGTCGTGTTTGGTGCCTCGTTTACGTACGTGATTATGTCCCGTTCTATCGTTGAACGGGATCGAGCAGCACTCAGGCAACCCACGCTTTGGGGTGGTCTATCCGCCGCACAAACACGGAACTATGCGGGGTACCTTGAGGCCAAAGGAATGACAAGTTCCGCCATCCAGGAATACGAGCGATACATTGAACGCTATGCGTTGAACGAAGTCGAACGTACTCAAGTATGCCTCAAAATCGCGGAATTGGCGCTATCACAAGGAGACAACGAAAAAGCGTTGCGGTACGCCTATTTCGCCGAACTGGCCTCCCCACAGTCTGGCATGCAACCAAAGATTGACGAAGTGATTTTGACGGCCTTGGAAAGATCCGGAGATAAGGATGCCCTGGTGCGTGAAACAAACGCGCGCGCCCGAAGTGAACGCAAGCCGGCAGAGTCGGCAGCTCCGGAAGGCGAAAAGGCGAAGGATCACGCGGAACAATTGGAAGTTGCAATACCGTGATGGCCGGTATGTATCACGCACTTGGAATCTGGATGGCCGCGGCCGCTATTGACGCTCCACAAGTCAGCATCACGATCGATCCGCCGGAAATCCCCTTCCATCGTCAAAGCGAGTTCCAAATTCAGGTGCTAACCATGTCGACAGAGGATGTAACACTACCGCCACTGGACGAAAACTACTTCGGCATGCCAACGGATGGCTCGCCCTCGGTCACGCGCGAGACGTTAGAGAATGGCCAAGTTCGCATGATTCATTCCTATACGCTCGACCCGGTTCACGTCAAAGAGTATGCGTTTCCACCTCTCGAAGTGTCCATCGGAGATGAAAAAGTCAGCGTCACGCCGCCCGGATTGCACGTAAGGGAATTGACTCCGGAGGAAGAGCGGAAGGCCATGACATTCGCGCCAATCGCCAAACCGGCCGACTTGCCTGCGGGCTATTGGCGTTACATTCCGTGGGGCATAGGCATACTTACGGCTGGCGCGCTTTCTGCCCTTACCTTGACGCTGTTTCGCCGCAGAATGGCCGGTAGGGAAACGGACAAGCCCCCTTGGGTATTGGCGCTCAGCCGGCTGCACGAATTGGAGAAAGCCTCGAACCAGTTTACCGACGGTCCTTTCTATGTCGCATTGTCGGACATCGTCAGACACTATTTGGAGGACCGGTATGCGATTCATGCTCCGGAAAGAACTACGCAGGAATTGCTCGTCGAAGCCCATCAGCGTGGCGTCTTGGAGGAACCGCTGCAGCTTATGCTCAAACGTATTCTGCGTCAGAGTGACCGTGTCAAATTCGCGCAGTTCGATGCAAGTCAGGAAGCAAGACTGCACGACATTTCCGAGGTTCGGCGGTTGATAGAGGGCACAGTACCCAAAACTGCCGAGGCCGATTCCGGTACGGAGGCCGCATGACCGAAACGGCCACCTTTATGCATCCCATGGCGCTTTGGCTCCTCATCGGCGCGGCTATTCTGTTCATCGCGGAATCGACGGCGGCCGCGCCGGGATCGCTGCGTATCTCAACAGGAGAAACCTTATCAGCCATTGCGTCGTACCGCTCCACGTATCGTTGGATTCCTCCGCTGTTGCGTGCCTTGGCTTTGGCATGCCTTATTGTAGCTCTCGCCCGGCCGCTACAAGGGATGCGAGTCATCCCAAATACGGCGGATGTGGTCGACATTCAACTGTGTGTCGATGTGTCGCGGAGTATGCAGGTTACCGATCTCGACCTATCCGAAAAAAAACTTGATCGCCTGGAGATCACCAAGTTTGCCGTCCGCGATTTCCTGCAAAGCCGCAAACAACGCATCGAAGATCGTTTTGGAAACGATCGCGTGGGTCTCATTCTGTATGCGGGCTATGCCTGGACCCAGTGCCCCCTTACCCTCGACTATGCCGTACTTGAGCGCGAACTGGAAAATGCGCGAATCGTGGACCGCCGAGACCGCGACAAAGACGGAACGGCGATTGGCTCGGCAATCGGTCTTGCTGTAAGCAAGCTGCGAAAGTCGGAGGCCGAATCGAAGGTCATTGTGCTGTTGACAGACGGCCGCAACAATGCAGGTAATCTCGAGCCGATGACTGCGGCACAATTTGCAAAAGACTTCAATATCCGCATCTACACCATTGCCGCCGGCTCCGACGAAGAGGTTGAGATTTCTCAAGACTCATGGATGGGGCCCGTAGCGGATCGAATCCGTTTGCCCGTGGACACCGAAGGTCTTCAACGGATCGCCGAAGTTACCGGCGGCAAATTCTACACCGCCCGAAACCTCGAATCGTTGAAAGAGGCCTATGAGGCCATCAATTCGCTGGAGACCACGGAAGTGGAAGGCGGCCATTATTACGAATATGAAGAAGGATTTGAACCGTGGGTCGCGGGAGGCATCGCCCTGTTCATTGCTTCCATTGTTATGAGGCGGCTTTGGTTTGAATCCATTCCGTAGTGGAATCCAATTAATTGTTGCAGATCAGGTAACTTGAGCATGGCGTTCGCATTTCCATTACACCAATTATGGGTCTGGATACTCATCGGCACTGCGGCGATACTCGCATTAGCGGGGCTGCTTCGCGCACTGGAGCGTCGCCGTGACTTGCGGTTGCACCGCCTCGTCGATGTGAAACTGGCGCCCAGGCTCATTCCGGTCAGCCATCGCGCATATCGCCGGCCCTTGGTATGGTATCCCGTCTTGGCGCTATCCTTGCTCCTGATGGCGCTGGCCCAGCCCCATTGGGGTGCGTCCTGGCAAAAAGTCCAACGAACCAGCCGGGAGATACTGATTCTGCTGGATACGTCCGAGAGTATGCGGGCGCAAGACGTGGCCCCCAATCGCCTGGAACGGGCGAAACACAAAATTCACACCCTTCTCGCCAATGCACCCGCCGACCGGGTCGGACTGATTGCGTTCTCCGGTGGAGCCGATCTGCAATCCCCGCTGACCGTCGATCACGGATACTTCAAAGCCGTCCTCGGCGCCATGGACACGGATACGATTAGTCTGGAAGGATCAAACATGGAAGCCGCGCTGTCCGCGGCCATCGAGGTGTTCCAAAAGGACGACGAGACGAGGGGGCGCTCCGGGCGATCAAATCGCGCCGTCCTGCTGATTTCCGATGGCGAGGATGCTTCGAGAGACGCACTCAAGGCGGCGGAGACGCTATCGCACCTCTCCCGATTATACGTGCTCGGCATTGGCACGGAAGAAGGGGCAACAGTCGCACTGCCGGAATGGTATACGCGATATGTCGGAGTGGAGAATACCGCCAAGGCGCATGTCTCCAAGCTCGATCGAGAGGCACTTTCGCGTCTCGCATTGAATGGCGGAGGCGTCTATTTGCAGAACACGAACGATAACTGGGATATCGACCAACTGTTGGAACAGGTGGCCGTGCTGGCCTCACGTGATGCCAGCGACGAAATACGAATGCAATTGGTGAACCGCTACCAATGGTTTTTGGGGTTGGGAATCGTATTTGTAGCGGCGGAAGGCGCATGGCTGGCCTTGATGCCCCATTTGCGACGCCGCATGGACGCGAACCACACAACCGATCGGCCGGGAGACGAAGAGTATGCGTAAGCTGGCCACGGTAATGGTGTTTCTCGTCGCGAGCTTGGCGCTCGCACAGGACAGTTTCGAGGACGGATTTAACCGTGCCAATGCGTTGCTGCGCAGCGGCGAGGCGGACGACGCGCTGGAGGCCTATCGCAAGCTGCAAATTGACCAGCCCGAATTACCATCGTTGTACTTTGGAATCGGATGCGCCGAATTCGAGAACGCCTTGGAGAAATCGCGGGCGCAACAGGGCTCGAGCAGGGACAATGTATTCAGTATTGCGGAAACCGCGTTTGAAAAGGCCGCCCGCACGAACGATCCCGCACTGCGGCGCGATGCCGAATTCAATCTCGCTTCGGCATCCGCACGCAAGGCGATAGCCGCGCCGGAAGGCGCCAGCCCGGATGAAATGAAAGCGCGTTACAAGGAAGGAATCAACGCGTTCGAGAGGTTTCTTGAAAAGTACCCGGGCCACGAAGGCGCTGAACAAAGCCTCGACCATCTGCGCTATAGCATGAAGCGAATGCTCCAACAACCCCCTCCGGAAGAGACTCAATCGGGTGGGAATCAAGAGCAAGAGCAAAACGAAAACGATCAGCAGCGCGGTGAACAGGGAAAACCCTCGCCAAAGCCGGGTAGCCAGCAGGGCGATTCGGGTGAACAGACGGATGAACCAGGAACATCCGAAAGTCAGGATGAGCCACAGAACGATGGAGAGGGGGAGAAGAGTGATGGGACAGACGCTCGTCCTTCGCCCGACGAGAATTCTCAAAACATGGAGACCCCAAACATCCGGCCCGAAGATATCGCGGAGCGGGAAGAAGACAGGACACAGAACAGCGATCCGCGACGTGCGATGACCGCCAGCGCAATGCCGGAGAACGGGAATCGACAGGAAGTCGAAGCGCTGTTGCAGTCGCTAGAGGAAATCGACAAGCAGGAACAATTGAATCTGCGGCGCGCTCCCATGGATGACCGCATACGCCGGGAATGGTGGTAGTAGCAACTCCATGTTGTTTTCGTATACATATTTCCTCCTCGCCGTCGCCGCACTAGCCGGCCAGCCCATCGTTTTGAAAGCCGATCGACAAGACCCGCGCGCGGGCGAACCATTTCGAATCACGGTCGAAGTATCAGGAAAGACAGTGAGCGATCTGATTGCTCCCAACGTCGACGGGCTCACCATTGAAGCCAATCCGCAATTGCGCAATGAAGTCTCAATAGACGTAAACGGAAGTCGCGCGATAACGCTCATGCAAGGCTACGATGTACAAGCGGCACAGCCCGGTTCCTACACCATTTCACCGTTCCGGGCACGAGTTGATGGGCAATTTGTGGAAAGCAACGGGTTGGTGATAAACGTTCGCCCGCAACAGGAAACAGCCGGCAACGCTCCCGGCGACCCATTAACCATTGACGATTTCATGCGGTTCACCGCGGAAGTGGACGCGGAAAGCGCCTACGAAGGCCAAGCCGTCACGTTGACCCTGGCGCTCCGGTGGCCCGACAGCGCGCAACCCCCTTCCGAACGCCAGTTGGAACTCTCTGATTTTCCCGGTTTCTACACCGTCCAAAGCGACTGGCAAAGCGTGATGTTGCCCGATGTAAGGCTCGACGGAAAGACATTTCACGGCAAAGGCTGGACCATGGTGATCTTCCCTACGGCACAAGGCGAACAGGTGATCAAGGAAGCCGCACTCACCGTGGTAGCCATGATGCCCATGCCTTTCGGCCGCACACGGCCCGACGTGATTACACTCCGCACTCAGCCCGTGACCGTAAACGTGAAACCGCTTCCAACGCGTCCTCTTGAATTCACGGGCTCCGTGGGATCCTTCGAATTGAAAGCGGAGCCGCCCGACCCAAATGCGGTGCAAGGGGTACCTCACACGTTGGCTGTTTGGGTGAGCGGCTCGGGCAATCCAAACGCGCTCGGTGAACCGGAATTTCCGACGCTCCCTTGGGCCGAAGTGAGAGACGCTGAACAATACAGCCGCCCCAATTCCACGAAGGGGGGAACCCAAGTGGACCGGCGTTTCACCTATACGCTGATACCGCTGGCCATAGGCGCGCAGGAAATTCCAAGAATTACATACTGCTTCTTTAATCCCACGACATCCTCCTACGAAACCGCCGAAGTGGGGCCGTTCACGTTGAATGTGCTGAAAGGATCGGATTCCGAAAGAGTCATCGTGACCAACGAACCGCAGTCAGGTACGACGCAACCCGAAGTAGACGGCCTGACCGGTATCTTGGGAGGTGCCGAAGTCGCGCTGACGCGGAAGTACGGTATACAGGAATTGGCGCGTATGGCCTGCATCGCCATTGCTCCCATGAGTTGCGCCGCGGCCCTGCTTCTCTCGCGGTCTCGCAGGCGTCCAATAAAGGGTGGCCGGAAAGTGGCGATTCAAAGAGCACATCAACTGCTGCGCCAAACCGAGTCATCGCGCGATCCCGTGCAGGGTATCTACCGCGCCATTCTCGTCTACGTGTCACAACGATGGACACTTTTGGGAAAAGGCCTGACGTCAATCGAGGTAGAACAAACCCTTCGTGAGCGGGAAGTACCAATTGACATCACGTCCGCGCTGATACGGATACTCAAGACGTGCGAACATGCGCGATACGCGGGGCGGGAATTGTCCGGAGAGGAAGTGGATGCATTGCGGCATGCCGCCGCAGCCTTGCTGGATCAGCTCGATAAACTCGCGAAGGATGACACTCAACCATGATCATCCATTCGCTGATAACTGCTTTCTCTCTAATGGCCGCCATGCCGGAACAGGCTCTGGTTGATGCGGGAAATGATGCCTACGCAAAAGGCGACTACATCCTCGCCATCTCTCACTACGAACGGGTAATAGCCGACGGTTCGTTTGGCGCCGGCCTCTATCTCAATTTGGGCAACGCGTATTTTCAGGCAGGGTTTCCCGGTATCGCAATGGCCCAATACCAAAGGGCATTGCATGTACAGCCAGGATTGGAGGAAGCGGCACATAACCTCGCCTTTGTACGCGCAAAAGTACCCGGCGCGCGAGCGCAACCTTTTCTTCCCACGTGGAGGCAACTCGCGGCGCGCTGCCGCCTGGGTATGGATCACATGCTGCTCTCGTGGACGGCGGTTCTGGTCTGGCTCATTTTCTGGGTAAGCTTGGCGCGCAGTATCCAGAGAACTTCGCGCACTTGGATAGGGTTGACATTGCTAAGTGCAATGCTGACAGCCGTTTTCGGGCTGGCCTACATCGATTTTCGGTGGCCCGCTACGGTGGCTGTGGTTGCCGCCGACCCGATTCCGGTACGATATACGACCGACGAGTCAGAGACAGTGCAATTCGAGTTGCGTGAAGGCGATTCGGTGCTCATTGATTCTTGGCGAGGACCGTGGGTGCGTGTCAAAACGGCCTCCGGGGATCGGGGCTGGGCATTGACCGAACATTTCGCAATTGTAGGCTCTCCCTATGGTGTGTACCGCTCGGGAATTGAATCAGGGGATATGGAGTGAGTCAGGCTTTTTTGGAACTTGTTGAAACGGCCAAGGATGCCAGTCGCCCGGTCAAGTTGGATCGAACCAATTGCGTTCAGGCCACCCGCCAATTCGCCGCCTCCCGATGGCAGGAAGTCCAAGCCCGCCACAATGCAGGGGAATCGGGAGCCAATGTCGTCCGGCTGCTCTCCGATGCGGCCGACGAAATCGTGAGGGGCGTATTGCATCTCGCACTCACCAACGTGCCGCAGGGGCGCAGCCTTTTGGGACACATTGCGTTGTGCGCTTTGGGTGGCTACGGTCGCGGCGAGTTAAGCCCGCACAGCGATTTGGACGTGTGCCTGGTGTACGAAGGAAAACTGGACGACCGCCTTAAAGATCTAAATCAACAATTGATCACCCTCCTGTGGGATTCCGGATTCTCGGTGGGCTATACCATTCACAAAATAAGCGAAGCACGGGATCTGGCCAAAGAAGACCTGACCATATTTACTCGGTTTCTGCAAAGCCGCCTGATTGCCGGTGACAACACCGTGTTTGCCCGCCTGAAATTGACCATCAACGAATTGCGCACCCGCGCATTCACCGAATACTTTCTGGAACGAAAAGTACGCGAGCGATACGACGGCCTCGAGGAAGCCTATACCGACTTGTACGCGCCTGAACCGCACATCAAGGAAAGTGCCGGCGGACTTCGCGATGCCCACACCGCGTTGTGGCTTCTCATGATGGCCTACGACGTACACACCTTCGACGACGTCATCAGCCAGGGACTCATTACCGCCGAAGAACACCTTAAGTTCATGGAAGGCACGGATTTTATATGGCGTATTCGAAATTCGCTCCATTTTCAGCTCGGTAGGGAAGAGGACCGGCTCACCTACGCCAATCAGCGCCACATGGCCGTTGCCATGGGCTACGATGACACCCAGGGTATCCCCAAGTTCATGTCCGACTACTACGGCGCGGCGCGCCAATTGCGCCACATGCTCGGAATTGCCGCCCGCATCTGCAACTTCACGCCTATCACCGTCGTGCGCGACGCGACGTCCGCGCCACCCAAGGATATCTACGTCTCGAACGGGGAACTATTCGCCGGCGTGCATGACGAAAACTGGTTTGTGCACAACCCCGTGCGCCTGATGGAAATATTCTGGCGATGCGCGCGCGACGTAGTGCGGCTCAGCCGGCACACGGAAAAACTGGTTAAACAAAACCTGCACCTTGTAACCGAATCGTTCCAGTCCAGCTACGTCGTGCATCGGTATTTCAATGCCATCTGCAACCGGCCGCTCCAAGCCGGCTTCGCCATGCGGCAAATGGCTACCGTAGGGTTTCTCGGACAGTACATTCCAGAGTTTCGCGCCATTAAGGACATTATCCGCTACAAGGATTTTCACCACTATCCCGTGGATGAACACACGCTACGCGCGCTGGAATCCCTCGAGAAACTGCCGTCCATGGAAGGTGCCGTGGGTCGATGCCTGCGAGAAGCTTTGGAGAATCTCACGGACCCCTACATCTTGGTGTTGGCCATCCTGTTCCACGACGTCGGAAAAGCCGAAGGCGAAGTACATACCGATGAAAGTGTCGTACGCGTGCATCAGTTCGCCCGCCGTGTGGGATTGTCGGAAGACGACGAAGAACGCGTCGCATTTCTGGTTCAGCACCACTCCCTGATGACATTCATAAGTCAGTACAGGGACATCGACGACGAAGACATCGTGCAGAACTTTGTTAATGTGATTAAAACAGAGCAACGGCTCCGGGCATTGTTTGTACTGTCGTATGCTGACTTGTCCGCCGTCGGGCCCGGTGTTTGGACGGAATGGAAAGGCGCCCTGTTACTCCAACTCTACCTGCGATCAAGTAAACGTCTGTTGGGGCGGGTGGAAACCGCAGAGGAAGACTTTTGGAATTCACCCAAGGCCACGGCGGTTGTGGAGGCGGTGGACCCCTCATTGCGGAGCGAAGTGGAATTGCATTTGCGCGCCTTGGGACCCCGCTATTTTGTCGCCTTTCAGCCGGCGCAAATCGCGGAGCACATTCGGTGCACTATCCAGGCCAAGAGTCAGGGCTTGGCCCTGCGCAGTACTGAAAATACTACGACCGGATTGAGCGAAGTCGTTGTATGTACCCGCGATAGGCAGGGACTGTTCGCCCAGTTGGCAGGCTGCTTTGCCTCCCAACTAATGGATATCAATAGCGCGGCACTGTTTACGCGGGACGATGGCTGGGTTGTGGATTGTTTCACGCTGGCGGATGCCCGGACCCGAAAGCCGTTGACCAAGCTCCAAATTGGACAGTTGGAACGCGTGCTGCACGATGTTCTCATTGACAATAATGATGTCCAGGCCCATGTCGACAAGTCGCGCAAGCGCTTGTTCGCATTGTTGCAGCCACGAGTGCCGGTGCCGACCCGGGTCGAATTCGACAATCACTCGTCCAAAATGCACACTGTTATCGACATTGAAACCGGCGATCGGACCGGACTGCTGTATGATATCACCCGTGCCATGTTCAACGAAGGATTGGACATTGCCCAGGCCCGCATCGTGACCGATGCGCGGCGCATTCGAGATTCGTTCTACGTAACGTTGAATGGCGAAAAGGTCGAGGAGGAAGAATCCCTCGCAGCGATTCAAGAAGGCTTGCACAACGCGATTCACCCACGCGCAGCCGTGGAGACCAAAGGAGAAGTGGAATGATCGGACGCAGAATCCCATTGGGGATTGGCATGGCAGCGATTCTCGCCGTCGTGCCGGCTTTTGCCGCAACCCCCCTGCTGAAAGAAATAGAAGCCGCATTCGTCCGTATCGGTGAGGATGTAAGGCCATCGGTCGTGAATATCGACGTCGAAACCACCTCAGACGGCGAAGCCGCGGCAAACAGGCAGCAGGAGTTCGAAGACCTGTTCCGTCATTTCGGCTTGGAAGCCCCCGAAGGCCCAATGATTCCAGAGCCCGGCTCCGCATCCGGGTCCGGCTTTATCTATGACACCTCGGGGCACATCATCACGAACGACCACGTAGTGCGCGATGCAAGCGTGATCAAGGTTCGCCTGTGGAATGGCGAAGTGTTCGACGCGAAGCGAGTGGGCACAGACCCGGATACCGATGTCGCTGTCATAAAAATTGAACCAAACGGAACGGAGTTGCGGCCCGCGATCATTGGCGATTCCAACAGCCTCCACATTGGACAGTTCGCTATCGCCATCGGCAGCCCCCGCGGATTGGAAGGCTCTTTCTCTTTTGGCCACGTGACTGGACTGAGCAGGCAGGGACTCCAACTGCCTGAAAACCTCCGCTTTCAAGATTTCATCCAAACCGACGCCGCCATCAATCTCGGCAATAGCGGCGGCCCGTTGTGCGACATCGACGGCAGGGTGATCGGCATCAACACGGCCATCGTATACGGCGCTGACTCGCTGGGGTTTGCCGTGCCAATCAATATGGCGAAAGACGTAATTCCATCGTTGATCGCAAACGGAAAAGTATCGCGTGGGTTCTTGGGCGTCAACATGTCCGATGTCGAACAGGCCGTTCAACGTCCGGAAAACGTAAGCCTGGAAGATGTGCTTGAGGCATTGAAGCTACCGGATAAAAATGGCGCGTATGTTCAAGAGGTCATTCCCGAGTCTCCAGCGGCAAAGGCCGACATCCAACAGGACGACATCATTCGCAAAGTAAACGATCAGTCCGTTGCAGGTGCAGCCGACCTGCAGAAGAAGATTGCGGCGATCCCGCCCGGCACCGCCACCCGTATCGAAGTGTGGCGAAACGGCGCGCCACTGCAGTTGGAAGTAAAACTCGAAGAGTATGCCGGAAACGTGCGACTGGCCCGGGCGGGAAAACCCGTTCTAGGTATGCGATTCCAGGAACTCTCGCAGGAAATGGCAAAACGCGTGGGATTGGAAGAAGGCGAGACAGGCCTTCTCGTGATTGATGTCGAAGAAGGGTCGCCAGCAGCCACAGGTGAAATAACCGCAGGCGACATTATTACGAAAATCTCCGATCAGGCTGTCACCACCGTGGAACAATTCCGCAAACAGGTGAACGAGTTGGGCGAACCCGGTAAGTCCCTCTTCCTGCGCGTCACCCGGGCCGGCGGCCGTTCCGTTCCCAAAGTCATTCTGATGCCGGAGGCACAGAGCGAATAATCGAAAAATGGGTGTTGCCGTCGGCCAGTTGTATGGTCGGGCCGACGGCACATTACCCAACTACGGATAGGCGCGAAACATGGGTGAATCTGCAGCCCCAGCCGTAGCCGAACGCGAGTCCGTTGCCAGAACGACAGGGCAGACCCGTCTGATAGCCTGCTTGATGTCGTTGGCGTTCCTTTCCGTTATTGCCCTATCGATGTGGCTCACCCCGGACAAACGCGGTTACGGCACCCACGAACAGCTGGGAATGCCCCCTTGCGGCATGATGTACTGGCTCGGGGTCCCCTGCCCCATGTGCGGAATGACTACAGCCTTTACCTTCATGGCCCACGGAGAGATCTCGAACGCCTCTCAGACCCAACCTGCCGGAGCAGTGGGGTTCGTCGCCTGTTGCCTGTTGGCGGTCGCAGCCGCGGCCTGCGTGATCCGCCCTTCGTGGTTTTCGTATATTTTTGAAGGGCAAGCGGCTGCTTGGATGTTCCGATTTGGACTGGTTGTGGTAATGCTGGCATGGACATACAAGATCATGTATCATTTCAAGTAGCAGGGCCTTGAACCCCCCTCAAGTACTGCCGTAAAATATTGACATGAAGTTGGGCCCGTAACGTATACATAGTTGTTGGCTTGCAGTTTGTAACGTCATACTAACGTATCTACGAGGGGGCCCGGGGAAGGGAAGCTTCCCGGTGAGTCGTGATTGTGCGTCGTGTGCCTACTCCCCAACGGCCATTGAATCGCCACCTCAGTAACGGCTAGGATTTCGAGGTTTTAGCAGCGTGGGTGAACATCCGATGTCGAAACAGTTTGAGCCCTTCCTGATTCTCGTCGCCGATGACGACACAATGGTCGCCGATGCCCTATCCATCGAACTGCGAAACCGGTTTGGTTGCGCCGTGGATAAGGCGTACGACGGCCACCAAGTGCAAAGCGCACTGCTGACAAAATCATACGACCTGCTCATCACCGATATGCTCATGCCAGGGCTCCACGGCATCGACCTCGTTTCCCTCGTCCGCCGCGAATACCCTACGGTCGATATCCTCGTTACCACCGCCTATCCCGCCGAGTTTCCATACGTCGAAGTGATTCACGCCGGCGCCTCCGACTTCATCATAAAGCCGCTGAATATGGAAGAATTCTCCGCAAAAGTCTTGCGTATGTTAAAGGAAAGGGTTACCCGGGCGGCCTTGTCGCGCGAAAGAGCCCGTATTCTCGCCGACATGGAGTCCATGCAGGAGCTACGAACGGCCCACAAGCTGGCCGAAGCCAAATATCGCGGATTGTTTGAATTGTCCATGAATGGCATGGTGATTACAGACCCCTCGACATTTACAATCCGCGAAGTGAATCAGTCTTTTCTGCAACTCGCAGGATTGTCCAAGGACCAATTGGTGGAATCGCCCTTTTTCCGGTTGGTAGACGAAACCAGCCGAAAGCGCCTCGAACAAGGCCTCGCAATTATTTCCGAGCGAGGGCAGGGCACCTTGTCAGATATCCAGTTGCATCAGTCAAATGGACATAAAATCTTCGTCGATATGAGCGTGAATTTTATCCATATCGATGGCGAACATTTCGTCCAGATTACATGCAAAGACGTCACCGTACAGCGCGAATTGCAGTTGCAACTCGAACGAATCGCGCAAACCGATTCGCTGACCGGGTTGCTGAACAAAAACATGTTCCATCCCCGAATCGAAAACGCCGTCAGCAAGGCCATCAAGAATTCAGAACCGCTCACCCTGCTCCTGTTGGATTTGGACAACTTCAAACAATGCAATGATACCTACGGCCACCAAACCGGCGACTCGCTCTTGTCGGAAATGGGGGAGTTGATACGGCGGCAGGTCCGCGGAAATGTGGACGAGGCCTACCGTATCGGAGGCGACGAGTTCGCGATACTGCTGATCAAAGCCGGTTCGGAAATCGGCATGAGAGTAGGGGAGCGCATTCGAAAAAACTTCATGGATTCAAACCGCTACGGCACCTCTCTCAGCATCGGCATCTGCGAACTTCAGAACGGTATGGATGCAGCCAACTTCATCAAGTCGGCGGATCGTGCCCTCTATGATGCAAAGTCCGCCGGCAAAAACACGATTCGGATGCTGTAAAAACCGGATACGCAACGTTCCTTCGTCGAACATGTCCAAAACGTTGCAGCCATATCCCGGATATTTCACGGCTTCGTTCAACTAACTGTGTAACAACAATTCAACTGGCCTGTTGCCAAACTGGCGCACTTACAGTGTGCACGTGATATATCCTCAGCGTTTCAAGCTTTAGGTATTCTGTGTGAGCATTTTGCACCACGGAGACTGTACTTCAGTCTTCTACGCACGATTTAAGCGTGGTGCAAAATGCGGGCTATCCCCAAGCCCAGATCCCGATCCGCGTTGAAAACCGACTAGAAAGGAGAGTGATGTGCCGGTAGTGCTCGAGGCCGTTCTACCGGTATTCATCGCCGCGGCGGTAGGGTTCGCCATTCGAAAGCGCGTTTCGATCGATGTAAAGACGCTCTCGGTACTTAATATCTACGTATTCATCCCCTCGCTCGTATTCGCCAATTTATCGCGTCAACCCATAACCTGGGAACTATTTGGAAAGATTGCGGTCGGCGCGGCGGCCATTACGGGATTACTTACTATTGCCCACACCGCCGTGGCCCGGCTGCGTCACATGACTCCCGCCATGACCAGTGCGTTCATGCTCACCATGTTCCCCAACCTCGGCAATTTCGGACTCCCCGTCTGCAAATTCGCCTTTGGCGATTCCGGTCTGGCGATTGCCGTGGTGGTCATGGTTTGCGGCAGCTTCCTCCAAAACAGCCTCGGCGTATTCTTCGCCGTACGAAGCCGACATGGCCGAAGCAACTCACTCCTGCAAGTTCTTGCATTTCCGATGGTCTATGCATTCGTCGCGGCATTGCTCGTTCAACGTTCAGGAGTGCCAGTTCCCGACATTCTCATCCGCCCCATCGACTTGCTGGCAGACGCGGCAATCCCTGTTCAACTCGTCCTGCTGGGAGCAAAAGTCGCCGAGACACGCCTGTTTATGAACACGAACATGGCCCTGGCCTGCAGCCTGCGCCTGATAGTCTCCCCCCTGATCGCCATAATCCTGACCCATTTCATCGGGCTGGAAAACCTCGCGGCAAGCGTATTCATCGTCCAAATGAGCGGACCCATCGCCGTGGGCATGGCCGTCTACGGCGTCCAGTTCGACGTCGAACCCGGCTTCCTGGCCTCCGCCGTTTCCTGGTCGTTTCTCTTCAGTCTGCTCACGGTCAGCGTTATACTTTTCATACTAATGCGCGTCTGACGGCAATCCTATCAAAGCCTAATTCGGGCACTGTCCTGTCATTGACCATCAGTTGGACACTATCTGTCCGGTTTTGATACGGTTGCCTCCAGTTCCGTAAAGTCAGCCTTGGGAATTTCTCTTGTTTGTGGCTAATTAACTCCTTGTGTCGCAATGTTTTCGGACTTTCGAACCACTTTGATGGCACATGAGTTGCTCACTGGACAGAAGACGGGGGACCACATCCTACGGTTGTGGAACACCTTGGGCTTTAGACAGGAGACACGTATTTGCGCAACGCCATCAATTGTACTTTACGCGAATACCGTATCGGCCGCTCCCTGGTCTGCGCTACGCTGCTGGCCTTGATTGTTTTACCCAAGGGGTTCGCCGTGGGCCTTACGGACGAGCGAGCTTATGAAGTGCGTCCGGTACGCCTCCACCCGGAATCGAACAACAACTCTCTCTACTACGAGATGGCGGACTTCGACCAAGGCCTCTGGTTCGTGGGAGACGAAGGTTCTGGCACCCTTCGTAAGAGCGATGGTTCATATTACGGAACCGTTCAGTTGCGCGACCAGAACAATAATTTTGTACAGGGTGGCCCTCGGTACCTGACTCCTGGCGGCAACGAGAAGCTCTTTTTCAATGCCGACCGCAACAGTTGGGGGCGTGAACTCTGGTTTTACGACATCACCGATCCTGACGATCCCCAATTCACCGCTCTTGAAAGCTGGAATGACGGAAGTAGCGATCCCAGAGAACTCACTTGGGTTGGGGACACTCTGTTTTACACCGCGCGCCAACACAGCGGATCAGAGCCCGCCCGCATTGTCTGCCGCACCAGCGGCGCGAATGTGGTCAAGACCCCGAACATTTGGGTCGATGACTACTTGCAAGGGACTACAGCGACTGGATTTCGCGGCGCCTTGTTCAGCCAGAACACGACCAATGCGGTTTTTTTCCGGGGATTCGAGACCGCCACCGGTCACGAACTGAGATATGCCACCGTCTGGGGCGATTTTGCCACCTATGATCTCAATCCCGGTACCGGCGATGGATGGCCAACCTTCATAACGGGGTTCTCAAACAGGCCCTATTTTCTCGGATATCATCCGACGTACGGTAACGAACTCTTCACGATTTTCAACGTGAATATTGGTCCCGCGATTTATGCCGATACGATACCCGGGCCGTCAAACAGCAATCCCTGGCAACTGACCGTGGGTGGGGGATACCTGTACTACGCGGCCGCGTCCACAGTCAGTACGGGAGACCTTTACAGAACTAATGACGGCGGCACCACAAAACTTACCGGGGTCAATTCCTCGTCGAATGACCCCAACAACAATCGTGATCCGCAACAGCTTGTCTACCACGGAAACAAGCTGTGGTATGAGGCAACCCACAATACCAACGGAAATCGGTATCTGTATCGTATGGCGGATCTCTCGTTCATCGGTTTTGCAGGATCGGCTCACCCTGAACTGAAAAATCCAAAATACCTGACCCCGCTCGGGTCCTATCTTTACTGCGTAGCTACCGGCGAGAATGGCCGCCGAATATACAGGATAAATACATCGAACGATGCTGTTACCTATGTCCGATTGCGAGACGGAGATGTCGACTACAATCCCTATGACCTCAAAGTGGCCAACGGCGTTCTCTACTTCAAGGGAAAGCGATCCACGGATCCATGGCCGACCCTATTCGCTGTACATACCGATACCACGGCGCCGTCCATCGATTATATTGACCAGCAATCGCCCGTCAACAGCAATCTGACTACAGTAACCTATCGCGTGAGATTTAGTGAGTTAGTAGCCGATTTGACGGTAAACAACTTTTCCCTGCTTAGTAACGACATTCAAGGGGCCGGGATTTCCGGGATTCGCCTGTACAGCACTGGCGACCCCTACAACAGGGAAACCTACGCGCAAACATTCCTGGTGGATGTTCAAACAGGATCAAATTCCGGCACCCTGCAACTAATCCTCGACGATACGCCCCAGATCAGGGACAAACGGAATAACTTTTATACGGGAACCAATACAGGACCTGTCTACACCCTCGACAAGGTGCTTCCGGCCGTGGAGAGTATAACGCCTGCGACCGATCAGCAAACCCAGGAGTCACAACTGACTTTCGGCGTTCAGTTCTCTGAAAACGTGAAGGACGTGGACGCAGGCGATTTCCAATTGACTTTCGGCGGCGGACTCAACGGCAGCATCGGATCGGTGACTTCTGCCTCTGGAAACGCTCTAGACAAAAATTGGACCATTGTCGTCAATACCGGTGGAAGCGGAACGGTGTTGCTGGCTGTGAGTTCAACCAATAACATAAAAGATGCAGTCAATAATGCACTCGCAGGTACGGGAACCAGTGCCATCTATACAGTAGACAAGGACAATCCCGTCATCACCGTCGAAGGACCCAGTGTAGACGTCGTATCTGACCAGGATTCGGTAAATTGGCTACTCACGTACGAAGGAGCCACGGACGTAACGCTGGACGCCGATCTACATCTTCAGTTGGTTTCCATTAATCCATCCGGCGGCTGTACTGCCAGCAGCATTGTCATCGAGGAAGTCAGCGATTCGCAATACAGGGTGACGCTGAGCGATTTTAGTGGCAGGGGACAGCTCGGATTCGACATTGCGGCGGGTTCCGCGGTTGATGGCGTGGGCAATCCTGCGCTTCCATTCTCAATGCCTGGGGCACAATTCGTGCGAGTGGACAACCGCATTGAAACTCAACTGGAATTACTTCCGCCGCAGCCCGCTCAGTTGCCATTCGGCGAGACGGTCACGCTCTCAGGAAATCTGGATGTAGGCGCATTGCCAATTACGTTTATCGTCGTGAACAGGCCTCCCGGCAGCCTTGCCGGACCGGAAGGCGTCAGCGCCGATGCGAATGGAGATTTCCTGCGAAGTTTTGCGCCTGACGCCGCGGGCACATGGACTATTCGCGCGGAATTTCAAGCCGATCTGCTGGGAAATCAGGATTACCAGCCGGCGGTGAGCAATGACATCACGTTTACGGTCGTGAAAACCGATCCGCTTCTGAATATCTCCCTTTCGCACACGTCAGTTCCAGTCGGATTCGATGGTCTTCATGTTACAGGTTCGGTGCAGGGCAACATTAAAGACGTGCTCAAGTCCGCGCCGTTTTTCGTCCTGCAGGGATTGCCCGTTGAATTGACAATTCGCTTCCCTAATGGAACGACGCCACTTGCGACCTTGTCCACATTCACCACAGCCACTGGTTCGTTTGAATTTGATGACGAAGCGATTGAGGCTGCATTTGATTCACATCCAGATCCGCAGTTGCGGGATTCATTCAAATTGGGTGGTACGTATCAATTCCGAGCGGAATTCCTGGGTAACCAAAATCTACTGCGTGCTTCCTCACCGCCATTCATGCGTCCTGAAACGCCAAAACTCGTCGTCAAAGACGGAGCCGGCTATGCGATCTTGATCCATGGCAGGCTAGACGGGGTAGGCGAAGGTATGAAAGAACACGCGAAAACGCTGGATTTTGTATATCGGACCCTTCGCAATCGCGGGTTTTCCGACATGGACCCGAACAACAATCCCAGCGAAGCCGACAACCACATCTTCTATTTGCGTGATACGAGCGAGAAATCCACACCGCTACCCGGCGACATATTCGTCGATGTGGAGACGCCGGAAAAAGAGGCGGTGCGGAACGCTATTGTCCAATGGGCGCGCGACAAAATCGACTTGGCTCCAGCACCGTTATACATAATATTCGTGGATCATGGAGGAAAAGAAGGTAAATTCTTCACCTACCGGGACAGCTACGATACGAGTTGGTTTATCACACCAGATGAATTGAATTCATGGCTCACTACCGCGCAGACACCGAAAACGCCTATGAAAAACACTACGGAAGTCCCACCCGTCTTTGTGGTCATGGGGGCCTGCTACTCTGGCGAGTTCGCGGGCTCAATTGCCGGTCCCAACCGGACCATCATTACCAGTTGTCGCGACATCGAAATTTCGCACCGCGGCGTGAAGGACCCCGACGACGAGATTCGTGACGGCGAAATGTTTGTAACCGAGTTGTTTCGCGGTTTGGGCGAGGGCAGGACACTCCATAGCTCCTTTGTCACGGCCTCTCAATCAGTACAAGACCTGATTGCTACACGCCATACAAACAGTGGAAATGGGGAAGGCGGTGCGGCTACGCAGATTCCACTGCTGAACGACAACGGCGATTCGATTGCGACACCCGCCGAGTTCCTCTCTCTGGTGCCAGGAGAGGACGGCGGCAAAGCACATGAAACGTTGCTCGGTATAGGCAGTAACGCTGGGGCAGCTGGAGTTTCGCTGGTGCGCGTGAGCCCGCCCATAACCCTGTCTGGGAACCCGCTGGCAGACCCGTCGCCGCAAGTATTCGCCATAGTAGATGAAGTGATGGCGCCAGGTGATCAGGCATGGGTTGAAGTAAAGACGCCGGACTACGAAAAGGGTGAAGTGTCGGGCCAAGGGGACTCCGACAACGAGAATATCGACTATACCGAGTTCCAGCAGCACGTGGACCTCGGTCAGGCGATTCCGCGTCAGGCGGTTGTTCCAGTCGATCCCAACGGCGATCCCAATGATTTGCGCCGCTTGGAATGGAACGATTTTGGCACGCTGTTTCAAGAACCCGGCACATACAGTGTGTATTACTACGTCAAAGATGCGGGCACCGGTCAGATTGGGGCGTACCTGCTCACCACCGTCCGGCGATTGCTCCCCGATGATTCGGAAAACTCGCCCCCGCTGCCGGTGGAACTCGTAACACCTGCCGACAATATCTTGCTCTCGACGCCGATATTCTTCGCATGGAATCCGTCGACTGATCCCGACCAACATGCAATCACCTACCGGATCGAGATCTCGCCAGACGGCTCATTTGCTCCCGAAACGACTATTTACGCATACGAATTGCAGACTCCGTTCGTGACCCTCGATCTCGACGATGGGCTTTCGGACGGTGAAACCTACACGTGGCGCGTCGTCGCAATCGACCAGTTTGGCGCCGAGTCGGACAATAACCCCTTGGGTCATTTCACCATCGACAACAACAATCCGTCCGTTCCCGGCCGGATTATCGGATACGTGCTGGATACCGCGGGCGGTCCGATTGCCGGTGCCAACGTCGTGATCACCGGTACAGGCGTCAACGCCACCTTGACAACAAACGTGTCTGGCATGTTTGTTACCCCCGATTTGGATCCCAACCGTTCCTACAATCTGCAGCCATCCAAAAATGGATTCCAACCCGGTCTCACCACGCTGGTGACGGTCTTCCCAGGACAAACAGCGACGATTCCGCCGTTCGTGCTTGTACCGTCCACCGGCACCGCAAGCATAAACGTGGAACCAAACAATGCAAGTATCCTGGATGCCCAGTGGACGCTTACGCCAACGGGCGGCACGCCGGGTTCGCCACAGAATCGCAAGGGCGACACGCAAATCACGGGTCTGACGCCAGGCCAGTACGAAGTCACCTTTGGGAACGTCACAGGGTGGACACCACCGTCGAGTGTGACGAAGACGATTGGCGCGAATGAAGTGGTTGAATTCACAGGCACATATACCCAAGCGCCCCCGGCGCCAGGGACCATTCGCGTTCGGGTAAATGGGATATCCGCCAACTGGGTGCTGACCGGCACGCTGAAGAACGGCGGTCAGTTTCCACAACAGGTTCACAACGGCAGCAAAGACTTGCCCAATATGCCCCTGGGTACCTATTTCGTCACATGGGGCACCGTTGACGGTTGGCGCAGTCCATTGAACCAGCCGGAAGGGCCCAAAGAATTGACGGAAGGAGCCTCAATCGTATTTGAGGGAACGTACCAGTCTTTGACGGCTCCGCCCACTCCCGGTGGCGGTCAGAACAGCGGATGCGGTAGCAGCGCCAAGCGGTTGGCGCTGGCGTGGCGGGAACCGGCATTCCCGGTTGGCCCCGCGGCCGTCCACGACGCGCTCGCCGTTCGCATTATGAGCAATGAAGCAATCGTTCCTGAACGCGCCGAGGCAAGAACAGGTGGTGTAGACTTAGCCGTGGGCGCCATCGCGTGGGTGCCGATGGCGGCAGACGGATCAGACGGATATGCAGTTGTGAACGCACCGGAAGACGGCTGGCCATTCGGATTAAACGTTGAGATCACAATCCATTATCGGAGTGAAGTAGGAGCAGACTTTGAACCGGTGAACCATGTCTTCACGATTGCGCGCGAAACAACTGCACCCGTGGCTCTTGAATTGGTTCAAGAAGAATTGCCGTCACCAGGGATTTGGCAGACTTCTCCGGCATACAGACTCGCACCCGACACGGTATTCGCCAGCCCCATCGCGGTCGAACTACAGGTGGATGACGAAGTGTTTGAAGCGGGATACGAGATCCTCTATTGGGGTGGACCGGCAGGCTTCGAATCCTGGCACGCGGCCGGGAACGTTCCCGGCTGGATTGCCAGCCAAGAACAAACAACAACCCGCCCGAACGGGGAGTCGCGTATTCGATTTCAAGTCAATCATGCGGGCGTGATGTGCGTGGTGCCCAAGACCGCGTATCAAAGCAGTAGTTTCGTTTCAGCATGGCCCCAAACAGTTGGTCACCTGCTGACTGCCCTGGGTTTGACAGCAAGCCTGTTTGCCGTGGCTGCAATCTCGAAACGGCATCAACAGCGGCGCTCCGGAAAATAGTGTGCTTCAATCATCGCGCTGAACGTGTGATACAAGACGAGGTGCGCTTCCTGAATAACCTTGGTGCAAGTGCCCGGCGCCTTGATGGCAATGTCCGCAAAGGCCGCCATCTTGCCGCCGTTGGGACCGGTTAGCGATACAGGCGTGGCCCCGATCGCTTTGGCCACGGACAGCGCCATCAGGCAATTGCTCGCATTGCCCGACGTGGAGATGCCGACAACCACGTCGCCCGCTTTACCCAATGCAAACAACTCTTGAGCAAACGCGATATCGCGCAAGGGAATGTCATTTTCAACCGCCGTCTTGAGCGACCCGTTGAAACCAAGGGCGATAGCCGGAAGCCCGGCTTCCAAATTCCCGGCCAGTTCGTTCCCAAAGGGCAAGCCGCGAAGTGCTTCCTTCACTCGCTCGGGCACAATCCGCTTGCGTTCAAAACTTTTGCACAGCTCGCCCGCTATGTGCATGGCATCCGCGTTGCTCCCGCCGTTGCCACAAATAAAAAGCTGCCGGCCACCGTCATAGGCGGCAACGAGCGAATGATGGAGGGCCTCCAGCGAAGGCACACAGCCCGCCAAATCCGGCCGTCGCGCCAGCATTTCTTCAATGATTTCTTGCTCAATGGGAAGCAACGCAGCCATCCAATGGAATCTCCCTGACTACGATTCCTGCAGAAGACGCACCAGCGTCAGCAGAAAATCGCGGTTGTCCGCACACACGTACCGCATGGACCCGCCCATGCGCGAAAAAGATTTGTTATAGCGCAAATAATAGTCCGGATTGTCCTCCGGAGGTTCCCCTTGCCGCCAATCCCAGTGGGATGGCTGCAAATCGGCAATAACCATACAGTGATCGTCGATATGCTTGCCTTGCTGAATAGCCAGGTTTTGCGCCATGGATAGAGACTTCTCGAATATCATCGGCGACATGACCGCCGACCCAATCGACATGTAGACACCGCCGTCCAGCCGCGTTACGCTCTGCGCATACGAAAGAAAATCCCGTTGAGCGGTCCGCCCAATCGCCGCTCCGTGATTCATCGGATGCAAATAGATGATGTCATGACCAAACATCGGATGACCGGTAAATGGCACGTTCAGACGGTAAGCCGCAGCCTGCAAGCCATACTGCTTAAAAGGGTGCGCCACCGAAAGGTGCCCAGGTTTCAGGTCCAAAGCGCGCATCTGCGCCAGCAAATCCGCCGCCGCCGCCGCCTTGTCCAAGTTGCCATCGACTTCCGTGGCAATGGCCTCCTTCAATTCCGCTTCATCAGGAAGCAGCGCGCCCTCGTTTTCCACAAACGCCCCCACCGACTCGCCATACCCCAATCCTCGGTAAGCCCCCACCGCAATCGCGAGGTTGATATACAAGCCGGTCTCCTGCCAGGCCCCGAACTTGCCCTCACGAACATTTTCCGCAACGTGCTCGCTGCTTTGACCGCAGTATGCGAACTCCCAATCATGAATGATGCCCGCGCCGTTCGTCGCAAGATGCGTGACCCATCCCTGTTCAATTAGATGCGTCAGCACCGGCGCCAGCCCATTCTTAATCGTGTGCGCGCCAAACGCCAGCATCACCGAACGCCCAAGTTTCCGCGCACGGCGGATTCGCTCCGACGTTTCGTGCAACACATTCAAGGTCAATTCGTTCATGGGGCGGGCCGCATCGCTCGCCTTGATGTGGTCTTCCTCGATAACGACCCGGTTCACGCGATCTCGAATTGGATAGAAGCGCAACCGGGCTCGGTCCAAGTGGTCAAAAGGCATTCGCACAATCCTTCCGTCCCTCGATCGGGCGCCAAACGTGGCGGCGGCGAGGCCATTTTCGGCACGAATCCCAAGAGTTCATGCACTCCATCGCAGTATACCAAAGTGGATAGAAGGGATTGAAGCTCCGTGTGCCTACCTCACGATGCTCAGTCGGGAATGCACGGCGAAATGCCGAATTCGGTAATGATCCAATCCACGCGCATATCATAGGTCTCGGAAGGCACTTCCTCCACCACCTGCGCGGCAAAGGCAAGCCCAATCTTAATGCCCCTGAACCTGGGAAGAAATCGATCGAAATACCCGCCCCCATACCCCACGCGATTCCCGTGCCGGTCAAAAGCAATTCCAGGCACCAGCACCAGATCGCCATCGTCACCCGAAACCGCCTCCCCCGTGCGCGGCTCAAGAATACCCATCGGCCCCGGCGCGAGGTCCGCAATCGACGCAAGCTTTACCCACTGCAACATGCGCCCAGCCGCAACCCTCGGGACAAATATTGACTTGCCCATCTCCAAACCGTCGCGAATAATCGGGAGGGTATCGACTTCGTTGTCTTTCGATGAAACATACGTCAACACGCTCGCCGATGACTGGTACGTACCGTGAGAAAGCAGGTGACTTTGAATCGCATGATTCCACGCGCGAACCTGTTCCGCGCCTAAGCCCCGGCGGCGCTTGAGCAAGGCAAGTCGCAAACGGCTCTTGTCCATCGATGTCTCCCGCCTCATTCCGGTCACCAACGATAATCGGTCGGTTTCGCGCGTGCAACAGCCATCTAAGATCGGGTACACTGCCACATAAGACGACATCGTGACACTGCTCGGGCACGCAGTCCGCCAAGAGTCTCAATGCAAGGAGGCCGATTCAGTGAATATGGATCCCCTGTGGCGCCTTTACTACCCCACATGGAAATCCAAACCTGCGCAACCCGTCGAAGGCTATAGCATTCTCATCTGGACCCCGGCGGATCTGCCCGTCTTCACGGATTTGGCCCTCGAAACCTGCGCCGCACAGGATCACGCGCACCTCACCGATGTGCTTGTGCTTCCGGATAGCCGCGACCAAACATTTTGCAGCCAATTTCAGAGATACAAAGACCGCCACCCAGACATGCCCATACGTCTCGTGCTGCCTACGCTGTTTCAACATTGTATCGCAAAGACCCTCAATAACGGCTCCCACAACACGTGGTTCCAACTGATGGCCGGATTCGAAGCCTGTCGAAGCAAATACGCCATGTTGCACGATGTCGACGCGTTCGTTTTCGACCCCTCGCTATTCAAAAAACACTACGAAGCCTGCGCCAGCCAGAATCGGGCGTGCCTCGGGGTCAGCCCCGTGTGGGATAACTGGTACAGGGAGAATGGATACGGGCACGTCTGCGCTACGTGGGAGCTGATGTTCAATATGGATTGGGTGCGCCAATTCCCGCCACAGGACCATCACGGACACTTCGGCTCAGTGCACGGCAAACAACATCAGTTCGACAGCATGCTGAAACCGCAATGCCTGACCCCGCCGGAAAAGATCCAGCGCCATGATGTCGAAGAACAATTCGTCCACTTCAACTTCGTAACCGGCACCTACCGAAGGTTTCAGAACTCGAAAGGCCCGTTCGAAGATTCAGGCTTCCGCATCCTCTTTATCCGCATGCTGCACGAGGGATTCCCGGACGCGGCCGCCCCGGCCGGACTCCCCACCCTGGATGAGTTGGAAAAGGGCCTGACCGATGCCACACACCCCGTCACGTATCGTAGTCACGAGGCGGCCGAAACCTACGCCACGTTCCGATCAAAATTACAGGACCTGATCGACAACGTCACCCTGTCCCAGCGCCTGCGCACCGCCTTCGCCCGAGGGACAAAGGCGTTTGATAAAGCATTTCATTGGATGGGACAGGCCGTAGCCTGCTACTACTGTGTTTTGGAGCCTCTTGCGCCTCTGGTGTAGGCCGAGTGCACTAGGGCATCGTGCTCGGAGCGTGGTCGCAGCGACAACACATTCACAGTTCTGCCACTTCCATCTAGTCCTGCCGCTTGGCACGAATTGAAGCAACTGTTGTGCCATGTTAGTTACCAGCCAACTACCTGTTAATTATTTGGTCAATCGCTCCCGGTTTGCATTATTTTCTTAACTGTAAATAGTTTTTAAGTTGTTTCCCTTAAACGTATTACACTACAAGCTATCTGTCCAATCCACATTGGACCGTTTCTTGCTCATCTTACTAGACCAATAAGGAACGAACTTAGCCGGGACGCATTCGCATGCACATCCGACTCCCTATCCTTGTCATTGTCGCCAGTTCAGTGGCCGGAACTGCGTTCGGCTTTCCGCCGCCGGATAATGACAACGTGTTCGCCCGATCAAATTTCAGCGGGGTACAAATTGCGGGATCGAATGTCGACGCTACTTCCGAAACGAATGAACCCAACCACGCGGGCGCTTCGGCTGGCAAGTCGGTCTGGTTCATGTGGACGTCACCCAATCATCCAGGCACGATGGAACTCAGCACGGCAGGAAGTTCATTTGATACCGTCTTGGCCGTATATACCGACCCTGGATACACTACGATGCCCGCCGCCGCCAGTCTGGTCGTGTCCAGCAATGACTATTTCCCCGACGGCACTTCGCGCGTCACCTTTCGCACACCCCTTTTCGGGGCCCAGTACTTGATAGCACTGGACGGGGACTTGACAGGTCTGCTCACTGAGGGGGACTTTGTACTCACAGGCCACTTCACCCCCGACCAGGCACCAGGAAATGACAACATCGCCAATGCGCTGTCTGTGAATATTGGATCTCTATTGGACTCATTTAATTATGGAGCCACATCCGAACTGAATGAGCCGGACCACGCGAGTTCTTCCGCCGGAAAATCCATCTGGTACAAATCATCGTTTATCTATGCGGTGAAGGTCAGTACCGCCGGAAGCGCAATCCCAACGATTTTAGCCGCATATACAGGAACTCCGGGGTCGTTGATGGAACTGGATTCGGACGTGGATGTGGACGGATCGGGAGCAAGTATCACGATTCAGCCGGGTGGCGCATTCTACATCGCTGTAGACAGCGTGGAAGGATCCGGCCATACGGAAGGTCCCATTAAACTCACCATAAGCGAGACGGCCACTATTGACTCAATGTATCCCATAAGTGACACGGATGATGGTGGTGTGAAGGTGACGCTCCTCGGCCAGTTCTACACGGAAGACGGATGGGACTACTCGGTACGAGTCCTATTTGGAGACGTGCCGAACCCCGCACAGATTCTGAGTTATGGGTCCAGTTTTATTGAGTGTCTGGCACCCCAAAAACCATGGCCGTACGACCCGGTTGTAGTCACAGTGGAGGTGACGCGGAAGCATCCCTTCACGAGCGAAGTGCAAGTATACACCGGCGATGCACCAGGACTTTTCACTTACGGCGGTAACTGTGACTTATCACTCAGTCCGCCTGGTCCATCCGCAGGGTCAACTGCGGGTGGTGCCATCGTCACCATGCAAGGTCACGGTATTGCGACAAATACAAATGTATGGGTTGAGTTTGGTGGTGTTCCTGCTACCGGCAAATCCATCACAAAAGGATGGGACGGGGTTTACTCACTCCGATGCATTGCGCCACCGCATGCACCGGGCACAGTGGACGTGGTCGTCCGAAATGGCTGTAACGTAGTTCAAACCATGCCCGATGCCTTCACCTACTTTGATCCGCTTCCAGCCATTGAATCCATTGATCCCCTTGCTGGCACTTCGGCTGGTGGTACTGCGATCACGTTGGCAATCGCGAACTGGACGGAACCCGATCCGCCAACAGTCATGCTCGGCGATGCGGAGGCCACCCAGGTAAGCTTGGAGGCGGGCCAGGACGGGCTTACCCTGGTGCATTGCACCTCCGGCACTCATCTGCCTGGATGGGTGGATGTGACGGTCCAGGGCACAGCGGAATCGGCGGAACGGATGAACGGCTTCGCTTACATCTCAAGTGGCGCAAATACCGTGGGTTTGCCCGACAACTACGAAGTGGACGACGAATACGAAGATCGTACGTCGATTCAGATGTTTGCCAATGAGCATGAAACCCAAGCCCGCTCCTTTCACAAGCCCGGAGACATTGACTGGATCGCCTTGTATGCACCGGCCAACGTTCAGGGCTTTGAAATAAAGTGCACGTCTCCTAATGCCGACCCTGTCATCGAGATATTTGACTATAACCTTCAACTCATCGTTCCCGAAACACGCGTTAGCGACGGCGATCCAAATACATCCGATCGGTTTGATTTACCCAGTGGGTACGAATTTTTTGTGAGAATCCGAAATGCGAACCCGTCCGGATTTGGCAATTCATATACGTATTCCTTTTCCTGGCGTAGTTTTGACAATGGGCCTACCTTAACGGGCTATCTCACGGTTTCCGCCGTGGATGCCCTGACAGGCCGTGCATTGCCCAACACAGCAGTAAGCATCTGGCCCATAAGTACACCGGGTATGCGGGTGGAAGGCACAACAACGTACTCGGGCGTATTGGGACCGATTCCATTTATGCCGGGCACATTCACGGTCCAGCATCCTGGCTCAATCGCATATGGCCTCGTATCAACGCAGGTCACGCTCGATTCGTCAACATCGCAATCGGTCCAACTATCGCTAATTAGAAATACATCACCGTTTCTGCAGGTCACCTCACCGGCAAATGGAGAGAACTTGATTAAAGGCAATCAGCATACCATTCAATGGTCCACAACTGGCCTCGTCGAATCGGTCAATCTGACACTGTTCAAAGGGGCGAATCAGGTCTCGCAACTAGCGGCAGGCATTGCGAACACGGGCCAATTTCAGTGGAATATTCCGGCAAACCTGTCCAACGGGTCCGACTACCGCATCCGGGTGGAGTACGCCCATCACACCGCGACCTTCGATGATTCCGAGCCATTTGTGGTTGGAGATCCTCTCGGCATGTCCGTAACAGGCAATCCAAGTCCTGTTTCACACAGTCCAGGCCAGTTTGACCTGGATGTGGAACAGACCGGTCTGGGCACTTTGGCTTGGTCCGCCTCGGTACTCCCAGGCGCACCCTGGCTAACCATACAGAGCGGCGCAAACGGTTCGGGCGACGGCGTCATCACGGTGGAACACGAGTCCAATACAAGCACCTCGCAGCGGCAAGGGACCGTGCGCGTGTCGGCGCCAGGCGCCACGCCATCCGCAATCGACATCACAATTACCCAACAAGGTCGCCCTCTTGTCAATACGCTCACAGTGCTTTCGCCCAACGGCGGTGAACAATGGCAACAGGGCGAGGCCTACGACATTGAGTGGGCTTCTGGCACGGCCAAGAGTATTGCCAACGTGACCATTGAACTCTGGGCTTCGGGTGCCCTGCATACAACGATTGCGGCTTCTACACCCAATGACGGCCTGTACCACTGGTCTGTTCCCGCAAACCTTCCGCTAGGATCGGCGTACCGGATACGTGTCATAGACACGGCTAACGGGACCGTGCATGACGCCAGCGACGCCGATTTCTCCGTGATAGCGCCGCCCCTTGTGGACACGCTGTCCGTGACTTCCCCGAACGGGGGAGAGCAATGGACGCGCGGGAGCCAATACACCATTCAGTGGACTGCAGGCGTAGCAAAGGCCATTTCGAATGTGAAGCTCGAGTTGTTGTCCAACGGCTCGTTACACACAATGATTGCAGCAAGCACTGCGAACGACGGCGCCCACGCATGGACAGTTCCAACGAGTGTGCCGGCCGGTAATGCATACAGTATTCGTGTCAGCGATACTTCAAATGCGTCGACTGCGGATACAAGCGACCATGCTTTTACGATCCTCGACCTGCCCCCCGTGGATACCCTGACGGTCACGTCGCCCAATGGAGGCGAAACGTGGTATCGAGGCAGCGCATACGAGATCGCATGGACCACGTCGTCCTCCAAAGCCGTGTCGTTGGTGAACATAATATTGCTTAAGAATGGTGTACCGTACACCGGTATCGCGGCCTTTGAATTCAACTCCGGTACGTTCCAATGGTCAGTTCCCGGAAATCTTGAACTGGGCACGGACTACACCATTCGCGTTTCAGATTCACTGAATGGAAATATCACCGATGACAGTAATGCGCCGTTGAGCATTGCCGATGCCCCCGCGCCTCCGCCACCGCCTCCGCCAGATCCACCTTTACCGCCCGATCGAAAATCGATGATACAAAAAGTCAACGCATCGATTGCCGAGACCGTGCTTCCTCCGTGGAACGGCTCGAATGGTGTAATGGCGGTCGCTGCCGGTCAGCCCGTGTACGTGCGCCTTTTCGCGTCCGCTCCGATCGTCGCGGAGTCAATCTGGGCCCAATCAGAATCAACGGATTTCACCATCGAGTGGATTCCATCGTCCAGCGAATCGGACGGTTGGGTCAAGATTGCACCGGATGGCACTTGGCCGCACCGGGAACCAATGCATGTAACGGTTGGCGCAAAAACGCAGTCCGGACTCGAGATTGAATCGGAAAAGCATGTCATTCAATCCGCATCAATGGAATCGCCCCCAAGCATTCCACTGCCGGACGTCTGGATGGGAGTTCCGGTTTCTGCGATGCATCAGATCGATCCGATCGGGGCCTACGCGTCACCCGTGGTTGTTCAGGTGCCCTTGCATCGTACCGTCGATGCCGGTCGCATAGCGATCATGTATTACAGTGAGTCGCACGCGCACCAAGGCTGGTATCCGGGTTCGTCAGTGCGGGGTTGGATGGCAGACCCGGCGGTTGCCATTTTGGAATCGCCCGACGGTCTAGTCGCGGAGTTCGCCGTTATGCATTCCGGCGTGGTCCAGGCCGTGGAAGTTCCCCTGGCCATAGCCTCCGGCGTACCCGGATTTGATGTGCGAATCACTGGCCCCGTACAAGCCCAGTTCGGACTTGGAATACTTGTATTCCTCGCCATGGCGGGAATCGCGGGACAATGGGTCGCCTATCGGCGCCATACCCAAAACTGAGTCTTCGTCATTTGCGGTAAACGATGCGCAAATATGTGTATTATGTTCAAAACAATTAATTACCCTTGTTTTGTTTTTTTGGATAGCGGACCGTGATCAAAACCACGGGTAGCTTGTGTGCCCATAGTCTCTATCCCGTATAATTCACTCCCAATGCCCGTATCCCAGCAGGTCCGAAACTGGCAGTAACCCTAACACTCCGCATTTCTCAAGAGGTCCCCCGAATGCCCCAACTCGAACTTCTGCGCGAATGGTTTGAGAAAATTGACCAGGACGTGGCTTTCCTCACGGAATGCTTTGCGGAAGTGCTCACCGAACTGGGGGAAGGGAAACTGGTAGGCTCGCTGCCGTGGCGTACCGCTAACCAACTCCCCAGAAAACCAGGCAAGCGCGAAATTGACCGCATCAACCGTGAACTCCAGGTCATGTCAATTGCCTATCACCTGCTCAACATCGTCGAGGAAAATGCCGCCGCCCTCGCACGTCGTGAAAGGGAGCGCCACCTCGGCCTGCTGCACGAACCCGGCCTTTGGGGGCACGGACTCAAGCGTCTTAAAGCCCTTGGACTGTCGCAGTCCGAAATCCTGAAAGCAATGGAAAGGGCGCAGGTGGAAATCGTGTTGACCGCCCATCCCACCGAAGCCAAACGTCCCGTCGTCTTGCGCCAGCATCGCGCCCTCTTTGACGAATATACCCAACTCGAAAGCCCCGCTTGGACCGACTACGAGCGATCCGCAATTCGCGATCGAATCAAGGCTCTGCTCGAATGCCTGTGGCGTACCGGTGAAATGTACCTCGAGAAGCCCGATGTACTGTCCGAGTTGGAAGACGTGCTCGACTACCTCGGCGTGGTGTTCCCAAAGGCCGTATTGCAAATGCGCCAGCGCCTCAAGGATGCATGGTCGGAAGCAGGTTTTGATCCCACCGCAATTGCCGAGGCGTGCAATCGTCCGCGTCTGGTATTTGGCAACTGGGTAGGCGGCGACCGCGACGGCCATCCGCTCGTAACCGCCGAGGTAACCCGCCAGACCTTGATTCAGTTGCGGTCCAGCGCGCTTCGACTGATCCGGGAACAGCTCGATTCGCTGTCCGACAGTCTAACATTATCGGATTTGTTTCAGGCAGCCCCCGCGATGCTCAAAGAGGCACTCGTTCAAAGAAAGAAACTGTTGCCGCCCCACGTCGTGCAAGGCATGGATTCGTTTCCTCATGAGCCGTGGCGTGAGTTTGTTCACGTCTTGCGTCTGCTTATAGACGAAGCAGAAGCCCTCGAACATGGACCGTATGCCCAGCCGCAAACGCTTCGGGCGGACCTTCATCTGCTGATTCAGTCGCTTGAGGCCGTGGGCGCAGGCCGGCTCGCGGAGGCCGAAGTGAATCCGGTGGTGCTGTTGCTTGACACGTTTGGGTTTCACATGGCCGCGCTCGATATCCGGCAGAACAGTGATTTTCACGCGACGGCAATGACTCAGTTGCTGAAGGCAGCCGGGTTCGAAGAGTGGGATTATCAAGCATGGGACTACGCGAAGCGACGGTCCTTTCTCGATCAAGAATTGAATTCCCTGAGACCCATTGCCCCCAAACGCGGTCCGCTCGGCCCGCAGGCCAAAGACGTCTTGGACTGCTTTCAGGCAGTCGCGGACTATGTCGAAAAATACGGCAAGGACGGAATCGGCAGCTTCATTGTCAGCATGACCCGAGATGTGACAGACCTGCTCGTCGTCTACATATTTGCCCGCGAAGCTGGTCTCATGCACGCGGAAAATGGCGGCATCGGCTGCGATATGTCCATTGTCCCGTTGTTTGAAACTCTCGAAGATTTGGACGGAAGCCCCGCGATCTTGCGCGATTTTCTCGAACATCCCATTACGCGCCGGAACTATGCCCACAACGGCCGGGCGCAACAAATTATGGTGGGCTACAGCGACAGCAACAAGAGCGGCGGCATGTTTGCCAGCCAATGGGCACTGAACAAAGCCCAGCGGGCATTGACCGATGTGGCGGAAGAATGCGGATCGCACGTGTATTTCTTTCACGGCCGCGGGGGCACGTTTAGCCGAGGCGCGGGACCCACGCACCGGTTTCTGGAAGCGCTGCCCGCGGGCTCATTGACCGGCCAAGTGAGGCTTACCGAACAGGGGGAGGTTATCGCTCAAAAATTCGGGAATCTCCCCACCGCCGAATTCAATCTGGAACTGCTCGCGGCAGGCGTCACCGTGGCTACCGCGGAGCATGGCCTTGCTCACGATGCCGATCCGGAAGTCAGTGCCATCTGTGAACGGCTCAGCCGGTACAGCCAGGAAGCCTATCGCGATCAACTGGAATCCCGCGGCTTTATCCCGTTCTGGGCCTCGGCCACGCCGATCGACGCACTCGAATGCAGCTTCATCGGATCGCGGCCCGCGAGGCGCTCCGGCAAGCGAAGCCTCGAAGACCTGCGCGCTATCCCCTGGGTATTTAGTTGGGCCCAGGCCCGCTATTACTTTCCAGGGTGGTTTGGAGTGGGTTCGGCCCTGGATCGCCTCTTCACCGAAGACAGGACCGCTTTCGAAACCCTGAAGGCAAAAAGCGAACGATGGCCATTCGTACGATACGTGCTGTACAACGCGGAAAACAGCCTCGCCTCCGCGGATTTGGGAATCATGGAACGATACGCCTCGCTTGTGGACGACGAGGAATTGCGCACGTATCAGTTTGACCGTATTGCAACCGAATATAAACGGACCGAAAACATGTTGGAATTGTTCTTTGGGTCCCATCGTGTGGATAGAAGGCCCAGGCTCATTAAGACCTTGGAAATGCGTGCCAAGGGGCTCAAACGCCTCCACGAGCGGCAAATCGAATTATTGCGGCAATGGCGCGCGCTGAATGCGGAGAAAAAGACGAAGCAGGCGCAGGCCATGATGCCCACCCTGCTCCTGTCTGTTAATGCAATTGCCAGCGCCGAAAGAACAACGGGATAGTATTCAGGCCGGCGCCGCGAACCGCCTTTCCCCGGGCTTGTGCGTTCATTCAATCACGCTATTAGGCACCTGCCAACAACGAATGAGTTTCCGCTTCCACGTATACGTGATCGCTATGCCCTTGTCGGTCGTGATGATCGCGGGATAAGAATACTCGCCCGGTTCGGTTTCAAGACTGACCAGGTCACTCCATGTCAATCCGTTGTCTTTCGACATCGCCAGATTAATCGGAGTCCGGCCTTTGCTCACCGGGTTGTACATAAGCAATAGGCGGCCGTCCGCAAGCTTCGCAACATCCACGCCGGCACTCGGGTTGGGCAAAGTCGTCAATGTCACCGGGCTCCAGATTATGCCGTTGTCTTCCGAATCCGTTCGGCCGATAAATCCGCCGCGGGTTCTCAAGAGCGCATAAATCTTTCCCGGGGCCGATTCCCACAACGTGGGCTGAATCGCGCCGCGGACCGTTTGAGGGTCAGTCAGGAAATCCATACTGCGCGTCCAGTTCACTCCTTTGTCGTAGGACCGATCGGCGAAAGGCAGCCATTTCACATACTCGCTGGAGGCCCCCGCCAGCCAACTCCCGTCGCTCAGCACAATCGGTTTGCAGCGTACGGGGCCGCGCCCGCCTTTGTCATTTCGGACTAGTTCCAAGGGATCGGACCACGTTGCCCCATGGTCGTCCGAATGCATCCAATAGGTCTGCCAAAATGGAATCTCGGGGCCTATCTTGAAGAAAAGATAAATCCGTTCGGCGTCGGGTTCGCGAAACAACACCGGATTCCAATGGGGGGTCTCGTTCACCTTGGCAACGCGCACGGCATCCGACCACTTCGTTCCGTCGTATCGCGAGAGCCAGATCCCGACATCATTCTCACCTTCGTCCGTGCCGGCAAAATAGGCAGTCATCAAGGTGCCGTCCGCGGCCTGCAACACTGTTGATGCATGACACGAAAGGTAAGGAAGCGCTCCCGCCGAATTGCCAGGTACAAAATCGACACGGCCATCGGCCGCTTCTACTTTCGCCTGGAAGTCAGCCGTAGTCATCTGCGTTGGTGGCAATGGCTGGGGCGCCGGTTGGGCATACGCCGTGGCGAACACACAACTCAGGGCAACAAATCCGCGTGTCATCGACATAGTACCGGCACCCCTTTCACGTTTCTGTCAGGTTCTCACGCTATGGTACCGGCAAAAAGCCGCTTCGGCAAATTAGCGCTGATGCACCGTTACAGCTCGATCTGAACACCTATCTCAATCACTTGGTTGGCGGGGATACCGAAGAACCCGGTCACACCATGGGCCAACTTCGACATGGTCGCAAACAACTTGACCCGCCATCGCGGCAAATGGCCTCGCGCGGATAGCACGATACTTTCCCGGCCCATGTAATAGCCCGTCGTGCGCCGGTCAACCGTCAAACCTTGTCGTTCAGCGAGTTCGAGTATCTCCTTGATATCCGGCGATTCCATGAAGCCATATCGCGCCTGAAGCCTGTAGAATCCGTGACCCATGTCATCGATGGTCACACGCTCGTCCGTAGTGACCGTGGATTGTTCAAGATTCAAGACTGATAGGACAATGACTCGCTCGTGAAGGACCTTGTTATATTTCAAATTGTGCAAAAGCACGACAGGAACCATCTGCGGACTGCCTGACAGGAACACGGCCGTACCCGGTACGCGCGTCACCTCCGCGCCGGGCAACGTCACGCTGGTTACAAAGCTGTCGAAGGTCAGTGTGCGGCCATGCAACTTCTCGCGCAACGCCGCCCTGCCGATACGCCATGTGCTCATCAACAGATACGTCACGGCGGCAACCAGCAAAGCGAACCAGCCGCCGTGCGGTATCTTCAACAAGGTCGATCCCCAGAATGCGAGATCCACCACCAGAAACAGGACTGTTACTACGACGACCTTCTGTATTCGCCACTGCCACAATTCACGCTCTACGACAGCCAGCAATACCGTTGTGATGAACATCGTCGTCGTCACCGCCACGCCATAGGCCGCGCTCAGATTGCCGGACGATTGAAATCCAATAACCAGCCCAATCGTGCAGACCATGAGAACTGCGTTCACCGCGGGTACATAGATTTGGCCAATTTCGCGGGATGACGTATGCAGAATACGCATGCGGGGCAGGAAACCCAGCATCACGGCCTGCCGTGTGAGGGAAAACGAACCTGTAATGACCGCCTGTGACGCAATTGCGGCCGTGAGGGTGGCAAGGGCAATCATGGGGTAGAGCAATGATTCCGGAACCATTGCATAGAATGGATTGGATTTGGCGCCGGGATTCTGAAGCAACAGAGCGCCCTGACCAAAATAGTTCAGAACCAATCCGGGCAGCGCTACCGCGAACCATCCCCACCGGATCGGGCTTCGTCCAAAATGACCCATGTCCGCATAGAGGGCCTCGCCGCCGGTAACCACCAGAAACACGGATCCCAGTACAGTGAAACCATGCAGGCCGTTGTGCAGGAAGAACGACAATCCATACCACGGATTCACGGCCAACAGAATATGCGGCTCAGCCGCGATCGCCCGAAGCCCGAGCACACCAATGGATCCGAACCAGAGTAACAATATCGGGCCAAACAGGGCTCCAATGCGTGCGGTTCCGTGCCGTTGAATAAGAAACAGGCCGACCAGTATCGCTATGGAAATGGGCACGATAAACGGGTCAAATGCCTTTGTCGCCGTTCCCAAGCCTTCAACCGCACCCAACACTGAAATGGCTGGTGTAATCATGCCGTCGCCGTAGAGGAGCGCGGCGCCAAACAAACCAAGCACGACGAGCCACCTGCGCTCCTTGTCCTGTGAATTCGGATGTCTGGCGGTGCTTAGCGCCATCAATGCCAGAATTCCACCCTCGCCTCTATTGTCCGCGCGCAGGACTACCAACATATACTTGATTGAGATGATGGCGACCAACGACCAGAAAATGAGCGACAGCACACCCAGAATGTTGGGCTCGGTCGCCTGGAATCCGTGCACTCCCGAAAAGCAGTCCTTGAATGCATACAGGGGACTCGTGCCAATGTCGCCGTACACAACGCCCAAAGCGCCCAGTACGAGAATGGCCTTCGAAGGATTGGGTGTTTCTGGATTGGTCTTACTCAAGGGACACCTGAAGAAAGTTGTATCGATGATTTGGCGGGTACTACCCCCGACAGGCGGCATCGCCATCGGGCGTGTCCGTCGAATCGTTACGCCATCGTTAACAGTACAACCAATTGCACTGAGACTACCCGCAGAATCATTGTGAGAGGGTAGACCGAAGCATACGACATGGTGGGCGCATCTGAAGAGGTCACACTGGAAGCAAAGGCAAGCGCGGGAGGATCCGTCATGCTCCCCGCGAGAAGTCCACAGACTGTTAAGAAGTTGGTTTTAAGTGCGATGCGGGCAAACAGCCCTACGACTAACAATGGCACCAGCGTAACGCACGCGCCAAGCACCAGGAAAGCCACCCCTTCGCTGCTGAATACAGTTTCCGCAAAACGCCCACCCGATTTCAGACCCACGCAGGCGAGAAACAGCACAATCCCGAACTCGCGTAAAATGAACGAAGCGCTGTCCGGCAAATACCAAACCAGTGGCCCGATCCGGTTCACCCGGCTCAGTACAATGGCCGCCAGGAGTGGACCGCCCGCCAGCCCCAACTTCACCGGCGCGGGAATCCCCGGGATGGATATCGGTATGCTCCCGATCACCACGCCAAGCACAATTCCCGCGAACAGTGGAATCAGATCCGGATGGCTGAGAGCCCGGGCCGAATCCCCGAGAATGGTCGCCACCTTGTCAATGTTTGCTGATTCGCCCACGCACAGGACTCGATCGCCATACTGCAACCGAAGCTCCGCCACCACTGGCAAGTCAACGCCCGCGCGCGTCACGCGCGTGACCTGGACCTCATACCGCTTGCGCAGCCCTAGTTCGCGGACTGTCTTGCCCAGCATGCTCTTCTTCGTCACAATAAGCCGTCGCGTGGAAATCGAACTGGGCCGGCTCGACAAGTCCTCATCGGTTTTTGAACCTACCAGCAGGCGGAGGGCATGCAGCTTGGGCTTGGTACCCACGGCCAGCACGGTATCGCCCAAATGCAATACCGTCTGCGCCGTGGCGAGGTGGATTTCGTCTCCATGTCGAACGCGGGAAATGACGACACCCGACTCTTCAAACACGGCAATTTCACCCAATACCCGGCCTTCCAGGATCGGGTTTTCCACCCGCAGATTGACGCGCTCCAGCGGTTCAACCGAATCGTCTTTCAACTGCTCGATCTGTTGGCGCTCCGACGGGACATCCACCCGGAACAGGATACGAATAATCAGCATGGCCAAAATGATGCCCACCACCCCAAACGGATACGCCGCCGCGTACCCCAATCCGGGCACGTCCTCTCCGGACCCTAAATCGGCCAGAACAGACTGAGCCGCTGCAAGACTCGGGGTATTGGTTGTTGCACCCGCGAGTACTCCCACAGCAGCCGGAATCGGAAGTCCCGCCATTTTTGCACCGGCCACAGCAAGAGCCACGCCCAGCAAGACGATGGCCGCAGCCATCGCGTTCAGGGCAACCCCGTCTTTTCGGAACGCCGCCGAGAAACCCGGCCCCACCTGCAGCCCAATGGCGAATACAAACAGAATCAGCCCCAATTCGCGGGCGAATTCCAATACTTCGTGTTGCAGCGTGAAGCCTAGGTGTCCAAAAAGCAGTCCGGCAAACAATACGCCCGCCACGCCGATGCCGACGCTGCGAATTCGCAGGCTTCCAATTGCCAACCCGGCCGAAACCACCAAGCCCAGAAGGATGATGGACCCGGCGATAGATCCACTACGTACGAGTTCCAATAGCCAATTCACAAAAGGAGAGCTTTCTAAGAGGATATGAGGTCAATTCCCCATGGATCGGGCGATCCATCGTATAATTACCTATAGTTAGCCACAACCCGGTGGCCTAAGTCAAACAGGAGCCCGGTAATGGCTCCATTGTTGAATCCCAGTTTTTCGGCTAAAGCGGAAAATACTGGGGTTCGGTTGATTGGCTACCCAAGGTATTGTATATTCGTGGTGTCGGGACGATGTGCACACTCCGCCATCGGGGCATAGTGCATAGAGCCTTCTATAGGTATGACAGCAAATCCAAGAATGATTGAACTGGACCGGCCCCCAATCACGGAAAAGGCTATCCTCGTCCGTTTGGCCTTGCCTGACGATTCCGAACAGGAAATCGAAGATTCCATGGCGGAAATGGGCCGGCTTGCCTGGACCGCCGGTGCAGACACCGTACTTCGTGTCGTCCAGCGTCGCGCTGCGCCATGCCCGGCTACGCTGATCGGCGCTGGCAAAGTCGAGGAGATCCGCCTCGCGGCCCAGGAGTTGAATGCGGCAATTGTCTTGGTGGATTCCGAATTGTCTCCCAAGCAGAGCACCAAACTGTCCGACGCCATTGGTGTGAAAGTAATTGACAGAACACAACTTATACTCGATATCTTTGCCCAGCGCGCACATACGAACGAAGGCAAACTTCAGGTCGAACTCGCCCAACTCGAATACGCCTTACCCCGTTTGACCGGCCATGGAATTCAATTGATGCAACAAGGTGCGGGTATAGGTACCCGGGGGCCGGGCGAAAAGAAACTCGAAGTGGATCGCCGGTATATCCGTCAGCGAATCAACCGGCTGAAGAACGACCTTGAACATGTACGAAGTCATCGACGAATTCAGCGCAAGCGGCGGACCGAGAACAACGTGGCCACGGTGGCGCTCGTGGGATATACGAACGCAGGCAAGTCGTCTCTTCTCAATGCTTTAACGAAGGCCAACGTATTCGTGGAAGACCGGCTTTTTGCCACGTTGGACCCGACCAGCCGCCGTGTCGAGTTGCCCAGCGGCCGTACCATTATCTTGACCGACACGGTAGGGTTTATTCGAAAGTTGCCTCATGGTCTGGTTGCATCGTTCCGAGCCACTCTGGAAGAAGTCCTGGAGGCCGACCTGCTTCTGCATGTCGTTGACGGGTCACACCATGCCGTGGCCGAACACATCGCAGCCGTGAATATGGTGTTGGAAGAAATCGGCGCGGAAAGCAAACCCACGTGCATGGTGTACAATAAAGCAGACATGGTGGAGGCTGGCCAGGTTGCCTGTTTGCAAACGTGCGATCCGGATTCTGTGGCCGTATCGGCGCATACAGGCCGGGGGTTGGACGATTTACTTTGCTGTGTGGATCGTCAACTCGCGGACTCGCGCCAACGGGTGAGATTGCGGATACCTCAAAGCGATGCTCGAGTCATTGCCAAGCTTCATGACCGGGGCCGAGTCTTGGGTCAGTCGTATGAAGGCAACGTGATCGTGGTCGAAGCGGAATTGGACCCGGCCCTGGCCGGTCAATTGGAGGCCTATATCGCATGCGGCTAGACAATGCGACCGCGAAGGCGACGCCGGTAGCGAAGCTGGATACCGTTCGTCCTCGCATTCGAGTTGCCGCCGTCATCTTTCGAGGCCGTGAGATTCTGCTGGCGCGCCATGAAAAAGCAGGGCGGTCGTATTGGTTGTTGCCCGGCGGTGGCGTGGAGTTTGGAGAATCTCTCTGCGAAGCGTTGGTGCGCGAGCTGAAAGAAGAAGCGAATTTGACCATTGAAGTGGGCAATGTCTTATTCGTGAATGATATGATAGCGCCGGAACGCGATCGGCATGTAGTCCACATATTCTTCTCGGCCACTGTCATGGCCGGGGAATTGAAATGCGGCGCCGACCACCGGCTCAAGGAAGTCTGTTATGTGCCGATGGAAGAACTGGCCGCATTGACGTTGTTTCCGCCGGTATATGATTCCTTGTTGAGGGCGACACAGGCGAAACGCGAAGACTTCGCACCCTACCTGGGTGCGTTGTGGGCCGATTGAGAATCCGCTGCAAGGGTATCTGGGGTAATCAGTCAAACCAAGGGGTTGGTTGATGCGGGTAGCTTTTCTGAATCCCATGTTTGGGAAGGACTTTACAAAGTCCGCCCGGTGGTTTGCCCGTTCCCGTGGCCGCGTTCAGCGGCACCCTGATTATTTTTGCATTGCAGCGGCCACGGTGGAACACGCCGGCCACGAAATCCTGTTTCTTGATGCGCAAGCGAAGAATATGACGACCGAAGAAGCCTTGCCGCGTCTGCAGACGTTTCATCCTGATATGGTGGTTTACCAGACCACGACTCCCTCTATTTATGCCGACATTGAATCAGCCCGCCTGTGCAAGGAGAAACTAGGCGGGCTGCACGTTATGATTGGTCCGCACGTGACGGCCGAGCCTGAAGACACGCTCAAGGCCGCCGATGGCGCCGTGGATGCCGTTGCCATAGCGGAGTATGATTACACGTTGCGCGACCTCGCCAATGGCGTTGCCGTCAAGGATTGCGAAGGCGTCGCCTGGATGGACGGCGGCCGCTACGTCCGGAATGCCGACCGGCCGTATATAGAGAATCTCGATGAGCTTCCATTTCCCGCGTGGAAGCATATTGACATCGAAGACTACCACGACTTTGGCAAACTTTTCCCCTTTCTCACGCTCATCAGTGGCCGGGGATGCCGGGCCAAGTGTACCTACTGCCAGCTGCCCCAAGTGATGAATGGCCACAGCTACCGCACGCGCAGTGTGGAGAACGTAGTCGACGAAATGGAATACGACAAGCGGCTCTTTCCCAACTTGAAAGAGATCATGTTTGAGGACGACACGCTGACCATGCGCAGCCATCAGGATCGAATGGTGGCACTCTGCGAAGAGATGATCCGGCGCAATGTTGGTATTTCATGGAGCGCCAATGCGCGGGTCGATGTGAACGATCTCGACGTATTGAAGATTATGAAGCGCGCGGGGTGCCGCTGGCTTTGTGTCGGGTTTGAATTTGGCGATCAAGAAGTCCTGAATCGCGTAAAGAAGGGCGCCACGGTCAAGCAGATGCACACCTTCGCCGAGAATGCGCACAAGGCGGGAATCCGCGTGCATGGCTGTTTCATGTTTGGAGGCCCAGGTGAGACTGTGGATACATGCCGCAAGACCATCGACATGTCTTTAAAATTGCCCATCGACACGGCGCAATTTACGGCGGTGGTGGCCTATCCGGGTACGACGTATTATCAGTGGGCCAAAGAGAGCGGATTTCTGAAACAGCGCAACTGGCGGGATTGGGTGGACAAGGATTTCGAGCAACAATCCACGCAGGAGTTTCCCGGGCTGGGGACGAACGAGATTAATTCCTTTATCGACGAAGGGTTGAAGCGATTCTATTTGCGCCCCGCGCAGATGTGGCGAATGGCACGCAACATGCAGAATATGGCAGATGTCCGGGCTAAATTGCATGGGTTCAAGAGTTTTGTTGACTACTTTGTAGGCAAAGACAAGAAGCCCTTTGTTGGGGCGGTGGGGAACAACTGAATGACGTGCCGAAGTCTGTTGATTGCTTTAGTGCTGGGATTGGTGTTGCCGGGATGCCTTTCGATGCGGCCCGCGACGCAGTTCGAGGATCCCAACGGAAACACCAAGTTACACGTGTACTACGCAAGGCATCATTTGTCTGCAACACCGACCGACATTCAGGTGTACATCGATGGGCGGACCTATGCGGACCGCCGGTTCAGCATGCAATCGGGGCAACAGGATCAGATGTGGCGGTTCTCGCTTGCCGATGGACCGCACACGATTCGTTGCACGTCCAAGAAGGCCAACAAAGAATTGACCCAGAATTTCGAAGTGAAGGGGCGGTGCTTTATTGTCGTCACTTTTGTCTCCAGAACACAGGAAGGTGACGCCGCATTCCAAATATTCACTTCGGACGAACCCATTCCCGTGCCCCCGCCGGGAGTGTAGGAGCATTCATGGCACACGTGCCCGTCGACAAAACACCATGGACGTCGCGATCCGTCGCGCCCGACGGTAAGGTCATCCGCGTCGGTGACGAAGCCAAGAAGAACGTATTCGACAATCTGGATAGCCGAATACTTACACACTGGCACGAAGCGAAAATGATTAAAGACGGCCAGATGCCTCCGCCGCGAACGGCCATTGTTTATCCGACGTACGTGTGCAATCAGGATTGCCTTTGGTGCGAGTACAATGCGGAGAACACGAACAAGCAATTGGATCGCGTGATGTCCGCGGAGAATTTGCGCAAGCTGATCTGGGACTTGCGGGATCTTGGCGTCAAGGGCATCGAATTCTGTGGTGGCGGCGAGCCTACCTTGCATCCCGCGCTGCCTGCCCTGATACGGGAAATGAAGGCGGACGGCCTCAGCATAGGCTTGCTGACCAATGGAACCAAACTCTATGGCGAACTGGCAGACGCCCTGGTGGATTGCGCCAGTTACGTTCGCGTCGGATTTGACGGGGCGACCCCCGAAACCGCCAATGCCGTGAAGCGTCCGCGCACGCCTGAGGCGCGATTCGAGCGAGTCTGCCAAAACATAAAGGCAATGGTGCAAGACCGGAACAGCAAGGGTACGGATGCGAAGATCAGCATCAAGGTGGTGCTCGATCAGAACAACTATCACGAAATAGAGCCATGCGTACAACTCGCACTTGATATGGGCGTGGACAGTATCCAGTTTAAGGCCGCGCGGTTGTGTCCTTCCGAGTTGACCGACGCCGAGAGCGATCGGGCAAACGCCATGATCGATCATTGCAAGTCTGCTTACCCTTCGATGATCGTGGTTGGCGGCACCGCCAAGATCAATATGCACACTCATTGCTGGCTCACGCCTTTGCAGGTTACCGTGGATACGATGGGCGATGTGTATTTATGCTGCTATTACCGGCATCGCAAGGAATCCCACACGATTGGCAACTGCTTTGAAACGCCGCTCAAAGACTTGTGGTACAGCGACGACCATTGGACTGCCATCAATGGCATCAAAGCGCATGAGTGCAACAACCTCGATTGCCGATTTGTGCGGTACAACCAGATCATGGACGAAGTCATGGGGTCGAGTGACGCTCAATTCGAGTTCATCTGAAAATGAAAGTCTTGTTGCTCAATCCGCCAGGACCTTTTTGCAGAGCCGGATCCCGCTGGCCGCACAAGCGTAAATTGCGTGCCACAGGAATTGATTATCATCCCTTTCCCTTTCAACTGGCCTATGCGGCATCTCGCCTTCGCGAACAAGGGCACGAGGTCCGTATTCTGGACTGTATTGCGTTGTCCATGCCTCTGGACGAGTTGGAATCTGAAACCGCGGTTTTCAATCCCGATGTGCTCTTTATGGAAACGAGCGCGCCCAGTTGGTCCTGGGACCTGGCGACCCTGCGGGCCCTTAAGAAGCCCGTAATTGCGGGCGGCGCGCATGCCACGGCAACGCCAAGGGAGCACCTGGACGCAGGATTCGCCGCGGTTATTAAGGGAGAGTACGATCAGTTTCTGGGAGCGGCATTGTCTTTGACACCGCAGCCTTGGCTCGCGCTCCCCGGTCATGATGCGGAATCCTACGCGCCGCTGATCAGTGACTTGGATGCAATACCCTATCCGGCGTGGGATCTCATGCCCATGCACAAATACAATGACCCGTTCTGCAAGGGCACTACGGTTACGGTGTTGACGTCGCGCGGTTGTCCGTGGAATTGCGGTTTTTGCACGATTGCGCCATTCGAGGGGAAGCGAAACTATCGCCGGCGCGATCCCAAGGCCGTTTGCGATGAGATTGCGGTCCTTATTGAGCGTTACAAACCGGACGAAATCTACTTCGACGACGATACAATTACGATCAACCGGAAGCATATTCTTGCCCTATGTGACGAATATAAGTCGCGAAATTTCGGCCTTCCCTTCAGTTGCATGGGCAATGCAGTCATCGATCGCGAAGTCGTCTTTGCCATGGCTGATGCCGGATGCCGTGCCATAAAGTTCGGCGTGGAGAGTGCCGATCCCGAAGTGTTGCGGCGGATTCCAAAAGACCAGGATCCAGGGGAAGTGGCGCGCACGGTGCGGGACTGCAACGAAGCGGGCATTCAGTGCCACGCCAATTTCCTTCTGGGTCTTGCCGGTGAAACGAGGGAGAGCGCGCGGCGAACTATCGAGTTCGCCCTCAACCTTGGCACGCAGACGCTTCAGTTTGCCATCGCGACCCCGTATCCGGGGACGGCCTTTTACGACGAGGCCAAGCGCAACGGTTGGCTGACCAAGGAGAGTTGGATGCAGTTCAACCCCAGCGGCGAGGCAGTCCTGTCGTATCCCGATTACTCCGCCGATGACATTGCGGCCATGCATGCGTATGCGTGGAACCGCTGGCGCCGCCACATGTTATTGCACCGGCCGCAAACCATTGTGCATCACTTTGGCAACGCCTTCCGACGCGAAGGAGTGTCCGGCATGGTGCGCTTGGGCGCCTACGGCGCATCGCGCCTCTTCAGCGCCCTCGGAGCCCACGCGTGAAGATCGCCCTCATCAACCCCACCATGCCCGCCTCCTTGAAAAAGGAGAACTTGGGCCTCGCATATCTTGCCGCCACGTTGGAGCAGGATGGCCACAAAGTCCGGGTGATTGATGAAATCGCGGGCCACAAAGTGGAACCCAGTCTCGAAGAATTCAAACCCGATATCGCGGGATTGTCCTTCATGACCATGTACGCGCCCCGTGCGTATCAATTGTCAAAGCTTATCAAAAAGCGCTGGGGCATCCCCGTCATCATGGGCGGCACCCATCCGTCGGTGTTACCCGAAGAGGCCATTCAACACGGCGATTGCGTCATTCGCGGCGAAGCCGAATGGAGTTTTCCCAAAGCCATTACCGAAGGTAAACTCGAAGGCATCATTGAGCAAGAGGCACCGCCCGATCTCGACGCCCTCCCGTGGCCCGCGCGCGACAAGGTGCCCCTCGATGTCTACGCGACAGCGGGGGAGGAGATCTGCGGGGTGAACTACCGCGCCCTCGGCGTCATCACGAGCCGCGGTTGCCCCTTCCGCTGCGAGTATTGCATCAACTCCCGGCGCGAAACCCAGCTGCGTTATCACGGTGCCGACCGCGTCATTGAAGAGATAAAATTCCTCAGCGATCGCTACAACATTCAAAGCATTGCGTTTTACGACGAACTCATGGCCACGCACATCGATCGCTTCCGCGAGATCTGCGAACGCCTCATCGATACCGGTCTGAATAAATTGAAGTGGGAATGCCAGATTCACGCCCGCCGTATCCGGCCCGATCTGGTTCCCCTCATGAAGCGGGCCGGCTGCATCCAGGTCAATATCGGCTTTGAAAGCGGCAGCCAACGCATGCTCGATCGCATGCAAAAGGACTGCTCCGTTGAGATCAACGAACGGGCCGCGGCCCTCCTGCGCGAAGGCGGCATCCGCGTGCGCGGCAGTTTCATCATCGGCACGCCCGGCGAAACCATGGCCGATGTGATGGAAACTGAAAAATTCATCAAGCGTGCGCAGATTGACTTCGCGTCCATCCACTACCTCACGCCTTATCCCGGCACCGCGCTCTACGACGAATTCAAAAAAGACATCCATGCCGCCAACATTGGCTGGGAAAAGTTCACCGCCGGCGATCCCGACACCTTCAACTGCAACCCCGCCATGTCACCCGCGCAGCAGAAGAAAATGTTCCTCCGCCTCAGCGCCCGGTCCGCCCTGCGCAACTACCCCCTCACCGAAATGGTCCGCCTCGCCATGCGCAATCCACGCCACGCCATGCGCACCGTCGCTAATTTGTTCTAGTTTTTCTGTGACTGCAATTTGATATGTTCGCGCCACTGGGAGAGGTCATACCAATCTCCGCTACTCGGGTCCGGCGCGAAGTTGGGCACTATATCCTTGACCAGCCTCGGCGGCAGTTCCGGCTTGTCCATGACCCAGAGTTCATGGCCATTGCCCATGCGGGGCGAGCTGAAGAATAGTTTGCCCTCATAAACGGTAAGCTCTTGTGGATGCCAACCCAATTCGGGCACCAGATCCAGGGGTTGCGTCGGTATGCGCGTGAAACCAGGAATTGCATACGACACAATGTCGTACCCCTCGGGTGATCCCATGATGACATTGGTGATCACATCACCCCACACCGTGATGTCGCGGGGAACGCTGCCCAGGGGCTTGTAGCGATGGTCTGCCACCACCTGTGTGCCACCCGTCGTCCCATCCGTCCGCCAAAGTTCTACCCCCATATTCAGATTCTCGGCGCGAAAGACGACGCCTCCCGGTGTATTCGTAAAGGCTGTTGGACTGGAACTGCCCGGTCCAGGGAAGATATCCGCCAGCATCCCAAACGAACCGGTAGCATGCTCGTAACACCACAGCTCATACCCACAACCGGGCGTATAGCCGGCGAAGAAGATGAACCGGGAGGTCTCAAGCCAGTCTTCCGGACCAAGCGGCGTTGGGCGTACGGATTCCCAGGTTTCAGCGTCCACCAATTCAATCAGCGGACACACCTGTTCTGTGCGCGGCCACTGATCGACAGGCGCCAGACGGTGTTCATCGTGCAGATATTCATAGGTCTGCCCTTCAGCCGTCTGAATGTACAGACGGGTATCAATACTGTCCATTTGCAAGGCATCCCGTATTCGCTCTGCCTCCTCTGGCGGAAGGACGTTTACCGTATTTGATTCCAGCCCATCGGTGCACCAAAGGGATTGCCGGCCGGTCCGGTCGGTGGCTATGAAGTACAGCTTTCCCCGGTTCGGTGTTAGCAACGCGGGGAACGAAGATCCAATCGACCTTATGTTGGGCCGCACCCGTGCGACAAGCTCCGTGCCGTCTGTCGTGCCGTCGGTTTTCCACAGTTCGCGTCCGTATGCTGCATGGGTTGCGCCAAAGTAGACGGCGCCATTGGCAAGAGTGAGATCGTAGGGTTCGGAGGATTCGCGCCCGGGATTGATGTCCTTGACCAGCACCGTGCCATCCGCTGTGCCGTCTGTCCGCCACAGCTCCTCGCCGAATTCGGGATTGCTGCAACTGAACAAGACCCAATCCTTGAATGCTATCAGTTGATACGGGCGCGAGTCCGCGGGGCCCGGTATTAAATCACGCAGTAGCTGGGTGCCGTCTTCGGTGCCATCGCTGACCCAGATCTCACTTCCGTTGTCGGCGGTCTGCGCGGTAAATACGACTCGATTGCCAACCCCGCAAATTTGATAAGGGGCCGAATCGGCGGGCCCTGGATTGATGTCTTTGACGAAACGCGGTCCATCTTGCATGCCGTCGGTGCACCAGAGTTCGACACCGGCCGATTCCGTGCGCAGTGCCATGAATAGGTGCGCATCGCTTATCCCATACTGTATGGTGCGACCGGGTACGCTATAGACATTTTCTAGCGTTAGTATCGTGCCTTCCGAGGTGCCATCGGATGCATAGATGTCAAAGCGCTCCTTTTCACCTGTCATCACCAAGAAATAAAACTGCCCCTTGAATACCGGCCCCCAATAGATTGGACGGGAAAAGGAGACGGCCGCGCCGCTAGCCGACAGAACCGGCTTGGTCGTATCCGGAGTGCCATCGGATTGATACAACAACATTTCCGATTCGGATACGCGGGCGAAAAAAAACAACCGATCGCCGAGCAAGTAGGGGACAGTCATCTGAGGGACGGCACTGGAAGGACCCGCATAAATGTCCGCCAACAGCGTCAATTCGCCGCCGCCTTTTTCCATCGCCCACATTTCCCATCCGGTTTCCTGGGTGTCGAGGGTAACAAAACAGGCCTTGCCCGTTTCCCACGCCCACAGAACACTTGCGCCGCCCATGCTGACGTCGTGCCGGCGCGGCCGGTGATCCGTTTCCCCGATCTGCCAGACACACTTCGGCATGACCAAATCGTTGAAACGGTGCGGCGCCGCGAACACCAACATCGATCCAACGCCATAGACCCCTTGGTAGTCACCGTCCGCGGATCCCGGCGCTTCATCCAGAGCCAGTGTCAGTCGGTCCGATGGATCCAGCCGCCACAACTCCCGCCCGTGGATGCCATCGTCGGCCATAAAATACAGCCCGTGACCCGTCGCGCGAAGCGTGTCAGGACTGGATCCGTTGATGTCAAACGGGAGCGACACAATGTCGGTCTGTGCCATGAATGAGGTCAACAGCATCATGGCCGTCAGGACTGGATGCCCCATCATGTCTGGGCCGCAACAGTCTGACCGGACACACCGGATACTCTGGACAGCAGACCGTGCCACGGCTCATGCAAGTTGGGCCATCCCCAAACCGCGATCGACGGGCCGCTGGCCGGTTCGGACGCTGTAATTTGCGCGTTCACCCTCACAAAGTGAGGGACGAACGCCGCCGTGCCATCGCCGATCTGTGTCCACGGGAGGCGCAACTCCAGCGTCAAGCGCCCCGCTTCCTCGTGCCAGGCCTGATCCAACGGTTCCTCCAGCACAATTGACCGTCCGCGCGCCACACGCTGCACCACTGCGCGATCCGGCGTGATCTCCACGACAGCATACGGCGAATTCACGATCGGCACGCTACTCAGGGCAAGCACGGCGAACCGGCATCGCCATCCGCGACTCTCCGGCACTTCCGCGTCTAAGGCCAGATATAAACCTTCTTCACTGCTTCGTGCATGCAAGGTGCCTTGACCCGCCGGCCAAGCGTCGATCGAAGACGCCGGCCAGGCGTCCTCGTCCGGCACGCCATCCACATGAATCGTGGCATCGCCCAAGCCCAAGGCGTCCACACGGCCGCCGGCAAGCGCCGGCACGAAATGATCGAATGCAGTCACCGCCTCTGGATTGCGCGCCGACAACTCCTGGTAGATGATGGACGCAATCCCGGGCGCGGCCTCCAGCGCGGCCAGGAAGGCCGTATCGGTCACAGTGGAGTCGGCAGGCGTCAGCAGAAGCGCATCGATCAACGGTGTGGGCGTTGTGCTTCCATCCAATGTCAACGACAGCAACACCGGATTCTCGAAATTGGGCGCCTCGTCTGCCGTACCGCGTATGTTGCCCCACCGAAACCCGCCGTTGCTGCCGGCCACATACGCGCCCCAATGGCCCGTCAGGGTCATTGTTCCGCTTGCGGAGGGCCGCAGGTCGCCCACCCATGCAGCGAAATCCGAGTACGCAATGAGGTGGTAACTCGATACGACCGGATCGTGTTCGACAAGGATATGCCATTTCGCTGCCGGATCCATCTGGCTGTGGCCCCGCCGGATCTCCCGGTGGTTGGACATGGCGTCCCGCGTGGACGCCAAGATCGCCTCGGCCGTGGGAATGGTGTGCTGTAGCACCTGCTGCGAGGGGATGGCCTTTTTTACGGTCATCGAGTCACTTGAGTTCACCTCGTTCCGCATGGACCAGCCGGCGGTGCCGGCCGCCGCCAATCCAGCTACGATGGCTACGCCTGCAAAGATCTGCCGTATGAGCCGGCCCTTGTTCGGCTGCTGTACGGTGCTGGGCCAGTTTCGAAACGAAGGCGCCGAGGCTGCGCTTGCCGCTTCTCGATCCAGCGGTATGGTTTCAAGGCTGAATTCCGGTTCCTGGGTCATTTCCGGGCAGGTTGCGAGGATATCCAGGCAAGCTGCGGCGGTCGGCAGTCGCTTCGTTGCATCTCGCATGGTCATGGCATCGATCAATTCCGCCATAGTGTGCGAAACGTGGTCGACCGTGCCCGCGATAGGCGGCATGGGATTTTGTACGAGGGTGAGAATAAACTGGTATGGGTTGCCGCTGGTAATTGGAATGGGGCCTACCACGGCCTCGCGCGCCACCATCCCCAGTGCGTAAATGTCGAATTGCGGTGTCGGCGTCTGCGATTCGAACGCCTCTGGGCACATGTATTGCGGGGTACCCGCGAACATGACCGTAGAGTCTCTCTCCCGAAGTACCGTTTCCCATGCGCCATCGGTTAGCCGTGAGATACCAAAATCACTTAATTTGACCACGCCGTACGTGTCAAAAAGAAGGTTGCTCGGCTTTACGTCACAATGGATGACGGAGGCTTCGTGGCAGCATTTAAGTGCCCCCAACACCGATCGGAGTATCTGGGCGAGCCATGCTGGCGAAACGCCGTGGGTCAGGGCCGCGCGAAAAGAGCCCCCCGCCAGATACGGCATATCAATCAGGAATTGACCTTCTACCTGGTCCAGCGAATTGATGTGGACAATATTGGGGTGGCTCAACGCCGCGATTGCGCGTGCTTCTTTCTGAAACGCCCGCATGGCTTTGGGGTCGGAGGTCAGCCCTGGCCGTAGCATCTTGAGCGCGACTTCTCGGTCCAGGCTGGTGTCAATGGCGAGGTACACCACGCCCATGCCACCATGGCCCAGTTCACGCACTATCTTGTACTTGCCACCGGCAAACTCAGGGTACACTGCCATTTCCTGAGATGACTCCGCCTCACACCGCCTGCAACCCTCGCTACACGCCTATATTGACAAATGCGGTGCCTCAATATCACGTTATAAAAGGAACCTCGCAAGGGCAAACCGTGTTCTACTCGGTTGACGCGTGACTGCCGCCTGCATTACTTTTGTCATCCGTGGCAGTGGCCAAATTCAATTTGCACAGGAAGGGTTGCACCGTGCACGTACCAAAGACTCGCTCCGGGCTCGTTTTGGTTCTTCTTTTTGTTGCCTGTGCGCCTGTTCTGGCGCAAGAACTGCAGGCGGGTACGGCCGTTCGGGACATCACTCCGCAGAGCCCTGTGCCCATGTGGGGTTATGGGGATCGTCATGCGCTTTTGTCCAAAGGGGTCATGGATCCTTTGTATGCAAAGGCCCTGGTTCTCGAGGCAGGCGAGGCGCGAATAGCCATTGTAACCACGGATATTGGCCGCGCCCCTACTGAAGCGATTATGCAACGGATTCGACCGGCTGCGTTGGAGAAGGCGGGCGTGCAACACGTCCTCATTTCCGGATCACATACGCACCACGGGCCGGTGATAGAGATGATCGACGAGGCTGGGAAGGGCAAAGGCACGTTTGACGCCGCCGTAGCTTATACCAAGACATACGAGGCCGCGCTGATTGATGTCATTGTGGAGGCCGCCGGAAACCTGGAGCCTGCCCGGATCGGCTACGGTTCCAGCCAGGTGGACCTGAACCGCAACCGGCAAGCGAAGGTGGAACCCAAACCGCGGGAGACTGAACTCACGGTGGTTCGAGTTGACGCTGCAACTGGAAATACACTGGCCACCATCGTCAATTTCGCGGCACACCCGACCATGCAGCCGGGCGAGGATCTGCGATTTTCAGCGGACTACTGCGGCTGGATGATGAAGACTGTGGAGGAATCGGTTGCCGGCCAATGTATGTTCGTACAGGGCGCCGCGGGCGACATGTCTGTACAGGCGCCCCAAGAGGCGTCCACGCCAGAGTTGTATGGCAAGGTATTGGCCGCGGAGGTACTCAAGGTCGCGTCCGGCATACAGACTACCTCTCCTGAGACTCCCAGCATCCAATTCACTGAGCATACGTTTGAAGGTAAGTCGCGCGTGGATTTGGCCAATCCAATGATTCAAACGCTGTTGAAGTCTGCATTTTTTGACGAGTTTGTTGAAGCGTTCATGGTGGAGCTTCGTGGCGAAACCATTCGGCCCGTGTTATCCACGGCGCTTATCAACAGGGAAATCTACTTTGTGGGCGTTTCCGGTGAATTTTTCAGCAGTCACTCGGTGCGGTTAAAGCAGCGGATTCGCGGCGCTCAGGTCGTTTTTCAAGGCTACTGCAACGGCCACCATCTGTATTTTCCCACCATTGAGCAGGCCGCCCAAGGAGGATACGGGGCGGATGCCACTGTGTCGTGGGTGCCCCTGGGTATGGGTGAAGAAATGATGAACCAGGCAGTAATCGATTATTACACGATGCGCGGGGAGTTGAAGTCCGGCATGCCATAAGAAGGCGAGGGCTGTGGAGATGACGGTAAAGGCGGCGCGCCTGTGCGTGCTACTCATCGCAGTCACGACATATGTTTGGAGCGAAGAAGTGGAGAAGCCTTTTCGAGCCGGCTTCGCGAAACGCGACATCACGCCGTCCGAGTCCGTTCCCTTGTGGGGCTATGACGCTGAGAATCGCCCGGACAATTTATCCAAAGGCGTTCTTGATCCCTTGAATGCCAAGTGCGTGGTCATTCAAGCTGGAGATAAGAAGCTCGCGATTGTAGGGCTCGATCTTGGCCGTGCTCCTAATGAACCCTTGATCAAATCTGTGCGGGACGAAGTCTCCGGGCAATACGGTATTGACTTCCTTTTGCTTTGTGCCTCGCATACGCACCACGGTCCGGCCATGGAGTTTGAAGACAGGGACGGTTATGGCCGGGGCCCGTTTGATGCCTCGATCCGTTACTATAAGGAATTGCGGCAAAAGCTGGTTGATGTCATTGGCGAGGCTTCCACAGCACTTACAGATGCACGAATTGGTTTTGATACGAAACAGTGCTTGCTGAATCGAAACCGTCACAGTCAGATAGAGCCGATCCCGTGTGATCGCGATCTCACGGTTATCCGCATCGACGATGATGGCGGGAACATTCTCGCGCTACTGGTGAATTATCAGGCGCACCCTACCGTGCATCCGCCGCAGAACAACAAGTTCACTGCGGAATTTCCCGGCGTGATGATGGCCGCTGTGGAAAAAGAATTGTCGACCAACTGTATTTTTATCCAAGGCGCGGCCGGTGATCTGCAATGCGAAATGGACGACGACTTGTGGGGAGAGAAAGACTTCATACAAGAGATTGGACTGGCATTGGCAAAGGAAGTGATTGATATGGCCCCCGGCATACAAATAACCCGTCCGGCGTCGCCTTCGCTGGTGGGCGATCGCAAACGGTACACGTGCTCCCTTCGCCTTGATTTCAGTCAACCGGGGCTACGCGAAATGTATGCCGGCGCGTTCACACCGGAACTTACCAACTGCTTTTTTGATAAATATGCCGATGGCGAAATGCACCCCCGGTTGTCGACAGTGTTGTTGAACGACAATCTGTACTTTGTCGGCGCCTCCGGGGAGTTTTTCTGCGAACATGCACAGAATCTTAAGAGCCGTATCCGCGACGCGAAAGTCGTGTTTGCGGGATATTGCAATGGTCACGACATGTATTTTCCCACCATTAAGGGAGCGGCGGAGGGCGGCTACGGCGCGGATCCGGGTGTTGCGTGGGCCGCCTTGGGCACGGCCGAACGGATGATGGACGATGCCCTAATACAGTTCTATAAGTATCGCGGAAGATTCGAAGATTCGGCTCTTAATCCATAGTCCCCCGCCGACGGGAATGTTGTTGGGCAGTTGATCGAACCTTTCCCTTCATGCGATAAATTCGCCTGTAGCTGTGGTATTCTGAGTACACTCGTAATGGCAAGGCAGATTCGCATGACATTTCCGCCGTTTTCCGGTTGTTATTCCCGCCGATTCCGGCTCATTCCGTTGGCCGTCCTTGTGTGTGCCTTACTGGCATTTCCGCGCAGTCTCCCTGCGCAAGGGTACTCTCCCGAAGACGCTCCCAAGCACATGACCTTGCCGGATGGATTTGAGGTCAGTCTGGTAGCGTCTGAACCCCTGATTACGCAGCCTGTTGCCATCGAGTTTGATGACAAGGGCCGCCTGTGGGCGGTCCAATACATTCAATATCCCAACCCGGAGGGGCTTAAGCGGGTCAAGGTGGATAGGTACTCGCGCACCACGTACGACAAAGTGCCCGAACCACCTCCCCACGGACCGAAAGGTGCCGATTGCATTACCATCCTGGAAGACACCGACGGGGACGGCCGTGCCGACGCGGCCAAGAACTTTGTCGAAGGGTTGAATCTTTGCACCGGTCTTGCGTTCGGTCACGGCGGCGTATATGTCATCAATGTGCCCTATCTCTTGTTTTATCCCGATCGCGATCGGGATGATGTGCCTGATGGCGATCCCGAAGTGCTCGTCAAGGGGTTTGGAATGGAAGACGCCCATTCTGTAGCCAATTCGCTGACGTGGGGACCAGATGGTTGGCTGTATGGATTGCAGGGAAGCACTGTGACTGCAAACATCGACGGCATAGAGTTTCAGCAGGGCATTTGGCGATTTCATCCCGTGAGAAAGCAATTTGAACTTTTTGCCGAAGGCGGCAGCAACATGTGGGGAATGGATTTTACACCTGAAGGTCATCTTATTACGTGCACCAACTACGGCGGCTATGTGGCACTCCACGCCGTCCAAGGCGGTTACTACTGGAAGCAGTTCGGCAAGCATGGTGCGCTTCATAACCCACACACCTACGGATATTTTGAACATCTAACGCACGATCAACCGCAAGGAGGGCACGTAAACGTCGGCGGCGTGATATACGAGGCCGACGCTTTCCCTCCGTCGTTTCAGTGTAAATTCATCGCGCCCAATCTGCTATCGCACAATGTCTATTGGCAGCGTCTCGAGCCCAAGGGGTCGACCTTCGAAACTTTTCACGAAGGGGAATTGTTGAACAGCAACGATACGTGGTTTGCTCCTTGCGACATGACCCTCGGGCCCGATGGGGCGCTCTATGTGGCCGATTGGAACGACCGGCGCACCGCACATCCCGATCCTGACGCGGAATGGGATCGCAGTAATGGGCGCATCTATCGTATTCAGGCAAAGGGTGCTCAGAAAGTTGAACCCATTGACGTAGGGGCTATGAGCGGGGGCGATCTGCTAAATCTTCTGAATCATCCCAACAAGTGGTTCGTGCGGCGTGCGCAGGTGAATCTGGCCAGTCATCCCGACGAGTCGCTCCGGGAGCGTCTGACCGCGGACGCATTTGAAAATGAAGACGAACGGCTGGCGCGAAACAGCTTTTTTGCATTGTACGGCAGTCTTGGGTTGGATGATTTGGCACTGCAGCGAGCGCTTCAGAGCAGTGACCCGGTCTACCGTCGTTGGGCTGTCCGTTATGTAGGCGACTTGCCCGTACCGGATCTGAACCAATTGGCATGGATTGGCGCCCTGGCTCGTGCCGAGACGGATCCGCACGTCGTGAGTCAGCTCGCATCCACGGCGAAGCGCATCCCGAGGCTTCCCGGATCGGAGATTGTGCGCGCTCTTATCGGTCGCGATGCCGGCACCGGGGACTTGCACATCCCGCTCTTGCTCTGGTGGGCCGTGGAATCGCAAGCGATAGAATCTGCGGACCGTTGGGTGGCGTGGGCGGTCAAGGCGTCCGGCGAGGCGGGCAATGCGCAAACACAATTCTTGCTGCCGAAACTTGTCCGCCGCTTTGCCGCTGACGGGACCGAGAAGGGTGACTGGGCCTGCAGCCAATTGGTTGCCGCTGGAGACCGTGCGGCGCCCTCGGAGACAATCCTTGCCGCCATTGATGACGGCCTTCAAGACCGCGTAACCGCAAAACCCGATGAGGCCATGGGAACGCTCTTCGCCAACTATGCCAATGCAGAGACCGGGGTATTGGCGGCGGCCGGGGCCATTCCGGTGAGCGAGGTTCTTGGCAACGCACTGAACGAGGTGTGGCTCAACAATCCGGACAACGTGCTGGTCATTCGTATTGCCGTACGCATCGGGCTTCAAGGGGCATTGTTGAAAGCGGTCAACTTCGCACTCAATCCGTCATTGCAGGAAGAGACCCGCGCCAAAATGGTGGATGTCATTGGGCGTTTTGGATCCGCGAGTGCCGCGCCCGCGTTGTTGAAATTGGTTTGGAGCGAGCCGTTGCCTGAACTTCGCAACGCGGCATTGAACGCCCTGGTGCGCAATCCCGATCCCTACTCCGGCGACACATTGCTCGCGGTATACGATGCCTCTGACGAGGCGTTCAGGTCGCGGCTGCGCGACGCGTTTTTTTCACGGCCGGACTGGGCCCAATTGTTTGTGCGCAAGGTTGAGTTGGGCGGCATTCAGGCTTCGGACGTGCCCCTGGACCAAGTGCGCGCACTGGCCCGGCACGAAAATCCCGATCTCCAAGCGCTTGTTGAAAAACTGTGGGGCCGCGTCCAGGCCGGTACTCCCGAGGAGAAGCTGGCGGAAATGCGCCGCATGAATAACGAGCTGAACCTGGCACAGGGTGACCCGGCCAAAGGCAAGAAGGTATTTGCCGAGCAATGTGCGAAATGCCACACCTTCTTTGGAGAAGGCGCCCAAGTAGGACCTGAATTGACCCAAAGCAATCGGATGGATCGCGAGTTTCTGCTCGCAAGTCTGGTTGATCCCAATCTGACCATTCGCAAGGAGTATCAGCAGTTCATTATCGATATGAATGACGGCGCCATGTACAACGGCCTCATTGCCGAGCAGACTCCCGGCAACATCGCGATTCTCAATGCCAACGGCGAGCGAGTGACGCTTCCCATGGGCGATGTGACTGAGATTCGCGAAGCAGGCATATCCCTCATGCCCGAAGGGTTGCTTGCGGCGCTTACGGGTGACGATGTCCGGAATCTGTTTGCGTACCTGCAAAGCCCTGATCCGGCCGCAATTAGTGTGGCTTCGGCACATTAAAGAGGTTGACACCCATGCAAATCCCAGCCATTGCCATTGCGGGTCTTCTTGTCGCGCTACTGGTGAGTTTGCCGTGTGGCGCCGAAGAAGTGCGCGTCTACGCGAACACGCTTACGCGCATTGAGAATCCCAAGCCAATCCTGGCCGATCATCCGGAATACGTATCGCCCATCGTGGAGGAGGCTCACTATGAAGCGCCGGCCATCGTCCAGGATGAGAATGCGGATTTGAACGTCCGGGCATGGCGATTTTCCTATAATGCGCGCGGGATCATCGAAATGCCCAATCATCTGTGCGGCGCGCAAACGGCTATCGTGGTAGTCCATCCCTGGGGCATTGACGATTCGAATGGCTGGAAGACGCCGCAGCCCGCGGGTGTCGCCGATTTCTGCACACCAATCAAGAATCATCTTGCTCATGGACATGTCGAGAAGATCCTGAATCCGTTTTTGCTTGCCATGCGGGACAAGGTGGGCATGGTGCTATATAGCCAGCCGGGAAAGGAAGATCCGATTCGCAAGATGCTCTACCGATCCGTGCATGGCCGGCCCACAGAGGCCGAGCATGCGCAAGGGAAAATAGAGCTGCACGCCAAACTGAATAGTTTCGACTATACCGGCGAGCCCATTGTGCCGGAATTGAAATTGAACGCGAATACGCCGGTAATTGATTACTTCAAGCAATTTCCGGGTCTGGATTCGGGACCACGATACAATCGCGAGGGATTCTGGCAATTGCCAATTCCCATCATCGATGCAATCAAGTATCACCCCGACGACGTCATGATCTACGACGCGGAGGGCTATGAAGTCATGCGGGATTTCCTCAAGTTAAACGGCATTCGCCATATCCTTCTCACGGGTTATTGCACAGACATGTGTTACAAGTCGACAACGGCCGGATACGAAAATCTGTCCAAGGATTTCAATGTGTTTTTGGTGGGTGACGCAACCTTGGCCACATTTCCCGCCAATACCACCCCCGCGTTTGCTACCAATGCATCCCTCTCGTTCGCTGCTTTGAACCAATTGGTGACGCAGATTTCGTGGATTGAACCCGCAGGCAAGGAATAGGTGAGTTTGCCTGCTTGATCTGGGAGATAGAACATGAATCGCCGCACGTTCATGGGATCCATCGCCGCCTCGGCTTTTGCGCCGTCGCTGATTGCGGGCGCAGCACCCAACGATCGCCTCTGGAAGGACGGCAAGACGTGGGTCTATTCCATCACCTATGACGAAGGCGCCGCGGATCTTTTCAAGTATGCTGTTCCCCTGCACCGGCAGTATGGCATCCCCGGTCACATCGCGCTGGTCGCGTCTCAGGTGGGTGTACCTCGAAACGTGCCGGGCAGCACCTATCACGGCATGATGATAGTCAGCAAGGAGCAATGTCAGGAATTGGCAAAAGAGGGGTGGGGATTCTCTTGCCATTCGCTTACTCACGCCAGCACCAACGACGATAACGCGCAAAGCGAAGTGGTCGAGGCCAAGGGTGTGCTGGAAAAGGCGCTGGACATGCCCATCACGATTTTTACCGTGCCGGGGTCCAACGACGCTTATCCGCCGGCCCTGAAAGTCGCCGCCTCCGCGGGTTACAAGGCTATTTTTACCATCTACGACAAGGTCAACACGTTTGAGACGGACCTTATGAATCTTGGGCGTGTCCCGCTGCACACCGAGTACCCCGGCCCGTTCTTTTCCGTTTTCGATCCCTACAAGCGCATTCATCAGGCCATCGATCTGCACGGGTGGATCGTCGACTACTGCCATTGTCCCGTTCCCGACAAACCGTTGCATCCTGCGAAAGACTGCACCTCGCAAGAACTCGAGGCGCGATTCGAAGCAGTAAAACGTATCGGCGGAGACGATGTGTGGCTGGCCGATCCGAATGAAGTGATTGACTGGTTGCTGAATAATGCGTGAGGCCATGCTAATTTCGGAAACGATCGAACCCTTGCGGCCCTTACCCCTTGCCGGATGCCTGTCATGAATCTCATCAATCAGATCGTTCAGGCGCAACTTGCCGAACCGTTGCCCAATCCCTTTCCTCGCACCATCGGCCCGAATGCACTGAAATACGTGCAGGAAGTTGTTGAGTCCGGTCTGACGGTCGACATGATTGGACGCTTCGAACAGGCCTTCGCCAAGGAAATGGGGGTCAAGTACTGCATTGCAACCCCCGGTTGCACGGCGGCCTTGCACGTGCTGATGCTGGCATCCGGCTTTAAGCCGGGCGACGAAATCATTGTGAGTCCGATCACCGATTACGGCACGGTGCAGGGCTTGCTTGCGGAAGACCTGGTGCCCGTGTTTGCCGATACCGAACCGGGCAGCATCAATTTTTCGGCCCGTACCATTGAAGCGTGCGTCACGCCGAGAACGCGCGCCATACTCTGCGTACACAAGACCGGCATCATTAACGATATGGATCCCATCAATGAGTTGGCGCGCAACCACGGGCTAAAAGTATACGAAGATGCTTGTCAGGCGGTATTTGGCGAATACAAAGGCCGCCTTGCGGGAACACTGGGCGACGCCGCTTGCTTTTCATTTGATGCGGAGAAGACCATGGGATCCGATATCGGTGGCTGCATGGTTACCATCGACCCCGAACTGTACGAGCGCGCGCGTTTTGCCGGCCAGAACAGGGCCGGTGTGATGAAAGCCCATTTCGGGCGCACGCACACCGAAGTAGGTTACGCCTATCGAATGCCCAATTGTACCGCTGCCATTTGCCTGGCCCAGCTCGAAGTCATCCGGGAGCAAGTTGCCCACCGCGACAAGATGGCGCGGCTGCTGCTGCAGAAGTTGGGGGAGATCCCCGGAATTACCCCGCTGCAAATTCCCGACTATCTCAACGTGTTTTCCTGCTGGATGATGGGATTCAACATCGATCCCGCGGCGTTCAATTGCACGACGGAGGAATTCGCCTTGACACTTGCCGATGCCGGTGTGCCAGGGGCGGGCATTGCCAACTACTACCTGATGGCGGACGGGCTTGTTCTGCTTCATGATCGCCGTGGGCAGTATCCGTACAGCGTTCCGCCCGCATCCAAGGAACCGGTATACGGTGAGGCGGTTTGTCACACCGGGCGGGAGTTCTTAAGAACGTTCATCCGTTGGTCGTCGTTTTGCGAGAAGTATCAATCGCATCACTGCGAGCTTGCAGCCAATCTGGTTGCACACGTGGCGGAAAAATACCGCAAAGCCTGATTCTAGGCCGAGAGGCCGAGTGGGGGAGAATCGAGTTCATGCCGGTCCGTTTACTTTGGATTCCGTGTGTGCTGGGGCTACTGGCATTCTCCGCATACGGCGACATCCGCGTTCAGATGGATGCCACATCACGGTTCGTCAACATTACCTACGACGTGCCGGCTAGCGCGCCGGACCTAGTCCAGGTATTTTGCAGTTGGGCGCCCGCCGCTACGGTTGAATGGCGTCCGGCCAAGGTGATGCCTTATATCTCCGAATCGGCGTATAACCTGATCCCGGCCAACGACTGGTTGCAGTGGCGGGATGGCCGAATCGTTGAACGGCGATCCGCCGGGCTGCAACGCACGGTCGTGTTTAATCCTTACCCGGAAGCGCAAATGGATGGCCGCTTGGATGTTGACTTCCGAATTGAGATTCGCGATGAGGACGGAGCCCTGCTGTCCGAAGTCGTAACCCGCATTGCCGCGGACAACAGCGATGTGTACTACATCGAAGATTGGTCCAACGTGCTTCAAGCGGATGCATTGACCGGCGAGGCGCCGCATTGGACATGGGATACGACGCTTCCTATCGAATCGGGCGCTTCATTGGGCAACGCACTCACAGGGAACGCCGGCCCGGATACTGCGATTCGCCAACTCACTTATCCGCTTGATTTGAAGGGGTGGTATGCGATCTACGTGTCGACCGTACCGGAGAAGGGATCCGTGCGTATCCGCCTGACGGGCGACGAACGATCCGACACCCTTGGTTCCCGTCATCGTGGCGAGGAAGTGCTGTGGCGTTGGGCAAAGATGGACCGCCAGCACCTCGTGTTGAGCCAGCCTCATCATTACACCGGCTACACGCCCGCCCATGTGGACTATGTGAAGTTGGTTCCCGTGACCGAAGCACAAGTCAAGGATTGGGATGCCCAATTTGGGTCACCGGACAAGGTTGTTGCGGGATACTTCGAACCCTATTCGTGGGCGTTTGTGGAAAACATTCAGCAAACTCTTCAGCACCGTGAACCGCTTACGGCGTTCCATGAGGCGCGATTCAACATCGTCGATATACAAATCGGCCGGTTCGGCATGAAATCCGTTTTCGAAACCCGGCAATCGGATCAGTTGCTCTATTCCACCATTGGCGATCCCATTGGCGATGTCGTACAGCCCACCACCGACAACGTGGGCCGCATGCAGCAATACACCAACACGCTCGATGCCGAATTGCGCTATGCGCACGAGTTGCAACTCACGGCACACGCCAACTTCGGCGCGACCAACTGCTATCCAGGTTCTCCGCTGCAGGGCGATTTTTCGAAGCAGCACCCCGACTGGATGCGCGGCAGCGCCCTGCGCTATGAAATCCCCGAAGTCCGGGCCTACGTTCTTGCCTTGTACCGCGAGGCCCTCGACATCGGCGCCCCGGCCATCTCCATTGATTTTTGCCGTTACCCCGAAGGTATCGATACGAAGGAAACCTGCACTGCTTTCTTGCGCGAGCTACGAGCTTTGGCGAGTGAATTTGCCGCCGCCCGCGGCGAGCCCGTCCCTATTCTGATTCGCTTTCCGGGAACCGGCGTACGCAAGGCGGAACTCTTCGATTACGTTACGTGGGCACGTGAGGGGCTTGTCGATTACCTGTGCCCTAGCAATATTCAAGGGCGCCATTGCCACATCGATATGACGCCCTACATGACCGCTGTTCGGGGGACAACCTGCACCTTGTTGCCGGCGCTTGACGGACTCTGGTGGGCACTTCCATTTCCGGGGCCATTCTTGTGGCGCGTTAAGCAGTTGTATGATTCGGAAGTTACCGGTGTCTATCTTTATCAGGCGGACGCTCGTGTATTGGGCACTCCGGGAGATCGCCGTACCATGCGACTGTTGGCAAGTCGCGCCGCCGTCGACCGATTCTGGAATGAAGACGCCGCGCAGAGGCCGAATCGCAGCAAGGGCATTTACATCACGCCCCCAAGCGAACTCGGCGTGCACCACCCGTGGGAACGTATCCGCATCTGGGTCGAAGGCGTGCCGATGGGGCCGCTGGAGGCCTACATTGACGGGAATCAGGTTACCTCGGTAGACGGCCCGCCCTACCTCGTGGGCACGGAAGAGTACACCTCCGACGGGGTCATTCCCTCGGGTGAGCATGAATTGCGAATCCGCGTGCGGGACGGCGAAGGCTGGCTCGAGCAAGCGTTTGCGGTCAAAGGCGAATGATTTCTGTTAGTCAATGAGCCCCATGCTCGCCTTAATTCCGAGATCGATCGTAACCAGCTCTTGCGGTGCGTTTTCGTCGGGGTTCAGTTGTGCCGGATCGCCGCCTTCTACCTCATTCAGCAAACCTGAAAATGCTTCGACCAACGATGCTACAGGGCTAAAGTTTTGTCCCAACTCCATCTTGAATCCCATGTCCATGTCGGCACGCACCACATGCCCGGTTTCCACGTCGAAATAGACCATGTTCTGGCCCGTCAGATTGAATTCGGGCATGCTCAGTCCCATGGCTTCGCCCAATTGACTTGATGGCATGGATATCTTGCCGTCTTTGTCCGCCGCGGAGATTGTCTGCTGTATTACCCCGCACCGGCGGCCGTAAAGGTCCTGATACCCGACGAGCACATTGTGCGCTTGCGCGGGCACCAAAGCTTCGATGCCGGGCACCGGCAACGAGAAATCGCTTGTCCACTCGGTCTGTACTGGAATCTCGTCGTCCTTGAATCGCACGGGGGATACAAACGCGGACGACGAGAGGAGTTGGTCAAATCCCTGAGGACCCCGCACGTCCATCACGCGCCCGTCCGGCGCCACAATGGTGTGAATGGTCTGCGAAAGGAATTCCAGTTGTGGCACGCCTTTCAGCGAATCGCCGCGGGAAGTGTCCAACTGCGTAGTGCCGTCGAGCGAAAACGAGGCATTTGATCCCGATTGCCGGAAATCCACCGGTCCGCCCATGAACATGCCCTGCAATTGCGCGCTTTCGAACGAGATGTCGACGGAACCGTTGCCGGACGAATCCACCGATTGCGTGGATACATTCATCACGGCCGCGAAATTCGCATCCACTGGCGAACTGTCGCCGAGTTGCAGGCCCGTGCCGTCAAGCTCCGCGTTGATGGCATACCTTAGCGTTTCGCCCGGTTTGAACTTGTACGAAAAAGGTCCGGAAGGATTGTGGGCCGCCGGCGCCATCGAAGGCGGCTCCGGTTTCTTGAAGATGAGATCTGCCTCCGCCGCCTCGTTCGGCGACATCGGCGGGGGAGAGGGGGTCTCGCCGCGCGGCACGATGTCGTAATTCTTCATAAACCACATGCCACCCGCCAGCCCGACTCCAACGCATACCAGCATACCGGCGATTTGGCCCGCGATCATGGATGGCTTCATGGTTATTCCTTAAGTCGCGTCTGACGATTCGCTGCCCATTCGAGCAGCTCACTTGCACATCGTAGTCGAAGCCGACGGCCCAGACGCATCTCCATCCTGCAGCGCGTCATACTCTGATTTCAATCGCTGCAAACGATTCCGAGCCGCGCGCGGTCCGTATGCCAGGGTGAGCAAGATACCCATTGGAATAAGAGGCGCGTACCAGAGAGTTTGAATGTACTCATTAAACTTCTCTGCGTTACCATGCCTCCACAAACAAACGGCCATGCAAATCAATGCTACGAACGATACAAGGCAACACCCGGTTACTACCCATTCCGTCCGTCCCCAAGTTGTCAACCGGACCAGGGTCTTTGCAACGGCAATTTCATTTTCCAGCCGCTGCCTGGCCAGCGGAAATCCCTCGCGTCTCGCCGCCACGCAAAGTCCCGGCACGGAAGGAACAAGTGTGCCGTCAATAGAGTCTAGATGCTGCGTCCCGCAGTACCGGCACATTACCGAATTCCGCCACCCGTACAGCCTGATAAGGTCACCGCAAACCTGACATTTCGAATTTGTCCACACTGCATGGAACATGAGTAGTGGCCTCAGACCCCCGTATGCCTCTCCCTGAAATCATACAGTGGATCAATGAGGCAAACAAAAAAACCGCCCTGCCCCATAGTGGGAGCAAGGCGGTTGGGAAAGCTGTTTTTCGGCTTACCGCTTCGAGAACTGGAAGCGCTTTCTCGCGCCGGGTTGGCCGTACTTTTTGCGTTCCACCTCGCGGGCGTCTCGGGTGAGCAGCTTGGCCCGGCGGAGCGGGGTCACGTATTTCGGGTCCATTTCGACCAGTGCCCGGGCAATGCCCAAGCGCAATGCGCCGGCCTGACCGGCCTTGCCGCCGCCATCGCAACGGGCGAATACATCCAGCTTGTCGCCGTTTTCGGTAACATCGAGCGGCTGACGCGCCACCATGACCAAGGTCTCACGGGTCAAGTATTCGTCCACCGGCAGGCCGTTCACCTTTATGACGCCCGTTCCGGGCTTCAACCGCACGCGTGCGGAGGAGGTTTTGCGTCGGCCGATTGCGGTAATGTCTTTGCTCACGTCACGTTATTCCTTGTTTCAGCCGTTAAATTCGTAAGTGCGCGCGCCTTGAGCCACATGCGGATGTTCGCCGCCCGCATACACTCTCAAGTGCTTTAACAACTTGTGGCCCATCTTGTTCTTCGGCAACATGCCTTTCACCGCCAGCATCATGGCGCGGGTCGGGTATTTCTGCATGACTTCGTTGTAGGTCAACTCGCGCAAACCACCGGGATACTGGGAGTGGTGATAATAGATTTTTTCCGTTCCCTTGCTTCCCGTCACGCGGGCCTTGTCGGCGTTGACGATGATCACGTGATCGCCACAATCCATGTGGGGGGTGAACTGAGGCTTGTGTTTGCCGCGCAACAACTTAGCGGCCTCGGCAGCCACCCGGCCCAGGATTTGATCCTCGGCGTCGATGACCAACCATTCTTTCTTGACTTCCCCCTCTTTGGGGACGTAGGTCTTCACCTTCAAACTCCTCCAGAACCCCCTGCGTTCAGGCGCAATTAGGGCGTATTTGCTTCCAAAGCGAAGCGAGAGACTACCAAACAGAAACACTAAAGTCAAGCTTGCCAACGAAACTGGCCGTCCGGAATGGAACTTTGGGAGGCCGGTGTTCCTGCTGCACCGGATTCCCCCATAACTTGAATTGGGACCTTATCCCCCGTGGAGGCTTGTATGGTCACTGTCCTTGTCGCGATCCATGTCGTCATTAGTCTGGTCGCACTGGCATTGGGGGTGCCTTGGCTTTATGGAATGATTGTTTCCCAGCGGCGAGACAGGCTTACCTTTTGGTTTTTGGCCACCACCTTGGGCACCAGCCTTTCCGGATTCATTTTGCCGGCCGACAGGATTTTGCCCTCCCACATTGTCGGTCTTATTTCGGTCGTTGTGATTGCGGTTGCATACTTCGCGTGGTACGTTCGCAAGTCCTCTGGATTCTGGCGCCCTATCTTTGTCATCACCGCCGTGTTTGCTTTTTATCTGAATGCTTTTGTGTTTGTCGTGCAGGCGTTTCTCAAAGTGCCTGTTCTCAAGGCATTGGCTCCGACGCAGTCCGAACCGCCATTTTTAGTGGCGCAGCTTGTGGTGCTGGTGGTGTTTCTTGGAGTTGGTACGATCGCGTGCATCCGGTTCCGGCCCGTGGCGGCCGCTGTCTGATACTCCCACCACTCAAATTGTTCGTACGATTTCCACCTTGTATCTTGCGGCCAAGGCGTAGACGTCGGGGCGCCGGTCCCGGAGCGGGCGCACGGAGCCGGTTTCGCGATGTTGCGCCAGAGAGCCCAGGTCGAGATCGGTAATGACCGTGGTTTCCAGATTGGGCTCGGCTTCCCCGGCAATCGCGCCGGGGGGATAGGCAAAGTCGCTGGGGGTGAAGACGGCCGCCTGTCCGTAGTTGATTAAGAAGCTGCGTACTTGGGGCAGGTTGCCGACATTGCCCGTAATGACGGTGTACAGCCAATTTTCCACCGCACGCGCCTGTGCGCAATAGCGCACGCGGTGATAGGCCTTTTGATCGTCCGTGGTGAACGGGACAAAGATGACTTCCGCGCCGGCCAACGTCAGGAGGCGTGACGTTTCCGGAAACTCAATGTCGTAGCAGATCTGAATTGCAATGCGGCCGTACTCCGTCTCGAATACGCGCAGTCCTTCGCCGGGATTAATGCCCCAATCTTTTCTTTCGCTCGGAGTGATGTGAAGCTTGTCCTGAGTGTACACGTTGCCGTTCGGCGAGAACAGATGGGCCACGTTGTACAGCTTTCCATCGGTCAGGACTGGATGCGATCCGCCGATGATGTAGATGCCGTGGGTCTTGGCGAATTCCTGAAACATTTCGATGTAGCGGTCCGTATAATCCGCGAGATCGCGCATGGCGGATTTGCTGTCCAGGTTTGGGTCCATGATGCTGATCAGTTGAATCGTGAACAGCTCAGGAAAGACCAGGAAGTGGCAATCGTATTCGTCGGCGGTGTGCACGAAGAACTCGACCTGGCGCTCGAATTCGTCCCACGAGCGGATACTGCGCATCATGAATTGCGCCGCGCACACCCGGATGCGGCGGACGGGCCGTTGTATGGGCGATGCGGCAATGCGGCGCCGTTCGGGCCGAAAGAGCGGGTTGGCCAATTCCAAGTGCGTGGCGTAGTTTAGGCTGGCCTCGTCGCTCAAATAGTCAAAGAACACGCCCTTTATCTGGTAGCCGGCCTTCAAATGCGCGTTCAGCGCCGCATCCTTCAATTCCCCGTCGATTACTTTGTCGACATATTCGTCGGGCGTCATCTGTCCGGCGTAGTCGCGGTAACCGGGGATCCGGCCGCCGGCCACCATCCTTCTCAGGTTGAACCGCTTCAAAATGGATTTCCTGGCTTCGTACAGTTTTCCGGCAATGCCCTGTCCACGGTAGTCGGGGCGGACGCACATTTCTGCGCCGTAGAGGGTGTCGCCGCTGGGGTCATGCGTATTGAAGGTGCCGCTGCCTGTGATTTCGGCGTACGAATGCCATGGCGACGAATCATCCAGCGTTACGATGAGGGAGGCGGCAAACCCGACTACCTTGCCCTCATGTTCGGCCAGGAACTGGCCCTCGGGAAAGGCGGCCAGTTGCATACTGAAGTGGCGTTCATTGCACATTTCGTGCTTGGGCATGTCGGCGTAGGCGGCCGCCTGACAATCGATAAGGCCGGGGATGTCCTCCTCGCGCCATGGTCGAATCTTGACGGATGGTTTTTTCTTCGGTGCCATGGTGTATGGAATCCCTCCCGACTATAGGGCCGGGGTGTTGCAGTGGAGGAATTCCAGGTAGTATAACCGCTGCAATCGCTTGGACGCCAACCCATGTACGGCGCGTCAGGCAACTCCTGGGAGCGGATACCGTGTTGCACTTGATTCTACTCGCGTCTGCGTTCTCACAGCCCGAACCGGCCGCGACGGCGCAGCCTGTGACGCTGGCGCTTATGCACGGCGTGCCTGTGAAATGGGATCTGGAAGCCAATTTCAAGACCTTTCTCGCGCAACTTGATGACGACGATGTCAAAGGCGCGGATGTGTTCATCACCCCCGAATGCTGGCTGGACGGGTACGCCGCGCCCGACCCTGAATCGACGCCCGAGCGGTTGCGGACCGTGGCCCAGGACTTGGATACAAGTGACTATTTGAAGCGCGTATCCGGAGAGGCCAAGTCGCGAGGCCTTTATATCTGCTTTGGATTTACTTCGATCGAGGACGGAGCGATTTTTAATACCTCCGGTCTGTGGAATCCCGATGGCGAGTTGGTGGGTGTGTATCACAAGACTCACATTCAGACCCACGACAAGCAATACAGCCTGGGACAAGGCATTCCCGTGTGGGAGAGCAAGTGGGGCCCATTGGGCATGATGATTTGCGCGGATCGCCGCTGGCCGGAAACCGTTCGCACCCTGCGGCTGAAGGGTGCGAGGCTTATCCTTAATCCTACGTATGGTTTTCACGGAGACATGAACACGGCGATCATGCGAACGCGTTCGTTTGAGAACCAGTGCTTCATCGCGTTCACGCACCCGCAAGAGAGTTTGGTCACTGGTCCGAAGGGTCAGGTCATCCTGCAGTGGGTTGGCGAAGGCGAAGCCGGCGTGGAGGCCTGCACCATCGACCTTGCCGAAGCCAGGGACAACAACCACCTGGAAGACCGGCGCCCGGAATTGTACGGGGTGATCGCGGAGGGGAGCGGAGAACAATCGCGGGGCGGAGAGGAATAGGCATGAAGTGTTTCTATCACGAAACACACGACGCGGTCGGCGTGTGCAAGGCGTGCGGCAAAGGTATCTGCAAAGAATGCGCCATCGATTTGGATCGCGGTCTTGCCTGCAAAGATGGTTGCGAGGACTTTGTGCAAGAACTGATTCAGATGAATGAACAGAATGTTCGCATGCGCAACGCATATGCGGTGACCATGGAAACCTACGTAACCAATCACTACTTGCGCGCATTTTTTTCGATGGCCTTTGGCGGTCTGATCATAGCCGCTGGCTTTCTGGACCACAGAGTTGCTCTTTTTACCACTCTTACTGGATTCTTCTTCATGTTCTTGGGCTTGTATTTGGTGCGTCGGGCGGCAAAATTCAGAATCAAGCCACCAGAGCCTCGGTGAAAGATCGACAACGTTAACTTCAAACGGTGAATCACGGTTCAGCGGCGGAAAGGAGCCGTCTTTATGTACATTCGATTGAGCCGACGGGGGTTTTTGAATAGTGGGGTTGTGGGGGCGGCGGCTTTATGGGCCTCGCGCAAGGTTGAGGCGCAGCCGTCCGACCGCGTTGTTGTGGGCGTGATGGGGTTGTCGCGGGGGTTGGCGGTGGCGTCGAGTTTTGCGAAGCAGGAGGGGGTGGAGGTCCGGTATCTTTGCGACACGGATTCGAATCGCGCGGCGAATGCGGTGGATGCGATATCCAAGATTGGGGCGAACACGCCTCAGGCTGTAGCGGACTTCCGGCGCATACTGGATGACCCGGAAGTGGATGTGCTGGTGTGTGCGGCACCGAATCACTGGCATGCGCCGGCGACGATTCTGGCGTTGAACGCGGGCAAGCATGTGTATGTCGAGAAGCCGTGCAGCCACAATCCGCGCGAGGCGGAGCTGATGGTGGAAGCGGCTACGAAATATGGCAAGGCGGTGCAGGTAGGCACGCAACGGCGGAGCAGTCCTTCGATTCGCGCGGCCATCGAGCGGATGAAGGCGGGGGAGATAGGCCGGGTGTACTCGTCGCGCGCGGTGTATGCCGCGAATCGGGGTACGATTGGTATTGGGAAGCCCGAGCCGGTGCCGGCGGAGCTTGATTATGAACTCTGGCAGGGGCCTGCTCCGCGCCGGCCGTACCTGGACAACCGGGTACCCTACAACTGGCACTGGTTCTGGCATTGGGGCAACGGGGAACTGGGGAATAACGGCGTTCACACGCTGGACCTGTGCCGTTGGGGGCTGGGGGTGGATTTTCCGGTAAGAGTGACGTCCATCGGAGGGCGGTATTGCTTCGATGACGATCAGGAAACTCCCGATACGCACAGCGTTGGGTTCGAGTTCGAGGGGGAGAAGCTCATTACCTGGCAGGGGCACAGCTGCAACCCCAACGGGGACGATTTTGTGAATTTCTACGGCGAAAAAGGGACGCTCAAGCTGGCTGGCGGCGGGGATTACGCCTTTTACGACATGGATAACAAGGAGACTTCCAGCGAGAATGGGACGTTGGGTGAAATTGAGCATGTGACGGATTTTCTCGCGGCGATTCGTGACAACCAGGTGACGCGTCTACACTGCGGGATTCACGAGGCGTATCCCAGCACGGTGTTGTGCCATCTCGGGAATATTGCCCAGCGGGTGGGCCGGTCCCTTCAGTGCCATGGGGGCGACGGGCATATTCAGAACGATGCCGAAGCCATGGGGCTTTGGAGTAGGGAATATGAACCGGGCTGGGAGCCAAAAGTGTAGTACAGGCTGGGGGTTGGAAAACCGGGGGGTGCTGTTGTAAACTGTTGACCCATAAGGTACAGACAGTGGGGTCAAGCGCACCAGGCGCGATGCGGACGCAAAGGGTAAGACCATCATGAAAAAGCATTGGTTGGCGGTTGGACTCGGGTTGCTGGTTTGCACAGCGTCCTTCGCCATAGAACCGGCCTACTACGGACCCAAAGGCAACCCAGAAGAACCGGCCACGCGCCCGTACAAAGCGATGTGGCGTGGGGTGAAAGCGTTTTTTTATCACCCTCCGAAGTCCACTCTTGACGGCCACGAGAAGTTGCCGATACTTGGCGGCGCGATCGAACTGCCGCGAGGCGTACGCCGTGGCACGGTCGAATTGACGGAAAGCACCTGGAAGGGCATGGCGGGATCGCGCATGCCGGATTACAAACAGCAGATGTATTTGAACGAGGTGATTAACGCGGATCAGCGTATTCACTTCTTGACGGACTATGTGGCCGCGGTTGGCGTAATCTGGATAGCAGGGGCGGCTCCGGCGTACCGGGTGTTCGGCGCGGGCGTGATCGAGATGGCGCAGATGCAGCTTGATTACGATGCGATGGGTCCGGAGGAACAGGAGGCACTTCGCGCGAATGCGTGGTACAACCGCGACCGTCTTGGCCTGTACAACCCGGATCGAAACACGCCGCCCAAGGAAGAGGATCCAAACCTGCGCGTGTTTGACGCGAAGCCGAAGAACGGCGATCTGCTGGAAATTCACACGATGGAAACGCAATCCGAGAATGCGTTCAGCGAAGAGTTTTCCGGCAACATGGTGCGCAAGCAGCGGAAGGGTAAATTGGCTGCCGAAAAGGCGAGCTGAAATCAATTGTTCTTGTAGACAATGACTGGCGACAGGGAGAGTCGGGAAGGAATCCGGTTCTCCCTGTTTTCATGTGTTCAAGGTGACATTTCCGCCGTCTTTTCGCTAGTATTTTGATCTTCAGGAACACTTTCAGGGTGCATGTAGTCCTACGTGCGCCTTCCATTTCCGGAATCGGGGAACCTGTGTTCGAATCGAGTCCAAAACAATTTCTCTTGTTGTTGATCTGCCTTGCATGCGGCGCTTTATTTTTTGAGTTGGGCCGGATGGATGTGTGGATGGACAACGAAGGGCAACGGACAGCGCCGCCAGCGGAAATGCTCCGATCGGGTGAATACCTGATACCCACGATCAACGGCGAGACTTACTTGAACAAACCGCCCTTACTGTATTGGGCCATCGCGGGTATGTACGCGCTTACAGGCACCACCGATCCGTGGGCAGCACGCTTTCCCACCGCGTTGAGTGCCGTACTGCTCGCCGTTGCATTGTACGGCCTTGGCCGAGGGCACTTGGGAGAGACGGCCGCGCGGTGGGGGTCTTTGTTGATGCTGTCGGCACCGTATTTCCTGCAGCGGGCGCGGTGGGCCGAGTTGGACGTTCCGTTAGTGTTGTTCACGTTTTGCGCGATCATGATGCTCTACAAAGCGACTCTCGTGGAAGGGCGCGCCGCGGCTATCCGTAGGGTACTGGTAGGTGGGGCGGCCCTGGCTGCGGCGGTGCTGCTCAAAGGGCCGGTGCCATTCCTTTTTCTTTGGACTGGTTTCATTGCGACCCTGGCCGTTCACGGCAAACCGAAGTCTACGGTGCTGCACGTGTGCGCATTTGCGACGCTACTCGCGTTTGGTTACCAGTGCGCAGTGGAATTGTCGGCTTGGGCAAATCCCGTATTCAGACCTGTTGCGGAAAAGCCGATCGGTCTGGTTTTTGTTGTGGCTGTGTGGTCAATCGGTCTCCTTGGTTGGGCCCAGGAACGGCGGGGCCGGGTGATGGCGGTGTGGATGGGGGGAGCTTTGGCCGGCGTGTTGGGCGCTGCTCCGTGGGGCATCGGGGTGGTTATGGCAAAGGGCTGGCCATTCATTCAATCGCTGCTTGACGAACAAGTGGTCGAACGCGTCTCTGTCGCGAGCGAGATCAATTCCGGGTTCGCCTGGTACTACGTGAGTTATCTGCCTTTGCTTTGCGCTCCCTGGGGACTGCTCTTCCTGTTACATCCCTTGCCGTCGTTGTGGCGATCATCTCCCATGGGGTACCGTTTTGTTATCGTGACAGGCTGGTTGAGCGTTGTGGTGTTTTCGCTGATTGCCGGAAAGGAGTATGAGTACATTTTGCCGGCGTTTCCGTTTCTTTTGTTGGCGAATGGCTGCCTTCTGGCCGGTGTCTCTCTGAAGCGTTCGATTCCATTTGTCGAGAATACGGTCAAGATTGCATCCCAAGTATTGATTTTGGCTTTGCCTCCGGTGGCAGTCGCGGGTACAGTATACACAGCCGTTGAGTTTGGGCATCCGCTCTTGACTCTCGAAATGACCGTTATCGCCTTGGTTTGCTGTGCGGTTGCATGGCGTGCTTGGACGGTCCCTGTCCTTCGCATTCAATCCGCTTATATCCTTGGCATTCTGATTTCCGTAGCCGCGTTGGTGTCGCAATCGTTTCATTACACGGGCGATGAATCGCCCAAGGCGATTGCGCAATTGGCTGGCCGATTGGCCCGTGCTGGGTATGTCGTGGAAACCACAAAGGCCTATCCGGCGGTTGCATACTATGCGGCCACTCGAATCCCCGAAGTGAAAAGTGCGGAAGTGGTCAAAGAGAAGTTGTCGGGGCCTGATCCGTATTACTGCCTGACACGCAACGAATATCTTCCGGCCATCAAACAATACTTGCCCCCAGATATTCGCAATCCCTTGGCAGGTCCTGTCGGGTTTAAAGGACTGATTCTCGTGGGAAATGCCAGCGTGCCTGAACTCGAGGAAGTTTCAAATCAATGACGTGCAGAGTTTCGAGACGGTTGTACCGATTCAAGTGGTAAAACAGAACGGAAAATCCGGAATCGATTCATTGTAGTTACCGCGATTCACGGCGGTCATGCATCCAATCCAGCCCGTAATTGGAAAATCCCGGCGGCGCAGTCTCTCGATGCACCTTGTCCGACTACACGCAGATTAGGGCATGCAGCAGTAGTTATTTTGGTTGTGTAAGCGCTGTATAGCTTGTTATCAGGTTGCGATAGTCTGGAATACGGTTGGAAAACAGCGCTGCGAGGCCTTCGACGTCGTTTCGCCAATCTCGGTGCAATTCGCACGCCACAGCGAACCAGTTCATCAATTGTGCGCCTGCGGCCGCCATACGTGTCCAGGCGGAATGACGGGCGATCTCGTCAAAGGTGCCGGATGCGTCGGTTACGACGAATACTTCATACCCTTCTTCAATAGCGGACAATGCAGGGAACGCGACGCACACTTCGGTCACAATACCGGCAATAATCAATTGCTTCCTGCCTGTTGCCTTGACTGCTTGCACGAATTCTTCGTTGTCCCATGCGTTGATATTGCCAGGTCGGGCGATGAAAGGCGCGTCAGGAAAGAGCTTCTTGAGTTCCGGCATCAGCAGTCCATTGGGGCCGTTTTCAAAACTCGTAGTGAGAATAGTGGGGAGTTTGAAATAGAGTGCCAGATCAGCGAGAGCCAACACGTTGTTCGTGAATTTAGCCGGTTCGATGTCACGAACGAGCGATAGCAAGCCAGCTTGGTGGTCCACCAATAGAACGGCCGCGTTGTTCTTGTCAAGACGTACATATGGCTTATCCATGCTGTTACTCCTTCGAGTATTAGAAAGCCGATACCTTAATGCCTTGCAGGTACTCTCCATTATCGCACGCCTGAAAGGGTTTATCTATAGCATGAAGCACCACAAATTGAGTCCGTTATCGTTTTCACGTTGCGTGATGTTTGCATCCGGCGCCAGTGCGGCTGAAGTGCGTTTCTTTCACCGGCTAGCGGCGACTGTAGTTCAACCCGGAGCAGAATGCGGTATACTCTCTTCTGCAGCAAGTTGGCCGGACGGCCGCGGTGCTTCGCAAGAAGCATGGAGGAAAGTCCGAGCTCCACAGGGCAAGGTGCCTGGTAACGCCAGGGCGGGGCAACCCGACGGAAAGTGGCACAGAAACGACACCGCCGATGGCCGGGCTTTTGTCCGGATCAGGCAAGGGTGAAATGGTGCGGTAAGAGCGCACCGGTGGCCCGGCAACGGGCCAGCCGGCTAAACCCCACCTGGAGCAATGCCTAATAGGGGATCCATGAAGCGGCCCGCTTCGATCCCGGGTTGGCAGCTTGAGGCGTCCGGCGACGGGCGTCCCAGATGAATGGCCGTCACGGAGTCTTTCGGGATTCTACGACAGAACTCGGCTTACAGGCCGGCTTGTTGCGCGTATCATGACAGGGCCGCCGCACGACGAGACACGTGCGGCGGCCCTGAAACCATTCAAGGTGAAATCACTTATTCTTCTTCTTCGAAGCAACTCGATTCGGGAATCATGATCCGGAATCCGATGAAGTTTTCGCAGACCGATGGTTCGGCCGAATCCCGCCGCGCCGTTCTCAGTTCGTTCGTATCGGTTTCCTGCCAACTTCCGCCGCGCACAATAATTTCATCCGTGGAGAAATCGCCTCCTGCCGCCTTAAAGGGCGGGGTATAGTCGAACGGCGCAGTCTGCGTCCATTCCCACACGTTACCGGTCATGTCGAAGCAACCGGCTGGGCTTCGGCTATCCACGGTGCCAGCATTGGAGCCGTTGTAAAATCCGACGTTTGTGGTAAACGGCGGATTGGTCAGAGTCAGCGGATTGGCGGACGCGAAATTGGCGCGGGTGGGGTCAATCGTATTCGCGCTGAAGCCAAATATAAAGTGGGTATTCGTCGCGTTGTTCCACGCAGCCGCATGTTCCCAGTTGTCTTCATTGGGCAACTGGAATCCTATTGGGCCAATGCCCGGAGAAAACGTGAACGTGGTGAGATCGTACGTTGCGTCAAAGCCTTGTTCGGTGTTCACCCACACGCAATAGGCGATGGCGCCAAACCAACTCACCTCGGTGACCGGATGTTCAGCCATGGATTGGTTGTCACGACGCTTGACGAAGAACAGACCGAGCGTGCTGTCGAATTCGATATCCGAGAATTCGCCTGCGCCGCTGCCCCCGGCAATTTGCAGTAGACGCACGCCGTTGAAGAAGACATCGCCGCCGTCGTAAGGGTCACCGGCCTGGTTTTCAAAGGCGAAACTGTCGCTGAGTGCGAAGTTCAGCGCGTCGACATATTGAATGTTTGTCGTTTCCGTATCCGCCATGCTGATGGCTTCGGTGGGAATGCCGGGCATCTGCGGCAATTCATTGGGGAATGTCATACCGTCATTGATTTCTTCGTCTGATGGTCCTTGGTCGAAGAAGTCAAAATCGTGGCAGACGAAGAGCGGCAGGACAGGTTCTGAGGCCGTAATTGTGACTGTATCCTGCGTACTGGCGACCTTTGCGGCCGGTTGTCCGTCATTGACGATCAGCCCAATGGTGTAGTTACCGGCCACGTCTGGTATGAACGTTGGCGTGGACGACGTTGGATTTTGCAGTGTGGTGACGCTGCCAATGGGCTGCGACACGATGGTCCATGCAAAAGTCAACGGATCGCTGTTCGGATCGCTCGATCCCGTTCCGTCCAGTTGCACCTCTTCAAACTGGAACAACGTCTGATCGCCGCCGGCATTGGCCTGGGGCGGGTCGTTTGTGACCGAAATCGTAACGGTGTCCATTGAGGAATCGTCAAAGCCGTCGTTTACGACGAGTCCGAGCACGTAGGGACCCGCGACGTCGGGAGTGAAACTCGGGGTACTCGTGGTGGCATTGCTCAATGTGGCCGTGCTTCCGCCGGGGGCCGATTCGATGGTCCATGCAAATGTCAATGGATCGCTGTCGGCATCGGAAGACCCGGAGCCATTAAGAGACACCAAGGTCTTGTTCTCTACGGTTTGCGGAGGGCCGGCTTCGGCGTCCGGGACTTGGTTGATGCAATCAATCACGACCGTCGCTTTCGGGCTTGGGATTTTTGCGGGCTTCCCGTCGTTCACGATCAGACCGAACGTGTAGGTGCCCAACAAATCGGCATTGACCGTCGGATTTTGAGCCACGTTACTTGACAAGGCGGCTGTACTTCCTCCCGGCACACTCTCAATCGACCACAGGTAGGTCAGTGCATCGCCTTGCGGGTCAGTGCCGTTGCCCAACAAATGAATGAGTTCCCCGCGCACTACGGCCTTTTCTTGAATGGATGGCAGTGCGGTGGGTGGGCTGTTGGGCGGCAACACGGTAATCACCACTGTATCGGGATTGCTGGCGACCTTGGTGGGTTGTCCGTCATCGACGATCAAGCTGAATTCATACTCGCCTGGTATGGAAGGCTCGAACGATGGACTTACCGTGTTAGCGTTTTCCAACGTGATTCCTGGAACCACTTTGGCGCCGGCTCCTGGCTGGCTGACAATTGTCCACGCGTAGGTGATTGTGTCGCCGTTTGGATCAAACGACGCAGATCCGTCGAGGGTCACAACGGATCCGTCAAAGGCTTTTACGTCATCAAAAGACAAAGTAACCGTTTCATCGGGGCCGGCGTTGGCCGTCGGGGGTAAATTTGCTTCGGTCATGGTGATGATGACGTTGTCCGGCTGACTGGCCACTTTGTCAGGCTTGCCGTCGTTCACAATCAACTGAAATTCGTACTCGCCCTCGGCAAAGGGAAAGAATGTAGGTGTTGCGGTGTCCGCGTTACTCAAGGATAAGGCACGCGGGGCGGGCATCGGAGGCGCCACCGCAGGCGTGCGAACGACCGTCCACGCATACGTGATGGGATCGCCGTTCGGGTCAAACGATTGTGTGCCGTCCAGTTGCACGCCGCCGGATTCTTGTTTCGCGGGTGTGGCCAAAACCTCGGTACGATCGGGGCCCGCGTCTGCGATGGGCGCAAAATTCGGGAACTGCATGGTGATGACGACATTGTCGGGTTGGCTTGCCACTTTGGAGGCCTTGCCATCGTCGACCGTCAACTGGAATTCGTATTCGCCTGCAATGAACGGGATAAACGTGGGATTGGCCGTGTTTGCTCCGCTAAGCTCGATATCTGTGGAGATTCCCTTGGTCTGGCCTGGAGTACGAACGACAGTCCACGAGTAGGTGATAGTGTCGCCATCCGGGTCGAACGATTCTGTACCGTCCAATTCAACGGACCCTGATTCCTGCTTTCCAAGATTGGTCAGAAATTCGGTCCGATCGTCGCCGGCGTCAGCCACTGGGGGGCGATTGGGGATATCATCGACACCGATGCATACGGCGTCGTTAATGGTCGCTGTGCCGCAGAATCCATTGGAAAGCGTTACGGTGAGCGATACGTCATAGCACCCCGGCGCCGTGTATTGGTGAATGACGTTTTGTCCGACGCCGGTAGTACCATCGCCAAAATCCCAGTCCCATCGAATTGGAAACCCTACAAACAGAAAGTCAAAATTAAACTGGGTGCCCTGGGGTGCAGGTCCGTTGTCCACGGGGTCGTCGTCGCCGGGCGTTGGTTCGTCACGGAATTTTGCAAGGACCAGCGGTGGCGATACGGTTACATCGCCCTCGAACAGGATGTCCGTGTTGGGTTGTGCCACACGAGGACTTGCTGTGATTGTTGGCTGTACCAATCCCGTTGGGCATTTAAACCCAACCAGGACCAATACCAAGGAAACCATGACAAACTTGAAGTGTCGCTGCATGAATACACGCGCGTTCATGACGCCTCCTTCGCACATTCAAGGCCGCAGTTCATACGACCGAGTCACAATCGTCCGTCGCCGCCATCTAAATAATGCAGTTGACTGATTGCTTCTACATTCCAGCCAGGCATCGACTCCAAGAATTCCCGCCTTTGGGCTGATCGGTCAGAATCACCATTCATACCGGCTGTGCAAGCGAACCTGCCCAAAGCAGGTCCGCTGAGGTCCGAGTCACCACAAGTACCGCACAAGCACGCGATTCACTTCATCCCGGCTGGCCCTATTGGCCTCCGGCACATAGTCCACAATGTGGGTGCACCGCGTTCATTGTGGCGATTCAAGCAACACGGTTACAATCACATTATCGGGAGTGCTCGCTACCTTTGTGGGCTTGCCGTCGTCCACAATAAGTTGAAATTCGTATTCACCCGTTAGAATGGGCGTGAACGTTGGATTTGGGCTGTTCGAACCGGACAACGTAATATCGACAGCCTTGGTTTGTTGGGAGCTTGGCTGGCTAACGATGGTCCACGCATAGGTGAGTCCATCACCGTCGGGATCAAACGACTTAGTTCCATCGAGCGTAACCACGCCATTTTCGATAATCTTGAATTCATTGAATTCCAGGAAGACAGTTTCGTCCGGACCTGCGTTTGCAATCGGTAGTTGATTCGGGAACGAGGCGGTGATAATGACATTGTCCGGTTGGCTTGCCACCTTGGACACTTGTCCATCATTGACAATCAATTGGAATTCATATTCGCCGGGCACGGTGGGAGTAAAGGTCGGACTGGCCGTGTCGGCGCCATTGAGCGTAATGGCCCGGCTACCTTTTCCAGCTACAGCCGACGGATCACGCACGACCGTCCAGGCATAGGTCAGCGGATCGCCGTCCAAGTCAAATGATCCCGTGCCGTCCAGTGTCACCACCGTTCCGTCGAAGGCCTTCTTATCGGCGAATTGCAGTGTAATCGATTCGTCGGGGCCGGCGTTTGCGATCGGAGCCCGGTTTGGAATTTCCATTGTGATCACCACGTTATCCGGCTGGCTTGCCACTTTGGTAGGTTTGCCATCGTCGACAATCAATTGAAATTCATACTCGCCCGGGGCGAACGGGAAAAATGTCGGCGTTGCTGTGTCGGCATTGCTCAGAGACAACGCACGGATGGCGGGCAACGGAAGCGGTACGTCGGGGGTTCTGATTACAGTCCACGAATAGGTGATGGGATCGCCATTAGGATCGAACGAGCTTGAACCGTCCAACTGCACGCCGCCCGATTCTTGCCTGATTTCCAAGAAATCCTCAGTGCGATCCGGACCCGCCAACGCAACGGGGGGAAAATTGGGCTCAACCATCGTGATAATTACATTGTCTGGTTGGCTTTCTATTTTTTCCGCTTGTCCATCGTCGACAATCAATTGGAACTCATACTCGCCTGGGAAGAACGGGAAGAAGGTGGGAGTCGCCGTGTCCGCATCTTCCAGTTCAATCTCGCGGGAGCTGATACGATCCGGTTGCGGGGACCGAACGACAGTCCATGAATAGGTGATCTCGTCGTCATCCGGGTCGAAGGACTGGGTGCCGTCCAGTTGCACAGTACCCGTTTCCTGTTTGCCAAAGATGGCGAGGGTTTCCGTTCTGTCGTCGCCTGCATCGGCCACGGGCGGACGATTCGGAATATCTCCCATTCCGGCGCATACGGCGTCGTTGATGAATGCGGTTCCCGTCAATCCGTTTGAAAGGGTTACTTTTAATGTGACGTCATAACAGCCTGGAGCGGTATATTGGTGAAAGACGTTTTGGCCCTTGGCCTTGACTCCGTCGCCAAAATCCCAGTCCCAGGAAATGATGAACACAGGAAATGCCGGCAAAACCGGCGGTGGATTCACTCCACCCTGAGGCGGGTCGTCGTCGCCGGGTTGCGGTTCATCCCGGAATTTTGACAGCGCGAGTGGCGGCAAGATGTCGACATCGCCTTCGAAGAGGATGTCCGTGTTGAGATCGGCGTTGCGCGGACTAATTGAAATCTTGGGCTGAATCAAGGTTGTCGGACACTCAAATCCAAGCAGGGCCAAAACAATTGGCAATAGCAAATAATTCAGACGTTTTCCCGTTACTGTCCGCGCGCTCATCCCACCTCCTACCCAAAACACAGTTACCTTAGAAACCTGTGCGCCCCAACCCCAAATCACAATGCGGGCCAAGACAGAACGGATCTCACCCGGTTTTGCACCGCGTTCATTCGTGTCCAGAGCCCACATGCCAGTACTAAAGGGTGCACCCAAAGCATGACCCTTGTCAAGACATAAAACTAAGGGGGGCATTTTGTTACATCTGTGCTGTCACTTGTTTCTCTTGGGTAGGTTTTCGTCTGATGGAGGCAGGGTACTTGCGGCGCGAAGGGAGTTCATTCCATGCTTTCGACGCACCGCATCGACTGTCTTGTACGTTTGCTCTATTCGATCGTCGTTGCCCGGGTTGAACAGGCTGGTCTGGTGAAGGGGTGATTGCAGGGAACTGAGATTCAACCCTATAAGCCGTACCGGTTTGCGTACCAAAGCGGCTTTCTTCATCAGTTGGCGCAAGACCCGAAAAATCTCGGAATCCACGCATGTGGTTTCTTTGAGGGTCAACGAATGGGTCTTCGTTTCGAATCCCGCGTATCTGATTTTAAGGGTTATGGACCGGGTCTCCAACCCTTCCGCGCGCAGGGATGCGCCTGCCTTTTCGGCCAGGCCCAGAACAACCCTCTCCACCTCTTTCCAGTCGGACAGATCATGAGAAAAAGTGGTTTCCCGGCTGATGGATTTGGGTAGTCCGCCGGGGTTGACTGTTGAGTTGGAAATACCGATCGCCGCCTGTTGGAGGGTGTATGCGGCATTGCCGACAATTCTTGACAACGGTTCGGGGGGGAAGGCGGCGATGTCACCAATTGTTTTCATGCCTGCGGCCTCCAGTACTACCCTGGTGCGAGGACCCACTCCAGGCAAATTGTTCATCGGGAGGTCTCGCAAGTATGCCGCTTCAGAACCTTCGGGGATGATGATGCAGCCATCCGGCTTGACCTGATTCGCAGCCACTTTGGCCACTAGTTTGTTGGCGGCTACGGCCACAGTGCAAGGGAGGGACAATTCGCGGAGAATGAGGTTCTTGATGTGGCGGGCGATCGATTCGTCGCCGCCGAAGAGTTTCAATGAGGCGGTAATGTCGACGTAGGCTTCGTCAATGGAGGCGAATTCTAGGATGGGTGACGTAGTCTCCAATATGCGGCGGACCTCCTGCGAGGCCTCGCGATAGCGTTGGTGATTGCCGCGCATGTAGATGCCGTGCGGGCAAAGCCTCCTTGCTTCCGCGAGCGGCATGGCAGAACGCACGCCAAATTCACGTGCTTCGTAGGAGGCTGTAGATACGACCCCTCGGACGGTGCTTTCGTCGCCCCCGATAATGAGGGGCTTTCCAGCCAGTGTTGGATCGTGCGCTACTTCGACTGCGGCGAAGAAGGCGTCCATATCGATATGAAGGATTCGAGTCAAGGTTCACCTGAATAAGTTTCCAGATGATTTTAGAAGGGAGGATCATCTGAGTGCAAACCATCTCGCGACACTGGGTTGCGCCGTGCCGTGGTCACGTGTACTGTGAGGCCTGCCATGTCTATACGAGGGTTTAGCACCATTGATTCGACGCCTGTTCGAGTCTTCTGCCGTCATTGCGGCGTGGAGACTCTGGTGTTGCCCGGATGCGCCAACCAGGTTTGGCTTTGCGAAGCGTGTGGCAACGCCATTGTGTTTGAAGTGGCGACTGTGCCCCGACAGAAATTTCCCACGGTTTCTCCGGTAATGCGTTGCCCGGCGGTTGTGGATAACGAATTACTTTGCGCACAACGGGAGCGATTGGAATCGAAGTTTGGAACGCTTCTCCGTATTCCGGGTCCAATCGCAGTGCCTAAGATCGTGAGAGTGTATGGGGTCTTGTATCAAACCTTGGGTTTGCTGACGCTCATTGGATGCATCGCGTATTTTAGTCGCTACAGTGCGGCTGTCGTGTTGGGTGACACGACTTCCAGTCTGCCTTGGCTTGGCGCCGTTGCGGGGGCCGGGACGGCGGCAAGCCAGTGGATGGTGGGACGCGGATTGATTGCGGGCCGTCGTTGGGCGTATTGGGGCGGGGTGGTATTTTCTCTTGGGTACGCGGCTTGCCTATGTTGGGTTGGTTCGGTAGTGGGCGGATTGCCGATGTTGTTCTCTTTTGCAGCGGCATTTTCTTTGATACCGATCTGGGTATCCTTGTTGCGAAAGCGGCGGAACAAGGTACGGCATGAGCGTTGGGAGCACGGTTTTGTCGCCCGAACCGAATGAAGGTCAGCCTTTGTCCATGGCGCCAGTCGATAGCGAGGCGCTGCGCATCGCACGAAGTTGGATGCATGATCCCGCGATTGCGGAAGCCGTGTGGTTTCGCGACATTAACCTGGGGGAGGTGCTCGAGTATCATTTGTACCCCGAGATCCTTCGCCGGTGCATCCATCCTTCCCGGGATACAACCCCTTGAACCCCGTTGTGATACTTTCGATGGTCCGCGGTGCGGACTCCGTTGCCAAACACTTGCTGGAACGATGCACGTTGGACATTGTGGCGTTTCACGACGCGACCGGACGCGTGCTGCGTGATGCCTCCATTCCTCATCGTTCGTTTGACGAACTCGCGACGCATGATATGAAGTCTGCCGTTTTGAACGACGCATTGGGCCGCATACAGGCTTTGTCACTATGGGCGGGTCAGGCCTCGTTCGAGCATTCGAACGCCATTGTGGAATCTTTCGCTCGTCACGCAGCGGAGGCGATGATGGTGATTGCGCTTGCGCGGGAATGGGCGGCATGGCACGATGTGCGATTGGCGCTTGTAGCGGAAGATTTGACGCGCGACAACAAAGCGTTGGTTCAGGCATTGCGCCGTGCCGGTGTTCCGACACTGCATATGTTGCATGGCGTTCCCAATGGCGCCCACGGCGCCCATGCCGCCTTGCATTCGGATCATCTTGCTGTATTCAGCGACAGCGCGCGTGCGCTGTATAGAACTTTCGGCGTTCCCTCCGATCGAATTACCGTTACCGGAAATCCGATGTGGGATTTGTATCATCGTCCGCCGCGTCCCCAGGTGAAACGCCGGTTTTGTTCGGCGCTGAATCTGGATCCAAACCGTCCCATTATCACGTATGCCATGACTGCCGTGCCGCCGCTGAGCGCGCGGTGCATCTCGGCGGAAGATGCGCCTGATCGATTGGCATGCTTCGTTTTGGATGCATTTCGCGCACTTCATGATTCCTACCCCGAATGGCAGTTCTTATTGCGGCCCCATCCAAGTCAGATGGATCGAGTGGCAGCCATATTGGCTGGGTCTGGATGCGAATTTGTACGGTCCGAAAACGAGCCTCCCTACGACGCGGTCGCTTCGGCTGATGTCGTACTTTGCACGGAATCGCATTTTGGGGTTGAGGCCATTTTGTTAGGGAAACCAGTAATCAATGTCGTGCCGCCGGATTGCATTGGAGGGATTTACGACGAAGGGGCGGGCGGGCTCTTTCATCCTGGTGATGCGGTAGCGTATGTTACCGATGCCGCCGCGATCCGCGAGTCCGTGGTCTCAGCGATTATCGATGAGGGTTTTCGCACTCGGATGCGCAACGCGCGGTTGCCTACCGCGAAACGAATCAATGGGTTCACGGATGGCCATGCGACGGAGCGGCTTTGCGACCTGGCGTTGGACATCATGGCAAACGAGCATCGATATACGAGGCCGTTGGATCGCTATCCGTCCATCGAAAAGGCCCTGACACAGATGGTAGCGGCTGCTGCCCGGAAAGTGGCGGTATTGGGGAACGCCCGCGAATCGCTGGCCAAACTCGTTCGTATTGAGAGGCCTCATGCACAGGTTGATTCCGTATACGCTTTTGAAGCCGATCACGCCGGTTTCTTTGATGCCGTGCTGATTTCCGATCCCATCGCGTTCGAGCATAATTCAGAAGAATTGCTGTGCGGGGTACGCGGATTACTTGCACCCAATGGATTGGTTCATGTTGCCTTTCGGGCGGGATTGGGAGCGACGCACTCCCGGTTAATGAAACAGAATCGAATCCTTCCGCCTCGGCGCGGTTACGATTCGATCAGCGCCGGGCATGGTTTTACCTGGACGGGTGTGGAAGACCTGATGGCGCGGTCAGGTTATTGCGTGAAGCATGCTGCCAATTTGCGGCAAGCACACGGGCAAGACGACATTGACGGTTGGATTGTTACCGCAGGGATTGTGGAGCCCATCGTGGCACCCGTACCGCAATGATCCCTCGGCCCTACAAACCCAGATTGTCCATCACTTGATTCTGTTGATCGTTGGAGTGCGTGCGAATGTCTCCGACGCCTTGTCGAGCACGGGTTCCCGCTCCAGTGGCGCCGGCGTTGCTCATGCCGTTCAGTTCCTGCTGGATGCCTATGCCGGTCATCGTTTCACCCATCAATCCGCCACCACCGACGCCTGAGCTCCTGGGTGCGTTGGCCTGACCACCGTGAGGCATGGGTTGCGCCAATTGTTGCGGATTGGGATGGAATACCGTCGCCGTTCGGGGATCGTAAATAAAATCCAAACCGCCGGACGTTTTAGGCACGTCCTTCAGATAGGCCGGTACAAGTGATTGAAGGGTGGGGGGGTAGTAGCCGCCGGTCTGTTGCCAGTACTGTGTGACCGCGGCTTGTAGCCGCTGCAATTTTTGCATGTCGGTTTCGCCAGACTGCATCGGTGCTGCCGTGTCCAAAAGTTGTCCCGTCGCCGGATCATAGCCGTAGGGCGTGCCATCGGGCTTGACGGGAACGCGTGCGAGGTAGTCCGGAATCATGGCCTCAAGGGAGGGGGGATTCTTGCCGTGTTCCGCACGATAGGCCTGAATTCCGCTGTTGAATTCTAACTCGGCCGTTGTGCCGCGGGCGGTATCGAGTTGCCGCTTTAGCATGCCGGCCTGTTCGGCCTGGAGCGTGCCTTGTATGGCGGTGGCACCCATCATTTCGAGAAAACAACCGCTTCCGGCCAACGCGCACGCGGCGACGAATAGAGTAACGAAAGCAGCGCGACTCATGAGACAAGCCTCCTTTGTCTCCCTCAGTATACCACGGAAGCGTCGATCCCAAGTCAACTGAATTCGTGGGATACCTTGTTGTGCTAAGCCCATGTAAACACATTGTTTGGAACGGGAATCACGGTGCGAAGAAGAAGGCCGGCGGATACCGCGAGGTATCCGCCGGCCGGAGCAACGTGAACTGACGACAATTACAGACTGTAGCCGTCTTCTCCGTGGAGGGCGATATCCAAGCCCTCGGTTTCCTGTTGTTCGTCGACACGTAGTCCAATGACGAGGTCAATGGCCTTCAAGATAATCAGACTAGCGACGCCGCTGTAGACCAAGGTGATGACCGCGCTGATGGTTTGGGTGGTGACTTGACCTACCACATTTTCGACTGTGCCAAAGCCGCCAAACGCGGGAGCAGCAAAAACACCGGTGAGCACGCAACCGACGATGCCGCCGATGCCGTGGACGCCGAAAGCATCGAGCGAGTCGTCGTATCCCAACGCCTTCTTCAACGTGGTTGCGCCAAGGAAGCACAAGATTCCGGATGCCGCGCCAATCGCAAGTGCGCCCATGGGGCCGACCGTGCCGGAGGCGGGGGTAATGGCTACTAGACCCGCGACCGCGCCGGTCACAATGCCCAGCACGCTGGGCTTGCCGTGCTTCATCCATTCAATGAGCATCCAGACGACAGCTGCGGTAGCGGTAGCGATTTGAGTCACGAGCATGGCCATGCCTGCGTTTTGATCGGCGGCCGCGGCGCTGCCCGCGTTGAATCCAAACCAGCCGACCCACAGCATGGCTGCACCGACGACGGTCAGGGTCAAGCTGTGCGGTGTCATGGGGGTGGTGGGATAGCCTTTACGTTTGCCGATCAGGATGCATGACACCAGGGCTGCCGCGCCCGCGTTGATGTGCACGACCGTGCCGCCCGCGAAGTCGAGTACGCCCATGTCTACGAAAATGCCGCCCGGTCCCGACCATGCCATGTGACATATGGGTAGGTACACCACGGTGAACCAGATAATCGAAAAGACCATCATGGCGGAAAACTTCATGCGTTCGGCGAATGCGCCCGCGATTAGGGCGGGTGTAATGATCGCAAATGTCAATTGAAAGGTGACAAATACGGAGGTTGGAATCGTAAGAAACAAGGAGTCCTTGGTAACACCCGAAAGGAAGAAAATATCGGTACCGCCGATGAAGGAATTCAGATTCCTTACATTTGCTTCCATTCCCTCAGTCGAGAACGCGAGACTATACCCGTATATTGTCCACAGGATGGTAATGACGCCGGTCAAGGCGAAGCATTGCATGAGGACAGACAGAACGTTCTTTCTGCGAACAAGACCGCCGTAGAATAGCGCCAGTCCGGGAATGGTCATGAACAATACGAGAGCCGTGGACGTAAGCATCCACGCCGTGTTGCCGGAATCCGGCGGTGTAGGTGCGGCTGCTTCCTCTTGGGCAAATGCCAATCCAGACATACAGATGCTCACCGCCGCAAATGCCGCTGCGCGCAACGCGTTTATGCGGCTATCCTTCAATAAAGCGCTCATCCCTCTCTTCCCTTCCAGTAAGGTCCCGGTGACTTCGTTTTGGTTACGATGACTGTCCGGAACGTCCAACAGGTGGAACCATTTCCACCCGCCGCGTTTTTCCGTGAATTACGAAACCGCCGTGTCGCCTGATTCGCCGGTGCGTATGCGGATTGCATCGAGCACCGTGCTCACAAAGATTTTCCCGTCGCCGATGCGCCCGGTACTTGCTGCTTTAATGATGGCGGTGGAAACGGCCTCCAGTTGCGCATCTTCCACGACGATTTCCAATTTGATCTTCGGTAGAAACTCCACGACGTATTCCGCGCCGCGATACAGTTCCTTGTGCCCTTTTTGCCTTCCGAACCCTTTCACTTCGGTTACGGTCATTCCTTTGATGCCCAGGTTGCCCAGGGCCTCTTTGACCTCCTCAAGCTTGAAGGGCTTGATGATTGCTTCGATCTTCTTCACATCAGGACTCCCTTGTGTGTGCGGACTTGGGCTGGCGCCTTTGCCGCGCACGCCAGTGCTCCCCTCCCCGCGAACCTGTGTCTGGCCCGTGGACCGGTTAGGGGGGGTGAGAGCAATGGGCGTGCCAATCGAGATGGGGGTTTGCGGGCTACTTTCCGATTGGTATGAGCTATGTGGATGAAATTATTTGTTTTATGTGACACATCATATTATTGGATACAAAACGGTATCGGTGCTGGGATCTTCAAGAAGGCATCATGTCGTACCTGAAGGTAGCCTTGAAAGTAGTCATAGTTACGTTTTTGTAGGAATGTAGGGGCTAATTTGACTGGGGGCGGCATAAGTAGAAGTAGTTGGTGAAGTCAGTGGGCCGAATCTGTTCCTTTCTCAATCATTCGGGTGGGGTGGGGGTATGGCTACACCGAGCAGTTAGTGTATCCGGTTCTTACCATCCTGTAGGCAAGCCCAATAGTGCTAAAAGTTGGACGTTTTCGTTGTGGGTTTACTGAAGACTTGACACCGATTGTGGTTAGGGCAATTTGGGATCGAAAATCTATGGGATTTATGGAAATTAACTATTGACAGAGGTCTTCCTTAAACGTATACTTCTCTTAGTGTAAAAGGGAATGCGAGGCCGCAATATATTGTGGGATCGCGGATGGCGCCGCCGCAGATCGGCGCACAAGACGAACTTGACTGGCGCGTTCCGCCGCTATTGGCGATGCGCGGGATACCGGTACTGAAGCACCTGTGCCGGTGACCCAGGGGCCATGCGCCGGGTTGGCCGGAGGCAGGTCCAGGCTTGTGTATCCTTTGGGATAACAGGCATGGAGTTAGGCATGAAAACAATACACGATGTACAGCGGTTGTGCGAGTCGTGGTGGAAGCGCTTTGAAGATTCGGCGCGCAACGATTACCACCGCTGTGTTGACGAATTTCTGAAACTACTGGATTGGCCAAACGCGCACTCGCTTGAGCCCGTGGCGTTGCCCGGCGCACCGTCTTCCATTTCGTTCGTGGTGCGGTCGCAGAATTGTTCGGCGGTGCTGGCCACGTTTGCCATGCCTGGCAACTTGGAACCGCCGGGATCGTTGGTAAAGCGTAACCTTGATTTTTCACCGGCAACGCGTCAAGTGGTCGATCGGGCTCGATTGTTCGGCGCGCCGTACGCGTTTGTAACTGACTTGTGCCGTTTCTATCTCTACGATGCACGAACGGACGAGTTATTGATATTTGCGGATTCCCCACAAGGGTTTGTGTACGAGTTTGGCGATGTGTTGACGCGCATGTCGCTTGAAGCGGGCGGGTTAGACGAGGTGCGCCGCCAGCCGCGCAGTTTTGCGGCGCGTCAATTGCGCGAATGGGCGCAACGTTGGCATGAACTGTTTACCGTGGAATGGCGTGTTTCGGAAGAGACCGCATGGCTGGCTATCGATCGTCTTTTTGTGCTCCGGTATTTCATGGACCACGATATTCTCAGCCGGCCCGGTTGGAATATGCGCCATCGCTTTGAAGATGTGATGGATGCGGTCACGGGCCAGACCCAGGCTAATGCTGGCCGTGTGCTGTCGATGTTTTTTGAGTCTGTATACCGCCAATGGCAAATTGGCCTGTTTCAACCGGATCCGCAAGTGGAGGCGCTGATGGAGCAGGAGTCCATCGCAGCGCCGTTGTTGCTCGAATTGGGATTGCTTTCGCGATCCAAGTTTACCATTCCGACGATTCTGGAGAGCTTCAATTTTGGCGATGCGGCGGAAAAAGCGCGGGTAAGGATGATTCCGGAGGAGAATGAAGAGCGCCGCTTATACCTTTCAAGTCAGAGCATACCCTCAATTGATCAGGCCAAGCTGCAGTTGGATCTCGCGGACGAAGGATACCGGGCGATTCCGTTCTGGATGGACCGCCTATTGGAAGTGTATGACCGGTTGTCCATGAGTTTTGAAGCTGCCGGCTATCCCGGCCATTCCCGGAACAAAGACATGGACTTGTTCGATTGGTCTGCCATGGCGGCCTCTCGTCCCAGCGCGCTTACCGATCGATTTGAGCATGCGGTGGAGCACGCGTTGGTGCTCTACTGCGCGAGTCCACGCCAATTCCGTACAGCCCGGTTGATGATGTACCTGCACTTAATCGACTACTACGAAAACGGCCGGGTAAAATTCAATCGCTTTCCGAGGGTGGAGAAGGCGCTATGCGCCCGTCCGGCCATGACTGAAGCCGACCGGCGCCGCATTTATTCGCCTCAGCGGGGGGAAGTGTGGGAAGTCATGTAAGTGGTCAGCCGTAAGGCACCCTTTTCCCTACCCGACACGCTTCAGGCAGTACCCGCCTATTGCGCCACGTTGATGAGCGTTTCCAACATCCGGTCGGCAATCGTGATGACGCGCGCGGACGCTTCGTATGCGCGTTGAAACACCAGCAGATTGGTCACTTCCTCGTCGAGGGAGACACCGCTTTGTTCCTGACGTCGCCTTTCCAAATCCTGAACGGCAAGGCCCTGACTCGAAAGTTGCTGTTCATTCGATCGGGACTCCACGCCAAACGCGGCGATCGTTGACTGGTAGAAGTCGTTCAGGGTAGACGAGCCAGAATCCAGCACACGCGCGGTACGCAGGGCCGCCATTTGCAGCGCGGCGGTATTGTCGCCGGTATTGAGCGGGTCATCGCTGAATCCCGATGTAATCAGGGAAGGGTCGTTGGCCAGAACGGGATTGAATGCAATTGTCCGGGCGTCGGTTCCCGTGAAGAACGGGTTTGCGCCGAGGGCCGCGAGCGCTCCAGTTGAGTCATTGGCAAATCCGAAGGTAAACGGCGCGGTCGTTCCGAATTGCAGCGTGTTTCCGACAACGGTTGCGTCGAAGTTAGGTATCGCGTCCAAGGCCGTAGCGAGGCTGTTCAGCGTTGTCGCGCCTGTGATGTTGATGGTCGTCGTCGTTGGCACGCCGTTCGCGTCATAGACCACCACATCGAAACTGCCGGCGGTAACGTCGAAAGGCAGACCAGCGGCTATCAGGGGATTTGCCGGCGAGTTTACTTCATTGGCGGTGCTGAGGGTTCCGGAGAGGTTGTTCAGGCCGTTGCCCTGCGCGTGGATGTTGTTGATTTCGCGAATCAGGGATGCGGTCAATTCGTCGATTCGGGCGTCCAGCGCGGGGATAATGGTGTCGCGCGTGTTCAGTGCACCGAATAATTCGCCGCTCCGTATGCTCACCGGCTGTCCCGAGTCGGCAAAGCGCACCTCAAGTAAGTCGTTGCGTTCAGGATCAAGTGCCGGTTCGCGAACGGCCTCCAGCGAACGAATTCCGGTGCTGTCAATGAAGACGTTGCCGTCAATGAGCACGGTGATTTCACCGTTATCGATTTCGCGGGTGGTGATATTGATCAGTTTGGACAAGTCGTCGAGTACAACGTCGCGCTCGTCACTCAGGTCATTGGCGGTTGCGCCATTGCCCTGGGCGACGCGGATTTGTTCATTGAGTATGACGAGTCGATCGCCGAGTCCGTTGATCTCTTCAACCAGATTCCGGACTTCCTCGTTGGCATTGGTTCTGAGTTGGTCAAACCGAGAGACCAAATCATTGAGCCCGCTCGCCAGAGACTGCGCCTCGGATGCCAGCACCTCGCGCACGGGAAGCGACTCGACGTTGTTGGCGAAATCCGCAAGGACGTCGAAGAAATTGTCGAGACGCGTGCCGAACCCGTTTTCGCCGGGTTCCTGAAGTGCGTCTTCGATCAAGTTGTAGTACTGACCCTGCACTTCGGTAAATCCGAGGCTGCCGTATTCGGTGCGTAATACGCCGTCGAGAAACCCCTCCCGGGTTCGCGAGATATTTTGAACAAACACGCCGCGGCCCACAGCACCTTCGGGAAGTATGTTGGGACTGAACGTCGCCAAGTCCACGCGTTGCCGGGAATATCCTGCACGGTTTACGTTGGCGATGTTGTGGCCGGCAGTGTCGAGCTGGATTTGGGCGGCCCGTAATCCGGTCATTCCAATGGCAAGTGAACTGAATAAGGTACCCAAGGCGATCTCCGTGCAACGGGTTGGATGCTGCGTAACATCTGGACTATGAGCAACCCGTGTTCCAACTATCGGCGGAGAAGTGTAAGACCTTTAGTAACACGGCTTAACAGAGACAGGGGGGATGTGTTGTAACTCACGGATACGGCAAGGCTTGCCGCCTACCGGGCAATTCCTGCTGACCATTTCGTTCCGTCAGGCATATCCCGGTGGTGGAACAAATCCGCCGAGAAGCTCCGCTAGGCAGGCAGCCAACTCGATGGATGTGGCGTCTTCCAGATACGGCCCCATGATTTGCGCCCCGACCGGCAATCCTGTGTTGGTGCGTCCCACTGGAGCGACCGTGGCGGGCAATCCGGCCAGCGTGGCGAACGAGATCCAGAACAAGTGGTCGAAATACGGTCGCGGCCCGTGGGGAGCGTCGATCACGCGGGCGGGCAACGGTTCCGTCTGCACGTGGGGAAATGCCGTGCTAAACGAGGTGGGGAGGATAAACGCGTCGCACGATTGAAAGAAGGCCTGCCACCGGTTGCGGGCATCCCGCTGTGCTCGGAAGGCTTCGCTGACTCGATAGTAGGGATCCGTGTGGGCCTTGGAGTACAACTTCATGATGTTGTCATCCGGAGCTTGGGAAAACATTTCGATTTGAGGCGCCGTCAGTTCATCGGGTTCAGAGGCGTAGGCCAACATCAGAATGTAGAAGTAGGACCTGAATTGTTCGACTGGGTCGATCCCTTCGGGCCAACCTTCAGTCACTCTAGCCCCTGCCTTTTCCAATGCGTCCACAGCGGATTTAATCTGCGTCTGTACTTCCGGGTCGACAGGACATAAGGGATGGTCGAGAACAAAGTTCACGCGAAATTCCGCGGGCCGAGAGCCACGGGGCTGGGGCAGTGACCAGCGGTAGGCAACAGCGTCGTGCCCGCTGGGTCCGCCCAGCACTTCCAGTGCGGCCCGCAAGTCCGTGGCGCTGCGAGCCAATGGACCGGTGACGGACAGGAAATCCGGTGCAGGCGGGAGAGGATCCGGCAACGACGCGAGTTCACCGGCCGTCGGCAAGATATCCATGGTAGGCTTGTGGCCGTAGACCCCACAGAAACTGGCGGGGTTGCGAATGGATCCGCCAATATCGCTTCCTAATGCGAGGTATCCCAGACCCGCCGCCAAGGCCGCGGCGCCGCCGCCGGTGGAGCCTCCGGGGGTTTTCGTCAAATCCCATGGGTTGTTGGTTGTGCCAAATACGGCGTTGAACGTCTGCATGTCGGCCGCGAATAGCGGGACGTTGGTTTTGCCGACCAAAACTGCGCCTGCGTGCCGAAGGCGTTCCACCAGCGGTGCATCTGTTGTCGGTCGATAATCTGAAAGGTCGATAGAGCCGGCGGTGGTGCGGACGCCCTTCATCTCAAAGGTGTCTTTTACGGTGCATGGCACCCCGTGAAACGGTCCCCACCATTGACCGCGGGCGTGCGCCTCGTCGGCGGCCTGAGCCGAGGCAATGGCTTCTTCCTCGGTCAACGTTACCATGGCATTGATGGGCTTATTGTATTTCGAGATTCGCGCAAAACAATGGCGGGTGAGTTCGACCGAACTGACTTCGTTTGAACGAATGGCCCTGGCGGCCTCCAGCGCTGAAGCAAAGGCCAACGACTCGAGTTTTCCCTGAGCCATATCCGTATGTCCTTCCGGTTGAATCGATGCGGCTGCTGCGATAGCCGTTGCTGAAGCCAGGAAAGTCCGCCTGTCAATCGAAATTTGGTGTAAATGCATGGTAGCCTTGCCCCCCAACTCCCGGTATTGTATAGGTACACACGCAACACATTCCAAGGAATGCACCGGCGAGGAGTGGATAGCCCGGTTGAATAGCCGACTTAGAATTTTCGTCATGTTTGGACAGGGAGTACTGTATTGACCGATACGATTTCCATTGTGGTGCCCGCGCTCAACGAGCGGCAGAATCTCGAAGAATTGCACCGGCGTCTTGTGTGCGTTTTTACCGATCTCCCCGAAACGTGGGAGCTCGTCGTCGTGGACGATGGTAGTGACGACGGGACACGAGAATGGCTTGCCGGGGCGGCCCAACGGGATTCCCGTGTGCGCGGCATTGTGCTTTCCCGGAGTTTCGGCCAAAGCGCGGCGATCACCGCGGGCATCGAGGCTGCGCTTGGAGATGCGGTGGTTATTATGGATGCGGATCTCCAGGATCCGCCGGAGGTAATCCCGAAGTTAATCGCCTGCTGGCGGCAGGGGTTTCATGTGGCGGCGGGACGCCGCATCCGGCGACCAGGCGAACGGATGTCAAAGCGGTTCTTTGCGTGGATGTTTTACCGGATCATGAATGCGGTGGTCGGATGGGATATCCCCTTTGACACGGGCGAGTTTCGCCTCATCGACCGCAGCGTGGCCGCAGTTTACCGGGCATGCCCGCAACGCCACCGCCTTGTGCGCACCCTGACCTCCTGGTCGGGTTTCAAGCAGACGACAGTCGAGTATGAACAGGGGATACGCCAATCCGGGACGACCAAATATTCGTTTCAGAAGAGTCTACGCCTGGGTCTGACGAGTTTGACCAGTTTTTCGCTGGCGCCGGTACGGCTGGCCACCGCGTTTGGGGCATTGTGCGTGGTGGGGTCTGTTCTCGCTTTGGCAGCCCTGGCTCTAGGGTATCTTCTGGGATGGCAAGTGCCGGGATTGGTGTTTCTGATAGTCAGCCTTTGGTTCATGGGTGGCGTTCAGTGTGTGTTCCTGGGAATCGTTGGGGAATATGCGGGCAGAACGTACATGGAAACCCAACACCGGCCGATATTTGTGGTGGAGGAGACTTTTGGGCTTTCTACTGCGCGTTCCGAAACAGGTGCATCCGACGACCTCGAGAGTGCGAGACATCGGTAATCTCCGATTTGTAGCTTACCAAGTCCGGTGGGGTATGATATTGGCTCGTTGAAAGCCGTGTATTCTTGCCTCGAATGGAGTATTCACCGGTGCCTTCCCCTTTGGGAAACGGAGTTGACCGTCCACTGCATCCTGCGCGCCAAGGTTCCCGGTACGTGCTATGCGCGATTTTCGCGAACGTCGCGTTGGCCTTCGTGAAGGGCATGGCGGGAGTCCTGGGTCACTCCTATGCGCTGGTGGCGGATGCCCTCGAATCCCTATTGGATGTCTTTCAATCCCTCGTCGTGTATGCCGGTTTGCACATTGCCGCCGTGCCGCCGGACGACGACCACCCGTACGGGCATGGCAAAGCCGAGCCCTTGGCGGCGGTTGTGATCTCCCTTGGATTGTTGCTTGGAGCGCTGATCATTGCGATTCAGAGTGTCCGGGAGATATTGACACCGCATCGGGCGCCGTACGCGTTTACACTTGTGGTATTGGTTGCGGTGGTTGTGATCAAGGAGACACTATTCCGCATTCTGGACAGAGTAGGCAGACGCATTGAAAGCAACGCGGTTAAGTCCGATGCCTGGCATCACCGTAGCGATGCGCTCACTTCCATCGCGGCATTCGTAGGAATCAGCATTGCCCTAATTGGAGGCAAAGGCTATGAAGCCGCGGATGACTGGGCAGCACTTCTCGCGTGCGGCATTATTGCCTGGAACGGTTTTCGATTGTTGAAGCCGACGCTCAATGAACTCATGGACGCCGCGCCCGATCCGTCCATCGAACGCGACGTGCGATTGTTGGCCATGCAAGTGGAAGGCGTTGTTGGGTTGGATTCGTGCTGGGTGCGTAAGATGGGCTTTGAGTATTTTGTCGACCTGCACGTAGAGGTTGACGGCAACCAGACTGTGCGCGAAGGACACGAGATTGCGCACCGGGTGAAGGACGCGATCCGTAAGGAGAGGCCGCAAATTCGCGACGTGCTCATCCACGTGGAACCCGGCGCACGGCGGCCTTGCGGCGACACGCTTGCCGTTTCGGAAAAGAAGGAAGCGTCCATTGGCAAAAGCTGAATACCGAGGATGTGACCGGTTTGCGGAATAGGTTTCTCCACAGACGGTGGTTTGCTTTTGCTGCCCTGACAGTAACGGGCCTTGTTTTCTTTTTCGCTATGATTACCGGCGAACGGTTGATGGTACCGGAATGGGGTCAACCGGCGTTTACCTGGATCTTTCGGGTACTCTATTTCGTTCATCTACCGGCGGTCTTGTTGATTCAGACTATTTGGCCTCAAGCAGGCGGTCATCCTCCCTGGGAAAGCTACCTTGTTTCGTGCATGTCTATTCCGTTCATTTATTGGGCGGCGATACGATTGTTGTGGCGCTTGTACACGCGATTTAATGAACCCGGAGAAATTGACGCTGGCCGGCGGCTCTTCCTGGCGAGAAGCGCTGGCGGGGCCGTGGCGTTGACCGGGTCCGGGCTCGGCACCTATGGGGTCATCTTTGAGCCGAATCAATTACGCGTCCGGCGATACACGATAGGCATTCGCGATTTGCCGTTGGCCATGGACGGCATGCGACTGCTTCAGATCTCTGATACCCATTGCGGACCCATGATGTCCATGTCTTTCCTGCATCATGTGATCGATCAGGCGAACCGCATCAGCGCGGATGCTGTACTTCTTACGGGCGACTATGTGCATCGGACACCGATGGCGGTGGAACCGGGCATTGGATTGTTCAATGCATTGCGAAGCCGGTGCGGCGCCGTGGCCGTTTTGGGAAACCACGACCACTGGGAGGGGAAAGAGGCCTGCGTTGCCATGTTCAAGCAGGTGGGCATTCCTCTGATCGACAATCGGCGCGTGTATCTCTCCGCGAACGGTTTTCAGTCCGAGTACATGCCAGACTCGATTTGTGTCGCCGGGGTCGGGGACTTGTGGTGTGATGACGTATTGATGTCGGAGGCACTTGCTGGGGTACCTCTGGAAATGCCTCGAATCTTGTTATCGCACAATCCTGATGTGGCGGAGACGATGGATGCCCAGCACCGCGTCGATTTGATGATCAGCGGTCACACACACGGGGGACAAGTTCGGCTGCCTTTGTTGGGGACGCCGATTGTTCCCAGCCGGTATGGATCGAAGTATGCCGGCGGGCTTTGCCGGGGGCCACGATGCCGTGTATTGGTGTCTCGGGGGGTCGGCATTGCCGTTTTGCCGGTGCGGTTCCGGGTGCCGCCAGAAATTGGCTTGATTACATTGCAGAAGGAACAAGACTCCGGCCAGCGTAATGTGTAGTATAAGCGTATCAAGAGGGAGGTTATCCGTATGAACAGGCGGGCATTTCTAGGGACATCCGCGATCGCGTTGGCTTCGTTTGCCGGAACGCCGACAGCAACTGCTCGGGATGCAGCGGGTTTTGATCTTGGCGCGCAGAGCTACAGCTTTCGCAATTTTGATATGAATGGCGCCATAGCCCAACTCAGGTCGCTCGGGCTGAATTCGATTGAATTCTGTGCCGTGCATTTTCCGGCCGATCCGGACAATCCCAAGCTGGAAGAAATCAAGGCGGCCATCGCGTCCGCCGGCGTCACGGTGCCCTGCTATGGCGTGGAAGGCTTTTCCAAAGACGAAGCGGCCAACCGGAAGAAGTTCGAATTTGCCAAGGCACTGGGGATCGGAATCTTGACGGCCGATCCGGAGCCGGATTCGTTTGACGTACTCGACAAGCTGGTCGAGGAATACCAAATCAAAATCGCCATTCACAATCATGGCCCAAAGGCGCGCTACGACAAGGTTGCAGACACGATTAGTGCGGTCCAGGGCCACCATGCATTCATTGGAGCCTGCGTGGACACGGGGCACGTGATTCGATCGGGCGAAAAGCCACACGAAGTCATCGAAGCGCTGGGCGATCGCGTCATTTCTCTTCACCTGAAGGATTGGATTCACGGCGGGGCGGAACAGATTCTCGGCAAAGGCGACATGGATCTCGCTGCCGTTGCCAAAGCACTTCGTGCGGTCAAGTTCGACGGGCCATTGATGATGGAGTATGAGGAGCATCCAGACGATCCGGCGCCGCACATGAAAGAGGGGATGGAAAACTGGGAGGCAGCCGCCAAGTAGTCAGCGCGCCCCGCCCAATTGGCAGAGGGGGAGCATGAACCCACTTAACCGTCGCGAATTTCTGGGCGCTACGGCCGCCGCAGTCATGGGGGCTTCGTGCGCCACGCCGGGCGGAACCCGGCACGGTTCGGGAAAGCGGCCGAACATTGTGCTTGTTCTTGCCGATGATATGGGCGTGGGCGATGTGCAATCGTTGTATCCACAAGGGTTGATTCCGACGCCCCATCTCGACCGGCTGGTCCGCGGCGGGATGCATTTCACGGACGCACACAGCGGATCGGCGGTTTGTACTCCCACGCGATACGGACTACTGACCGGGCGTTACGCATGGCGGACGGTGCTGCAAGAGTGGGTCGTGACTGCGTATGAGCCACCGCTGATTGCCCCGGACCGGCTCACCTTGCCCGGAATGCTCCGGCAGCTAGGGTATGCAACGGCGTGCATCGGAAAATGGCATTTGGGGTGGAACTGGGCCGGCGACGGTGTTGGTCCGGAGATGAAGCCGGATTTCACGCAGCCCATTCTCAACGGGCCCACTACACGCGGCTTTGACTACTACTTTGGGACCGACGTCCCCAATCTCCCACCCTTCACATTTATTGAAAACGATCGCGTGGTGACGCAGCCTACGGCGGAATACACCCATGACCCCACACTCCACATGGGATGGAAGGGTGGGCCGATGGCGCCGGGGTGGCGTTTCGATCGTATTCTACCTACCCTTACCGAACGCTGCGTGGCGTACGTTCATGAGCATGCTGAGAAGAACCAGCCGTTCTTTCTTTACTTTCCGATGACCACGCCTCACGAGCCTATTGCACCCTCGGATTCCTTCAAGGGGAAAAGCGGCATTGCACCGGTCGCCGATCTGGTCATGGAAACAGACTGGTCTGTAGGGCAGGTGATGAAGGCGGTCGATGACGCCGGGATTGCCGATGATACGATTTTTGTTTTCACCACCGACAACGGGCACTCGCACTACACGGGTTGGGAGAAACTACTGGAGGCCGGACACCGCGCCAGCGGTCCCTATCGAGGACACAAGGCCCGCATCTACGAAGGTGGACATCGCGTGCCTTTCATCGTACGTTGGCCCGGTACTGTAACGCCGGATTCCCAAAGCCGCCAGTTGGTTTGCCTCGGCGATTTCATCGCCACCTTTGCGGACTATTTCAAGTTTCCGTTGCCGGCACATAGCGCCGAAGACAGTTTCAGCTTCCTGCCTGTTCTCAGGGATGAATCGACAACATCGGCCCGTGATGCCATCGTGCACCATGATGTGCGCGGCCGTTTTGCCATCCGACATGGACCATGGAAGCTGGTGATTAACTCCGGACGAGACGTTGATCCGGTATTGGAACTCTACAACTTGGATTGGGATGTTGCGGAAAGTCAGGATCTGAGTGGGGTGAATCCAGCTATCGTGAAACGGCTCAGTGGGCTTCTGGAATCGTATGTCGCCAATGGACGAAGTACACCCGGAGTGCCGCAGCTAAACGACACCCTTGAGATTGACCTCTATCATTTTCCAAAGCAGCGATGGGCCACACCACGCCCAACTTCTTGAGAGCGAGTTAAAATACACTCTGGAGACACCATGCCGCGATTACTTGTGCCTATCATCTTTGTCATTTCGATGCTCGCGTTGCCTGCCGTTGCCATGAATTTCCTGTGGACGCGGACCACCGGCCAATTCCGGTATGAATCGACCCCTGTGCTTACCGATACCAATGGCGACGGGCAGCAGGAAATCCTCGGCGTGAACAATGGCGGGCAGGTGTTACTTTGGTCAATGCATGGAAAAGATATCGGAGCGGGTCAGGACGGAATGGTGACTGCGTTGCCCGAGGGCGTCTGGACCTCGTCACCTGCAATATACGCTGCGAAGGAACACTGGTTGGCTGTTTTTGTCAGCACGGACGGTCTCGTCGTCGCGTTGCGCGCAGACTGGTCCCTTGCATGGCAGGTGCAACTGACCGGCAAGACCCAATGGAGTCGTGCTACACCACTGATTATCACAGATTCCGGAGAAGTCCGGTTTATTATTGGAGATCTAAGTTCAACGGTCACGTGTATATCGTTATCAGGCGATGTAGTTTGGAAGCGACTTCTTCCAAGTGAAGGAGGTTGCTCGGCTCCTTTGCTCCATGCGGAGTTTGAGGGGGCGGGGCATATACTGGCTCCTTGCGGAAGCGTGCTGCATGACCTGAAGGTCGACGGTACTGTCATGGGCGCTTGGGATTTGTCCGGCCGGATACTCTCTCAACCGTTGGCGTATTATTCTGGCGATATTGTGCGCCTCTTTTGCGGCGCGGGTTCGGGCGAACTCTTTGCGCTGAATGTGGACCACAGCATCCGTTGGACGGCCCACGTGGGCGACGAGATAGACACCTCCATCGCGGTGTTGCCGAGGACCGGAGAGGAGCCGCTTGTCGTGTGTACCGGTCTGTGGGGAAACGTACATGCTTTTTCCCTTGATGGACAGCACGTGTGGACACACGTATTTCGTGCCAAGAGCCGGACCAGACCGCTCGTACACGAAGTAAATGGCGACGGATCGCTCGATTTGCTAGTGGCCGCATATGACCAGCACGCCTATGCAATCGATGCCGAAGGCAATCGGATCGACGATATACGTTTGAGTGGCGCGATTAACGCATCGCCGATTGTGTTGCCCCGTGAAAGAACGAAGGACGTATTGTTTGTCAGCGCTACGCTTCTCGCGCACTGTTTTGAGACAGGACCCGTTCGCCTGCCGTTCGCGATTGACGACGTTGCGCCCACGGCGGAGGTACGGGCAACGATGGATACTTCCACCGGGCATCCAATGATTGTCGTCGAGAATCCTTCGCGTGCACAGATCGCCGTGAACGCGTCGACCATGGCGGAAAGTGGGGGAGTGCGTGTAGTCGGAGAGATTACGGCCCAGGATGTCGTGGCTATACCCCTCTCCGGAGTGTCCTCCGGCAGCCCTATTGCCGTTACGATCAAAGACGTGAAAGGCAATGTGCTGTTCGATCATCCGTTGGATATACCAGCAATCCAACGTGCAGCCACGGTCGAAGGTGAGTCGCTGGCCGCGTGGGAAACGCCCTCGTACGCGGATTTCGACCCCAGCCGTCTCGCAGCGACTCCGGCGGAAATGGCTTGGGGGGCTCTCCCGGATCGGTCCCCGGTACTGTATCGCGGAGAGTGTGGACAAGTCGCGGTCGTGGTGGCGAATAGGGGGGACAAGAGTGTGCAGGCCGTCGCCGAAGTGTTGCAGCCCAAAGGGGACGGCGATCGCAGTTTTAGCGGCGCATTACGACTACGCGAGGTCGTCGTCGTGGAGACCCGAGATGGCGGCTGGGTTCCGGATGCGCTGCCCGAATTGGGCAATGAGTCCATGGTTACTATTCCTCCAAAGCAAGCCGTGAAGATTTGGATATCCATTGCCACGGTGGAAACGCTGCCGGGTCCGTATCGATCCGAATTGACCCTCTCGCCGTTGTCGTCCGGCGTAGCGCCCGTCACAATCCCCATTGAATTTGCTGTATCACCGCTCGTGTTGCCCAAAAGCAATCTAACATTTTGCACTTGGGATTATTTGCCCAATCAGTGGTTTGGATCGCATACAGACGAAAACTTAGATGACATGTTGGCGCATGGCGTCGATGTGTTTCCTCGCACGGTCTTACCGGCTGCTCGAATGGAAAATGGCGCACTGACGATCGACTTCGATGCATTCAAGTCGGAATTGGATCGATTGGCGGGCCGGGGAACTTTGCTCGTACAGTTGGCAGAGCCCGCCATTGCGGGTAGCGAGAATCTCAACGCAGAAGACGTAAAGCGTCTCCAAGTGGAGTATATTCGCGCGCTGAGGGATTTTCTTCTGTCGAACGGCTGGACGTATGATCAATTTGCCTTGTATCCGGTGGACGAGCCCGGTTTGGACTATGGCCCGCGTGTGCCGGTGTTTATCCGGGCGGCCCAACTTTTCCGTGAAGCCGATCCAGAGTTGAGGATATATACAGATCCGGTTCCTGGACTTTCGTTGCGGGATTTTGAGGCCATTGCGCCCTTGGTGGATGTGTGGTGTCCAAACATGCGTATGACCACCGGCTTGCTGTTCGAGGACCCGCGCATGAAGGCCATGATGGCAAGCAATGGGCCGGTTTGGTCTTACGAATGCATCGCGGACGTGAAATCCACCTCACCCCTGCGTTACAACCGGGGCAACGCATGGCGGGCCTACTATTTTGGATTGGACGGTATTGGGCATTGGACGTATAGCACAACGCAGGCCAATCACTGGCACGGGAACCCGGAGACGAACGACGAGTACGCCCTGGTGTATCCCGGTGAACGCCCGGTTCCCAGTGTGCGTTGGGAAGCCGTACGGGATGGCTTGGAAGACATCGCGGCGATGCACATGCTCAAGGACCTCATCGCGGAAGCCAGTAAAGAGTCGAAGGAACGCACCGTGGCGTGGGAGACTGCCACGAGAGTAACCGGCAGTCTTCTCGAATGTGTCGACGATGCCTTTGTAGAAAGCCGGGATTATCTGAGAGCAGGCGACCGCACGGTGTGGCATACGTGGTGGGATGCGCTTGCCTTTGACAAGGCACGTAACGATATCGAGCGAGTTACCCTCGAATTGCAGAAAGCCAACGCGGCGGTGTCCGTCGCGGCAAAGTGAGAGCACATGCAAAACACAACCATTGCCGTGGACGAAGGACCGTTTCCAACTTTTGACGGTTTGGAGCTGTATCATCGGAGTTGGTCCCCTCAGGGTCAAGCCACGGCCGCGGTGATCATTGTCCACGGCTATGGCCACCACAGCGGCAGTTTTGACGAAACCGGGCGCAGGCTGGCTGCGGAGGGCTTTGCAGTACTGGCGTACGATCAGCGCGGGTTTGGCAAGGCCGGCGGGACTCGCGGCAACATCGTTTCTTTCGACACGACACTGCGCGATCTCGATGCGTTTTTTGCGTACAGTGCCGATGTAATCGGCGATTTGCCGTTGTTTCTGATGGGGCACAGCCTGGGCGGTCTCATCGGGGCGAACTACGCGATTACGCGCCAGCCCATTGTGAATGGCCTTGTTTTCAGCAGCGCGCTTCTAAAATTGCCTGACCGGGTGTCGCCCACGTTGCTCAAACTATCCGCTGTCATCAGTACGTTATTGCCGTTCTTGCCCGTGGAACGAATAGACGTCACCGCTATCAGCCGCGATCCATCGGTTATTGATAGGGCATTGAACGACCCGCTTTGCCACTACGGACCCGTGAACGCGCGCACCGGCGATCAGATTGCCCGCGCCATCCGGCATGCCCAGGAGCATTTTCCACTCATCAACGCGCCGATTATTGCATTTCATGGAACGGCAGACAGGCTCACCGACCCCGAGGGAAGCCGTACCCTGGTTGCCAAGGCGGTTGTGGAAGACAAGACGCTGCTGGAATTCGACGGCGGTTATCACGAGTTGTTCAATGACTTGGAAAGAGAGTCGTTTTTTAAGGCAATCATTGCTTGGCTACTTGAACATGCACAGTGATCCCCGGCTGTTGTTACAAACTCGCCAAGGCTGCTATTTCAGCCATAACGCTTTCAGAATCTGTTAGAGACAAATGCGGGCAAATCTGAATACCGGCCAAATCCGATATCCAGTCTGTATAGCTTTGTACCGGCTTGAACGAGCGTGTCTCAGTTGTATATTTGCGGATTATGTCTTTCGATGCAGAATTAGGTAATTCCATTCGGTCAATGATTCGGGCGGCAGACCACGCTAACAAGTAGGCAGATGAGAAGATTGAGGTCCCGGGCACCGTGGACTTCCCCTCGGATAGTCGCGTCTCGTTCACGAAATCGGTAAATTCTTTGGCGGCAATCAAATCCATTCGATACCATTCTTCCAGCCATGGAAGGCTTTTGCCTTCGGTGTCCAGTTCTCCCAGAATGTAGGGAAGCACCGTCCATGCGATAAAGCAGGCGGCATCCGGTTCTACAGTTGAGCCTTCTTTGCGTTTTGTCACATAGGTTTCCAGTTCGAGCATCGCGGCATCGAAAAGCACCTCTTTCTCCATCAAAGAGCCATTAATGGAAATGGACATGCACTTGGCAAACCGGAAATCGTATAGGGCTAGATATTGATTCTTGTACACAATGTCGTCACCGTGGCGCGTACTCGCAAATGGAGGAATGCAGTCACGCGAAAACATCTCCTGCCGCAGGAGCGTCGCCAACGTTTGGGATATGCTTTCCTGTTTCACAACGCCTAATAACTGGGCTCGGCGGTCTTCGATTTCCTTTACTGCTTTCTTGCCCCGTTCATGCTCTTCAGGCGTGGCAAAGAGCCGAAATGGCCGGGCAACCGGTGTCGAGGGCATTTCCTGAGCAGATGGGGCCAGCGCTTGGAAGGTAATCAACAATGCAGGCAGGAAGAACGAATGAATGAGTCTGAAGACGGTTTCGTGTTGATGGCAAGAAGTACAAATTGCGCTCACAATTGAATACCTCATACGTCTCAAAGTTAGCCGGAGCTAGAATTTGCGTGTGACTGTGGCATGAAAAGTGGATTGCAGCAATACCATAGGGTCGTGTGGTTTACGCAAAAAGTAATCTCGTGACAGACGATGCATCGCCAGCACCTAGTGTAACGTGCGTTTAGTTCGTGGAAATGTCATTGTCGTGAGCAGAAAATCCACCACATCCTCTTCCCGCGATATGGTTGTGTAGAAATTGGCGCTGGATCGGGGAAATGAAACGATTAGTGTTTTGTCGGACTTGAACGAGTTTTGTGCAGGTTGACCGTTGAATAGCGCTTCCTTGTACCACAGCGCCTCTTTCTTGGCGCTTTGTGCGTAGTTTCCAGACATTCCACCAATGTCGTAGTGGATGGTGCATGCTCCCCGTTTGACTATCCTGCCGACACGGGAGTCAATTCCCTGCAACGGCTCATGGATGTAGCCTGGCAGCATTCGGGTTGACCCGGGAAGGGTGCCGGTTGTGTCGGCGATACCTGATCCAGCCAAGACAATCGCCAATACCACGATGCGGAACGAGGTAAGTGTCTGCTTCATCGTCAGCCTCCGAGTTGATAGTACAACCGATGTGAGTTTACCACCTTGAGCGCATCGTGGGGCGGACGGGTGCTTGACTTGTGTGCGGTTGAGTTTGTACACTCCGGCCTCGCTTTGAGCAACCACCCCCAAAGGGAGCAAACCAAGGGGTGTGCTTGCGAAAGACCTCAAAAAAGGGGTTGACATCGGTGGGTCGAATCTGTAGACTCTTGCCCTTGTCGCCTCCGGAACGGCTTAACGGTGGTTCTTGAGGGGTTGGCAAAGCGGACCTCAAAAAAAGAGGTTGACATTGGCAGGTCGAATCTGTAGACTCTTGCCCTTGTCGCCTTCGGAACGGCCTTGCGGCGGTTCCTGAGGGGTTGGCAACGTCCGGGCCTAACGGCCTCTACGCCGGGTATTTCGGGGTTCTGCTCCTTCCGTGCATAGGCTCAAAGCCGCCAATCGGTTTTGTTGCCGGATGGCGTTGGTGATGCAAGTTGTCTGTGAGGACGATGAGTGTTGACAGCGCCCCAATCCGGTGCTAGAATACGATGTTGTGCGGTGGCGATTTGGGCTAGCCGCTGCGAGGGTTCGCCCTCGCAATTCTGAGGTGGAAACACTTCACAACCTACCTGAAGACAACGGGTTATCCGTGTCTTTTAGTGGGTGCAGTTGATACGTCGCTCTTTGAAAGTTGAATACGATGCATGCCCTGTAAAAATGACAACTGTCATGTGCGGGCGCCGGTTGGAACTCCGGTTCTGGCCGAGTGCCTTTAATCCATGCACAAAGTCTTACTCCGATTAGACTTTGTGCGAGTTCAGTCTATAACAGGACTTCGGTTCTGTTGTAATTTTTTAGTCGGAGAGTTTGATCCTGGCTCAGAACGAACGCTGGCGGCAGGCTTCATACATGCAAGTCGAGCGCTTTATGGTTTTCGGATCATGGAGAGCGGCGAACGGGTGAGTAACAGGTGGATAATCTGCCTTTTGGTGGGGGACAACGGCTGGAAACGGCCGCTAATACCGCGTATGGTTGTTTCTTCGCATGGAGAGACAAAGAAAGGCGCCTTTAAAGCGTCGCCAAAAGATGAGTCCGCCTCCCATTAGCTAGTTGGTGAGATAATAGCCCACCAAGGCGACGATGGGTAGCCGAGCTGAGAGGTTGATCGGCCACACTGGGACTGAGATACGGCCCAGACACCTACGGGTGGCAGCAGTAGGGAATATTGGACAATGGGCGAAAGCCTGATCCAGCCATGCCGCGTGGGGGACGAAGGCCTTCGGGTCGTAAACCCCTTTTCTGAGGGAAGAACAGTTCTGCGAGGAAATGCGTGGGATTTGACGGTACCTCAGGAATAAGCAACGGCAAACTCCGTGCCAGCAGCCGCGGTAATACGGAGGTTGCGAGCGTTGTTCGGATTAACTGGGCGTAAAGGGGGCGCAGGCGGCCTGATCAGTCTGGGGTGAAATCCCGGGGCTCAACCTCGGAATTGCCTTGGATACTGTCAGGCTTGAGTGTGTGAGAGGAGAGTGGAATTCCTGGTGTAGCGGTGAAATGCGTAGATATCGGGAGGAACACCGGTGG
>BTWA01000015.1:0-125407 GCA_045863295.1 Candidatus Hydrogenedentota bacterium
ACAAGGACTGATGAATAACGAACCTCAACTCGTCAACAACGAATGGGTACTCCAACTCAACCACGGCGGAGTCTTCGATGTTGTGTCGATTGAAGAACAGGCTTCGGTGCCGTCCTCTTCGGGGGTTTCGCAACCCACATCCATCGGTTCACTCGTTGCGCTCCTGTTCGTTTTCGTTACATTGTTGTCGACACGCGGAGGACCGAAAATCTTTGCGATAGCCGTTTGTAAGTCATTACGTGCGTACAAATCTCTAAATTGACAACGCACCCCAGTGCTACCTCTCCGGACCCCATGTAAGCTACACTGACCAAGCTTCTACTTCGGGAGGGGGCGCGATGCACTGGGTTACACTGTTTTCTTTTGTTTTTTTCACCGCGTTAGTTGGTGTTATTACGTGGATACTGACGCGGCGCGACGATCATGCCTCGGCTTCGGGCTATTTTTTGGCTGGGCGGACGCTCACATTCCCATTTATCGCCGGATCGCTTTTGCTAACGAACCTCTCCACCGAACAACTAGTGGGACTCAACGGAGCGGCATTCACGGATGGATTGGCCGTCATGGTCTGGGAGGTCTTCGCTGTAGTGGCGCTCGTTGCCATGGCACTCTTCTTCCTCCCCCGGTTCTTGAAGAGCGGCGTTACGACCGTGCCAGAGTTTCTTGAACTGCGCTTCGATCACCAAACGCAGGTGTTTACAAATCTAGTCTTTCTAATCGCCTATGTCACAATTCTGTTGCCCATCATTTTGTACACGGGGGCAACCGGCCTTGCAGGGATTCTCGACATCCAGGCGCTAATTGGTATTGAATCGGAAACGATGTGCCTCTGGATTGTCGTCTGGTTGGTGGGCATAGTCGGTTCTCTATACGCTCTCTTTGGCGGCCTGCGTACGGTTGCGGTCTCGGATACAATCAACGGCGTCGGCTTACTGGTTGGCGGTTTTCTAATTACCGGGTTCAGCTTGAAGGCTTTGGGACAGGGTGAAGGCATGACGGCGGGCCTCGAGGCGCTCCGCAATCTGCCCGAAAAGTATTCAAACTCTATCGGCGGCCCAGAAACCTCAGTGCCATTCGAAACCGTATTCACGGGCATCATTCTTTTGCACCTCTTTTACTGGACGACCAACCAACAGATCATCCAACGAACACTGGGCGCGGCCAATCTGGCGGAGGGGCAAAAAGGGGTTTTACTAACGGGATTCCTCAAGTTACTGGGTCCGCTATACCTGGTATTGCCGGGCATCGTGGCTTATGCGATGTTCACCGGCCAGGAGATCAAAGCGGATCATGCCTACGGCGAATTGGTCAGCGCAGTACTGCCTGCGCCGCTTGCCGGCTTCTTTGCCGCGGCCATGGTGGGGGCGATTCTCTCCAGTTTTAATTCTGTTTTGAACAGTTCCTGCACCTTGTTCAGCCTGGGAATCTACAAGCCAATTATGAACCCAGGCGCCTCGGATGCACAGATTGTACAATCGGGCAAAGTATTCGGTTGGATAGTCGCTATTGCCTCGATGCTGATCGCTCCGCTACTGGCCAAAACCACAAGTATTTTTGGCTACTTGCAGCAGATGAACGGCATCTACATGATACCGATGTTTGCCGTAGTGGTTGTGGGAATGCTCAACAGACGGGTTACAGCCCTGGCCGCAAAGCTCGGCTTGGCCACGGGGTTGATTGCGATAAGCCTCGGTTACTTCGTGCCGCCTTTCACTCGGATAGTCTCGGGTATCCACAACTTCCACTTTCTGGGTCTCGTCTTTGTCAGCCTGATTATTCTCATGTTGCTCATCAGCGCCTGGAAACCGCGCGAAACACCGTGGGTACAGCACGAAGCCAATGCCGTCGACATGACGCCTTGGAGATACACGAAACCGGTGGGATTCACACTTCTTGCCGTTGTGGCGGTACTATACGTGTTGTTTGCAGACCTGTCAGTGCTAGACACACAAACGCAGTGAATAGCGGCATGTGAGGTCTGTTTCGGCAACCAGGGGGAGTCTTGGAATGTCAACGCGATCGCTTCTATGTATGAAACAAATCATTGCGGTTGCCATTACCGCATTTGTAATACCCATGGCGACTGGGGCGGAAGTGGGAACCGCACAGGAAATTGACTGGAGCAAATCGGGCACGCGATGGAGCGTCGATCGAGCCCAAGCATGGTATAACGATACTCCCTGGCCGGCAGGAGCGAATTTTGTACCGAGCACGGCGTCAAATCAGCTTGAAATGTGGCAGAAAGAGACATTTGACCCAGAAACCATCGATCGCGAACTGGGCTGGGCAGCGGCTATTGGATTCAATGTCATGCGGGTGTTCCTCCATGATATGGCATGGCAGGCCGACCCGGCGGGATTCGAACAGCGCGTGGATCAATATCTTTCGATCGCGTACAAACATAAAATAAAGACCATGCTGGTGCCGTTTGACAGCGTGTGGAATCCGTATCCCAAGTTAGGTCCACAAGAAGATCCAGTGCCGGGCGTTCACAATTCCCGATGGGTGCAAAGCCCCCATCTCGACATTCAAAAAAGAACCTCGCGTTACGACGAATTAAAGCCCTACTTTACGTCAATTCTAACCCGATTCAAAGACGATGAGCGAGTACTTGCATGGGATCTTTTGAATGAGCCTGGAAACCCGGTACCGCAATACAAGGAAGGTTGGACCCGCGAGGAGAAGGAAGCCGCGCATGTTATCTTGCTAACGAAACTTTTTGCGTGGGCGCGCGAGGTTAATCCTTCCCAGCCAATAACGGCAGGTGTATGGGTCGATGTCGGACGGCGGAAACCGATCCATCCGCTGGACAAGCTAATGTTGGAAGAATCCGACATTGTCACGTTTCATACGTATTCACCCTTGGAGCGCGCCAAGGTATCCGTGGATTGGCTGAAGCAGTCGGGGCGCCCCCTCATCTGCACGGAATACATGGCGCGCGGCGCAGGCAGCACGTTCGGCGCCATCATGCCTTACTTTAAAGAAGAAAGAATTGGAGCAATTAGTTGGGGACTCGTGGACGGCCGTTCCCAGACAATCTACCCATGGCATTCATGGGAGAAGCCTTTTACGGAAGAGCCCACACCTTGGTTTCACGATGTTTTTCGTAGAGACGGGACGCCCTACGACGAGAGCGAGGCCGCGTTGATACAGCGGCTCACCAGTAAATAGCAGCCGCGAAACCAATCACCAGGTAGACGGACTCGTGACGGGACAAAGTTGGGGGACTTTGTATGTCGTATATGTTGATTGTATCGGTGGTAGTTCAAGCCGCGCTTGCCGCATCGCCCGTGCCTTTGGAGTTGGACGATGCCACCGAGTGGATAAATGCGAAGTTAGAGGGCAAGTCCCGCCCCACCGGGAGTCGGGCTGCAGTCGAAGTACATGCCAATCACGATCCTGTTCAGATGAATTCAAGGGCGGGGAAACCGCTTAACATTGCGGGCATTGAGTTCGATTCTGGCTTGTATTGCCACGCCCCAAGCCGATTACGCGTCCGGCTGCCCAAAGCGGGCAAGACATTTCAAGCGATCGTAGGTGTTGACTCCAACGATCAGACACGCGGCGGCCGTGGAAGCGTCATGTTCAGCGTCACAACGGAGGAGAAGACCATATGGACTTCCGGCACGTTGAACGAGGGAGACATGGGCGTGCCTGTCTCAATCGATCTTCACGGGGCTACGGAGTTCTGGCTAGAGGTTAGTGACACAGGCGACGGTATCTCGTGCGATCAGGCGGACTGGGCAAATGCCATTGTGACCGTTGACGACGGTTCAGCTATTTCCGTTAGTGATCTACCTCTGGAACAGAGCGCGCGAATGCCACTCACCAACGATCCGCCATTCTCGTTCATGTATGGTGGAAGGCCGTCATCCGACTTCTTGGCGAGTTGGCCATGCGAAAGGAAGACCCAACCAATTGACCAGCACCGCAACCGGCACACTATCCAATATCGCGATCCGGATTCCCGTTTGGAAGTGCTGTGCGAAGCCATTCAGTACCTGGACTACCCCGTTGTTGAATGGACCATGCACTTCAGAAACGATGGAAATACGGATACGCCTGTCTTGAGCGATATCCAACCCATTAACTCAATCTTCGACAACGGATCCAACAACGACGTCACATTGTTCCACAACAAGGGTGACAACTGTACGGCAGACAGTTTCGAACCCTTGGTGGAACCGCTTGAAGTGGGCGAAAACTATCGAATTGCCAACACAGGTGGCCGGCCAACACAAGTCGCGTTCCCATATTTCAATCTGAATTTCGGCGATCGCGGTATGATCGTTGTGGTGAGTTGGGCCGGCCAGTGGTACACTCAATTCACGCGCGACCAAGGTTCCGGTATTCGAATCCAGGCCGGGCAAGAGGCCACCCACTTCAAACTGCATCCCGGGGAACAAGTCCGGACGCCCATGATTGTGGTTCAGTTTTACAGAGGCAATCGTTGGCATGGACAGAATGTGTGGCGATCGTGGATGATTGAGCACAATCTACCCAAGCCAAACGGTGCCCTGCCCAAATTGGGCCAACTCGCGGCATGCAGTTCTCATCAGTTTGGCGAAATGATCCACGCCACTACCGATAATCAAATGTTTTTTATTCAAAAGTATCTCGACCGGGGATTTGCACTCGACTATTGGTGGATGGATGCGGGCTGGTACTGGAACAAGTCCGGATGGCCCAATACAGGCACATGGGAAGTAGATACCAACCGGTTTCCTGGCGGGCTTCGTCCAATCAGTGATTATGCGCATAACCGCGGTGTGGACATCATCGTGTGGTTCGAACCCGAGCGAGTCACCGAAGGCACTTGGCTGGCTGACAACCACCCTGAATGGATTCACGGAGGCACAAAAGGCGGCTTATTGAATCTTGGAATTCCAGACGCACGAATGTGGCTCACCGATCACGTCGATTCGTTGATCTCCTCGCAGGGAATTGACCTGTACCGGCAGGATTTCAACATGGATCCCCTCTCCTACTGGCGCTCCAATGACGAGGATGACAGGCAGGGGCTCACCGAAATTCGACATGTAGAAGCGTACTTCGCCTATTGGGATGCGCTGCGTAAGCGCCACCCCGGAATGCTCATCGATTCATGCGCAAGCGGCGGCCGCCGGAACGACTTGGAGACCCTTCGACGGGCCGTGCCGCTGCTTCGAAGCGACTACATTATGGAGCCGACTGGGAATCAATGCCATACGTATGCGCTCGCGGCATGGTTTCCTTACTTCGGCACGGGATCGTCCAAAACCGATCCCTATCAAATCATGAGCACCCTGTGCCCGCACTTCACGGCCTGCTGGGACCAGCGCGATGAAACCATCGACTGGAATCGTATCAGGCAAACAATGAGCGACTGGGCCGAACTCGCTCCAAATTACTTCGGCGACTTCTATCCCATTACTGACTATTCGCTCAAGAATGACCAGTGGATTGCCTGGCAATTTCACCGTGAAGAAGCAGGTCAGGGCATGGTGCAGGCGTTCCGCCGGGACAACTGTCCCTACGTATCCGCACGCTTGCCGTTGCGGTCACTGGATTCAGGTTCGGAGTACGACGTGCATTGCCTTGGCCACCCCGAAGCAAACACGACGTTGACCGGCAAGAAACTGATGGAAGAAGGAATTCCAATATTGATTGACTCCAAGCCGGGTGCCGTGTTCGTTTCCTATGTCAAGCGCCTGACCGCGCCACACGAGAAGTAGCGTCACCCAAATCCTGGCCTTTTCACACTATATATCTAGCTGTCCCCTGGCACACGTTCAAAAAAGGTACACACCGCTCCGTTGACCCCGGGGGCAAGGCATATTACACTTAGGGAACGGCTGTCGTACGTCTTTGACTTGGGATGGGAGCCCCCAACGTGATCAACACGTATTTTGCCCGAAATGTCTTTACCGCTGCCGCACTGGTTGCCGTATGTGCCTCAGGGGCAGCGGAGGGCCCGGTTCAGTTCAACCGGGATATCCGCCCTATAATCTCGGACAAGTGTTTTGCCTGCCACGGACCCGACAAAAACGCGCGCAAGATGAACTTGCGGTTGGATCAGGAACAAGGGCTCTTTGGAATGACCAGAAGCGGCGAGCCCATCGTGACGCGAGGCAAGCCGGACGAAAGCGTTCTGTTTGAACTCATCACCGCCCCGGACCCAAAAGACAGAATGCCTCCAGCCTCCTCGCACAAGGAACTCACCGCATCGGAGATCGACACCATCCGCCTCTGGATCGAGCAGGGCGCGCCGTGGCAAGGCCATTGGTCATTCATCCCGCCAGTGAAACCAGCCGTACCGGCCGTCGTCAACGCGGCATGGTGCGAGAACGAAATCGACTACTTTGTATTGGAACGCCTTGAAAAGGCCGGGCTCGTGCCCTCGAACCGCGCACGTAAAGACACGCTCATCCGGCGGGTCTCTCTCGACATTACCGGCCTCCCTCCCACGCCTTCCGAAGTCGATGCGTTTCTCGCGGACACCAGTGAAAATGCGTATGAGACGCTTGTTGACCGACTGCTGGCTTCGCCGCACTTCGGCGAACGCATGGCGTTCAAGTGGCTGGATGCCGCGCGCTATGCCGACACCAACGGATATCAACGCGACACAAAACGCGATATGTGGGCTTGGCGCGATTGGGTAATCCACGCGTTCAACGACAACATGCCTTATAATCAATTTGCCACGGAGCAACTCGCAGGCGACCTGCTTCCCAACGCGACCCTATCCCAACGAATTGCCACAGGGTTCAACAGAAATCACCGCATCAATGGGGAAGGCGGAATCATTCCGGAAGAATATGCTGTGGAATATGTGGTCGATCGGGTCAATACAACCAGTACAGCCTTTCTGGGTCTGGCCATGGAGTGCGCCCGTTGTCACGACCACAAATTCGACCCGTTATCGCAACGCGAGTTCTATGAACTGTACGCCTTTTTCAATCGTGTACCGGAAAACGGCAAAGGCGAGGAACGGGGCAACGATGTGCCCATCGTGCTTGTTCCCACGCCGGAACAGACCCAGCGCCAGGAATCGTTGAAAAGTCAGATCGCACCGTTGGAAGCCAGCCTGTCCGGGCCGGACGCCCGGCTCGATCCACTTCAGGCGGAGTGGGAAAAGGCGTTGTCGGATCAGTTTGCTGTTTTGAATTGGACCGCGGTAAATTCGGCCACGCTGTCTGCCGCCAACGGCACCACGCTGACGCAAGACGCAGACGGTTCCATCCTTGCCGACGGGCCAAACCCGGACAAGGAAACCCACGTCGTGACTTTTGACGCGGCCTCCGGTATTCGGTCGATCAAGCTGGAAATACTGGCCGATGCGCGGCTGCCGCAGTCGGGCCCGGGCCGCTCCAGCAACGGGAATCTGGTGTTGAGCGAATTCACCGTTACCCGGGTCCCCGCGGAATCGCCAAATCAGGCGGTACCGGTCAAAGTCGCGCACGCCTATGCCAGCTACTCGCAGGATAAAGCCGAGTTCCGCATCGCGAATACCATCGATGGCGACGTAAACACGGGATGGTCGGCGGACACATTTTCGGATCACGGGAATCGAACGGCCGTTTTTGTATTGGACGAGAGCACACCAATCGCCCCCGGCGATCGCGTCACTGTTTCCATGGCATACGTCTCCCAGTACGCGCAACACGCGCCCGGCAGGTTCCGGCTTTCGCAATCGCCATCGAGCGACCTGGCGAAGTGGACTCAGCCCACGCTCTCCAACTGGCACTACGTGGGCCCAATCAAGGGCGATCCCAATTCGTACAAACAACTGGATCAGGTTTTCGAACCCGAAAGTGGCTTCGACGCTCAAAATACCTACACGGAAGGTGCCCTGCAATGGAAAGAAAGACCCGATTGGCAGGACGGCCAGATCTACCGATTTGAGTCCGACGAGATCGGGGTTCACTTTTTGCACCGGACTATAGACGTTGCAGTACCGACGGGCGTAACGTTTTCCATCGGCAGCAATGATGCCGTCAAGATACTTGTCGATGGACAAAACGTGTTCGCCAGCAATGAACCCCGCACATCCAACCCGAACCAGAACCTGATACCGGTATTCCTGACGGCGGGGCGCCACGACGTCATCATGAAAGTGGTCAACTTCGGCGGCGGCAGCGGATTCTACTTCCGCTTGGTGGACGATCAGGGCCAGGGCCTGCTTGCATTGATGGACCATCTCGCTTCGCCGTTGGAGTCCCGCTCACCAGAGAGCCGACAGCGCCTGCAAGACTTCTTTCGACGCAACGATGCCGAATGGAAATCGCGCAGTGATCAGTTGGCGGCCCTGAAAAGCGAGCTGCAGACCCTCGAAAAAAGCATCGTGTCCACTATGGTCATGGAAGACATGCCAACACCGAGAGACACCTATCTGCTCAAACGTGGCGTATATGACAAACCGGACACCTCCGAAAAGTTAACCCCCGGTGTGCCCGCGGTACTGGGAGAAATGGACCCATCCCTCCCCCTCAACCGCCTTGGGTTTGCTCAATGGCTAACGAGCCCTTCCAACCCGTTGGCAGCTCGCGTACGCGTAAATCAGTACTGGCAACTGTACTTCGGCAAAGGCATCGTGAAAACGAGCGAAGATTTTGGCGCGCAAGGCACGCCGCCCACTCATCCCGAACTCCTGGATTGGCTGGCCACGCGATTCATAGAGTCCGGCTGGGATGTGAAAGCCATGCAGAAGCTGATTGTCATGAGCGCAACCTACCAACAAAGCTCCGTGCTCACAGCGGACCACCGGGAGAAGGACCCGGAAAACTTGCTGTTGGGCCGCGCGCCCCGCTTCCGGCTGGCCGCGGAAACCGTTCGCGATCAGGCGCTGGCGGTGAGCGGGCTGTTGAGTCCGGCCATTGGCGGGCCGTCCGTCAAACCGTATCAGCCTGCAGACGTGTGGTCGTCTCTCACCTTTCAAAACATGGATGAGTTTGACACCAACTTCTACGTACAGGACACCGGCGACAAGCTGTACCGGCGGGGTCTGTATACCTATTGGAAGCGGACCATCGCGCCGCCGACCATGCAAATATTCAATGCAGCCGGGCGCGAAATGTGTTCCATGCGCCAGGAAGCGACGAATACCCCCATGCAGGCTCTGGTGGTGTTAAACGATCCAACCTATACCGAAGCGTCGCGCCAACTGGCCCAGCGCATGATTCTGGAAGGCGGCGATCGCTCCTCCGAACGCGTAAGGTACGGATATAAATTGGTACTAGCCCACGAGCCCTCGGAAACAAAACAGCAGATTCTGCTCGCGGGACTGAATGACTACCAGTCGCACTTCATCCGCCATGCGGATGACGCCAAGGCGTTCGTACACGTCGGAGACTCCGAACCCGACGCATCCATACCGGAACCTGAATTGGCCGCATACACCATGCTGGCCTCCGTGATGTTGAATCTGGACGAAGCCATAACCCGGGAATAGAGCCATGGACCCGCTACTCGAGAGCAAGCTCCACATCAACCGCCGGCACTTCTTCGGCAAATGCGCCACGGGAATCGGCACGGCCGCACTCGCCTGTTTGCTGAACCGCGAAGCCGGCGCGACCGTGTCCGAAGATCCGCTCGCGCCCAGAATGCCCCACTTCCCGGCCAAAGCCAAACGTGTGATCTATTTGCACCAATCGGGCGCCCCATCGCAGCTCGACCTGTTCGACTACAAGCCCTCCATGCAAGGCATGTTCGACAAGGATTTGCCAGACTCCATACGCATGGGACAACGGCTCACCGGCATGACCTCCGGCCAGGCACGTTTTCCCATCGCACCCTCGGTATTCAAGTTCAGTCAACACGGCCAATGCGGAGCATGGATTTCGGAACTACTCCCCCACATCGCCCAACTGGCCGATGACATCTGCATCATCAAAACGATGAATACGGAAGCCATCAACCACGACCCTGCCATGACGTTTTTTCAAACTGGTTTTCAGATCGCGGGCCGGCCCAGCATGGGCGCGTGGGTTTCGTATGGCCTCGGATCGGCCAACCGCGACCTGCCCTCTTTCGTGGCGTTGAGCTCGCGCGGCAGCGGCCGCCCAAGTTGCCAGCCACTGTACGACCGGCTGTGGGGCAGCGGCTTCCTCCCGTCCGTGTATCAGGGCGTCAAGTTCCAGGGCAACGGAGATCCCGTCCTCTACCTCTCCAATCCCGACGGTGTCAGTTCCTCCTTGCGCCGCCGAATGCTGGACGATGTGGCCGCCATTAACCAGGAAAGCCACGCGGAATACCAGGACCCCGAAACCGTCACGCGAATCGAACAGTACGAACTCGCCTACCGCATGCAGACCTCCGTGCCCGAACTAACCGACCTGTCGCAGGAACCGGAAAGCACATTCGAACTGTACGGCCCGGACTCGCGAAAGCGCGGCACCTACGCGTCCAACTGCCTGCTGGCTCGCCGCCTCGCCGAGCGCGGCGTCCGCTTTATTCAGCTCTACCACATGGGCTGGGATCAGCACGGCTCGCTGCCAAAAGAACTGCCTGGCCAGTGCAAAGACACGGATCAACCCACCGCAGCCCTCATCGCGGATCTGAAACAACGCGGAATGCTCGATGAAACGCTCGTCGTATGGGGCGGCGAATTCGGCCGCACCATCTACAGCCAGGGCCAACTGACTCAAACCGATTATGGCCGCGACCATCATCCCAAGAACTTCTGTATCTTCATGGCGGGCGCAGGCGTTAAACCCGGCTACGTCTACGGCGAAACCGACGAGTTCTCCTACAACATAGTGCGCGACCCCATGCACGTGCACGATCTGCAGGCCACCATCTTGAACCGACTCGGCCTCGATCACGAAAAACTAACCTACATGTACCAGGGCCGCCACTTCCGCCTCACCGACGTGCACGGAAATGTCGTGCACGACATCTTGACCTAGTTTGCACCCGGCGCCCATTGGCAAGTGCCCGCAACGATTCTATCCCTCGCCGCTGCCGATAGATGGCGTTGCCGTGCCCGCCGCACGGTCGAACACTACATAGAATTCTTGCGGCCCTTGTGGGGGCCACGGCACATACAAATTTCCGCCGTGCAGGCGCATCCTCATTTTGCCGTGCTCCGGATTGCTGACCTCATCCTTCCACCAAACGATGCTGGGGTAAGGATTCGAGCGAATCCAACCGTGATCCACATCGTTCACCGTTCCGTCCGGGAAACTCACAACAAGGGTCAAATCATCGCGGATATCCAATGCGGCGATCGGCGGATCCCCTTGTGACTCCTGACCCTCAACACTTGACACAAATCCGGACGCTTTCCACGATCCGACAAGTTGCGTCTGCACGCGCCAATAGGCATTGGGCCCAAACCGCAGGCGCGACATCGGATGCGGTCCAGTCTGCATGGCCATACTCAGCCCGGTGGAGGCAAACACGACCGCCGGCGATGCAAGGCACAAGACCAAAAATGCCTTACCCAGGCGCCATTGTGAATCCGTATACGGGGTTGATCCGGTCGACACTCTCGCCCTTCGCGCGCGAGAGTAGTGGACGAGCAACAACCACGTCACGGTACTAATGAAAAACACGAAAAGGAAATTGATGACCAGCCGCTGGTCGCTTTTGGCATCGGTAAACCGCGTCACGAACGCGCTGATCCAGTTCACCCACAGAAGGAGAATCAATGCCAGCGCACCTTTGCCGTATGCGGAAGAAGGCACAACGGGTAATTCATCGCGGTAGTACAAATACAGGGCATGCACGGCCACACCTGCGATCAGCAAGCCGCCAACCAGATACCAAACCCACGGCATCACCCCAAGCACGGGCTCCTGAGGCGCGACCTTATACCGGTGAATCCAGGCAATCGGAGCATTCTTCAAATTAATCCAGGACAACACAACAAGAACGGAAAATGCGGAAAAGACATCCAGTGGCCGGCGTTCGCAATCTTCCTCCGCGGGCTTCAAGCCGCGGCGCAACATACCCGTCACAACCATCGCAATGCCCATCCCGAACAAAAAACCGAAACTCATTTCAAACGTCTTGCCACGGAAGAATTCGCCGGTACCCGCGAATGGGCCCCACGATACGTGAATCGGATGGCGCAAGAGCATCGCCGTGGCATAGGCAAGTCCGCCTATCACCGCCCCATACGCGCTCATGGCAAGGGCCGCGCGATTCTTGTCGCGATGAAGGTAAATCAAGAGTGCGGCATACATCCCAAGTACACCGCCCCACGACTCGCTTCGGTACGGCGGAACCAGCGCAAGGCCGCCGAATTTGGTCAAAACTAAATATCCGGTCCACCAAGCCACTGCACTCAAAAAGAGAAAACCCGCCGCGGCCCGGTCTTTGGGCCGCGCAATCCAGTGCACGCCGCTTGCGATCAAACCCAGCAATGCCGCAAGCCATTCGCCGTCGTGCCAGTGTTCCTGCGTATAAACGGCGTACGCCGCTTGCCAATCCGGCCGGAATGCGAACGCAAGGTATGCGGCGAAATAAAAAGCGCACACCGTGGCAAACGCCCGCGCCAGCGACTCAAGCCGCGTTCGCGGCAGCGTCAGCGCTATCCCGATGGTTCCGCACCCTAGTCCGCACCAGAGTACGCCGATAAAGAAAATACCCGCGTAGCCAAACAATACGGTGGGAAACGAATAACTGGAAACGTAGAGCGTGTATTCCATGAAGGTGAGGCTGCCGCCCCACGCAAACCCAACCGCGCCGAACAACGCCGCCACCATCGATCGCCGGTGCCAATCCGGCCTGCCCGATCCCAGACACAAAACCATGCCGAGAATCGCCCCGGCCACCATGCCGCCGGACTCATGCCCGACCACGCCCCGGTACTGCCAGCCAAATGCCATGCCAATACCGCTCATCAAGCACAACAACAACGGATTCAGTGCGGACGATCCCGCCTTGTCGTGTCTGGCGCTTTCTGCCATGGGTTTCCTCGCTCTTCAGTTCCACGTTGTCCATTGCATCGGCTCGGCGGGGCTGCACAATACCGGAATGGACTCCTCGGTTCGCGATTCGGCGTGCCTCCCCGAAGACTTGATGACGCGCACGAAGAATACTACACTGGCGATGCACGTGCGACATCGGCGTTCCCGCGCGTGGCTATTTGGGGGAATCGCGAATGCCAATCGCTCCGGTGCAATGCCGGAAGCCGAACAGGAGGGGGTATGCACATCCGTGCCGGAAAACTCGTGTCAATAATGATGATTGCGGGACTCATCGCCGGAATCGGGGGCGACGTTCAAAGCCAGGCCGCGCCGGTAAAATGCCTGATGGTGGGCCTCGGACCGCATGGCGAGGTCGTGCTCAACGCCGCACTCGACGATATCAAGGCAAACTACCCAAGCGTCGAGATTACGGCAACGGAAGACATCGAAGCGTTACACATCGAAAATCTCCGCAACTATGACGTGCTCGCCATGGTCCAGATGAAAGTCGAGAACGGCAATCCCCCGGATTTTGTCAAAGAAAGCATCCTTCAGTTCCTTAAAGAAGGTCGCGGATTGGTGGTTACCCACTTCGCCGTGGCCAACGTCCAGGAATGGCGGGATTCCATCGACATTTACGGCGCCATGTGGGTCAGCGGCAAATCGACTCACGGGCCGTACCATGAGTTTCGCGTGGACGTGAAAGAGGAGGCCCATCCGATTGTCGAAGGGGTGAAACCGTTCACCACCAACGACGAACTCTACTTCAATCTGCTTATGCGGCCCGACATGCACGTCATCATGACGGCAAACGAAGAACGCTTCGGCCACACTGTCGCCGAGCCCATGCTGGCCACCCACTACGTACACAACGCGCGTTGCGTATACTTCGCGCTGGGCCACGACGCGAAGTCGTGCGAACCACCGGAATTCAGGAAAATTCTCGTCCAGTCGATTGAATGGGCCGCCTGCAGGCGATAGCGGTTAAAAAAAGGGCGCCACGGCAACAAACCGTGGCGCCCCTAAATCCGGCCAAGATTATTCCAGCGCCTTGTACGAACGCTCCTTGATAAACGACAACTTGAACACCGTGCCAGGATCATTGGCCACCACGTAAACCGCGCCGTCAGGGCCGCATCCGACATCCCGAAGCCGGCCCACGTTTTTCAATATCACTTCCTGATGCATCACGCGATCCTCGGTCACGCGGACCACCCGAAGTTCCTCGTTTCGCAGTGCAGTCACTAGCAGTGCGTTGTTCCAAAGCGGAAACTGACTGCCGGAATAGAAATCAATGCCGCACACGGCAATGGAGGGACGCCAAAAGGAAGCAGGCTGTTCCAGCCCTTCTTTCACAGGCGAATCGGCTACCTGTGCGCCGTTGTAGTTCCGGCCCCACGTGACGAGCGGCCAGCCGTAGTTCTTGCCCGCGCGAATGACATTTATCTCGTCGCCGCCCATAGGACCATGTTCCGTCTCCCACAGCAATTGGCTATCCGGGTGCACGGCCAGGCCTTGAGCATTTCGGTTCCCCAGCGAATAAATGCTCGGTATGGCGCCCGCCTCTTTTATGAAAGGGTTATCTTCGGGGATTCGCCCATCCGGCCAAATCCGGTGAATCTTGCCATTGGGCCGTGTCAGGTCCTGCGCATGATCCTGCATGCCGCGCTCGCCAATCGAAAAGTACAAGTAACCCTTCGCATCGAACACAATCCGGCAACCGAAATGAACGCGTGTGCTCAGATACGTCTCAGGCGGCGCTTCAAAGACCGTTTCCTCACTAGTCCACTTACCGCCCTTGATCTTGCCTCGCACAATTTTCGTCATGGCCGCGCACGGTTTACCTTCGACGGAAGGCAGGCCGTGGCTATACGCCAAGTAAACCCACCCGTTGTCCGCGTACTGCGGATCGACGGCCACGTCCATTAATCCGCCCTGCCCCTCGCCCAAGACCTCGGGTGTGCCAGCGACTGGCTCTGCCTGCAATGCGCCGTTCTTTGCGACGCGCAAACGCCCAGCCTTTTCGGTAATCAATACGGTGTCCTTGTCAGGAAACGCAATCCCCCACGGTTCCTCCAGACCCTCCGCCCACGCATCTACTTTCACGTGATAATCCTGGGTTTGTATTTCCGCGGGAGGCGGCGGCTTCACAGCGCCCGAACTCTTTTCTGCGCTCAAAATGTACTCGACTACGGCACGGATTTGCGCGTCGCTCATGGAAGATTCATACGCCGGCATTCCGAGATCGGTAATGCCGTGTTTGATGTTCCGCGTCACGTAGCCGCTGCCGGATCCAAACTGCCACACGCCATCGACCATACTTTGCGCGTTCCCGCCCCGCAACTCCGCGCCATGGCATTGCGCACAAAACTGTTGATACAAAGCCTTCCCGTCAGGTGCTTCCTGCGCCATCGCAGCCACACCCATGGACACCCCGGCCAGTCCTAAGAGACCCGTTCGAAGTAATTTCACGGCACACTCCTGTCACGATGTAGTGAATTGGTTTCCCTTGCAGCGAAGGAAGGAGCATAGCATCGAAAAACCAACGCCTTCCAGCCCAGGCAAATGACAGCCCGGAATGGCAGGCAGGTGTGCAATCTTACCGGGCCTCGAACTCGATTGTGCCCAAAGTGCCAAAATCAGCCCGGTACCGGCCGGCTTCCGCGCGCAAAATCGTCCCCAAAGCGCCGTTGGTAATCACAAATCCCTTTTCAACGGCGTATCCCCGCCCCACCACGCCATTAACCACCTTGAGCAGCGTCGCCCACTGTCCATCTTTTGCCTGATTGCCCTTGGCCGAATTCACCACTACCCCGTTGTGCTTCAATTCAATCGTCACACGATCAGGGTCTATTGTGCTGGCGTCTACCGGCTTGCCAACAATCATTTCCCTCGCATTGATATTCCAGGCAATCAGATCCGCGGCAGTGGTTGCCTGGCTAGTCATTGTCGCGCCGCCCGGCAACTCCACAATCGGCGCAATGTAGGCTACCACCTTCTTCAAGGCCTCAATGTCCTTCAGCGCAACAGTGACTGCTTCGCCAAACACGTATCCAATCTCGGTTTCGACATGGCGTGGAGCCCCGTCATCAAGGCGAAGCGTGTGGCCATCGGTTGATTTCCGGATGCCCGCCGCAGGCATCACACCAGTTATGGGACCGTCAATACCAAGCCCCGTCTGCGCAGCCGCTGCAATAGCCGCGGCTTTGAATCCCCCAATCCCGCCGACCCCGCAGGTTCGCGTCACCAGTTCGCGCTGAATATCGTAGGCGTCGGCAATTGTGGTTTGTGGATGAGACACACTCAATTGCGGCATGGGAGTGTTGTCTTCACGGCACAGTGTCAGCGTATCCACGTATGCCGACTTCCACTTCCTATGTTCTCCCTGCCCAGACTGCGCCAGCGCTGAAAGCGACAGCAACACACAAACAAGTACCCAACAGCATCGTTTCATGTGTTTTCCACCTTATGTGAACCAATCCCTCTCGTCACCGATCGTTCCCAGAAAACATAAATGTATGCCGAAGTAACAATCGTGGAGACCGTGAAAATCAAGTGCACGAGAACGATGGCCGGGTCTTTCGTCAGCATATATCCAAGCCCGTGAATAAAGTAGTCACGGTAGAGAAACGTCTTGACACAACTCACCCCATAACATGCCGCTACCAGCGACAGAAAGAGGATGGGAACGGCCCTAGCATGGCGGTGGCACAAACCTACCAGCAACGCCATGCCTGCAGTAAATACAATGAGTACCGTAGCAAGCGTAGCAGGCTCCCACGTGATGCCGCCGTGATCAAACATATCCTCGTTCATGTCCAGCACCGTATGAAAAAACGTAAGGGTAATGGCAACCTGCCACGCCGTGTGCGGCGACCTCAAGCCAAGCGCAAGGCAAATGAAACCAAACACAGTAAACGTGCGGAGAAACATGAGGACGAATCGAACAAGACCCGCGACCGGAGAATCGCCCGCCGCCCTCGCAAGGAAAGGCAACACAAAGAAACCGGCCAATACGATCGCGACCAGCCCAAGAAACGAGCCGAGACCCAATTCTGACTTCGCGTTATTTTTACCGGAGTCGGAAATCTGGTCACGATTCCGGTATCCTGCCAACCCAATTGCCGCACCCAAGATCGCTCCGAACGAAAACTCCATCGCTTTCCACCAGCCAAACCACTGCTGCGGCAACGGCAGCTTCGGCCCGATCACCATCCACAAGGCTCCTCCGCCAAACCCCAATGCGCCGCCCAACGCCCCCCAACCAGCAAACCGCAGTGGCAAACCCGCGTGCTCGCCTTTGGCTCGCCAGCGGAGAAACGATAGGAAAGCAATCGCGGCAAACAACAATCCGGCCCAACTCTCGTCGCGAGGTCGATCCAGACGGTTCGAGAAATAAATGAGCTTGGGTTCATTGATCAGCTTGATGCCAATATAAAATGCGACGATGGACACGGCAAACGCCGCAAGCAAAGTGGTGTACTTATACTGGTTCCGCGTAAGCCCCACGGCCAGCACGGCGCAACCCAACAATCCCCATACGGCCCCTTTCACCGTGCAGCCCAATAATCCCCAGGACACCGTCTCCGCATCGCGCAAGAACCCAAGCGTTTGGCCATAAGTCATGTCGCCGCCGAAACCAATGCCAATGGCGCCGAAGAGCGCGGCCATGGCCGCTGCCTCTTTCTTGTGACCCAGCATCATGCTCAGCGACAAAGCGACGAAACTCCCCGGGATCATCGCACCGAAAGGGCCTCCGCCAATATAACCGCGCAAACCCCACCCCAGAAGCATCGCCACCGAAGGAAAGAAAATAAACTCAAATGCACTCGCCTGCCGCTGGCTCATGGCAATCTCCGAATTAGTTCCGTCTTTTACCGCACGGACCGGGAAATAGAGAGTATATCGCATAGAGGCCGGACGGTTGCATCTTGAATGCACGAGTACCATACTGCAGGAAGATAAAATTCCGCGGGACATCTCCATGCATTTCAAAATACGGTTGATTGTCGCACTCGCTGCCGCTCTGCCAGCTTTCTCTCAGGGCACTCTTTCCAGAGCGGACCTCCATCAACAATTCGCCAATCCCCCTATCGATTGCTGGCCACGCACGCGTTGGTGGTGGATGGGAAATGCCATGACCCTCGAGGATATCGAGTGGCAATTGCGGCAAATGAAAGACCACGGCATCGGCGGCGTCGAGCAGATCACCATGGAGCCGGTATACGAAAAAGGAAACTACGAGTTTCTTTCCCATCAGTACCTTGAGCAAATCCGGCACGCTGTAAGTGTCGCCGAGACCCTGCACATGTCAGTCTCGTTCAACTTTGGTGGCCCGGGCTGGGTGTTCGGCGGGAACTGGGTTCCCCAGGATGAAAGAAATCAGTGCCTCATCGCCAGCGCATTGGATGTCGATGGCGCAAGCACATTCTCAGGGCCGCTATCGCTGGATGCCACCATCAATCCACGCGACGTGCCCCGATCGGTAACCCGCATATCGCCAGAGGACACGCTACTCCGTGTAATCGCCGGCCGAATTGACAATGGCCTGCTTAAGGAAGACTCGCTAATCGACATCACCGGCCATGCGGCTGGCCGCGAGATTTCCTGGACCGTTCCCGAAGGCCACTGGCGCATTATGGCGTTTTGGCTCGCGCCCATGGGCGATAATACGGTCGATCATCTTAACAAAGACGCTATGCAACGCTACTTTGACTACGTGGGGGAATTTTTTGAGAAAGCGGTGGGCCATGCCTTCGGCTCCACCGTCGATTCATTCTTCGCGGACAGCTTCGAAGTGCCCATTCACCGAAATGCCATCTATTGGAATGCCCAGCTCCTCCCTTTGTTCAAACAGCGAATGGGATACGAACTCACACCATACCTGCCGGCCATTTGGTGGGAAGTCGATGCCATTTCGCCCAAGATTCGCTATGACGTCAACGCATTTCTTCATACCATGGGTATGGAAGCCTTTTACGGACCATTCCTGGATTGGTGCCGGCAACACCAAGTCGAAGGCCGCGTGCAGCCCTACGGATTTGCAACGGACAATATCGAAGGCGCGGGCGTGGCCGGTATCCCGGAAATGGAGATCACCGCCGGCGAAAAAGATTCCGTCCCATGGTTCGACACCCGCGTCGGGCCGCGCACCTACGTCGCCTCAGGCGCCCATCTTTACGGACGAAACGTCGTCAGCACAGAGGCCTATACCTACCTCCACTGGGAACGCTATCGGGAGACGCTGGAAGAACTGAAAATCGCCGGCGACGTCTTCCTCGCTTCCGGAGCGAATCTCTTTTACAATCACGGCTACCTTGGCACGCCGGAGCGTTCGTTTGCCCCTACCCGCGATTTCAGCGCCGCCATCCACATTGATCACACGAACATCTGGTGGCGGTACTATCCCCATGTCAGCCAGTATATCGCACGCTCGTGTTACCTCCTACGACAGGGACAATACAGAGCAGACATTGCCGTCTACTCGCCACTCGCGAACCAATGGACACAGGACTGCCTCAACGCACGCCGTTGGACGCGCGACTTCAATTGGGGAGAATTGGGCAGACTCCTCTGGGCCAATGGGTACAACTTCGACATCGTCAACGACGACTGTCTCCAGAATCGAACGGCCTTCAATGGTCAATCGATGGCAATCGGCGAAAATCAATATCACATCCTCATACTCCCGAACATCGCCGCCATGCCATTGGAGTCTCTGAAGAGAATTCAGCAATACGTTTCGCAGGGGGGTGTCGTCATTGCCATTGAGCGCACTCCGGTTCAATCTACGGGATTTATAGACCATGCAGCCAAGGATGAGCAGGCGAAGGCCATTGCCACATCCCTCTTCGCTCCGGTATCTCGGGATCGTCATGTCATTGAGCACACCTACGGCACAGGCAAAACGTATCGGATCGATCATGTCATCGATCGCACCGATCCGTTGTATCAACATGAAAGCGCCCACGACCCCTTCCTGAACACCGTGCGTGCAAATTGCCAGCCCGATTTCAGCATTGACTTCGCAAGTAACGACCTACGAGAAAACGCGGGCCTGATCTTCAATCACCGGGCTTCGACTCGCCGAAGCATATACTTTGTAGCAAACGTCCAGGATCGCCCGGTATACCACAAAGTGCTTTTTCGAACAGCGGCGGAATCGCCCTATGAATGGAATGCCGGAACCGGGTCAATGAGGCCGTTACTTGTCTTCGACCCAAAGCAGAACGGCATTGAACTGCCCATAAGGCTTGGTCCGTTTGAATCCCGGTTTTACGTGTTTGAGTCAGAACCGGCTCGGGGTCACGCCGTTGAAACCACGATGGACGATATTGCAGAGGTAAAGGGTACCACCGTAACCGGATGGACAAGCACGAATGGTTTGCACCACCTCTCCCTCCCCGGAGAATCCACACCGCGCACGGCTGATGTTACCGGCCTTCCAGCGCCTCTGGCAATCGAGGGCAAGTGGTCCGTGACTTTCGATTCGCCACATGAAACTCCCATCACAAGATCGACCACAACGTTACGATCATGGACCGATGATCCGGAGACAAGACATTTCAGCGGCACGGCCAAATACAATGTCACGTTCAAACTCCCCCCGGAATACGTTAACGAAGATACGCGCCTGGAATTGGATCTGGGTAGAGTGGGCATGGTGGCAGACGTAAGCATCAATGAGAACCATGCGGGCGTCAAGTGGTATCGCTCTCAAACGTTCGACGTAACAGGCTTGGTTCGTACAGGAGAGAACACACTGACCGTGCATGTCACCAACACACTGATCAACCATGTCGCCGGCCTCGACCGGATGCCCCCTGTGCCGGATGATCTCGTCCCTCGCCTGGGCCAAGGTCTACACGAAGATGCGCCTCACGCGCTCAGCCTCATCGGATACGAGCCACTCCCACCCTCGGGGTTGCTGGGACCAGTGACAATTCAGCCGAAGAGACGAGTTCGATTCCCAACCAAATAAATCCGCTTCAAACATTGACAGTGAAGCGCTAATAGCAAGCACATTGCCAGAGTAACTCCGATTTCGCTGGCTGACTCTGCGTATTCTTCTACCTCAGCTTCGTGCTACCATCTTGGCGCTGGTCCAACCGTACCCAAAAAGGCGCAAGGCAGAATGACCAAGTTCCACACTATGCAGGCTATCTTGACTTTGGCTGCTGCAACCACTCCAATCGGGTGGTGTGAGCACCTTGCCGGCAACTCCCCATTCAAGGAACATGTTGTAGACGAAAACTTCCAAAACGGCTACCAAGTATGCGTGACCGACATCAATGCCGACGGCCTACCAGACATTGCCGCCCTGTCCACAACACCCTCCCAACTTGTTTGGTTCAAGAATCCAAAATGGGAAAAGTTCACCATCTCCACCAAAGCCGAGCGCAACATCGATCTCGCCCCCTACGACATCGATCGTGACGGCGACATGGACCTGGCACTCGCCACGGGATTCGATCTCGGCAACTCGAACGAAGGCGGCCAAGTTTTCTGGGCCGAGTGTCCCGATGCGCCGGAGACTGATCAGGAATGGGCCCTGCACCCCATCGACACAGTCCCCACGTCGCACCGCGTCCGCTGGGCCGACGTCAACGGCGACGGACGCAAGGAACTAATCAATCTGCCCATCATCGGTATCGGCGCCGCCGCACCTCAATATGAAGGCGGCGTGCAATTCAAAGCCTACACCCTTCCGGAGGACCCAATCGCAGGCAAGTGGGAACCGCAAATAATCGACAACACTCTCGAAATGGCGCACGGCCTATTCGTTGTGCCTTCCGTGAATATGGGCAACAACGCACTCATCACCGCCAGCTTCGGCGGTATTCATATGTACGTTCGAACGACTTTGAAAAAGGAGTTCATCAAATCGCTTATCGGAGAAGGAGACCGGAATCCACGCCCAAAACAAGGTTCGAGCGAAGCCGCGCTCGGCAGACTCAAAAAGCCGGATTCGTTCTGCGTTGCCGCCATCGAACCCTGGCATGGCAACCAAGTCGTCGTATATACACCCACCCGCGACGGAACCGCCCCGTGGCCGCGCACCGTCATCGACGACACTCTCAGCGACGGCCACGCACTCGCCTGTGCCGATTTCAACGGCGACGGCAACGACGAAATCATTGCCGGATGCCGCGGCGAACCCAAAAGCATCTTCATCTACGATCACAACGCCGAATCGCAAGTCTGGGCTCGCTCCGTTCTCAACGACGCCGGTATCGCCTGTGCCGGCCTGTTCATCGCGGACATGAACGACGACTCTCGCGCCGATATCGTAGCCATCGGCACATCCACGAACAATGTGGTATGGTACGAGAACCTCGCTCCCTGAAAGTGCCTGCCCAGACATCCAGGTGCGGCATGAGTGCCGGAGGAGACGCGCGTGAACGATTGGATATGTACCAAGGTAAGGATTCAGTCCGCGGCGGAAACCTATACACTTGATCTCGCCCCCGAAATGAACCACTTGCCTACGAGCGTAGATTTCCACGCGCGAAAGGACTTGCCGGCGCCACCTTCGGTTCGCCATCACAATGGCGACATGCTTGGAATGCCTGCATGCTAGAAAAGTGGGACCCCGATGTCTGCCACACCGTAATTGAGACCAAGGGCTGGCGAAACGGGGATAGTGCATCGCTGCCGGAGATCTTTGGGCAACGCAGGAACAATATTCTGTGGATGCTGCTATTGGCGTACCAAGCCTCACCACTATGGTGGAAGTCCGCCTGAACGACGCTGAGCCCGATCAGAACGTCCAAGAGGCCTTCGAGAATTCGGGCGCGATACCCAGAAGCTACGAGATGGTATAGCATTTTGCCGTGCGAACAGTGTGCCGATCGGCTAGTTTACGCAGCTCTGTCCAACTTTCCAACCCGTCCGCGCCACGCCAGCATCACCGCAGCAAGAGCATCGAAACCCAAGACTACGATCCCCCCAAACATGACACTCAACACCCAACCCGCAAACGTGCCCGAGTTGCGGCTATCCTGATAATCGACCGCAGCGGTAATTACATAGGCCGAAATTACCAGCCCCAACAATACCGACACATTCACCCGCACCAGCCACCACCAACGCCCCGCCCAGGGAAACGCAAACGTCAAAAACGTCAACGGCGTCAACGGCACGGCCAACAACCACCACCACTTCTCCAGAGAGACGCTCCCTGCTTCAGTTGGTGGTTCATTCCCCCCAGCCAACCGCGCCATGCAAAGGTACACAACAATCCAGTACATCTCAGGTCCTGCAAAAAAATTAAGCAAACGCTTCATCGATTCATCGCCAGAATAAGTCCCAAGTTTGCCTTATGGCCTTTCTGTCTTTTCAGTCTCTTCCTCATTCTCTTCTCCATTCATCTGTATACATGCCAATCGCATCAAACGGAATGGGCCGGAAATCCGGCAACCGCTGGTAAATGACTGAATCCGGCTTCAGCGCGTAATTTCCATTCGCCGCGTCCACAAACCCCGCGTCCATGCGCAACACGAGCGTATCGCCGAGTTGCCAGTCGCCTTCGGCCACGTTCTTGCACTTGACCACCACGTTGCACTCGCCGAGGTTCAGCCGGGGAGCTTGCCAACTATCGAAATAACCGGCGAGCGCGGGATACTTGTTCAAATATACGGCCGACGTTATGTCCACTTCCTTCAACAGCCGGGTCTGCCACAATTCCTCACCCAGCCATTGCTTCCACATATCCGGACCCCACGGCGCATGCCCCATCGCCTTTGCGCAATCAACAAAAATATTGTTCTTGACGAGGTTATCGTGCCCGCCGTGGATGAATACGGCACCAAAACTGCCGCCCGCGGCGCGCACAAACACATTACCCATTACCTGTTGTCCGCCGGTGCCGTCATCGAAATACACCGCGCAACTGCCATGGGCGAAATCGCTTCCCACATCATGAAAATAATTGTATCGAATCACCGATCCGCGCTCGGAGGGATTCCGCCCCATGTACAACGCCCCGCAATCGTCGGAGTCCATCCCGACGCGGTAGACTTCGTTGAACTCGAATACGTGGTCGTTCCCGCTGAACAACACGCTCTGGTGCGGCGCATCGTGAATCTCGTTGTGCGCCACGCGAATCCCCACGCCGTTCATCGTAATGTGATATGCCGCAGTCCGTTGCCGCCTCGATACATGGTGGAGATGACAATTCACAATTTCATGGCGCGACGAAGTCAACGTCTTGCGATCCCCGCCGTCTATCCGAATCCCATGCGTGCCCGTGTCGTGAATGTCGCACGATTCAATCCGGTGCGCCTCCCCTCCTTCCACAATGACCCCTTCCATTCCCGTGTTGCGAATCGTGCAACCCCTAATCCGGACACCCTCTCCCCCCTTCACGTGAATCCCCGGACCCGCAGTGGTCTCAACGGTTAACCCTTCGAATGCAATACCATCAGCGTCGGCAACCTGGATCGCAGGCTCCGTCAGCAACGACAGTGCAACCGTGGCGCCTTCCAATGGATCGGGTGGCCAAAAATACAACACCCCCCTTTCCCGGTCGATGTAATACTCGCCCGGCACATCCAGCTCTTCCAGTAGATTGAACGCAATGTACCGCCTTGGCGCGGGATTCCCACTGCCAATTCCGTAGTGATGTTGCGTCGCCAACGTTATCTGTTTCGTCTCGGTGTCAATCTGCGCCGCCTTGATGCTTTCGATCGACCAATCGAAACACCAGTACCCCTGCAGCCACACCCCCGGCGCGTTTACCCAACGCGAAGGACGTTCCCCACTGTATTTGAATACCCCTTGCTTGTCCGACGCATGGTTGCGCCAAGGCGCAGGACCGCTCTCAATCACCTCCGCAATTTCCGCCCAGCCTTCGTTTGGCCACCGCGCCAGCGTCATGCGAACTCCATTGAAAAAGAGTTCAGGAACTAAAGGAGGCGAGGTGAAATTTACAGGCATTTCTCCGACCGCCCCTACACCCATCGCCTTCAAATCGGCTACCACAACCGACCCGCGCGCAGACTCCTCCAATCGCGCCAAATCGCCCGAATCCGACACTGGACGGAATTGACCCGCCTCAACCTTCGCACCCCCAACAAGGATCGGCGTCGTACCCGCTTTGGCGCGATACGTCGTATCGCGATCGCTTTCTTCGATCCGAATCGGCGCGGTAACGGGGTAAACTCCGCCGTCAAGCCACACAGTCGCGGGCCCATGACCAGGCAAAGCACGAAGCGCATTTCGTGCTTCTTCGACTGATCGGAACGGCGCATCGACAGTGCCCGTCCCACCACCGGCAGCTAGGGAAGAAACATGCAATTCCAAGGCGCCCGCCGCTGAAACACAGGCACTCAGAGTCAACGCACAAAGGAGCCTCATCGCAACTACGCCTCCAGGCCATGGGCCGGTCTATGGTCTCGCTTGTCAATTACCGCCGACATCATTGTATAATTGACGCGTCTTGGGCAACGGTTCGGGCCAAAATATCACGAAGAAGATTCGGATACGGCGTTCGCGGTTCCTCACGCCGACTCCTCTCGTTCGGCGAGCAAGTTCAAGCCGTCCATACATCGGAGAATGTCTCATGCGTTTCGTAAAGTACCCTCGGCACCATGGTCTCGCCAGCTTTTGCCTGGCCCTGTTGGCGGCCGCCCTGCCGGCCGTGTCACAGGAGTCGGCTTTGCCGACCATCGACGAAGTGATGTCCCGCGCTCTCGAAAAGAACACCGGTAACACAAGCTACAAAGCCGATTTGAATATGAACATGTCCATCCAGGGCATGACCATTGCCTGCACCGGCGTCATACAGGCCAAAGATAACCAGTTCCGAATCGACATGGATATGCCGATCATGGGGACTAGCGTCAAAACTAAAACCATCATGATGGCCGACGGTATGATGTACACAGAAACCCTGCGAGGCGGCGCCACGGACGTCCTGAAGTACGATCGAAACGTCGTGGAAGCCAAAATGAAAGAGCTCTACGGCGAAGAATTCATTGGCGGGATGGGAGACCCCAGTTCAAACAACAACGATCCGCGCGTAATGCTGCAAAACATGAAGACCCAATTCGACCTGGAAGTGACGGGCGTAGATACCGTCGAAGGCGTCGATGTGTATGTGTTGCGCGGAAAGATGAAAGAGGGCCTGTCCAAAAAAGTCGACCCGTCGAACACCATGTCCGCCATGGGCTTCGATATGAGCAACGTAGAGTACAAATTGGGAAAGGAAGACGGATTCCTGCGCTCCTTTGGCTACCCGCAAAAAGACGGCACCTATTCCATGCAAATGGTCTACAAGAACGTTGAATTCAACCCCGAGATCGACAAGGAAATCTTCGAATATTCGCCCCCGGAAGGCGTGGAAGTCATTGACAGCACGGAAATGATCGTGGCGCAGATGAAAGCTATGCGTGAAGGCCCGGCCTCGGCATCGCCAGCGGCTGCAGGTCAAGGGGGTGCTGTAATTGGTGAGCCGGCCATGGACTTTGCGGGAACCACCCACGATGGTAAGCCGTTCAAATTGGAGGACTACAAGGGCAAAGTCGTGCTCATCGACTTTTGGGCCACCTGGTGCGGACCGTGCGTGGCCGAAATGCCGAACGTCATTACGGCCTATAACAAACACCACGACAAGGGTTTAGAGATTGTCGGCGTCAGCCTGGACGACTCCGCGGACGCCATCGTCGACTTCCTCAAAGAGCGACCCACCATGACCTGGATTCATCTCTTTGACGGCAAAGGCTGGGACAGTGCCATCGTAAACCAATACGAGATTTCCAGCATCCCGTCGACAGTGCTAATCGACCGGGAAGGCATCGTCCGCCACGTAAATCTGCGCGGAAAGGCACTCGAACAAGCTATTGAGGGTTTATTACAGTAAGAAGCAGCCCGGTTCCGCCCCTTGTCAAGGGCGAAGTTTACTTTTACAAATCCGGGCCTTTCGGTCTATACTACGGAATTGCCGTATGTGCGAGGTCTAGGCTGTACCTCGAACCAGTGGAGAATGTGCCCTATGTTTAGTATGCCGGGCGGATGGGAATGGATTATCATCGCCTTCATTGTGGTCGTCATTTTTGGCGCGGGAAAGCTCCCGCAAGCCGCCCGCTCCATGGGCCAAGCCATCAATGAGTTCAAGGAAGGGGTGAAGAAGAAAGACGACGACAACGACAAGTTCGCCAAGTCGTCCACCGACGAAAGCACCCATACCCCCTGAATCGCCGTTCCTGATTGTCCGCTATTCCAAAAGCGGAGCCGCCAGGGATTCCAGAATGTCGTGAGCCAACCGGCGCACAGCCATCGTGCTGTCGCCGGTTTTCTGTTCCAGCAAATCCTTTAATTCGACCGCGTCCATGCCCATCTGCTTCACGGCTTCCAGCGCCTCGATCTGCACTTTCACGTCATGATGACGCAGGCACTCCGCCAACACGGGACATACCAGATCCAGCGGCGCCCCCAGCGAAATCAATGCGCCACAGGCCGCCACCCGTACGCTCGCATCGTAGTCCACGCAACGCTGCTGAATCGCGGCGACGACCTCCATGCTGTCGTCGCCCAAACGCCCCAGCGCCTCCACCGCCGCCGCGCGTAACTCGCTGTCTTCGTCGGTGAGCGCCTGCAACAGTCTCGGATTTACCGGCATGCCCACGGCCGAAAGGCGTCCAAGCGCCTTCATGGCACGCACCTGAACCAGCGGATGCGGATCGCACAGCCGGTTATTCACCGCAATCTGGATCGCTGGAATCATGGATTTCTGTGCCGCGGCCAGCCCCTCCAAGGCCTCCAACGCAAAAAGGCGCACCGCCGGCTCCCCATCCGCCAAGGCCGCAAGCAAGTGCGGCAATGCCGCCACTCCAACTCGGCCAAGCCGCTGCAGCGCCTGCGCGGCCTTGCGCCGCACATCGGCCGCCGAATCGCTCAGGCAGCGCGCCACACACTCCACATGCACCGGACGGTCCAGCGGTAAACGCGACACCGCCTCAAGCACGCTCGATCGCACTTCCACCACGGGATCGCTCAGCGCAATCAATAGCCCCTCCACCGTCTTTCCCAAGGCTACCGGCCAACGGGCAAGCCCCTGCGCCGCGTGCACACGGACCGTGGCCACCGGATCGCGTAGCCCATGGCACAGCACCGATTCGATCCGGGGATCGCCGGATTCGATTTCCGATAACGACTGCAACACCGCCGACCGCACGTCGGAGGATTCATCACGGGCCGCGTGAATTAGGGCCTCAGTAACTTCCAGTTCATCCGGCTTCAGCGCACCCACGGCATATACGCACGTCATCCGGACTCCCGCATCGGAGTCGGACAACGCTGCAACCAATTCCGGCAGCGCCTCAGCCCCGCGATCGCCCAGTCGCGCGATGGCCACCGCGCTCCACTGCCGCACATCCGCATCGCCATGCGACATTTGCCGCCGGAAGGTATCGATCAAATCGGGCTTTACCCGCAACGCGGATGCGCCGAATTCGGAAAGCACAAACGCCGCCGCCGAAGCATGAACCGGATTGCCTTCCCACAATATGTCCGCCAGCAGTGGAATGGCATCCGCCCCATGACGCCCCATCGCCGCAAGTGATCGCGCGGAGGCCATGACCTCCTTGCGCGTACGGCCCGTGCGCATCTTCTCCGCAATCTGGCGCGCGTTCATACCGTTGCATCCCTCATGGAATGTCGTACTCCTTGAGCTTACGATACAACGTACGCAACCCTATCCCCAACGTCTTCGCGCACGTCTCCTTGTTGAAGCCGCACACCTTCATCGTCTCCTCAATCACAATACGCTCCACCTCGCTCATCGGCGTCCCCGTGGGAATGCGGATTTCCCCGATTTCGGGCGTGGTGCTCTTCCGCACATGGACCGGGATGTCCTGCACGTCGATTGCCTTGCCAGGCTTGGACAACACCACCATCCCTTCGATGATATTGCGCAACTCACGCACATTCCCCGGCCAGTCGTACCGCATCAACAATTCCATCGCGTTCCGCGTAATTCCCGCGGCCTCGCGCTGATTCGCCCGGCTAGTCTCGCGCAAGAAATGATCCACTAACAACGGCAAATCCTCGCGACGCTCCCGCAACGCCGGCAACGCAATCGTCACCACCCGCAGCCGGTAATACAAATCCTCCCGGAACGTCCCCGCTTTCACCATATCCTCAAGCGACCGGTGCGTTGCCGCCAACAAACGCACGTCCACGGACAACGTCCGCGAGTCCCCCAGCCGCTCGAATTGTTGATTCTCCAGCACCCGCAACAACTTCGCCTGCAACGGCAAACTCAACTCGCCGATTTCATCCAGGAACAACGTCCCTTTGTCTGCCACTTCAAACCGGCCTTTGCGGGATTGAATCGCCCCCGTAAACGCGCCCGCCACATGCCCAAACAATTCGCTCTCCACCAACGCATCGGGGATGCTCGCACAATCCAGCTTTACAAACGGCGCGTCTCGCCGCGGGCTGTTCGTATGGATCGCCTGGGCCAGCAGGTCCTTTCCCACACCGGTCTCGCCGTGAATCAACACCGTCGATCGCGTCGGCGCAATCTGCCTGATCAGGCTGTACACCCGCGTCATCTTCCGAGACTTGCCAATCAGATTCCCCAAACCGAACTGCTCGTCCAGCCGTTTCTTCAACTCAAACTGTTCCAGCACCAGCCGCTGCCGGCCCAGCCCTTGCTCAATCACCGCCTCCAACTTGCCCAGATTCAGCGGCTTCGTCTGAAAATCATACGCCCCTTCCCGCATCGCCTCCGTCGCCCGCGCCACATCCGGCTGCTGTGCAATCAATACCACGCAGATTTCAGGATTCCTGTCTTTCGCCAATGCCATCAAGCGCATGCCATTGATCCTAGGTGCGCTCAACTCCGTGATCAGAACGTCGAACGGACGGCTGTCCAAAAGGTTGTAGGCCTTCTCCCCATCATCCACCTCATCGACCCGATACCCCCGCTCCAACAAATATGCCATCACCGGACGCACCACTTCCGGATCACGATCCACCAGCAACACCGACGCGATCGGCGTCTCCAACCCCAAATCTTCCTCGCTCACAAAGCCACAACCCTTTTAGTTAAACGGATTTACAAAATATTCTACCAAACCCCACCCAAACCCGCAAAAACACCTCCCTCAAAGTCGGTCTCCGACTTGCCCGCCGCACCCCGGCCGACGCCCTTCGCCTTGTCCGCCACATCCCGGCCTGAAAGGCCATAACAAAACAGCCCAGGGCAACGCCCTGGGATTTACGAACACTCCCTTACCGCATTGCGCCCTGTAAGGGCAGAACAATTCCCCCAGTTGAAGCCACGATTCCCAGCCCAACCGATGCCCCGGGTCGGGCCAGTGGTCGACAGCCCACCACCAATCTCTCAACCAACGGTTTGGGATATACACGGCACGATGAGCAGCCCCGTTTCTGGTTCACCATAGGCTTTGCAGGCGGCACCGATGGCGGCTCGGTGCGCGGTGAGCGCGCAGAGGGCGGCGTCGATCCAATCGATATTGGTGAGGGTGGTTGTGTCGATACCGGCGGCATGGAGCAGGGCAATACGATCCCGGCGTTTGTTTCGTCCGGTGATTGGAGGCGTTCCCAGCGCGTGGGTAATGGCATGAGGAAACGTCTCCAGGCAGACATTGGCATTCCGATTCACAGGCAACGCCAGGCACAGCGGATGCGTGGATTCGAATGCACGGTAGATCGCTTCACCGATCAACATCCACCCGTAATGGTTGGTGCGATGGCCGATCGCGGCGGCGCGCGTGGGCGTGGAGAAGCACATGATCTTTTCGCTCATCAATTGCCACTCGGCAGGCCGTGCTCGGCCATCCAAGCTCCATCGGCAGGGCGCATCTATCGCAACCACCCGCGCACGCAACCTAGTGCGGCACCATTCGACGATTTGGGCTACGTCGCAGGAGTGAAATCGATCATAATACGCACCGTCTTGAAGCGCGACGGCGTGGATGCCCTTTTTCTTGCCGCCTACGTCGATACCGGCGGTGATGCTCTGTGGATTATTCATGGTGACAGATCAATTCCAGTTCGTGGGTCCGCGACCATGGCGTTGAGAAGGTTTGATAAAGCGGTGCGGAAGGCGGTGAGTTGTGTTTCCAGTTGGTCCACCAAGGCTATCAGTTCGCCTACTTTGGCCACGTTACGCCGTTGTTCGGCGAGGGCGATAAGTATCCTCACCACTACATCTTTAGGCGTGTCGGCGAACAGATCGAACTTCTCGACGAAAGTTTCCAGAGTCATGAGGCCACCTCTCCCACTGAGGCATTTAGGCGCAGCGTGCTTTTGATGTTCATTTCTCTGCGTGTCCGCGTCTCAGCGGGAACTCCTCTTCCAGCCGATTCACACAGCGGGTAATGCCATCCTTAAGCACAGCCTCACTGAAATTGAGGAGGTAGCCGAACTTCAGGCCCAATACCCACGTGGGCGAAATAGTACTGTGTGGTTGCCGACGGAAGCCAATTCAGGATGGCACAACGAAAACCAGCCCCCTCCCCGCTTTCGGCCGCACCATGAAAGGCGCAACCAAACTGTGCATACAGCGCAAATCCATCAAAACCCCTTGTTTCAATTTCCTAAGGGCGATGCAACGCACGGACACTAATGATGACAGGGAAAAGAAGGATCCATCCCCAATCCGGCATATCCAATTCCCTTGCACAAGAGAAAGTGAATCAAGGGGACAGTGATCTGGCGTGAGGCTTTCAATGAATCGGCCCACACCTCCCCGTTGATCACGGGGAGGTGCTGTGATAAACTCACGCAAACGTATGGGGAACAATACGGTATGAGATTCACGCAATGCCTGCTCTTGGCCGCTGTGGCCGGTGTTTCGATGGTGTCCGGGTGCGCCCGCGCCAAACAAGATACCACCGGATTCGCGATCGTGGACACGATCACAATCAACGCGCCGTTTGACGATACATGGCAGGCGACCAAGGCGGTGCTGCGGGAATTGGAACTCGATATGTACACCCGCGACAAACGCGGCCGCTTTGTGGCCTACACGAAGATGGAGCGCGAATTCTACATTGCTACCCCGCGGCGAACGGAACTGGAAATTACGCTGAAACCGATTTCCGGCACCTCCACCGAAGTGAGCATCAAGACGCTGAATCAAATTTACGGCGTCACCCTGCTGACCTACCCGGACTGGCATTCCCGGGAAACCACGGATAATCAGGAAGCGCAGGCGATACTGGACGCGCTCCAAGGTAAACTGTCGTAGTTTCAGTGCCGGTGCAATACCGGTTGCGCCCCTGAAAGTAGCCGTACCCATTTCTTGTGCGCCACTAAAAGGGCACTCCTGTCCCCCGTATCGCTTAAGCCATATCCCCTCAAGGCCTTAGGTACAAATCGTGAACGTGGACGAAGTGTCAACTTGCGGTTTTCTATACTTGCTGGTATATATTAACTAGCTGGTACACATACGGAGCGTCGTGGCCCCGCACCATCCGGCCCGATCGACTGTATATCCGATACTTGAATCAATAAAATCTAGAAGGCAATTTGCTTTTTAGACATAGTCATGATAAAATACCGCCAGATGCACTTATCGTCAGAAAGGGACCGGACAAGATGCTCTCGATTATCCAAGTGCAGTGCCCGCATTGCGGGGTCCAAGGACAGATCGCAATTCCACCACTGGGATCGCTGATTATCGGTCCTTGCCCGAGCTGCAATGGCCTTGTAGCGATTTTCTGCGGAAAAGCCCTTCCGTTGCACAAAGAAACGATGATGGAAGGCGGACGCGAAGAGCGTCGCGAACATTTGATGACGGCATTGAATCAATTCCTGGAAGACCGGATCGAGCAGTTGATCGACCGGCTGGACCCGGAACTGATTGCGGATGCGTTGAATAACGAGACCCAACTCGGATTTGAGCCGCAACCCGATGAGGATCTCGAAAAGCCGGAATTGCCTTCCCGGGCAGTGACGGAGCAGATCACAGAGGATGAGGTGAACCGATTCCTGGTTCAGGAACTTCCGAAATTGGACGATCCCAGCTACTTTAACGCGATTTTTGAACCCAGGAAGTAAAAGGAACCTCCTTCCTTTGGAAATGGCCGCAGGGACTCACCGCTACCGGTCCCCGCGGCCATTTTGCGTATATCGGACTTAGGGCTTGGGATTGACCTCTTTGGCAAACGGGTCGTTGGCCGGATCCGAGTTCCAGACGTATTCGGTTCCCTTGGCGATGGATTGAGCCGCCTCCTCACCGAAGAGCTTCGCAATCACCGCCAAAGCCATGTCCATGCCCGCCGACACGCCCGACGACGTGATGAACTTTCCATCCTCCACCCATCGGGCTTTCGGTTGCCAATCGACATTCGGGCCGTTGCCGATAAGCATGCCATAGTATTGTTTGTTGCATGTCGCTTTTCGCCCGTCCAGCACTCCCGCCTTTGCCAACAGCGCTGAGCCGGAACAAACGGAGGTCACGTATTTCGCTTTCTCGGATTGTTCTCGCAGAAACTGCAGGCAGGCTTCGTTATTCAGCTGTTGAAGCGTCCCCATACCGCCCGGGACCATCAGGATGTCCATGGGTGGCGCGTCGGCGAAACCATACTCGGCAATGACCTTGGGGCCAGCCCATTCGCCTGCGTGACCGGCGGATGGTGCGGCCTTTATTTCACCGGCCTGCTCCGCGATCATGACAACACGCACACGCGAGGATCCCAGGTTGAGAAACATCTCCACCGGGCCAAATACATCTAGCACTTCGAAACCAGGATAGAGGAGTACGCCAATCGTGACAGGAACCGCGGGGGCATCAACCGTCTTGGTTGCTTGCGCGCCGGCCGCAAGGGAGATGGCGCACATCCCTACGACGGCAATTAAGCGGGGTATGGCATTCATACAAAAGCCTCCTGTGTGCGTGAAAAAAGAGCACCCCCAGATTGTGTCTGGGGGTGTCGTGCAAAAGGGCGAATCAGCCGGCAAGTTCTTTCACCTTCGCCAGAGCCGCATCGTAATTGGGCTCTTGCGCCACTTCCGGCACATACTCTGCGTATTGGACCGTACCGTTGCCGTCGATCACGAATACAGACCGTTGTTCCAGGCGCAGTTCCTTGATGTGGGTGCCGTAAGCGTTGCCGAAGTTCATGTCGCGGTGATCCGACAACGTGTGCACATTGGTCACGCCTGCGTTGCCGCACCAGCGCTTTTGCGCGAATGGCAGATCGGAACTGATGGTATAACACACGACTTTGTCGCCGAACGCGGCAATAGACTCATTGAATTTCCGGGTCTGCGTGTCGCACACGGGCGTATCCAGTGAGGGCACGACGCTGAGCAAGCGGACCTTTCCCGCGCTGTTCTTCAGCGAAACGGGCGAGAGATCGGCGGCGAGCAGCGTAAACTCCGGGGCCAATCCGCCTACGGCTACTTTGTCGCCGAATACGGTCAACGGATTGCCCTTGAAGGTGAGGTCTCCAGTACGTTCTTTCATGACAAACGGTTCTCCTATGCGAGCTATTGAGTTTCGGGAAACCCGGCGGGATGCACCAGTCCCGCTTGGAAGTAACAAGCATAACAGGACGCCGCGCGAATTGGAATTTGCTATCGGCCTTCCACGTATTCTTGGCATCGCCTTGCACGCGCTGTATTATGAAGGGAAATAATCCAGGAGAGCAGACATCATGAATAGTAATCTCTCACGCCGGAACTTTGTCATGGCGAGTGCGGCTGGCCTTACGTCGGCGTTGGCTTCGTCCCGCGCGTACGGGGCCAATGAAAAGATACGCATTGGCGTTATCGGCACGGGCAACCGTGGCGGGCAAATTATCGAACGGGCGCAGCCACATTCCCATGCGGAGATCACCGCCCTGTGCGACGTCTATGAACCCCACCTGAACGAGTGGAAAGAAAAGTTGGGCGGCACGCCGACGACCTTTAATGATTACCGCGCCCTGTTGGATGCCAAGATCTGCGACGCGATTATGATTGCCACCCCCGATCACTGGCATGCGCTGCAGACTATCCACGCGTGCGAAGCCGGATACGATGTGTATTGCGAAAAGCCGTTGTCGTTCACCATTGTCGAGGGACGCAAGATGGTGGAAACCGCCCGGCGAACGAATAGAATCGTGCAGGTGGGCATGCAACGGCGTTCGTCGGCCATGTACGCTGAGATACGCGACTTGGTTCAAAACGACCGGATTGGCAAAGTCGTTCTCGCGCGTGCGTACCGCCTCAGTAACATGTGGCCCAATGGCATGGGCAAGGCGCAGGATGCCGCACCGCCGGCGGATTTGGATTGGGACATGTGGCTCGGCCCGCGCCCAGTTCGGCCCTACCGCGAGAACATAGCGCCGTACCGGTTTCGGTGGTGGAAGGAATACTCTTCGCAAATGACGAATTGGGGCGTGCATTATTTCGATCTCTTGCGATGGCTGATGAACGAGGAACATATCGAATCGGTTTCGACGCACGGCGGCCGGTTCGTCGTAGACGACGACCGCACGATACCCGACACAATGGAGGCGACATTTGAGTTCGCTTCCGGCCGGTTAATGTTGTTCGGGCAATATGAAGCCGCAGGCAATCCCATGCTCCCAGAAGGCGCGGAGATTGAGTTGCGTGGAACGAAGGGCACGCTCTATGCCCGCACGGGCCGTTACTGGATTGTGCCCGAAGCGGGCGGACAGTTTCAGGACAAAGAGCCTCGCACCGATCCGGCCGAAGCCAAAAGCGATACCGTCGACCCTACCATCGCGCACATCGGCAACTGGCTGGAGTGCATCAAGTCGCGCGGACTGCCGTGTGCCGATGTAGAGATTGGGCACCGTTCGGTGACCATCGCGCATTTGGGCAACATCGCACTTGAAATGCGCGCACGCATTGCGTGGGATGCGGAGCAGGAGCGGATTACGAGTCCCGAATCCGCGAACGAGCATTTGCACTATGACTATCGCGCGCCCTGGACGCTGGGGTGAGAGGGACGCATGATTTCCGGGATCAATACGACCCGTTGAACCGGTTACTTCCCTTCCACGCTGACACTGCCGCTGAATGACGTGGCCTCGATTTTCAGATCGGGATCGTTGCCGGTTTCAAATTCGATGCGGCGGGCGGACTTGTTCATTTCCGCGGCAGTGATACCTGTAATGTTGATGCTGCCACTGAAGCTTTCCAATTCGAATTCGGCCTGGATATCAGCCGGGAGATACAGCCCAACCCCTCCGCTAAAGCTGCTCATTTCGATATCGGCATCGGGAGTGGGTTCGATTTCGGCCTTGACGCTGCTGGACATGGATTCCGCCCGGAGCTTGGCGATGGGGCCGCCGAAAACCGTAAGCGAGCCGCTGTGGGATTCCAACTCAACTTCTCCCGGCGTTTCGAACTTGCCCTTAATTTGGATGGAACTCGAAACTGACTCACAATCGATATCCTGCAAGTGGTTGCTTTCAATGCGCGTCGATCCGCTCACGGTTTCGGTATAGATGTCACCCATGGTATTGGCAATGGAGATGCTGCCACTGACCGTGCCCGCACGCACTTCCGATGCAGGCGAGTCGATGGTAATGCCTCCGCTGACGGTATTCGCGATTACGGGACCTTCGACGCCTTTTACTTCTACTTTGCCGCTAACCCCCTTTATTGTCGCGCCACCGAGCATATTCGTGATCGTCACTTTGGCACTGACCACGCCGACGTTTGCTTCGTTCCCCATGGGGGCCTTGACGTTAATGACGGCTTCTCCCGCACTGCGGGAGCGTTTGGGATAGATCACTTTAATGGTCACATCGCCGTTGTCGCTCAGGTAATCGATCCGTTCCACGCCGTTCGGCTGCACACCGGTCACGTGGACTTCGTTTTTGTCCCACCCTTCGATGGTGACGGACCCTTTGATGCACTCCACGGTTACTGAACCGTCTGGGCTGCCCTCGAGAAACTTGTCGATGGCGACATCGGCATATGCGGCTGCACCGCATCCCATCCAGACCAATGCCGCGGCACGAATCCATGCATTCATTGAACTGTCTCCGTATCGTCTCTATCCGGCCACTGTGTGGCTTCCTGAATCAGAGCGCGTTTGCGATCGTAACTGGCAACCAGGCTGCGCATGAGTTGTCCGTTTTCCGGATTATTCTTCAATGCCAGCCTAGTTTCTGAGATGGCATCGTCGATGATGTTTAGATTGGCGACAAACGTCTCGATCGTCGTTTCCGGCAAGTCCGATTGGGCGAGCGCGGCCAGGAGCGCGCTCCGTGCTTCTGCGTACTCGGCGTCCACCTTGGCAAACTCCTGTTCAATTGCAGGAGTCAATGCTGGGGCGGCGGCGGAAGAACCCACGAGTCCGGGTGGTGTACTGCCCTGCAACATGTCACGGGCGATCAACCCGGCAACAAAAACGCAAGCGAAGGCCGCTGCCAGCGCCGGTGCCGCCCACCGCGCCCAGCGATGGTGACGCTGCGGTGCGGGTGACCCGTGTGGAACCGGCGTGGTGTAGGACCGCGAGGCACACCGCCGGGACAGGCGGCTTTCAATGCACCCCCACAAATCGCAGGAGGGCTGAACCTCACGGGGCAGGGCCTTCGCTGCCGACAAAAGAGAGCGGAGACGGCATTCGGCCTCTCGAACTTCCGGGTCCTTCAACGCGGTTTCCTCAAAGTCCCGGGCTTCGCTGGGAGCCATGAGGCCGTCCACGTAATCGTTCAACCGCTCTTCCCAGTCTGCTCTGTTCATAGTGCTAACGCTTCCCTCAGCAGTCGTCTCGCCCGGAACAGTTGCGCCTTCGACGTGCCTGGCGCGATTCCGGTGAGTTCGCTGATTTCCTCGTGTTTGTATCCCTCGACATCGTGAAGGAGAAAGACCTCGCGTGCACCGTCCGGCAGGGTTGCGATGGCCGCTTCCAGGTCCATCCGCAGTTCCGGCGTGCGGGGCGCGGCCCCGTGATGACGGCCTGTATTGTCTTCCGCTTCGGCGTGCTTGGCGTTGCGCCGGGTCTTGGCGCGGTGTTCGGTGAGCACCACGTTCACGGCGATCCGATAGACCCAGGACGAGAACGCGCTGTCGGCGCGGAAGCTGTCGAGCCGGTCCCAGGCGCGCACGAAGGCGTCCTGGGCCAGTTCCTCGGCCAGCCACGCTTCGCCGCACATGCGTAGGCACAACCCGTACACGCGCCCGACCGTATCCCGGTAGAGCTGCTCAAAGGCGCGCATGTCGCCTGCTTGAGCCTGGCGCACGAGGCGTAGTTCGTCCAGTCTGGACGTGTCGCCGATCTCCAAACCCCGATTCTCCTGCTGCCGCCGCCCCGGGGGCCGGTCACCATCCAACCCCCGCGGTTCGGGCACGCCTATCTGCGCGCCGGCGCATTCCGAAGCTTGCGTCACTCAGCCTCCTTCAACTGTCGCTTACCCGTTTTCCAGCCTTAAGACGCCAGACGGTCGAAGAAGGTTTGAGCAATCCCGAACGAAGGTTGTAACCCGTTATCCCGCAACGGGAGGCTGGGGTCAATCCGGCCCCAGCTCGATGGGTGAGCCATCATCTGTTCGATTGAAGGCCCCTCTGTTCGTTAGGATATCCTTATCTATCCCTAATGGGCCAGTTCGCTCAAGAGAGCGTGCGTGGCAGTTGTACGTGAAAGGATTTGAGATTTGTCAGCACGAACGGAACACAATTTGATGGATTTCGACCTTGCCGCACGCAAGGCGGCCTTGGACAGCCTCTTGGCGGAGGACGAGCCGGGCGGGTTGCCGAGGCGGGCGGTGAACCTGCATTGCCACACTTTCTTTTCCTACAACGGGTACGGGTATTCGCCGAGCTACCTGGCGTGGTGGGCGCGCAAGGAGGGCCTTGCCGCGGTGGGAATCGTTGATTTTGACGTGCTGGATGCCGTGGATGAATTCCTGGAGGCGTGCGAACGGGTGGGCGTCCGTGGGTGTGCGGGCTTGGAAACGCGGGTGTTCGTGCCGGAATTTGCCGACCGCGAGATCAATTCGCCGGGGGAACCGGGAATCGCCTATTTTCAAGGGGAAGGATTTGTCTCTTCGCGGGTGAGCGACACGGCTACGCTTGAGTCGCTCAAGAACACGGCACAAGAACGCAACCGAGGAATGGTCGCGCGGATCAACGAGTATCTCTCCCCCGCTGCCGTGGATTTTGACTCGGACGTGTTGCCGTTGACGCCGAATGGGAATCCGACGGAGCGGCATCTATGCACGGCGTATGAACTGAAGGCGCAAGCCGTCTTTCGGGATACGGACAAACGGGTCGCGTTTTGGGCGGACATGCTGAAGACGGACCAAGCAAAGATTCGCGAATTATCTTCCAATCCGCCGGAGTTTCAGGGGTTGATTCGTGCGAAGCTGATGAAGGCTGGCGGCGTCGGGTATGTGAAGCCCGAGGGCAAGGACTTTCCGTTGCTGTCGACGGTGGCGACCTTTATCGCATCGGAGGGGGCCATTCCCACGTATGCGTGGCTGAATGGAGTTACAGCGGGTGAAAAGGCGATGACGGAATTGTTGGACACGATGGAACATGCCGGTGTGTTCATGCTCAATATCATTCCGGATCGCAACTGGAATCTCAAGGATGCTGTTGAACGCGCAGCCAAGGTATCGGAACTACATCGCATTGTCGCTGAAGCGGAACGACGCGGCTGGCCGCTGGTGGTGGGCACGGAAATGAACGCACATGGCCAGCGGCATGTGGATGATTTCCATGCGCCGGAGATGGCGCCTTTGGTGGAACCGGCGTTGCGCGGTGCGCACATCCTGTATGGCCACACGTGCTTGCAGAAATATGCGAGGATTGGATTTGTCAGCGAATGGGCGAAGGCGCAATTCCGGGACAAGGCTACGCGCAACGCTTTTTATGAAGAAGCGGGCAAAGCGCTGCAACCGGGCACGGCGGAGACGCAACTCGAAGGTGTGAGCGCGGCCATGGATCCCGGCCACGTCCTGGAGGCGATCCAGCATGTCCCATGACATGCCGCTACTCGATGTGAATGTGTATCTGGACCGCTGGCCTTTCCGGCGGTTGAACGGCGACGCACCGGACGGGCTTGTCGACCTGTTGAAGAAACTCGGCATAGCCGAGGCATGGGCCGGGAGCTTTGATGCTGTTCTGTACAAGGACCTCGGCGGTGTGAACGCCCGTCTGGCCGAGACTTGTTCTGAATACGCGGATATCCTGATACCGTTTGGTGCGGTCAATCCAACATTGCCGGATTGGGAGGAAGACTTGCGGCGTTGCGCCGAAGACTACGCCATGCCAGGCATCCGGCTGCATCCCAATTATCACGGGTATTCGTTGACTGACTCTAAATTCGCGGCGCTGCTGAAAGAAGGGGCGGCACGCGGGCTCATCGTCCAAATCGCTGTGTTGATGGAAGACGAGCGCATGATGCATCCGCTAGTACGCGTGCCGAATGTCGATGTCGCTCCCCTGGCGGGGGTGTTGGAGCAGGCACCGGGTGTACAGGTCGTGCTACTGAACGCGCTGCAATACGTGAACGGTGCGCGGGCCACGGCGCTGTCGCAGGCAGGAAATGTCTATTTCGATATTGCCACGGTGGAAGGCGTCGCGGGTGTGGCAAAGGCGCTGACGTATCTGCCGCTGGAACGTGTGTTGTTTGGGTCGCATTCGCCGCTGTTTTACTTGGAGTCGGCGGTGCTGAAACTTCACGAAGCAGAACTGAATGACAGTCAATCAGACGCCATTCGGTTCTTGAACGCTCGCCGACTGCGCAATTGACGTTACGAAGCCGTAAGGCGACTCAGATATCGCTCAAGCTGGGTGTAACCGCTCGGTTCATCATAGCGGGCCCCATCCGAAGGATCCGACGGATTCAGATTCTGCTCAGTCTCCCAAGTATCTGGCATACCGTCTTGGTCCGTATCCGCAGGTGCAGATTCACTCATCAATCCTGGCCATCCGCCTACATCCTTTTGCGAATCGATGATTCCCTTCTTCCCGCCGCCGTACGTAGCGCCGAATTGTGCGGTGCCGTTGCGAATTTCTTCGATGATCCGCGCATCGACGCTGTCGCGCCGGTGTGAACACCCGGCTTGCGCGAGTATGAGTTCAAACGCTTCTTCAGCGGATTGCGTGGTCACCGGGGCCACGACATAAGGCTCATTCACGCGCAGCGTTAGTTCTGTCGCTTCGCCGTCGGGGGCAAAGTCGATTCCGCCGGCCCAGTTGTTTGCCGTAATTTCGGGGAAACCAAACACAAAATTGCCGTCGCAATACATTTTCCCTTGCGCGGCCTTCTGCAAAAAGATGCGGTCTTTCACGCTGTCACCGGTGGCGGGGCCTGACTTGTAGTAATTGTTGATCCAATTGCGCGGCCAGAGTTCCCCGCCGTATGCGCTGTTGAATCCCCAGTTGTAGATGACATTGTTTCGCATGTCGAGCAGCCCGGATTCCGCATTGCCCGATGCGCGCGGGTTGCGGCTGGAATGGTGGGCGAGAATGTTGTGATGAAAGGAACCTCCAGGGCCGCCCCAGAGGCCGCCGTAGCCGTGATTGCCTTTTTTGTGAACCGAGTGGTAGAGACTCTCGGTGATCATGCACCATTGTGCTGTGAAGTTGGAGGCCTTATTGAACGAGAATGTCTCATCGACGCCCCAACTGACGGAACAGTGGTCGATGATAATCTGATCCCCCTCACCGCTTAAACCGTCCTGCTCCACCTTCAACTCGTCACCCGGCCGGAACCGCATATACCGGATGATAACCTGATCGGTGTCGATTTTTACTTGGTAGTTCTTTACGCAAATGCCGTCACCGGGCGCGGTCTGGCCTGCGATAGTGATGAAAGGATTCTCAATTTCCAATTCTGATTCGAGTGGAATCGTCCCAGAGATATCGAACACAACTGTGCGTGGGCCCTCGGCTTCGATTGCGGCCCGCAGGCTACCTGGCCCCCTATCGCCGAGGTTGGTCACGTGGATTACCTTTCCGCCGCGCCCGCCTATGGTGTACTTTCCGAAACCCTCTGCGCCGGGAAAGGCCGGCGCGTGATTGGGGCGGAAGTTGCTGAGAATGAGATTGTCCGACGTATATTCCGTGTCGCAAAGCCAACCTTCGGGCAATATGATTGAGTCATATCTACCTTCAATCGCCGTGACTTCCTGGGAAACTATGGCGAAGCTGCAATTCTCGTGCGGCTTTATACGGCCGGCAAATTGTACGACCAGAGTACCGCCTAGCGTGGCTCCTGGAAGGGATCCAATTTCTGCTGCATCGGTGATGGTAATCGTATCCGTATATGCGCTCAGGCTTGTTACGCAGTACGAGAGAAGGAACAGAAACCGAATATACATTGATTACTCCCGCCAATTGGCATTTGCACCGGCGATGGAATCCACCTTCATTTGCGCGGCACAGCCCATGATGGTAGCATGAAATCATCACAAGGAGGTCAACGCACGATGCGCACTATTTGTATTGGATCCGTTGCCGCGATTCTGGCCGTTCTGCCTGCGTTGGCTCAGACTGAAATCAAACAAATCACTTTTGGCGACAAGCGGGACGTGGATCCCATGGTTTCGCCAGATGGAAACCACCTGGCCTTTTCAAGCAATCGCACCGGTACATTTAACATTTTTCTGTACACGTTTGGCGAGTCGGGCATTGCACAGCTGACTCAGGGCAAAAAGGACGACCGGCACCCCCATTGGCTTCCGGACAACAGAAAGATTGTGTTTTCCTCGAAGCGGACTGGCAACGGCGATCTGTACGTCACCGACCGCCAGGGCAAAGAGGGTTTCTTGCAGATCACTGATCGCGACCATGTGGAATCGTTTCCGTGTGTATCGCGCAGCGGGGCGATCTCGTTTACAACGGCGCCGGACAAGTTGGTGCCATTGAGGACAAACGAGCATGTGGCCTATTCGGCAACACAGGGCGCCGCGAACAATGCGAAGCAACTTGGGGAGGGCGATCAGGCGCGATTTTCGCCGGATGGCAAGAAACTGGTTTTCGTATCGGACCGCACGAAGAATAAGGATATATGGGTCATGAACGCCGACGGTTCGCTGCAAACCCAGTTGACGACGGATGCAAAAGACGATCAGCATCCCGCGTTCTCGCCTAACGGCAAGTCCATTGTGTTTACCTCCAACCGGGCGGGCAACAACGACATTTGGGTCATGGACGCGGACGGAGGCAATCCCCGGCAATTGACAAGCGGTGGAGACGACGAAGAGCAACCCTGTTGGAGCGCCGGCGGTTACATCTACTACGTGAAGAAACAAGGCGAATTCACGTCGAACATTTTCCGCATGAAGGCGCCATGACCGCGGGTGTTCAGGCTCTATTCAAGAGCGTGCGGACTTTCTTCAACAACTGGTCCCGATCATAGGGTTTTTGAATCCAGTCGATGTCCTTGCCCGGCTTGATATCCGACGCCACAACGCGTGAACTGTATCCGCTGCAAAGTAACATCGGGATATTCCGGTCTCGTTCGCGCAAGCGTTGATACAGGTCCATTCCGCTCAGTTTGGGCATCACGATATCGGAAACGATCAGACTGATGGTCTCGTCGGAATCTATAATTGAAAGGGCTTCCGTACCGTTGCCTGCAGCGATTACCGTATATCCGGAGCGCTCAAGAATTGTCTTGGCCAGTTCGCGCAGGACCTTGTTGTCTTCGACCACGAGGATTGTCTCAGGTCCGCCCACGGCGGCGGATTCCACTTTGCGATCGACGGCCACGGCGAGCCGCTCCGAACTGGGCAGGTAGATTTTGAAGATGGTGCCCTTTCCCAACTCGCTGTAGCAATGGATGAATCCATCGTGCTGCTTTACAATACCGTAGACGGTGGCCAAACCCAGGCCTGTTCCCTTGCCTTCTCCCTTGGTGGTAAAGAACGGCTCAAACACATGCGCGGCGACTTCCGGGGCCATACCTGTGCCTGTATCGGACACGGACAGCAAAATGAATCGTCCTGGCCGTGCCCAAGGATGGCTTTCCATATAGGAACCGTTAATAAGTACGTTTTCCGTTTCGATGCAGATGCGCCCTCCGCGCGGTGAGGCATCTCGCGCATTGATGCATAGATTGAGCAACACTTGTTCCAATTGTCCTGCATCGGCCTCCACAGTTCCGAGGTTGTGACCGGGGATGAACTCCAGGCTGATGTCTTCCGAAATGACGCGCCGTAACATGTCGAGCATGCTGTTGATAATTGAATTGAGGGCACATGGCTCGCGTTGCAGCAACTGCCTCCGGCTGAACGCGAGCAATTGCCGTGTCAGGCCCGCGGCCCGCTCGGCCGCATCCCGTATTCCGGTGAGATTGGCGTGCAAGTCGCTCTCTTCATCAACTTCGTCCATGCTGAGGACTGCGTATCCGAGTATTGCCTGAAGCACATTATTGAAATCGTGAGCGATACCCCCCACCAATTGACCCACCGAATCCAGGCGTTGGGTACGATTCAACTGATCCCGCATTCGCAGTTCTTCCGTCACGTCCCGCTGCAGCACCACGTAGCCCGTAATGCGTTGGTATCGATCGCACACGCTTGAGACAGTTGTGTCGCAGGTGTAAAACTCGCCGGCCTTCGTCTTGTTGATGAACTGTCCGTGCCATACCGCGCCACTGGTGATGCAATCGTAAAATTCCCTGTAAAACTCGTCTGAATGCTGGCCGCTCTTGAGGATGCGCAGGTTATTTCCTTGCGCTACGCCTTCGGCATATCCGGTCATATTGACAAAGGCGGGATTTACGTATTCGATGGTGCCGTCGGCGGAGGTGACGACGATGGCTTCCGCCGCGCATTCGATGGCGGTTGCGAGCCGTGTCAAACGTTGCTCGGCCCTTTCGCGATGTTCGATTTCCCGAGAGAGCTGTTGGTTCTTTTTCTGCAGGTCGGCCGTTCGAAGGGCCACGAGCTCTTCGAGATGATCCCGATGTTTTCGCAATTCCGCCTCGGTTCGGGCGCGTTCCATGGCATATCCGATCGTGCGATCGATAATCTCAGGATCCACGCGGCCTTTCACCAGATAATCCTGGGCACCGCCACGGGCCGCCTGATGGGCGATGGATTCGTCGTTTAGACCGGTCATAATAACGATGGGCATCAACCCATTGATGGCGCGCATCCGCTCCAGCGTTTGCAGTCCGTGGGAATCGGGAAGCGACAGGTCAAGCAGCACGACATCGAACTCACGATCGGCGAGCATACTGGCGGCATCGGACATTCGATCCGCCACGTCGACGGAGTAGCGAGTTCTCGAAATCTCACCTATGTACTCCCGGAGCAACCCGGCATCGTCCGGGTTATCCTCCACCAGCAAGATTCGGATGAGGTCGGTCATCGATACTCTCCAGTAAGGCTGTACTTCCTAATGCCGATGGGGCAATCGCACGATTGCAAACCAAAAATCCTGAATGGCCCCGACCACTTTCAGGAACTGTTCAAAGTCGACCGGTTTCTGGATATAACAGTTCACATGACGCTTGTAGGAACTGAGAATATCTTCTTCAGCTCCGGACGTGGTGAGGATCACAACGGGCAGATCCTTCAAAGTGTCATCGGCACGAACCTCTTCCAGCACTTGCCGTCCATCCTTGCGCGGCATGTTTAGATCGAGAAGAAACAGGTCGGGCCGCGGTACATTTTCGAAGGGCGGTTCCTTCCTCAGGAAGGCCATGGCCTCCACCCCGTCCTTCACATGATGCAAGTTGATTGCGAGCTTGGATTCCTGCAATGCCTCTCGGGTGAGGTCCACGTCATCCTGATTGTCTTCGGCCATGAGAATGTGTACTGGCGCGTGATGTTGCTCAATCATGTAGGTTTCCCCTTGCTTCTTTCAGCGTGAAGTAGAATGTAGTACCCTCGCCCGGCGTGGATTCGACCCAAATTCGGCCTCCATGCCGTTCCACGATTTTCTTGCAAATGGCCAACCCCACGCCCGTTCCCTGATATTCCTGGCGGGTGTGAAGCCGTTGAAACATGAGGAAGATCCGGTCGGCGTACTGGGGATCAAATCCGATTCCATTGTCGCCGATGCTAATGGTCCATTCGCCCGAGCCGTTGGGACCCTTGCGCGCATCAATCTTGATTTCCGGTTTACGTTCTCCCCGGAATTTGATGGCATTGCCCAGAAGATTCTGAAATAGCTGTAGTAATTGGGACCGATCGCCCTGTACGGCAGGAAAGCGCGCTCGGGTTACACCCGCATTCGATCGCTTGATGCTGGCATCCAGATTGGCGAGGGCATCGTCCACCACGCTCGCCAGTGGCACTACGTCCATTGGTTTTGCCTTGGTGGACAACCGTGAGTACGCCAACATGTCTTCGATCAGTTGCTGCATTCGCTTGGCCGCTGCGACGGACTTCTCAATGTATTCAACACCCTTGTCGTCGATCTTTTCCTTGTATCGGCGTCCTAGAAGTTGTACGTACCCTGAAATGGAGCGGAGCGGTTCCTGCAAATCGTGGGAGGCGATGTATGCGAAATGCTGTAAATCCGCGTTTGCCGCTTCCAGGGATTGGTTGGACCGGTTGAGTTCGTCGGTATACTGTTCCAGCCGCTTCATGATTTCGTGCCGAATCACGATTTCCCGCCGTACCCTGAGGCCGGCGGCACCGGCCACCAGCAGAATCAAGAGGGTGGAGAAAAGCAGCGTGGCCGCGGTAACGCGCGTGCTCCACGCGATTTCGATACTTTTTGCCTCAAGCAGTTGCTCTTCTTCGTCGGAGAACTCACGAATGATCTGCCTGATCTGATCCATCGTCGTCTTGCCACGGTCAGTAAGTACAATGCCGCGAGCCGCATCGAATCCCGTAGACCGCATCGTAGCGACTGTCTCACTCATTTCGGCAAGTTTCTCGCGAATGAGCGGCTCCAAAGCAGCCAGTTGTGCTTCTTGTTGAGCATTTCCCGTGATGAGATCGCGCAACAATTCGATCTGGGGTTCGAGGCGTTCCAGGGAGAGCGTGTAGCGCTCTATGTACCGGTCAGAGCCCGTAATAATAAATCCGCGTTGGCTGGTTTCCGCGTCGACTAAGGTCTTGAGGAGATCGTTGAGTGCCAACAGCACATTCTTCGTGTGGCGGGCACTTTCAAAATCATTGTAGGCCCGGTAGCTCCCCCACAGGGACACGCCCAGAACCGCGATGAGCAGAAGGGTGCAACCAATAAAGACGGGATACAGCAATCGGCCCAGGTTGAGTTGCTTTGCTTCTGGCACGGCGATTCACACTCCAAAGACCCTGCAGGACTGTCGATGGAACACTTTCCGGCCTGAACCTGTGCCCGATTTCGCCGCACGCCCTCGAATTCCAACCGTGCTCCCCATGGACACAACGCACCCGGCCCGGCCAATTGTGACAAGTCGACACTACATGTACCCGACCGAATGCATTATACACATATAACTCGAATATGCAGCCTTCTTATTGGCCTAAGTAAACTGTACCGCTGGACTGTTTCGCAGCCGGTTCCGGCTTGACATCGCCGCGACGATGCGCCAGAAATACCTCGCCACTTTTAGGTGTTGTCTTGGGGAACTTTGCATTTATTGACACGGCATCAGGGGGAAACCATGGGCGACTTGGACCATTTACTGCGGAATAACCGCGCCTGGGCGGCGGACATGGAAGACCGTGAGCCGGGCTTCTTTGAACGGTTGTCCCACCAACAAACACCGGAATTCCTTTGGATCGGCTGTTCTGACAGCCGAGTGCCGGCCAACGTTATCGTCGGTTTGGCGCCAGGGGAGATATTCGTGCACCGGAACGTCTCCAACCTGGCCATCCACACGGACATCAATTGTCTGTCCGTTATGCAATTTGCTGTTGATGTGTTGAAGGTCAAACACATTATCGTGTGCGGTCATTACCGGTGCGGCGGCATACTCGCGGCGCTCCGAAGCGAACATTTTGGCATCGTCGACATCTGGCTCCGGCATGTGCAGGACGTGCAGGAGAAGCATCAGCATCGGCTGAATGCACTGTCGAGGGAAGGCGATCAATGGGACCGGCTATGTGAACTCAATGTCATTGAGCAGGTGGTCAACGTGTGCCATTCCGCTGTTGTGCGTAACGCATGGGAACGGGGCCAAGCAATTGCCATTCACGGATGGATTTATAAGCTGAGCGACGGCATTATTCGAGACCTGCACATGACCATCGCAAGTCCAGACCAGATCGATCCCGTATACAAGGCCGCAATTGCCGGGTAACAATTGTGCAACATAGTCACTTCACCGTAATTTGACCCACATAGATATCCGATTCACTCGGGCGGTCTTCGGAGCGCGTTTCGTGTTGGGAATACCAACTGACGAAAAACCGAGGGGTTGAGCCGCCTTCGGCCGAGGGGTCGGGTATCAACCCGGGATACGACGTGTCGCCGCCGCTGGGCAGGGTCAACAGTAGGTTGGCCTTGCCGTCTTTGATTTCCCACAACGATGTATTGAAACCACCGTTGGATTTTCCCCGGCCTGAAACAAATACACGGTCACTCCAACGAACTACTACCGGCGAATGAATGACTTGGCCAAGGGTACTTCCTGTCCAGGACGTTCGTTCGGGATTGCTTCGAAACAGAAACGCTTCGTTGACGGTGTCTTCCATCCGCGTCACCACGGATATGGATCCGTCGGCTTCAAACAGCATGTCGGATTCGGTGGGCAAGCGATCCTTTGTAATGCTGCTTACCAGCGAAAATGCGGCCCCGTTATCCGAGACAAGCAGAAGTGTTTCCCGTACTTCTGGCTTGGGGCGCACCGCTGTGTAGGCAAGTCCATAAAACTTGCCGTCGTGGTACCGGACGCGCCAAACCCACCACCCCGCTTTGTAGATGCCGACCGGTTTTGACCATTTTTCCCCATCCGTAGTTGACGTGACAAATGACTTCACGCTTTTTCGTTCCACCAACTCGGGACCGTCGGTATGCAGCAGGTCCCACGTTCCGAAATAGAGGTAAAGGGTGTCTTCCGTCGGGGCGAAGTGCGCATCCCGATCGTCTCCCAAGGTCTTGATCCGACCGCAAGGACTCCAGGCCTTGAGATCGTCACTACGAAGAATTCGAATCTCGCCGTCGCCGGACGCATGGCTTTCGCCATGCCTGAATCCGAGGTAGTACTGCCCTTTCCAGTAAACCAGATCGGTAAACGCGTTGTGGCGCTCGTGGTGGGTCACACGGACACTCCAATCGAGTGTCGCCTCCGCGAAAGCGGCGACTGCCAGGAAGGAAATGAGCAAAATGCAAAGGCAGAGTGAAGTCCGCATGGCACCCCCTTACATTTACGGTTGATTAGGCGTATCCAGTTTCGTGTTCTTCGACGTTTAAATGCAACTTGGCAAAATTTATATGTTGACAAAAATTGGTTTTTATTGAAAAATATGTTACTAGTTTTATTTTCGACAACAGTTTACTGATCCAAGGAGTCCAATTCCCATGAATCGGCCATGGATTGGCGCATGTCTGGCCCTAGGTCTACTCGTTTCCGGTTGCGTGACCGGCGGGGGCCGGACCAGCCAATCCCATATTCCCAGCGCCTGGCCCACGGATAAGGGATATCCAGTCACATCGGTATTTGGTCCCAGGCAAGATCCGTTGACCAGGGCGTTGAAGAACCACAACGGGTTGGACATTGCGGCACCCAATAAATCCGACGTGTTTGCCGCGGGTGCGGGAAGGGTTTGCTATTCCGGCCGTACGGATAACGGCTACGGCAATCTGATCGGTATTGACCATGGAAATGGGTTGGAGTCATGGTACGCCCATCTGTCCAAGCGAAAGGCCAAAGTTGGCCGCAGGGTGGATCAAGGACAGGTCATCGGCAAGGTCGGAAAGACGGGCCGGGCCACAGCGCCCCACCTGCACTTTGAAGTAAGACACCAAGGCAAACCTATCGATCCCGCACTCTACATTGCCGCTGAACCGCGGGTGCGCGTCGCCCGGGAGGAAGGCGGGGTTCCGTGAGATTGAAGAATCTGCGCAAATATCTTCTGATGAAACGTCTGGGGCAGCGCAGGCGGGCTATCGTCGATGCCGCGGCCGCGGACATCATCATACTTTTGCCGACGCATATCTCTCATGTCCGCGACGAGTTTTCGGACCCGCGCCATCGCAAGACCAAACCGTCCAATGCCGCCTGACTGGCATTCCCTCGTTCCTGGGCCGTCTTACGTCATTGACTGACGCGAATTGCCCATTTCAAACTGCAGCGCACTCACCCGTGTGCGAAAGAAAGCGTTCTGAACGGAGCCCGCAAGTGTTTCCGCGGAAGCGTTGTCTTCATGCAAATCGATCACGGTTGTTGCGGCACCCTGCAAGACCGCGTGAAAGAGGCCTTCCATTTCCATTCGATCGTGGGCTGTGATATCTCGAGCCGCATTCAAACGCGCTCCGGGCGTGTAGTAGACATCCTGGGTCAGTGGATCCGCCTTTACGTTGGCCGCTGCCTTCGCCGGTTCATAGTGCAGGTCGAGACTGGCCAGCCGTCTCGAGATAGCCAGGGAGGTCGACTCGTCGATCTGTAATTTCAGACAAGCATGCTCCGCATAGGTAGCGCACCGGTCAGCCAGACGCCGGAGTATCCGGACGGCCATCTCACGTGCGTCGACTGATTCTGAAACGTTCTTGCCGGTTAAATGATAAATACATTCCGCGAGTCCAGTGACGCCGATAATTCCGACGGCTCGATTCAAATCGAGATACGCGTCGCCGCCGTATTCAAAACCGAGGCGGGCAAAGGGACCAAACTCCTTGGATCCCGCCAGCTTTTCCAGGAAACGGGTCTTCTCATTGACGGAGTGCACAGCCAATCGCACCAGTATTTCAAGCTGCGCGTCCAATGCTTCCTCGCCTGACGCACGGTAGGCGGCTCTGGGCAGATTCAGCGTAACCCGGTGGGCAGCAAGTTGGCGGGGCTGCCAAACGGGACCTAGAGCGGACATAGGCTCTGAACGTTGGAAACAAAAGCGCACGGGTCTCCCCATGGCCGCGCAGGATGACGCCAACAACAGTACTTGTTGGTGATCCGGGCACTCGAAAAACGAGGGAGTCACCCGAATGTTCAACCGGTGCGGGCAATGCGTTCGTCCGTTTTGCACCAGAAACTCCAACAGCGCGCGCATAAACGCCTGAGCAGTCGGTTCGAAGTGCGCGTACGATTCGTCAAAGCGATCACCCCCTGGTCCCACGGCGGGCTCGTTTGCAATGTACAAGGGTGTTGCCCAATCCATCGTCATCGAATCAAGGTGGGGCCGGGTTCGAGATTCCGCGGCCATGGCCATGGACCACAAACAGGCTGTTTCCGTTAGAGCGCGATGATCGAGCTGGACCAGCCATGGTGCGGCAAACATGTTGAAGGAATCCCATTCGATCGGTACTGCAAAGTGGTTCCGAAGCACGTTACGCCATTGCGAGACCTGTGCAAACAAGCCATCCGGGCTCTTGGGCGGCCGAGCGTAACGGGCGTTGGAAGATTGAACCGATCCAAACCTTGCGACGAATCCGGGAGAATGAATCCCTGAGTGGAACCGGTCTATCTGGCCGAGATCGTGCACGTGTATCTCGCCTCGCAAATGCGCCTCGGCTACTTCGCGGGATAACACTTCGTTGAGGGCGTACTCGCGCTTGACATGGCGCGCAAGCGTTACATCTGTTGCGACGGGGTCCTGGGGGCCTTCGTGTTCGCCGTGATTGGGGGTACAGATCAGCCGTTCGGCGTCGTACAACGGTACGCCCAACCGCATATGTTTACGCCGGTATTCTTCCAGTCCGCGATCCAGCAGACGAACATCCACCAATTCGCGCACTAGCGCGGCGGTAATAGTGGTAACGCTTGCTGCTTGAATCTGGCCTTCCACTTCGAGGGCGATAATCCGGGCGAGTCCTTCCGCCATGCCGGTTTCCCGGCGAAGCGCTTCGACAATCCGTTCGCGGTCCCAGCCGGTCAGGCGCTCGTCGCTGGTACGCACGATCATCCCGCCCGGATCCTCCGCTGGCGCGGCAGGTTGAGCCTCCAAGCCGGCTTCCTGGAGTTCGCTCAACAGACTCCGCATGTCGCCCTGCCGGAGCCGGCGGATGCGATCGCGTTTGTCGCGATAGCGGGCAAACGCAAGCGCTGTGCGGGCGTGACCCATTTCAATCAGCACCTTTTCTACGGCGTCATTGATCTGTTCGACAGTCACTTTTTCGGCGCCGGCTTTCTTTGCAAGGTATAGGGCAACGCCGGAGGCTAAACTTGTTGCCCTATCTTTATCTTGTCCTCCCAGGGTTTCCGCCGCTTTGAATATGGCAGCCGCTATTTTGGCTTTGCTGAACGGTTCTTCGCGATTGTCGCGCTTGATGACCGAACACAACCCCTTGGGGGCCCGCATGAGCGCATTGTCGAACGAAAGTTGTTCGTCGAATACGCCTTCGACGGCGTGTCCCGCTGAAGCGCCGTCGTTTTCCAAGTTAAACAAATCCATCAAAGAGTTACCTGCGACTACGGAGTGAGCGCCAAGAAGGCTGGTACAGACCAGTCTCCCGTGTTGTAGCGGGGGTGAGTGTAGCGGGCGTTCAAAAGGACTGCAAACGAAGGTTTAGTTGACAGCGGAACTCAGTCGTTCCGCGTGAATCATGACTGGTCAAGGCTGGCAAGAAAGCGTTGAACTCGAATGCCCTGGAATACCGAGGGAATAAGTGCCGTGAATCGCAGTCGATTCTATCCAATCAGGTGAGCAGGTCTTTTAATTCGTTCATGAACTCGTTGAGGTCCTTGAACTGCCTGTACACCGACGCAAATCGCACGTAGGCTACTTCATCAAGGCGTTTCAGACGGTCCATGACAGCCTGACCGATAGCATCGGTGGAGACTTCGTGTTCGGAAGAGTTGAACAGGTGGCGTTCCAAGTCATCTATCAAGGCTTCGACCTGGTCGAGGCTCACGGGGCGCTTTTCGCAGGCTTTTAGTATACCGCTCTTAATTTTCCAGCGGTCAAACGGTTCTCGGCGGCCATCTTTTTTGATGACCATCTGCGCTACTTCTTCGATGCGTTCGTAGGTCGTGTATCGTCTTTCACATTTTAAACATTCGCGGCGACGGCGAATGGAGTCGCCTTCTTTGGATGACCGTGAATCGACGACTTTGCTTTCGAGGTGAGCACAGAACGGACAGCGCATGGCGAATCCTTATTTCCCCTTCGGCCACCACAAGATGTGAACCGCAACTCCTTGCGTTCGACAATATCTTGTGTGTCGGCACCACTATACCGGAAGCGATTGGGGCTGTCAAGAAAAAAAGGAAAGTCGCGTTTTCCCGTATGTGGTTTCCCTGTTTAAGGTTAACTCCCCTGCTTGAGAGGGCATTGTCACGTGAGCGTCATGTTCAATTATGACGCGTCCGCCGGAACTCAAAAGAGCGAACGTGCTCACTCCTTTCAGCAATTCGCTGTAATTGGAGAAATCGAACGGCGGATCGGCGTAAATCACGTCGAAAGGACCGGCGTTCTTGGAGAGCACCTCCAATCCCGCTGGCAGCTTCAGACGCATGAGGCGGGCTCGATTGTGTACTTTCGTGTGGGCGAGATTTCGTTTGATGGTGTCGATACAGCGGAGGTCGGAGTCGACGAAAACACATGACGCGGCGTGGCGGCTAAGGGCCTCAATGCCATTCGCGCCGGTCCCAGCGAACAAGTCTGCAAAGTGTAGACCTGTGAGCGATTGGCCCAATATGTTGAACGAGGACTCCCGCACTCGGTCCAATGTGGGTCGTACGTTTGGTCCCTTGGGGATTTCCAGTCGCAATCCCTTCCACTCGCCAGCGATGATTCGTAACACGGATGTCCCCTGTCGTTAGAACTGCCGTTTGAGGTTCTTACGATATGGATGATTTCATTGGGTATTTGCACGCGGAGCGATGGAGTAACTGAAACATAACATCTTCAATTGCTGTATTTGCCGGGTTGTGGAAAACCTGTGGACGACGGAGGCATGACAGTACCAATACAGCACAAGATTGGAGCCGAGGGCTGAATTGATCCCTGAACAAAACTCATTAAGTATCCTGTTTCCATGCGTTTAAGCGAATGGCCTTGTTGAAGCACCGAAGAAGTGCCGTCTCAGGGCACGTGAACAATAGCAGACACACGGTGTGGATAAGTTGTGGAAAAACGCGTTCCAAACACGAAAATGCCGCAAGACCGGATTAATGGCCCATATGGGCCGCTTTGATGGATTCCAGTCTTGGAACCGTGTATGTACCCATCACCATCTGGTCGAAGATGCTGACGTCGGTGCAATAAAGCCTCGCATTCTCCAAGTTGATTTTCCCGTCCTTGTAGAGTTTCAGGAGATAGGACTCGAAGAGAAATGAATGCGACACTGTTTGCTGCATTCCCACGCGAATACCGTCGGTATCGCCCTCAATTATGCCGTCATTGATGGCCTTAATATCATTGAACAGTACTTCAATGGCAGGGACTCGTCCGCCGCCGATTTTAGGAATTAGCCGTTGACAGACGACGCAACGGAGGGCGTCGCGTAATTGAAGCTTTACCAAATCGCGTTCGATGGGATCGAAGAAACTGACGATTCGGTTGACCACTTCGTACGCCGTGTTGGAATGCAGGGTACTAATGACCAAGTGGCCGGTGGCGGCTGCGTTTATCGCGGAGCGAATGGTGTCAGGATCGCGCATTTCACCGATAACGATGGTGTCAGGGTCGTGCCTCAGCGCTCCGGTCACGGCCAGGCCGAACGTGGCGACGTCGATGCCCGTGTCACGCTGGGAGACGATGGCTTTCTTGTTTTTATGCACATATTCCACGGGATTTTCAATGGTAAGTACGTGGTAGCTGTAGTTTGTATTGATGTAATCCACGACGGAAGCAACAGTCGTTGACTTGCCGCTACCGGTCATGCCGACGACAAGGACCAAGCCGTGGTGATAGTGCGCAAGCGTCTCCATAATGTCACGGGGAATGTGCAATTCCTCGAACGACGGAATCGTTTCGGGTAGAAACCGGAAGGTCAAGTGTGGCGAACCGGCCTTAACGAAACACGAGACGCGAGAATAGCCCAAGCCGATTTGGTGGTAGTTGAAGCTGGCTTGCTTGGTTTCCTCGAATTCTTTCCAATCTTTGTCAGGGGCGATTTCGCGGATAAGGGAGGTGAGTTGGGTTGCGGAAACGCGCCCGAGGACTTCACTGGGGTGTGTATCGCCATCTACGCGAAAGTAAGCAGGTTGGCCCGGGCTGAGATGAATGTCGCTGGCCTTGTATTCGACCATGGCCTTGAAGATGAGTTCAGTGCTGAGGTGTTCGACCCGGTACAGGTCGCCTCGAATGCGCCAAACCTCCGGCAAGTTTACTTCCTCTGAAAACTTGCCGAGCCCTTCCAGTGCCCGTTCCAAGCTGGCTTCCGGCGAGGATGGAAATTTTAGTACGTGCCAACCGTCATCTTGTGAGAGGCTGCATACATCGCCATAACTTTGCGCGGCGGATTCCATACATTTTAGGGCATACCCTTTGGCACGCGCGCGGACAGTGAAGGATTCGAACTCACTTTCGAAGTTGGCGCGTTCCGCCATGATTTCGACGGCGCTGGATCGGCAAATAATCTTTCTGGGCACGCCCTCTTTATGCCGTAAGACTTTTTCGGCTTCGCTGACAATCTGCTGGGCGGTCTTCTTATTGCCGACTCCGATAATGAACTCCATGGCGTCCTCCCCCGAGAATGCGCTGAGAACACAAACTGGCTCGTCTGTTCCGCATCACTATACCGGTCCCTATGGCGGCGGTCAATGCATGGGAGAAAAGTGCGGCCGTTTTTGCACGGGAATCGCGCAACTAAACAGCTTGTTTGAATCGTATGCGCGGGATTTTTATACTGTATGAGGCATGTTTCAGCGATTTGCGACCCATCAGGGGAGGGGGTAACCGTGTCAGAGGAAGATATTCAGCCGGGGTACTTTCGCGATGCGGATGGCAATATTTGGCCGGATCGCCGCCAATTTGTCGAGCGCCGCAAACATAGTGTTGCGATCAAATTCAAAGATCGCCGCCAAGAGGGTCGCCGGAAAGCTAACGAGCATATTCAGGAAATGGATGCCAAGGAACAGATTGAAGAGGCCATGGTGGAATTTGAAGAACAGCACAGGCATCCGGAATCTTAGTTGGAGCAATTCCGCCAATCCGGGCTGACATGCCTTCTTTGTCTCCCCTTCCCACGATGTCCAGTCTCTTGTCGTTGACTTGCGACCGTCGTTAGTCGCTGGAGACGATGGGTTCTTCCCAATTAGTCCGCCTGTCTGCGGTGTTGAATGATAGTGAGTTTCTGCCAGATTTTGCGTGACAATCCGTTTGCGAGATTCTCGATGTCATTGGCGGCTTCCAGAACCACCGGCTCATGAAACCGCTGCACATACAGCGCGGCGATTTTCCCGATAATCGACAGCATTTCACTGCAATAATCGAGGTATCGCGTCACTTGGAAGGGAGTGAGGTGAAGCCTGGGTGATGTGTCGGTTGGTTCATTGTCCCAGAGGCGACCGGGGTCCTTGGGCATTTGGTGCATGTCGATGACGTGGGCAAGCGCCCTCAACTCGTGAATGGCTTTTAGAGCCTCTCTGCGCTTAATGCGTGATTCCACGGTTACCAGAAAGAATATGCCGCCACCACCGAGGATGACGATGTTGATGCCGGCTTCCAGCGCCGTTACAAACTCGGCAATGCCCAATCCGCCTTCGGGGGCACTCAAGATTATGGGTAATAGTACGAATGCTCCAATAAGGGCCAGAATTACGAAGGCACTTGCCGCGCGCAGTGCATAGTTAGGTCTGTCAATCCACGCGGCACGGTCATGCGCCTTTCGTGCCACATCGAGAAGTTCATCGCACACGCGGGCAAGATTGGCGTCGGGAAAGCGTTCGTGAATGCGCTTGCACAACGTTTCCGTAGTGGCAATGACCTTCGCGGCGTTCAGACTTTTGTACATGAGTCCAATCCGGTTGTCTTTGCCATAGGAGTATGGCAGTGAATGATACATCGCAACAGTCTACGAAAGAGAACCGCCTCTGGGGCGGCTGCCCTGGAGGCGGTTACGTCAGTCCAATGCATGCACGGCGAGGTACTATTTGGTGTAGACCGTAATCTTTTCACCAATCTTGAGCGACGGATCGCTGGTCCAATTGTTCCATTTGTACAATACGTCCCGGCTGACGTTGTATTTCTTGGCAATAGTCCAAGGGCTTTCGCCACTTCGGACCGTATGTGTTGACTTCTTGCCTTGTTGCGAATCGGAGGCTTGACCCGTAGGGGCCACCGCGCTACCGCTTCCCCCCACTTTGACCTTTTCGCCCACCTTCAGCACCGATTTGGGGGTCATGTTGTTCAGCGCGAGAAAAGCGCTGAGCGACATACCATATTTCTGCGCGATGACCGACGCGCTTTCTCCGGATGCGACCTTGTGCGTAGCGACAGCGGCCGTGGGAGCAGTGTTGGCATCATTGCCAGAGCCGCCGTCGACAATGACTTCTTGTCCAACAGACAGGGTTGATTTCTTGGTCATGCTATTCCATGCCAAGAGTTGATCGAGGCTGACGCCGTACTTGTTGGCAATTATCCAGGGGCTTTCGCCTGCCGCCACTCTGTGAGTGCGCTTGGTTTCCTTGGCGGCATTGGATTCAGCATTTGACACAACCGGCACGATTTCCGCCGTTGTGCCCACCATTTCGGTCTCAGGCTTCACGGAAGCGTCGATCGTGACCGTGGGATTGTATAGAACGAGTTTGTCTCCCACCTGGATAACGGTATCTTTGGAGAGCTTGTTCCATGCGAGTAAATCGTTGACCTTCACACCGTACTTCTGTGCGATTGCCGCCGGAAATTCACCGGATTTCACTACATGAGTCACCGTGTCGCCAACGGGATCGTCAATCTTGGCGAGCTTAACGTCGCCGGAACTGGAGCCGCCGACCACAAGCGTTTCACCCACATTGATGTGCGACCGGTTTTGAAGATTGTTCCATTTGCGCAGGTCTGCAACGGAAACGCCGTATTTGGTTGCGATCTCGCCCAAGGTGTCCCCGTGCTTGACCTTGTACTGCTGCGAGTTCCCCCCTTTGGGGGCGGCATCCGTTTCCACGGCAGCAACCACGGCCGGTGAAGGTTCTTCGCTGGAGCCTCCTGGGATTACAAGTTTCTTTCCGGTATAGAGGCGATTGGCGTGTTTGATGTTGTTGGAAGCCATCAATTCGCGTTCATCCACGCGGTACTTCTTGGCAATGCCGGATATGGTATCGCCGCGCCGCACTACATGAACTTTTCCTCCACCCGATCTTCTGGCGCTGGGAGTGTCGGAGGCCAGCATGGTCCCCGTATCCTGCTTGGTTTTCGACAGGGCAGCGAGCATGACTTCTTGAGAGCCCTTCGGGATCGCAATGGCGAATTCGCCTTCTCTCGGGGTCGCGCCTTGAATCAGTTCGGGATTCAGCCGCTTCAGGGTTCCGGTGGGCAGGCCCACCGACCGTTCAAGGCTGGCGAGCGAATAACTGCCGGATATGGTCATGCGCTCGATATCGTCGGGCGCTTGGGGTCGTTTTTCGAAACCGTATTTTTCAAAGTGTTTTCCTACAATGACCGTTGCCAGAAACTTGGGAAAGAATTTCTTGGTTTCCGTTTGAATGTGATTGGCCGCGGGGGGGGTCTCAAGCAGGCGCCAGAGATCGCGATCACCGCCGTTCATGGCAATGGCGCGCTCGAGGCCGTATTCGCCCATGTTGTACGCGGAGATAGCGAGTGGCCATTCTCCTTGAAACATGTTCCCGAGATCGGTGAGGTACCGTACGGCGGCCGCAGTTGCCTTTTCCCAATCACGCCGCTCGTCCACATATTTGTCGACGCGCAGACCATACCGCCGCGCGGTGGCGGGCATAAACTGCCACATCCCGGCTGCGCCGGCGTGACTCACGACATTGGGATGAAACTGGCTTTCCACCATGGCAAGCCACACCAGATCTTTGGGCAAGCCTGCCTTAGCCAACTCGGTTTCGATGTGGGCGCGGTACTTAAAGCTGCGATCCAATCCGTATTGGAAGTTCTTGCGATACGCTTCCTGGATTTCATTGATCTCGTTTACAACCCGATCCGGCAATTGGGCTGGCACGGTGGACCCATTGGTATCGATTCCCAGTGAATTCAACGGCATGGGCATGGAGGGATCGCGATTGAACAATTCCGCGGTCTCTGCCGTGGAACTCAGGATGTGTGCGAACTCATCACGAAGGCCGTAGAACACGCCGGGGTCCAGATCGGCTTCCACGAGCAGTTCCAGCATACGGTTGTAATGGCGTAGAGCGCCTTCGTTGTCGCCTTTTTCCTGGGCCTCATTGGCTTGGCGGAACGCTTCATCGGCCGCGGCGAGCAACTCGGTTGTTGAAGGTTTGGAAACCGGCTCGAGGTCTTGTGCACCGACCCGAGCGACGGGTACAGGATCAAATTGATGTTCAGCGGTGTCTTTCGCGCATCCGGCGAAGAAGAGAGTTGCCCCTAATCCAGCCGACACCCAAAGACGCAGGGATTGTTTATGCACAGTAGTGGAACTCCTGCCTATCATTTGGTGGTTGCGGTGCCACACCCTATGAGGGCGTAGTTTACAATACCAAGTATTGCGTGTCAAGAGATAAGGTTACTAAATATGGTATACTTGAGCCCCCTTGGAGGGAGTTGCGGCCCGTCAATTCTGGAGAATGCCCCTCATTTCGCCGCCGACACGCACAGAAAGACTGTTGACATCTGTTATGTTAACACATTTTTGCGAAGCGCGTGACCGGAAACCCCTGGCACGTCCCCTTAACGACGACCTAACACGGCGCCGGGATCGTGCCGGATAAACGGGCTGGTGTCAAGTACCTTGTACCGGGAGTGGTGATTGGCCGTGCGGTAACAGGTACAACATGACGTAAATCACGACCCCTGTTATGGAAACATACATCCAAACCGGCCAGAGCCAGCGCGTGATGCGCGTATGCCTCGCGTACTGACCTTTCATGGCAAATATTACGGCGGCGATGACAAACGGAGTCATGAGCGCGGCCAAAGGGGTATGCGTCAAGAGTATGGCGAAATAGATCATTCGCATTGGGCCTTCGCCTTGGTAGCGCACAGAACCCGCATGGTAGTGATAATAGAGGTAACAGGAAAGAAACGTAGCCGATGCAACCAGAGCCGCGGCCATCAGATAGCGATGCATTTCCGGCCGACCCTTTTTTATGGCAATCCAACCGAGAAGCAGGAATACCGCGGCGAGTCCGTTCAGGGTTGCATTTACGGTCGGGAGTATGGGCACGTTCACTGGGGCCAATCCTGAATTAGCAGGTTTATGTCAGCGGTCAGGAGCGGTATGGACTGGTCTTCCACTCCAGAGTATAGAGAGCGCAAGTTGCCTTGGCTGTCCACGAGTAAGAAACGCTGGGTATGGGCCATGGGCGTTTCCGGCACGCCGACTTTGAAGCCTTGCTCGCCCATGAGTCGATCCAGTTCCGCCTTTGGCCCGGTGAGAAAGTGCCACCGGGAGGTGTCTGCCTGATATCGCTCGGCATACTGGGAAAGGACATCGGGATTATCGACGTCCGGGTCGGTGGTGATTGAAACGAAATGGACTCTGGAGTCGTTCTCAAATGCCTTGTACAATTTTTTGAAGTTCGACGCCATGACGGGGCAGGCACCTTCGCACGACGTGAGAAAGAAGTCGACGACCCAGATCTTGCCCTTGAGCGATTCGGAGTCAAATGGCACCCCACCGGGTCCGGTTAGGGTGAAATTGGGTGCTTGCCAAAGCACTGGAAGTTGGGGCTCTTCAAACGTCTGCGTTTTCCCCAATCCCCGTTGCGCGAAATAGGGCGTCAGGCCGAGTCCAAGACAAAGCAGTGCAAGTACGACAACGAGACCGGTACGACGGGACATACGTTACAGGGCTCCCACCCATGAAAAGCTGGACAAACTGAAGTCCAACACGATAAGACCCAGAAGCGCAGGCAGGTACATAACGGATACCTTCAGAACGCGCCGTGCGCCGGCATGGGTACCGGTGCGCATGAGGGAATAGCTTGCGGACAGAAACCACAAACCGAGTGCCACAGCGCCGGCCGCATAAAGCGGTCCGGAGAGGTGGATTACCGCGGGAATCAACGAAATGGGAATCAGCAGGGCGGCAAAGAAGACGGTTTGACGGAAGGTGCGGCGGCCAGTAGGGTCTTCACAAGGCAACATTTTAAATCCGGCCTCTGCATAGTCCTCCCTGAAGAGCCAGGCAATGGAATAGAAGTGCGGCATCTGCCATATGAAAAGGATTGCGAAAAGCGCCCACGCACCGGGATCCAGGTGGCCGGTGGCGGCCGTCCACCCTCCCATGGGCGGAAGTGCGCCGGGTACGGCGCCGATGAGTGTATTCAGCCATGAATACCGCTTCATGGGGGTGTAGACCAACACGTACAGAAAGGTGGTCAGTAAGGCGAGAAACGCTGTGAGGGCGTTGATTTTGATGAGAAGTACAAAAGTTCCCCCCAGCACCAAGTATTCGCCGAAAAGCAGGGCATGGATTGGGGAGATGGCGCCAGAGGGTATCGGGCGGTTCTTCGTCCGGCGCATTTTGGCGTCGAATTCCCGTTCGAGATATTGGTTAAGGACGCCCGCTCCGCTCGAGGTCATGGACACGCCAAGCAGCAGGAAGAAGAGACCTTCCAAGGAATGCAGTCCCATGCCGCCGAGGAAATAGCCCAAGCCCGCCGTAATCAAGACCATGGTGACGATTCTGGGTTTGGTCATTTCCATGTACGCCCGGAATGGAATGCTCTTCAGCCGGAGCGCCGCTTGTGCAAAAAAGGGGGGTGTTTCGATTGCCATTGTACCAGTAAATCTCACCTTGCTTGAGACCCGGCGGACCGGGGTCCGCATCAAATCGTGATATTTAACACGATCTCGGCGAGGATTTCCAGTTTTTGACTGGGGGGCTCATGTATAGCGGTGCTGGCGGCAGGTGTTCACCACGAATTCCCATTCTAAGCGACCCGCCGCCCTTCAGGTGTGCCTTCCGGGCGGCGGGTAGCTGGGAATGTAGCTGAGCGTGGGCGCTAGATCGCGGCAGACTCGTCGGCCAGCGCTTCTTTGCCAGCCAGCTTTGTTCGCTTGGCCTTGGGTATGAGCATTGGTGTCGCTTTCCGGTACTCAACATAGTCTTGGCCGTGGAACGTTACGAGATCCTTCTCTTCGAACTGTATCGCGATGAGGATATATGCCGTTGTCATCACCGCGAAAATCAGATGTGCGAGAGTCATGGTTGGAGTTGCCCAAAACGCCATGAGCCAGCCTACGTATAGGGGGTGCCGCACGTGCCTATAGGGTCCCGGCGTCTTGAATGCCAAGGGGGTATAGGGCTTGCCCATCAGGAACAGCGTGACTTGCCTCAGTCCAAATAGATCGAAATGGTTAATTAGAAAGGTCGTGGCCAAGACAATCAGCCAACCCGCGGCAAACAGCGTGTGCAGGATGGCCCTGAGGGTGGGTTCCTCGATTTCCCACACAACACCTCCCATGGGTTCCCAGAAGGCGAATAGAAGAAACAGCGCCAGGCTTGAAAAGAGAGTGTAGGTGCTCCGTTCTGCCGATTCCGGGATGATTCGGGTCCACCACTTCTTAAACGAGGGTCTTGCCATCACGCTGTGCTGAAGTGCAAAGACGCTAAGCAACCCCGCATTGACAATCAAGGCGTATTCCAATGGCGAATCAGGTCGCCCGTCTATGGACTTGGGTACGGCGACGTTTCCAATGAAACCAATGGCGTAGAGAAAGCAGATGAGAAAGACGGCGTAACTGAAGACGCCATAGGCAAAGACAAGTATACGTGCTACCATTTTTGGGGGGCCTCCTTTGGTTTCTTGATGGTGTTCCAGAACATACGATCGAGGCAGGAACAGAGGGCGAACAGAGGGCCATTTCCGGGATTCCTGTGACATTCCGCCTGTTCAATTGATTTGTGAACGGCGGTGATGCCCTGCTGTCCGTCATGTTGTTCTGCCTGTTTCGGCGTTTCTTTCACCTCAATCCTTCCTCTTTTTGTGTTCTTGGCGGCTACTGTTCGTATTAGCCGCGCCAAAAGAACAGAGGGCAAGTGGGATGCCAATTGGAGGAACGAAGCACAACCTGTTGAATACCATCGTGTTGGGAAAAATTGGCCAAAAATCTACGAGTCGTGAAGATTCGCAATTTGCGAGATTTCGCGACTCCTTCTTGCGAAAAGATGCGAACACAAACCGTGTTTTGGACGTGAGGCGCTTTTTGAGTAGAGATTACCGCGGGCGCTTGATGCCGAGGATTTTCATGCGTGAGGCCAACGTAGAAGCATTCATCCCCAGGAGCGCCGCAGCTCCAGCGGGACCGGATACTTTCCAGTTCGCGGATTCAAGTGCTGCGACGATGTTTGCACGCTCAAGGCGTTGCAAATCTTCGGCTGTGAGAATGACACCGGATTGACTCTTTGCCTCATTCGAAATCCAGGAATGTGGAATGACATCGGGTAAGGCGCGATCGAGATCCAAGCTTTCTCCGGTTGCAGTGATGAGTGCGCGTTCAATCACGTTTTCCAGTTCACGGACATTCCCGGGCCATGGATAGGCCATGAGGCGGGCGCGCGCGGCGTTGTCGAATCTGGGTTGTTTGCGTCCGATACGTAATGCGGCGCGTCTCGCAAATGCCTCTGCCAAAAGGAGAATGTCCTCTCCCCTTTCACGCAATGGCGGTATATGGATGGGAAATACATGGAGCCGGTAATACAAGTCTTCGCGAAATATGCCCTGCTTCGAAGCCAATTTAAGGTCGCGATTGGTGGCGGCGATAACCCGCACGTCTACGCGCCGTGTTTTTGAAGAGCCTACCGATTCGAACTCGCCTTCCTGCAGAACGCGCAGGAGTTTTGCCTGTAGATCAAGGGGCAACTCGCCCACTTCGTCCAGAAATATGGTACCTCCATGTGCGAGGGCAAATCGTCCTTCACGCTTTTCCGTAGCTCCAGTGAAGGCGCCTTTTTCGTGCCCAAAGAATTCGCTTTCCATGAGGGTGGCGGGGATCGCGGCGCAGTTTACTTTGATCAGCGGCATATCGCTTCTGCGGCTGGCTTCATGTATCGCACGGGCAAAGCGTTCTTTTCCGGTTCCAGTCTCGCCGTGTATGAGCACGGTCGCATTGGTGGCAGCGACTTGCCTCACCTCGTCGAGCACACGACCTAATGCCTTGCTCGTGCCGATAATCCCGGCGTCCTCCTGTAGGGTGGCAATCTCCCTTCGCAGGTATTCAGTTTCTCTGGTGAGCATTTGAATGCGGTTTTCCGCTTCCAGCCGGTCATTCACGTTGCGAAGCACCAGCGCATAGAATGTTTGCCGATGCATGGCGTAAGACGATAGTGTTGCTTCAACCGTCAAAGCCCCGCCGTCCTGCCGGACCGCATTCAGCGTGGAAGGCAACCACAGATAGCGTTGCCCTTCCGGCACACTGGCTAACTGGCCGACGTAACGTAGAAGTGCTTGGCGCGAATCTGTGTCGAGGAATTGGCAAAAATCCTGGCCGGCGACATCTTGGGCACAAGCGCCGAACATGGCTTGCGCGGCCTTATTCCACTGGGTGATATGCATGGCGTTGTCGAGTTCGACAATGGCATCCATGGCCGAGTCAAGCACGCGGCTGATCTTCACTTCCCGGTCGCGGATTTCCATTTCCGCTTTGATTCGAATGAGTTCGGCAGACGCCCGGTTTGCAAAAATGCGAAACAGCGCTTGGGTATGCTCATCGGCAGGCATGGGTTTTCTGTCCAAGACAGCGAGGTGTCCCATGACTCGACGTCGTGAATCGTAGAGTGGAACCCCCATGTAGCTTACAGCGCTGGACTTAATTAGGTCGGGGTCGCCGGGATAGATTTGTATGATGTTGTCGGGGTAATGGATCAAATCGGCGGTATCAATGACGGCGCCACAGGGGGTGTCGTCGATCGGCCTTTCCCAATCCCGAAGCCATTGACCATCCATGTAGAAAGCGAGGGCTCGCAACTTTCGCGTTTCAGGATAGTACTCCGTCACCCAAGCCCCCAAGGTGCCCAGGATACGGGCGAGGTTTTCAACGAGAGCTTCAAAAAACCGTTCACCGGTGGCATTTACGGTTCCTTCGACGAGGGCGCGGAGCGCGGCCTGTTCGTCGAATGGCCGTACTGCGGAGGTTGCTGGGGGGACTGACATGGCTAAAACTCCGTGCAGGGGATATAGCATGACAGGCGCTAGGATTTCGAATCGCCGTTGGCCGTCAGCGAGTGGTTTCTGCTTTTTTCAGGTTTGAGCCGACGGGGATGGTTGACGGTTGCTTGAGAATCGTTGTGCACGCTCAACTTGCGGTTTGACAGGCAATTACGTTAGACTACGCTGCTTTGGCTTGGGCTGATTTTATTGCAAAAACTGGATTGGCGGGCGCATGACGCATAGCATGACCGGGTTTGGGAAGGCGACTTCGACCTTGGATGGACAAAGCATCACGGTGGAAGTGAGTGCCGTCAACCATCGCTATTTGGATTGTTCACTTCGGATGCCTTCCTCCTGGATGGCGCTGGACCCTGTTTTGAAAGAGACTGTGCGGCAACGGGTTAGCCGTGGCAAGTACACAATTAACATATCCCGCCGACGGGTTTCCGGCAGTGACTCCACGGTGGGATTCGATGCTGTTTTGGCAAAGCAGTATTTGGAGGCTTCGCGACAAATCGGCCAACTATTGGGCACATTCGAGAATCTTTCGCTGGATACATTGGTAAATCTGGAAGGCGTGCTCTACCAAGCAGAGTCGGAAGAGGATTTGTCGGCATTGGAATCGGCCTTGGTGGGAACACTGAACGCGGCACTGGATGCGTTGATAATAATGCGGACCCGCGAGGGTCTGAAACTGGAGAACGATATTCGGGAACGGGTGTCTGGAATCCGGGCGTCTCTGGAGCGCATCGAGGCTCGCCTTCCGGAACTGTCGCAGTTTTATGAAGAGCGTCTGCGGGCACGCATTGGCGAATTGGCCATGGATGTGTCGTTGAAGGAAGAACGTATCGCGCTGGAAGTGGCGCTGATGGCAGAAAAGAGCGATGTGAACGAGGAAGTGGTCCGGTTGAAAACGCACCTCGAACACCTTGAGTCCATATTGGCGGAATCCGAGCCGGTAGGACGGCGGCTGGATTTTTTGACGCAGGAAATTCAACGGGAAATCAATACGCTGGGCGTGAAGACGCGAGACGCGGGCGTGGCCAAAGACATCCTGGATATGAAGGCGGAACTCGAACGAATCCGCGAACAAATCCAGAACATTGAATAGGGCCGGGGTTTTGGCGCGCGCAGGCATTTTGTTCGTAGTGGCTGCCCCTTCCGGCGGTGGCAAGCGCACAGTGTTGGATCGGGTGATGGCGGACGACGGCAATTTGGCGTTTAGCGTATCCGCTACGACCCGCGATCCGCGCCCGGACGAGCAGCATGGCCGCGAGTATTGGTTCATGCAGCGGGCCGCATTCGAGGCGGAGATCCGCGCGGGCGGATTCGCCGAATGGGCTGAGGTGCATGGGAATCTGTACGGAACGCCCCGGCGCGAACTGGATCGGATATTTGCCAGCGGAATGGACGCCGTGCTTGAGGTGGATGTGCAGGGCATGCGCAACTTGAAGCAGTCGAACGTGCCGATTGTCTCGGTATTCATTACGGCACCGTCGTTCGATGAGTTGGAGCGGCGGCTTCGCCACCGCGGAACGGAAACCGAAGAGCAGATCTCGGTACGCCTTGCAAATGCGCGCACGGAGTACGAGGCACGCGGCGAGTTTGACTATATCATCGTGAATGACGCGCTGGATGGCGCGGTGGACGATATGCGGGCGATTGTACGCGCGGAGCGGCTTCGTTCGCACCGGCATGGTGGCTGGCAAACAGGTAGTGGCGTTCAGGCGCTGAAAGGATAGACACAATGGCAACCGTATATGATGAGCGGGATCGACAGATAAGCATAGAGGATTTCAACGACAAGATTGACAGCCTGTACCGGCTTGTCATCCTGGCATCGCGGCGTGCGGCGCAGATTTCGAAGCCGGATACGCGTCCGTTGGTGCCCACGAAATCGCGCAAACCAACTATGATCGCGCTGCAGGAAGTTTTGGAAGGCAAGGTGAAGGTCCGGCGCGGGGACATTGAAGAAGAAGCGTTTCTGGAGTAGCCGCCGCGGGCGATTGGTCCCGTCGCTTACCAGGAAAGGGCGGCAGGCGGGGTTGCCTGCCACATGCGTTCGATGGATCGTTTCTTTTCCAAGAAAGAGATTGTGCTGGGCGTCACGGGGTCGATCGCAGCCTACAAGGCTTGTGATTTGGCGTCTCGATTGACGCAGGCGGGCGCGCGCGTGCAGGCCGTGTTGACCCAATCGGCCCTTCATCTGGTTGGCGCGGCGACTTTCGAGGGGGTAACGGGAAGGCGGGCGATCACGCAGATGTTCGAACCGCTGCAAAACCCGGATGTCGAGCATATCGCGGTGGCACAGCGCGCTGATTTATTCATCGTCGCCCCTGCCTCGGCAAATACGATTGCCAAGGCCGCGCATGGCCTTGCCGACGATTGGCTGTCCACCACGCTTCTCGCGACCCGGGCGCCCATTCTCTTCGCGCCCGCGATGAACACCAACATGTACACTCATCCCGCAACGATTGAAAACATGGCGCGTCTCAGTGCGCGTGGCTGTTTGTTTGTGGGTCCGGATGCGGGGCGCCTTGCGTGCGGTACCGTGGGCCAAGGGCGTATGACGGATCCGCAGACCATCATGGAAGCCGCGATTTCCTTGATTTCCGGCAAACACGAATTGGAAGGCAGGCATATTGTCATTACGAGTGGGGGCACTCATGAGCCCATCGATCCCGTGCGGTATATTGGCAATCGATCGTCGGGCAAAATGGGCCGGGCGCTGGCTCTGGAAGCGATTTCGCGTGGCGCGCAGGTAACTGTAATAACGGGTGCTCACGAGGCCGGTTTACCGCACAATGTTGAAGTGGTGGAAGTCCAGACGGCCAAGGATATGGCGGAGGCGGTGATTCATCTTGCCCAGGAGGCAGATGCGTTTATTGGGGCGGCCGCGGTGGGTGACTTTCGCGTGGACAAGCCCATGGACATGAAGCACAAGCGCGCAGGCGAAGGCATTACATTAAACCTGGTCGAGAATCCCGACATCCTTTCGCTTGTGAGCGCGGTAAAGCAGAAGCAGTTGCTGACGGTTGGTTTTGCCGCGGAAACGGAAAAGTTGATTGAGAACGCGAAGATTAAATTGAAGAAGAAGCAATTGGATTTCATCGTCGCGAATGAAGTAGGGACGCCGCAGAGCGGTTTCGGTGCAGACACTGTCAAAGCGGCAATTATCGACAAGAAAGAAAACGTGGATGAATTGCCCCTAATGGGGAAAGATGCGCTGGCAGAGATAATTTTCGACCGATTGTGCGCTCTTCTGGGGGCAGGAAAGTAGGCCGATTCCGACCGCGAACGCCAATTCAGGCGACAATTATTAGCGCGGGAATGGTGTTGTGAAACGCGTGGATGAGCATGGGCACCCACAAGGCTTTCCAGAGTGCTACGCGACGCCAGTCCAAGTACGCATAGGCGCAAATCAAGAACAATGGCGCCACAAATATTCCCCAGGGTGGCCAAAGAATCGAATGCATCGCGCACCAGACTGCGGACGGCAAGACCATCAACCATGCCCTATTGGACGTAATGTATCCTAGCAATCCAATCATGGCCGCCAGACCGAGTGTTTCGAACACCGGCGAGATAATTACAATGCCGACGAGCATTACGACTTTATCCGCAGGGTTCTCAATGGGAACTTCCTCAAAGGGTCCTTCGTCGTCTCCGGTGAATCCCAAAAGGCTGGATGAAACAGCAAGCGTAATGCTGATAGCAAACGACAGGGCCGCCCATTTGAGCGCGTAGGTAATCATGGAGCGCTGCTTTGGGGTTTGCAGGGAAGGTTGTTGGACTTCGGTGACTTCGGCTGTCATGGCGTCGTGGTCTCGCTGGTCAAGTTGAGAATCGCGGCGGCCAAGCAGTGTTTAGGGACCATGCAACGCAAACTCCGACCGGCATCACCGATTTCGTGACGTGCACCGCAAAACTCCTCGCCGCTGCTCTTATGCCTTGGCCTGTCAATCGCCATTTGTCTGTTTATCGCGGCCGAGCGGCACTATGTACCCGGCGTGCACGCAATCGGAGGCAAATCAGTAATCGTCCTCAACGGCTTCGAGTATGGACACGGCGGCACTGGTGCCAATGCGGGTTGCCCCGGCAGTAATCATGGCAATCGCGTCGGCGTAGGTGCGGATTCCTCCTGCGGCTTTGATACCCATATTGGGACCGACGACCTGCCGCATGAGCGCCACATCTTCGGGGGTGGAGCCGGCACGCCCGAACCCGGTGGCGGTCTTTACGAACGCGGCACCGGCATTTCGCGCGATCTCACAGGTAAGGATCTTCTCTTCCGTAGTCAGGTAGCTTGTTTCAAGGATGACTTTCACCGGGACGGGCGCGACGTGGCGTACTACGGCTTCGATTTCCTTTTCGACGAATTGGGGAAACCCGGATTTCAATGCGCCAATATTAATGACCATGTCGATTTCGGTAGCACCGTTTTTGACGCACTCCTTGGCTTCCTCTACCTTGATACGGGCGGTGTTCGCGCCGAGCGGAAATCCAACGGTGGGATTCACGCCGATGCCACTTCCAGCGAGGCGTTTCGCGCAAAACGTGGTCCACACGGGATTGACGGAGACCGTGCAAAACCGGTAGCGCATGGCATCGTCGCAGAGTTCTTCGATGTCGCGTTGGGTGGCATATGCGCGCACCTGTGTGAAATCTATCATCCGCGCGAATTGCGATCTAGTCAACGCGGATACCCTCCCATGAATTGCCGTAGGTTTTCCATACTCGCCTGTATTGTGCTTAAAACCGGTATAGTTTTCCAAGTTTTTGCAGCCTGGATGTTTGTGGGGACGCATGTTGGGTGGTAGAGTGAATTTGGTGCTCGATTTTGAAGGACGGAGTTGAATTCGTGGATGGCGTACAGAAAAAGCAGTGCTGCTGGCGGCTTTGTTCGGGCTCCTTGCCGCTGTTGCTGGGGTTGGGCCTTCTGAGTAGCGGAACGTGCGCTAATCCTACGCTGGCGTTTGCCAATGAAACGCGGACAGGCGACTCCATCCCGCGGGAGTATTTCTCGTCGGCATACAGCCATCCTGCCATGGGGACTCTTTTCCGAATCGTAATTACCGGGGAAAGAGGCAAGTCCACCGCAGAGAATCTTGCTCGGATTGCGCAGGAGGCTTTCGACGAAATTGATCGGATTGAGAACATCATCAGTGAATGGCGGCCGGACAGTCAGACAACGTATTTGAACGAGCATGCGGGCGGCAAGCCAGTGCCCGTGCACAATGACCTTTTTCGGCTTCTCTCGGTGTCCAAGCATTTCCATGAAGTGAGCGGCGGCACGTTTGACGTGACAGTGGGGCCGCTGGTGACGCTGTGGCAGCAGTGCCGGAAGGAGCAGCGGATACCGACCAAGGACGAACTTTCGGAGGTTCTTGGGGTCGTAGGATCGGACAAGCTGATACTGGAAGATTTGGACCGTAAGGCCGGTTTGGCCAAAGTTGGAATGTCCATCACCACGGGCGGGATCGGCAAGGGTTTCGCGTTGGACAAAGCGGCGGAAGTATTGCGATTTCATGGAGTTACCTCCGCGATACTGGATGGTGGCGAGAGCAGTGTGGTCGCAATTGGAACGCCGCCGGGCGAATTGGGATGGACAGTGCAGGTGCGGCACCCTTATAATAAACAAGGGAGCATAGAGACGGTCGTCTTGAAGGACGAATCGTACTCCGCTTCCGCCGGCATGGGCGATAGTTACGTGGTTGACGGCAAGGGTTACGGCCATATCTTCGATCCTCGAACGGGAATGCCGCCGGAAGGGATGGTTATGGTCGTAGCGATCGCGCCGACAGGCGCGGAGAGCGAAGCCCTGACCAAGATGTTCTATATACAAGGGAGAGAGGCCGCCGAGCGCTACTGCCAGGAGAACCCTGACGTCCGGGCGGTGCTTGTGCCTGAACCGGCCTCCGGCGAACTTGAACCAGTGCGTATTAATTTTGGCACGTGAAAGGGACGGGAATCATGATCAGTGATGTGACACGGCGCAATTTCATGAAAGCGGCGGGCACGACGGCGGGTCTGGCTGTTGCGGCGGGTTGGAATCCGCTTTCGTATGCACAGAACGACAAGGTTCGCGTTGCCCTTATAGGCACGGGTAGCCAAGGCCGGGTGCATATTGAAGACGGTCTCTGCAAAACACCGGGCATCGAGATTGCTGCCATTGTCGACTGCATGAAATTGAATCTCGCATGGGGTTTGACAACCGTTCAAAAGACGGAAGGGATTCAATACGCGCCAGATATTGAAAAGCACTTGTATTACGATTACAAGGCGATGCTTTCCACGGAGAAAGACGCTATCGACGCGGTCATCATTTGCACGCCGTATACAACCCATTATCAAATTGTGATGGATTGCCTGGATGCGGGCAAGTATGTGTTCTGCGAGAAGACCATGGCGCATACGATCGATGCCTGCCGGAATATTGTGACCAAGTGCCATGAGACGGGCAAGTTCGTGCAATGCGGACACCAGCGCCGGTACAACTACGAGTACAATTATGCGCTGGACCAGATAATGAAAGGCCGACTGGGCCGGGTCACGTTCATCGAAGGGCAATGGCACCGCAATGGTGACTGGCGCCGTCCACTGCCGGAGAATTATACGCTCAACGATCAGGAAAAGAAGTTTATCCCAGATCTCGAGAAGCACGTCAACTGGCGCATATACAAGGATCGTTCCGCCGGTTTGATGAGCGAGTTGGCAACGCATCACCTGGAAGAAATCAACTACTTCATGGGCTCGATGCCGGAGCGGGTGCTTGCGACGGGTAGCATCGACTACTGGCGCGATGGGCGCGACACGTACGACAACGTGGCGTTGACCTATGAATACAATATGGGCGCGCGCAACATCCCGCGTTTCCAGACCATCAGCGGCAGCGGCCGAAATCTGAATATGGACATGATGAAGGTGAACCGGCCGTATAAAGTGAAGGCCACGTGGTCGGGCACGCTGATGAGCGCATACAAGGGCGAGGGAATTCTGTTTGTTGGCGACAAGGGTGTGTTCGAAATGCATGAACGCCGCGGCCCCGGCACGCGAGGTTGCATCTTTCACTCCGAACCCGAAAAGATTTGGTTCGATCCGGCTACTGGTCAACAAACCACAGACGAAGCCATCATCCGTCAGATTGTGGCGAACGGCTGGTCGCAGAAATACTCGAAGACCGTGGAACATCCGCCGGCGCCGTTCGACAATGAGATCGATCAGGAGCTATTGATGCGGTCGTATGACGCGGCGCAGTTCCAAGCATTTGCCAAGCACATCAAGGAGGGCGGTAAGCCTCGGACAAATGAAATGTGCGGCCTGTGCGCGGCAGTCTGCGACATCGCCGGTATTGAGGCAATGGAAAAAGGCGGTGTGGTGGAGATCGATCCGGCGTGGTACACGTTTGATTTCGAGACTCCGGACCCGTTTGTTTTCGAACTGGCTTAATGCGATTACAGGGCGGGCGCGGGTTGGCCCCGTGCCCGCCTCTTTGACAAGTCCCCTCCCCCATCGTTGTTCCGACAGGGATTGAAACACGCAAAACCAGTGGAGATGTTGTACCATGAGATCGTTACGTATGCTAACGGGAATTATGATGGTGGGATGGGCGGTGTTATTGGCGGGTTTTAGGGACCCCAGTGAGGAAAACACAAAAGCGACCGTAAGCGACGCGGTAGCACCCGCGGCGACGGATAGTGCAACGGGTACCGATGCGGCACCCGCGCCAGCACCCACCGCGGAAGCAAAAAAATTCGCCTTCACGGAGAATTCCAGCGTCGTATTCACGGGTTACAAAGAAGTGCTGGGCGTGTATGGATCTCACTCGGGCGGATTCTCCGTGTTTGAAGGCACGTGCGATACTCCGGACGGCACGATTGAGAATTTGACAGTAACGGTAAAGATCGATGCCACGTCGTTGTATTCCGATGACGCCAATTTGACAGGGGTGCTTAAAGGGGAAGGCTTCTTCGAAATCGAAAAGCATCCGGGCGCCTCGTTTACCTCCACCAAGATTGAAAAAGGCGCAGATCCGGATCAATACAATGTAACCGGTAATCTTGAAATCGTGGGCATCGCGAAGAGCATTAATTTCCCAGCGACTATTAAGATTGATGGCAACACCCTGACGACGCAAGCGGAGTTCACCGTGCCTCGGTCGACATGGAACCTCACGTGGAACGGCCCCATAGCTGACACCGTAATCAAAGAGGAAGTGCTGATTAAGTTTGACGTGGAAGCCACGGCCAACTAGGCTCGGACGGAATATCTCTCAACGCCGCTTGCCCGGAAATTCGCGCAAGCGGCGTTTTTTTTAGAGGCTCGCGGCATCCACCTCTGCGAGACGAATTGACTGGTGCCGCAGTGATTTGATATGTTACATCTCTTCGGGGCGGTTAGCTCAGCTGGTTAGAGTACTTGCTTGACATGCAAGGGGTCGGAGGTTCGAGTCCTCTACCGCCCACCAAGCGTAAGTCATTCAAGACCGGTAGTTTCTGAAACACGGAACAGCCGGTCTTTACTTTTTGGCGTCGTCCTATCGTCGTACCAAAATTCGACCGGCAATGGAGAACCGGTCATGAAACGCAATTTGTCCCTTGCAGTCTGCCTCGCGGCCCTCGCCACCCTCTCTGCTTGCCCCATCAAGAACGCCCCGGAGTTGACTTTGTCCTCGCCAGAGGCCGCTCAATTCCCTGTCCCGCCACATATTGACGCCATCATGGGTGAGCCCGTCTACGACGTGATTCAGCACGAAATTCGGTATACCATTCTTGGCCAACCGTCCCGGGGCCTGTACATCCGAAACGCCCGCGGCGGTGAGTGGGTCCTGGTGACAGGATTCATCCTGGACGACGGGTCGGAACACAACGCGCTCCAGTTCTTCACGGAGCTCAGCCAGGACCTTGAGGAAGGGACGATACCGTAAAATCTACCGTTTGGCATACATTGCGGGACTGCGATAGCGGGAGGGTTTGGGTGTGGCCTCATTGGAGTGGAAAAAGGACGGGCGGTGCTACATAGTCGTCAAACACAAAGGAAAACGCACGTACCACCCTATCCTGGATAAGAACGGAGAAAACCCGTCCAAGGCGCATGCACAGCAGCGACTAAAGGAGTTCATACACAAAGAGAACAGGGTCTTTATGGGCCTGGACCCAACCCAGAAGTCCATGAGACAAACCATAGCCCAGCTAATTCCGGACTACCTGACGTTCGCGAAGGCCACCTACGTCAAAAACGGGGTGCCAACGTCGCAGTACGCAAACATCCAGATCGCCATCGATGCACTCAAGGTCACCCACGGCAGACTGCGAATGGTCGAGTTTACGCCGGACCACCTGCGCGATCTGCAGATACGCAAATGGGCGCATTTATCCCGCCAAACCGTAGTCCACTACACGAACGCCGTGAAGGGGTTTATCAAATGGTGTACGGCTGAACGCGGATTAAACCCCGACGTCTTGGCGCGTGTACGGGCGATGGCAACAACCCGCATTGGCCACGCCACCGACCCGATTCAGCCCGTGGACTGGGAACGCCAGGTGCTACCCATCAAGCCGTATCTATCCCAGGTGCTCTGGGACCTCATCGAAGTGCAGTACCTGACAAACGCTCGCCCTGGGGAGTGGCCACAGGCCCGGCCGATGGACATTGACACGAAAAAAGGTACAACGGTCAACGGCGTACATGTCTGGACGTTCATACCGCCGTCCCACAAGACACAGCATCGAGGAAAGCCACGGGTTATCTTCGTAGGTCCCAAAGCCCAGGCGATTCTCCGGCCGTACCTGGTCCGCGCGAAAGACAAACCGCTGTTCAGTCCACTCGAAGCCATCAAGCAAAAGCCAGCGCCTAAAGGACACCGGCGCCGGCTGCGCCAGAAGCGGAACGTGTCAGCCACAGACCGTCGCATTGGCGATGCCTACACCACGTCGGCATACTCCAAGGCCATCGCCCGCGCCGTGCGAGACTACAACGCCGACCACCAGGATGCCCCCGTCGACCACTGGCACCCAAACCAGTTGCGGCACACCCGCACTACGGAAATCAGCGGGAAGCACTCCCAACAGGCCGCTGGCGCCGTCGCCGGCCACGCGCGATCCACGACCACGGACATCTACGACGAGGCTTGGGCGAAGCTGGCCGCCGAGGTGGCGGCGGAGGAAGGGTAAAAGCGGGCCCCACCACCCCCATTTTTCGAGCCTTGGGGCTCCGAAGCCTTGGCGTCTGTAAGATTATATAATTTCTGTACTTACAAAAGCGCCTATGGTTTTTCAAAAGCGGACACAGCGCTGTTGGTCGCAAAATGCCGTCAAAGGCATGACGGTATACTGACGGTATAATTTTTTGGCTTTAGTCAAGGAGAAACCCGTGCAGATTCTGCATGGGTTGTGGGTGCATTTTCTGCACCTGTACCCATGCGAATTCTGCTTGGGTCGCCAAGAATCGGCGTGTACAGGAATATCCCCTCAATATACCGTCAAAATTGTGACGGTATATTTCTCCTTGTCAAGCACGGCGCTTCTGTTAAAAAACCACACCGGTAACCACATGAAATTAATTGACTTATGAAAAGCACATAGGCTTTTGAAAAAGCGATACAGCGCTTTTCGTCGCAATATGCCGTCAAAAGCGCGACGGTGTACTGGCGGTATAGTTTTGGCTTTGGTCAAGGAGAAACCCATGCAAGTTTGGCATGGGTACAGGTGCAGAATCTGCATGGGGTGTCACACCGCCCAGGGAGGTGGAAGCCCTTTGTAAATACACCGTCATGCCACGTAGAATTTGCTCAATCGTTGCGCAACAATTGCGACGTAAGTAATTGAAAAATAACCACATAATATACCGTCACGCATTTGACGGGGTATTGACGGGGGAATTTCTTGCCTGTAAGCCGTTGAAACCACTTGACGTTGAATACAGTCCAATCAACTGGTAGTGGTTAATACTGCCACCCAAGATATTGCGTTCAGTTAACGTTAACCACTAAATCATTGAAATTAAATCACTTGCGCAACAAGTACACATAGTGTAATGTACAATATAGATATGAGCGCAAGACTCGACCAAGCTGTTTATGGTCGAATTCGCTTTCAAAGGTGGTTTGTGTCTTAGTATTTGGGCCACCACTTTAGCTACGAGGATTGATTAACATGAGCAATTTCGTGTCAACTCCGAATGAACTGAGGTTCAAGAAGGAAGTGGAGCGCGCTTTGTGGGATGCATACGATGCCGGACAAGCATCGTTGATGTCGGATGTGCATTTCGATAAATCTGATTCTAAATCCGTAGCCACGCCATTTGAAGGAATTGGAAAATACTGGGTAGCTGTTGGAAATGTCATTAGAAAAGCGACGACCTCGTTCAAAGCGAGTCAGCAGTCGAGCGAAAAGTAAATCTACTCTCAAAACATCTTCTCTTAAGACTCAGGTCCCTGAAGTCGTAGAAGGTGAGGTGAGGCGTGTGCCTAACCTAGCCAGGCCATTTGGAATAATTACTGCAACTCAAACTGAGATTTCGGGCCCAATACCAGATCCGAAAGTGCTTGCTGAATACGGTAAAGTTGATAGTTCGTTTCCTGAACGAATAATGCAAATGGCTGAGCGTGAGCAACGATTCGACCACGATCAATATAGGTTCTTGGCTAGTGGATTGGTTCGCAGTATACATATTGGCCAAGGCATGATCGGATTCATATGCTTAACTGGTCTGATTTGCGGCACCTTGGTAATTATTTATGCAGATTCGGCGTTGGTCGGCACATTAATCAATGTATTGGCATTTATAGTGCCTGGAGTTTCTCAGTGGCTTCGGGAACGAAGCCGAAAGGAACCTGCGGCTGATAAGCGTTTAAAGCAAGATGCATCAAAGAATAATGAATCTCAACCTGATGTAGGAAAAGAAGGCAGCTAATTGAGAACCGCCCTTCACGGCGCTGCCGCCTTCAGCTTAGGCGCCTTCCGCTTCTCCTGGTCCTCCCGGTCTTGTTCCATCCTGGGTGGCTTGTCCGCATTCCTCACCTGGTCGTTGAGTTGCTTATCCTTGATAAACGGTGCGACTGACCCGCGTACCCCTTGAAGGACAACATAGTTGTTGTACGCTTCGGCCCGCGCCAGGATCTCCGCCCACTCGGCCGGATCCCCTTGCCCTGTCTGCCGGAGGCGGTTGCCTATTTTGCCCAGGCCGGTCTGAAGTTGAAATCCGGCATCTTCTGTGGGACGTCTTGGTCGCGCGTCTTTTCGCTTCTGGGCGCTTCTTCCATGTTGTTTATCCAACGTCGGACCGTGTCCCCCGTAATGAACGGTACAAGTCCTTTCCGGTACTGTTGCGCATTGATTTGAGCGTTCACTGTCCGGATATCCTCCTGGATATCCTCCCACGATTCAGGCGGGTTGTCGCGCTTCAATGAGTACCGTTTCACGCGATCGCGGATACGGTCCTTTATGCCCGTCCCGTCTTGGTTGGAATAAAGCCTCTGGATCGTGCCTTCGTCCCAGAGAATCTCACGCTTCTCGGAAATCTCGGCCGGGTTGAATCCAGCCGACCGGAGCAAGGTCGCATACAACGAAGGTTGAATCTGTTCCTTTCCAAAGAACACTGGCGACCCGTTCCCCTTGGTGACCCCGTACATGTACTCTCGGTATGCCTTGAAAAGGTTGCTCGTGGCGCGTGGCCCGGCAAGCTCAGCGGCCATGGCAATATCGCCTCCGGCCGCTTTCTTTAACCCGGAAGAGACATCACCGACAGCTGCCATTGGAGCGCCGGCCAGTTCAAATACATTACCGGAGATCGCCGGCGTAAATCCGAGCGTTCCGCGCGCGTCGATGTTCAGTAGCCCGAGCGCGCCCGTGCGCACGACCCGCTCCGCTCGAACTCCAAACTTATTGGCTATCCACTCGTACAATGCGTAGTACGGTTCGTCGGGCGGCTCCCCTCCAAATGCGCGAAATGCCGCTCGAATAATTGGCTTCAGGATCATAGACGCGGCTCCGGCCACCACGCCACCTTCCAACCCAGCCACCATTATTGGAGCCACTGACAACCACAGAAGCGACGGCCAATCTCTTTTCTTAAGCGTGTGACCCAACAACTGTATGTGGTTTAACATGAACCCTTGAAATAAATAGGCGTTGCGCAAAACCTGCGGCGCTACACCGCCGCCACGCATCAGGTACGGCAGATTCTCCTTTCCGAACCGCGAATGGATCTTGTCGCTTATGTTCCGGGCCTCACGAAATGCTTCATCTTTCTCCAATCCCTTCTTCCGGAGAATCTTGTATGTGGCCATGATAGTGGCGCCGCGGTTCAGTTGTTCCGCTTTGGAGAAGGGAAACATAATCGTGTTGGTGGCCATGGTGTACCCGCGGCCAAGCGCGTTTACGTTACGGGTCATCTCTTGCGCGTAATCGTCATTGTCCCACCTGCGCCGTCGGATCTCATCCAATATCTCACGGTCCTCTTCCGTAGCGGTACCTAACGTCCAATAGGCGGTGTACGCATTTGCGGCTTTGGCAGTGAGCATGCCCGCTGCCACAATGTTGGTATCCGTAAGCGTGGCGATCCCGGGTGGCACAACCAATGCCAATGCAGAAAGGTTGTATGCGGCGGAAGACGGACTGGAAAGCATCTTGTACGAGGTCAAACCCCGCAACACGCCCATAATACGTTCCAATTCCTCTTCATTTCGCAGCACCTCATGCAACAAGCTCATGGCTTCTTCGTATGCCAGCGGTTGTTTGGCGCTGCTTAATCGGCGTTCACGCACCTGGCGCCGGTATTCGCGGTAGAGTTGCAACCGTTCGTCGGCCTTCTCTTCCCTATCCATCTCGTCAAAGCCATCCGGCTTGTTTCGCTGAAAATACTGCTCCAAGGATTCTGTTGTTCCCATCACGACGTTCATGGCATCGCGTCGCATGATGGCCCGAGCGGATCCGGATGCGGCCGCCGCCGCCGTGCTCACTACCGCCCTGTACGCGTCTTCGTCATACCCAAGGTACACAGCCTTACCTTTGGCATCGTTCCGTCCAATCTTGCGAGAGCGGGATCCACGGCTGTGCAACACGTCGGCCAGTCCTTGTGCCACCCCTTGGGTGTACAAGCTCACAAACGCACTATTCACGGAATGGTGGGAAAACCGGGACAGGATATCTCCCTGCAGTCCCCTATTGGGCCGTTCGAAATGCCACACACCCGGATCGTTTTCAGTCAGTCCAAGCTCGGCCCGAGTCGAGTCAGACTCCTTTCCGTACCGGTGCCCGCCGAACTCCATCATGATCCGATCATTCGCCGGCGTCTTCGGCGCGACAATCACCAGGTGGCGCTCGCTCTTTCCGTCCTTCCGCTTGTACTTGACGACCTGTGCACGCATGCCAAGGCTTTCGAAACTGGCCTCGTCGTTGGTGGATTCGCGGACCCGGTCTATGGCTGTCTCGAACACCTCGTTCAGATTAGCGATGTCTAACTCGCCAAATACCTTTTCTGATGGCTTGTTTGTTAACCGGTTTTCCGTCTCATACCCGCGCGCATGCAATACCGCCTTGCCAACGGCCCGGCCAATCTTCGTATCGTAATGCTGCCGGCGTGGGTTTTCACCCTCCTTTTCAGCGAACAAATGGTATCGTCCGTCTTTTCGTATTCGCGGCATGTAGTGCCCGCGACGGTCCCCCATCCGCTTAAGCGCCTCACGCAACGTCAGTATTTCACGGCTGCCGTCGTCGTTATAGATAGATGTCGTACCCTCCGGCTCCCCATTTTGCCGGCGCAACTCTTCCGCGACCATGACATCATTGGCGAAGATGTTGTATACGTTCCCGTTCATGCGGCGAACCGCCAACAACGCCCTGGCCGCGCGTTTCGAATGACCAGCCGCCTTATAATCGTGCGATTCTCTCACCCAGGCATTGTCCCAAGCCTCTTGCTCATTACTAAACCGGGCCAGTTCCCGCCGTTTGCCGTTCTCGTCCGGCATGGAAAGCACAACGTACTTGCCGTCTTCGTCTTTTACCAAGTACCCTTCGCCATTTCGGTCCCGTTCAAATAAGTACTGGTTTAGAGCCTTGTACTCCTTCCGGATGCGCGACCAAGCTGCATTCGGTGCCTTGACATCACTGGGTGTCACCATGGCGATCGCGCGCAGATGGGACAGTTCCCCGTCCGGCCCAAGTCCCCCTGTCACAAATTCCACCAGGTCCACAGCGTTGTCACGCATCCGATCGATGATGCCCCAAAGCTCCTTCAACTGCGGTACCTTCTCAGCATTCCAGAGGGGCGTGCCGGCAATCTGGCTGATAAGCCCGAGCTCCGGCCGACCGTCTGTATCGCTAAAAGCGGCGCGGATGGCGGCAGCAAGTTCCTTCGCCTTCCCGAATACTTTCCAGGCCCAGGCCTTAGAAGAGTCCGCCTGTTCCTGTTGCTTCGCGGTCATGGCGGGCCCGTAGACCACCGAGAACATCGGCCCTTGCGCGTCCGGCCCTTCCGTGGTATCATCTTTTTGGAATCCCGTCCGCTGAGAGTCCGGAATCATTGAGGCGGAGGGCGTCGCGCTGGGGTTCTCCGGAGTCCGCCCAGTGGCATTCCTTTCCCGCTCCACCCTCATATTCCACTGCAGTTCGTTATCATCCAAGGGAAAATCGGCATCAACGTCTCGTAACCTATTCCCAACCGAGAACATCGGCCCTTGCGGATCTCCGCTTTCCGTGGTATCATTTTCTTGGAATGGCGCTTGCCGAGATCCCGGAATCGTTGAGGCAGGTGTCGCCGGGTTGGGGTTCTCCGGGGTTCGCCCAATGCCGTTTCTCTCCCACTGAATTCGAAAGTTTCCCTGTTTACCGGGTCCCTTGGTTCCATAAGGGAATTGCGTTATCAATCGTCCTCCCGGTATGCCCTGATCTACCACCTGCCCGTCCTTGCTGACGACAACCATATGCTTCGTATTGTCGTTGTACTCCCGCACATAGATGTCGTTGCCAGATTCTGGATCCCGCAATACTGCCGCTGCATTTTGAAGTGTATTAGGCACATTTGGAAGCCACTTGGCTTTGGATAGATCGAGTGACTTCTTTGAGTTATCCCAAATGAGATGCTTGACACGCTTCGCCAAAGAGCCTTCCTCTGTATTGTGAAGCAACACTGCAGTGCCATCGGCGGCGGAAATCGTCTCCGGCCAAGACATGAACTCACGCCCGGCTCGTTCGATAACCTTCGCAGGAACCCCGGTAATGTCCAGACTTCTAGGCTTTACGTCGTCCACCGGGAAATCCTTCGTATCCCGAAGTCGGTCCCCAACCGAGAAAGCCGCGCCTATGCCCTTCATCCCCGGCTTTCGGGCAAACAGCCTGCCATTCCGGAATTCCAGTTCCGCATTGATGCCGGCCACGATCGCGCCGTTACCGCGCAACCGCGCAAACAGCCGGCGGAAAAGCATCTGGATACGCCTCAGAATTCCCGGCCGCGTTTGAAGCGCTTTCGCAATCCTCTCTTCCTGTTGCTTGTGATATTCGGCGATTTCCTCTTTGGTTGCGGTATCGCCTGGGACCGGAATGTCCCCTGCGTACTTCCCAGCCAACGCAGACCACTCGGCATCCGTGAATAAACCCAGAGCGCGCGCCCAATGTAACAATTCATGCCGCAATGTGTCGGTCGGTAACTGGCCCGCTTCGTTCGCAATTAATATTAGATCGGCCGCGTCAATCCGGTTACCCTGACCATCCTCTAATTCCACAGCCTTAAAGTAACCGGCAATACCCATTTCCCGAAGTTCGGCGTCCGACTTGTCTTTTAACTCATGGTTGGTCTTCCGAATTTTGTTCAGGTAACTCGGCGTCGGGTAGATCATGTCGACGACGCGCAGTAAAAGCGTGGACCCGTTCTTGGCGGTTATCTCAAACTCCCCATCCACTTCGCGTACCGTAGCGCCTGGAAGCGCCCGCAGTATGTCTTCCTGGGTCAGTTGTCCGGAAGGCGCTGTGCGCAAATCCCCGCGGTAAGCAGCATCCATTCTTGCCACGGAGAACATATCCGGCTGTCCGCCCTTTTCCGGTTTCGGTCCACGATCAGCCTTGGAATCATCGAATAATGCCGTCTGCTCCTGCCCCTCCAATTCATCCAGGAGCGCGTCCACTTCCTCTGTGGGCCGTTCAGTGCGCTTCAAGACATCACGCTGCGCGCGAACCTTCTCTGCGGCCTTGGACTTGCTCCCATACAGACGTATTGCATCCTGGGCGTCCTGGGAAAGCGTTGTAGCCGGTTCCGGTACAACTTCCTGGAGTTCTTTGTCCTGCCGTGGCTTTGCGTCCGCAGTCCTGGATCCCGGCTTCGGCGCTGACGTTTTTGCCGCTTTCTGTTCGCTTTTCGCGTCAGGTTTATTGGCTGCGGCTTTAGCCTCGTTTACTTTAACCCGGTCGGCCTCTTGTTGCTGGTATTCCTCTAACGCATACGGATACAGATCCGATGAAGTCTTGACGATCTCGACTCCTTCAAAGCCCTGGCCATCGTCCAAGCTGATTCGTTCGCCATCAAGCAATTCAGTACCGCCCCACGGCTCTTCATCGGCCCGGTACCATTCACCGTTCCTGTAAACCAAGTCGCCAGTAGCCAACTCATCTTCGGTCAACAACTGGGGATCGGAGAGTTTTAGAGACGCAATCTCCTGCTTAGCCCGCTCTTCGGCCGTCTTTTGCGGTTGTCGGCTGTCATACTCCTGGTAGGATTTCTCAATCTCCTTGTCAGTGGCTTCACGCGCTCGTCCGAGAAACAACCTGCGCAACTCAGAGGGATCCGCATCCGTTCGCAACAATCCCATCTCCGCCGCTTCCTGAATCGCCTCGTCCCATGTGTACATCCCGTCTTTACGGATCACTCCGGGCGGAAAACCAAAGTTGCGGGCCTCGGGCGCGCCGAAATCGTCCGCCGTCAAGTCTGTAGGCGGTTTTAAGCCGGCATCCCGGATCGTATTGCGAAATTCCTGCAAAGGTGTGGCCGCGCTTGGACGCTTTCGTCCTCTTGACCGTCCGATTGCTTCAACCAGTTCCGCTTGAAGGTCGGCAATCCGTTGTACCACGGCCTGGTGCGCCTCGGACGCTTTACTACCCTGTGCCTTGGCGAGCTTACGCGCGCGTTTTCTGGCGGACTTCAACTCTTCACGGATGGCTTTCTTAGATCGTGGCTTTGCTTTCACTCCAACTTTGGCCGCTTTAGTGTCATCTGTAACCGGCTTTTCGCTTTCAACTTGCGCTACCTCTGGCGCTTTTGATGACACGGATTGTGTCTCAACTCCGGCACTTGGAAACTCTTTGACCATAGGCAAGATTTTCGCAATCGGCTTATTGAACCGGATAACGCGCAATCGAGATTTCCCGTCTTTGATGGCGGCGGCCCATTGGTGATGACCGTCGATCACGTAGTTGTCCGAGGACACGAGGATAGCCCGATCCCCATCATTGAACTTTTGTGCAGCCCGCACCTTAGCCGGCGAATACTCGGCCTGGGTCGCCTTCAGTTCGTCCGGCGCCACTTCCACGGATTCATGTTCGACGTCGCGCGCACCAAGAAACTGAGTCAAAGCCCCTCGATGCTCGGCCTTTACCTGTGGCATGTCTTTTCGCGAGACATTCAGCGGCTTGAACATCTGAGGGAACGGCCGCCACCCCACTCCACCAACTTTAAGCTCCGATCCTCCAATAGCCTTGCCGGTCGGTTTTTCGGTACCGGGTTTGGTCGTCACAGCGCCAAGCGCCGCGTCTATACGAGCCATGGCGGCGCGGCGGCGGTCATTCAGCTTCCTATTCTCCGCCGCCTTCGCCTCCGCCTGTTCCAGAGTGACCTGTGGAGACGCTTTCTTGATGTCCTCCGCTGTCTCCGGCGTCTCGCGAATCCCTTCCTCTAACCGTCCCCGCATCGAACGTGCGCCTGTCGGAGTCAAGCGATCCCTGTCAGTCCGCTTCGCACGCGCCTCCGCCGCCAACGCCATGCCCTCCGGCGTTGCGGATGCCTGATACTCCCAATTCCTCAACTCCGGCCCAGTTAAACCGGCCGCTTCATTCGCACTCATCGACATCGGATCGAGTCGCGTGGAATCCTCCCCGGTCACGCCGGCGGCGCTCGGTTGGGCAGTCGCCTCGTAGGAAGGCGCATTAACCGATTGTGGCGCCGCCGGTGCAACCTCGGGAGTCCTCATTGAAAGCGCTTGCGCAGGCTCCTCGGGCGTGGTGTTGGGCGTTACCGCTTCCGGCCCTTGGACTTGCCCTTGCATTTCTTCATCGAAACCACCTCCTTGTAGTTGGTTAGACGAGGTATCCTGTCCCCCGCTTGTGAGTACATTTGCTACTATATGAGCGGTTTGTGGTGCGTTTGTGGGTACAATCCCGGGCGTGATTTTGCCACGGGCGGTCCGTACCGCTTCCTGGAGACGTTTCTTGGCTCCCTTGCCACGATACTGCTTGTCGCCCGCATCGATCCCCAGTTCCGCCCGCATGTCGCCCATGCTCATGACGTCTATATCGGGCAGTTCCCCTTCGTCGACGGCATCGTCGCGGTACGAGTATTCGAATTCTCCGATCGGCTCTTCGTCCGTGGCTGGCGCGGCGGGATGTACCGTTCCGTCCAACAGGTCCACGGCCGCGAACTCTTTCGATGGATCGGGTTCTGCTATGGCTCCGAATACGGCCTTGGCCGCATCATCGCTCACCGCCTGATCGAATAGCGTATACAGCGTATCGGCGCGTTCATCGGGTTTCATGCCGATCACTTGGTCACGAGGCATGCCAAAGGCTTGAAGACCCCTGATAATTGGCCTGTGACGCCGTACATTCTGGGCCAGGAAGACAGCGGGCGAGTATGGAGTGTCGGACCCCTTGGCCAACATCATACCAAGTGCAAGGTCCGGAGCCGCTTGTCCGAATTCCCACACTTGTTCGGGAATATCGGCTCGTTGCAGACGATCATGAAGGTCGCGGCGTAATCGGGCATCCTGTGCCGCTTTGAATAGCGGGCTCGCCGCATACGAACCGCCTCGAAACAGCGCCGTACCCAACACCACTTCTGGAAGCGAGTCCACCCAACCTTGCAAGGCCGGTTTTAGATTGGACCAAGATACGCTCTCGTAATCATTATTGAGGTTAAGTAGACCCTCAAGAATCTGTTGCGAGCTTTCCTCAACCAGCGCTTCAGTTGCCACATCGTGGACACCAACGGCCCGTGTAAACTTCTTGGTCGCATTTCCAAGCGCAACGGCGTTGTCCGGAACCTTCAGCTTACTCATCGCTTTCCGGATTTGAGATGGCATCACCCTGGCCGCGCCTTGTTTCACAAGGTTCTCCGCAGCCTCGCCCGCACCAACAAACCCAAGCTTTCGCGCTGCACCCCTGCCAAGCTTGCCGAGCCCGCCACCCACCAGGTCGCCAAGAAAAGTCTCGATTGTAAAAGCAAGTACGGCACCAGTTATCGCTTTTGGAGCTGCCTCGTACCATGGAGCCGCTTCTTGCCGCAACACCATATTGCCATTCGAGTCGATCGTGGCGTCGTCACTTCTAAGTTCGTAATAGCGGGTCAATGTTTCTGGCAGAACAAACCCGACGCCAAGCGTGCGTTTTCCGAGCGCTATACCGCCTGCATATCCAATCATTTCGTCCGCGGTATTGCCGGCCATACCCAATACCGTAGAACCCCGCTCATTTCGTTCCTGTCCAGCGCGTATCGAAATAGCGGCACGTTCCTGGGCAACCTCATACAATCGCCGCTCCAATGCTTGCCGGGTTTCCGGTGTGCGTTCTTTCGTAAAGGCCCTATAGACCTCGTCTTCTGTGTCTCCAGAGATATGATGAAAGGCGGATTTCAAGTCACCATCGTCCAATTCGCGGATGTTCTGAAAGCCCGTTTCTTGGTTGCCTAGATGCTTGGCCTGTGCGACCGTCCTGCGCGACAACCCAAAAGGTTCGTATCGCGCAAATGTCTTACCAACGATCCCCGTGTTGGATTCCTTTAACCCAGTCGCCGCCTCGATCGACGCTTGTCGAGTTTCTGTGAAACCCATTTTTCCCTTCGGTTTGCCTTCCGGGGGTTCGAATTCGGGCTTAATTGGACGGAAGGCGCCTTCACCAGCCTTTCGCTGACTAAGCGGAATGTAGTCTGGTGCGGCTGAAACGAGCTTGTAACTGTCCAATTCCGGATCGTCTGCAGACACAAGACTGAATCGTTTTTCGGGTGTTGTCGACGCTTCAACAGGCCGAATTCCGCTTCGGTTACGAGTAACGTACCGTGGATCGGCTGTCGCAAGGTTTTGCTTTCTTAAATCAGGATCGTCAGCTGAAATAAGAGAGAAGCGCGGACTATTCGCCGAGGTCGTCATATTATTGGGCGCACGAAGTATACTTGTATCGTCATCAGCAACTTCGTCAGCCGGGATAAGTGTAATCGGACTCATTCACTCCTCCTTTAGAAAGTACTTCTTGCCATCCTGCCAGACGTACCAGCGGCCAGTGTCCATATCTACCATGGCATCCGGATACGACTTGCGGATGTTCGATTCAAGCGCTTCTTGCGCCATCTGTGTAGTTATTTTTTTGGGCTGGATTGATTCTTCAGACGATTCTTCCGCCGATTCGGCCGACGCTGCGCCTTTCCAGATTCCAAGCCTATTTGCTACCTCACGGTACAATGTGGCGTCGTCTATATCCGGATCGTATTCCCGTATATCGTTCAATGCCTTATGAAAATCCTTGGCCATCTGCGTATGCTTTTTTTCATCATCGAGAAACCCGCTTGTATCGACTCCGTACTTTTGAGCTCGATTCATTGCCTCGGTAAAATAGGTCTTAGACGGCCTTCCTTTGATCGGTTCCAAGTCCGCTATGTCCTTCGTTTCCTGGTACCGCTTCAGAGATTCCGGAGTGTACTTGCCGTACATCGACATTCGTTCCCGTCGTTGCCCTTCAACGGTGCGTCCGAGGGCATCGGAGAATTCACGGTTCTTATCGAATGCGAGACGGTCCTTACCAAGTTGAATGTCGGCATCCATACCTTCCTGCCGCAAGGCCAGTTCTTGTTGTGCCCGTGCCTCGTCTTGGGCCATGCGTTGTTCCTGGAGGTCCAACCCTTTCTCCCGCAACACATTGTCGGCTTCATGCAACCGCCCACGGATGGCGAGTTCCACCAAAGTGCGGTTCCGTTGCCAGATGCGTTCGTCTTGTTGTTCCAACCGGTTGGCGAGCTGGTCCCGCACACCAAACGTGGTCAACGTCTGCGCCTTTGCCCCTTGCATCGCCCGTCGCCGGATTCCCATGGCAGTGCCGCCCGGTGTCGTCGGACCTACTCCAGGCGATAGCGCGGATATCATTGCCGCCTCGGACGCCGAGTCCTGCAGCGCATCCCGCTCGCCCACGCCCTGCATGCGCGTCATGTAGGTCACATCCGGTACCGGTGGACCGCCACCCGGGCGCGTGCTTTTCAACTGCCGTGGCATGGGCGGAGTGGTAGCCGATGGTGTGGCCTGGGCCATGCCTGGATCTGCCGATGGCACGGCCGCAGCCGAAGCTCGGCGCGTAGACTGTATCCGGCGCCGCTGGTGGTAAGGTGTCTCGAACATGAAAGGTCTCCTGTTAGTCGCCTGTACCGACAAGGCCGACGTACTCTTTTTCCGGGTCAGCGGCGGCGCCGGCATAAAGAAATCCGCTGAACAAATACGGGTTCCCATCCGGGGACCCTGGGCGGTCAAAATAGGGTGAAGCGTTCTGGCTTATGGTCTTGCCGTCTTCGCTGTAGGAAGCAAACGAACCTGGCAATGTGGGTTCATACACCGCAACCAGATACAGTTCGTCCGGGTCTCCTAAATCCACATCCACATCAATGGCGAAATAATCAGCGGGCATCGAATCCGGAGAAGGGTGCGCATCGGGAGTGCCTGCATATGTTTTCGAGGACAAGAGCGTATGAGAAAAGACCTCGCTCCACGATCGAGCCGAAGGCGACAACGCCTGCTGTGTTTCGAACGCCGCCTGGGTCACCTGGTACAAAGACCAGGTGCCTGCCCATTGACTGGAAACCTTGGTATAAGTTCCGCTTAGGTAGGATTCGTACCGTGGATCGGTTTCTTCCAATGCCACACTGAACCAGAGTTTGTGACTATACGGACGTTCCGCTGCCTGTGAACTGCCGTCATACACACACTTAATCCACCGTTGAATGCGTCTGTACTGCCAGGAGCCCGCCAATCCAGGTCCGTCCGTGGCGTTCCTGTATGAGAGAGCGGTACCGGCGTTTCCGATAGTCTCGGCAGAAAATGAGGATTGAGTGCTGGATATGGTGAACCCTTCCGAAGTGTCAACCGTTATAGTCCGCCGCAAGTACCGAATTCCTTTGTGGAAAGAAATCACCACGTCCTCGGGCACGGACAAGAGGGCCTGGATCGCCAGAATGATGTCATCCCACTTTTCCGGAAGGTCTAAGTCACCAAGGGCTTCGGGATATGTAAGCGGACCGGCCACGGTGAATGGGGTGGCATCGTGCTTGTCCAGTGCGTACACCTGGGAGTCAATGATGGTTTCTAACGCCGCCTGCATCTCGGGTATCAGTAGGTCCCTGATCCGATCCCTGGGAAATGGCGGTACTTCCAACGCGGCAAGCGCGTCCGGATTGCTCGTGTCGGCGATACCGGTGAACACAGTCTCTGTCAGTCCTGCGAAGGCCTCACGCCCACTGATCTCTTCCAGGAGTTGCATCCAGACCTTGCTTGGATACCAGTTGTGCATACCGAGGGACGGGTTATCCGTCTTACGGAACCTGATCCACTCCGTTTCCCCGTAGTCGTATATGTCGCCGCCAACGCCTGGCATCAGACCGCACTCCCTACTTCACCGGTTTTTGTCACGAAGTCGCTGCAGGCCCTCCAGACCGCCCGGTACTGGTCGCCAAACCACAATCCTTCCGGAGTGGCAATAAGGAATGGTCTCCCCGGAATCTCGGGAAACACTTCTCCAGTCTGATACTGAGGAATTTCGAACCCCGACCCGGATTGTTCCCAGTTCACTGGCAAGTCACCTACAACCAACTCTGTACGCGATCGATGCACGGTCATTACATCGGGATCCGAGATACGCGCATCGGGCGTTTTGGCCACAACCACTTCGGACCCATCCTCCTCTGTGACCGGGTTGTAGAACTTGCAGAGATAATGCGTGCCTTCATCGGACAGGATGCGAACGTACCGGTGAATAGGAAATTTGGCTTTAAGTAAGTCAATCTCTTTCTGGAGTTTCCGCGCTTTGCGTTCAAGCTCCTCGATGCGCTTGCGCAGACTGGTATCGTCGTAGGCGTCCGTTTCTTCCGCGTCGGTACCAGACTTGATTCCGGCCAGTTCCTGCCAAAGCTCTTCGATGCCCGCCTGTAAACTGGCCACGTGATCGGCCACCGCCTGGTCCGCGATTCCGCTGACCCCTTCAAACCCGGGACCCACCATCTTCGGCCGCTGCCGTACGATCTCGTCGCTCATCGCCGGATCGCCTCCAGGCTCATCCCTAAAGCCAGTTCATGCACTTGCGTGGTCGATGGGTAGATCACGTCTACTTTCACTTGCCGGTCCGGTCGCATGCGCGGCAACCAGATCGACCTCCCATCGTGCGCGCTCGATGTCAACAGAACGGCACCGGCTGCGCTCGTGAACCGGACTTGAACGGGGTACGCGTCTGCTGTGACACGCATGGTTGCGAATGCGGCCGGCGATGGAAACAGCACATACTTGCCAAACCAGCTCCACGGCTCGCGATCGCGCGTGATGAATACCACCCCGTTCTTGACCGGGTACCATTCACGGGCGAGCAACACAAGGGAGTCGATGTTGGCTGTTCCCGGGTCAATGTCTATATCCCATCCCTTGCCATTAGGAAGGCTTGCGCTGAATTCCGCCTCGTCAGCGCTGGTCACGGACAGGGTTTGTTGCACAGCCCCGTCCAGAATGAGTCGTATGGGAATTGGGTAAGCACTGGCGGCCAATCGCGCCCCGGACCAGCTCCCCGTATCCTTGAACTCGCCGTGAATATTCCGCCATGCAACCCGCCCGTTCCCTGGAATGACGAGGCCTCCGCCTTCTACGGGCCGGGAATCTTCTCCGAACATGTAAGCCGCACTTACAAGATGGTCTTCGCCCGCGAAATCGAATTGGACCGTGCGCACGTGATACGTGTTGTCAATCCGGACTTCGGTGTTGTCCGAAACCGTGAACCGCTTCGTACGCGTCGTGGCGTCGTTCACGTACAGGTCCAGGGAGACGGTCTCTGATGTACTCACCTTAAAGCTGCGCGGGATCCAGGGAGCTGCGAATTCGAATATCCCGTACATCCAGGACGGAAAAAGGGCACTCCCTACCCGGGATTCAATCACGTCTCGCGCGGGTATGTGCACATATGGCATGAGGGTCACCACCCCAACGTCCGCCGTCGTCTCAATGTCGACTTCATACGTGGAGGCCTTTGGCATGGATTTCGGTAGCGTGAACGCGTGGCCAACCACAACTCGTTTGCTCAACACCAGGTCGCCGTCTGCATAGAAGTGCAACCACACCGGGTTGGAAACCAGGTCTGGATCGGAGGCCTGTGCTGGCGCAGCCACAAACCCGCATGCGAAGGCGTTCGGAAACGTAAACCGGAACACGTTCTTGCGCAATCCCGGCCCGGTAATGACGGCAGGCTGTCCCTCGGCCAGAATCCTCGGTTGTTTGAAATAAACGTTCGCCCGCTTGACCAGGTGATCGTTTCCGCCGAAATCGAACGAGTACTCGCTGGTACCGGCCACGGCCGTAAACCGCACTTCTCCCGGTTCGGTCACGGAAATGGTTTCTGTGGGTTCTGTATCTCCATCCTTGAACACCCGGAAGGGTATTGGGTACGACTCTGCGAAAACGTCCACGGATGTCGGCGTCATTCGGTCGATGGACTGCCACTTGGTGAACAGCCAGGGCGACACCCCGGCCTCTGGCCGTACCAGGGGCAGAATATCCCCTGCAAAACTCTCGCGCCGCCACGGGATGAGCAACAGACGAAATACCCGGGCCTGGGTGTAGATGGACCGAATCCAATTGGCCGCGCGTGGCAGGGATCGTGGAAATTGGAATACAAACCCGTTTGCAATCATTTGATCGAACACGACGGCGCCGTCAGCGGTCAGTTCAAGGCGCACGCTCTCGTAATTCGTAGCGCCGATGGCTCCGCACGCAAATCCGCCACGGTCCGGAAACTTGTAATGGACGCCGATGAGGGAGTCCGGATCCGTCTCGTCTATCCCACCGTCAGAGACATTCCGTTCCACCCGCACCTTGATGGCGATGTCCCTGATTTCGTGGTCCTTGTCGCTGGCCACGTCGAATTCGACACAGCCGGTGAGTAGAGACGACGCGATCGCGTGTTCATGCGGGCCCGACACGGTCACGGAAAGGGTAGCCGTCTCAGCCCGGTCGTAATACAGGTTGATGGTCTGCGGATAGGCGTCCGCTTCCACCGTGATGGCCTGTAGGGCAGTGGGTTTCTCCAACTCGTACACCTTGCCTGCCCAGGGTGGAATCGGACCGTCGTTCAACTCGCGAATGACGGCGCCGGCCGGTACCTGTTGACGCCGCACCAGTACCAGTCGATCGATCGCCTTGTCGCAATGGGCGTCCACCATCCACAACCGGCCGCGCCGCGTGCCTCGCGCGAACTTCTGGTACCCGGTACCCGTCGTGGTCACTGCCGCCGCAGGCGCACCGTCTGCGAACAGGCGCACGTCCGTTTCACCGCCGTGTTGCGCCACCACCTGAATTCCAGAGAGCCGGTCCGGTTGCCCCATGTTCACCCAAATGGACCGCCAGGTCCCTACTCGATCCGGAGTCAGTTCAAGCGTACCGCCGTCCATGGAAAGAATGGACCGTTCATAGGCTTCGAATCGGCGCACCACGCCAACACTGCGCATATGGAAATACCATTCATACGCGGCCGTAACCTCGCTGTCGTCGGCAGGATTTGTTACGAGAGGAATGGGATCCTTGCCGGTGACTTCCAGTGTCTTGATCAGCACGCCGTCCGCGTATACGTCCAGCGAAACGGTCTCTGTGCCGTCTACCCGGAAGTGGTCAAAGACGACGGGCGTGTCATAGAGAAAGACCTGGGACCGGAATTCCCACGCCGCCGGCGTCAAGGAATCGTACGTGGTGATGCTTACTCCGTTCCGGAGATCGATACAAAGGTTTCGCCGGCTATCCGATTCTGTCGTGTATTCGACCAGTATGCAGTTGTCCACGGTCTTGCACGTCATGTGCTCGGGAGAAAGCGCCATCCACTGGGCGCGCGTGTAATGATCCTTGGTGATGATCTGCGGGGCTCCGCCGTTGCTGGCCGCCAACCCGCCCTGGGTCGGCCAGAACACCGTTTGCCCAATCCGGCATAGACCGCGCACGTTCAGAAGCGGGTGCGTATCGGACAGTCTGGTTTTGGACAGCAATGCAGGGTTTCCACCGGCCTCTCCATAGAGTATCTGCCGGTCATCCCCTACTCGGTCGAACACCAGCGTGGTGTTGGATCCCGCGAGCGCGATTGCCATCGGGTTGCGGTATGGAGTACTCCATTCTTTCGGCCAGGCGTGAAACCGGATAATGTCGGATTTCCATACCTTATCGTCGTACAACGCCACCGCGTACTGATTCGGATGCAGGAAGCTGCCGCGCAAGAACGTGGACTTGGTCCCGCCGTGGTTTCCAAACGGCGGAATCGGTTCGTCGGTTTGAGGCGTATCCGTGTAGTCCTCATACGTGGTTTCCCCTGATGGAATGTCATCCAGGAGCACAAAATCATCCCGGCCCGTGGTGGACCGGTATATCCGGAGTTGGCTATACCCGGACGGTTTAGGCGTGTTCAACGTGAGAATCTGTCCCGGCTGGACAATGAGGCGATCGCTCTTCTTCGAGGGCGGGCCCTCAATCGGCGTGTTCTCGTCGATATCCCCAATATTCACCGAGGTCACGTAGTAAAACTGCTGTTGCCGCGGCCGCGTATAGTTCATGTCGAAGCGGAACACTACCCAACAGCCGCCAGACCGGATCGTGATGTCCTGCGTCTCGACCACGTAAGTCTCTTCGTACGTCGGCCCGTACACGTCGGCTGCCTGCATGTTCGCGTATACCTTCGCGTTCTTGTCGTACAAAGGCACGCTGATATTCGGTAGCTGCAGGTCCGACTCGCTCGCTACCGTGGGATAGGTTTGCTCCAATATGGGTCCGCCGTAGTCGTTCCCGGCGTCGGCGGCAAACGCAAACCGGTACTGTGGACCTTTGAAAAAGTAGGGGTGCTCCGGGTCAATCGTGAATTCATAGGTGTTCAGGCCAAGGAAACAAATAACAAACATGGACGCTTCGTTGTATGCCACCTGGCTTATGGTCAATGCGTCGGCGCGCAGTGCCGTTACTTCCATTTCGCCCGTCACGTCGCTGAATTGGCTTACCCAATCGTAGGCGAATATTTGCAGCCATTCCTCCGGATTCGCGATATACGCAAGCGAATTCTGTGTTGGCCGGGATGGTTTTGGAATTTTGAACACGTCCGAGGATGGAACCCCGGATTTAAGGTACGGACCTTCGTGCATGGTGTTGTACGGGCCCGGCAGTCGTAACCGCTTGATGGCGCCGCCCGAGATGTCGCAGTTGTGGGCGAGTTGCGCCGCGCCCTCGGGCAGTTTGTCCGAGGCAATCATCGGGACGATGCCGCGAAACCCGTTCAGTCGTATCGGCATGGCTCATTTTCCCACCCTGGGCGACAACCCGAGAAGCTCCGCGAGACACGCACTGGCAAACACGCCAGATAGTTGTATGTTCGCCGCATCCTGCCCTTCCTCGGATAGGGCCTTCGAACATACCCACAAGGCCAATGGCTCTTTGCCGCGACGGTCTAACGTGAGGGTATCGTTTAGGGTAGTGGGCTCCACGATCTCTGCGATCGTGTCGTCTGCGGTCAAGTAGTAGTGCGGAGCGTAGTGTTTCACTGCCCGCTGCGCATCGTACAGGTACCCAAGCAGCGAGGCATCGGTCCAACGGTACGCGCCCGCCGTGTCATCGTGTAATTTCTGGCGCACAAGCGCAATGACGTCGCCGGCCGTCATACAAACCTCCGTCGTCGAGGCTGAATCACACCTGGCCCGTTTGCCGTCAGTATCTGGCGTTTGGCCTTCACCATCGCTTCGCGGTACCCCAAAAGGCGTTTATTGGCTTCGCCCGGGTTGCTCCACGGCTTTCCCGGCATCGAAAGCAGATCCGCCAACGCTCCATCCGCCAACCCATCGCCATACTTGGTAATGAACCACGAGGGATAGACGGTGCAGGAAACGTTCGGTTCGAACACCACACTGGGCACAATGTCCAAATCATCCACGCCCGCTTCCGCGCACAAGGTCAACAGGGTGGCTTCGTTGTTCACCCTGTAGTTCACCCGGAGACCGTCTACCGTGACCTGGTTGACGCGCAGAATTGTGGCGTCGTAGTCCGTTGCCAACTCATATTCGTCCTCGCCTTCTTCTGTGGGGATGGCGTCCAGGTCCTCTTGCCATATACCGGTTTTCACGCAGAAGTCCCGCGCAGTCCGGCGTAGCACCTGTTTCACGATCGCGTCGTCGGCGCCGGCATGCGAGAGAATGAGCGGAAGAACGTCGTACAGGTTTCCCGTGTTGGGAGCTCGCTTGGACCACGGAACATGGTAATTCTCGCCGCCGTACACAAAGTGGAACGAGTACACGTATTCCACGTAGGGAATAACGTCCTCAATTTCGTAGGAGTACAGCCCTGTGCCGTCGTGGGTCACTGCGGTACCGGCGTCTACAACCACTTCGCCGGTGTCGCGCCGCTTCACTCCGTAGGCCGCACTTCCGTTGCTGAGCGCTGCTGCGGAGGCGTTGGTCAGAACGCCATCGATCTTGAAGCTGGCGCGAATTGTCATGTTGGCCATTACTGCGTTGCCTCATAATGACGAATCAAGGAATTGCGCAGATCCTGGGTAAATTCTTCCAGCTTCTCCGTGTGAAGTGGCTTTAGAACTGCGTATGCCTCTGGATGTCTTTCTTCGATAAACCCAAGCAGATGTCGCTCACACCATTTGAAGTAGCAGGTACATACGGTGTGTGAAAACTCATGCAGCAAGTACCGGAGTTGCTTTTCCTCACTGCCTTCAAAGAATCCCGGATAAAGACTTATGACTACTTGGCGGTATTCCGGATCGCAGTTGATACAGCAACAATCATTGCTTTCGCCGCTAACGTCACACAGGGAAACGGTTTCGACCCAGTTGGGCAATATGTACTTTAGCTTTTCCACCATGGCAAGGACCTGTTGTTCTCGGGCCTTGTTCTCGAAGTTGTTCATGACGATTCGGATTTTCATTCCTCGGCATCCAGGTCAGGGTTTTCGATTTCCACATCATGGGTATCCGTCTCTTCGCTCGGAGTGCTGGCCATTCCCATGGTCATCCAGGCCAACGGATTGAAACTGGTACCCATTAGGCTGCCTCCTCGACCGTGCGTCCAGTGCCCGCCGGCGGAATGGTCATCGTGAATAGAACCTCGTCACCCGCATGGTTGTAGAAGTCATAGACGAAACTCGGGTCGTCGTCTGTCCGGACAATTTTCCCGATGTTTCCGGACCGTATCTGGGCAATGGCATTCGCCAACGTCAGATCGCCGTCCACAGCTGCCGCAAGGACCGCCGTGGCGGTTTGGGTCGCGGAGGGGATTCCACCTTCGGGTATGGCCGCGATTATTGTGTCTTGCTTCGCCTCCGTAGCGTCCCCGCCCACCGGCGCATTTTCCAGGGCGTCTGCAGTGAACTTGTACGGAGACGTGGTCAGCATGGAATCCAGCTTATCCAGGATGGCTTTCAGGGCCGTGGTTGTGGGAGAGGTAACTACAGTGAACGCGAACGCACTCAATGTGCGTGTGGCCGCACCCCAAACCGCCGTGGCCACATCGGCTACCAATGTCCCGTAGCTGGATAGTGTGCGACTCGCGCTCGCCCAAACGGCCGTGGCGGCCGCTGTGTTGCTTGCCCCGGTCGTCGTCACGTATCCAGAACCGTCGGTCGCGAGTTTGTTTGCCGGAGTCACGAGCAACGCGGTGGCAATCGCGGACGTGGTCGGTGCAACCCAGTGGGCATCGCCATACGCGGAAATGGCGGCTACGGCCGTGCTCAGTTGGTAGACCGCTTCCCCGGTCCAGTCCAGGATCGAGTTGGGCAGGTTTTCGTCAGCCTCGGCAGGGTTTTCTCCGCCTTGTTCTCGAATACCAAACACGTACTGACCTGCGGCCAACCCTTCGGGAACATCGGCTGAATAATGACCGCTGGCCCCGTTCTCGGTGAGGGCAATGGCGTAATCGGCCCAATGAGTGTTGTTATAAACTTCAAAGGCAGACCCGGACCAGTACTCACCATCGTCGTCAACGAGGTATCCGTACAGATCCAACCCGGGTTCGCCGCTGTAAAAGAGCTTGGCCATTATCCGAATGTCCTTGCATCGACGATATAGCCGTCGGTCGAGTTGTCGGCGTCCTCAATGGTCGCCATGTTGTTCCGAAGGTGCAGCGTGGCAAACAGCATGCTGTTCGCCGGCGTGTCCGGCTGCTCAGGGACAGATCCTTCATCGCCTTCGATGATTGCGAATCCTGTCCCCAGCGTGTAGACCACCAAGTCAATGCGCCGGTAATCTCCGGCACTGCCGCCCGTGGGCGGTGTTACCGGCCCCACCACCTGGCTCTGCTTTACTTCCACGATCTGGTTGTTCACAAATCCAAGGAACCCACCCACAGTGACAGACAGGCTCGCCGGCACGTCTTCGGTCACTTCGCCCTCGTCATAGAGATCGCGAAGTATCTTGGTGCCTGCATTGGCCGAGGCACGTGCCAATGCGCGCATCAGCTTCTTCAGTCCGGTTCCTGTCGGCACCGCTACCGGCATGTCATGTTCCCCATGGGCTTTTAACCCGTTTCGGTTCCTTGATGGGCTCCAACGGCCGCAATGGCGCCGTCCGGTCGTACAACCGGGCGGACAACTCGTGCAGGCGATAGCTGAGTCGAAGGCACTGAAGCGCCAGTTCGAACACGGCCACGCCGGCCATGCGCCGGATCCAGGTCATCACGCACCAGGGGCCGGACGACTTGGCAACGTCGGCAACATAGAATTAATGGTGTCCCGCCGTTCCTTCATGAACTGCAAGTTCGACTTCGCCTCCGCCATGGCCTTGTCATAGACCTTGGGATCGAGCTTCAACAGTTCCTGGACCGTCGGCCCGGTACTGATCCACGCGTCGCACGTCGTAATACGCGCGTCCAGGAGAGCGAGCTCCTGATTCGCAGCCTCTTGGGTTGCTGGCATCAACGCCAGTTCGGTTTTCAACTGCAACGTCCGTTGGACCGACGCGCACCCCGCGCCAATCGCAATCCCAACTGCAACCAGTACCACAACAAAAGCCACACCAATCCGTTTCATGACTCGTCTCCTTGTTAAAGGTTTCTTTAATCCCTTCCGCAGGATTAAAATTTTCGGCCCTTTTCTTTAACGTGACACCATTTTGTTGATGCCAACAAAATGGTTAGGCGGGCGGTTTCTCCGTCCGCACCTTCTCCGTACGCTTCTTCGCCGCATCGAACACGGCGACAATGGACGCGATTGCCGTCGTGATGACCGCAATCGACCCAATCAACTCCGTCGCAATGGTTTTCAGGGCATCCACCACAACTGTGATTTCCTCGGGCGTCAACTGCACCAACCCGAACATGGCCGCCACCCCGAGAATTGCGCCAATAGATCCGGCGCTCAGCACGAACGCCTTCAAACCTTTGATCAGGTTCTTCGCAATACTGTTCTCAATGGGCACCTCATAGGTGTTCCACATTTCCCTTACGGCCTGGTAGTCGGCCATTGCCTGCGACTTCAATCCGAACAGCGCACGGACCTTCGCCAGCCATCCGGCCTTCTTCACCACCCGAGGCTGAACAGATCCTTCACGAACTGCCACAGGCTGAACGGTTTGTCCCGCCGCTCCTTGTTCGCCCCCAGAAACTGTTCCGACGTCCCCTGGTGCGCTTCCTGCTGCTGCTGAATTGACGACTGAGGCGCGTGCCGTGGCTGTTTCCCGAACTCCGTGCGCTCGCCTGATGTCCTCGTCATGTTCGAAACCCTTTCCACCGCTCATTTTGCTTTGCCTCCACCGGTCTCCCGGATTTCCGACAACCTCACGCCGGTCCGGCAATTAGGACACTGCCCGATGTCGCGCAAGGTGTTTACTCCAAAGGTTTGGCCACACGCGCACTGCACGAGTACTTCTCGCGGCTTCCAATGTGGGTTGATGATTTTCATTGCCCGCTTGTCTCTGCGTAGTCCAGCGCCTTTTCGACCGTGACCTTGTCTGGTCCAAGATAACCCCAGCGCGATCGCGCACCACGGCTGTCGCAATGGATGAAGGCGTTGTTCGGACTGTACAACCCCTTACCCATGTAGAAACGTGGATACACACCCAGACCCCCTGCCCCGAAGTGTCTATCCATGAACATGTAGAACTGCCCCATGGTCAATTGCGCCGGTTTTACGATGTCCGTGGCCAGGCCCAGGCAATGTTGCGATACCGGACTGGAATCGCCGACCGTCATGTTGTGGGTCACGCAGCGAAAACCCGACGAACACGTGAACCGCATCTCTTCCGGCTTTACCTTGAGGAATACGCAGATATCGTCACAGACAAGCTGCAGGCGTCGAACGTGGTCGAGACTGATAGGCGCCGCCCCGCCGCAACAGTGAGTGCCCTTGCACTTGAACTCGTGCCGACTCCAATGCCGCGTCAGGTCACCCATGCTCTTTACCTCCACAGCCACGCCAGGGCGAGGCCAATCACAATCCCAAACAGCACGAGGCAACAGGCCTCTGCTGTCGAATGGTCGCGTATGTGGACAAACTCGGTTTCAATCGGAGTTTTCCTCATCGTCCAATGGAACGTGCACACCCATCTTGGCCGCAATGGAAATCAAGATTAGGTTGGTCTTATCCAAGCGCCTATGAACGGCGCGTACGTCTCGCCCAAGGCTCTTATCGGTGTCCTTCAACTCGTTTATGGCGCTGTCGTGATTCTCCAACCGCATGTTGGTCTTGGTACGATGCCGGTCCAGGCCGATAATCCAGCCAAAGGCAATGGTTAGAAAGGTGGTGAGCAACCCGACAATGGCCATCGCGTTGTCGTAGAACCATGCGCCCATGTGCGTCTCCTCGTTCAAAAGACAACTCCACCGCCACCCGGGGTCACCGGCGACGTACAGCCCGCCGTGCCCGTGTATTCGATCTCCAATTTCGGACGGCGGCTTGTCGTCACGTTCCCATACCCCGAAAACTCGCCGGCGTTGTCGCCGCTCTCCCATTCGAACGCGACATTCCCATTCCCGCTACCCGCCTTGATAATGCTGCTCGACGTCGACTCCAACGCGATCGTAAAAATCCCGGGGTCGCAGGTATCGGAATAGCTCCCGCCGCCGTCGTAGATGTATTCCATAAGCGACGTGCCGTTGTGCAGATCCCAGTTAATGACGGTGCCCTCGGTGTCATCCGGCAAAACAGCATCCGTGTCCGTGGCCGTCCCCAGGCTCAACCCGTTGATGGTCGTGCCCGAACTGGCCTCGTTCCACACCACATCGGCCACATGCGCGGTCAGCGTCAGAGGATCGGACAACGCGCTCACATACGTATTGTCGTCATCCAGCGTCATATACAGCGTGGCGTTCGTCACATTGCCATTAATCCCAGGCATATCCACCTTGAACACCACACGGTCAAACTCACCACTCCCCTGTGTGTACACCATGCTGTCGAACGCTTGCTGGGTCTCGGTAGGATCGATATAGACTGGATAGGTAGCATCCCTCAGCCATTCCGCATCGACCACGGCGGTATACGTTTTGCCGTCCCATTCGTAATGCCCCTGCGTCCTGCGGCTGCGTGGAGTACTCGAATCGACAATCACTAACGGCGAGAAATCGAACACCTTTCGCGCCGCATCGTCGAACACGCGCAACTTCCCGTCGCGTTCCTGGAGCGACAAATGCGGCGCAAGCACATATCCGTTGATAATCCGCAACTCGCTTGCGCCTTTCGGCACTTCGAAGCCAACAGGGAGAATCACGTCCTCTTTGTGGCCACCCTCGAACACGGTCCGGTGTAGCTCCACGCCGTCAGGGAAGAGACCGCGAATAACCACACACTCCGCCGATACCTGCTCCGCCTTCGCCTCCAACGGCGTCAAATCGGCAACATCGTCATCCCAACCAAATCCAGAAGGCGCATACGCCATCCAAGATCCATCCCTACGACGCATGGTCACCTTGCCGTCAGGGTAAAACTCCACCACGGTCGGGCTTGCATCGCATCGAAGCACCCCGCCGCCCGCGTCCTCCAGGACGGCTGCCACCGCGCGCAACCGCCCCTGCTCGTCCCAATACCGGAGGGGAGACCCGTAAACTTCCAGGGTCCCGCCCGTCTCGGTTTGTTCGATAACTCGCGAGTAAAGCGCAAGCGTCTTATCCCCCCGCGAAGTACCAATCAATTCCTCGTGCGCCCGGGCCTCGCCGTCCTTCGCCGCCCGATCCGCCTTCGCGCTGTCCACCGCTTCGCGCACTTCCAGCGAACGCGGCTCCAACTCCGCCCGTTGCGGTTTCGTCGCGTCATGCAACTGCGCCAGGGCGACAATCGCGAGTATGTGCAGGGGATAGCGCATTAGTTGTACCCATGCTTCACGGGGAAGCTGGTAAAAAACTGCACGAATCGCGAACTCGCCGTCAGCGTGTCATCGGAGACATGATTCGCATCCCGCGTGACCTGAATCGTTATCCAATCATCCGCGGCAATGTTGGCTCCGCTGAACGTCAAACCAAATTGGGTGTTCAGATCCAACGATGTTGAATCGGCGGCCGTCGTCACACTCACGGTCTCCGCTGCGGCACTGTCAAACTGCTCGCTATCACCCGTAGGCCATACCTTAAAATCCCACCGGCAATTACCGCTCGTGCCGCTCGTGCCCCAATCAAAACCGACAGACCAATTCTGGCCACTCACATACGTTCCTGGCACATGAATCGAAATGAAAATCGATTGATCCGTGTCCGGATCAAACTCGTACGCCACATACGGCCGCGCATGCGTGGTAGTTACAAACACCGTTGGCCCCGTCGCGGCCGCGCCAGTCACAGGGCGAAACGCATCTGCCTGAAATGAACCGTGTGCGTGCCGATACCCCCACGCTACGCCCGTGATTCCGCCGAAGATTAGCGACTGCCCCGCCACCGCGTCCGCAGCGTCGAATGCGCCGGTTGTGCCAAGGACCAGGTTTCCGACCGAATCCACTGCGTCAACGTTGTTCGAACCCCACCGCTGCGCACCCTCGACCTCCCATAGCTGGTTATCGTGCGCCGTCCACACTAGATCACCGTCCGCAACGCCGCCGGCATAGCCCCGCAAATCACCCGACGAATGACGCGCCGCGAGCGACAACCCTCCGCTCAAATTGGCATCGGCCCAAACGTCCGCCCCATCCTGCTTCGCGGCCCCTGACGTGGTGTAACCCGTCGATCGCGTAATGAGCAGCAACGAATCGCTCGCGTTGTCGACGTTTCCGATTTGCAGGTAGGCACCCGACCCTGTGCCCGTATTCGTGTTCACGAGTTTCCACGTCTTGAATCCGGCCACCGACCCCACGGAATCCACGTTGCCGGTCAGCGTGCTCGTGCCGTTCACTGTGAAATTACCGCGCGCGGTCACAGGACCACTCGCGTCCTTGCCCAGATAGATCATCTGATTCGAATTGGTGATGAGTTCGTAATACGCGCTACCAGTCGTCGCGTTATAGACCCACTGCAACACCCCGTAGTGAGATGTCGACTGCCCTTGGATGAATCGCGAATTAGCGCTGTCATTGAAACAGCCAATGTCCGTTGTGCTCAGCGTATAGTCGACCGCCGCGCCCTTGTAGAACAGCGCAGATCCAGCGCCGCGAATCACCCAATCGGTGTCGGCCACTGCGCCCCCCGCCGCAATACGGCCCGAGGCAGTCAGCCCGGCAATCGTCGACAATCCAGTCACACCCAGCGCCCCGCCAATCGTCGCATTGCCGCTTGTGACCAGGCTGGCAATACTCAATGCGGCGCTACTCGAAATATCACTCCCCGTGATGGTCCCATCCAGGATTTTCGCGCCGGTCACCGCCCCATCAGCAATATCAGCGACTACGATCGTGCCGTCCAATATCTTGCCGCTGGTCACCGCCCCGTCCGCCAAATCCCCTACAACAATGGTCCCGTCAGCAATAAGCCCGCTCGTAATAGCCGCAGACGCGATATCCGCCGTCGCGATCGTGCCATCCAGAATCATCGTGGTTGTCACGCCGCCGGTAGGAATGAGAATCACAATCTTGCGCGTGGCTGCCGCCTGGGTCTCAATCCCGTCCCCGCCCTCAAGCGTGAGGGTTTGCCCATCGTCTATGGCCTGTGGCGTGCCCGAATCCCCCGCCGCGTTGAATTCGAAGTCTTCCGCGCTCGCATCGATCGCGTCGAGTTTCGCCTTGTCCTCCTGGGACATCAGCCCGTCGTTATCGTCGGCTGCGGTCTCTCCTTCGTAGTTGCCAGCATCCACGGTCCCAGTGACAGAGGCATCGCCGCCTACATCCAGGTCATCGGCCACGCTCGCATCGTCCGTGCTGGTGATTTGCTCCGCTTGCACGGTTTTAGACGCATCGATGTTGCCTTGCGAATCAATGTCGGTGCCGCCGTCCTTGGGATCGGACGGACCTCCCCCGATTTGGAGCTCTTCCGACTTCTGCGGGTTCGGTCCCATTGCCCCTACGAGCAATGGGACCAGAACCACGCAAATCGCTATGCGAAAGAACCGGCTCATTGAATGACGCCCGCTCCTTCAAGGTCTTCCGGTTCACCGCTTCCTTCGACATCGATGTCCGGCAAGTTCGGAGTGGGCGATACACCCTTCTCCTCGTCTTCCAACTCTTGAACCAGGAGGAGGACATCACGCAATTTCATCGTATCCGCAATCTGTACCTTGTACTTGTTGCGGGCGTATTCGATCAGTTGCGCACGGTTCATCCCGGCAAGGGATTCCGGAACGTGGGCGTACTTCGCTTCTTCCGCTTCCACGGCGCGTCCGCGTATAACCCGCTGTTTGCCCGTCTCCGGGTCAGTGGTTACGCGCACCACGCGCATGGATTTGTCCCTCAGCGCGCGTTCGCGCATCGCTTCGTTGTACGGCAGTAACGTGCCGTCCGCGCTCTGGTACGCCAGCCAACCGGTATCTTGATTGGCTTCCGCCTCCATCTGCGCTGCTCGTCGTTTACCCATGACAACCACCTTTCAATCAAGGTTCGGGTTACAGATTTAGTCTTCTTCGATGTCGAAGACCTTGACCATCGACAGGGATACGTCCAGGACCGCCGCATCGGCCTCATTGTTGAAAAGCAACGCGAAGATGCGGTCCACCGCCGAAGCCGGAGCGCCCGCAAAGTACGCGGGGTGCGGTACGGGTGGCGCCGCCTCTTCCAACGTGACCTGGCGGTTGGAGTAGCAGGTGTCGGCCGTCGCGTTGCAATCAACGCCGTCCAACAGACCATCGGCGTCAATCGCTACGCCGGCAGCGGTATACAGGCCCCCGTCAACGGTCAGCGTGCCGCCTTCCGGAGTGACCACACGCAAGCTATTGCTTGGCACTTCAAACCCGGCCGGGATGTTGAATACCTGGACCGTGTCGCCGCTGCCTACTGTCCCGATTTTTCCGGGTACGTTGGCATCTGCTTCCGAGCAGTCGATCCGGAGCCGCTGCACGTAGAGTTTGTTCATTGAATCGAGTTGGGACGCATACGCGCCGCCTACCCGTGCATCAATTACTTCTGGCATTGATAGAGTCTCCTAAAACGGCGGCGGGCGATCCCCGCCGCCGTCAGTTCGTCAACACTCGGGCTTACGCCGCCGGCTTCACGTGCGACCAGCCAAGCCCTTCCGGCTTCATCGCTTCCCAGTCGTATACGTTCACGACACGGGAGAACTTGCCGACCGCTTCCACGCTTTCCATTCCGATCTTCACTTCCGTGAACTGATCCACGGTCTGCACCGCGGCCGGTTCGCCGAAAATCACGTTCCAGCCGGTATGACCGCCGGACGTGGTGTACGACATCAGGTTGGAAATGTAGAAGGTGAATCGAGCAACGGAACCGATCATTCCGTCCGTTTCGCGCAGAATGGATCGCGGGTCACCGGTGATGAACGCGGACTTGAGATCGCTGTTCAACAACAGGTTGTAGATCCAAACTGGAATGATCACATACCGGCCAACGGTCGGCCAGCGGGCCTCATCGGCTACGGAAGACATATCCGTGATCCACTGCACGACGTTACCGGCGTTCAGTGTTCGCGGTGCGCCTACCGCACCCATGTTCCACAAGCCGCTTTCGCGCCCTGCGGTCGTACCCTTATTGGTGGCACCTGCGGACGCGTAAATGTCGCCCAGGTATTCCCGGTCGATATCCTCCTGCAGGGCCTTGGTGGCTTCTTCCTGGTACGAGTCCGACATGAACCCGCCCGCCTGGAAGTCCTCGATGCTGTCGATCTTGAACGCCACGTATCGCGCACGGTTCACAGTGAACGTGCGTTTCTCGGGATTAGGATTGTCCGAAACGACGGTTCCGGCGATCGACAAAGGTTTGGACGACATCTGAGGCACCCATTGTACGTGCACGGTGTTGCCGCGTTCTTTGAGTACCCCGTCGTAGTCCGTCTTTGTCGTCTCTCGACGAAACGTCTTCGTGTAGTAACGGTATTGCGCTTCGGCCAGCCACACCTCTGGAATGTAAATTCCATTAGCGGAATTGTGGCCCGCCGCTACTGCTACGGCCATGGTTCGTCCCCACGCCGCGCTATCCTTGGATTCGGCCCTCGGATTGCGCGTTGATTACGAGAGCGCGAACTTCGTCACGTGTCAGCCCTTGGGCGTTCACGTCACCTGCTCGCATTCTCGAAGCGCTCATGAGCATCTTTTGCGCCTGCGCCACCGTGTAGACCGGTTTTGCAGGAATGGAAGATGTAGCGCCAGCGCCCCCGCCTTGTGGCGGCATGATGGCTTGCGCTGGCGTGGCCGGTGGAACGGCCGGAGCTGGGGTCGGCGTCGGAGTGTAGGCACGGAAGATCGACGCTGCGACTTCCGCGTTGTTGGCTTTTTCGGCGATTGCCAGTGTATTGCGCATGCCTGTGCTGTCCAGCCAAGCGTTGAAACCCGGATCGGCATCCAGCTCGTACCAGTTCGATACGGCTGCGTCCAACTTCGAGTAAAAATCGCCTTCTGACACCACGGGCGCAGGCACCACCGCCGGTTGCTGCACAGCCGGTGTAGTCGAAGACAACGCCGCTTTCGCGGAGGCTTCTGCCACCTTCTGAACGACGCGTAACGCCTCTTCGCCGCCGAACATATCCAATTCCTCGTCCGTCACCCCAAAGTGCTCTAAGCCCACCGGGGCAGGATCTGCGAGTTGTTTGGCGGGCGGGCTTGATGCCGGCGCCGCTTCGAGCTGCGCTTTCAGTTGGCTAATTTGCGCGTCCTTAGCGGCAATCCGCTTTTCCATGACGCGAAATCGGCCTGTGAGCGATCGCAGGTCTTGAGTCAACTTCGCAAAATCCGGTTGGGCTTCCACTTGAGCGCTGGGCGACGGGCCGGGCACTGGTTGCGGCGGCGTCGACAGAGACTCCTGATTCTCCTGCACAACGGGTTGTGGCGCGGCGACGAACGCGGCGGTCTCCACGGGTTGTGCGGCCGGAGTTTCGTCAGTCACGGTCTGTGCGGCCTGGTTTTGGAGCGCGCGTGCATTGCGTAGCCGTTCCTTCAAATGATTCGGTATCCCCTTCATCATATCGACCTCGTTGACAGGGACAGGCCGGATCACATTGGAATTCGGCAACGTTTGCACGCTCTCCACTTCTGCTTTCATGCACACCTCTCAAAGCCGGTCGAACCGGCGATTACGCTTCCTGCACAAACAGGTCTACATACCCTGTTTTCGTGTCGCCGCCCTGGGCGACGGTAAGGACCACGTCCTCGTCCACCAGTGGGATTCGGTCCATCATCGGACGGGTTCCGTCCAACGTGGCCGCCACGCCTGCGGTCGTGTGAACCTGAGCACGCGGATAAATCATCTTGTTCGCTTGGGCGAGATCGGCCTCGGCCCACAGCGACTGTCCATTAACCGCACCCACAAGTGACTGTATATCCGTTGTGGACGCCAGGTCGCCAAACCGGTACCGGATGGAGTGAACAAACCCGTTCATTCTCACACCGACACCGCCGACAAACGCGCCACTGCCGTTCGTGGTCACCTTGATCGTGTATTTGTTGAGCTTGGCAGCCATTTACGCGGCAAACTCCACGTACAGAATGTAGATGGCGCCTCGAAACTCGGCCCAGTCGTTCGACCCTGCGGTATAAACGACGCTCTTCGCCGTGCCATTGAGGATGTGCGGACGAGGCACAAGCACACCATCGCCTCCGGCTGCCGTGTCTTCACCAGCAATCAGGAGGCCTGTGAGTAATGCTCCAATGGTATGAGTGGATGCAGCCCCGAGATACGTGTTGTTCGATCCCGTGGTCGCAACAGCATTGCCTTTCCTGACCCCGGCTGTGGTGGCTACGGATATGCCGTCCAGAAAACCGTCTGCATCGCCCCCGGCCTCGCCAGCGAGCAATCCCACGTCCAAGGTTTTCGTACCACCCGTGGCCTCGACGGTCGTGACGTCCACCCAAACGTCAAGGACAACCCCTTTCGTCGGAAGATCCCAACCAGTATCCTGCGCGGATCCTGTGGGCGTCGTGGAAATGGCGATTCGCTTCAGCTTGGTTTGAGCACCTACAACAGATAGGTCTAACTCATTCAGTTCGGCAGTGGTAATTGTGGCCCCGTCGAGGATGTTTAGCTCGGCGGGCGTGGCTGTTAAGGCGGTTCCTGCCGTGCCCGTGGCCGGATTCCCGCCCAGGGTAAGCGACGGAATCCACGCGGTTCGTTCCACAGTCAAATCGCCAATGGATAGCTGTTGGAACGCGACCCCCATGAACAGAGCTGCAACGCACAAACAAGCGGCAATGCCGCCAAACCCCTTCAAGAACCGTTTCATGACGAACTCTCCTTACGCTTTATCGCGTTTCTGATGCTGGTAAGTAACTCATCGAGCATTTGGCACTTTCCGCCTATAGCGGCGTCGCTGGACTGCCAATGAGCCCTTGTGAGTGATTCCAAGTTCTTTTCGAGATATGCAACGATGAGCTTGCCGGCCGGGGACTCGCGCATATCCGCAAATGCGTTCATGGTTTGTTGTTCCATGCGAATCACGCGGCCATCTCCAACTCGCGTTGAGCGCCCATGAGCCAGGCACGTTGTTCGGCCCTCTCACGGATAACCTCGTTGCTCGGCACGATTTCGTCCGCAGGCAGATCCATACCTTCCGCAACCAGCCGAAGCACCACTGCCCGGCCTTCCTCGCCCATGATCGCCCGGTCGTAATCGTTGTTCGTGTCACGCAAAAACTCCTGCCGGCGAATCTGCATTTGGTCGCGGGCAATCTTCGCCAGGACGCCCGTCGGCGCGATGTACGCATCGCCTTTCAGGGATAGGTCATCGCCAAAAATCATTTCCCAGACCCACAACCGGTAAATGACTTCCCGAACCGCGTACTGGTCGATATAGGAAATGACGCGCCGGATCCCTTTTGCGGCCGCGCCCATCAACATCGACATGCCCGAGGCGGTTTCTCCAGCTCCCTTCACTTCGGCATTGCCGTGGATATAGCGTGGAATGAGCGTGCGATCGTCCGCCATCCCGCTGAAGTGCTCCGACACCGACATCAGCACGTCGGCATTGGCGCTGACCTGGAAGAACTCAACCGGCTTGGTGGACGAGGGCATCCCCTGAAGTTTGGTGCCGTTTACTTGGAAGAGCTTGAACGGCACGATGTCGGGCGTATCGCCTTCGGCCAACGCGTCGACGTTGATATACCCGATAGCCCCGGATGCATACGCCAGGTTATCCAGGAGATTGCGATTGCAGGCGCATGCGGCGTCCTGGCAATCCGCCATGGATTCCGGAATCGAGGAATCGCTCCAGACCGAGTCCGGATTCAGTTCATAGGAGACGGCGTAGTACGGCCGGTTACCCAACGGGTCTGGATTCAACTGCGCGTAACAGACGTGTGGACCAATCAACACGCAACACACGTCCAGGTAGTCGTGGTTGGCGGCATCGGTCTTCATGTTCCACTTCTTGAGCAACTCGGCCTTTACTTCGCCCCAGTACTCAATGGCTTTGATGTTCTGCGGTGCAACGCCAGCGTTGACCGTCATATCCCGGCCTTCCATCACGGCCCGTTCGTACTCGCCGGTGATGAACAGATCCGTGAAACTGTTCTGGGAAGTGGAGTTCTGCGCCAAGACCTTGTCGATTGCATCGGAATCCCAGCCGGGCAACCCGCGCATGGCCATCAGGTCAGTCGGTGAATACGTGACAACCTCGCACAATGGACCGTCCTGGATGTTGCGGGCATTCGGCGCGGGGAACATATCCAACGGGTTTGGGGCGTAAAACCTCTTCGTTGGCCGCGTCTGCGGTGTGGGTTTATCTCCTTCCCATCCTAACCGGCGCACGTTATGAGTGACGGGTCCCTTGAGAAATCCCGTGGGAAACTTGGCGACATTCTGGGAACAAACGTCGAGTGCGCGGCGAAAATCGCCTTCTTCGAGATAGTCGGCGAGTTTCCGTTGCATCTTGTCGCAACGTTCCTTTGCCCGCTCCATGAGCGCCGCCTCGTACTCCTCCAAGACTTCGTCGGTCATTTGTTCGATGAGCGATGGGGTCATCAGCACGTTGGGCGGGTATTCGGTCTGCACGCGGTACATGACGATGTCCGCGACGGCCTTCTGGTCGGTCGGAGACAACTCGGGGACGGGCGTGGGTTTGACTGAGAATGCCACCTTGTCTTCCGGCATGAGGGCATCGCCCATCCACGAAACGGCGGAGGTGACCTTGGTCTTGGTGATATTGAAGTACGTATCGTTACCGCCGGCGGCACGAATCTCGGCGAGTTTGTCAGGCGCATACTCGCCTTTGTACCGCCTCTTGCATTCGAGCAGCCGCGGCGTAATCTCCCGGCTCTTGAACTGTTCGGCGGCACGAAACACGGTGCGAATGTGCGAAGCGAGCGCATCGATGTCGGGCGGTTTTGGAGCGTTCTTATCCCGCTCACTCGCTTGAAGCGCTTCCAACTGCCCCGCGTTCATGGCCATCACTGGCGACGACGGTATACCCAAATGCGTGTCCATTGACGCGCTGTTTACGACACTTTCTACGATTTGTCAACACCATCGTAAAAAATGAGCGTTGTTATAGCTTAAACAACATTCAACGAACATTACCGGTAGGCGTTCATGGAATTTCGGCGGGTCTGAATCGCACGTCGTGCAGTCGGATTGCTCTGAACCGGTTTGCGCGCGCCCAAGATCGCATACTGAAGCGCATCGGAGATGTGCGAATAGTCGTTCTTATCCGGTTCTTCCTTGAACTTTTCATCGCCCGCACCGCCAATCACCTGCACGCGTTTGAACGTATACCCGCCGTTCATCGCGTCAATGAGCATCGTACACGACGGATCCACCTGTAACGCGGGTTTACCCCGGTCCATCTTTTGGAGTTCCGAGATTACCGCGTCTCGGCGAACGTTGAAGTTGTTAGATGGCGCCTTTTGCGTAGTCAATCCAAAACGAGCGAGTTCGGAGAAGCAACTGAGATCGATATCCCCCTGGGCCTTCTGTTCGCCGGCCGGATCGCCGTAGCTGTGAAAGCGCATGTTGGCGAACTCATTCAGCAGCGCGGGTTTGACGACGTCACGCGCGAACTGTTTGGTACCAGACCGCAGGCTCCAATACTCGCGCAAGACATTACACCCGCCCGTGGGCGGGAACTGACAGATTACACAGGCGGGCGTTAACCCAAAGTCCCAGCCCAGGACAAGCGGTAAGCCGCGATAGACGGGTAACGGCTCTTTCGCTACGTGAACCTCTTCGTTCCAATCATCGGCGTAGACGGCGACGCCGTCGAACAGGTTGCCATACTGACCCAGGATATGAACGTTGATGAAATCCCGGCTCCTGCCGGAAATCTGTTGGTAGTAGTAGAGATAACCACCGTCCAAATGGTCTATGTTCTCCGCGAGTGGGTTATCCCGGTACTTTTTGCCGACTCGAATCAGTCCCCCAGGTTGCCGGTACAGCCGAAACCCCTCCGGTTTCTCGACTTCAAACTTCCTATGCCACCAATGACGCAGATGCGGCGGGTTGGTGTCTAGGATAACGCCGCGCCAATTTGTACCGCCGTCCTCCTTAGACGGATACCGGCCAACACGGGAGAGTGACTCGACGATAGACCAAGGGATTTCACGGGCTTCATTTACGGCTGCACCACTGAATTCGAATGACAACACTTTACGCGCGTCGTCCGCGCGTTCCATGGATACAAAGTACAGTTCGAGGTCTAGAATCGTGCCATCGGCCAGTTTCTGGCGCACATGACAGAACTGCGGTGAATCGCCAGTAACCGGGAATGCGTTCGGATCGACCCAGTCTTTCCAGGTTTTGACCGTCGTGCGCTGGAGTTGGTCGTAGGTGTTGCGGATAAACACCCACCGGGACCGGCGCTCGCCGTGAAAAACACGCTGGTGCATGGCTCGCATCATGATTTCCATGCACAAACCCACGGTCTTGCCGGACCCGAACGGTCCCATTATCCCCTTGTAGAACGAGTGGTTATCGGCGTGAAATCGCGCGATCGTAGGAGATGGAGTGTAGGTCTTGATGCGTTTGCCGAACTTCATGCAGCGACATATACGCTACTTCCCGCGAATTGTCAGCACCATCGATCAGGCGGAATCGCCGGGCACCCACAGCTTGGGTTTATCAACGCCCATCCCTTTGCTGAGCATTTCAATAAACTCCAGGAGCGCTTCCCGATTCACAATTGCCGCCGACACATGACGGCCGTCCAATGGGTGTTTACCTTCCACGGTACCTTCCACTTGCACGTCGAACAGCTTGCCTTCACAGAAGATAAACAGACGGGGATCGTTCTCTACTGCGTCAGGAGTCCGTGCCTCGTCCAGGTCCACAACATTGTCTGGTAATTCCTCACTCATGCCTGCAGCTCCTTGATTTCATCTTCGGTCATCCGGACCGAATTCAGTTCCAATACCTGTTCCTGGCCGGCCGTAGCCAATACCTCCGGAGGTAAATTCAGGTTCAGGATGTTCATGTTCTCCACGGCGTATTGATTACTGACCCTTTCCCGGTACTTCTCCGGCTTGCGAGACTTGAGCATAATAACCATCAACGTGTCCGAGTACTCCTGGATGTGACCCATCAGTTCCCCGCCCTGCCACACCGGCTTCTTCACACCGTACACAGCCCGGCGGTAAGCCTCCTCCTCCAAAAGTTCCGTGCTAATCGCGTAGGCCTCGTCCCAGGCCTTTGCGAATGCAGGATCGGACTCTCGATGGTTGTATACCGTGCCGCGCGAGATACCCACCTTCAACACCGCCTTGTGACACGACCAGCCCGCTGCAATCAGCTTCAGAAACTTGTCTTTCTTCACTGCAGTGAAATGACGAACATCCCGCTTCGCGGGTTTCTTCGCGCGCGCGCGTTTGGCTGGTTTATCCATGTGTAAATACTAACTTACATCTTCACGATGCGCCAGACGTATTGCGGATAGAGTTGCTTCATAAACTTCCAGTTTCTGCGAAATTCCCGCGTAAGCACTCCCTTCACGTCCTCAACCACCATTTTGCCTGTCCTGACTTCGCGGTACCGGAAGTCCGCGCGGTAGCGAATCGGCAAGTTCCACTGTCCGTCCGCGTCGCGAAATCCTTCTTGGATCAGAAACTCCGGCTGCAACTCCAGGTCTGTGACAAAACCCTCTCGCTCCAGGAGACGTAGTTGCCAATAGCGCGTGGCCTCGTCGCCACTGTCGAATATGATTCCGTCGAGAAGCGTCTTGCGCGCGTTGTACTTGTTACGGCGCTTGGCTTTAGCCTCGTCGGCGGCCATTGATCGGTATTCCTCGACCGTGATTTTGCGCGGTGTTTCGCTCGCCGGCGGCAAGCCGACCAGTGTGCGATACTCATCCGGCGTGATTTTGTTTCCCATACGAGGGTTCTCGACTCCCATGTGATTCCGCTCTTATCACACATCCCCCGTATCCACGCCTTGCGTTTCCAGCCACGCCTGGGCCCTAGTAGCCAAGCAATCCGGATCGTGCCCGTCTGTCTCCCATTTCTCGTGGCAAATCCAGCACTCGTTAATGTCGTCTTCCTCGGCGATGTACTTCGCCATTTCCAACATAAGCGCACGTTCTCGCCCATCCTCTCTCCGTTCGCGCAACTCGTCCAATAGGGAACCGAGTTCGTCTAGTAACATTTTCACGACCATTTGTGCATTGATCGCCTTTTCGCGCTCTTTTATTAGCTCAGCCTCTACCTCAGTAAACCGCGAAAGAGACTCTTCAGCCTTATTAAGAACTTTCAGCATCTCGTCACTTTGCTCAACACATTTAGCCCTTTTTTCCTCTGATCGGTAGGTCCTGCGTTCACTTTTCCAACTATACTCAACAAAATACTTAATCTGTTCTAACGTCATTACTCACCCCTCCTTCGGTGTATATGGCACGACGTTGTTCACAATTTCGCTGACAGCAGTGGGTTGCGCTGGATCCCGCTTCGACGCCTCACGCGCCCTGGCCCGCTGTTCCGCTTCCTCAGCCAACCATCGCGCCGCGGCAATCTTCGCCTGCAGCTTCGAGAGCGGCGGCCGCCCTTTACGGTCATCGATATCACGCTTGACCCAGTTGAGCAGGAACGCCTTCATGCCCTTCGGTGTCTTACGACGCTGGTCTTTCGCCAACACCCACAGACGCGCCTCCTTGCACGAGTGGAAGATGTCAACGTGAGCCCCGTACGTTCGCCAGAGTTCGTCCAGGAAGGATTTCCGCAACTCCCACGTCTTACCGCCGACACACGGGAACGTCATGTACACCTGGTCCTCGGGTGGGGAAGGTTTGAATTCGGATTCATTCGACGAAAAATCGGTTGGCGGCGGCGTGGAGTCGGGAACCGGCTCCGCGCCTTCTTCCTCCTGTTCCTGTTCCTGTTCCTGTTCCTGTTCCTGGTTAGGCATACGGTTTGCCATACCGTTACCTGAACCGTTTGGGTAACCGTTTCGAGACGGTTTAGGTAACTGTTCCCCGGTGAGTGTGGTGAATTCCTTGTAACGGGCTACGTTGATAGACTTTAGCGACTCCGCCACTGTTTGAATATGCTCGGCGAGCAGGGAGCATTCCGGTAGTGTTTTGATTGTTGCCGCCATACTTTTGACGACGTTCGTGTTGTCTGGCGGATTGTGCTTTACAAACCGTGGAAGGGTGACCAAAAAAGCGGTTTCGTCAACCCTCGCCATACCGTTTCGAAACAGTTCGGCAAACCGTTCCCTAAACCGTTCCGGAACCCATCCAATCTCGGCCGCAAGGCCAGGTATGGAGTGACGCATCGCGCCGACCATCGTCATGTTTGGATGGGTGAGTAGAAATAGGAATACCAGCTTGGCATCATCGGACAGGGAACAGAATCGCCGATCATTCCAAACCTGGACAGACACCTTTCTGTATCGCACTTCGCTCATAGCTTCCCCGTCCTTAGTAAAGACCCAACTGTAACGGCGGTTCACCGTTACTCTCGTATGATTGCTTTATGGCAGGCAGGGCCATTTCCGCGACCGTCTGGCCGTTGGGCATCATGATGTGCGGCATGAACGCCTGTTCGAACGTCTCCACGCGTGAATCAATCGCATGAATCTTCGCCTTAATACAGAGAAAGAGGCAGCGCCACCGCTCCCTGCACCCCTGTTCCCACTCTTTGTACGCGGCTTCATTCGAGCGCCGCCTCGCGCCGTTGTGTGAGTGCGTGAACCGTGTGGAGTTTGGGTCCGGCATGGCGATTCGGAAAATGATGTTGTAGCCCTTGAGCCGGAACGCGATACTTGCGCGGGCTTTCTCCATGCCCGTGTAGATGGATTCCGCGCCATTCTGCATGAGAAGCCGTTCAATCTCGGCCTTACTGCGTTCGATTGGAACATTCGTATCTTTGGCGTACTGACTCATTTAAACCCCTTTTCGAGTTTCAAGAGAGCGTCGACACCCGAGAATACAGTGCGTAAAATCCCACGCGCATAGGCGTTAAATCCACTCTTGAAGTCGAACAACTTAATGGTTGCTTCCGCCTCGCTCAATAGCCGGTTTAGAGCCCGGCGCTGCTCGACCGTAAATCCAGTGAAGTTGACTTTGTCAGACTTTGCTTCGCTCATGGCTTCTTCCTGAAATTGTCAGCGTTCGGACACGTGGAAAAGTGGTTACTGCCATCTTCGTTATAGGGCGTAGGCTTACCGTTCCTGTGCTTCACCCAGGTCACCGGCTGATTACAACCCCGGCAGAAACCGTAGTCACCGATCGCTGACAATATCCCCTTGACGTTCTTACTGAGTTCTTCGACCGTCTTCATGCCGCACCCTCCTCGGTAATGACCCCTGCCCGGGCCTTGACCAGTTTGCTAATCGACCGGCCCTTGTCCTCTTTCTCCACACGGTTCACGGTTTTGAGTACCGGCCATTCGCAGTCGATGGCGAAACAAAACTTGATGCCGCAGAACTTGATCTGAAGGTCCCCTTGTTCGCCTGGCTTTCGTTTTCCGTGATTCAGCGCCAGGCCGGATATGGCGACAAGCCAAGCGTGCAGGCCTTCGTCTTTCAGCCGGGATACTCGGTAGAAGTCGAGTAAGTACATGCTTGCCCGGTCAATCGCGTGACCACTGATATCCAGGTCCGGCGTGACCGTGCCCCGGCGCTCCAATTCAGTTTGAGCGGCCGCCGCCTCCGTGTGTCGGATGTTGACCATCCACTTGAGGTAGTCCACCGGCACGTGCGTGAGCACTTTGCCGGCATGACGGCCGTTCTTTAGCACGTACGTGTGCGGGTCTACCTGCATGCCTCCAGCTCCTCCCGTGTAACGCGTTCGAGAACGATGCCGGTCGGCGACGTCAGGGTAATGCCCTCCGCATCGCCCATATGCGGCAGTATCTTGTCCACGGGATACCAACAATCGTCGGCGTCCTTGTACTTGTGATACTCGGCGACCGTGAAACAATAAACGCCGTTCACCATCGTGCCCGGGGTGGGTTTGTTCGATTTGGCCGGTTCCAGTTCAATGGCCGCCTTGCGTGAACCCGTGTTGGCCTTCCGCTGCTCGTCGCAGGTCCAGCACCATCCGTTACGGGCCATGCGGTCCTTGGCTACTGCCTCCCCGCAGTTAAGGCATTTCACAACTTCCACGGGCGCACTGGCCAACGCATTTCGTTTGCCACAGTCGTAACACGTGCTGGTCTTCCGTGGAAACGCCTTGTATCCCTTCCAGGCCCGGCATTTGTCGCATTGCCGGGTACCGCGCCGTGGACTGTCCGTTCGCGCCTTACGCTTGACTACATCAAGTGTGGGCGTGGATGGAGACGGCGCCGGCAGGAGTGGCGGCGCATGGAAGTAGTCATCGCCACAGTAGTGATGTTCGAGTTGACGCCAGAGGGTCAGTTCTTTCTCCAAGGCCGCTATCTTGCTTTGGACGAGTTCCAGGCTCATTTCTTGCCTCCGGTAAGGGCGTACACGCGCGCCCGGGCTGTTCTGATATGTCGCTGCGCTTCCTCGGCAGTCGCCAATCGCCCGTCCGTGTACATCTCCAGGGAAATTGGCGGACCAGGCCGGAAAATGACACCGTTTCCGGACCGGTGAATCTGATACGATCTGCTTACCCACACGAGGCACGCTTCAAAGTTGGTCTTCACTCCACCCTCCACGGGTGGCGGGGCAGCATTCTCCGGAAGATGGGCTTCACGACGGCGGCTTGCCGCGTATGCCAGGTGTGGACATACACGCACGGCATACTCTGCACACGCCTGGTGACACGGCGGTTCGCCCGTAGTCCCTGTGATGCACGATATAGGGCCAATCACGAACGCGGGCTTGGAGACCACCGGATTGCCGCAGATCCAACAGTGTTTGGAATGCGTCCGTTGCACAGGCAGCCGGGTAAGCGGCTGTATCGCCTCGGCCAGCTTATTCCCGTCCGCTATACGGAAGTCCGGCTTGCCGTCCACGATGGCAACAAACCAGGGAATGGGATAGCCGCGCGGATCCAACGGCAACCGGCGCATGGTGATGGGTAGTGTCATGCGCGTCGTTCCTTCTCGTAGCGCAGGAAGTCGCGAAACGAACCATCCCATGCGTCTTTCCACGACAGATACCGCTCATAACGACGCTGCGAGCGGGAAACCTTGGGCGCGTCCGGACTCGCCTCTTTCATGGCCTTCTGGCCTGCCGGCGTCACCTGGAAGACAATCATCTTGTCGTTGGTCGATAATTGGCCGCGATCGACCATCAGGCCAGCAGCCACCAGGGCGCGGAGATCGTCAATTGCGTCTCCCTCCGGGTAGGTGCAGTAATAGTTCCGATACGGGGTCTTCGGCAGTTGGCCGTATTTGTCCGCCCCGATCGAATGCTGCAAGATGTGGAGCTGGTCCGGTGTAAGGTCGATCATTGCTTACCGACTTTCTGTGACGGCGCGGGCAGATTCCCAAACTTCGCAAAGTGCTCAAGTAGGGGAAGAAGCTTCTTGACCATTTTTTGATTCAGGTGCATTGACGCTGATTTATCGCCGTTAAAATCGATGTTCACGCCAAAGTGAATGCAGTTGTCGGTTGCCAGACTGGATTCCTGGATGACGCAATGGGATCTATACTTGTCCTGGAACTCCGCGCGTCGAAACCCCCGATCGGTCTCGAATATCTTCATATAACCGCCTTTCGTCTGTGAAGGTATTGTTCCGCCAAGCGCTTGATGCGCTCCGGATCCAGTTGCAGTTTCTCGACCAGGGGCGCAGACGGGTCGTTCACGCCCTTGGCCTGGGTAGCTTTCACGCCAAGCACATCGCCCACGATGGGATCTGACCCGTGGTTGGCCAGCAGGTAATAGCTCATGACGGGATTCGGCTGGCCATCCCGGTACACGCGCCCCTCGCACTGCTCGTGGCATGCCGGCGTCCAGTCGAGTTCCCCGAACACGGTCGTGCTGCAAACATGCTGGAGACCGTCCAGGCCCGCACCCGCACGCAGGGAGACAATCAGTACCTTCGAACTCCCCCGGATGAATGCCCGCTTGGATGCCTCTTTCTGTGTGGGGGATTCGCTTCCCGTGAACATGACCGGGGTGAACTCTTTCAACCGTTCAAGCCAGATGGAATACACTTCGCGGTGCCAACCGTAAAGCACGACCGGATCCCCGTTCTCCACAATCATCCGGACAAACTCCGCGACATACGGCGCTTTCGCAATCCCCGTCGCCTGGCGCACGAGGTTGGATAACTCGCTCGATGCCTGCATCTGTGCACCGCGGGAAACGGTATTCGCTGACAGAATGACCTTCGCCAACTCCGTGGCAGCCGACTCCACCCTATGCAGATGTTCCAAATCACAATCCACGAAGTGAGAAATGCGGGATAGACCAGGCAGCTCGCGCCCAACATCCTTCCGGGTGCGGCGGATCATCAGGCCCGCATCACGCAGGTAGGAACCAAATCCGGCCGGGTTCTTCACACGGCGTCGGCCCATGTAGTCCGCCTGGTGGCACCATTCGACGTTGAACTCGTCGCGCGTACCCAATGCCCCCGGGGTGATGCACTCCAAAACACTGTGCATCTCGTCGCCGAAATTGAAGATGGGCGTAGCGGTCAGTCCCACACGTAACCCGCAATGATCAGCGATATGCTTCGCCGCCGCGTACTTGTTCGAGTCCGGCCGCCTCAATTCCTGGGCCTCGTCGAATATCACGGACTTCACGATAGGCGCCAGCGTCTCCGCCCACCCATCCAATTTGTGGTAGTTCGTGATGATTACATCCGGGAGCTTGTTGAATAGATCCGCTTGGGCGGTATTCCGTCTGCGGGTCGCCGTCAAATCGTAGGGTGTTCCCTTCTTGAGAATGTGCGTGGACATGCCCGTGAACTTCTGGATCTGTTCTGCCCACTGCCACGGCAAGGACGTGAGCGTGACCACCAGCGCAGGGCGACGGGCCTCCTCCAGGAGCGTGCATATCCCCGTAATGGTTTTCCCAAGCCCGACGTCGTCGGCAATCAAGAGCCCGCCCGTGGCCAGTGCCATTTCCGCCGCAACTTGCTGGTAGGTACGCGGGGGTAAAAGCATCGAGAATTCGCGCGGCTGCCGGGCTCCTGACAGTAACTGATCGATGAGACTCTCGCGGTCCCGGTGTTTGGCCGCGTTCTCCCGCAACCGGGCCGCTGTATCGGCATCCATCGAGAGTGGGAACCGCTCCATGAACCATTCCAGTTCCCGGCACACTTCGATCGTGTCGGCGATGGTCACCGCCCCGTACCGGCTGTGGTCCGTTTTCGGAAATACGCGCTTCAACCGCATATTCACGTGGGGAGCGGCGTGGATAGTCCAAAAGCCGTTCTGGAAACTAACTGTCCCGAACGTCTTCATATCCCGCCCCCGACAAGTGCTACGTGCACAGGAACGCCGGCGAGTATTTCAGGCAACCGGCACAATCCCATGCGGGATGTCACGACCAGGATGGATTTCAGGAAAGGTGCGCCCTGGCTCTCGTCCTGTCCCTGGGCATATCGGTGCAGTTGACGCACCAGGTCAGACAGTCCTCCGCCCGTTTTCACTTCGACGCCAACACGGCCTACGTCGCTGGTGAACACGAGGAAGTCCAGACGATCATTGGGTGACATCCGAAATTCACGGATCCAAGGCACTTGATTCTCTGTAAAGAGATGCTTTAACCCGTTTTGGAGTTCGCTCTCACACTGGAAGTGGAACGTATGCCCTTCGATAAGGGCAACCAACTGCCCCAGGTCGGGTGCGGGACAGTTCGGCATACTTATTTCGTCGAACAGGGGCTTGCCAATCGCCTCGCCTAAGGCGTTCACAAGTCTCAAATCTCTGGCGAAATCGGTACGGGACTGTGTTTCACTCATGGCGTGCATACCCGGGTTTCGTACCGGATATCCGCCACCAGCTCGCTCAACCGCTTGTCTCCTTTGACGTGCAGTTCAACGTAGTCGCAGATTCTGTCGAGCAATGCATAGCACCGTTCGATCTTTACCTCGGCATCCATCGCTTCGTCTTCTAAATCGTCTATCTTTGAGCCCATGCGCTCCATGGCGCGTTCGGTGGCGCGTGTTTCATCCCTGGCGGAATCGGCGCGCGAATTCGCATTCCTCAGTTTCTGGTCCAACAACCCGTGCAACCAGCCGTGCGCAATTGTTTCAGCTTCCATTGAGTAACCCCTCCGATATCTCGTCGCGTACGAAATCCAAGACCGCCCCAATATCCTCCGGCGCGTAACACTGATGAGGCGGGAACCAGTGCTCCGTGCCTACCATCCGCACCCATCCGCGCACCACGTCCTCGACGACGCCCCACAGGAGAAACCCGGTATCCACGATCAGGACCGGATCCCCCGCCTGCGGGTTCGCGAGTGGGTATGCGCGATCGGACCGAGCGGGCCCGAAGGCCACGATGTTGGGTGCGGACGAACTCATGCCGCTGACTCCCGGGATTCCTCCGGGAACCCTTTCAGAACGCCGTCCGCGCGTTGGAACGCCTGCATGATGTCGTTCCACTTGCCGTGGAATCCGCACGTGGTGCCGTTATCCTCGAACCCAAACGCGGCAATCAGGTCAGCCAACGCGCCTCGCAACCGATCCCGCTCGTTTCGAAGGTCGCCCACGTTGCCAATCGCCTTGTTATAGGCAGCATGGGTCTTCGTGCTGGCCACGGCCGCATCCAAGTCGCGTAGGAACTCGGCATTGACAATGGAACGTCTGCGATCGCTTAGATCGTGTTTCTCGCCAGCCATCACCTTGGCCATGCGCTCACGAATGACGGCCAACCCTATGATTAACTCGCCGAACATCACTTCCACGGTCCGGAGACGCTCCAGCTCGCGGTCTGTCTGGTCCATTGAATCGTCAAAATGGTTATACGTGTCCAGTGCTGCCTGAGATTCTTCGATTGCTTCCTGTAACGACTTAATCGTTCGAATCGCCCAGGTACCGCCCTGGCCATCATAAGGTTCGAATTCGCGAAAGTGCTCTTTCAGGTAGTTGAGCATTTCCTGATATGCGGCTTCGCGCGGCGTTCCGACAGGTAGGTCACAAGCAGGGTAATTAGTTTGAAGTGACTTAATGAGTCCTTCCTTAGCTTGCCCCAATGATTCCTCAAGCGAGTCAACTTTGGCATTCGCCTTATGGAGCGCGGTCTCCACAGCGCTCAATTGGTTGTCCATCCAGGTCTTGGTAAAAAGCTTGCGCGCGTGCCTGGCCTCGTCCGTGGCCTTTTGTAGAGCCACGTCCCGGTCCGTTCCGAGACTCAGGTAGTGCGCGTAACGGTGAATGATGAACTCGCGCCTGGTCATGACGCCACCGCCTTCCGGCCGCGCTTCTTCTCGCTCTTCTTGCCCTGTGCATACTTCGGCGGATCGGTCTTTCCTTCCACCTTGCACTTCGTGCAAAGGGTCTTGGTTTCATCCGTCCAGGAACACGGATAGGGATCGCCCATCTCGTCTTCAATCATGCAGGCATGGTTTTCCGTGCAACCACAGACGCGGCACGTGCCAGCAGGATCGGTTTCGGTCTCCCCTTCCTCTTCGCCGTCGTCGAAGAACCCGTCCTTGGCCTTCTTCTTCCTGGTGGATTTTGCCTTCGCCTTTACCCCGGCTTTGGTTTTGGCTTTAGCGCCATTCACCTTGGCCTTCGTTTCTGACTTTGCTTTTCCATTCCCTTTGGCTTCGGCTTCCAGTTTCGCCCAGGATTTGGGTTCTTTCTTTTCCGTGCACGCCTCGTCCCACCAGGCTTGGTAAGAGACATGGAAGAAGTCGCACATCATCCGTAACCCGTCTTCATCGATTTTGGGTAGGTGTGATGGGGGACGATTCAGGATTCCGCTTAGATTCAGCGCCAGGACTTCCAGGGATGACCGGAACAGCATCGTCAAGAGTTCGGACTGGGGTTTCTTCTCGAAGTCCTTCACCAACCGCATGGATGTCGTGTCGTTCTGGTCAACGTCATAATTGGTGAGTAGATCGATTATGTAATCCCGCGCAGTCCCGTGAGCAGCTACAAAAGCCAGCATCCCTGCGTCGTCCGCCTGGAACTTGGGTGCTTCGATCAGGTTATTGATGTACTCCAGGAACTTGCGGACAACCAGGTGGTACCGGGTGATGTGGAGCACCTGCCTCTTTTGCTTCAACGCAACGGCAGGCGTTACGGGTTTTGGGCTTGTTGCACCTGATCTCGACGACAGTTTCTTGACATACTCAATTTGACCGGCGTTGTTTCCGTCCGCGTACACCGCCTTCACGGCGCCTTTATCGCTTTTCTTGCAGGTCGTGTACCCCGCCCCATACCTGTAGACAAGGCTCTTGTCCGGATGGTTGTATTCCGTCGTGAACACCACGGCATCCGGGTTCTTTGCCTTCAAGTCGGCTACGCGCTGTCGGGTCCATGCTGTCTTCTTCTTTTCCCAACAACTCGCATCCAGGCATCGGGCATCCGAGTGTCCCTTGGGCCGCTTCCGTTCCTCGAACTCGTCTCGGTCAAACAGTTCCGGTTGGCAGTCCGTCCGCTTCTTGCACGTGGAACAGGGGCCGGCAGCCGGTACCAAGGCCGCATCATCCATCTTCCACGGCGCAGCGGCAATCAGCGTACTGTTGTTGGCGATCATCCACGTAATGTTTGGCGGTGTCGGGATAGTCCCATTTCCGTGATACCGCTGCTTGATGATCGACAGGATTTTATCCTGTAAGAACTCCGGCAGCCGCGCGATCTTTTCCAACACGACCGCGCCAAGGTAACCAGGATTCTTTTCCAGAAACTTCTTCCAAGCTCCTGAGAGAGAAAGGATCTTCACGCGCCGCGACACCCACTTCGAGTTCTTCCCGAGCTTATCGGCGATCTCCTCATAGGTCCACCCCACCTTCATCATTTCGTCGACGGCGTGGGCGGATTCCATCGGTGTCGGGTCGTAGCGATCCTTGTTCTCGCTGAACGTCGCGGCCACCGCTTCTTTGTCGGAAATGTCACGGACAATCACAGGGACCGCATCCAGTTCCGCGATCTGTGCCGCTCGCCAGCGGCCTTCGCCTGCGACTATTTCCACCAGATCGTGGTGTACGGGCCGCGCAATGATCGGCTGGATCATCCCCTGGCCTTTGATGGACGCAGCGAGTTCTTTCAATTCCGGATGTTTGCGCCAATCGTCCGGATACTTCCGGTTCCAAGGATTGGGCCGGAGATTGGTTGTTTTAACTATTTGTACGGATTCACTCATAGTCCCCTCTTCTTGCATTCGTTGCAGGTATCGGCTTCCAATGGGTCGAAGTGACCCGTGTTCTTCCGCTTCCGGCAGACCGTGCACATCTTCAGCGGCCGTCCGCCAAACCGCTCCATACAGGTGCGGCATACAGTGCCCGAGGCGAACTCCGCCTTGGGCTTCACTACTCCGCAACCGTCGCACAACGATTCGCGTTCCATACGTCTCCTTGGCAGCCCGGTTGCCCGGGCTGCCCCACGAATCACGTTGCGCTAGGCCGAGGCCTTCTGAGGAGAAGTGCTCACACCCACAGTGTTCACTCCATCGGGCGGCGACTGGATCGGCGATTTCGGTCCGCTATCCATGTACTTCTTCATTTCGAGATAAGCGAGCAGTCCACCGATGTGGTTGAACTGTTTTTTCTTGAACAGTTCCCGCTCATACCAGGTCATGGACGCATAGGCGGCCTTCGCATCCAGTAGATCAGCCAGTTTCTTTTGACCCATCTGGAGTGCGTCGACTGTCTCCTTGATCTCCGCGTCCAACCTCTCTTCGAGCGGTCCGAGCGGTCGCCTGTCCTCTCCCATTAGCGCTTCCAGTAAGTTCATGCTTGTCTCCTTCTGTCCGTCAGGACGTTTCTTACGCCACCGCTTCGTGCGGCGCGGTTTTGCCGTCTTGAAACCAGCGCACGTCAATACCCAACCCTTCGGTCCAGGCGCGCGTGTCTGGCTGTTCGATCTCTTCGTTACCCCACGCCGCGGCGGCAATCAGCGAATGCGATCCGCCCTGCATCAGATCCCGAAACTTCGGCCGGTTGACGTTGTCCAACTGCTCGATTCCGTCCAGTAACGCGGGGCCAGCGTCGAACGCCCTGGTTACAGCCAACTGAGCCAGGATCAGTTCGCCGTTCGAAACTCGCGACATGGGCGCGGTACGGCCATTGGGCGACGTGAGATACACGCCCATGTCCTTGCCGTCGTTCCGGACAGAGAGGGAATACCCGAACGGGGTGAGTACGGCGTTGCAGGCATCACGAAATTTCTGGAGGCTCTTCTCGATCTCGCGGTTCTGGTAGGTGCGGTCCCGGAAGCATTTCACCGCCCAATCGAGGTTACACTGAATCTCGGTCTCGACCGTGATGCGTTGGCTCAACGCATCCGCTTTGATTGCGGTATCCAGGGAGTTGAGCTTTTCTTGACCACGTTCGATTGACGCCTGCACGTCCGCAATCTCGGCCTCGATGGCTTCCACGCTGCGCTTGGGCGCAGTACATCCGTTGAGAGCGGTAATACGCGCCTTGAGCGAGGCAATGTCCGTGCTGGCTGCGTACCAGTCGCCTTCGGCTACCTCTTTTTCTGCCTCAGTGCTTTCCAGTTCGCGCTCCACCTTGGCAATCTCGCTCTCCGGTTCCGCCAGGAGCGCCTTGAGCTTTTCCAGTTCCGGTGTTTCGTGTTCAATCGCACGCCGGGCCTGCGCCTGCTTCTGCGCTATCTCCGTCGATTCCAAAGGACGGTTGCACATAAGACACACGCCACCGGCTTCCAAGTCGCGGTTGGCCTCCGCTATCCGCGCTTCAATCTCTGCAATCTGCGTTGGGAGGGAACCCCGCCGCCCTTCGAGAGTTTTCAGACGGTTGCGGAGAATCTCCAGCCGTGTCTTGGTTACCTGTTTGCGATCAGCCGCATTCGACAACCGCCGTTCAGCATCGGCGAGATCCTTATTGAGTTCGTCGGCGCTCTCGGTTTGCACTCCGCGATCCTGGTACGCCTGGGCCGCGCCCAACTCCTGATTCAGACGATTCAACCCTTCCTGGAGCTCGGTAATGAATGCCTGTACGTCGGGCCGTTCATCCGCCGTCATTCGGCGTTCGCCGTCGAGGGGAAACTCCGCATCTCGGATCGGCATCAACTCCGCCTGCAAATCCTTCACGGTCTTGTTGGATACCGTGCGCTGCGTGTACGCCGCTTTCCCGATGGCGTCCAGACCCGCTACCGAACTGAGGATAAGTTCCTGTTCGGCTGCGTAGGTCTTGAGCCAGTCAAAACGAGCGGCACAGAACTTGGCCAATGCCTCTTGGTCGATGGTCCCGGTTAACCGCGCAAGCGTGTCGCTTGTCTTACCCAGGAGAACGGTGCACGGCGATATACATGCTTCGTAGAACGCGGGGTCGACGCCCAGGAGTTCCGCGATTCGGTCTGCAACCGAATCTGATCCAAACGTCTTCGTTTTCCCGGTCGCGTTCGTGAGTTTGTAGGTGGCTTTCCCGGATTGGATGTCCGCCGACAACGCGTAGTGGCGATCGTCGATCTTGAAGTGGGAAGACAACTCGCACTTCCCCTTCCCGTCTTCAACCAACTCGCCAAACGGAATGGCGCGGCGCAACCGGTCGTAGCAGCGGCCGGCGTACAACTGTTCGATGGCCATCAATAACGAGGATTTGCCATCCCCGTTCATACCGAGCACGAACACGTTCTGGTCCAGGCTGCCGATCTCGTAGTCGCCCAAACCGGCGAACCGGCTTGCTTTGAAACTGAGTATCTGGATCCCCATGGCTATTTGCCCTTACTGTGTTTAGGTTCAACGGCTTCAAATTCGTATTTATCGTTGAGTCGATAAGGAGTGTTCGGGAGTAGTCCGCCTTCGCCGATATATCCAGTCTTGATTCGACGACGAACGGCTATATGATCCCAATAGGCGATCTGAATGATCCCGCTGTAACCGGCAGTGGCTTGCCCGCTGTAACCGGCAGTGGCTTGCCCGCTGTAACCGGCAGTGGCTTGCCCTCTGTCACCGGCAGTGGCTTGCCCGC
>BTWA01000015.1:125507-137074 GCA_045863295.1 Candidatus Hydrogenedentota bacterium
CTTGCCCTCTGTCACCGGCAGTGGCTTGCCCGCTGTAACCGGCAGTGGCTTGCCCGCTGTAACCGGCAGTGGCTTGCCCTCTGTCACCGGCAGTGGCTTGCCCGCAAATAATTCGTGCTGTATCCGCACCGCGAGCTATAAGCAGATCAATCGCACCTTTTCGGTCACCGCAATAGATCACATTGGCGCACGGAACCTTGTACTTTGCGCCATCATCAATAGCGACGAGACTTTTTTTCTCGGCCTCGAACACAATCCACTTTGCATCATCAGTCCAGTCGAGAAGCCTTCCGTCTCCTTCGCCCCATAGGAGACCATGGAGCCCATATCCGCAAACGGGTTTAGGGTTGAAATCACTGCATCGCACCGGACCGGACTCGGGCCATTTGAATCCGTTGGCATCCGGACTCGGACTGGACATATCGGCTTTACAGGTACGCAGAAGAAGCACCATCTCGGGCTTTTTCGTTTTTTTCTTTCGCTCAGCCATGGCTAATTTTCTCATCCTCATTGGTTATGGTTTGGGGAGGAGGGGCGTCCGGGGAGGGATTCGCGGGCTGGTCCCGGACGCCCCTTGGCGCTCACGCGGCGGACTCGGTATCCAACCGCGTGTTTGGGACGTTGTCATCCACCAGCTTCGATCCGAATGGGCACCACTGGCGGACTGAGCAAAACCGCAGACACCGCGTACATTCGCCGCCACGTTGTTCGATCTCTGCGTTGCATCCTTGAGCAGCAGCAAAACGTTCGGCAGCCGCCAGGGTATCGAACGATCCCCCACCTTTCATGGCGCGGACGCCACCGACTTTTTTCACTGCGTATGTGACGGGCTTTTCCCACCGTTCCTCTGGACTGCATACGGGGAGAACGGTCTCATCCAGTTCAAACGCCTGTTTATGGTCCTGAATCCGTTCGAGGATGTACGCCTCGGCGTCGGATGCGTGCCAAAGGGTTATGGGCACAACCTGGACACTCGATTCCGGGTAGTTCGGCATCGTGCCTACCCGCGACTGTGACCAGTCGCGCAGAAGAACGACAACCTGGAGGCGGTTCACCGTCTCGCCGTGGTGCTCCAGCAACCAGGCGTACACGTTCAATTGCCGCTCCCAGTCCTTGTGCTCGCCTTGCTGAAACCCATACACGCTCGTCATCTTGTAGTCCGTGAGCGTGCCGTCCGGCTCCAGTAAATCCATGCGGCCACGTAACTGCATGCCGCCGATGGAAACCGCGAATGCCTTCTCTTGCAGCACATTGCTGTCATCGTCGCCCGTCTCCAGGATCCGGTGTACGGACTGGCCCATGACCGCCCACACGCGATCGCTGGCGTCCTCGGTGATCTCGTTCCAGTGGGCGAGTTCAAGCTTGCGCACGAGCGGCGGTTTAATCAGATCGGTGACTCCGATCTGGTGTGTGTGTCTCTCCCGGTTTGCGCCCCGCGACAACACGTCGTACAGAGGTTCCGGTAGATTGTGTTTGTTCGTGATGATCATCCCACTCCCTAGAAGCTGTACCGGCGCTTCGCCGCGTTAGAGACCGCGCCCGCCGGTTGCGGAGCGTGCCCGTTGCTGTTGGTTCCGTTCGCCGTGTGGACTTTGCGCAGGAATGCAAGAAACTGATCCAGACCCATCTTTTCGTTGCACCCTTGGCGCAACAGCGCTTCACGCTTCGCCGGCGGTGTGCGATACTCGGCAAACAACGCTTGGACCTCGGGGTTCTCGGCTACGTCTGCGTAGGAAATGGATCTGGATGTACCCGATTCCTCTCGCTTGGGTTTTCTGTCTACGACGGCGTCCGCCTCCGGATCGTCGCCGGTCTCCAGGTTGAGACCTTTCAGGAACCCGTATTTGATGGCGTACGACATTGCCTTGCCAGGCGCTTTGTCCTGCTGGTCCATGCCTTCGCCAATCATCGGGCCTACGGTGACGCGCTCATCTGGGTTGTCCACGTTCACGAAGTGCATGACCACATGCACGATGCAATGGAAGACGCGCTTTTCGTTCCCGTTTTTGTCCGGCACAACCATCACTTCCGTCATTTGGTGGATGGTTTCCGGGTAGGCGTATACACCGTGCTTGATCAGGTGTGGGCGAACGGCTCCCACCACGTCGTCGTGTTTGGCATACCGGAACCGGCCAAGCATTTCCGGGGCGGTACCGGTTTTTTGGATGTAGGCGACGTCGGCCATCACCGCGAGTAACCGCTGATGAATGTTGAGCGTCTTTTCGTTGGTTTGGGTGTCCATGGTTATCCCTCCACCGCGACCGGCCGGCGAAGCGGGGTCACGTACTTGCGCACCCAGGGCCGCTGACACGTCCGGCGCCAGAGAGCGTCGTGCGAATCGACGTGCTCTACGGCGTTGCGTATCAGTTGATCGAGCGAGTCGGGGATTACCCCCTCGTAAATCGGGCCGCCGTCGTCGGACAGTTCCGACGCTTCGATGCAGCTCTCAGCAACCGCGAGCAAACCCACGGCCGCTTCCATGAATTGCTGTTGGGCGAATCCCGAGTGAAGCGCATCCGCCGCTTCTTCTTCTGGATTGTGCCGGCCGATTTCCGCCCGGGTCAGGCGATACCGGCGATCGTCGTACATAGACATCTTGCGATCCTCCCCGCAGCCAGGTAGACTGACTGCGATTCGTTTTGACGCAACGGTTGGCGAGAGCCGTCAAACTGACGCTGGCCGTTGCGTTTCGTTTCTTGCCTCCATCACTATCCGAAGCGCCCCGCGAACCTGCGTTAACAGGTCGGGGTTCCCATCCTGGCTCGTGCTGATGTGCCCAACGATTTCTTCCAGCATCTGAGCCGTTGCCGTCAGGCCGGATTCACGCGCAATCGGTATCTGGCTCTTGACCATCTGGATCAGGTCATACGTTGGTGTTTCGCTGGTGCCAATCAACCGATCCCGTGCCTCAAGCAGCACGTAGTGCAATTCGCGCCATTCGGCGCTCGTCAGCCGTCTCGGAGCCTCTGTCATGTCATCTCCTTTCCTTGTTTCGCCATGAACGCTTCCACGCTGTCCAGCGTGATGGCGTGTTTCAGCATCCCCGGAAGCCGCGTCGATACCAGGTCTCCGGCCTCGATGTACGTGCATACCTGGCGTGTTGAAATACCCAAGAGCTTCGCCACCTGGCCCGTGGTCATCGTCGGCCGCTTTGCCGGCGCCGCACCAAACAGGTGATGGCAAATACGGTCCAGCATTGCTTCAATCCGGTCCAGTTGTGTTTGCTCCGTCATGTCTCGCTCTCTGCGATAAACGCTTCCAAATCCGCCCGGCGTATCTTCCAGGTCCGCCCACCGGGCGTCTTCACGCCGTTCAGCGGTATTTCCGGTTCCCGCAGGTACCGGGTCACGGTCTGCTCACTCACACCCAGGATCTCCGCCGCCTCCGGCACGGTCACCCAGTCCGATAGAACTCGGTCGATCTTCGCCTCCAACCGATCCAGCCGTGAAAGAATCTCGTTCGTCTCCGCCACGGTCATTGCAACCCCCGCTTGTGCGCGTCAGAGAGACTTGCCGCACGCGCGTTCACCCGCCGCGCTTCCTCGGTCTTGCGGACTCGCCGCGAGCGAATAGAGGCCAACGCATCCGCCATGCGGAGCACGTCGAGTTCGATCTGTTTCAGTTCATCTTCGTCCGCCACCCCGTCTTCCGCCGAGGCCGCAACCGTCTCCATGAGTTCCGCGGTGCGCGTGCACAAGGTGTGTATGCTCGTGGATTGCGCCGCGCGCGCTTTCGCCTTCTCCACCTGGTGCGCAATCACATCGGCAACCAACGTCGAGCCAGTCGCTTCGCAAAATGCCGCCACGGAAACAGCAGGAATATCCCGAATGGGTTTGCCGGTCGTGGGCGAGTCCTGCCACTGCCGGATCGTGTGATCCGCGTAACCCGTGGCCACGTGGATGGCCGCAATCGTTTCCGCCACCGACATGCCGGAGTTTTCGATGCTGATACGAACCGCCTCGGCAATGGTCAGCCCCGATGGTTTCATTGCACGAAATCCCGCATGGTTTGTGCAGCACTCGATGCCACTATTCCGTCATGACGCACACCCAGTGGCTTCCGGATATCCCGATAGAACTCGGGAGAACGCTCGTAACGGTTCGCGCACAGGCACAGACCGATCTTCGACTCGGTCCCGTGGTCTACTGGGGTCTGGTGTTCTGGTTCACGACACATGGGGCATTACCTCCGGCGCTGTCCGCACAAAAAACAGGGCATCAATGCTGCATTCGAGATACGCCGCAATGAACGGAAGCGCCGAAACAGGTATCCGGTACTCGCCACGCGCCCATTTATCCAACGTCGCCTGGTGGATGCCCTTCCCCTGGTACCCATGGTCCGTCATGAACCCCGCCAGCCCCGCCGTGCTCTTGCCATGCGTCCACAGCAGCAACCCAAGGTCCAGGCTCAACATCCGGAAGTCCCGTTTCACTGCCTTAGCCATGAGTAACTTCCTCGGGTGCCGGGCCGTGGATGAGTTGATCCACGGTGATTTCCAGAGCGGCGGCCAGATCAACTTGGTATGCCGTCTTGATGTTTGTTCGTGCGCCGGATATCCAAGCGTTCATCGCGTGCCAGGAGAACGTGTCCTCCGGGCGCTCGTGCTGTTCTTGTGCCCGCGCAACCACCTGTTCGGCAGTAAGGCCTCGGATTTCCATCCAGGCCGTAATAGATTCGCGTTGGGTCATCGGAATTTCCATTTTGTGTAGGCTTTGTTGCCTTTCTGTAGTTTAGTGTAGCGTAGAATTCTACAATTGTCAACACAAATGTAGAATAAATGTAGCTTGGTGTATAAACCAATGACAATAAAACGCTTATGAGTTATCTTTTAGGTATGGGTGCGAACGCTGAAGACCGTATTTCTGTGATTCGGGCCGAATTGGATAGTGGCCTTCAGCGCGAGGGAAACGGCTTCATTCGGCGCGTTGCGGAAAGAGCAAAGTTAACACCAAACTACGTCAGCAACTTTAAGGGCGGTAGGGTGCAGCTGAGCGATTCCGCCATCAGTAGACTTGAAGCCGCACTAGAACTCGAAAGAAAAGGATTAGGCTACCCGCAGCAATTGCTAGTGGATCACCGGACGGCCCATGGAATTCCCCCTGTCAAAAATCCGTACACCCACTTGAATCCGATAGACATTACGATGGAAGGGTTGCGGAACCTGCTCGTAATGGCGTCCGATCCCAAAGTGCCGCAAGAAGAGAAGGCCACGCTGATTCGAACGTCGCTTCAGTACATTTTGAATCACGTGCTTCCGAAGGAACCGGATCAGAAACAAAACCCAACAGACAATACTTGACTCCCAGTTCGGACATGGCACATTACCCCAGTGGGTACATGCGAGATCGATGGCACTCCAATTCCCAAGTGGAGCGGCCCGCAACCACCGCGTAATGTACAACAAAAAAGAACTACTGTCAATATGTTCAGTGGTCTTGCAGTACGCCAATCAGGGTAGTTTCCTAAACCACAAGGGGTTGTAGGTTATGCTCGGCAACACCCGAAAAGCAGTACTCCTAGCGTTCGCCTTGACCCTCATGGCTGCGTGCGACTCCCCTCAGTCGCGCACCCAAGAAAGCCAGACTGGCTACACCAGGTCGGCGGAGACCTCACCCGCCTCGACTTCCCCAACCGCTCCTGCCGTCACTTACCAGGCACCGCCGGCCGTCACCCCACCAGCGACCTACCAAGCGCCGGCAAGGCTCCAGGAAACCCGGACCGCGTCCGTCTATATAGCCCCCTACTCCGGAAAGAAATACCACAGTTCTCCGTCCTGTCGCGGCCTGAACAATGCCGCCAGTGTGGCCGAAATCAGCCAGTCGACCGCCCAAGGCAGAGGGCTCACCCCATGCAAGATTTGCTGGTGAAACAAAACGATGAACGGTAATTGGCCAGGAAACTTCACTCAGGACGCTTTCAGAAGCCGTATCGACGACGCCCACTCCGAACACAGAAGCGTCCTGAGACTTGTCATTGCAGCGGTACTGCCTATTGGGATATTGGTTGGCTACAACTGGACGGGCAAGAGCAACATTATTAGTGCCGTTTTCCTCTTGACAGTGATTACTATACTTTCTCCACGCTACATTCTTAATCCGGTTTTTGTGTATGCGATTGGGCTCGCCGCAGTCGTTCGCTCTTTCTGGCGTATCCTAACGGGTAATACCCCTGATTGGCCAAACCTCTCGATGTTTGCATCGCCGTTTGACGCCGGCCCAATTGACAACGCACATGGAACGGAAACAGAGAAACTGTACGGACTCCTGAGTCACGAAAGAGGGTTTTCTATACGCCTTGTACTGATTGTCGCCTTGCTACTTGGGGGATTTATAGGGTTCACTTGGGCAGACTGGCTCTCGTCACAGAACGAGAACTATTTGCTTTTTGGGTATCTAACCGCCGCAATATTCTTCGTTATGCGCCAGCGGACACGCATCGACTTCGCAAAGGGGATCGCATTACTTGTCATCAGTCGGCGCTTTATAGTTGGAACTCTGGCTATCTCGGGTGTGCTCGTTTCTATAGGCCTATTTATAGTCATTGCCGCACTGATTGTCGGTCGCGCCTTTCCAAGCACAAGGAGCGCCGAAGAACCTCCGGAAATCAACCTTAGTCCGGATGACCTGCTTCACGATCCGGAATTTCATCTGAGAGTTGAGGCCGCCGAACGTGAATGGTATACCAGTCCCGACACCGGAGAACGAGCATGTAGGCTGCAATTGGCGATTTCAAACTCTGGCGATCAAACCGCCGAGACGGCATCTGTGCTTGTGCAATTACTGGATAATTCAAACTCGGTTGTCGCAACTAAGAGATACGCCGTGGCAGACCCATCCAGGCCCGAAAAGGCCATTCCAGCGAGATCCATAGCCTTTTACGACGTGGACGTAACTGAGTTGCTGCTCCGCAATGAGTTCGGATCTTTTTTGGTGAAAATGGACTGGTAGGAGTCACTTACTAATGACCGGGTGCCTCGCAATAGTCGCCATCGAGGCCTTGCTCATGATTGGCTTTGTCAGACAAGAGGTGAATCACCTGGCCGCGACTTGCTTGGATGCCTCGATAATATCATCCACCAAACGCGACCGATCTAATTCATCATCCGCGCTATATACTTTTAGGCCGGCATCCTTTACGAACAACAAAGGGTCGTAGCCAGCCTCAATATATCTAATTATGTATTACACGTTTGGCTGGAATAAGCCGACGTAACATAGAGAAAACCGAGTCTAGTTGTTACGCGGCAGCGAAGAAAAACAGTGATTTGGCTTGACAGCAGGGTGTAAATGATTTACAATCTAGGTATGCACGGAATTGAATAGACAATCCCTCACACCATCCGAAGTAAAGCGGCGGGTACTGGAACTGCTTAACTTGGGTAGATACTCGGATGAGAGCGGCCACTTCAAACACAAGCACAGAAATATCTTACGTAACCACATCACCTATGTGCTCCAGACCGGGCAGGCAATTCAAGAGCGATTCGAATGGAGTACGGAGGTCTATGCATGGAGGTACGTCATAGAGGGAATTGACCAAGACGGCCGAAACCTCAGAATCGTATTCGAATTCATTGAAGTTTCCCCGTTTCCAGATGAATGGATCTATGTGGTTTCTGCCTACGACCTAAACCTAAAGGACTGACACTATGGTATTTACAGATTCGGGATTTGGGTTCCCAGTTGTAATCCACAACGCGGATACCATGAATATCCGAGGTAAGATAGTCCCCAAAGTCAACCTTTTGGAGCTGGAACGGACTATCTTGGAACGATTGGTTGTAATCCAACGTCGTCTTACCGGTAACGAGGTCCGATTCATACGCCTTTGGTTGAAAATGGGAGCGACTGCTTTCGCCAATACCTTGGGGGTGACTCACCCGGCAGTGCTCGGGTGGGAAAAAAGGGGCGACAGACCGACGACAATGAACTGGGGGACCGAATTCCTGCTACGGTTTAATCTTGCCACTGAACTCAATATGCCAACGAGCGCCCTAGTGGATTTTGCCGCTAGTAAAGTGCCGGTAACCCAATCCGATACCTACGAACCCATGCAAATCGTACTAGACACTCAATGGGTGGCGTGTGCCAATACGTCAGTCACATCAAGCCACGCGGTCAACACGAAGGCGGGTGTAAATGTTCTCATCCATGCAGCTTGACCGGATCGAACTCGTTCGTCTTTCGATTGAACATAGCCCACGGCCTCAAGACATCGAACTTAAAGATCCTGAAAAGGACTGGGTTCATGTCGAATACACATGCAACGCACATGATGTCAAACCTTGGTTCCAGGTGAAACTGCAAATCATGGTGGACCGGGCAAGTAAAGGGGACCAGCGAATTGACGTCGAACTAGAGGCTTATTTCAAATTTCCGGAAGGTACCGGCCTCGAAATTATGCAGCTATTCGTACCGAACACCTGCGTGGCTCATGCAATTAATTACGCCCGCAATATCATCTATGAAGCTACTTCACAAACAAAATATGGCCCCTTTCGTCTTCCATTACTTGATCTCGTGGCGATCGAGCAAAAGAAGGCCGAAACGGCAAACCCTTAGGGAATCGTTCCCGCTCCCGCACGAATCGGGTATGGTTGGTAACCCACAGCTCGTCGTACCATCGTCGTACCAAAAATCGATACTATGATATAATCAACGAAAATAACGAAAGGAGTGACTGCCTTCAACCCCTTTAAACACACATTGTTATAGACTAACACACATTCAACGAAATCTACCGTTTCTGCTTGACATGCAAGGGGTCGGAGGTTCGAGTCCTCTACCGCCCACCAATTTTTTCCCCCTTTTTTCTAGAGTCTCTCCGCATGTCATGTCCAGTGCCGTGGGTGGCTTCTCTATTGTTGCAATAGACAAGCCGAGTTGCCACCGTTTGGATACTATTTGGTTGGCGGGCAAAATATAGGACAGGCAAGAATCAAGGGCATTCGCCAGATGGATCTGTTTCCAAAACTCATCGTCCCTTTGTAAATTCGGTCCTCCTACTATTTTTCTGCAATGCAATAGAGGTTTCTACGGCCCTTCAAATACAGTTCGTCGCCGGCGATAATCGGAGACGCATCGAATCCGTCCTCCAGAACGTTGGTGGCTAGAAGTTCGAACGTGTCCGATTTCTTGACGACCGCCACGTTTCCATCGCGATCGGCAATATAGATCTTGTTCCCGGCGCCGGCAGGTGAAGCGTAGATTTGTCCTAATCCATCAATGGCTTGCGCTGTAAACATGGCTTTTCCAGATTTTGCGTCGTAGCAGGACAACTCGGCACCGCGATCGGCAGTGAGATAAATGCGGTCATCATAAAGCAGAGGTGAGGCAACGTATGGCGTGCCTTGGGTCACTTCCCAAGCAATGGCAGGCGTACCGGTCAAGTCGCCGGTTTGCGCCAAATCAATGGCTTTCAAGGAGTATCCTCGGAAACCGCTGGTGCAGTACACACTCCCAAAACCGGATACGGGTGTTGGGATGGTATTGGCGGTGAGTCCGGCGCACTCCCAGACAACGTCGCCCGTCTTGGCATCATAACTGCGAATGCGGTTGGTTGCCGCGGTGACGACTTGTAGCGCGCCGTCTACGGCGACGGGCAGTGGCGAACTCCATGCGGTGGCTTCCTCACGGGCCTTTTCCCAAAGCAGATCGCCGGTGTCCTTGTTAAACGCCATGATTTTCGAGCCCGCTTCGTGATCCATCAGCACCACGATGGCGTCACCGGCCAAGGCAGGAGAACTGCCTTCGCCGAAGCTGTTTTTCATTTGCATCTTTCCCAAGTCACGGGACCACTTTTGATTTCCCTCCAAGTCGTAGCAATACAATCCCCGGGACCCGAAACTGGCCCACAGCAATTTGCCGTCAGTCACCGGTGAATTGGAGGCATAGCTACCCGTGGGGTGCCTTCCCTCATGGGGAACCTCTTCTCGGGCCGTCTTCTCCCAGAGCAGTTTTCCAGTCTTTCGATCGTAACACACCACATTGAACTTATAGGGGAACGAGGGAGGCGGAGTACGCATTCCGCCGCCACGGGATCTACCCTCGCGGGACCCTCCTTCACGCTGTAAACCGGCTTGCGGTGCAGCCGGATTGGTCCCTTCTGATTGCGGTCCACCGGATTGCGCCCTATCTTGAGACTGCCCGGCAGGCGGAGCCTGTTCCTCTTGGGTAGGCACGGCAGTCTGAATGAAAATCTTGTCGTCCCAGATAATGGGTGTCGAGTGGCTAAGGCCGGGCAATTCGGTTTTCCACTTTATGTTTTGGGTCTCACTCCAAGTAGAAGGGGGATTGCCTTTGGATGCCGCCCCATTGTTGTTGGGTCCCCGCCATGATGGCCAGTTGTCTTCCATGGCGGCGCCATAACTGACCAATGCAGGAAATACGACACTCGCAATACACCAAAACCGAAGTAAACGCATGGATCTCTCCCTTTGCCGTTGGGCAATGTCTGAGACCTTGAGCCAACACTTCCAAATGACCGAGCCGTAGCCTTCACGCTTGCAACAGATTATATTTCTGCTCATGCCACCTTTCAATCGCTTTATTGATATGATTATTGTCTTTACTGAAGATCCAGTTTGCCTTGTAAATGTTTGAAATCCGTGCTTTCGCGAAGATTGGTTTGCAAGTATGTGTGAGCTGCCGAATGCGGACATAGAAGAGGGTCACTATTCGACGCTGTTGGCGCACTACGGCAACATTGCCTACCGGACGGGGCGACGGCTTCATGTCGAGCCGGAGTCCGAGGGATTTGTTGACGATGCGGAAGCCAACACACTGGTCAGGCGGAGTTATCGCGAGCCGTGGCGTGTGCCGGAGACGGTTTGAACCAGGGCGTGGAGCGTCGGCTATTCTTGTCCGTGCAGTCTCATCGCACGGCGCCGCGTATATATTAAAATCAGCCCTGTGGCGAGGGCCAGGATGAGCAGATTACCGCGTCCGCGCGCGTCACTCATTCCAGACGACGCTACGTCTGAACTCGATTCTTCGGCAATTCCCACGCTCATCGTCGCGCCGTGGTTGAGTTGGAGTACCCATTCGTTGTTGACGAGTTGACGTTCGTTATTCATCAGTCCTTGTACGTTTTCGACGGGGTGCCAGCCGGCATTCTCTCCATCAACGAGGTAGTAGTAGATGTTGAGGGTGCTGGGGTCATGTCCTTGGGGAACGGGGATGCGGATTTCGACCGGCGTGGCAAATGGGCCGGTGGCTTCGGTGGTGTAGGTTTCGCCGAGGGCGTTGTCCATTGCAGGCGGTTCGGGCAACACGGTGTCTTGTGGCACGATGGTGAAGGTGGTCGTGTCGCTTTGAAGGACTTCGCCCAGATCGGTCGTGGCTTCGACGGTGAGGGTGATGATTGCACCCACGGGCCATTCGGAGGTGTGGCGTACGACGGCCCAGCCGTCGTTGGCGTCGTTGCCTACCGGCATCCATTCGACGGTGACGTCGTCCGCGGGCACCCCGTCGAGGGTGACGGTCAGTGAAGTCGCATCAATGGCATCATCGGCCCGCAGTCGCACGGCGAGCGTTTCGTTGGGTCGTGCGGCGCGGGTGCCGCCGTCCA
>BTWA01000016.1:0-131479 GCA_045863295.1 Candidatus Hydrogenedentota bacterium
GCGATCTGGTAGGCGAGCACGCTCCAAGGTTGCTTCAAGGTGCGTGTCTTCCCACTCGGGTCGCGCACTTCCATGCCCTTTTCCACGTCGAGCTTGTCAAAACACAACCCGGCTACGCGCGCCTTCGGCGGTTCCTGACCGATGGCCTGGCGGAACTCCGCAACCGCTGCGAGATCAGGCAACTTGTCCGGATCCTGCACGAGATGGCGCAATGTGATGAGCGTGTGCGTCTTGCCGCCGCCGTACGTGAGCTCCAGTTGGCGGACAGCCTTGTCGTTCTTCCCTGCCACGCGGAGCATCACATCGCGCACAAGCTGTCGCAGGTTGTACGTCGGAAACGTCAAGGCGAAGAAGTTGTTCGGGTCCTCGTACACCGGACGTTTCCCGCTTTGCATCAGGACCTCGTACAGGTCCGCGGCAAACATGTGCAGCGGGAGTTCGCCCGATTTGAGGTCGTCACGCAATGTCACGACCTCGTGCCAGCTCTTCCAGGGAGTCTTCGCCATTTTCTATTCCTTTTCCTCTTCGCTCGTCGGAGAAACCTCGTCGAACGGTGGTTCAGTATTTGGAAACTCGTTCGCAAGTTCGCCAATTGAAAGACCCGAATTGAAGAACTCTTTCGCAGACATACACGAGCACTTGACCTGCTCTTTGCAACTAAGCGAAAGCAAATTTCCGATCTTCTCCAATTCTTCATCGGCTTTCGCGTGAGGACCGATTACAGCTAGCAAGCGCCTTTCGCGGTCTCCCTTCAGTGCTTGCCCAAGTATGCCGTTTACGTGCTCATCGGCAAAGCCATAACCTACAGTGATGATCAGTCGGGCGGTGCTGAGGGTCCACCGGCGCAGCTCGTATGCAAAGAACAGGAAGGGGTCAACATACTGAAGCTTGTAGGTCGTGCCGAAGATTATCTCAAGATTATCGACGTTGATCCTGGAGACGCTGTCTCGAAAGGTGACTTTACCGGAGTCATCCCGCTCCCAGTCGATTGACCCGTGCATCTTGTAGAGATAGATATCCGCAGTCTGATCCGGTGACGGATCAAAAACGCGCCAGTCCCAAGTCTTCTCTTCACTGAACCCGCGCTCGACCGCCACCTCTGTGCAGGCCTTCTCCACGCAAAGGTCGTAGTTGAGCGTGAAGATGCGTAGCGGGTGCTCGTACTCGCGTTGAAACCCACAAAGCTTTCCATAATAGGAGGCGTTCTCATAATAGTCGAGTTGGACCCATTCATCTCGCAGCCTCTGAACGATCAGTCTTCGGAAGTCGCCTAGCCTCTCAAGACTGCTGCCCGCCACTTCGGGCAGTTTCGGAGCCCAAGAACCGATGAAAGGGAACAGCGGATGCTCGTCACCCTTTTGGAGGTCGTCAAGCGTAACAACCAGACGCTCGATGTTGAATCCACCACCGGAACGGCCTTTCATTCCGTCGGAGAACAAAATCGCACTCTTTACATAGTTGTAAAGGTTGGTGAATCCCTGCCAATCCTTGTCTTCGCGGAGTAGTCGCTCAAGTTCATTCACCATCCCGCACGTATGAGGAATACCCGCATCGACGCTCGCGCCTGCGCCAAGCAAGATAACGATCTCATCCTTCTTGAAGACCATACTCATTCGTGTTCTCCACGCATCAGAGAAACCATGGGGGCAGATTCTCCACATCAAGCTCGCCGAGACCCAGTTGGTCAAAGTGTCCGATATACTCGGAAATCAGTTTCGCGTAATAGACCGAAACGGGAAGGGACTTAGCGTTGAAACCCCGCCAGTTGGCGCCGGACAGGTTTACCGCATCTTGGAGGAATCCCACCTCCGCTTCCCGGCCCAGCCCGTGGGTGGGGTACGTGAACTTGATATGCATTGGCTTGGCAATGCGCCGCTTGACCGTCGGATTGTGATACTGCAATCCTTCAAACCACACCAAATACTCGCCTCGGCCAAGTTTCACGTAGGTGCTTTCGTAGGGCACCCGGCTGTTGTTCCATAGAGCAAACCCCATGAACTTGTTGTGTTCATTGAACTTCATGACGACAAACTGTCTTGCGGCGACATCCCGTGCCTTAAACTGATCCAGGGCGGCGTAAACCTGGTCCATCTCATCCTTTTTCAGCGAGAACGGTGTATGCACCACAAACGTGTCGTAGTCCTGGCAATGGGCCATGAGAACGCCATCAATGCCATTCATGAGTTCCTGGAGATAGGCATGGCGATCATCGCTTCGTGCGAGGACTCGGATTGTCTCATAGAGGCCACTCGAGTCGGTGAGCACCGAATACGCGAAGTAACGTGTGATATCGCCTTCAGCATTGCGGCGGTGAGATTGACCCAGACCAATGATCAGGCACTTACTATCGCGTGGTCTCACCTTCCAAGGCTTGCCGCCGAGTTTGCTGAATATCCCAAGGCCGATATTACTTACGGACCATTTGAATGCATTGCTGTCTGTTAGCTTCTCAACGCTTACGAACTGCGTTGGTAGCTTATGTTTTAGGAAGCAGTACTTTGTTGTGTGATACTTGCCCTTGGTTTCTGGGTCAAGGTCGTAGCGGCTCCACGGAAAGACCACGACGGGAAGCAGTAATTTCCCGGCGGCCTGTGATAAGGCGCTGTGGATGGCTGGCTCCAATCCTTCAGGAGTGAAGCTGTCTACGGCGATACCCAGAACGTCGTCTTTTGCCAGGTCCATCGCAAACATCTTGCTCATGCCGGGAAAGGTCTGGAAGCGTTGGCCCTTCAATGCGTAATAAAGATCGTGGGCGAGCGATTTCTCGTCCGGCCGGTACATAAAGCAGATCACAGGCGTACCGCTGGGTCGCTCATATGGACCGTGCGACTTGAGTCCCATAAACTGTGACTTGGAAGGCTTTTCTCCTGCCAGAATGTACGTCTTTGCTTCGAGTTGCGCACTCGGAAGCGCGAATGGCGGCCAATCCAGGTCAAGCGTCCCGTTATCCGCCAATTGCATGGGGAACAAACGCCCCATGTACTTCTTTCGGAACTCTTCGCACTTCAGGTAGTGGTCCGCATAGAAGTCTTTGTTTTCCCGCCCATCTTGTCCTAGGCTCAAGCTGCGTTGCAGGATTTCGCGGTTCACGGCCTCCGAATTTGAACTGAAGTGGAATCCAATCAAAAAGCCAAATCGCCTTTCGGACGCCAAGTAGTACGGTTCAAGCCACACGTTGTCCGTTCCAAGTGCGTCACGATAAAGCGCAAAGTCAATCTGTGACCGGAACTTTTGGCCCTCGAACGTGAAATCGGAGGTGTCCAGCACAATTCGGCATCTTGCGAGGAGGCATTGATAGAGATAGTGCTTGGTAAGATAGTTGTTTGCGGAAGGTCCGCATTCGAACTGCTCGAACCTTGCCATCGGGATGAAGGAGACGTCATATTGCTTGTACTCGGACTCTTCGTTCCCCATTACCTCAGGTAGCTGATATCGTTTAACTGCCTCGTCATCGCCGGATGAAATGGCCTGGTTCGGATCACAAACGCGACGGTACGCCTTCACCGTGAAATCCTGAGGATTGCACGGCAGAAAATTCAGCGTGATCATCTGCGACTGTCTGTCATCTCGTGGCTGGGTCATCTAACAAACCCCGGAATGGTTGTAATTTTCGCCCATCCGCTCACTCCTCAGTCGAAGACGGCATTTCTGTTTGCCGCTCTTCCCGTATCGCGCCTTTGGCCTGGATGTGGTTGCTCAGGCTCTCGAGGAGCGAACGTTCTTCGCTGCCGGCGTTGGAAAGTTCGATAAGCGATTGGACGAGGCGCTTGAACAATTCCTGGCGGCGGAGGCCGTTGTCGTCGAGGTATTCATCGACCTTGTGCACGTCGCCGGCGCGCCACAGGTGCATGAGGCGGTGGACGCGGTCGATCAACGGGATGGGCCGTCCACTCGGGGCTTCGTAGCCCATGGATGCACGTTTGCGCTGGGCCCAAGTCTTCAACGCGATCTTGCTGCCGGAATCGCCGTTGTCCTCGGGTTCTTCTTCGGAGTCAGGATCGGGCTCTTCGTCGTCATCGTCACTCGTCGATCCCCCCTTGTGCGTGACCAGGTCCCAAACCGATTCGAGGTCGCGGTCGGAGAGTCCGCACGCCGTGGCGTACAGGATGCACGCGCCCGCGGGGGCTTCGTCTAAACTGAAATCATGGCGGTGGAGCAGGTAGTACGCCGTCGGCGAGTCCATGCGGTCCGCCGCAGCCATGTCGGAATCGCCCTGCTCGCCGGTAAGCACCTGGCCGACCACAAAATCGACCACCATCCGGCGCACGTGGGACAGAAACTCGCCCACGGACATGATCTCGTTGGCCGCGTTCGCCTTCTTGACGATGGGATGTTTGCTGTAGGCCTCCAACGCCGGACCCGTCGCCGCCCACACAAAGTCAGGGCCCCGGATGCCGGCGTCCCAGTATTCGTGAAGACGATCGGTGATATTCGCACGCATCTCATCAAGCACCTTGTTATCCCAGCCCGGGCGTGCGGAGGCGGCGCGCTTTGTGCAAATAAGCCATACTGAAGACGCTAGTCTTGCCCCACCCGCAGCTTTGTGGGGCATTTCCGTTTGGATCGGCCAGCTTGCGTCAACAGAAAACCCAGCGCGAATGATTGCGGAAACTAGCGTCTCCCACGCATCTGGATGTTTGTGGGCAAAGACGACCACAAAAACGCCCGAAGCAGAAAGACATCTATGAGCTTCGCAAAATGCACTAGCCATTCCGTCTTCATATCTTCGCTTTGCTGCACCATTGTCTCCTCCGGCGTACGCGGCATGTTGAATCAATTCTTCTGATTTGGGCGTGCACTCGGTCGCGAAAACATTCGGGTACAATGACGCGGCTGATCGCTTCAACCAAACATAGTAGTAATCACTCAAATCTGCATACGGAATTGCATCGTAATAAGGGGGATCTGTCAGGACAATATCTACTTCACCGTCTTTCAATGGGAGCTGCGTTGCGGAGCCATTGATTACTTCGGTGCTTGACGACTCGGTATGCAATCCTTTTGTATGGTCTAGGAACTTTGCAATCCACTGAACTGCATCCAGATAGTTTCCAGTCGTTGGGGCGAAAGGATTCACCTCAGCATAATCCCAATTTACTCGGAGTGCATATCTTTGGAAAGTACCGGTTATCTTTTCGTAATCTCTGTTCCAATGACAAAGCGTACTATTTCTATCGGTTAATCTGTCCAAAGCGGCCGCAAGATATGACAGTACTGCAATTGAGAATTCGGGAGCGTCGTCGCCATAAAGATGCCCTAATGCGCTGCGAGTTGTGTCGGCAAATTTTTGCAGAGCCCAAAGCTGTCGGTCATTGAAAACTTTTCCAAAATTCGTGATGCCATACCTTGTCAATCCAGAAAGCCCCCTGGCGTTTGGAGAGGGACGCACATCACTTATTGGCTCGCTGAGCCGAGGTAGATCATTCGTCCCAATTTGATCGATTATCTCCACTTCGAGATCAGTAACGCCGCGATACTCCTTGCCGTTCAAACCGTCTACGATTACTGCAATCATGGTGCTTGACCATTGGTCATTTACTGCGGCGACCTGAATGTCTTGATGCGATTGTATAGTGGAACAGTGGGGGCATTTGGCTCCTGATTTGGACATCGTCCCAGCGCCAATTCTTCTGTCGTTTTCCCGTATTTGTGCGGCGTTTCCACCAGACAAGGGGATTCCCTTCTTTACCTCAAAAGTCAACTCGTTGTTCTTAGAAGACGTAGTGAATACCGCAACTCGTTTCTGCGGTTTACGCGACAACCACGCCGTCTTTAAGAGAGGGACAATGCCGCGGCAATTCTTGCACTTCACGGTGCGTGCCCAAAGATAGGCCACCGTGGGTTTGGCCACCCAGCGCGGGTTTTTCTTATCGGCGAGGTATTCCTCCGAGAACTCGGCGTTCAATGCGTCGATAATCACCCGGCCATGGTCGTCGAGCGGCACGAGTTGCATGGGCTGTTTTTCGTAGGGCTTGGGATGTTTCAGGTCGAGGGGTTCGAAATCGGCATAGGTCGGGTAATACGGCGCGAGTTCCTTGCGCGCTTCGTTGAGCACCCAGCGTCCCCAGGCGCGCACGTGCCAGGCGAGGTCCGCCTTGGGCGTGCGGCCGCTGTCTTTCTTCCTGCTTTCCCACAGGTCTTCCTGGGCTTCCTGCTCCTGTTTCTTGGTGCGCTTGGTCCGGCCAACGAGATGGGGATGGGCCTTGTAGAAGTCATTCATGAACTCTTCGTCGTCGAGAATGAAGTCCGGCAGCGGATGAGTCTTTCCCGCGAGCTTCTGGGGGTATTCAAGCGTGCACTTGAGGATGAACCAGGCCACGGGATTGATGTCCGCTGCCGTCGTCTCACAGCCCAGGCGCATGGCCTCGAGCGGAATGGCCCCGCCGCCGGCGAAGGGATCGAGCACCCGAGGCGCGCGCCCGCCGTAGGCCTTTTTGATCTGTTCCCGGAACCAGGCAAGTTCCTTTTCCCGGTGCGCGACGAGGGCCTGGTGGTTTTCCAGCTTCTTCCGTCCGCCCGATTTCGGTTCCGTGCCGATCCAGCCGAGCACGCCGCCTTCAACTTCCTCTTTGACACGCTCGACCACGCTGCCGTTCGGCATCTTCTTCTTTTCAATCTTCTGAACGACCTTGCCGCCGATCCGTTCGCACAGCTTCTGCCGCTCCTCCGGCGTGCCCGGGTCCGGCAACAGCGTCGCCAACAACGCCGCCCGGCACGCCGCCAAGGGCCGCCGCGCCGGCCAGATATGCAGCGTAGAAATATGCCCATGCCGCACATTCTTCTCATGCACCGAAGTCAGCGACGCCTGCTTCAACGGAAACGCGCGCTCAATCAATCGTGGTTTGTCGGCCATTCAACAACTCCTGCCTTCGTGTCTTGATCCGGCAACAGCGGCACGCAGTCTTTATTCGCTGGATAGACATACGCGTTGGCGCTCCATGCGCCTTTGGGATTGCCGCCAATGATCAGCAATATGGGTTCTGGGCATTTCAGTTTTCTGTCCTTGCTCAATTTCTGCATCTGCTCTCTATCGTCCGGACTGGGAACAGGCGCTCCTCCTGGGTGGAAATGCCATTCACCAAGATAGAAGTGCCTTTGCTCCCGCCACAGACGGGAAATCCAGCGCTGGATGCCTTTTGTTCCTCGTTCAAAGAGCCTTGGCCCACGGATGGAGTCCTCGGGCGGCCCGCTGAGTGCAGTGACAACGGCGCAATCGTGCGCGGGCGTGTAATAGCCGACAAGGATGCCGCCTGTTTCCTGAGAATCGGAAGCCGTGCATTCCTTTAGTCCCTCCAGCAGAAGGGATTCCTTCAGGAACAATCCGAACTTCCGATCTATCGACCGTAGCAATAGATCACCCATACGCGGGTACCTCGATGGCTCGGCGAATGGAGACGGAACCATCCTTATCTTCATTCTGCTCATATACGTGGAGTACGGGATCGGATGGCGACGAATCGATACCCTTCGCGATGGATCCGACAGCGATGCTGGCCCAAAGCCACATGTCGTCGCACCGGGCCGGGAACACAGGGTGATAGCAGCCGATCCCCTCACGCGGGAAAATCTCGCCTTTGAACTCATCCTGCTCCGCCTCGATCCACTCCGACATCTCCGACATATATTCATCGACAGGGAATGACTCATCCTTGGCGTGGAAGCAGAACATCCGTTTGGCGCGGAACCCGATGGATATAGAGAAGAAATGGACATCGTGTGGAAACGCGATGCCCGCCAGGACGTGCAGCAACTCATCGTTGGCTGTGCAATCGATAATGAGGTCGTGTGCCAAGAGGCGTTGGGAGGTTTCCTCATTCGTGAAAGTGACTTTCAAGGGTACGGACGCAACCTCGACATGTGGATTCAGAGAATTGAGACGTTGCGCTAGGCGAGCGGCTTTCCCCTCTCCAATATCACCCATCGACAATGTGTGTCGCGTGAGATTCCCAATCTCGATCCTCTCGCCATCGAAGAGCGTCATCTGGTGAACGCCGCCCCGAATTAACATTTCCGCAATCGGCGCCCCCAGCGCGCCACATCCAATCACTGCGACACGAGCGGAGCGCAACCCTTCCTGGAAACGGCCTCTGTTTTGGATTTGGTCAGGGTGCCAATTCTCCGTGGGCATATATACCAGCTTCTTGTCGCTTTGAAATCTTGTGCGCATATCATTTTCAAAGTAACCCTGCTCATTGGCCCGGAATCCATTGGCGTATGCGTCGCCGCTCGAAAGGACCGGCAAAGCCAGCGCGATCCAGTGTGTGATTGCAGGTGGACCTTGCACGACTTCGGGAATCGGGAAACCCATAAGAACGAAGTGAATCTCTCCGTCACGCAGATGCTTTGTGACCGAACTGAGGATACCCCTGAGCGACTCGCCCCGCTCCGAGATCGCTTGCTTGAGTTCCCCCCAAGTCTCGGGAAACCGATAGGGCTTCACTGTTGGCATGGCCTGTAGCCGCACCCACGCGCCATCCCAGGATTTTCCTCGATGACGCGTTATGTCTTGTCCCCAGGGGATCTGAACAAGTTCCTCGTTCTTTGGCCCCATCAGCAGTTCAACAAACCATGTCTTCTCGTTTGTCTTGAGGTTGAAAACTCTCGCGCGTCCGGATGTCACAGGCGTGTTGGTGGACCAAGGCGAAGCCGCAATGCTTCCTTCCGAGATTCGGAATATCTCCGAGGACTCGCATGATGGAGGCGTGTGCGGGAGTTCAAATGGTTCACCCGGAAGAACCAACTCGCCCCTGCTTGCGCAACGAATCCACTCGACAGTCCGTTGGCAGTGCCACAAAAGACGATCTTCCGAGGTATATGGCTCCACGTCGTATCCATGACGCCCGATAACCTTCGCTTGTGTGTTGGCGCAGATATTTCCAGCCCGCCACGGCAAATCTGGATTGCCCTCAGCGTTATAGCACTGATGCGGGTAGGTGCCTGTGATTCCGTTTATCTTGGCGGGATAGATGTCTATACGTCCAAGCGGGTATGCTTCGTCGACGGTCAGGTACCAGTCCGTGGTCCCTAGCGGATTATCTGCATCGAGTTCCTGCAAGGACACTTGAAAGCGAATGGTCCACTTTTTCACATTGTCGTTCCACCTGAACGTCTCCACAAGCGTGAAGCCCTCAACCGTCTCCAACGACAGTTGAGCCCTGCTCAAAGGTTCTGGGGCTTCACGCAACCAGTCCATCAGGCGAAACGACCTCCAGGAACAATGCTGGCCTCTTTCCGAGGGGTATAACCGCCCTTTTTCGTGTTCTCAGGGCACTGAGGGAACTTATTCCCGAACAAGCGACGCCACTTCTCGGCGCTCTCGCATACGTTCGATTCGTCATATGCATCCCGAGATTGATCGGCAGCGACACGTATTCGACGATGAAACTCCTGGAAATCTTCGACCGAAAGCCGTCTGAGCACGTTGTGTTCCGGCACACCATGATCCGGGACAAAGGGCACTTGGCCAGCATCGGCATATGCTTGGTAGCGACTCGCAATACCCTCGAATGCCAGGACCACTCCTTCGGCAATCGAGGTGATACCGTCAGGACAGGACACCCACAAGAGATGCTCAAGCGGATAACCCTTTGGGTAGTCGATGTCAGATTGCTGATCAACCTTCCACCACTTGACCGCCTTTACGACATTGACGTAGTGCCGGTTAGTGCCGCGGCTCTTTGCCCATGTCGCGGCGATCTGGGCCAGAGGATGCGTCTTATCCCACTGGTTAGCCTCACGGTCAGGGATGTCCAACGGTTCAAGTTTCCAGGCGGCTGCACGCCCTGTAATCGACGAATCCAATAGGCTTTCCGCAAACCACGAATCGGCGGGTTCCCATCTGGTCTCACCAATGACGTCCGACTCGTTTAACCCGGCAAGTTGTCGCCAGCTTTCCGTTTGCGCTTCCGACGGGGCGGCTGTGATGACAAGGTCCAGTTCGACATAGCTGAGACTGATTCCGAAAGCCCGCCCCTTGGCCTTCCATTTCCCTTTGTAGTGCTTCTCAAGAAAGGGGATAAAGAGATTCATGGCCTGTCGTGGCGTATACTTCGCCTTATCGAGATTCGTGACGGCGATAACATCGACATCAGACTTCGTGTCGCCTGTTGGTCGAACCGCAGTGGCGCGTCGATAGCTGCCCTGCAGGAAGGTGTCGACAACGATATCTTTGAGCGACTCGTCATTATGAAGCCGCTCCCGAAGCGTCTCGTGGCCCGTCTTACATTCATCCCGCTGGTTCTGGGTTGGGCGGATGTCTTTGAGGTACTGATCGAAATACGACGGCAATGCTGGCATGGATTCACCTCCTACTGTCGTTCGTGATTGATGGACTGTAAGCTCCGCTTTTCCCAGAGCCAAAATCGAATTCGTACAATGTCCAGACGGGAAAAGGCTGCATTTTCCGTCCAAGGCAAAACGTGAAGCCGTTCGGCGCCGCAGCGAATATGTGGACACGATTCTCCGCCCCCATACCCGATCCCTTGGACCGCAAGTAGTGAATCAGATGACTGGCCAGTTCTTCTGCATGCGCCCCGTCGCGAACTGATAACGAAGAGGGAACGCCAGCAGGAAGAGCCAGCACTACGTGGCCAACAGAAGGCAAGGACTCGGCGACATAGCGTAGAACATCTTCCTTGATGTTATGAGTAAGCCCTATTGCCAAGGCCCACTCTGTTCCTCCGTGGTGACACGTTTCCTCGACGAATTCCCATGAACCGGAACTCGCCCCTTGCCCATTTGTGAAGTTCCAGAGGCTGATGCCTCCTCCGGAATGTTGTACGACTTCGACGTTGATCCCCATCTTCTCCGGCAGGAAGAGTCCAGCCAAGAACGCGATGCTGGAATGTGTGTCGAGATGGAGCCGGTAGGAGCCGCCGCGTACAATATGCTGCTGCATGAAACTACCTAGAGAATCTGGAATCCCGGTATTCCAGTCACCGGGATTGATGATTTCCCGCCCTTCGAAGTGATGAGACAGACAAATCATGGACTGAGTCTGGTTCTGCAGATCTTCCGCCCACCGAAGAAAACTCCTAATCCCTAACGAAATCGTGTTTGTCGGTCTTGTTGGAGTTCTGAGAAGAAGTCCCTCTCGACCACATAGTTCAAGCAATGATGTGGCTGTAAGCTCATTCATGCTATTCGCGAGCATTTTCCGCGTTAGTTCATCATATGGGTTGATCAGGCAGTTCTCTTCAACTGGCTTGAGGCCTTTGGCTTCGAGGCGCCAGTTCAGGCTCCGCGCAAGATCGTCAAGCGTTGGGCCTTGCATTATGAGAACTTTGGAGAGAAGTAGTCGTAATTCATCGTCACTACGGAGACCAAGATGGTCTCTCCATAGTGTTCGAAGTTGCCCCGACTTAGTTCTGGCACCACCAGTTGCTAGAGCATCCCACCTAATACTTCCATCACTCATAGAATGCACAGTTGCAAGGTGATCATCCGGGTGAACGGACCAAGGAGTGTAAATCGTAAGGCGATGATTTATGCGATTGGAGCAACAGTGGTCATGGGCATTCTTCATTCGATGGAGCAGAGAAACGGCCGTTGCCCCGATAAAGGTTGGATCGCAGAAAGAATCCCCAGTCATCGCCCCTTTAGAGGTGACATGGAATTTCACCTGAAAAAAGTCGGCATTGAGGGGCATGCCTCGTTTATCTGTATAGCCGGAGCGATAGTAGACGGCAACATCGTCAAACGATCTGAGCGTATCATCCTCATGAACAACTCGTTCAACTTGGGAGAAGTCATCGAGGAGCGCACAGGCCTGCAACCAAAACCAACGGGCTTGGTAGTCATCTCCTTGTTGTCGTGCGACGTTCTGTCTAGCCATCGACTCTTCCGTCCTATTTCCCCGACCCCTTTAGAAACTTGCTATATGTCCCCGACTTCCAAAATTTGCGCGTGTCCGATACGTACGCCACCGGACTCAAAAGTCGCGCGAATGGTGCGCTCGACGGATTGGACGCGGCTGAAAGGCTTGACGAGGAGGTTTGTAAAGGGATCTTGGACTCGGACCAATTGCGGTGATGGTGATCCGCACTGATAGACGACGTACAGCCAGTAATCTTCGCGCAGGTTACATGCACGCGCCCATTCGTTGTCGGTCACTTGGATTTCGCCGACGCCGATACATCCCTTCACCTCGATGCACAGCTGCCGCCGACCGGGACGCGTGCTCAGCAGATCGAACCCCGGATGCTCCGGCAGGCCCGCGGCCCGGGCAAGCTTGGCCGTATGAACAAACTTCACGCTGCCACCCTCGGCCTCTTCGAAGGCCTTGGAAAGATCCATCGCGATTTGTTCCACATTCGCGTCACGCCATTCGAGGTCCGCTGGATCGGTGGAGGGCACGACCAGCGCGTGGGCAATGAAGTCGACATCACCTGGGACAAGCAACTCGGGTTCGCGTCGGATGATGCTCAGCGCGCGTTCGCGGCGGTCTCCCAACTCGCGTTGCTGCGTCTTGATGTGCGTCAATTCCGCTGCAGCGCCTTTGTTGCCGGCGCGGGCCTTCTGACTCAGTTTGCCCCGCGCTGCGGCGAGCTCGGCTTCTTGATAATCGAATCCGCGGCGGACGAAGGTCTCACGCTCGGGAAGGGTCGCCATGCGCCGTTCACGGGATTCAACTGCCAACGCACGGCAGACCCGCTCGGTGAGGTACGCACGGGCCTGGTCGCGCTGGCGCGAGGCATCCACTGCGAGCCGCTGTGCCTGGGGAGGCAAACCATGGCCGCCGCGCAGGAGGAGCAAGTGCTCAATGGGACACACGGAGATTTCGGCACTCTCAGTCTGCTTGATGCCGACCAGGCGGCACTCGACCGTCTCTTCGTGCGCCAGTTCCGTGAACTCCGGATCCGCTTTTCGGATGACCGTCAGACGCGCGAGGTGGAAAAGATAGGGTTTGTCCGCTGTGGGATCCACGAACACCGCGCCTCGCAAGGCGTCCTTACCCAATTTCTCTCGCACGAGTCCGCGAAAACGCTCAAAGACCGGCTCGCCGGGATGCACCCAAACACAGGACTGCCGGTCGTCGGGACGGACGACGGACAGTCGCTGGGCTTGCACGGCGGGATAGGCGTCGAGAGCAGGGAGAAGTGGATCGATGGCCCCCTTCCGCGCGGGGCGAAGGCGAAATATGCCGCCCAGGTCACCATCCACATCGATGCCGATTTGCGGCGCAGCAGACGCGATGAACTTGCGCACATAGCCGGGCAGCAAACGGAAGTAGGTTTCTTGCTCGATGCTCTCGCGAAGCCGGGGGAGCTCCCGTTTCACATCACCGCCATCGCCGTATAGGCGACGCTCCTGCTCCTGAATGGCCTTGACCTGTTCCGCGGTCAAACGGCCGTCCAGATCGGACGCTATCTGGTCAACGTCGTCGCCGGCGGCAACCCGTTCCATATAGGCCTTAATGGAAACTTCGGTAAAGATGCGGCCAATGCTGTCGAAAACTTTGTCGGACTTGAGTTGCTTTCGGATCTTTTCGAGTTTCTCCAACAACGTCTTGAGGACGCGGCCTTCGCGGGTTGCTGGAGCGACGAGATTCAGGATGATGACCGGGTCGTGCTTCTGTCCGTAGCGATGGATGCGCCCCATGCGTTGCTCGAGCCGAGCCGGGTTCCAAGGCACGTCGTAGTTGATCATGATCCAGCAGAACTGGAGATTGACGCCTTCCGCGGCCGCGTCGGTGCAAACCATGAAGCGGGCGCCGCCTTCGGATGCGGGCGCGCGGAAGCGATCTATCTGCTCTTGGCGTTCCGTGAAATGCATGCCACCGTGAATTTGCGCAATCTGGCCGGTGTAGCCGAGACCACCCAGGCGTCGCGTGAGGAATTCAAGCGTGTCGCGATGCTCGGTGAATACGAGAAGTTTTTCCTGGGCGTACTTGTCGTCCGTGACAACGTCGCGCAGCTTCTCGAACTTCGATTCTATGCCACGCTGATACACCGACTCGGCAAGATCGCGCAACTGTGCGACTTGCTCACGCTCTGCGATTAGGTCGGCAAGCGACGCCGCGATAACGCCTTGGAGTAGTTTGTCTTCGGAGGCTTCGTTCTCTTCGATGCCTTCTTCCTGGGATTCCTCATCCGCCGACTTCGATTCGAACACATCGTCGTCTTCGCGAATCCTGCGCTGGAGCGTGATGAGCTGCTCAATCGTAATGCGACCCGACTGAACGTCATCAATAATTCCGTTGAGCTTCGCGATGCGGCGTTTGAAAGAACACAGCAACGCATACGTTGAACTTGCCAGACGGCGCTGGAAAACACCCATGGCCAAACGCGCGGCCGATTGGTTCAAGAGCTTCGCGCGGTTGTACACATAACGAAGGTATTCCGTTGTTTCGTCGTACAGCTTCTGCTCGCTGATATCCCCCTGCGAAAGCGCGTAGCCGAGTGTGTCAGAGAAACGCTTTGGATATAAGGGCTGCCCGTCAAGCCTGACCATTTCCTCCTTCGTACGCCGGATGAAATAGTGGTGGCGCTGCGTAGATGGGAAATCGCTGAATGCTTCTGGAGTCGATAGTACGTCCGGTTCCAGCAAGCGCCACAGGGCATAATATGGATACTCCTTGCCCATGTGCGGAGTGGCTGTCAACAGCATCAGGTGATGCGCATGCCAAGGCAATTGCCAACCTCGTTCCCTGTTGCCTACACCTGCGAGCGCTTCGGCGAGTTTGTAACGCCCAGTTTTTCGTATTCGGAAATCGGCACCGCGGTCGCAGGAAAGTTTGTGCGCTTCGTCGAATACGACGAGTTCGTAAGGCTCCACGCCCTCCTCACCCAGACGACCAAAGACTTTGTCGCCGGCCAAGGTATCAACACTAACAATGACGCGATCACCGCCCGGACCGACAAAGGGATTCCGATTCTTGGCGTCGCTACCACTTACAATGGTGAACGATAGTCCGAAAAGAATCTGAAGCTCCCGTTGCCAGTTTCCGACGAGTCCCGCGGGTGGAACGATTAGCACGCGGCTCAAGACCCGGCGGGACAGCATCTCCCTGATGTAGAGGCCAGTCATGATCGTTTTGCCCGCGCCCGCGTCGTCGGCGAGGAGGAATCGCAGGCGAGCCTGCTTGAGCATGTGGTCGTAAACTGCGATGCGCTGGTGGGGCAGCGGGTCGATGCTCGCGATTTCGGTTGCGAAAGTTGGGTTGGCGAGATGGCCGAAGGAAAGACGTTCTCCTTCGACGAGGCACTTCACCACGTCGGGGACTACCGTAAAGTCGATTTTCGGCGGCGCGTTGCCATACGGAGGAGGTTCGGGTTCGGCTACGTGAGATGGTTCATCAAACTCCTCGGCAATCTGGCGCAAGCGATTCCAGGAGAGTTGCGACGGCTCCGACTTTCCGTTTTCCCAGCGGTTTACCGTCGGAAAAGAGACACCAAGCCGCTCCGCTAGACTTACTTGGGTTAGCCCAAGTCGTGCGCGAAGCCGCTTTATTTCCTCGGCGAAGTTTCCGGTCGGGGTCGACTCCATTCATCTAGTCCCAGTCTGATTTTGAATGAGTATATCAAACTTTATATCCACGATCAACAGGGCACGCGACACATGGTATATCGCGAACTTTCTTGCGGTTTGATTAGAAACGGCGCTTCTGGTGCAAGGCATTGAAAACGCATTACTTATGACTTGCCAAGTGTGATCGGCCCCGATGGACACCTCTTGAATGCATGCCGCGATACTGGAGACATCGTAAAACCAGAGGCACCAAACAGACAGACCGGGGATAGAGCGCGTCAGAGGCCAAGCGGCGCGCCACCCCCGACTGCCGACCGATTGAAAGACCTTTCCGATAGTGCGTATTCCGGTAAAATCGCGCAACGAATCCGAAGGACTCCGTGTAGGCGTTCCGGGGGAAATCGCAAAGGGATTCCGGAAGCGTGCACGTGTCGGCGGACGGTAGCGACGCGAGACGGGTGAAGACTTATGCCTTCGGACGGTAAAATCTGTTTACGCAAAGCCGTGCGATGTTAAAAGCTAGCGAAACCTTTGTGTGTGACAGGAGGGCGGGTATGCGTATCTCGGAAGTCAACTTCGACCAGTTCATGGCATGGTTGGGCGCCCTTGACGAGGATATCGCGTCCTGTGAAGACGCCGTGCGGGAAACTATGGAAAATGTTCCACTAGTGGAGCGGCTCATGTTCATATTCAACAATGCCCTTGAGGATGGCGCTGAAGAGATTATGCTGATGCGCAATCGTGACATCGCCAATACGCTGATTGCGTTACATCAGCTTGAGCAAGGGAAGCTGGCGCCTTCAAGGAGAACTAAACATGATGCATGATGCATGATGCCTACTAGGAAAGTCTGCCAGCGATTACGCTTGACTGGACTCCCGAAATAAGCATGCGTAGGGGCCTCAAACTTTGCGTCGGCCAAGACAAGAGCTTTAACAGATGAACCTACACACCACGGCCGGCGCGTACTACCTGGGAGAAGACATGACGAATTCGACGCGACTATCGGAAGATGTGCTCAGGTAGGATCAACCAGTCATCCTATTGAGTGCGTTTTCGAATAGCTCGACGATGCCCGGGATTCGACGGTTCACGTAGTTGTTCGCGCGATTGATTTCACCAACGGCGAACGAGGCGGGTATCTTTCCGAGGGTGCCGATAGAGCCTTCGTACTGAGAACCGAAAACGGATCCTTCCCGAATGTCGAGATTGGCGATGTGCGCCAACGTGTCCCTCCATGCGTTGACACATTTTGGCTCCAGTTGGAGATCAGATATGTCGGGCAGGGAATCCAGTACCCGATGACTCAGCTCATCGCCGCAGGTGGATAATGATCGTTTCATAATGTCGAGCTTTTCGAGGATGAAGCGGTCATCATGAAACAAGGTCGCCGACAAAATCATGAGCCCGCCTTGCGGTTGAAGCTTTCCGCAGAGTTGAATCGCGCGCGTGATTGCTCCAATCCCCCAAGAGTTCAGTACCCTTCTCGCCATTGCAAGCATGGCTTCTGGAGACCCGTGCCGTGCGAGACCGGCAAGTGCAGCTTTTGTAGTGACTGGTCATGAGTCTCGCGCGCCAATTGGGACAGGACTCTGACAGCGTCCGGCCGAGTCAGCAAACCCGTCCGCAATTCCGCGAGAAACACTCTTCTGTCGGCACTTCCTTCAGGCGGTAGGCTGTCCATTCTAAGGACTTCGTGTTCGGCAGATTGAAGAACCCCTGGTCTCCCCTGGCGGGCCGCGGGGCGAGTATCATTTCCGGCAACACTAACAGAACTTCTCACTGCAACCTTTTACTGTAACATGACTTGAGATTCCAAGCTCGTTGGGGTCATAACCCAAAATGAGTTCCGGCTGATAACGGACGGGGCACCCTGACGCTGTTGCGAATCTGTTCGGTAGGAATCCTAAAGGTCACTCGTCTGAAACTCAGCCACCAAGTGGCCTGGACCGACGAGGATGTGCCGCTGCGGCTGGTGAATGATCCAGAACACAGTCAATTCATGCTGGAGGCCAAAGACCGGCCCGATTAGGTTTCAGGCCGTCACGGGGAGACAACGACGCGGAACTCGCCCTGCGTCGTCGTCTTCAGGAACAGCTCGGTCGTGCCGAGCAGTTTCAGGATGTCCGCGCTGAGCGCGGGCTTCGATCCGCCGGGCTGCACGATCACCACCTCGAACGTCACTTTCGATCGTCGCGCCTTCTCCTTAAAGTACGATAGCAACTTCATATTGCCTTTCAAGAAGCGCGAATGGCCTTCCCGATCCCATATCTCATGGCGGCGCTTGAGGTCATGATACAGCCGCCCAATGCCGAGATGTTTGACCGTCATGCTTTTCTGCGCTTGGCCGCAGACCGTGTAGAAGTTATCGATATCGTTCGACACCTGCCCGCCGGTCGCACCCTTGCAATGGACGAGACACAGCTTGATCGTGCTTTCATCGACATCCTTCAAGCAGACAAGGTCGCCCGCTTCGCCCTTGCCGTCGTCATTGAACACGAGATCATATTCATCGGCGATGTTCAGGAAACTTCGATACTGGATCGTGTCCTGATTTCCCGCCTTTCCCATCGATTCTCTGTTCAACGGGATATCGTCCCACTCCCACGCGTCCAGCCGGTCGCGCGGAAACGCACCGGCGTCGAGCAGCACCGGGATGTGGTAGCAGTTGTAGGAGTAGGTCCCGTCGGCGTATCGCACGATCACCGGATCGCTGACGAAATACTCGATCACGTCGATCTTCGGGCCATTGCTCTTATGGAAGAAGGCATCAGGGCCTGAGACCTTCTCATATCGGTATCCGGCCTCTACTGCGCCGTCGATGCGAAAGCGATATTCGGATGCCGCGGCGTCGCTCGACAGCCGCAATATGATGGCGCCGTCGTCCTCGGCGGCGGCGATTTCAAGCTCGACGAGGTACAGCGGCACCTCGGTCGTGCCGAACACGACGAACTGTCTCTCGCTGTATCCAGCCTGCGCCTGCTCGCCCCACTGCACGCCGATGGGATGCGCCTCGTACGGTTCGGTCAGCTTCTTCGGGCGCAGGAAATCGCGCGTGATGTTGGCGTCGATCTCGTCTTCGGTCGAGACCTTGGCCCAGGTGTGTGTCGTCCAGTCTATCCATTGCGCAACCGTGCCCGCCGCCTGCTGCCAGACTTTGCCGCGCTTCTGCGTGCCGCCCCAGAGCACCCGCTCGCCGTCCTCGTAGCCGACGCAGGCTATGTTATTCAGGGCAGATTCGGCGCGTTCGATGCTGGCGAGACCTTCGGTGACGTTTGGCCCAAAATACGACGTGAAGCTGATCGCGCCGATGCGCGACGATCCGAGGTTTTTGACCAGCGGCAGTTCAACGTTGTTCAGGATGTTGAAGATCACGGGACCTTGCAGGAGCGTGGTCCCGTCATCGGTGATCGCTTTCGCCAACGCCGTGCTCTTCAGCCCGTCGTAATCGCTGGCGTATACGAACAGCGCCGCGTTTTCCTTGTCCCACCTCGCGACGATTAGGTCGTATTGTGAGTCAAGTAGGTTCTGGTACTTGCCCCATCGCACGCTCGTGATGCGATGTGCGACGGCGACCAGAACGGCGTCGTCCTCGCTGATTGCATACCAGCTCTCCGCGTCGACCGAGAGGACGCTGGTATAGTTCTGCGGGCGCCAGTCCGCACATCGCGTCTTGAATATCTGCGTGGACAGCGACGGCCGCAGGTTCCACAGCGACAGGTGAGCGTGCAGGTCGCCGCGTTCGCGCAGATTGTGGACCACGTCCTGGAGCCGCAGTTCTTCATCGATGCGTTCCTCGCTGAGCCGCCGAATCAGGCCATCCCAATCGGCGCCTTCGGAATATAGCGCCTCCAGCTTCGTCTCGGTTTCGGGGTCGGCGATGTTCGCGACTACCGTAGCTTCGCCGACCTGCTCCCAGTTGCCCTTACGCGTGAACCGGCCGATGAACTGTAATGTGATCGCAAGCGATTTGTGCGCGTCGTGAAGGGCCGCCACCTTCAAGTTCGGCAGGTCGAAACCTTCGCCCAGCATATCGACGCAGACGACGACATGCGCGCTGCCGTCCCCGCGATTTGTCAGCCGTCTCAAGGCTTCCCGGTTTTGCCGCACGCGCCCTGGTCCCGAGAACACAAGCTGCGGCGCCATGTCCGGCGCAAGCTCGCAGTAGAGATGAAAGAGTCTCTCCGCACGCGCCTGCGACCTGGACCGCGCCATCAGGATATGATCGAGCTCCAGTTCATCACGGTCACGCCGAAGCGCTGCTATCGCGGTCTCAGCGATGCGGCGGTCGCACTGTTCCTCGTCACCAAACTCCTCGATGGTCTTGAGGTTGATTGGCCGGTAGTAGTCGGCGGCCTGCGCGTCGCCTAGCTTGAAGTTGAAAACGATCTTTCCGTCGATACGGCGATTGTCGCGGCGGAAGGGCGTCGCAGTAAACTGAGTGATGCGCTTTCCGGCGAACATCTCACGCACGCTCGACCACTGCGATGCGGGAATGTGATGCGCCTCATCCACGATCAGGTCGGTGCACCGGTCGGTCAGGACTTCAAGCGCTTCGGAGGCCGACGCGCTCAATGTCTGCGGCAGGGCGACGATGACGTTAGCGCTCTCGATCAATGTCGCCGCATCTTGCGCTGAGGCGATGCCGGTCGTGAGCTTCGCTACGGTCGGGCCGATCAGCTCACGGGGCACGACTCCGGCATCTGGGAGCACGCCGAGCGACACGAATTTGTCGCAGATCTGCGTGCGCAGCGCATCGCTCGGTACGATGACGAGCGTCCGCTTTAGCCGCCTGTAGACCTGCAATGACAGCATGGTTTCAGTCTTGCCGGTACCGGTCGGCAGTACGACCGTCGCCGGTTCGAAATCGCTACCAACCGAAAAGTGCGCCGCGATCGCGTGCAGGGCGCCGACCTGCGGCGGGCGCAGGCCGCTTGTGCCCGATTCGGGGTCTTCTTCCCGGAACAGGAAGCGATCCTTCCAGCTTTCGAGTATCTGCTCCGGCGCACTGAATTTCTCGGTCAGCACGCAGGGATCGTCCCAGACTAGCCGGGTCTCCGGGCCGAGATCGGCGGTGTCGTCAAGGTCTGGCGCGGATACAACCAGATAGCTGGTCTCGGCGCGGCGTGCGTTCTTGCGCCGCAGCAACAGGGCATCGAACGGCGGATGGAGACGCGTTTGGACCAGCGCATGGCCCTTTACCTCCGACTCGGACACTTTCGCCTCGAAACTACCGCCGCGAAACGCCTGCTGGAATACCACATTGCCGCCGATGCTCTCCTTGCGAAGCGGCGTCGGCGGAAGCGTGATCCTTCCCTGCCAATCGGCGAACAGACTCAACCCGGTCTCTCTTCTCTATATTATCTCTGCTGCCAGAGTAGCGCGCCAATATATTGTTGAGCAATTGACGAGTCTCGTTGTTTGCCAGAGCCCGCAGCCTGACGTGCGCACAATCTTAGAAAGCGCTTTTCATGCCGCATCACGGTAATAGTGCCGGACAATTCCGCCCAATTCCTGCTTGCTGCGAACTATCCCGTCGTTTTTCACAACGACCGTTTCGTCGAGGACAGTGTTGTCTCTGCCCACTCCCGTCGCTTCTCAGCGAGGGTTCGATTCCCACCGCCGCTGGTGTAGACTTCAATGAGTGTGCATCTTGCTTGCTTTCCAGTGACTCGTTGGGTGACGAACCCAACGAGTCCGGAACGTCAACCCATTGGCTACTGAGGCCAGAAAACTGCATAGAGATCCACCTCGGGTATGCTGAATGGTAAGTCAAACGAGGCAAGTTCTGCCCGCACGGCTTCCGCTCCGTTTTTCAGATGGATTGACGTTTCCGCGGGATCGGGTTTGTGATCGAGAGTACGTGGCTTCGTCAGTTTATTGAGCCTCAGCAAGAGTTCCCAGTCTCTGAGAATCGCCGCAACTTCGCCAGTGTTGGGAACCGTCTCAACGCCAACGACGACGGCACGTACGGTAGTGTTAAGTCCGGTCACGCGGTCCCAAATGCGAAAGACGAGAATTGGTCGCTCAAATCCAACGGCCGAAAAGACAGCGACTTGGTCTTCAGCCGCCCGTGCCTGCCGCAGGGCTTCGTCAATGGCTTTATGGCCGACACCCAGTACGCGCTGAGCGGCGTCCTTGCCGGTCAAAGTCCGGTCGAACACGACGTTCTCGTAGCTTCGGCGCACGCCTTCGGTCAACCACAGTTCTGGCGTCTTGAACGAAATCCCATCGTCGGATTCGCGAGGCCGTCGGTTGTTCACAACGAGCATCGTCAAAAAAAACGGGCGCAAGGCGGGCAGGTCTACTTGCGGTATGAATCGTGATGTCTGTTGGAAATCAAACCTGGCACAATGTCCAACGATGCTCTTGACCGTCTCAACAACATCTTTGCCGCCGAGACTAGCGGTCTTTGCGTCAAACCAGCGTGCCAAGGATTCGCGTTCCTGAAGGACGCCCTCAAAAAAAACCTCCCGAAAAACATTGGGCGAGGTCATACCTAGGACTAATTGCAGCAAGTCTTCAGGCTCATCCATTGCATGCCCAAAGGCCAGCATAATATTGTTAAGTTTCTCGTTTAGCTTGTCCCAGATGCGTGACTCGACGGTATCGGGATTGCGCAGGGACACAACCCGGACCTTGTTCTTCTGACCGTATCGGTTCAGGCGACCGACGCGCTGGTGAAGGCGCATGGGGTTCCAAGGAAGGTCGACGTGAATCAAGACCGAGCACCTCTCCTGTAGGTCAATCCCTTCGCCTCCGGCCTCCGTCGACACCAAGAATCGGACAGCACCTGTGTTAAACTTTTCAGCCGCGTCCTCCCTGCCCTCAACGAGGTCACGGATCTTCCCCGTGTCATCTACCACGCCCTCCGCGCGGTGGTCCCCGTTGATGAATGTCACGAAAGCATTTCCGAAGTCGTGCATAAGCGCAGACATGAGCAATGACTGCGTCGCCTTGTACTCCGTAAACAGGAGCACATTCTCCCCATCAAATCGGTCCTTGATAATCTCGACGATACGATCGACCTTCGTCTCGACCACGACTTGGTTTGCAGCGTCAAGTAATTCTTTGATCCGCGGTTCCTCGTCATGCATCAACATTAAATCTGCCGAGATTTCCGCGATTTGCTCATCGAGAACCTGCAGCGAATCGTCGTCCTCCATTTCGGCCGCCTTGCCGTACGCCTCAACGAAGCGAGCCAGGGCATCTCGCTTTTCGGTCAGATCGTCCAGCTTCCTTCTGCGGTCCACCATTCTCTCCAATCTACGCTGCAACGCACGGCGAATAGCGGCAATTGAACTTGACGCGAGCTTCTGCATGGCAATGAGCACGAGCATAACCGCACGTCCCTCATTGGAGGACAGTCGCGAAGCATATGCTCTGCCAGAAATAATGAATTCAGTAAGCATCACATAGAAGCGCGCCTCCTCAGGGGTATAAGAATAGGTCTCCGAGGTTACTTCCGGCGGCTTGAATAGTGCGTTGCCCTTGAGGTCCGTGACGCTCTGCTTGTTATTCCGAATCATTACGTCCGATAGAAGTGGCAATTGAGTAGCGAGTGACCCCCTTGGGTCAAAGGATTCCGGTTTGAGCAACTTAAGCAGTGACAGAAATCCAAAGTTCTTGCCCCTGTGCGGAGTTCCCGTAAAAAACACGAGCGAAGTAACACGGCGCTCCTCCACCAACCGTTGGACTAACTTGTAGCCCAGTGTTGGCCCGGAATGTTCATCGGCGTTGAGATGATGTGCCTCATCGACGATCAACAGATCCCAAGGTTCGCTCTCAAGAAGGCGCTCATACCGCTTGGCTCGCTCATCTCGAATTGTCTGAAGTGACACGACTATCTGTTGGTGTGTGCCCCAGAAATCGGACTTTTCCGTGTCCGCCTCCGTAAGATATTGCACAAGCCTGATATCAAACATAGTCCGAAGGCGGTATTGCCATTGCGAAACGAGGTGAGCAGGGCAAATGATCAAGAGGCGCTTGACACGCCCTTTGGAAATCAACGGCCACAGTATCAGACCCGCTTCGATTGTCTTGCCCAGCCCCACATCGTCTGCGACAAGCCAGCGTGTTGGCCACGATTCGATGACGCGGCGGCAGACCCAGAGCTGATGAGGAAGCAGCGCAATGCGAGAGCGGGCGAACACACCCCACGCATCGTTTATGGAAAGAATACATTCCGCCTGCGCCCGAGCGATCGCCCAAGATGGATCACCCCATGTTCCCTTCTCAAGTGCCTGAAGCGGGCTAGTTATTTTGACTAGAACCGCCTTGTCGCATTCCTCTATGCCGTGGTCAAATCGAACGAGTACGGTTAGCCCCTTGTCGTACTCGACACTCCCATCGCCAAAGACGGCGTGCCTAACGCGGTCTCCTGCTTGGAAAAGATGAACCTGCGCTCTATCCATGCATGTACCACCTTGGAATCACTCGTCCATTTCCCAAAGTCACGAAGTCGCCCGACTCGGACTCTGCGCCGGCGACGGAAATCAATCGACCTAAGGTCTGTTGCTGGAGACTCGGATCTTGGGCCAGGAAGTAGAATGGCACATCAAATGACAGATCGAATGTTGCGTCCTGTTCGCCTAAATGTTCAGCAACGAACCTGTAAATATAGATGGCATTTCGATCTCGTTCGAAGTCGGCAACATCAGCGCATCCAAACGCTTGGAAAACGTCGCGGACTCTTTTCGTCGGCGTAAAGCAGTACCGGTGTGCGTGAGGATTCTTGAGAATCTGTTTGCGTACCAGTTCGCGCATGACGAAACATGCACCGATTCCCAGCGTACGGGACAGATCCGGGGCGTCATGGCCGCCCCCCTGAAATACTGGTGAAGAGCGGAGAATTGTGATTTCCTTGAGATCAAAGGTTCTCTGCAGACCCTCGATGGCGATAAAGGCACCAACATATTCATCGAGATATCTCGCAACACGGTAAATGTTGGGAAATAGCTTCATCCAGTGTGAGAACTCGCCAGAATCGATTGGGTTATCAATGTACTCGTCGAGGACCCTAATCCAATCTTCCGCAGAGGATTCCTTCGCCACAAAGACGTCTAGCCACCTCTTTTGTGCGCATAGATTCACGAAATTACGATGCTGCTCAGGGCGCGCGCGCCCCATGGTGTGCGTCATTCCGAGGAGGAACAGCGTAAACCAACTCCTTCGCTGTCCTTCGTCCTTGCTGTCGTAGTCAGCCGAAAGGAAATCTATCACACCGTCAGGATAAAGCTGTTGCTCGTATTCGCTCGTTTTCTCGTCCTTAACCGAGAGCCACCAGGCCAGGATTTGTTTCAATGCCTCCGCTGCGTCGATCCCAGGTATGGTTGTGGGCGGCACTAGAGTTAGTTCGGAAGGATAGATACCGAGCAAACCGCAGATTTCGTGTATATCATCTGGTGTCAAATCGCAAGAGAATTCTATCTGCTGACGTGTCTCAAACCAGGTGCCCGCCTTCGCCCCGCGAAGTTCATGACCAAGCTCCCGGCCCAATTCTCCCTTCAAAAGATACGTTAGAACCGCACTGCGCTCTGCCTGGGTCGCTGCAACAATGGCCCACTCTCTTAAACGCTCCACCGGCGCATACATGCGCGGCCGACAGGCCAGGAAAAACGCGCATGACGCGTCCGAATCACAATAGTTCCCATTCAGGACAATGCTCGCAGGGGCGAACGCAGCCCTTAGCCCTTCGTCACTAGGTTCCGTCTCGTTTCCATGGGCGACAAGCAAATCTTGCGCGGATTGAACCGAACCATCCTGGGCTTGGAAGCGATAGGTCGTCAGCAACTCGAGCAACGAATTACGTTCGTCCTGCTGCGCTGTTGTCCCACGCTCGAGGCTCTGGAGAAACTCCCTCGTGATGATTGTCCCAAATTCCGCTGCCTTCTCGGGGTCTACGCAGGCTCCCTCATGGACATCAGCTTCCAAGATCGTCCGGAGGGAGACCTTCTCGACCTCATCTGCCTCTATCATCTTCAATCGTGTCAAAGCCCAGTATCGCGATGCGGATACGGTACGTCCCGGCGTTAACAGGATGGCCGCCGCTTCCCATTTGGACACCCGCGAAAACAGGTTTTCGTCTTCCAAGACACCAAGAACCACACTAGCTATCTCTCCCGATTTCGTAAGCATTCGGTAAGCGCCCCAAAGCCCGGTCGGAACGGCCTCGCGACTGCGTAGAAGGTGCGCACCCCCGCGGTCCGGAGCAGACCACAAAATCTCCCTCGCGAGCGCATAGGCTTCGTTGCTGCGATCTCGGTTGCCTGCCGCGAACGGCGCCACGCAGAGTATCCAGAAACTCTCCCAGAATTGATACTCATCCAAATCATGCAGAAGACCTAGTGCCCGGCTCAGTCCCGCCCAATCGGAACGGCCGCGGTCGTACAACTCACAGAGGCACTTCCCAAGTTCCCCACTGATAGCGTGAGCCAGTGTACGATACTCGTTGGAATCACGCCCTAACCTTGCCCGACCAACGTCGAGCGGAAAGGGTCCGTTAATCGCGAAGCCCAAATCAGAAGTTTCCTCTGTGGGCGCCGTCACCCAGATAGTGGGAACGCAGTCAGGCAAGCGCGCGAAACCGCAGCCGTCCATCTTGAAAAGCAGGGAGCCTTGAGCGGCTTTAATCTTAAGCACATGAGACCTTGCCATATCGGGGGGTAGGTCGACTTGCGCGACAACGAGCGTGGCTGAATCGTTTAGTGGCTCTTCGCGCCATTCGACGCCTATAGAGAGCGAGTTTGGTTGCCGAAGTTCAATTGACTTGATGTTGCGCGAGAAAGCCAGGAGTATGCCGGCTAGTTCGTGGAACCTCTGGATGATTGCTTCCAGAGTTGTCGTTTCACGCATGTCCTCAAGCGCAACGATAGTCCCACTTCGCAAACTAGGGCGCACATCCCGTAACTGGTCAGCCAGATCCTCTGTCGGAACAGCCTTAGGCCACATGCCCCCGAGAATCTCGAAACCGAGTCGACCACTTCGAATTTTTGGCCGATCGCATATGAGAAAGACGCTTTTGAAACCCAAGCCGAATTTGCCGGTAACCGAAGAACCGTCGCCAAGCACATTCTTGTCCGATGCGTTCAAGACAAGCATGCGCTCGAGATCTCTATCAAAACCCCGCTCTTGCCCCTGCTCAAAACCGCTTTCACGAAACTTATTTATCGGGCGTCCCCAGTGCATAAAGTTCAGTGTGTTGTCTTGCCATGCGACCACGAAAGCCTCTTGTTGCGGCGGGAGCCCCGCTGCCGTCAACATCTCATTCAGTTCGATGGTGGCGTCATCCGCGTTTTGAAAGAACTCGAACGGGACGGATTGCGGACTGTATTGATAGTGCTCGCCGACCTTCTTTCGTATGGCCGCCAAGAACATCGTCTGCACTTCAGGGTCACTTTCCAGTCGCTCCACAAACTCGAGCTTCACTTCCTTTAGGGCCGTTGCTCTTCCCGTGTCCCCGACAATCCTTCCCGTCGTGGCGGCCGCATGCTCTTCCTCAGCAATCTGCTTCCGGACTTGATCATAACGAGTCAGTATTCCTTGGAGCTCCGGAAGCTGCTTTGAAATGCCGAGCTGCCCCACATAAAAAAAGGCAGACTCAAGAAGCATATTGCGGGCTATATCGATATCCAGTTGCTCGCTCTTGGCCATATCCATCCAGAATTCGTCAAGCGAGGGTACCGCCCTGCGGTAGACGAAACTGAATAGGCGATCGAGAGAATTCCGGAGAATGTGGGATAAAGTGCTATCGCTTACGACTGTTTCAATGTCGATTTGGCGCAAATCGATCCGGGTGATGCGGTATCCAGCACGCTCCTGCTCCGCTGACCAGACATTCTTGAATGTCGCCCCCACAAAGATTGAGTCAGCATCTTGCTTTAGCATTGCCTTAAAGCTAGTTCCCGCAATAGATGTCACATCCACGGTATCTCCGGCTGAAATGCTTACGAGGAACCGTTGCTTGATCATCGCGGTGTGAACGTCTTCATCTCTGCCGACGCCTAAACCCATCATGGTATCCCAGTGAAAGAGGTCACGGGTTGCTTCAATGCTCCGCTGCCCGAGATGTTCCTTCGCTAGATTTCGAACGGCAGGATGGTCGCCAAGAAACGCCAAGAGCGCGCCGATAAGTTCTTCGGGCAGCCGCTCACGCCATGGTCTAAAGTACTCACGGAGCGTATGTGCACTTTGATCAAACGCGATCTCATCAATCTGCACGTGCGGTTCTGCGTGGCCCACTTGCTGGAGTTCAGTTTCTGGATCGGCGTGTGCCCCTGCAAGGCCTAGGAGTTCGGCCTGGCGGGCATCTAATAGGTCTTCATCACGGATATTCTCGGCCCAAACGCAGAGCTCAGTTGTTGCCCGCCATCGTCCCGCGCGGTTGCGTAGCTTAATCTGTGGCAAGATCGCGGCTAAGTTGGTAGACTGCCTTACGACTTCAAGGTACTGATCGTGCCAGCGCTTCCACTTCTCCTTCTCCTCACGGCCCGCGTTCATGTGGCCGTTGGCAAGATGGGACATAATGCGTACAAGCTTATCCGTGCATGGAGCATGACCAACGTGGGGTAGCAGATAGTGGCAAATCTGTGTCGGTGCATTCGGATGCTTCGCTAGAATCTTTTGGATGATATCGGCCACGGGTAATACACCGCTACCTGCAAACAAGTAGACAAAATCCTGGAGTTGGACATCATCGAGAGACGATAAACCGCAACGGTATTCTTCAGTCTGCTGGCAGGCTAGAACCTCCCCAAGCATCTCTAAACGATATTGAAAGGGCGGCAACATTTTTTCTTTGTGTCGTTGCACGCCGGGATGTTCCCAACACGTACGAAGGACGGCGTGTACCGGAATACAACCGCTATCGTGTGGAAACACCAATCGACCGAGAGCTTGGTCCAACCCATTAATCTCGAGAACAGTTCTCGGCGCAACGGACCCACCAGGCGTCAAAAGCATCCAAGCTCGCTCTCGAAGTTGTTCTGCGAGAGCATCCAGTTCCTGCGCTCGGGTCTCCTTAAGTGCCGCAGCAATATCTTGCCAATACGCCGCCGGATTCTCTTGCTTTAGAGCAAGTTCCAAAAGCTTGACCGGTGTGAGCGAGTCAAGGAACTCTTCCTGTATTGTTGCATGGCGCTTTGTCGGCAGTCGCCTTACGATCTTCAGCAGCGCACCGAGCGCCGTGCGGGGCTGAATCCCAGCATCAAGATAGGTGTTGGGGCAAACCGAGATGAGTTGTCCTGACATTGTCTCATGGATCGGAAGCCTCTTGAGGACGTCATCATCAATGATCTGATCCAATAGCTGCTCTCGCTCCGTCGCCGAGAGGGTTGTCAGGTCCAATGTACGAAGGCTTTCCATCGACTCACGCAGAATGTGTAAGGTACCATCAGGGGTGATGGGGGTAACGTCAAGCGCGCGACTGTGCTCCGGGTTCAGTACGTTCGCCAACTCTCGCGGGACATAGCGCCACGACGGCACTATTAGGCGGACAAGCTTCGTCCAAATGTCTTCTTCATTTGCCGTGTTAGCTGCAACAAGCAAACCAGCGTCATCGTAGTGTTCCGGAGATCCGTGCAGGAGATAGCGTACGGCCTTGCGGGGTTGGGGCAGTTGAAAGTCGAGATTCGCCGCAAGGAGTGCGGACAAGAGTGCGGCTCGCTGTCCTGGCTCGCGCAAAGCTGGTACTGTTTCAAGAACGTCGACGCATGCCGCCGCGTCGCAAAGGTGGCGTGCCTCGCCCAATACCGCTTTGTAGCTTTCCGCCGGGAGAAGCAGTATGCGCAAGGCTTGCAGGGCTTGTTGCAGGTCATGTGCCAGCCCTTCGGGGGCTAGCAGCTGTCCTAAGGCAAAGGCTGTGCGCCGGTCGAAGGCTTGTGCAATGGCTGTTGCGGACTCGAGTACTTCTGTTTCGGATGCACAGTCTTTGACGCGAAACAGTTTGTACTGATTATGGGGCGGTGTCCTGATGATCTCCTTATCGCCTTTGACTTCAAGAGCGTGAACGATGAAATCAGAGCACACCTTGGGCCAGTCAGGTCGTTGCTTGAGCGCATCGGGTGGATTAGCAAACGCTTTCAGAATCCGTGAGAGATCATTCTCTAATAGTGTGCCTTCCCCTGTGAAGAACTGGTCCGAGACCGGAATACAATCGAGGTCCAAACGAGCAAGAAATGAATTCAGATCAGCAGGGACGCTTTGGGGAATCGAAAAGAACCAATCTACCGGGAGGTGTTCAATCACTCTTTTAAGTGATGCAGCATTTCCTCGAAGATCGGAAAGCGACACCTCTCGAAACGCCTTTCTCAGGAGTTCACCAACCGCCTTCAACGCTTCGTCATGGTTCTCAATTCCAAACGTGTCGAGGGCGTCAGCGAAATACTGAAGATGTGCTCGCGAAGCAAAGACCATTTCAGCCGGTACAGATGTAATCAGATTGACAGTCAGCTCACCGGGCCAAAACGCTGGCCCGTCTGCCGCGAGAAAAGGCGTGCCCCGGTGTATAAGTGCGTGTGATTCGGCGATGTGGGCGAGGGTGGGAAAGACGCTGAATGGGCGGTCGGGCTCCGCCTGGGGCGGTGCAGGGACTTCCAAGATCGGTACCGTTGCTGGTATGCGTTCCCATTGTGCGCCCGACTTAAGTACTCGGCGAGCCCATTTTTCGTTCTCTGCAATCTCTTCTCGGTGCCTTGAGTACAGTTGCGATTGCGAAAGGGCTTTTGTCACTGCGTGCACGGCAGCTTGAGGCACGTTCGTTTCTCTGATCCACGATTCCAGAGCTGGAATTAGAAGGGGAAGGACACCGAGACGGCGCATGCGGACGTTCCACGTGCGCCGAAGGTCTATTTCGTCCGCTATTTCGCTTGGTTCATCATTCTCAATGCCCTCAATGCGCTGGCGTCCGGCATCCAAGAAGAAGTAGCCGTGGAGGGTCAGCTGCACATCCAGGCCCGATTCAAGCGTGCGCTCTTCATTGCCTTCACCAACAGGAAGGAACACAGCCCAGGAGATCGTGAGTCGGCCACTGCTCTCGGATGCACGGTTCCTTGAGATGAAGTTCACAAGACCATGCGGTACTGCTTTCTCACGGGATTCAACCCATGCTGTCGCGTCTGGGTTAAGGCTGATGCCTTTGGGCCAGTACTCAGAGTCAACTAGACACTTAAGCGCACAATCTCCAGCAAGTGCCTCAAATCCGGCGTACGTAAGCGTCGTAAGCGATGCGGCATCGGTGTGATGCCAAGTGATCTCAGCGTGTCCCAATAAAGGTGCTCGTTCTGTTTCAGGCAAGGCATCCGGAAAACGACGCTGGCTGGAGTGTGGGGTCAGCGCTACGGTGAATTGCTTCTCAGACCGATGCCCAACCGATGGGGCCATCCAGGCATTCAGCGTTCGGACATGGTGCAACTGCGGTAAAACGCGAGACAACTGACCGGCCAACTCTTCACAAAAGACTGCGTCCAAGTTTGGCGGTTCAAGTTGGTCGCCTGGATAAGCCTCTACTATTGGAGCGATGCCTTCAAGGACAGACCGTCGCCTAAGAGGCACCCAGAGGCAGAACCAATTATTCTCTGGCAAGAGTGGCGAGAGGAAGGCTCGCATAGTCTGGAGGGTCGCGACCGATACGTCGTCCCACGCCGCGTGCTGCAAGCCACTCCATGGGTTCAGGATGTTTCCAGAAACGGTCGCACCAGTCCCGTTGTGCGGTGGATGCCATAGGTAGAAAAAGGCCTCGCAAAGGTGAAAGACGCTCTTGAGTCCGAGACCAAATTTCCCGACACTGGCCCGCTCGGCAGCCTTGTAGCCCAAACCGAATAGGCGAATCGCCTTTTCGTCCGCACCCGTAAATTTACCATCATTAACGAAGAAAACGGCAGGACCTCGCAGCAACGGGTGAGCATCATCCGGAAAACCAGGGCACCAGCCGAAATCTAGGCAGGTGGCTTCCGCCGCGTCATCGGCGTTCTGTAAGATCTCCTTGATAATAGGGAAGCCCTTGGCGTACCGGTCATGTAGGTTGTCCCGGATGAGCTGTATATGCGCCGCCGGGGGCGTTTCGAATCCTCTATTCGACACTAAGAGTCCCCTGGTGTCATTCCTTATCAGCTACAGCCACACGACACAGTCGCAAGCTGTTCATTGCCTAATTTCGAGTCGCATGACTTCACTCTGCGGGAACTGCCGATGCCGCACCTACCGAGTCTGATCTTCGCGATCTTCACTCTGCACGTACTTTTCCGCTGCCTCCCTCACGACCCACGCCAGGGATACTTTCTTCCTTCTGGCGATGCGTTCTAATGCCCTGTAGAGTTCGGCAGGAAAGCCAATGGAGGCCCGCACCAGCGCGCCCTTTCTCTTCGATTTGACCTTCTGCACAATACCTCTCCCTGTGGTGATCACCACATTACACCGAATTGGTGCGTATCGGCAAAATTACGCCACCCCGGTATCGTGGCAGTCTGGCGGGAATAACAGGCTCCTAGCCGGGAAGACCTTACTTTTGAGCAAACGGTACAGGGGAGCCGCTCACCAAGGAACGGCCGGTTCCAGGTAGAGAGGTATGCTCGTCGGGTACTAGCATGGCGACGATCAGAAGAGCGAAGGTATGGCGGGACGGGCGGGACCGGCTGAAATTGAACTGCGTCAATAAGTTTACTTATTCGGAGCGATTCAATGCGGAGAAAACGATAAGTGAAAACCAAAGAATGGCGAATGACTCGTCAAGAATTCTACGAGCATCTATGGAGCAAGCCCATGAAGGTTTTGGAAGAGGAACTCGGGATTTGGTACGGCCAGATGCTGGGAATAATTCGAGACTACAAGATTCCTCAACCGCCGATGGGACACTGGATGAAGGTCCAACATGGAAAGTCCGCTCGCAAGCCGCCATTGGAACCACTTCCCGGCAAAGAGGAAATCGTGTTGAACCTTTACGTGCCAGATGAACGTCCGTACGACGAGCAGCAGAAGCAGCAGGCGGAGGGCTTGCTCGCAAAGGATTCGAGCCCAGAGAAACGTATCGTCGTCCCGAATGAGTTGACCGACGCTCATCCGTTGGTTATGAGGGCGGAACGGAGTCTTCGAAATGCGAGTGCAAATGAAAGACAACTGTTGATCCCGTCTGCGAAGAATTGCCTTGATATTCGTGTGTCGAAGGAAGCTTTGTCTCGTGCGTTGCGAATCATGGACGCACTGATCAAAGCACTGGAAGCCCGAGATATTGCCGTTGAACTTACCGGGGAGCGAGACATTCCGACACGCGTCATCGTCTTGGGAGAGACATTTGGGATAGGCCTTGCGGAAAAGGTGGATCGGCGGGAAAAGGAACTAACGCCGCAACAAAAGAAGGAAAAGGAGTGGCACTCATGGATGTACAGTCGGCAAGAATTCACGTACCATCCAAATGGTCAGTTTGTACTCAGCATCAAAGAAGGTCGCACAAGCTATGGTCGACAGAACTGGTCGGATGGTAAAGTGCAGCGGGTCGAAAACCTGCTTAACAAGTTCATCTGCGCGTTGTACCGTTCCGCGGTCACCGCTCGTTCGGACCGGATACAGCGCGAAATTGACGAAGCGAAGCGACTGGAAAAACAGCGGAGGAATGAAGAACTGCGGCGACTGCAGCAGATTGAGCGCGCACGACTCGAGAACCTGGAGAAGCACGCCGAATTGTGGAAGCGCAGCCAAACGATCAGAGCGTATGTTGGGGCCGTCCAGGAGCGGGCCGACAAAGAGACGTTTACATACGGAGACCTTCCGGTGACGGAATGGATAGACTGGGCGCTTCAGCAGGCCGATCGCCTTGACCCACTCTGTGTGAGCCCTTACTCCGTGCTTGACGAGAAGGTAGACTCGTGGTGGTAATTGCACAACGAGACCTGAGTGAGTCAGCTCTGGGGTCAAGAACGACGTTGCGAACAGATTTCCTGCTCTTCAGGTGATACTCAATTTGATAATTACAAATTGACGACCATGGTGAAAATGGTTAAGATGGGAAGGTGGTGAGGAGCGAGCGTATCTCGCTCTGTTGTCGTAAGTTATAGATTTTGTAAGTACTTGTGGCGGCTTGGGTTAAGACTCTCATAACCCAAAGGTGCGGGTGGTCGTAACTTTCGAGACTCGGCCAGTTTACGTAAGTCAGAAGTGCCCAACTGATACTTGACTTGATACACACGAAGAAAGCCCATTCAAGTTCCGAATCGCCATATATCTCCCCCAAGCAATTAGCCGCTCGGTGGTGCTGTTCCCGCTCCACGGTCGACCGCATCACGGCACGACACGAATTCACTCGAGTGTGCCTCGGCGAAGGAAAGAACGGCATCGTGCGCTTTCTCGTCGAGGAAGTTGAGCAGTTTGAACAATCGCGGACAGTGCCGAAGCCGGCTCGGCGCTCCAGATAGCTCTGTTTCCGCCCGTCTCTTCCGCTGTTCGCAGTTACTCATTTCCGCTCGCACGCCGGATCGAAGAGAAATCAACGGCCCACACATGCTGTCATCGGTTAAGCTCAAGCTACCCAGGACGGCACCGGAATCACTCTATCCCAAATGGAATCGAGCCAATCGCAGGTGTTTTGTGATCTCTGAAACCTCTTGTCTTCTTCCGCCGCTCATTCAGTGCGGAGGTCAATTCTACAGGAGTCGACTAAGATGCTTGATGATCGAACGCTGCCAAAGCATGTTGGAGAGCCCGAGCCTCCGCTTAGGTTGACTCGTGACGCCGACCTAGATGACAGACTCCTTGACGAGGTCGGCGGACAATTCCACCCAAGCGTAGACACCAGACTTGATCGGGATTCACGTGACCGCTTCATACTTTGCCCCCGTGATGAATTCATACCGGGACTTGGCGACCAATTCTGGGCCGGACGGCACAACTCTTTCCAGCCGAATTCGGGCGATGGTTTTCTACCGGATCCGCATGACGGCTTTGCTCCAGGTTCACATGATGGGTTTCTTCATGGCACTGGCGATATTTTTCGGCCGTCCCCAGGCGATGCCTTTCTTCCAGATCCGCGCGATCGATTCTCGCCGGACTCTGGTGACGCATTTCCACCAGCCTAATATGGTTGCTTACAATCTTCGGACGTATACGCTCAACACCGTAGTGCTTACATCCGACTCCGTCTACCGCGGGTCGCCCGTGCGGTCCTCGAGGGCCTCGTAGATGGCCAGCAGCGCCTTCTCCCGCCAGTACTCCAGCCGGAAGACCTCGACACCCACGTCCCGGCTAACCGCGTCCAGCGGCTCACCGTTCAACAGTCGTAACACCACATCGCACTTACGCTGCGCACTCCAACGTTGCTTCGGCCCCAAGAGACCCTGCTTATCTCCCTTCGATTCCTTGCTCATAACCCGTCCTCCTTGGTTCACAATTATCTCAAATTCGGATCCAATAAAACTGAGCCCGGCTTACGCGTAATTGTTCACCAGTTTCGTGCTCTACGAGACATTTGAACTTTGCGGCAAGATGGAATCTGGTGAAAAACCGGCTCAGTGGCCTTCTCCAAGCTATTGTCCCTGCGTGGTTTAGCGAAGAAAATAGACGCGATGGTCCAGTTCTCACATCAAGCCGGAAAGGCGGAGGTCCGAACGACCCTATGCGAGACCTCATTCAACGGTGCATGAAGGTCCCGAACACAAGCGAAAGCCTCGCCCCCTCCCATCCATTCCCGCGTTGCATCATTTATGTGGCATTAATTATGATAAGACTTATGGACTCGAAGACCTTCACAGTTCGTGAAGTAGCGGAGCGGCTCGGCGTGGCAGCACCCACGGTATATCACTGGGTTGCCAACGGCGTGCTGAGACACACGCGGAAATCGAGACGAATTTTGTTTACTGATTCCGATCTTGTCGAATTTGCGCGATCACGCTACGTTCCGCGTCAAAGAATCAGACAAGGCCAGGCGGAAGACGTCTTGAATCCTCTGCGGCGGGGACCTCTCGGATATGCAATCGTCGAGAACAAGATTCGCTTGATCCCCGATGAGGCTAGGCTGGTCCGCTTTGTCTACGACGTTTACGCTTTGGCCGGTGACTTGGACTGGGTTCTGCGTTTCCTGAACACTCGCTCCATGTTTCCTGCGGATGGCACTCCATGGACCCGGAAACTGCTGTACGCTCTGCTTTCAAACCCCATCTATAAGGGCAGGCTCCCCATAGCCAAACGGAAGGAACTCGCATCAAAAGTAGATTTTAGGCGTGAAGTCTTCCAGCCAATCGTGAGTCGCGAACTATACTCCCGAGTGCGAATCCTGCTCGACCGCGAGCAACGGAGTGATGAATCATGAAATCGTGCGGCTTGTACGTGCGTGTCTCGACAGACATGCAGGCGCAGGTGAGAGATGGCTCTCTTGACACGCAAGAAGACAAATTGCGCGCGTATGTCAAGCTTCGGGATTCATCGAAGGAGAGTTGGCAGGTCGTAGAGGTGTACCGTGAAGAGGGACGCTCTGGGGCAGATGATTCTCGTCCACAGTACACACGGCTCATTCACGACGCGCAAAGCGGCCGAATCAATGTTGTCCTGTGCACGAAATTAGACCGTTTTTCTCGGTCGCTTCTGGACTTTTACAAGGCATACGAGCAGTTCCAGGCGAAGGAAGTTGATTTCATCACGCTTGAGGAAAACTTCGACACCTCGACGCCCGCTGGTCGAGCGATGCTAAAGATCGCTCTCGTTTTTGCGGAGCTAGAGCGGGAGCAAACATCAAAGCGCACGAAGGACAAGATGGAGTGGCGGGCACAACAGGGCCTCTGGAACGGTGGACAGATACTCGGTTACGACATCGACCCCGACGACCACGGTATTCTGAAGATGAATCCGGAAGAGGCTCAGATTGTTCAACTGATATTCAACACCTATCTTGAGACGCATTCGTACCTGAAGACAGCGAAAGTTGTGAATGAGAAGGGGATTCGCTCGAAACAGTTTCACTCGCGTCGAGGAAACCTTCGAGGGGGGAACACTTTTCAGGACACCACGATAGGACACATCCTTCGGAATCCAGTTTACATCGGCAAGGTCACACACAACGGGATGATTTACGAGGGAAAACACGATGGCATTATTCCACCTCCATTGTGGGAAGAAGTTCAGGAGTGCATCAGACTATATGGTCCAAAACGGAGTGGCGGCCGACAACACCGATTACACGTTTTTCTTTTGGAAGGACTCGTTGAGTGTGGCTGGTGTGGCGCCGCAATGACTCCGAAATTTGCCCATGGACAAAACAAGAAGCGGTACTTCTACTACCAATGCTCGCGAAATGACCATCGGGGCAAAGATGGCTGCAAAATGAAGTATGTGCCGGCAGAGCCACTTGAACGTCTCGTATCAGAGCGTATAAAGGACATCGCAACCGACGACAACTTGCTCGAGGGGATCGTCCAAGAGGCAAACGAAACGTCGAAAACCGAGCGAGACGAAATCGCGAGGAAACGAAAGCTGCTGAGCAGACAACTCGCCGAAGTGAAGCAGACGGTCAATAATTGGTTAGACCTAATCGGCAACGGTACGGCCAAGAAAACAGGCTCGGCCACGACGTTGCTGGAGCGGATCGGAGAGGGCGAGAAACGGCGGAAGGAACTTGACCAAGGATTAATGGAGCTGGGTCTCCAGGAGGGGGAACTGAAGAAGAAAATTCTTGACGCCGAGATTATGCGGGACTCCCTAGACAGGTTCCGAGACCTTTTTGACGAGGCTCAGGAAGAGGAAAAGAAATTCCTGCTCCAGTTGATGATAGCCCGCATCATCTGGACGCCCGAGGAAATAAAGATCGCCCTGTACGATCGTCCGACCGATACAGGGCGATTATCGACCAACTCCAGCGTAAACCGCGACGGCGAAGTTTCGCTGGAGATCGCAAACTGGCTCCGCGGGTAGGACTCGAACCTACGACATGGTGGTTAACAGCCACCCGCTCTACCAACTGAGCTACCGCGGAACAGAATTAAATCCGAGCCCCTCCATTTCCAATGGAAAGAGGCGGATTCAGCGGCAAAGCGTAGCAAATGGCGGGGACTCCGTTCAACTTTTGCCCGGCCCACGCGACTGGCTGACTCCCGGCACATATCCCGCTTGCCAGGACAGTACCTGGCCACGGCTACCTGGGCGTGAATCGAATCGACTGCCCGGGATCCGTACGCAGTTCCAAGAACTCACCAGCGAATTCGGCGATACTACCGCCGGTTTCCACGCGGGTACCCCCCTTCCAGGGGTTCACCATCCGCAGTGTCCCGCCTGCCTCGCTGATTACCTCCACTTCCTCCACTCGGCCCTCGGCACACGACGCGCTCACCAAGAACGCCCCCACAGCCCGAAGCGTGCGAAAGGCCGCCGGTTTGTCCAACGGCCAATTGGGGAACAACCGGATGGTCCCATTGTAGCTCTGCATCAGGCATTCGTTGATAACGACCGGCAATCCAAAATTCTCGAACCAGATTCCCATGGGCGCCATGAAGTCAAAAGCTGTCGTGTCTTCATACCGCCCATGCACCTGCAGCGCCATGTCCGTGCAGGTCCCGTTGGCCAACAGGCAGTAGTTGATCTGCCGCTTGAACCGCTCCAGATCAAGCATGCCGATCCGCGCCGCCTGAAGGTTCATGAATACCAACTCATTCCCGCCTTCGTTCTGCGTGTTGCGCCATGTATTGCCCAGAATCTCTGCCACTTCTCCAGTGGAATGTAAACCATGATCCTCCCCCGGAAACACCGTCATCAGGCTGTTCGGCGTGTTGTACACCACCTCCGAATGCTCGCCCGGCACCGAAACAAACACCTTCCCCGTGGGAGACTCCGCCGTCGGATAATCCGGAAAGTGGGCGAGTATGTCGCGTACGTCAGCAATCAATTCCCGCTCGCTCTCTTCGATTTCCAAAATGCGCGTTGCCTCCAGATACGCCTTCATCACAAACTTCGTCAGCGTCAGATCCACCAGGCAATCGTAGTTGTACTTGAATCCAGGCTTCAGCCCGTACAATTCCGGCGGCACCGTCGGAAAGATGTGATACCGATCATCGCCCCAGCGTTCACCCCGAGCCTCCGGACGCTTCATGTAATCCACGAGAAAAAGCACCGCGTCGCGAATCGGCGACAGAGCCCGCTCGCGCAGGAAGTCCTTATCCATGGTGTAAATGTAGTGCCACCACAAACCCTGCACCGTCCACGGCGTCTCGCAAATCTCCCAGCCCCATGTGGGCACCGGATACGGCGACATCGTCATCTCCACCGGATACGCCGAGTGCGGAAAGTAGGCACCCCGCAACCCGTAGTATTCCTGAGCCCACATCCGGCTCATCGGCAACAGCCGCTCCACAAGCTCCACATACGGCAGATTTTTCTCCACACGATTGCTGGAAAACGGCAGCCAGAAAGGCTGTTGCGTGTTGTAGTTCATGTGGTAGTCACCGTGCCACGCCGTGCCGATATTTCGGTAACTCCAGTTCGCAAACAAACCGGGGCAATTCACCCCGGCCTTGGCAGCGCAGTTGAGAAAGTAATGATTCCAATACCAGATGCGCTCCAGAAACGTGTCCTCCAGCGCAACGCCCGATCGCGACCAATACGATTTCCAGCTCGACGTCGACGCGTCACAAGCTGCCAGCCATGCCTCTTGCGAGGGATCAGGTGTTCCTGCAATCGCACCCCCCACGTCGGCGGCCAGCCCTTCATCCAGTTGAATGGCCGCCACCAGCGGTTCACGAAAGACCAACGTCCGCTCCAGCGGATCCATCGGCTTTGGATTGCCTTCCCAGTTCAAGCGGACTTTCGAATCGGTCGGGCCGTTTACGGAAACTGACAACCGGAAAGCACGGTCCCTCGCATCGGGGTCGCCGGGTTGTTCGCCGTTCGGTTCGTTGCGCGGAAGCACTTGCCGGAACGCGACCACGCTTGAAGCGGTCTCGAGTACCTCGAACGAGGGCAGTGTTTGGGGAGTGTCCGGATCGGGTAGCAGGCGAATCCGGTTGAAACAGTTCGCAATGGGCTGGCCTTCTGCATCGACCAGGCGTATCCAAAGCCGGTCCGCCTGCTGGTCCGCGAACACGCGCAATTCCACCGGCGCTCCGTGCAAAAGCATCCGCACCGTGCAAACCCCGGTAGCAATATCAAGACGATGTCCCAACAGTTCCACCTCCCGCCGATCGAACCCCAGCACAAGCGATCCGCATGGAAACGGGCGTGGATAAGGTTTTCGATAGTTCTCCTGCGCCATCTGCCGGTATTCGGCGTACCACGGATCGGAGTCCAAGCCGGGCGCGGTCTCCGGAATCGCCGACACCTTTTCAAACACTTCCTGAAAGGTGCCAATCTTGTCCTTGTTGTCCTCGGCGATTCGAATATCCCACACATTGTTGTGGCCAAAATGAACAACTACAGCGTCCGGCCGGGTAGTCACTACCGCGCCAAGCCCGCCATTGCCCAGCAATGCGCCGTCGAAGAAATTCGGACACGGACGGTCACTCGCTATGGGGTGCTGTGCCGCGCGTTCCGCAATGTCGTTTGGGACGGCAGGGGCCAATACAGCCGGCGCATACACTACGAAAGCAATTGCCAGAACGCCATGGAACATAGTACCCCCTTTGTCCGCTGGCCGGGCGGGCTACCCGTGGAATGCGGGAGGCTACATTTCCACTTTCAGATCGATCGCCACGGGGGGCAACTGTCATTGTATCACGAGACCGCTTCGAGGAAATGCATGCCCTATCGGCAGGGCGAATTGGATACGGGAGGCTGGGTCAATGCGCGCTCACTCGAATCAAGTGCTGTTCACCGGCTTGCAGGCGAGCAGTCATGCTTTGGCAACAGGACGTGCGGATCGTTGTACGTATTTGATGAGCGCCATTCCTCTGCCGAGAGTGGCTGCTGGGGTGGATTCTCCGGCAAACGTTTCAGCCCGGATCGCCCGAATCTCGATACCGGCTATCGCGGCTTTGATCCATGCATTCAGCGGAGGCGCAACCATTCACGCCGCCACGGACGCAGTACAAATCCTTCCCCCACCGGAAACCCGGCAAGGGCAAAGCGACGCCCCGATCGATACGACATCGGTATGGACAATGCTTCCGGATCCGTCTGCTACGACTGCCCTGAACCGCCAACAGAGAATTGACCTCGCCAAGCAAACTCTGCGGAAAGAGTGCCTCGCCCAACCCATGAAATCGGCAAGCCTCATCGCCATCAAGGGTTGGACCTATCTCGCCATGCTTGGCGATCAAGAGGGTAAAGCCCAATTGATGGAGGTCGTTCGATCGCTCGATGACCACGCCCAAAACGCCAACTGGCACATGATTGTATACCTCGAGGACCAGACCGCGAACGAATATGTCAAACAAATCATGGCCGATCCGGACCGTACCATGGACATCCGCGTACGTGCCACGCGATCTGTCCTGGGGGGCAGGTATTCACCCGGCGCGCCGGTTCAAGTTCCCGAAGGGATAGAAGCGCACTTCAGGCAGTTGGTCGTCCAATCCGGATTCAACCTAATGCCATTGCGCGAATTGAACGGCATGGCCACGGAATTGAGCCGGCCCTTTTTGGAAGAACTGGTGGAAGCAGGCGCGTTTCACGATCGCGACTCGCCCCATTCCCAGGGAATCGAACACTCCAGGCATTTTTCACGAATGAAACGGATGGCGGGCCAGCCCGGGTTCGTCTGTGTTGTACAGGTAGCCCTGGAGGGATTGGGTCGCCTGGGGAACCCCGAATCGATTTCTCTCTTGCGTCAGGCGGCCCAAGTATCCCGTGCGCCGGGCATTCGACTGTCAGCCGTACAGGCGCTGAACGCAGTGGGAGACACGGGTTTCGCGCGAGATTTGATGCGCGATCGCGCCGCGCATGATCCGGACATCGCATACCGGATCGCTTATGCGCACGATCTCGCCGAGACGGGCGAACGTGCGTTCGTCCACCTGTTGCATGAAGCGACCCGGCATCCTGTCCGGCAGGTGAGATCGCTGTCGTATGAATACTTGTGTTCCCTCGGTGACGATTCATTTGTCGAACCCGCGACCCGGGATTTCGAGGCGAATGGAGAGCCTGCGGGCTACTGGAAAATCTTGCATGCAGACCAGGCACGAATGGGATTCGCGCTGCAGGGCAACGACGGATTTATGAGCGACGTGTTGCAACTGTACCTTTGCACTCTCGTACAAAGCGATCGCTCGCCGCATAGCGTTTTCATGGGCCTGAATGGAATTCTTAGCGGTTCAAACGATCAAGTGCGGGCCGTGCTGCCCTCGGCCTTGAACGTGCTCGAAGGGCCGCCTGTAACGATGCCGGAATCAGAACCTCCGGACAAAGACGCCCTTGTCGCATTTGAAACCCAATTGTGTAAGTTGCTCGTGCTTCTACGGACGGGAGACGCACAAGTACGCCAAAAGGCGATTGACTATATCGAAAACCTGTATGCGATCAACGCGGAGGGAGGGCAAACTGCCCTGTTCTATGCGCGCTGCGCACGCAACCCGGACCTCGCATCGTTCTTTGCACGGGTAATTCTAGAATCTCCCAACGCCGGTGACAGACTCACCGCCGCGACGTGGCTGCTTGCGAATGAAGCAGGCGTGTTGCCAGAGTAATCCGCACGATAAAACGCATGCGCCTTCATCGCTTGAGTGCGCCCTCTATTTCGGCCAGCATCGTCCGCATTTCGCCCAATCGCGCTACGATGGCGTCCGTATCCGTGTGTATTTCCGCGCGCATTTCGTCTTTCGCGGATTCGAGATTGTTGATGACGATCGCGATAAACAAATTGACGATGACAAAAACCGCCAGCACCACGAAACTCACAAAGTACAACCACGCCCACGGCGTTGCCGCCATGGCCGCAGCCTGCAGTTCCACCCACCCTTCCAGCGTCAAAATTTGAAAAAGCGTCAGCACGGCAGAGCCCAATCCGCTCCAGTGTTCCGGATCGGCTTCGCGAAAAAGATGCACGCCAATCACGGCATACACATAGATGATCAATCCCAACAACAATAAAACATGGCCAAGGGAAGGAATGGATCGAAGCAAGGTGCCCACGATGAGCCGCAACTCGGGTACGGCGGATACAACACGCAACGCCCGCAATAGCCGGGCAAGCCGGGCAATGGTCGCCAACGAACCGGCGGCGGGCATCAGGGAGAGGGCCACTATCGCGAAGTCGAATACGTTCCACCCGTCGCGGAAAAAAGTGTAAAACCTCGGCGCATGCGCCATCAGTCGAATCGCGATTTCCACAATGAAAACAAGCTGTACGGCTCCATTTAATACGGTAAACAGCCCCTCGTAGCGGGTCATCCAATCCGCGTTCGTTTCGATGCCAATAAGCACCGCATTGGCCACAATGATGGCCAGCACCGTTCGTTGGAACGCGGCGTTCTCGGATAGTCGCCGGCAAGCTGCGATCATAGGCAAGCGCCTCCACGCGGTGTATACTGTCTCAAAATTAGCCAGGTGCGGTTCTGATACTGCAATAACAATCCAGAGCAAGGCAAGCGACTCGAATCCGCCTCTCGAGTACGATGTACAACCCGGAGCGCGGTCCAAATAATTCCCAGGGAGGTACTCTATGGGTAATCACGTTGTCAGCGGTCCAGCCAGCGGCTTGGTGGCCGCGTTAACGATATTTGCCCTCAATGAAATTGCCGGCAAGAGCCGCATTCTTGTACATGGCGCCGGCATTGAAATCGACGCGGACCAACAATGATGCAACTCCGGGCCAAGCCAGAAACTCGCGCCAACTCCCGGCACAGGTATGCTCACCGCATTTGTAGGCGGCCCATATTCTTGCACGGGGCGACAACATGCTCGGCCCTGATGTGCAGTTTGCTCTGCACTGTGGACGCCGAGCCGCCACCCCTGAATCTGGACTACGAGTCCTACCACATCGAATTGGATTCCGCTCCAATGCCGTTTGTAGACTGGGCGCTGGTCGATCCCGGTCACGTTTCTTGGACCTTGCCCTCGGGCGAACCCGCGCCATTGAGCGGACTGCACGGACTTGACTCGCCGGACGAAGTGACGCCGGTCCCGGTAAACGAACCATCTGGAATTCGAATTCAAGTGCAGGCTGCGGAGAAGCAGGGCCGATTCTTGGACTTGATGCCTGCAGAGTACCCGTGGGAACAGGGAAGGGTAAAAGCCGTCACGCTCGCGTACGATGACGATGCCTCGTGCTATCGCGTGTGGTATGAGTGCCGGGGCGGCTTGGGTTATGCGGATTCGCCCGATCTGAGAACTTGGCGTAAACCACCGCTTAATCCAACTCCGTTCGATGACGCAAAGGCATCCAACCTGGCTTACATTGCGAACAGCGACGAATGCGCCGCATCTGGCATGTTTCAGCACCCGGACTCGCTTCAGCCCGCCCAAGCGGGATCGATCCTGATCGATCCGTCGGCGGAGCCGGATAGGCGTTTCAAAACGACCGTTCTGGCAAGCGCGATCCCGGATCGTCTGAACGAGTTCGCGCGCAAAACAGGCAAAATGCTTAGTTCGCGTGTGAGTCCTGTGTCCGCCAATGTCCTCTTCCCTGCATATTCCGCGGACGGGGTGGCATGGCATGTCGTACCTGAACCATGCCTCTTGCACGATGCAGACACGCAGACGGTCGTCCTTTTCGATCGGCGCACATCAAGTTATGTCATGTACACACGCAACTGGACGTTGGGCCGACGCACCATCGGCAGAAGTATCTCGCAGGACTACTTCGATTTCCCTTTGCCGCAAACCGTACTTGCCCCGACCGCTTACGAACAACCCTTCGTGGACTTCTATGTCAACGCTGCGGCATGGTACCCAAGCCGGCGCGATCTACAACTCCTGTTTGTTCTGGCATACGATCGCCACATCGACAGCGGCGCAATCCGGCTAGCGACCAGTCGCGACGGCATGTTCTGGGAATTCACCCCCGGGGATCCGGTTGTAGCGCCCGGATCGCCGTCTGAGTGGGACAGCCATTTTCCCATCTCTATACCGTCGCTCGTGCGCACGCCGGAAGGCGGCCTCCTGTTCCTTTACAACGGCTACAATCTGCCGCACAAGTTTCCGCGCACTGGATTCGTTGAAGGCGATCAAGGAATCGCCTACTGGAAAGCGGATCGCTTGGCCGCGCTCGAAGCGCCCGATAGGGGCACTTTCACAACACCGCGGCTCCGGCTGCGCGGGGAACGCCTGATCGTGAATGCGAGCACCGCGCGTAGCGGCTCGATTGAAATTGAAGTGCTCGACGAAAGGCTGGCGCCCGTGCCTGGTAGAACCTTTGCGGAATTTGACGCACTTGTCGGTGACAACGCGAATTTCACGGCAACATGGAAAGGCGAATCCGACTTGGCCGATTGGATGGACCAATTTGTACATTTGCGCTTCCGAATGCGCGCCGCAAAGATTTATGCCATGCGGGCGGAATAATCGGCCTATCGTCCCCGTCACAAAGTGGCATTGCGATTCCACCGCGTATATCATGCGGCACCCGTGCCCAAAAAAGGTCGGACGGTATCCTGGAGGCTTCACATTCGATGGCTATTGTGCCGGGATCGCGGTTGGGGTCCTACGAGATTCGCGGCCTGCTTGGCGCGGGCGGCATGGGCGAAGTCTACCGTGCCGTCGACGAGAAACTGGGCCGTGAAGTCGCCATAAAAGTCTTGCCCGAGGCCTACTCCGCTGACCACGATCGGCAGGCTCGTTTCCAGCGCGAAGCCCGCGCACTCGCGCAACTCGACCACCCCGCCATAGGCGCCATCTACGGATTCGAACAGGGCGAAGGGGCGCCGTATATTGTCATGCAACTGGTGGAAGGCGAAACCCTGGCAGAGAAAATCCGGCGCGGCGCGTTACCCATCCGGTTGACCCTGAGCCTCTTCGATCAAATCGCCGCCGCACTTGCATGCGCGCATGATCGCGGCATCATCCACCGCGATCTTAAACCCGCCAACATCAAAGTCACCCCCGACGATATGCCCAAAATCCTGGACTTTGGCATTGCCAAAATTCTCGCGGGAGATCCGGTCGCCGTCTCCGACGCCGCCACGCAACTGTCCTCTCCCGATCGGATTCAGACAACACAGAGCGGCGTCATCTTGGGTACACCCGCATACATGAGCCCAGAACATGCCACAGGTAAGCCTGTCGACAAACGCGCAGATGTGTGGTCGTTCGGCTGTTGCCTGTTCGAGTGCCTGACCGGCAGGTTGCCGTTTAACGGAACCAACGCCTACGAAACGCTGGTTGAAGTTCTCAAGTCCGATCCCGACTGGTCTGCGTTGCCCCAGGAAGTGCCGGAAGCGGTCATGGTTCTGCTGCATCGCTGCCTGCAGAAGGATCCAAAGGACCGGCTTCGCGACCTGTCCGACGGCGCATTGGAAATCCGGGATGCATTGAGAGGAGAAGGGCCCGGATCCCGCTCCGGCTCGTCCCGGGTCCGAATCGTGCAAAGTGCACCTGTCGTGACCCGTGTTCCCGTTCGACGCTTGTCCGTCAATCTTGATCCCGATGCGCCCGTCTCCCCACCCCGTGAATACCTCGATCCGGCCGTTGCCCTCTCACGCGATGGAACGCAGTTGGCCTACGTCGCCGTGATCGACGGAGTCCGGCACATCATGGTGCGGGCCTTCGACCAACTGCAAGCACGTTTGTTGCGAGGAACGGAACACGCCATCCGCCCCTGCTTCTCGCCCGACGGCCAATGGCTCTGCTTCGTCACTCTCCCTGACGGTTTTCTGCGAAAAGTACCGGTGCATGGCGGTACGCCCATCACCCTACTTGAACTGAGCCACCCCATGGGACTGCATTGGATAAACGAATCCATCTATTTCATTTCGGAAATGCCGTCCGAAATAAGACGCGTGGCGGATTCCGGGGGAATTCCGGAACCGGTTCCAATTCCCGATGAAGGTACCGGTGGGTTTGTGTGCGGCTCGCCGTCCGTCTTGCCAGGCGAATGCGGCATGCTCTATGCCACCGCATACGCGCCCGATCTGAATTTGACCCGCGTCATGGTTCTGGATTTCGCGGAGCGAAAGACGTCCGTGCTCGCGGATCGGGCTTTGCGGCCACTCTATTCTCCTTCGGGTCACGTTCTCTACTCCCAACAGGGCCGTGTCATGGCCGTGCCATTCGATCCACAGTCCATGCGCGCCACAGGCTCGCCCTTGCTGCTTCCTGAAGCACGAATCGCAGGTAGCCAATGGCCGGCCGTGCAGTTCGACGTCGCGGAAGACGGCACGCTCGTCTACGTGCCCATAGACCGTCTGCAGGACACGCGCCAATCGCGAACGCTGGTCTGGCTCGATCGCAATGGCAAGGAAGAACCGTTGCATCAACCCCCAAGACCGTATGAATCGGTTCGCATATCCCCCGATGGAAGCAAGGCAGCCGTAAGCATTAAGGGCGACGTATGGATTATCGATCTCGGAAAAGGCGCCAACACCCGAGTCACGTTTGATCAGGCCAGCAACCAATACCCCGTGTGGTCGCCCGACGGCAATGACATCGCCTACTCAACGGCACAACGCGGAGGCTTTATGGTTTGCCGAAAACCGGCCGACGGCACCGGCAATCGAATCGAGTTGACCGAGGACACCGGAATCTTTCATCCCCATGCATGGTCGCCCGACGGGCGCCATATCGCGCTGGTAGAATACGGCGCCAACCGCGGAATTCGAATCGCTCTGTGCCCGGCAGACGAAAAACGAGACTTGACGTACTGGTCGGATGTCGACGCTTTTGATCGGGCGCCTGCCGTCGCCCCCAATGGACGATTCATCGCCTATGTCAGCGGCGAATCCGGACGCGAAGAAATCTGCGTACAGTCGTTCCCGGATAGGGGCGGAAAGTGGCAGGTGTCGGAAGGCGGCGGCGTGGAACCCGTCTGGTCATCCGATGGAACCGAATTATTCTATCGCAACGAAAATGCTGTCATGCGGGTTGGCGTCAATTGCGATTCGCACTTCTCCGCCTCATCGCCCGAAACCCTGTTCACATGGAGTTTCTTCGCGCCATCGTTCCGCGCCGCCACATACGACGTAGCAAAAGACGGCCAGCGGTTCCTAATGGTAAAGGAAACCGCGGCACCGTCCGCCGCAAATCCGGGCACGGAGTTAATCGTAGTCCAGAATTGGTTCATGGAACTCCAGCGAATGACGCCCGCGCAGAAGAGGACAACCGGATCACTCGGCTGAACGCACGACTGTCTATGGCTTTCCAATACAGTACAAGTGTCCGGGCGTACGCAGATAAATGCGGTTTCCGGAAATCGCAATCGTGGACAGCGTGTGATTCTCGCCGGGCAACGTGTTCGTCGCAATCTTCCTGTAGGTGGATCCCGCCGCGATTACCGTTGTGGTGCCCGCTTCGTTCGTTATGAATATCTTGCCATCCGCCACGATCGGCGATGCACTGATGGTACCTTCGGCAGCATGCTCCGGCCCCCACACGATATCCCCGGTCTTCGCATTCAGGCAGGTCGCAACGCCTTTGTCGTCCACCATGTAAAAGTATTGGCCGTCGCACGCAGGCGTGGGAACGTCCGGTCCGTACGCTTCATCCCATTTCCAAGCAAGATGACTGGTGGAAACGTCTCCCGTTCCACCCGCCTTGATCGCGAGCAGCGGCCGCTGCCGCGTCGGCGCATACACCATGCCATCCACCGCAACCGCCGAAGCAATCGTACGGAAGTTTCCGTTGTTCTTCGGATTCAATCCCCCTGCCCGCCACACTTCCGCACCTGTATCCGGATCGTGCGCCGATACGAAGCCGCCGCCGCATACGATCACCCGCGTCTTGTCGCCTTCTTGAATAATCGTGGGGGTATTGTATGCATCCGGCGTTTCCGACGGTTCATCCGTGGGTCGTTCGACCCGCCAGAGTACGTCACCGGTCTTCGCGTCCAATGCAACCACATAGGAAGGATCATCGGTGTTCATGCCGTGAAGCACCTGCGCTATCAGCTTGCCGTCATGAAGCAATGGCGACGACGCATATACGAAATTCAAACCGAAAGGACCATACATCTCCTGCAGATTCTTGGACCACACCTTGTCGCCGTCCATGGTCATGGCGGTGACCGCGCCCGTGCCCGTCACGGTCCACACATGCTGGCCATCCGTTACCGGCGTCGGACTCGAGCTATTGCCTTTCCGGCCAAGTTCATTGCCGGAAGCCAACTCCTTCTCCCACAGGATCTTTCCGTCGGCCTTTGAAATGCACAACAACAAGATCTGGTTGCCGCCCGGGCTTTCAAATCGGCCGTTCGGATTGCGCGCCGAGTCACCCTCGCCTCGCGACGGCGTGGTCAGATAAATGCGATCACCCCACACTACCGGCGAACTTCCGCTCCAAGACGGCAATTCCGTTCTCCACACAATCCCTTCCGATTCGCTCCACGTTTCCGGCAATCCCGTGGCGTCGCTCACCCCGGATTGATCCGCACCACGCCATTGCGGCCAATTGTCATCCGCAAGTGCGGAAGAAGACGCGGAAAACACAATGCCAAAAGTCATCAGTCGACGCATGAGTCGTGCAGCCATGATTTGGATTTCCCGATTGGTTCGTCGCAACAGCCTTCCAGCAGAGAATAACATGAATCGACGGCTTCCTTGCCAGTCAGGCGTTCACCCGTCGCGCTGCTCGTTCCTGCAGGCTATTTCGCAATCGCCACCGGCCCCATCATCGGCGCGGCCATGTTGGCCTCGTCCACGAGGTTGCAGTAGGGATTCAAGCCCCGGCCGTACCACAAGTGGGCGTTCTCCGGCAGCTTGTCGATCCAAAGCACTATCACCGACGGATCATCAGCGGCAATCTCCTGATTGTAAATGCACTGCGCGTCCGCACCGTCGGGACCCGCACTGATGCTGAACCCGTTCAACCGGCCTGCCGACGCCAGCGTGCCATTCGCAGACCTGAACTTGACGCGCAACTGCTGTCCGTACGGCGTGCTCGCCAGTTCCGCGCTCTCGTACCGAGGTCCGCGTTCCGATGCACCGCCGTAGAAATCGTGTTCCGCAAGCGCCGCCAGTCGGTACCCCAGGGTCTTCAAGCCCGGCGTGCCGACATGAATGCCGTCGTCCAGGCCGAGATCGATCCCCGATACCAAACCGCCCGGCGCGAGGTCCGCCTCAAGCAGGCGCTCGTCCTCCTGAATCGCGTTCCAATGCGAAAAATTTTCGCCAGGGTTCGGCGTGAACCGGCTGATCTGAACATAGTAGAAGGGCAAATCCGACACGCCGAAATCCGTCCGCATCGCGGCAACCAATTGTTTCATCTTCTCACGATAAACCGCTTGCGCCGTGGCATTCGCATCCGATTCGCCCTGGTACCACAGCACGCCGCGCACCTTACCCCCGGCGGCCTGCACTTGCTTGTACATCGATCCATAAAGCGATTCGCCGCCTTTGTCTTTCAGGGCCGGATCCCATTGCGCCATGCTCGTGCCGCCGTGGGCCGATGCAATCAGTCCCACCGGCCGCCCCGTCCGCTTCACCATCTCTTTCGCAAAAGCCAGCCCCAGGCCCGCGCCTTTGGCGCCGTCACGCCATCCCGCAATCGCCGCCTGCCGCGCCGCTTCGTTCTCATGTGTCCCATGTACAGGATCGGGCGATTCGCCCAACGTGTGCAGCGGCTCTTGCGCCAGCCGCCACTCGTAACTCATCGCATACGTATGCACCAGCGCATGCGGCTCCTCGACGTCAAACCGGTTCCCGACGCCCTGCATGTTGGATTGTCCGGCCAACACCCACACATCGCCCACAAGCACATCATCAACCGCAGCCGCTTCCAGCGCATTGCCCGCCGCGTCGATGACCTTCAGTTCGATGCGATAGGGACCACCGGCCGGAACGCCTGCAAGCGACCCCTGCCACGCTCCCCCTTCCGCCTTGCCCAGGCCGGCCCACGGCAATATCTCTTTCTGCACCCCCACGACGCGCGCCTGCACCGTGCCCGCCGCGGCAGTCGTGCCCGATAACGTCAGGGCGGCATTCCCATCCGGTTCGCATTGGATGACTTGTTTTGCAGCAATGCCTGTCTGCACGGCGAGCGCATGCGCAGACACGGTAAAAATACACAAAACGGCGTAGATGGCAAGAAGGATCCGGCCCATGGCAGTAGTCTCCAAGTTTTGAAGGGAATGGCCGCATAATAATCTTTGCCCGGCCCGAACGCCAGCCTCATGCGCTTGGGCCCGGGCGCATCTTCTGCGAACCATGGGCCGGTTCGTTCTTTGCGGTGATCATGGGATAGAGTGCAGAACTTTGGGAGCCTGTAAGTCCATGAATGCCGAAGATGCCGCCTATTTGGATCGCTGGGTAAACCATCGCGACGCGGATGCCTTCCGCGAAATAGTGGTGAGATATGCCGCCATGGTCTACGCGACCAGCCGCCGTGTGCTCGGTACGTTCCCTGATGCGGAAGATGTTGCCCAGGAATCCTTTCAAGCCCTCGCCAACCTCGACCGTCCTCCGGCTGCATATCTCGGCCCATGGCTCCACCGCGTCGCGACAAATATCGCTCTGAATAAACGCCGTGCACTTGCCCGGGCGCAATCGCGCGAAATCCGCTACGCCCAATCACGACAGTTGCATGTCGATCCGGATTGGGAAGATATCTACGAGTTTGTTGACGAGGCGCTTGCGAATCTTCCCGATGGTCTGCGGATTCCGCTGATTGCACATTACCTCGAAGGAAAGAGCCAGTCAGAAGTTGCCGCGTCATTGGGCATACCGAGGCAGACACTGACCAATCGCATTCACAAAGGCATCAAGGAAATTCGCCGCACTCTCGCCCGACGCGGCATTCAAGTGGGTGGAATCGCTTTGGGAGGAATGATGGCGTCCAACATGGCGGACGCTGCCGCACTCCCGCCGCGTCTCATGGGCAACCTTGGAAAGACCGCGCTGGCCGGGATAACCCACTCCGGCGCGGCCTCACTCAAATCCATGGGTGCATTCAAAGCTGTTGCCGCCGTGGCCGGCATTGCCGCGGTTGTTCTATTCGCCTCGTATGTCGCTCACCAGCCAGATAAGTCATTACGCGACGTTGACCCTTTCGCGCCATTGAAGACAGTCGCGGTCGTGCCGAGCCCGGAGACAACCGACCTCCCCTCTCAATCAAGCGGCACCGCGACCGCGATGACGGTCCGTGATGTGCTTCGCAACTACGCCGATCATCAGGATCGCATTCAGCGAATCATCTACACGTACGAGTATGCCTCGGAATGGTATCGCCAGAATGAACCCGGTTCGCCATGGGAGGCAATTGCACCAAGCGGACCCGGCAAGACGTGGCAGCGTGGCGAGGTCGGCTACGATGGACGCAGGTTCAACGTGCATACCCACACGTGGGGCGATTACGGGGGCAAATATCGCACCGCCAATGACGCCGCGCAACGAATCTGCCGGTACGACGGCAAGGAAGACATCCAGTGGGATGCCGGTGGAAACAGGCCGCTCGGCACGGGCTCCATTGGCAAAGGCGCTCCGATTGGCGAGACCATTCAACAGCCCCGCTCATACGGCAACTATTACGGCTTATGGGCAATGTATTTTGGCGGAGAACCCTTCGGTTACTTCACCGATGAAGGCCGCCGCATCGACAAAATACTACGCTCGGCAAAGTCATCTGCCGTGAAGACCGAGCGGCATGGCGCTACCGACTATCAAATCATTGAGGCGGATACGGAGTTCGGCTATTTCACGGTCTGGTTTGATCCCGACAAGCATTTCAATATCGTGCGGATGCACCGGCATCTACGGCGTGGAGACGTCACCAATCTAAGCGACACGAATGTGATTACCGCTGAGGGCTTTGCGCGAAACGACCTCTACACGGTAACCGAACTCGCGCAGGTCAGCGGTCTTTGGATTGTCAAATCCCACACGCGAGAAACCAGCGAAGAAGCACCGGAAAATGGTTTCTTCTCCCGCAGCGCAAGTTCGTGTACGCGAACGTCAATCGCCCTCAATCCTGACTTTGAAGCCCTCGAAACCTTTACCCTCATGCGGGACATACCCGCCGGCTCGGAGTGGCTTTACCGGACGTTTCCAGGCGACTCAATCGAGCAGGGAGATTATCGCATCTGGGACGGCGCCAAACTGGTCCCGATGGCACCCCGGACCAGAAGACCTTGACCATACAGCCGGCAACCGAGGCCTTATGGGAAGTCTCCCCGCTCAAGGGCTGGAGTACGCGCTACGTCGTCAAGTATTCCCAATCTTACCTGCGAACCCTTTGCCAATTCTCCGCCAATAGCGCCCACCGCTCATGATCGCGCCAACGTCCGCCGAGCTTCAGATAGCGCGGCGAATACCCCTCCCGCGAAAAACCGAGCCGCGTCACCAACGCAATCGAGGCCGCGTTCTCCGGCTGAATGTTCGCTTCAAGCCGGTGCAACCCCAATTCGCCAAACGCTCGATCCACCACCAGCGCCAACCCAGCCGTCATGTATCTCTTCCGCGCGTGCGGCGCGAATGCGTAGTATCCGAGATATCCGCTCATCAACACGCCGCACACAATCTCGCTGATGTTGACCACGCCCACCAACCCGTCGTGCTCATGCACAATCAGATGACTCTCGTTTGATGGCCGGCGCAATCGTTTCATCCAACGATCAAAAGCCGCTTCGTCCGCGGGGGGATGCGCAAATCGTCCGTGCAACCGCCGGCTCCGCTTCACCGCGGCCAGAAATTCTTCCCGCCAACGCGGCGTGGGTTTCGCCAGTCGGACGCTCACATCGCGCATCGCGCCTCACTCCGAAGGATAGACACTCACTGAAATGTACCCATGATCCGCTGAAGGGCCCGCCGCAAGAAGCGGCGTAGGCTTGCCTTTCAGTGCGTAATCAAAGAACGCAACGAGATACGCGCGAACGGCCGCATTGATTTCCAACTCGCGGGCGGTGTTGCCAGGCTTCAACAATGGGTCATCGCTGAAATTCTGGTGGTTTGCGCCGGTAATCCAAACGGAATATGAAGCTGCCTGAATCGAATTCATGGACTGCTCAAATCGCGACATGGACGTGTCGGATCCTTGTTCGGGCATCGGCGGAAAGGGATCGCCCATGTGAAGAAAGACCGCACGCAAAGGATCGCCGTCGTCAAACTTGGGACGGTCCATGAAGTGGCCATCCAGGTTGGCGGCCGCCTTGAACCGGGGTTCGAGCTTGGCCGCTTCCGCCGCGGCGACGCCGCCCAGCGAATGTCCAAGGACTCCCACACGATCCAAATCCAACCGGCCCATGAATCGCACGTCGCTTTGATTGAGCGCTTCGAGGCGCCGGAGAATGGACTGCGCATCCGCCGCGCGAATCCCCACGAACTTCCGGTAGTACGCATTCATCGCTTCCATGCCGGCCGGATCGTCGAAGCGTGGATGTTCTTTGTCGAACACCGATTCCAACACCTTGCCATCCGGCAGCACCTGCCCCCGATTGTCGTAGGCGTGATCCATGGCAACAACCACATACCCATGGCTCACGAGTTCTTCGAGAATGGACGTATACAGTCCGATGAAACTGTTGGCTCCAGGGGAAAACAGAAGGACCGGGAACTCGGATTCCTTCACAGAGACGGGCGCATCCAGATACGAGTGCGTCTTCATCGGCGCAATGCCAAGTACTTCGTACGCGTGAAAGCTGCCTGAAAGCTCGCGCAAATGGGGAAAATACGGCGCGGCGGCGCAGCCGGTTACGTCATCCGACGGATACCAGATCTGCACAATCAGTGGACGATTGTCGTCCGGTTCGGCGGTGAGAATCTCCGCTCGGCTTTCATCAACCCAATAGTAGTCCGCCCGGCCCACGGCATAGGGACCCGTGGCAACCGGCAAATGCCGCGAATACAGAAGCCAGAGGGACACGGCCACGCTGACAGCTGTAAGGCCAACAAAAGCCACTACAATCCGGCGTAGCCATGGCCGCTCTTTTTTCCCTCGGCCAGACTCCGCGCCAATGGGCTCATTTTGCGTTAAAGGGCTCAAGTGAACGTCAACTCCACCAACACCCATGAGCACAGGTCCACAAACCGCAACGCGCGTGACTACCGCTCATGCTCCAGCTTTGGCCTCTCCGGACCGCTGTACGGCGCCGCACCCAGTTGCAAGCCGCGCTTCGGCACCGTAATCAAGTCCTTGTCTTTCGTCTGCGGCGCGGTAATCAATCCGTAATACCGGCCCATCCAATACGCATCCAGCCAGCCACTAGGATCGGAAACCATCTTGCCGCCGTAAACGCCGTCCAGACGCATGAAGTCGCCGTCCCACCGGTTGGGCTCCGTTTCGCGCGGATTGAGCGGTTTGGGCCGCCGGCCATACTCCGTGTATCCCGGCGGCATATACAAATCGTCACGGTGTGAATTCGTGTACGAATGCCGGCGTAGATCCAACGGCCATCCACGCAAATGATCGACCGCCTTGTCCGCCTCGCAATCATTGCCCGTCACTGCGCCATAGATAAAATTGAACCACGGTACGGACTGGCTGCGCTTCACTTCCCAACTCCGCTCCAGACTCCGCAACCAGATCGCCTTCAAATCCGGATCGGTTTCGTATTGCACCAGCGGATAGTACGAATAGAATGCCAGCCGATCGTCGAAGTGCGTCCAATACCCGGGGTGAAACGTGAGTTTCTGACGAATGATGTCGGGCAAATATCCTTGTTCCAAATGAAACTGCTTGGCCTTGGCAAATTTCTCGTCACCCGTAAAATGCAATGCCGCCGTCACGTAGTTGAACGCCTCCATGCCGTTCAAACCGCGCGCATAAAACCCATACGGCGTCTGCAGGTAATCGGGATCCCAGCGCGCCCAACGTGTCGGTTTGCCGTCTACGTCGCGAAGGAAAAATCCGTTATCCACGATGTGCCCCACGACGCGGTGCAAGTGATCCGTGGCCCACACCTTTTCTTTCTCATTGGCCACAAGGCTCAGAAAAATCGTCGTCTCGTATACGTGCGCATCGGTCTCGTCGCTCGACGTGTCACCCTTCCATTCCCAGAGCCCGTCCGGCGTAGCGTGCCATTCCGCGGGCAGACCGCCGGATCCATGCATCGCCTTGTGCGTACGCTCGCCGACCGCGTAAATCGATCGGGCCGGAAATCCGTCAATGGACGTAATTTCCTCGCTCCACTTCATGGACTTGAAACCGTCCAGCGCTGCTTCCCGCGCTTTCGGGTCGCCCGTTACCGCGTATTCAAAACACTTGGCGGTCACATAGTGGCTGGTATACCCCACGTCGTTGTCGCTCACTTCGCGTATCCACTCGCCATTCTCCTCGAACAGGATGTGAATAAACCCCAGCCGCCGCATCCCCCACTCGTCGAGCCAACGCTCGTAATACGCCGCCTTCTTCGCCAACGTGTAGGGTTCGTAAGTGATAATGCCAAGCCCGCCATCGGTCGCGATATAGGAAACATGGTCGCCGGTCGCGATCGCGTTGACCTTGTCATTGGGAATCCAACGTTCATAACCGTAAAACAGGTATTCGTCGTCGACATTGCGGATCGCCCCCCGCATCGTGCCAATCCAAAGATCGCGATCGAAACCGCGCGCAAGACACGTCGTGTCTTCGTAACACAAGCCGTCGTCGCCTGTGATGTTGTACCACGTCATGCCGCGCAACAAACCCACACCCTCGTCTGTCGCCAGATACAACCGGCTTCCGTACGACATCATGTCGCGAATCGTGCTGCCCCGTTCCAGCATGCCCCAGTCGGTGATGTTCTCAAATTCCAGCTTGCCTTTTTCCAGCAAGCCGACCTCTTTCCCATCATGTACATACACCGTGCCGCTGTAGGTCACCGCGCCCAATAACGGTACGCGCCCTTCGGCTATCACCGTCAAACCGCCGTCGCCAACCGCATACAGTCCGTTGCCCGAAGCCGCGATGACCGTGCCATTTAAAAGACAAACATCAGTCACCGGGGTGGCCGTGGCCTGCGCCCACGACGCACCATCAAAGGTCCATAGCCCGTCCGATGACACGGCCCACAACGCATCGCCCAACACCTTCAACCGCGTCACGCCGCCCGAAGGCCCCGACTGCTTCTGTAATGTCTCGCCCGCAACCACGGACACGCCGTCCGCTCCGCCCACATAGGCGTTGCCGGCGTAGACCGCCACGGCGTTCAAAGCAGGCCCCGGAATCAGCGTACTCACCTCCTGCAAATACACTTCATCCACAATCGGTTCCCACAACGGGTCCTCCGGTATGGGCAATTGCGCGAACGCAGGTGAACTCGCTACCAGCACCAAAATGAGCAGTATCGGAAGAATGGGTTGCCGCATGGTAATACCCCGCTAAAAGTGCGCCCCGTGGGGCAATAACTCACGATTCAAGAATTCAAACAAACATCATAGCGAAAATCCGGCCCAATGCAAGCAGCATCCTTGCTTTGCCCAATTAGTTCCACTTCCTGGATGAGGCGACAAACTAAGGGGGAACACACGGCTTTCATGACGAAAATGCCTGGAAGTTGTGGAGGCTCGAGCCAATTGGAGAAGAAATCACGCGCGGCCAGTGAAAGATTGGTATGCTGCTCAAAGGTATGGTCCAAGTGCATCATTCACGCCGTGTCCGGCGCGTCCAGGATCTCCCGCACCTTGCGCAACAAGGCCTTGGGCTCATAGGGCTTTTGAAGCAATGGTGCGCTCTCGCGCAACTCGTGCCGCAGTCCGCCCACGCCGCCGCTGTAACCGCTGCTGAATAGAACACGCACGGCCGGGTTAACGGACCTAATGGAATCGTACACCACGCGGCCGCCCATCTTGGGCATCACGACGTCGAGCACTGCAATGGCTATTGAATCAACATGTGCGTTAAACACCTCAACCGCCTCCTGGCCGTTGGAGGCACTCAAGACTGTATACCCCGCCGATTCCAGAATGCGCACGCCCAGCCTTCGAAGCGCCTCGTCATCCTCCGCAAACAAGACGGTTTCGTGGCCGCCCGCTACCGTCTCGTCCTGCGCTCGTTTGGCATGGCTTGCACTCCGCAGCACCGCTGGCAAATAAATCTTGAATGCAGTGCCTTTGCCGACTTCGCTGTACACGTGAACCAGCCCGTCGTGTTGACGTACGATGCCGTATACCGTTGCAAGGCCGAGTCCCGTGCCCTTTCCGGCATCTTTCGTCGTAAAGAACGGGTCGAATATTCTCTTTTGCGTTTCCTCGTCCATTCCCGTTCCGTTATCGCTCATTGTCAACAAAACGTAGGATCCGGGCTGTGCCCAGGGGTGGGCGTCGCAAAAATCGCGGCTCAACGTCACGTTGGACGTTTCCAGGAGCAAGTCGCCCCCACTCGGCATCGCGTCTCGCGCATTGATGCAAATGTTTAAGATAACCTGCTCTATCTGGCCAGGATCTGCATGTACGGTCGAAAGATTTTCGCCGGATTTGAATTCGATGTGAATCGCCGCACCTAACGTGCGTCGTAACAATTTGATGAGAGATTCCACAAGGGCATTGACATTGATGTCTTTCCGTTCCAGGATTTGCTGCCGGCTGAACGCGAGCAGTTGCCGGGTAAGACTCGCGGCGTGGTCCGCACCTTTGATCACCTGCGTCAAATCGCCGTGAAGTTCGCTCCCGGACTCCGCTTTTTCCAGCGCAAGCCGTGAATACCCCAGAATCGCCTGCAGAATATTGTTGAAATCGTGCGCGATCCCGCCGGCCAACTGGCCAATGGCCTCCATCTTCTGCGACTGTCGCAGCTGGGTTTCCAGCGCAATCCGTTGTCGTTCCTCCCGTTCGCTGTTGAGGCGGGCGTTCAGTATCGGCGCCACGGACTTGGAAATCGACTCGAGCAATCGCGCGTCGTCCGGCTCGTAGGGCTCGGTACGGTTTGCCACCTCTATCAGCCCCACCACTTCTCCTTGATGGATTAAGGGGGAGGCCATGGCCCGATCCAGCACTGCATTCGGATCGAGCGAACACGCCAGCGGCTCGTTCTCGATAACGGTGCGCTTTTCACGAATTGCTCGAGCCCATATGGTATCCCCCCAAGACTCTGCCGGAAACACATACTCTCGCTCGGGCATCTGGAATGGATGGCCGATTTCCCGGTGCATTCCAGGAACGATCAAACTGCCGTTCTCGTCAATATATCCGAACGCGCCAAGGCGGCTACCTAGCGCTTCCAGCAGAATCTCAAGCACGCGGACATACATACGATCGTCCGTCACGGTCAAAAACACTTCGGCTATCTTGTTGCGCGTCTGCAGCTCCTGCTCCGATCGCCGAAGCGCTTCCTCGGCTTTTTTCCGCTCTGCAATCTCCTGTTCCAATTTCCGGTTAACCTCGTCGACATCGATCATCTTGTCTTCGAGCTTGCGAATCAACGCTTCATTGTATTCCTTGACGGCGCTTGTCTCATCGGATTGAAGGTCGCCCGCGGAGGCATCACGGCCGGTGCCTTGAATCAACACATCGGCAATCACACGCAACATCACGCCGGCTTCTTGTGGTTTGGTCAGGAACCGGTCCGCCCCAAGGCGTAAGGCAAATTCTTCATCTTTGGGATCGGTATACGTGGCCGTATAGAAGACAAAAGGTATCCGCTTCAACCGGCCATCGCTCTTCCACTCCCGGCACAGGGTGAATCCATCCATACCCGGCATCAATATGTCAGAGACAATCACATCCGGAGGCTGGCGCCGGGCCAAATCCAGCGCGCTCGCCCCATTCGAAGCCGTGGCCACACGATGGCCGTTGGCTTCCAAAAGAGTCTCCAGTAAATAGAGATTTTGCGCATTGTCGTCAACCACAAGGACCGTGCTCATGGCGAAGCTCCCGGCGATGTATCCTCTATGAACGGCGTGATTTCGCTTAGAAACGTTGAAGGATTAATCGGCTTTTCAATATACCCGGAACAACCCGATTCCAAGACACGCTCGCGATCGCCCGGCATGGCATAGGAAGTCACCGCCACTATCGGTACGCGATTCAGGCTCGCAACGCGGCGCAGTTCCTTGGCCACGCTGTACCCGTCCATCACCGGGAGCTGAATATCCAGCAGAATCAGTGCGGGATGCTCGCTCGTGGCAAGGTCAATCCCCTCTTGACCGGTGCAAGCCTCAATGACTTCGTGTCCGGCCTTTTCCAGAATGTACTTGACGAGGTAGCGATTTTGTTCGTTGTCTTCGATCAAAAGCACTTTTCGCTTCATGGTTGCGGCTCCACAGGGAAGGGTCCCCGTTCCACCGGTAGCAAAAACGTGAATGTACTTCCGGCCCCCCATTCGCTCCTCACTTCGATCGTGCCTCCCAGAAGACTCGCGAGTTTGCTGCAAATCGCGAGTCCAAGGCCGGTGCCCTCATGATTCCGGCTCAGTCCGCTATCCAACTGCTGAAAACTCTGAAACAATTTTTGCCGGTCCTCGGACTTGATGCCGATACCCGTGTCCGCAACGTGAATCGCCAGCCGTTCTCCTTCATCCACAAACGTTACCCGGACGCCGCCTTCGTTCGTAAACTTCAGCCCGTTGTTGACCAGATTGATTAAGACTTGTTCAAACCTCCTTCGGTCGCTGTATAAGGATGTCAATGAAGGCGGCACCTCGGCTTTTAAGCTCAGACGCTTCTTTTCCGCAATCGGCTTGAACAGGTGCATTACACGGCCAACGGATTCATGCGGATCGAAATAGTCGCGCTGAATCGTCATTTGCCCTGCCTCTATCTTGGAGAGGTCCAGCACATCATTGATCAGCTCGAGCAGATGCATGGCACTGTTCTGCACCATTCCAAGTTGCTTTGCCTGTTCGTTGTTCAGCGGTCCCGGCAATTCTTCCATCAAAATCCCAGTGAAACCGATAATCGAATTCAAGGGGGTCCGCAATTCATGTGACATCGCCGCAAGAAAGGCGCTCTTCAATCGATCCGCTGATTCGGCCCGCTCTTTGGCATGGGCCAATTCTGCCGTCCGTTCCGCGACGCGCTGCTCCAATTCGGTATTGAGTTGAAGCAACTTTTCCTCAGCCTGAACCCGGGCCGTTATGTCTGTTAGCGCCACAAAAACCCGCGCCCAGGTTGCTTCGTGTCCCGGCACGACCGCCAGGGTTAACGTAACGTGAAACTTCTCCCCCCAACGGTTGTGGTTGATCGCCTCGGTTTGAAAAACCAGTTGCCCGGCGGACAACGACAGCAGTTCCCGTCTGAAGAGTTCGTAGGTCTCCTCACGCAACACGCTTCCCAGGCGCCCGCACAAATCCTCGCGCCGCTCGTATTGCAGCAACTCCAACGTGGCCCGGTTTACATCGAGTATCTTCACGAGGTCCGCGCATTCGCGCAGCGCAGCCGGGTACGACTCAAAATGCGCTCGCAGATCCGTCACACCCGATGCACGCAATTCGTCCAAGTAGGATTTGACGCCGGAAAAATCCTCTTCCCACAGCGACGCGGGACAGTCCTCAAACAATCCCCGGTACCGCGCTTCGCTTTCGCGCAGTGCTGTTTCCGCGTTGCGGCTCTCCGTAATGTCCGTGCCAATACTCAATATCCCGTCGATATTGCCTTGCGCATCGAAGGACACTTTGTTCGTCCATGATATCCAAACCTTCGCTCCGTCCCGCCGCATATTTTCGTTGACGTTGAACTCAAACGCCTTAGGATTGGCGCAGATTCTGTCCATCAGCGGCCTGAGATCGCGCCCCGTGCTCTCGGTTTCAGGTACGATCGTTCCGACCACGTGGCGGCCAACCAATTCTGATTCCTCATACCCGAAGAACCGAAGCCCATACTCGTTTACGAAAGTAATCTGGCCGTCGCGCGTCCAGCGCATGATGATGCTGTTCGCGTGTTGGACCAGATCCCGGTACTTCAACTCGCTCTGCGTCAACGCATCCATCGTGCGGTCTTGTTTGCCAAGCATCCGTTCAAGGTATACGTATGCAATCAAAGCCGTAATGACAACATACGCCACGCCTTTGATTGACTGGTATTGGATCAGGGTCTGGGGCGAACCATCCAGCGGCAATAGAAAGACATCCGTGGTGGCGACCCATACCGCGCCGAATATCAGGTACAGGATGGCCAATCCGGCCGCCCAACGATGGCCTGGCCAACCAGCAATCCGTTCCCGCAACTGAGACATGGCGTTTTTCTCCCGCCCAATGCTTTAGTCGTGTCCGCACGGCCGTATGGGTAACAATTCTGGATGACCGGGTAATGCTTCGCAGCGGCACGTGCGTGGAAACACCACTATACGCCAAATAGCCGTCAACCGCGACTCACGAAGGCTCTACTGGGGCACCCGCTAAAGCAGCGAAGCGATTATCGCAAAAGTGCTCCTTGTCGAATTGATGAATACGGAGATGGCGGTTGCGTTGTTCGCGCAATCGCACTTGGCTTATTCTCGTTTTGGAAGGAATCGCGAATGAACGACATATCCGGGCACATCAATCGTAGGGAATTTGCGCAAGCCGGCGCGGCCGCCATTGCCATGGCGCTGGCCTGCACCAGGGGTGAAACCGCCATGCAATCGCTTCAGGAGTTTCAAGGCTACCAGGCTCAGCGGCGCCACGAACTTTGGTCTCTTCTGGGTGATCTGCCGGCCCGGCGGGCCCCCACGGCGCAGGTGATCGGAGTAGACCAGCACGACGGCTTCAAAATCGAGCGGCTTGTACTGGACCTCAACGGCATTCAGCCTGTACCCGCTCTTCTGCTCGTTCCCGACAATTTGAAGGCACCCGCCCCCGCCATGCACTACATCCACTGGCACGGCGGCGACTATTTTGTCGGCAAAGAAGAACTGCTTAATGGCACCAGCGCCATGCAGCCTTATGCGCCGGTGTATGCGAAGAAGGGCATCGTGGCCCTTGCCATCGACAGTTGGTGTTTCGGCGAGCGCGCGCCCTATCCCGACAACGGTGGCCGCGGCGAAGGCGACACTTTTAAGGAGATGTTGTGGAAGGGGCAAGTTCTCTTCGGCATGATGATGTTCGATGAATGGCAAGCGTTGAACTACCTATGCACCCGGCCCGAAGTGGATGTGAACCGAATCGGCAGCTTTGGCATTTCCATGGGATCCACCAAGTCCTGGTGGCTCGCGGCGCTCGACGAACGCATCAAGGTTTGCATGGATCTCTGTTGCCTCACCGATTTCGAAGCGTTGCTTGAAGACAAAGGCCAGACCCATCATGGCATTTACTACTATGTGCCCAGCTTGCTGAAACACTTTCAGACGCATACGATCAATGAACTCATCGTGCCGCGTCCCCGCCTTAGTCTCAACGGAAGCCAGGACAAACTCACCCCCGCCCGCGGCGTCGAACGCATCCGCGATTATCTCCTGCCGCTCTATCACGAATACGGCAAGGAAGCGGACTGCCGCATCGAACTCTTTGACTGCGGTCACACGGAATTGCCGGAGATGCGTGCGGTAATTCTGGAGTGGATCGACAATCATTTGGTTAACGGATAATGAGCGACCTCCAGTTACTGGGTGCGACGCGGCAATGCATTGCCCCTTAGTGAATAGGTCTCCCCGTTGCACTGCCCCGCCAAAAGCGCTAGCGGATTGTAACAAGGGGTTTTTATTGTATTGTTGAGATTACGGATTGCTTATTCATGAGTTGCGCAGTTTTTGTAGAATTTTGTTGCGTTGGCGACGATTGCAGTGGGTTTTCCGGCCTGCCACGTGACGCCCGCGTTCCTCCTCGTGCCTCGCCGATCCGCGAAGTGCAGTTCAGTCCTTTCTTCCTCGGAACTCTTCTCCGATTTCATCTGCTTTCATTGTCGTCAGGTCTTCGCGATTGTAGAAGTAAAATCGCCCGCTTTCTTCGCCCGCAATGAGGTCGGGGCCGTTGGGGTTGCCGAAGTCGGCAACGGCGGGGCTGCACGCGTGTTGGCCGAGGTAGATGGGCTTGCCTTTGAAGGCGAACAGTTCGGGCCGGTTGTAACGGGGTTGGTTCTCGGTGCCTACGTTCTTAATGAATAGAATCGAGGATCCGGGCAAACCGAGGGATTGAGGAAGCCCCTGATCCGGATCGGGCACAGAGCCGTGGCGGGGCGTGCCGACGATGAGATCTTTTACGCCGTCTTGGTCCCAATCGGTCAACACGATTTTCAAGCGGCCGGATCCGCCCGCGTGGAGGAAGTTCGCCTTCATGACTTCGCCGGTGGCGAGTTGGAGTTTGAATCCTTCGGTGACGTGGCGTTCGTCTTCCTGCCAATAAAGGTGGAACTCGTCGTCGCCGTCGAGCGCGATGTAGGCCATGCCGCCGTCCATCACGCCCACGCCGGGCTGCACGCGCCACGTGCCGTAGAGGTCGAGACCGTCGTAATAGAGAAACGTGCCGGTGGCGAGTTGGGGCGCGGCGGTTGAGCCAGTATTCTCGAAATACGTGTGCCGTGCGGTGCTGTCGCTCATCACGATGTCGAGATCGCCATCCTGATCCCAATCCACAACCGTTGGACAAACGTAGCCCCAGCGGGCTTCCTGCGGTCCTTGGATGTCGAGGCCGTACCCGGGTTGGATGTGGATGCATTGTCCGCCTGCTTCCAACGGAATACCGGGCAGAAACTTCGGATCGACGTTGGATCCATCGTTCTCGATGAACAGGATGAATCCCTCTGAGTTTCCGGCCACTATGTCTTTGTCGCCGTCTCCGTCCCAGTCCACCACGTTGGTAACCGGCAGTGTGCCGGCGTAAAGATGCGACTTTTCTTCCAGCACCGGTACGGGTACATCAAAGACGGGCTTACCCTCGGGTGTAAAGTGACCGAGAAACCGATACCAGTACAACGCGCCTTCGCCTGCGGCGATGAGGTCGGTGTATGTGCCTGCCGCGTTGGGAAACGCCGTGGGCGCAGGGTGAATCGAGGGGTGCCGCAATGCAATGCCATCGCGCGCGACAAGGTGCTTGCGCTGAGACGGCGCGGTGGGATCGGCGACATAGTGAAATTCGCCGTAGTGCGATCCGGCAATGACGCCGGCATGCCCTTCGCGCAACTGGACGGGCGCAAAGCCGTAGTAGCCAATACGAACGTCGCGCTCCCTGGAAGAAACAAGATACGCGGGTTCCGTCGCGCTGTTAAAACCGTCCGGCAGGCGTGCGGCATACAGCCCAACATAGGGCATGCCAAAGCGCCAGATGCCGCGCCCGTCGTAGGGATCGTACTCCGGTGATCGCGAACTCACAGGAGACTGTGGCGCGGGCGCGCCGTCACTCACGCCGAACAGAAGCAGAATTGACCCATCCGTCCGCTCCATCGCGCCAAGGTCGCGTATTGTGCGCGGCAAGCCCGTGACGTTTATCGTCCCTTTCTCTTCGAACATCATCGTATCGGCGTTGAGTACGCAGTGCATGACGTTCGAATCCGAAGGCCACAATGCATGCACGGTGCCGTCCTTGGTCTGAAAGATTGCGCCGGAGGGCGGATATGGTGTTTCAAACGGATGGCCTACCTCGCCATGCAGGGCAAACACGGGCTCGCCGCGATCACCTCGCTTCACGAAATGATAGAGATACAGTCCCTTCTTCATGCCGTGCCGCCCGGTGGCCACGAACAGGTCGGGCTCTTGCCCGCCTGTGATCCGCGCCGTGCCCAGCGGCACATTCACGACTCCGTACGTGGAGAGCGGTCCCAATCCATCCGGAGCGCCTGTCGGAATCATGGCGCCGCTTTCGAGGGCATGGGCCGCGCCGGCAATTATGAGTGTAAGCAATGCACGGAGAATAGAATGCATGGTGAGACGCTCCGTTGAATTCAGTTATTGGCAAGGTAGATTCTAACGTTGATATCTATGCACAGGCCAATGGTGCGCGGTGCAGTCTAAGTTGGTGCTTTTGAGTGATACATTAAAAAAAAGTGGCAAAAATTTTAATGTGACTGGCCACTTTAAAGTGCTTTCGTATAGTTGTTTGTAAGCTATTGAAAACAATTATGTTGTGCATTAAAGTCCAAATTGTGCCTCGATACATAAGTTCTTTTGTGTCAGTGAATTAGGATTTGAGCCGCAGCTAACTGGGAGAGCACGATGTCGCGTCTGAAACACCCGTCCCGTCGCGAGTTTATGTCGGCGGCAGCCGTCACAGGAATTGCCTTTGCAACCCCTTGGGCTCGGGGGGCGGTTTCCCGGCGTCCCAACATTCTCTTTGCCATCGCGGACGATTGGTCGTGGCCGCATGCTTCGATTGGCGGGACTGGGGAGGTTCATACGCCTGCGTTCGACCGCGTAGCACGGGAAGGGTGTCTCTTTACGAATTGCATCACGGCGGCGCCGCAATGTTCGCCAAACCGGGCGGCGATACTGACCGGGCGGCACATCTGGCAACTGGCCGAGGCGGGCACGCACGCCAGCATTTTCCCGCGCACGCATCCGGTCTACCCGGATCTGCTCGCGGCCAATGGGTATCACGTGGGATATACGGGCAAGGGTTGGGGGCCGGGGGATTGGCAACGCGGGGGATGGACGCAGAATCCGGCCGGCAGAGAGTACAACGAAAAGCGGTTCGATGCCGTTCCGGTGGACGGCATTATCAATCACGATTATGCGGGCAATTTCGAGACATTCCTGGCAGCGCGGCCCGAGGGAGCGCCGTTCTGCTTCTGGTATGGCGGCAAGGAGCCGCACCGCAAGTACGAGGTGGGTTCGGGCAGACGCGCGGGAAAAGATGCGGCTAAGGTCCGGGTGCCGGCGTATCTTCCCGACGATCCCGCCGTGCGGAATGATTTTCTCGACTACTTTCTCGAAATCGAGTGGTTTGACAGCCAGCTTGGCACGATGTTGTCCACGCTGGAGCAAATGGGCGAGTTGGACAATACGCTGGTCATTGTCACGGGGGACAACGGCATGTCGTTTCCGCGGGCAAAGGCCAACGTGTACGAACATGGCGTACATGTTCCATTGGCGATGCGATGGCCGGGCCGGATAGACGCAGGCCGGACCGAGGCGTCGCTGGTGAGTTGTGTCGACTTTGCGCCCACTTTCCTTGCCGCCGCCGGATTGTCGATTCCTGAGTCCGTCACCGGCAAGAGTCTGTCTCCCTTGTTCGGTGCGGGCGGCGATTCGGCAAATGAATTCGTTTTGACCGGTCGCGAACGGCACACCCATGCGCGATTCGACAATTGGGGTTATCCCAGCCGCGCGATTCGCACACAAGACCACCTTTACATCTGGAATCTCAAACCCGATCGCTGGCCCGCGGGCGATCCGGACGGGTACCATGACATCGACGCGGCACCGTCGAAATCCGTGTTGACGGACAATCCCGATAAGTATGCCAAGTACTTCGAGTTGAGTCTGGGCAAACGGCCGGAGGAGGAACTGTATGCCGTCGATAGAGACGGCGACTGCATGAACAACCTGGCCGCCGATCCCGCCCATGCGGATGTAAAGGCGGCTTTACGTGCGGCCCTCGAAAAGGCACTCAAGGAACAGGGCGATCCACGCATGCGCGGCAGTGAGGTCTTCGACAGCTATCCGCGCGTGAGTGAAATGCGTCCGGAACTTGGCGGTTTTGCCGCACGCGGCGAATACAACCCGAAGTATGGGGCGCCCGAGTAAATTTTGTGCGGTTATCGCGCCTTGCCGGTCAGATTACCTTGGGTGGCTACGTCATTTTCCTGTGGGATAATGGCGACTTCCGCTTTGCGCAAATCGTTGTTCATGAGCGCGATGTCCTGACACGAGCCCTCCAGTTTCAAAAAACCTTGTGACGCGCCGGCAACGGTATCGCGGATGAGAATGCCCTGAGAATTCGCGAGGAGCATCGACGCGTGTGATTCCGGATGAACCTCCGCGTTGACGCCGTCGATGATCGCATCGCGCACATCGTCTGCAACGATTGCCGGACGGCCATCCATTGCTTCAAATTGCAGATCGATTCCGGACATCCGAAGTCCGGTTGCGTGCCGTATGTAGAAACCATATGCGGGCAAGGCATCGAACATGGTGATCTCCGGATACTTCTCAGGGTTTTCGGGTACATCCGCCCACGGCCGTTCCGTGCCGCCTCCGGCAAACGATATACGTATGTTGGACAGGGACAGGTTTTCAATCGGGTGATCCGGCAACCCCGCAATCGCGCAACCGGTGTTGCTCGCTCCCGTCGCCACGATATTGCTGATTGAGATATCGCGAATTGTGCCCACGGGTGGTAGCGGATCCAGGGGGTGCGCGGAGGGGCGCGCCGCCCTTCCGCGGTTGCCGAGGCGTATGAAGATGGGCGCAACTGTACCTTCCACCGTGATATTTGAAATCGCGACACGACGCATCGATCCACCGTCCACTATTTCCAACGCAATGCCTGCAAGCCCCTCTACCCGGCCGTGATACTCGTCAGTCACTGAGGACCGGCGAATCACTGAATTTGATATCGTAATGTCATTGAATCCACCTGCTGATTCCGTACCGGCTTTGATGGCGTTGCAGTGTGAACTCAATACGCAGTTGGACACGACGACATGTTCCGTGGGTCTTGACCCAGTGCTCTTGAGCGTCAGGGCATCGTCGTCTGTGTCGCCGAAGCAATCCGATACGATCACATTCCGGCAGCCATCGATATCGATCATGTCGTTGTTCGCGCATCCATGGTTGAACACGCTCACGCCTCGGATGGTGACGAAGTCGCAGTCGAGATAGTGTTGCATCCACATCGGCGAAGCGCGCATGGCTACCCCTTCCACGCGAACGTTCCGGCAACTGATGAATCGAATGACATACGGCCGATTCATGTAGCGTGGCTCTGGAATAAACCGGCCTTCCGGTTCGAGCAGCGGTTTCACGGCGGCGATTTCTTCCGCCGTGGCGACATTGCCTTTGAACAGATGGCCCTGGCCGTCGATAACTCCGGTACCGGTGATGCCGATGTTTTGAAGACCCTCGCCCCAGATCAAGGCGCGCAGTGTGTACGCATCACTGCGCGACGGGTACTTGCAGACATTGATTGGATAGTCGGACAAGGCGCCGCTGCCCAGCAGTGTGGCGGCGTGATCAAGGTGCAGCACTACGTTGTCTTTCATATAGAGGGTCCCGCTCAGAAACGTGCCCCGCGGAATTAGGACGGTGCCGCCTCCCGCAGCGGCGCATGCGTCTATCGCTGCTTGCAGGACGGTCGTGTTAAGTGTGGTCCCATCGCCCTTTGCGCCAAAAGTGGTCACGTTGTAGACGCCTGTCGCTGCCGGCTTGGTTTCGGCGGGTAAGGGTGTTGCGCTAAAGGCAGTGTAGAAGGCAAGGCCGATCGTTACGGCGAGTCGGTGCGCACGTTGGGTCGTATACATGACATCCCCCTTTTTAGAATCGACTAATCCAGCCTCGTTCATCATTCGGACCCCGACAACCGGCGGCGCATGCCGGCGGCGCGGTCGAAAATAGTCTCGCGGTCGATATGTATTGCCCGATACATGGCGAAGATGTTTTCGTCGGGCGTTTCGGGCGGCACGGTGTGTGATGCGGCGAGAATGTAGCCGCCGCCATCCGACGTCATTGCTTCGACCAAGTTCGATGTTTCCCTGTATACGTCTTCTTCCGTGCCGGACGGTAAAAGGTGCTGCGTGTCCACGCCGCCCATGAAGGTAAGCGAGGATCCAAACTCGCGCTTCAGCTCGATCGGATTCATACCCGGACATGTGCATTGCACAGGGTTGAGCACATTGACCCCCATATCGATCAGATCGGGAATAATGGGACGCAATGCACCGCAGCAGTGGTAGGCAACGGGCAGCCCGGCTCGTTTGCCGGTGTCGATCACGCGCTGGAGATGCGGTTTGATGAGCGAGCGCCAGAGATCCGGGCTCATCATCAACTGTTGCTGGCCTGCTACATCGTCGCCGGTCCATAGCCAATCCAATGCGTATCTATTGATAGATTCCCGTGCGAGGGCAACGGCAAAATCCGCACACCTTCCCAACATGGTGTCTGCGACATTTTCTTGTGCGATCATGTCCAACATGGCCTCTTCCATGCCGCGCAAGCGCCAAAACATTTCGAACGCGCACGGCGATACATCCACGCCAACGAAGAACTCCGAACGCGGATCGATGATGGGTTGCATGAGCGACACCAAATCCGGAATGCGATCATAGGGAAAGGGATAGTCGAGTAGTTCTTCGGGGGTTGCGTCTTTGAGTGGAAACTGGACTACTTGGTTGTAGGCGCCCTGCTTTTCCCAACCGATTCCCCAGAAGTCCACGTGCGATTCGCCGTCGTGCTCATGGATGATGCCCTCCATGGCGTAGTTGTTGTTGACCCATGTTTGACGGACGTCATTCCCCATGGCTTCGCCGACATAGGCGGGTGGAATTTCGAGCAGTCCGGCCAAGCGGCGCGCTGTGCATGGATGAAACCACATGAATACCGGCAGACGGTCTGCCGGTGTGCGGTCCAGCGCCGCGCGCACCCGATTTCGCGAATTCATGGCACTTCCCTCGGCACGGCGCGGAAAGGGGGAACGGCTGCGCCGGATTTGGGGGGGAGTTCCAGACTATCATGTCTGGCCTTCGTTCAGGGAGAGTCGCTGCCCATTTTCCAGGACCCAAGCCTTCCTCCGGAATGCGCGCATTCCTTGTCCGGTTTTGGCTTGGCGTGATAGCATTCCCCTCTTATTCGCGCAAAAATTGGGAGTTTTTTGTATGGCGGAGGAAAAGAAGGGGTTTTTCGGGCGGCTAAAGGAACGGCTGTCCAAAACCCGGACCGGCCTGGTGGACAATGTGCGCCGCGCACTTTCGGGCCGCACAGCCATCGACGACGACCTGTTCGAGGAGTTGGAAGCCATTTTGGTTCAGGCGGATATGGGTGTCGAGGCCACGCTTGAGATTTTGAAAGACATGAAGAATATCGTTCGGGAGCGCCATGTTCGCGACCCCGAGGAATTGTTGGGAATTCTAAAGGCCGAGTTGGCGCAAACGTTGCAGCCCGGCGATCACGAGTTGAGTTTCGAATGTGCCGAGGGACCTCATGTGGCCCTTATTGTCGGGGTGAACGGATCGGGGAAGACCACCACGATTGGCAAACTTGCCAGCCACCTTAAAAGCCAGGGCAAGTCCGTGATTCTGGGCGCGGGAGATACATTTCGTGCCGCGGCCGTCGAACAGCTCACGATCTGGAGCGAGCGGGTTGATGTGCCGATTGTGAAACACAAGAGCGGCGGTGATCCCGCCGCGGTGGCGTACGACGCGGTTGACGCGGGCGTTTCGCGGAATATGGACTGTGTGCTGATCGATACGGCGGGCCGGCTTCACACGAAAGTGAATCTCATGGAGGAACTGAAGAAGATCAATCGGGTGGTGCAGAAGCGAATGCCTAGTGCGCCCCATTCGGTTCTGTTGGTTCTGGACGCCACCACGGGCCAAAACGGCCTTCAGCAAGCCAAGATTTTCACCGAGGCGTTGAATGTGACTGGCATCATCCTGACCAAGTTGGATGGAACCGCCAAAGGGGGTATCGCGCTTGCCATCCAACGGCAAATGGGAATACCCATAAAAATGATTGGGGTGGGAGAAGCGGTGGACGACTTGCAGCCGTTCAATCCACATCAATTTGTGGAGGCACTCTTCTCCTGAGTGACCACCCCTCCGCAGTGTTCGGATGAAGACGAGAGATAGTAGAGCCAGGCACTACCGGCTTTTCACGACATTTGCATTTTTGTCGTGATATCGATACCATTTGGAAGAGTTCGGTTGGGGGATTCGGCCGAAGACAAATTGACAATCTGCGCATTACGTGATTTCTGTCGCCATTTTTTCATTGAATTGCCTGTTTTATGGGGTTTGCGGTACAATTCCGATGCTGGTCGTGGGAGATCTGGCCATCGGTCTCTACCGGGTTCTGCCAGACTTAAGGTTACAGCTCTTGAAGATGAAACGTGCCCACAAGGGCGTCACTCCGTCCAAGCTTGGGGAAGCTTTGGTGAAAGACGGAGTGCTTACGCCTGAGCAGTTGCAGCGCGCGCTGCGGATCCAGGCCGGTCTGGAGCAGCCGCGTCAATTGGGCGAGGTGCTGGTTGAACTCGGGTTCGCCACTAAACAGGCCATTTCCCATGCCATTTCGAAGTATGGATCGGGCATGCGGCTCGGCGACATTCTGGTCGAGCAGGGGCTGATTTCTGCCGAGGAGTTGCAGCAGGCCTTGCTCCTTCAGAAGGAAAAAGGCCTCAAGCTGGGCAATGCGCTCATTGAGCTGGGCGCGATCAACCAACAAACCCTACTGCAGAATCTGGCCCACCAGTCCAGTGTGCCCTACATCGAACCTGCGTTCGCCATGGTGGACCAGCGGCTTCTTGACGGTGTATCGCCGGACTATCTTTCCCGTTACAACTTTCTGCCATTCAGCCGGGGCGAAGACGGCAGGATTACGGTCATTTTCGGCGATCTGGCTGACGAAGACGGGAAAGCGGCCGCAGAACAACTCCTTTCCGGCGGTTTTTCTGTTGCCTTGGGTCCGCTCGATGCGATTCAACAGACTATTGAAGACTTTCGCCGTTTCCGCATGGACCGCAAGAAACGCGCGGGAGGCGAAGCGCCCGCGGAAGACGACGAAGACTCGGTGGTGCGGTTGGTGGAGCATATCATCACGGCGGCAATTCAGGAGCGTGCGTCTGACATTCACATCGAGCCCATGTCGGAGGTGATTCGGCTTCGTTACCGGATCGACGGAGTGCTGGTATACAAAACCGACCTGCCCAAGAACCTCTATTCCCGCATTGCTTCGCGCATCAAGATTCTGGCGGAGTGCAACATCACGGAGCATCAGCGGCATCAGGGCGGCCGTATTCAGTTTCTCATGGGCGGCGAGGAGTATGACCTGCGCCTTTCCTGCTACGTTACTGTGCACGGCGAGTGCATTGTGATGCGCGTGCTCAACAAGCGGGTAGGGCTGGTTGAGTTGGAGGAACTTGGTTTTTGTCCGACGATGCTTGATCGCTTCCGGAAGGAAGTGCTGGACGTTCCAACGGGGGTGGTGCTCATCACGGGTCCGACCGGTTCGGGCAAGACCACGACTCTTTATTCGTGTCTCGGTTATTCGAATTCGATCGACATCAAGATCATCACGGCGGAAGATCCGGTCGAATATATGATCGACGGGCTGATTCAATGCAGCATATTCGACAAGATTGGCCGTACGTTTGAATCCACATTGCGCGAGATGGTGCGTCAAGACCCGGATATCATTGTCATGGGTGAAATTCGCGATCGCGTCACGGCGCAGACGGCGATCCAGGCCGCATTGACCGGGCACAAGGTGTATTCCACGTTTCATACTGAAGACACGATTGGCGGGCTTCTTCGTCTGATCGACATGGATATCGAGACCTTTCTGATTTCCTCCACGGTGATCAGCGTGATTGCACAGCGGCTGTTGCGCCGAATCTGCGTTCATTGCGCGCAGCCGTATGCGCCTGATCCGATTCTGCTTGACCGAGTGGGCGTAAAGTTGGACGAGGTGCGCGAACTGGACTTTAAACGCGGAGTGGGGTGCCGGCATTGTAATTACACGGGATTTCACGGGCGGGTCGCGGTGTATGAATTGCTCGTGCTGAACGAGGACGTTAAAGAAGCGATTCTTCAGAAGAAGCCTGCGCACACGATCCGCCATATCTGCACCGAATCCACCGGCTTGGTTTCGATGCGGGAGGACGCGGTCGCCAAGGTAGTCCGTGGTCTGACGACGTTTGAGGAAGTGGTCCGGCATGCGCCGCGCACGTTCGTCATGAGACCATTACGACAGATATTGGCGATGACCAAATAGCGACTACCATGGACAAACCCAATTGCCCATATTGCGGCGCGCCTGTTGCGGCCGTGTTTCATCCGATGGAGCGGCCTGGGTTGGCCGCCTGCCTATCGTGCATGAATCCGTTTGTCTATCGGGTCGAAGGCGCTTCCACGCAGCTTTGGATACCTTCGCACGTCACTGACATCCGGCAGGCGGCGCCGCCCGACAGCATTGGCGGACAGGTATTGCGCCTGGTGCCGCGAGCGCTTGAGCGGTTGCCTTTGTTGCCGGAGGTGGCGATGGAAGTGAACACGCTTCTGCGGGATCCCGACGTGGACATGGGCAAACTTGCCCAAACCATTTCGCGGGATCAGGTCATCACGGTAAAGATTCTTAAACTTGCGAACAGCGCGCTCTTTGCGGGTCTACGCGAGATAACCGATGTCAAGGCCGCGTGTACGCGCATTGGCCTCAAAAGCACATCCAACATGGTGCAGGCGATTGCCGCGAGCGGCATATTCCGCGCGAGGCAATCGCAGCATGTGGAGTATATGCGCAACCTGTGGAAGCATGCGGTTGCGGCGGCTCATTGCGCGACTGAAATCGCCGCGTATACGGCCGAACCGAATAATGAGACGATGTACGCGGCGGCACTTACGCACGACATTGGCAAGGTGCTTATTCTCGATATCATCGTCAATGGGCGTGTTCCGGCGTTCGAACGCGTGCGCGAATCACGGGTGCTGTTCGACGAAATCATTGCAAATTATCATGGCTTGCTCGGCCTGCACGTGGTGCAACATTGGAACCTGCCTCCGGATTTTGCAGTGAGCACCTATTGTCACGCGCATCCTCAATCTACACCGGATAACGCGTGGCAGACTTCCGTGGCCATTGTATCGCTTGGTAGCGCGTTGGCGAATGCGAGCGGTTACGGCGTGAGCGACGTGGAAGTCTCTCTGCTGAGCCATCCTGCGACCAAGTATCTCGGATTTAATGACATCAAGCTGGCCACACTTCGGGTCGATTTGGAGGACAAGCTGGCGCCGCTTTTTGATTTGCCGGATCCCGCCTGAGAACCGTTTCCTTTCACCGCACGGGGTAAACACGTTACACTCTCGGTGGTGGCGCTGGGAAGTCAAGAAAGGCATGGCGTGAATCCATTGGTTGCATGCCTTTCGTTCCGGCGCGGACTTGGCCTAGCGGTAGTTGCTGGCCGAAGGAGTCCGGGCGCTCGGTGAAGTAAGCCGTCGCCTTGCAAAGGCACCCCGTCAATCAAGCGATCTCCATGACAACAGATGCGATCTCAAATAAGCCACCGCGTGATGAGTACTCGGAACGTCTTGCGGACCGGCAGGTGGATCTGACACGGCTGACACGGTTGGACGAATGGATAGCCAACGTGCGGCTCCTGGTTTTCCTTCTGGGGGCCGGCGCGATTTGGCTTGTGGTGTCCAAGACGTTGCCTGCGGCCTTTCTCGCGGTGCCTTTGGGCGCATTCGCTGTCCTGATCGTATTGCACGAGCGGACTCGCCGTTCCATGAAGCGGGCTGCGCGTTCGGTGGCATTTTACGAGGCGTGCCTGCGGCGCACTGACGACGCGTGGATGGGCAAGGGGTTTACCGGGACCGATTTGCAGCCGCCCGATCATCCTTACGCCGCCGATCTCGACCTATTCGGACCAGGATCACTCTATGAACTTTTGTGCACGGCGCGCACACCCTCCGGGCGGGAAACACTTGCGGGATGGCTTTGCGCTCCCACCGGGGCGGATGAGGCGGTGGCACGCCAACAGGCCGTGGAGGAACTGCGGCCGCACGTTGACCTGCGCGAAGATCTGGCTATCGAAGGCGACGATGTGCGCGAGGCAGTTCGCGCGAGATTGTTGCGGAACTGGGCTTCCGCAGCGCCGGCCTATCCGCAAGCGTGGATTCGGCCCGCTGCCATCGCCTTGACGATTGCCGCGGTTGCTTCCGCTGTGGTGTGGGGAGTTACTGGATACGCCGCGCCGTTTGCAGTCGTGGCATTGGTGGAAATCGCGTTGTTGCGATACTGCAAGTCTTCCATTCAACAGGTCATTCGGGATATGGAAGTGCCTGGGCTTGAGTTGTCGGTTCTCGCGCACGTTTTGAGCCGGCTGGAACGGGAGTCGTTTCATGGGTCGCTGCTTCGGAGTTTGCATACGCGTTTGTTGACCGAGGGCGTGACCGCGTCGGATGCGATACGCAAACTCGACCGGCTTGTGCGGGTGCTCGAGATGCAGAACAACCAACTGTTTGCACCGTTTGCGCTGTTTTTGCTCTGGCCTATTCACTCCACGTTCGCGATCGAACGCTGGCGGCATGTGTATGGAGCGCGCATTGTCGAGTGGATCGATGCGGTGGGTGAGTTGGAGGCGATCTGCGCCCTGGCCGCATACGCGTACGAGCATCCGGAGGATGTCTATCCTGAGTTTACCGGGCAGGGACCGCTGTTCGAGGCAACGGGCATTGGGCATCCGTTATTGCCGCGCGGCCACTGTGTGCGCAACGACGTGCACCTGGGAAGTCCGGTCCGAGTGCTGGTTATTAGCGGATCGAACATGTCAGGCAAGAGCACGCTGCTTCGCACATGCGGAATCAACGCCGTGCTGGCTCAGGCGGGTGCTCCGGTGCATGCGCGCTCACTGCGAATGTCTCCGCTGTGTATTGGCGCCACGCTGCGGGTGGTGGATTCCATCCAGGACGGTGCGTCACGGTTTTATGCGGAGATCCGCCGCCTGAAACATGTGGTAGACATGGCACGCGGCACCACTCCGCTGCTGTTTCTACTTGATGAAATCCTTCACGGCACCAATTCCCACGATCGAAGCATCGGCGCCGAGGCGCTGTTGCGGGTTCTCCTTGAAGCAGGCGCCATCGGATTTGTCACCACGCATGATCTCGCCATTACGGCCAGTGCCGAATCGCATGCGCCGCACGCTGTCAACATGCACTTCGAGGATCAGTTCGCCGATGGTGCGCTTCGGTTCGATTACCGTTTACGGCCTGGTGTCGTGCAAAAGAGCAATGCGCTGGCGCTAATGCGTTCCGTCGGGCTGGACGTGCCGGAGCAGGGCGCGTAAAAGCAAAAGGGCCGGATAGGCATTTCCTGCCTTCCCGGCCCGAACTCCGTCGAATCGAAGAATTTACAGAGAACGAAGATAGGCGATCACGGCCCGCGCATCGTCTTCGGACAGGCGGAACGGGGGCATCGGCGGGCGCGCCGCCTTGCCGCTTCTTGCCACGCCCTGAGTCAACAGTTTCATGGCTTGTTCGTCGGTATAGCCCGGCAATCCGGCAATCATGGGCGGACGATATACCCAATCCCAGTTGTTTTCGTAGCCGAACTGGACCTTCAAATCGCCGCCCTGCAATAGTTGGGATTCGACCAGGTCGCCGCCGGCCGTACGTGGCGAGTGGCACTGCACGCACATAGCGACGCTATGCACCAGGTACTGTCCGTGGGCCACCTGATGCGCCTGCTGCGCGGCCGGATCCGTATCTCCCGGTACGGCCGCCAACAGCAACGGCACGCAAATAAACACACCTAACACAAGGCGTTTCATAACCCCAACTACTCCTTTCCCAATCCGATGAATTTGACTGCGCGGTTCGCGCGAGCGGGGATTATAGTCCGCCCGCGCCGCACTCCGCAAAACCGCCTGGCGGGCCGGCCGGAATCCGGGAGCGGGATGTACCCCATGACCTGCCGGGCTAACGGGATTGACAATGGCGGACAAGTGTTTTAAACTATTAATACACTTGATACATTTGTGAGGGCAGACGCCGTGGAATTTTACCTTGCGCACAACGATGGTTCGCCCATCTACCGGCAAATCATGCAACAGGTACAGCATATGATTGCGAGCGGCCGGCTGAACCCCGGCGATGAAATGCCTTCGGTCAGGGCGCTGGCCAACAGACTTCTGGTAAACCCCAATACGGTCGTGCGGGCTTATCGCGACCTTGAAAGCATGGGGCTGCTTGTGTCGCGCCAAGGGTCGGGCACGTTTGTTTCCGACGCGGGGTCGCCGCTTGCCCGGCGCGAAAAGCGCCGCATCATTGCCAAACGCGTGGAATCCCTGATGGTTGAGGCGCGTCAACTTGACATCAGCGCGGATGAGATCAAAGACCTCATCGACAAATGCGATTCGGCGATGAAACCGAAGCGGACTGCCTAGTCCATGCGCGGAAAATCTCCATGAATAGCATCATCGATATAGAGAATCTCTCGAGGCACTACAATCGGGTCCATGCGCTGGACAGCGTATCGATTGCAATCCCTCGAGGCGGCGTATTTGGCCTCGTAGGGGAGAATGGCGCGGGCAAGTCCACGTTGATCCATCACATTCTCGGCTTGCTCCGTGCGCAGAAAGGCACGGTGCGTGTTTTTGGAGTCGATCCCGTCAGGAACCCGGCGAGTGTGCTTGGCCGCATGGGTATCGTCACGGAGGATCGCGACTTACCGGATTGGATGCGGGTCGACGAACTCATGCAATTCACGAGCACGTTCTATCCTAAATGGGATAAGAAGTATGCGGAGGAATTGCGCCACTTGTTCGGTTTGGCGGCGGACGCGCGCATCGGCACGCTTTCGCGTGGCCAACTCGCGAAGGCGAGCCTTCTCGCGGCGCTGGCGCACCGGCCGGAGTTGCTCGTGCTCGACGAACCTTCCTCGGGCCTAGATCCAGTTGTTCGCCGTGACATTTTGGAAGCCATTATTGCCACCGCGGGAGAAGATGGCCGCACCGTGCTCTTTTCGTCGCATCTGCTTGACGAGGTAGAACGCGTTGCCGATCGCGTGGCGATGATGCGTAGCGGCCGCCTAGTTTTGAACATGCCGCTGGAAGAGCTGAAAGATACCCATCACCGGCTGATCGTGCGCGCAAAGAACGGCGCACGTGCGATCGATTTTCCCGGCATCCTAGTGCAACAAGGAGAGGGTCCTGAACGAACCGTGTTGTGTTCTGGCGAGATGAACGTGCTTGTGCACGCCATTACCACCGCCGGGTTCGAGGTTGTTCACGCGGATGTTCCCTCGTTGAATGAGATATTTGTCGCCCGTTGTGCCGCGCCTGCCGTTGCGGTGAAGGAAGCGTAGCCAATGTGGATCAGGGGCTATGGGTTGTTCTGGTCGGAATGGCGAAGAACCCGCAAGGGACTCTGCCTGGTGATCATCACTCAGCTTGCCTGCCTGGTTTTCGTGGCGGCGCGACCGGATGCCTCGTATTGGCCGTTGTTTGCCATTGGCTTTGTTCCCTTGTTGTTCATGGCCCATCTGTTGGGGCGAGAGAGGATGCTGGTCAGCGAAGCTCTTTCCATTCCCCGTTGGGCCTTTCGGTTGCCGGCGGGCGCCTCCGAAATTGTGTTCTGGTTGTTGTTGTACCGCCTGGCGGCATTATTTCCTTTGACGGTCCTTTCGGCAATTCCTTTTCACTCCGGGGTGGCAATTGGCCGCAACTCTCTGTTCATGTATCCAATACTCTTACCCGTCTTCTTAGTGATCCAAATCGCGGCGTGGATACTCCCCGCGGCGGGAGTCAGACCACGACTCGCGTTGCTGGCCATAGCTTATGCGTTTGGCGTCTTTGTTTTGCTTTCTTATTTTCGCGACGGTGTTGTGCATAGCTTGCCCGGTAATGCGGCATTCACGCTTGGCAGCACGGTTGTGGCATTTTCTATTGCCGTCTACGCCGCCTTTACGCTGCGGAGCAATGGGACTTCCCGGGGCTGGTATACGCTGTTTCGCTTTTCCCCATACTGGACTGGTCGCGGCCAGGGTCACGTTTTTTCGACGCGCACTCAAGCATTGACATGGTTTACCCGGCAGGGTGTCGTGGGACGGCTCACCGTTTTTCTTTCGTTCGCAATCATTCTTTCCGCGGCCATCATCAATGTGGGCAGCTTATTCGAGGGAATCGAAGATGCCGTTCATTACCGGGAAACGGTGTGGACCGCGGGGCTCTTCATGGTCATCACGATGGCGGGGATCGTGGGAACAGTATCGCTCGCGCTTGAGCAGGGATATTCACGCCGAGGTCACGGTTTTCTGGTTCGACAGCCTGTTCCGGAATCGGCGATTGCCTTGGGTAAGTTTGTGTTCGCCACTCAGGCAATCCTGCTGTGGGGCTGCATTCTAGTTGCGGCCTATGGCGCCCTGGCGCTATTTCTCCTCTGGTGGTCATTTGGCGCGGTGTTGAATCCACTGCCGCCCCACCCGATTTGGGCGTTTGCGCCGCTGTTATTGGTTGCCTCGTGGGTTTCGTATTGGCAGGTCTATGTCCTGTTTTCCAGTTGGATGGCCGTCAACAGTGTTGGGTACATCGCTTCGGCTCTGGCGCCTGAGGTGGCGCGAGGCTTCTGGGCGGCGCCTGGGCGGGAGGTCCCGGCCACGGCGTGTCTGGGCGCGCTGGTCATGCTGATCGTATTTGCGTTCGCCCATAGGCGCGGTGTAATTGGCCTTCCCACTATCGCGGCCTCCTTTGCCGTTTGTCTACTCCTGTCCGTGCTTGGTGTGTTCTCCATCCGTGCCTGTGGCTATCTGGACACATGGGACATTGGCAAGCTCACTGTTTTTTGCGCGGCCGTGTCCGTGCTGGCCGTCGGACCCTTTGCGTCTGTACCCGCTTATATACATGTTCTGCGCCATCGGTAGTGGCCAAAATGGGGGTAGTCAAATGAAAAGCAGCCTCGCGACCGTTTGTGTTTTCGTGTGTGCGATCACAAACGCTGCTTTCTCTGCAACAGGATTTCCTGCATCCGATACAAAGGGCGACATCATATCATTTGATTACCATTCCGCTTCGTCACGCATGGCTGTGCAGTATATGTCTTGGCGTGACAGCCTTTGGGTCGATGTAGTTGATATGAAATCCGGGGATCGGGTTGCCCGCATTCCTTCGGCGAATGCCCCCGTATCGCCGCGGTTCGAGCCAGATGGCGAATCCATACTGTTTTTCGACAGCGTGGGCGCTATCAATCTTTTCGACATCAAGACTCAAACGGTGAAGCCTATGTTGTTCGACCGGGCCGCAGAGTGCGTGTTTCCAGGCTGGAGTCCGAATGCCGAATCGGTGCTCTACTATCAACGGCCGCGCGACCGTGTGCCGGATCCGTCTGTTCATCTGTACCAATTGGACATGGCATCTCTGCAAACGGAGCGGCTGACCGACGACGCGGGCGTCATGGACATCACGCCGGTGTGGTCGCCTGATGGCAAACGCATTCTGTTTCGCCGCATGTCCGGGTTTGGTCCGCGCCAGACGCGCGCTGCGTGCATTCTCGAAGTCGTCACGGAGAAGGTAACACCGTTGTGCCCTGACGATCCGGGCGATGCCGTGGTCAGCCGGTTTCATTGGTCTCCGGACGGATCGCATGTGATCGCGATGAAGACGCAACGGGCACAGGGCACGCCGCCTGGCACTCTGAAACTCGTGCGCGTAGACGACGCCAAAGTTATCTGGGACATTGAAGAGTCCGGCCTTGAGGATGCCGCATTTCTTTCATCCGGGCGCATTCTCGGAATCACTGATGAGGGGTTTTGTTGGATAGATGCGGCCGATGGCGCAATCGGAAACCGTTTTGCATTTGCGGAAACGGGATCGTGCAGACGCGACGTAAACGGTCCGGTGCTCGGTATCGACGGAGACGATGTCTTGTTCTTGAGCGACAAGAGGTCGATTTATCGGGTTACTCCCGGGGGTTCGTCTTCGGTTGTTCTCGATCCCGAAGCCGAGCCCCTACCGGTATGCGAGCAGTCGGAATATCGCGTCGCGTCGGATGACGGGTTTTCGGTGCCGGTGAAGCGATTCACGCCGCCCAATGCAAAGCCTTTGGCGGTAATGGTTGTGATTGGCGGACCGGGCGCGCCTATCGATCCGGACATGGATCCGATCATTGGCGTGCTCATCGAGGCGGGATACGAGGTTGCCGTTCCCGCCTATCGCGGGTGTAACGGGTATGGTCCAGAGCACCTCGCCGCCGGACGGGGGGAGTGGGGTAACGCAGACGTGCTGGACGTTGTCGCCGCGGGCAACGACTGGAAGCAACGGTCGGAGCGTCCGCTTGCGGTTGTGGGGTACAGCTACGGCGGCTACCTGACGCTGTTGGCGCTGGCGCGCGACGACGCCCCGTGGCTTGGGGGTGCGACCCTTTGGGGGATGCTGAGTCTCCAGCCGCCGTTGCTCAGCATGATCGAAGCGACGGTCCCCGCGGAATCGATCAAGGCAGTGATTGCCGCTCGATCTCCGTTGGCGCAGGCCAGCCATATCGACCGGCCACTCTTACTGCTTCACGGCGCGCTTGACGGCGGCGCGACAACGGAAGAGGCGATGTCCTTGGCAAAGGCAATCGCGCATGCCCAATTGCATGTGTACAAAAATGATGCTCACGGCCTGTCCTTGAACCGTGGAGACGTAATCCACAGGTTGACGGCATTTCTGGTTGGCCCGCCGCTCACACCGTGACGCGATACATGCGCGTAGTCGAAGTGCAGGTTACTTAGGCGAATTCTGTGCCGATTCGCATCCTGCAGCCGGTTTCGTGTACCTTCCAGCCTTCACACTACCGGGAGGGCGCGGGCATGTTGATCAGCAGCTATTTTCCGAAGGATTCCTTCAAGGGCAAGACCGTGTTTATCACCGGTGGCGCGGGGAGCATCAATTTTGGCATTGCGAAGAATTTTGCTGCGCTGGGGGCGAACATCGGCATGTGCGGACGCACGGCGGAGAAACTGGAAGCGGCCTGCAAGGAACTCGAGGGCATGGGGGTGAAAACGGCCCATCAGGCGGCTGACGTGCGGGATTACAAGGCGCTCGAGGCCTCCATACACCACACGCGCGACACGCTCGGTCCGATCGACGTGCTCGTGTGCGCCGCGGCGGGCAATTTCCCTTGCCCGGCGGAGGGGCTCAGCGCGAACGGGTTCAAATCGGTCATAGACATTGACGTGCTCGGCACGTTCAACGCGTGCCGCGCCGCCATCGATCAACTCAAGGAGACGAAAGGTAACGTCATCTTCATCTCCGCGGGCCAGGCGTACATGCCGTATGCGCTGCAATGCCATGTGGGCGCCGCCAAGGCTGCGAACGACAACCTCATGAAGAACCTCGCCCTTGAGTGGGGCCCCTACGGCATCCGCTGCAACAGCATCGTGCCGGGCCCCATCGCAGGGACGGAGGGCATGAAACGTCTCGCCCCGGGGGAGATCGGCGAAAAGCTCAATGAGCACATTCCGCTACGCCGACATGGTCAGATCGATGACATCGGCCAGGCGGCTGTGTTCCTCGCCTCGCCGCTCGCGAGCTACATCACGGGCACGGTCCTCGTTGTGGATGGCGGCCAGAACCTGCCCGGTTCCGGCGGTTTTCAACAAGCGTTGATGGAGGCGATGGGCGGGTAGTAGAAGCGCGTTCCAGCCACGTTCACAACGCAGCAGCAACAAAAAAAGCTTCGAATGGTATGCGACTCACCTTCACTAATTGTAAGACGGATCAGTCAACGTTTTTGTGAAAGAAGTTGCAGACCACCGTCAACGTGCAGGTGGCACGAAAGCGGCTAGAAGCCGCTTTTACTGTGAAAACTGTTGCCGCGCCCGTGAATTGCACGGACGCGGCGGTGGTGTCGTCTATTGGAGGTTCGTCGACTGTGTGTTATGGGGCGTCGCCCTTGGCGGATTCGGGGTGCGGATCTTCGCCGGTGACGCGCTTGTATTCGATCGGATGCCGTTCTTTGAAGTCTTCCTTGGTAATGTGGCCGGTGACCCATGACCAGTTCATGGGGTAGGTCTCGGGATCGAGAATCATGTAGAACAGGTGCCACACGACGATGGTGCCCACGGCGAGCCATGCTTCGTAGAAGTGGATGAGCGCAAGGATATCGAGTGCGACTTTGGGGAAGTGCGCGAGGAAATCGTTCGCGAACCACATGCAGAATCCGGTGACGATCATGAGGATCGAACCCCACCACAATCCCCAGTACTCCAGTTTTTCCTTATAGCTGTACCGGTCGTATTTCGGCTGCACGTCGCTGAGACCGGAGATGTATTTCAGGTTGGCGGCAATGTCTTGGGCGTCTTTCCATCGGAGCATCAACGCCCACAACTCGCCTCGGCCGCGCCTTGTGAGCAGGATGTACAGCAGGTTGGCGCCCATGACAAAGCAGAACAGCACGGCGGCTTCCCGGTGCACAATACCGCGGAAGGCAAGTCCCTTGTCGCCAAAGAACATGAGTTGCGTAAACCAAGTGTCGGGGTAGCGCAGGGCAAAGCCGGAAATTGCCAGCACGGTAAACGAGATGAACAGCAGGAAGTGGCCGATCACTTCGCCCTTGTTGAATCGCCGGTACTTGTCTTTGGCCCTTCGCTCCATGAACAGTTTTGCCAACAGGTGGCGCATCATCAACAGCAAGTTGTGCAGAATCATGGAACCGAGGATAAGCGCGATGAGCCACAGGTAGACGATGCGCACGATGCCCAGCGCTTTTTGCCCTGGGTCGGTGGGCATGATGTGCACTTTACCCACGGCGAAATTCGGTCCGGCCTCTTTGTGGCAGGAGCTGCATGTCTGCACGAGATTGGCCGGGTGGATGCTGGACTTGGGATCGCTCGCGCCGAGGATGTTGTGCACTCCGTGGCAACTGGTGCACGTCGCCACGACGGTGGATCCGGCGCGACTGGCCATGCCGTGGTAACTGTCCATGTAGCTTGCGGACCGCATGGTCTCGATTCCGTACCGGGACATTACCTTTTCGTCTTCGTGGCATTGTGGACAGGTCATGCGGGCCACGTTTTGCAGGCTCACGGGCGAACTGTCGGTGGTGGATGGTTCAATATCGTGTTCCCCGTGGCAGTCGGTGCAATTAGGCGCATCCTTGATTCCCGCAGCCAGTGCTTTGCCATGGATACTCAGGTTGAATTCCTCGACGGTCTCCGCGTGGCACTTGGCGCACGTTTGGGGCACGTTCTGGCGGTTCACCGGGGATCTGGGATCTTGGGACGGCTCGATATTGTGCGTGCCGTGGCAATCGTTGCACACGGCGGCTTCGAGGTTGTTGTCTTCGAACAGGGCCTTTGCGTGAATGCTCTTCAAGTATGAATCGGAGGGGTGCGCCACTGAAATCATATGCGATTTCACAATCGCGGGATCGGAGTGGCATTCTCCGCAGGTTTTTGCGAGATTAAACGGGTGAACCATGGAGAGTGGATCGTCCGCTGGACGCATGTCGTGTTTTCCGTGGCATGCGGCGCAAGTCGCGGAATCGGGATCGCCGGCGCGCATGGCACGGCCGTGCAGGCTTGCCTCGTACTCTTCGGTCTCGGCATGGCATGTGCCGCAATTAACGGGCGCGAGGTTCTCGGGGTGCGGCAATTCGGTAATATCGGCATGGCAGGATGTGCATCCGATACTGTTGTGCACGGAGTGGTCGTATACTTCCTTATCGATGTACATCGACAATTCGACGCCCGACTCCAGCGTCTTGGTAATGTCGGGCTCGGCATGACACATGAAGCAATCCGCGTCTTCCTGGGCGGAAGCCGCGGGTGCGACGAACAGTATTGCCGCGCACAGGAATACCGGCCATATCCTGATCATGGGATCCCCCGTTTCGGATAAGGGACATGTTCACGCGGCGTCAGGGGGTAATCGGCGTGGTGAGCCGCGATCATTTATACCGCCGGGGGTGCGGCTTTCGTATACCTATTATCGCCCTTTTTCCGCGGGAAATCAAGTCTGCCGCAAATACGACAGACACAGTGTACGAGTATGTTATTGATTCGACGATTGTCCGGCCATCTGCTGAAACATGTTGGCTGCCTGCTGCACATACCGTTCCGCTTGCGCGTACTGGTCGGGTTCGAGTTGTTCCGATAGCCGGACCAGGCCCGCGTTCAGCGCGTTGAGTTGCGCCTGATTGAAGTTGTCGCGCGTGTACGGCGCATCGGACTGGTTAAAGGTATCCAGGTGCGTGGCCAGTTCCTCGGCAAACACATCGCGCACGGCCCAGCGGTTTTCTTCGACCAGGCCTTGCGCCATCATCGTGAGCTGGCCGTCCAGCACGATGCGATACATGGCTTCGTCGGAGGTTTCGTCGTAAGCATCCCATTGGGCAAGGGCATCGCGGTTCAGTTCTTTTGCCAACTGTTCGCGAAGGCGTCCCTCAATCTCTTCTTGCCGGGCATGTGCTTCTTTTGCGGTTAACTTGCCTTCGCCCATATCGCGCAGCATGGTACGCTGGGCCTCCAACGAAGCATCCGCCAAGTATCCACGCAGACGCGCTTCGGCGTCTTCGGGCAATGCCCATTGGGCGATAAGGTCGTCGTAAAGCATGCCCAACAACACATCCACTTGAGCGCGCTGCGCACGTTCCATGGCATCGGGTTGCGGATCTCCTTCCGGTTCAGCCGTCGCGGGCGGTTCGACGGTCTCGGGTGAGGCGTCCTCCACGCGGGTTTCAACGATTCCTTCGGTCTGAGGGGCGTCGCCGCGCATGGCAAACAGGCGCTGCATGTCATTCACCTGGAGTTCCAATTCTTGTATGCGCGCTTTAGAATCCAAGGCCGACGACTCTACTTCTTTCATGGCAGCCTGCAACTGTTCCTCCAATTGTTCAATCCGATCTCCCGCCAGGGCAAGAGCTCGTTGCGCCGTGAAATATTTCTGTGCGAATACGCCCGCACAGATCACCACAATCAATACCACGACCCCGACGGCAATATTCTTCATGGCCCGGTCCTCCCGCCAAAAAAGGCATGGGGCGTTTTACTCAAGTTCCGGCCCCATTGTGGCACAAATCGGCCGGTCTGTCTTTATCCTTTTCGCGGGTCCTCTGCAGCGTTTTCCCTTGCGAATGATGGCGGCCAAACGAAACAATGGGCTGCTGGCCCTTGCCGACTTTGGCCAGAAGTGTTCCGGGGCCGTTGATTGGGTGTGTCTTAAACGGGGGAAAAGCGATGTTGGGATTCTCTATGGCTTTTGCCAGCGTTGTCTGGGCTGCGACTGGGACAGCCCCGCAGGAACTCGAGGTCGGTCTGGCGCCCTTTTTTCCACGCCTGGAGCCGCTCTTCGATTCGCTGGATTTGTCCAGGGCCGAACTTGCGGCCGTGGAGTCGGCGGTTTCCGCGCGGGATTGGGGTCAAGCGTGCGCCGGGCTTGTCGACCATTACCGGCACACCCAAGCCCCCGTGCTTCCGTATGTCTCCGTGACCCCGGCGGGCGAGGATGTTCTTGCCCGTGCCGATGCTGTGTTGCGGGACGAGATGACCTTTTATGATCAAACGGCCACCGTGCCGCGCAATGCGGACGGGGGCCTGCAATGGGATTTTACCGGGCCTGCGGGCGACAAGGAATGGGCTTGGGCCTTGAATCGCCATTTTCATCTGGACTGGTTGCTTGACGCTTATCTTCAGACGCGGGATCCGAAGTATGCGGCGGCATGGGACGCCCACGTTCGGGACTGGGTACTACACAATCCGTTTGCGGAGCCCGAACAGAATCCGCTGGTGTGGCGGGGGCTGGAAACGTTTTTTCGCGTGCGCGCATGGGCTCGCGGATTTTTTGCGCTGCAGAACGAAGACGCATTCACAGCGGAGACGCGCGTACTGCTCTTGTCGAGCATTCCGGATCATGCACGGTATCTTCGCAATTTTCACAAGGACACGAGCAACTGGATCGCCATGGAATTGAATGGCCTCGCCATTGCGGGCGTAGCGTGGCCCGAATTCAAAGATTCGGAATCGTGGGTGAATTACAGTGTGGATCGCCTGACGAAGGAACTTTCGGCACAAGTATATCCCGACGGTGCGCAGATGGAATTGACGGCCAGTTATCATCGCGTCACCTTGTGGAACTTTCAAGGGTTTGCGGAACTGATCGAAAAGAACGGCTACACACTGCCGGACGCCTTCGCGTCGACCGTGGAAAACATGTGGAACTATCTGGCATACACGCTTCAACCCGCCGGATACTCGCCGCTGAACAACGATTCCGATCTTGATCTGAATGCGCCCCGGTTAATCGATCAGGCCGCCGTCTTCGATCGGCCAGACTGGGCGTACGTTGCCTCAAACGGAGCGCAAGGAACTCAGCCTAACGGTTCGCCGTCCCGGTCATTTGGCTGGGCAGGGCAACTGATTTCCCGAAGCGGATGGGATCGGGACGCCCATTGGTCCTTTTTTGACCTTGGGCCCATGGGCATCGGGCACTATCATTTCGACAAGCTTCACTTCTCGTTGTCGGCCCATGGCCGCGACATTCTGGTGGACGGTGGACGCTACACCTATATGCGTGGAGACTGGCGAAAATACTTTATAGGGTCGGCCAGTCACAACGTGATACTGATCGACGGGCAAGGGCAGTTGAACCACCCGTCACAATCCGATTCGCCCTTGGATAGTCAAATGGTGATTGCACGCGATTACGATCTGGCGTACGGCAGATTCGACGGTGGATTCTCGGACGTTCCGGGCGAGGCTATTCATGAGCGTCTTGTCTACTACCAGCGCGAAGCATTCTGGATTGTAATTGATCGAATTCAGACGGATCGGCCACGGCACATCACTGCGCTCTGGCATTTTCATCCGGAATGCACAGTCGCAGTCGACAATCTCGATTGTGTCAGCACGGACGACGCCAAAGGAAATGTGCGGATTGCTCCTTCGGGCACGGCGTGGTCCGTTGCGGCAGTCAAGGGACAGGAGTCCCCTTCGATTCAAGGATGGTGGAGCCGGGAATACAACCACAAGGCGCCCTCATCCACCGCGGTATACGAAATGGATGCGCAGGACTCCGTGGCCTTTGCGTGGTTGCTGCTTCCCGCCAAGGGGATTCCGCCCGCGGCGGCGTTGGATTTATCCATCCATGGAGATACGGCGGAGTGTACCGTGAAATCGGATGGCCTGAACGAGAAACTTGCGTTTCGATTTACGGCAACGCCTGTGCGAATCGAATAAGCCTGGGGAATCAGAACAACTCGATTTTGGTTGCCGCTACATCCCCCCAGGGCTGAAATGAGCCTGTCACGCGCACGGGCCGGCCCCGCGTTAAATCGGACGCGTCGCCCGTAGGATTCGCCCCGTCGCCCGGCAGAAAAATGCCGGCCGCGCTGTAGTTCACATGCAGGTTTCCGCCCGGGAGGGCAAGGAAAAACTCCGTTTGCGATGAAACGACGGTGCCAACTTTACCCACGGCTTGTGCGGTCACGGGCAAATTCGATATGAGGGCTTGCGGGGCAAAGGTGAGCTCCGGGCCGGTTTGATTCACATCGAGGCTGTTCAGATTCACTTGAATGATGGACTGCCCGGTGCCTTCAAACGGAATCAGACCACTGATGGTTATAGGGTTTCCATTGGTGAAGATTGCTTCCGTATGAACGGTACCCAGATCGTTGGCGAATACCAGTTCCAAGGCCGACACGCGCAATTTGATGCTGGAGTAGTTGCCGGGATTAATGAGCGAGAACCCCAATGCCGGCGGCACGCTGATGGAGGCCTTGAAATCCAATTCCAGCGGTTGATTGTAGATAACCGTTTCCACGTTTGACGCGTCTACCAATGACACTTGATCCACAGTGACTTCCATGCGATCCACTGCGGCACCCGCCAGGTCGGTCAACGTAAACATGAGCAACACGCCGTGTTGGGTGTTGGTCAGTAGTGGGCATCCGGTAGTCATCAGCAGGCAGATTGCGGCTGCGATTGTCCCCAGAATCCCTACCGTACTCCTTTTGAACTGCCTCATGGCATTGCACTCCAATGGTCTTTCGGCTAAAGGTCTCCGGATCCAATTTCCGGGCTGGCAGTTTCCCCTACCCCTGTTGCGCGAAATTCAATGCCTGCTCGGGTATCCTACCTGCAATCCGGGCCGTTGTGCCAGACGATGCGGCCCCTTCACTTCCAACTTCACCAGGAGGAATCACGATGCCATCGGAATCCTGCCCTGTCGTCATTGTCACCGGCGGCGGCCAAGGCATTGGCAAATGTGCTGTACGTCGTTTTCTGGAAAAGGGTTACGCGGTCGTATTCGCGGAGAATGACCCGGAAGCCGGGCAGGATACGGAGTCGGAACTTAAGGACTTGGGTCCGGTCTGTTGGTTTGCTTGCGATGTTGCTTGCGAGAACCAAGTCGGGGCACTCGTTGCGGAAACGGTAAAGCGGTACGGCGGCGTAAACGTTTTGGTCAACAATGCGGCGATTGCCGCGAACGGCTCGCTGGAGACGCTCAGTTTGCAGCGCTGGGATCGCGTCCTCGCAGTGAATTTGACTGGACCGTACCTGTGCGCCCGGCACGCTGTGCCTTACTTGCGCGATCGCAAGGGGTCCATTATCAACGTCGCATCCACCAGGGCGTTTATGTCGGAAGCCGGCACCGAGGCCTACAGCGCCTCCAAGGGGGGCATCCTTGCGCTAACGCACGCGCTCGCGGCAAGCCTCGCGCCCGAGGTGCGGGTAAATTGCATCAGCCCGGGTTGGATAGAGACCGCCGAATGGAGGAAATCGTCCGAACGCGGGACCGCGAATCACTCCGAGGCCGACCGGATGCAGCATTGGTCGGGCCGGGTCGGCACGCCTGATGATGTCGTATCGCTCATGATGTACTTGGCTGGAGCCGAGTCGGGGTTCATCACGGGGTCGAATTTTGTTGTGGACGGCGGCATGACGCGGAAAATGATCTACGCTTGAGGGCCAAGGGTACGGGGGCTACTCGGTGCCCTCGAACTTGAACCCAATCGCGTCGGCTAGCGCAAGCACCCCGTCGCGTGCCCCATCCGTGTCGAACCCGTCCAAGCTGTCCTGTATCCGGCGCAGCAAATCGCGGTGCGCACTCCCTGCGAGCAGCCCCTTCAAGGCCTCCGCCTCGGACATGGCCTGGCCCAGGTCATGCTCGAGTGAGGCGTACAGACGCAAGGCGGCCGCCTGCACGCGTGCCGGGTCTATCTTAGCGTCTCCCACGGCAACGGCTTCCCCCTCTACTGGAAGGGCTTTGTCCAACGATGCCGCCAGCGCTGCCAGCGCCGCGGCTAGCGGGGCGTGCATGTTCTCGTCCCCTGGATTGCCGCCTTTCTTCAGGTGGGTTTCCATGGCCGCGGCCGCGCGTTGAACCTCGGTAGCGCCGATATTGCCGGCCACGCCTTTCACCGTATGAGCAAGTCGCACTGCGTCTTCGTGCTTGTTTTCTTTCGCCATTCGCAGAATACGGGAAACGCTATCCGCATAGCTTCGGCGGAAATTGCGCAGAAGATTTACATAGAGTGCCTTGTTTCCGGCCACTCGCCGGAGCCCATCTTCTAGATCAATGCCTTCCACGTGATCTGGAAGCGCCGTTTCGACAGTGGCCGACTCTGATTCAGGAACGGTGTCCCGGTTGCCCAAGCCCTCCCGGTGCCTGACCCATTCCATCAATGCCGTATACAGGTTGCTTGGATCGATGGGTTTAGCCACGTGATCGTTCATGCCTGCATCCAAACATTTTTGCCGGTCGCCCGCCATGGCGTTTGCGGTCATTGCGATGATGGGCAGATCATTCCAGCGGTCTTCCGCACGCAATCGGCGTGTCGCTTCGAAGCCGTCCAACACAGGCATCTGGCAGTCCATAAAGACAATGTCGTACGGTTTGGCGTGTACGGCATCGATAGCTTCCTGGCCGTTGTTGGCCACTTCGACTTCCAGCCCCGCGCCCATGAAGAGCTCGATCGCGACCTGTTGATTGATCTCGTTGTCTTCGACTAGAAGCACCCGCGCGCCACTGAGTTTTTCGCGAACCATTCGCTCTCCGTCGCCAGCCCGATCGGCCTTCAGCGAACTGGAAATGCGTCGTCCAAATACGGACATGATGGTATCGAACAGCGTCGACTGACTCATGGGCTTCAGCAATACCGCATCCAACCCGGATTGTTCCACGCGGTGGATCACGCCTTCGCGGCCGTATGCGGTGACCAGAATGATGCACGGCACGTGATAGAGCGTGTCATCCTGCTTGATTCGGAGTGCGGCATCCACGCCATTCATTCCAGGCATTTTCCAGTCCATCAGAATAAGATCGAATTCTCTCGATCCGCGCGCGTCCTCAATTCGATCGAAGCCCTCTTCGGCGCTTGATGCAACCACTACTTCGTAGCCGAACGACGAAAGCATTTCATCCAGAATCTGCAGCGAGTCCTCGTTGTCGTCGACTACCAACACTTTCAGGTTACGCAAATCCGGCGCCTGCAGCATTACCGGCTGGGTCTTCTCTTTCGAGAGCTGAAACTCTGCCGTAAACCAGAAAGTGCTGCCTTCGCCCTGCCGGCTCTCCACGCCAATCTCGCCTTTCATCATTTCGACAAGCCGCTTCGATATGGTCAGTCCCAGGCCGGTGCCGCCGTAGCGGCGAGTGGTGGAGCTATCCGCTTGTTGAAACGGCTGGAAGAGTCGCGCTTGTTGATCCCCGGTCATGCCAATGCCGGTGTCTTTGATGCCAAAGCGCAGGCGGCAGGAGTTTCCAGAGCGCTCCAGCACTTCGGCTTCGACCACGATCTGTCCTTGTTGCGTAAATTTCACCGCATTGGAGCACAGATTGATGAGCACTTGCCCGAGACGCAACGGATCGCCCACCAAATCGCGGGGTATTTCGCGGGGCACGCGAAATAAAACCTCCAGATTCTCCCGTTCCTGCGCCCGGGCCGTGGTGACATTCGCGAGATTGTCCAACACGGTATCCAGATTGAAGGGAATGGCTTCCATATCCATCTTGCCCGCTTCGATTTTCGAGAAATCGAGTATGTCATTGATTATGCCGAGCAACTGATTGGAGGCGCCTTGAATCTTCTGCAGATAATCCCGCTGTTTTGGCGACAAGTCCGTCTTCAATGCGAGATGCGTTAAACCAATCACCGCATTCATCGGCGTGCGAATCTCGTGCGACATGGTTGCCAGAAAATCACTCTTCGCTTTATTGGCGGCGTCAGCCGCTTCCTTGGCTTCCGCCAGTTCTGCCTGAATCCGTTTTAGATCGGTGATATCCGTCGACATTCCCCCGGTGGCGACCACCTCGCCCTCAGGGCCAAAAATCGGAAACTTCACCGAAATATATATCCGGTTTTCTCCGCGAACCGGAATGATCTCCTCGGCTTCGATGGGAACACGGCCCTCGATCACTTCGTGATCGTTTTTCCGGTACAGATCCGCGACGTCTGCTGGAAACAGGTCGTAGTCGGTCTTGCCGGTCACCTCGGCATCATGGATCCCAATAACCTCCCACTGTTTGTTCACCAGCAAGTAGCGCCCGTCAACCTCCTTCGCATAGATAAATGCCGTGCTGTTGTCGATGATCCCGCGCAGAAACTGCCGGTTCTCCTCCAATTCCTCTTGCGCTTTGACTTGATCCGTGATGTCAAAGTGCAGGCCGGTTAACACGCTCGCGACGCCGGACTCGTCTCGAATGAAGAATCCAGACACAAGCGCGTGTCTAATTTCACCATTGGGCTGGACGATTCGATAGGTCAATTCCCAGGTAGAATCGGATTCCACCGCGTGTCGATAGCTTTCCTCCGCGCGGGCTCGATCACCTTCAAATAAGCGGGCTGCCCAGTCGTCGTATGTTCCGTGAAAATCCTCGGGGCGGATTCCGTAAATTTCCAGCGACCGTGCATCCCACTCGAGTTTCTGTTCGCGTATGTCCCAGTGAAACGTCCCCGCTTTGGCCCCGGCGAGCGCCATCTTCAACCTGCGTTCACTGTCTTGAAGCGCCTCCCGGGAAAGGTGTTGCTCCGTAATGTCACGCGTCACCACAACGACATGAGACACTGTCCCGGTCTCATCCGTAAAAGGAATCAGACTGCAGTCGCAGTACCGCTTTTCTGACTTGCCTGCCGGCAACCAAACCTGATAATTCACACGCCCGCCCAACAGTGCCTCTTCAAGCGGGCGCCTAAGCTTTTCAGAGTAGGTTGCGTGTCCCCATACGTCGGATACGTGCCTGCCGATGGCCTCTTGGCGCGAAAAGCCGGTATCCCGGCACCAGGCATCATTGACCGCGTCGTACACGCCGTGCCGGTTAATGAAACTCATGCGTTCCTGTACGGTATTGACGATGAACTCGTAGCGCCGCATCAGGCCTTCGGCACGGCGGCGTTCCCGGATTTGCCGTTGCAGGCTTGCGTTCCATGCGCCCACCAACAGCACAACGGCAAGGCCAATTGCCACCGCAATTCCGATATAGCGCAGGATCTGCTCGGGCGCAATGCCGTATTCGAAGCGCACCGAAATCCATTTGTTGTAGATTGCGTCATGATCGGCCTGCGTCATGGAATTGAGCGCTTTTTGGAGGATGGGCACCATTTCCGGCCAGTCTTTTCGCACGGCAACGGCCATTTCCGCGCGTTCGTATGGCGTGGGTCCCGCCACTTTCAGGTTGGCCAGATTCAACGTTTCGGCGAAGTAACTGAATACCGCTACATTTCCCAGAAACGCGTCCGCCCTTCCCACAGATACCGCTTGAATGGCCTCGGATTCGGTGTTCGTCTCGTACAAATCCACCAGCGGCCTATCGGCTGCGAGGATTTCATGGGTGTAGTACCCTCGGGGAACCGCCACTGTTAAGCCGTCGAGATCTTCCACCCGGTGAATATTGGCGTTTTCCGTTCGGGTCACGATGACCAGCGGAAAGGACAGATACGGCTTGGTAAAGGCCAGATATTTCGTGCGGTCCGCTGTAATTCCTACGCAAGGAAGCATATCCAATTCGCCGGACTGGATCTTGAGCAGGGCATCGGTCCAAGGGATGCCCGGCACCCGTTCAAATTGCACACCCAGCCGGCCCGACAGGACGTCGAGATAGTCCGCCACGATCCCTTGAAACTGGTTGTCCTCTACGAACTCAAACGGCCGCCAATCCGTTTCGGCGGAAAAGCGGATCACGGGATGATCATTCAGCCAGGCTTTTTCCGCGTCGGTGAGCGTGATGGGGCGAGAGGCGGCAGCCGGATCCTGTGCGTACACAAAGTACGGCACTGCCGCCTGGCCTATCGCCAGCGACACGAGGAGTATGATGCTACGAATGCGTATCCACACGACCGATGCGACCTCATTCCGGTACCCAGCCGCGACACGATGAGTAGGTTTGCTTGGGCGCTTACCGGCAAACCCAGCATAGCACTATCCTACGCGCGGCGCAGCAATGCGTAGCTGCACGGCGCGAGATATACATCGTGCCCCGATGTCGTCGTGTTTTTGGAATTGGAGCTCAGCGTGGAACTTTCCCAGTTCAGACCGTGCACGTTGACTTCCGCGGGTTGTTCGCCGTAGTTCACGAACACAAGGGATTGGTCGAAGACAAATGAAGCCACACGCGAGGGCGCCTTGATATCGAATCCCAGAGGGCCTGTCGCCGTATGCCGCAGGTAATCCAGCACGTCTTTGGGAATGCCCAGCAATTCGGACGGCACGGGAACGTTGAGCTGCTCGCGAATATCAAACGCCTCATGGCCAAACGTGCCTAGATTCCAGACGATGGCTCGCCCGCCGCTCGAATATGCCTTGGCGGTGACAAACGGCGTGCGCAACGTCTGGCCGTTGGCTTCTCCAAATTCGGCCCATGACAGCACCGCAGCACCGGAGGGAGCCAGATCGCCGGCTACGTGAAACGGCTCGTCGGTCGCGTAGCGAGTGCCGTTGATTACGAAATGCGATACAGCGCCGCGAGCCCGCTGAAGTCCGGACGACCGGTACCCGAAGAACTCTAATAGATCCGGGTAGGCCGCCATGCGCTCCAATGCCGAAAACGTGGCAATCACGTGGCGGCCCGCGACAAGCGCGCGCGGAATGGCTTCCCGCACCCGTGCATCCGCTATTCCGTGCGAAGTCACCAGGGTACACCGGTGCGTCGTTGACATTTCATGGGCTGGAACGCATGGTATTCCCATCATCCCGAGGTAATCGAACAGGAACAAATCCCCGGCGCCATCAGCATGCAGCGGTTTGATTACATGCACCCCCTGCGGAGGACTCCATGAATTTCGCAAGGTCTCCAAAGCAGGCGCCGACCTCGTCAGGCGTGTAATCCAACTGCCAGAGAACAATTCCTTGTCATAGCTGAACAACACCACTCGCCGGGGCCCGCACAAATGACTGGTTACCGCCTGGTCCTGAAACGTCTGTGCGTCGCAATCCAGGTGGTCGAACCACGCCGCCTCGAGCTTCTCCCCGGCATGAATCCTCATCCACTCGTAGTTGAGGTAACCCTGATACGGTTCCACGTAGCCGTAATCCAGCGTTGCCGGATCGCGGGTCTCTGTGCCTTGCCATACTCCGTCGAAGATGGCGGGGAAGCGCTGCGCGTCATAGCCGAATCGGGCATAGCGGTCGTAGTATTGGGGAAACTTGACGATGATTCGCGCGTTGAGGCTGGCTTGGTGCGCGGCCTTCACCCACTGCTCCGCCACTCGACACAGCAAATCGCGCCGCATCGCGCCCCATTCGCGGCCGATTCGCAATTCGTCGCAGTGGGGGCAGCGGCAACTGGTCATGAATCCGTCGTCAATCACCACGGTGCCGAATAGGCGCGCCAGTTTGCAGATCTCCTGGCGCAGACTATCGACCGTGCCTTCGTCCGAAAAGCAAAATGTATTCAGCCGGGCTTCAAGCCCTTCGGCGCCCTTTCCGAATCCGTGGCCGTTCCAGGGCATGATGCCCCCCAACACTTCAAAGCCATGCTCTTGGAAAAACCGTTGAGCCGCGCGCAGAGCGTCTTCGGGGACAATACGCCCTTCGCGAAAACCCTCTATCACGACGCTGCCAACGCGCGCTTTTTTAAGCAACGCGGCCGCCTCGGCGCGGGCATCGTCATCAAACAGCGAATCCAACAACGCCGGCGCCGTGATATAGACCGTGAACATTTCGGACATAACCGTGCAAGCTCCCAAAAAGTGCCGAATCCCCGCCGTCTAGCCTTGCGGAGAAACCGGTTCCGCATGGACATGACACGCCGCGCGATGCCCGGCGCCTACCGCCGCCAACCGCTGCTCCCGCACACGGCATTCGGCCACCGCATCCGGGCACCGGGGATGAAAATGACACCCGGCCGGTGGATTGATTGGGCTCGGCGTCTCGCCTCGCAACAGGATGCGCTCTGACTTCGCTCCGGGATGCAATACGGGGACTGCGGACAGCAACGCCTTTGTATACGGATGAACCGGCCGCTCAAATATCTCGTCCACCGGTCCCATTTCCACTATGCGCCCCAGGTACATGACCGCCACGGCGGTTGAAATATGCCGGACTACACTGAGATCGTGGCCTATGAACAAATACGTCAAGCCTAGCCGGTTCTGCAATTCTTTCATCAAATTCAATATCTGCGCCTGGATGGATACATCCAGCGCGGATACCGGCTCATCGGCAACGATTAGCTCCGGCTCAACCGCCAGTGCCCTGGCGATACCGAGGCGTTGACGCTGCCCACCGCTGAATTCGTGCGGATACCGATCCGCCGATTCCGAGGGTAGGCCCACCATATCCAGCAACTCCGCTACGCGCGCGCCGCGTTTGCCACGCGGCACGATACCGTGCGCACCCATTGCCTCCGTCAATACGGAATAGACAGTCATGCGGGGATTCAACGAGCCAAACGGATCCTGAAACACAATTTGCATGCGCTTTCGCATGGACCGGAACGCGCGCTGGCTTAACCCTGAAATAGGCACGCCATCGAACGTGATCCGGCCTGACGTTGGTTCAATCAATCTCAGTATGGCCCGGCCACAGGTGGTCTTTCCGCTGCCGCTTTCCCCTACCAGACTCAGTGTTTCACCGCGCCGGATGGCGAAACTGACGTCGTCGACGGCTCGCACGTACCCTTGGATGCGCGACAATGCCCCTCTGCGCACGGGGAAGTGCTTTACCAGGTTTTCTACTGTCAACAGCGGGCCGTTCGAGTTCATGGCCGGCCCGCCTGTGCGTCATGCAACCCAACGGGGCGCCCTTCTTCCTTCATGGCTACGGGGTCATGGAGCCAACAGACCGCGGTATGATCTTCCCCGACAAGTATCCCCGGGGGATCGGACTTACACCGTTCCATCGTGTAAAGACATCGTGGGTGAAACCGGCACCCCGCGGGATAGCGTGTCGCGGGGGGTACAATACCGCGAATGTTGAACAATGTATCGCGCCGCTCCGTCAGGCTCGGCAGGGACCGGAACAACCCTTGTGTGTACGGATGTTGGGGCGAATCAAACATGGCCTTTACCGGGGCCTGTTCCACAATCTTGCCTGCGTACATGATGGCGACTTCCTCCGCCATTTCCGCCACGATGCCCAGATTGTGCGTGATCAAGAGCACGGCCATGTTGAACTCGGATTGCAGTTGCCGTAGAAGATCAAGGATTTGCGCCTGGATGGTGACGTCGAGCGCGGTCGTGGGCTCGTCGGCTATCAGGACCTTGGGATTGCAGGCCAATGCCATGGCAATCATTACCCTTTGCCGCATACCTCCAGACATCTGAAACGGATAGTCGTCCACCCGTTTTTCCGGGGATGAAATGCCTACTTTTCGCAGCATCTCAATCGCCAGATTCCGGGCCTCGAGCTTGGACACGTCGCGATGCACGCGGATCGCGGAGGCAATTTGGCTCCCCACGCGAAACACCGGATTCAGCGAGGTCATCGGCTCTTGGAAAATCATCGAAATTCCATTGCCGCGAATCGTGCGCATTGTACTCTCCGGCGTTGTTCGAAGGTTTTTCCCTTCGAACAGAATATCGCCGCTTACGATGCGTCCGGGAGGGCTTGGTATCAGGCGCATTATCGAAAGGGACGTCACGCTTTTTCCGCACCCGCTTTCGCCTACCAACGCCAGTGTTTTTCCCTGATGCAAGACAAACGATACGCCGTCGACGGCACGGGCCACGCCGTTGTCCGTCCTGAACTCCGTTTTCAATTCCTTTACTTCAAGGGCAATATCCGGTTTGCTCATTGGCGAAGTCTCGGATCCATGGCGTCTTGAAGGCCTTCACCGACGAGGTTAAACGCCGTGACGGTGGCGAAGATCGCCAAGCCTGGATACACGACAAGCCACCACGCACCACGAAAGAGATACACGTAGGCTTGCGAAAGAAGTTGGCCCCAACTTGCGGCGGGCGGCGGGACGCCGAATCCGAGAAACGTTAGTGCATTCTCCGCCAGGATTGCGGAGGCGACACCAAACGTTGCCGCCACCAGCACCGGCGACAAGGCGTTTGGCAGTAGGTGCCGAAACATGATGCGCGCGTCCGTCAGGCCAGTGGCGCGCGCCGCCGTGGCAAAGTCACTTTCACGCAACTTGAGGAACTCGCCTCGAACCAGTCGTGCGATGCTGGTCCAGCCAAACAATCCAAGCACCACCATCACGTTGTAAATACTGGGCGGTAGAAAGGCCATGATCGCCAGAATCAGAATGAACAACGGAAAACACAACACCACTTCAATCACTCGGAGTATGACGGCGTCCGCCCATCCCCCGTAGTACCCTGCAAGACACCCCAGCAAAACGCCGATCGCGACGGAAATGCCCATCGCGACAAACCCGACAGTCATTGAAATGCGCGCACCCCAGATGAGCCGGCTCAACACGTCCCTGCCCACGTTGTCCGTGCCCAGCAAGTGTGTCCGGCCGGGCTTTTCCAGCACTTTGAATAGGTCCGTGCGGTATGGCGAGAACGGAATGGGGGGCCACACGGCCCATTCGCCATTGGCGGCGCTGGGCCGCCATGTACCGAAGTCCACCGAAATCAGCGCGTTGTAGCCTATCGCATTGGGAAATAGAAACGTGCGGCCGTCTTTCTTCATCAGAATCGGAACATCCCCGGCCAGAAAGGGCGCCACTACGGCAATCAAGGCCAACAGCATCAGGAAGATCATCGCGGCCAATGACACCTTTCGCCTGCAGAATTGCCGCCACACCAGGCGCCAGTACCCGGCATGGACGGCTTCGGCCAGTGGCCCCGCCGGCGGATGGAGGAGCGGTTCTGTCGGCGCCGCACTCACTCGAACCGCACCCGTGGATCGGTTAGAACATACAACACTTCCGTAAGAATCAGTCCAATCAGGGTAAGCAACGCCGAGATGGTTAGAATGCCCATCATCAGAGGATAGTCCCGAGACAGGACCGCTTCAAAGATGAGTCGGCCCATCCCGGGAATGTTGAAGATCTGCTCGATGATTACGCTGCCTCCCAGCATTGCCGGGAGAAGCGAACCAAGTAGGGTCATGATCGGGATCAACGAATTACGCATCGCGTACTTGAAGATGACGACTTTCTCGCTGAAACCATACGCACGGGCGGTGCGGATGTAGTCCTGCCGGATGACTTCGAGCATGCCCGCGCGTTGAAAGCGGGAGACCTCGGCCAGCCCCGCATAGGTTAAACAAAAGACGGGAAGGGCCAGATGCCATGCCCTGTCCGCTAACCATTTGGGCCACGGCATTTGATCCGCGCCGAGAGAATTGAGCCCATAAATGGGAAACACTTCCAAATGCCGGCCGCTGCCAAGGTAGTAAATGAGCATCATGGCAACCCAAAACGTGGGCAGGCTGTACAGGATGAAAAGAAAGACCGTGATAATCGTATCCGCCCAGCTATGCTGCTTTACCGCGGAAAACACTCCCAAGGGAACGGATATCAGGTAGATGAGGAACAGCGAAATGATGTTGAGTTGAAGCGTAATGGGCAATGCATCGCCGATCTTGTCGATGACCGGCCGGCGATCCTTGTAGGAGTCTCCGAAATCAAGCGTTGCAATTCGCATCAGCCATTTAGCGTATTGAACCGGTATGGGCTTATCCAATCCATACAGTTTCTTTGTTTGTTCGATAACCTCGCGCGGAATTGAATCGCGGCCCGCGGCCCCTTCCATCCGCATCAACCGGATTGTCACGGGACTTCCCGGAGCCAACTGGATGACCATAAAGATAAGAAAGGTAATGCCCAATAGGGTAGGCACGATGAGCATCAGGCGCCGCAGCAGATATGCCTTCACGTTTCGGCGCTCCACCCGCGCTCATCACGGACATACAAATGTTCACCAGTGAATTTCAAACCAGCCTCAATACTATCCATTCAACCGATGCGTCTGTCTCTTCACGAAACCACGCTTACTTCACGGCGCATATTTTTGCTGACCCGCGGGCACCCACCATTGCGGTTCTTCGAATCCGACGCGGTACATCTTCACGCCTTGAAAGCGCTTTGCAATCGCAATCATTTGAAGGCGATTCATGAAGAACGTGTACGGTTGTTCCTCGTGCAGTATGGCGTGGACCCTATGCCAAAGTGCGGATCGCTTCTCGGGATCGAATTCTTCGCGTATTTTCTCCACTAGCTCGTCCATCTCGGCGCTCACGAAACCGGGATAGTTGTCGCCGTTCTCCACCTGGCTCGAATGCCATAGTTGATAGGGGTCGGAGTCTGGCGGAATCGCCCATGACAACGTGACTGAGTCGAATTCACGCTTGGTAATATTTTCGATAAACCTGGCCCATTCGATCTCGCGAATGCGGAGATCCACCCCCGCTTTCGCGAGCTCCTCTTTGTACACAACAGCCATCTGGCGCACTTCTTCCCGTCCGGGCGGATACATCAACTCAAAGCTCAACTTCACCCCGTCCTTGTCTCGAACCCCGTCGGTGTCGCTGTCTTTCCAGCCGGCCGCATCCAGTTTTGCTTTGGCGGCTTCCGGATCAAAAGGCCATGGAGCAATGGACTTGTCGTAGTCAGGGCTTTCCGAAAATGCCGGGCCAGAAATGACTTTGCCATAGCCGTGCCAGATCTTGTCCACCAGGAGTTGCCGGTTAAACAACAGGGTTAGGGCCTGGCGTACTTCCTTCTGCTTGAACTGGGGCTTGCGCAAATTCCATGCAACGTAACTGTAGTTACCCAAGTACCCCTGCGGGGCCCAATTCACATACTTCGCAAACTTGGCCTCGAACTCCGGCGTCGCGGCCTGATTGATCCATTGTTCCGGCTGAAGCTGCATAATGGCATCCAATTCCTGCCGCTCCAACACTTGGAAGGCCGAATTGTCGTCGGTGATGACTTTGTACACCATTTTTTCCGGAAAGAATTTAGGTTCCTTGTTCCAGTAATTCGGATTGCGTTTGAAGACGATTTGCTGGTTCGTCTCCCACGATTCGAATATGTATGGACCTGATCCCACGGGCTTGCGGTTTGCGGGATGTAAATTGAAGTCGCCGGTGCCATAAACGTGTTTCGGATAAACCGGGATACCTCCCAGGATCAGAAGATTTCGAAAATACGGTTTGGCGCAGGTGAATTGGATCGTGTAGTCATCAATCAGTTCGGCTTTCACCACATCTTTGTAATAGTTTCGAAGGCCTGCCGTTTCGTTCGCTGGATTCTTGATGGCGTCGTGCGTGAAAAGAATGTCATGGGCCGTCAATGGTTGTCCGTCGGAAAAATAGGCGTCTTTGCGAATCTTATACGTGTAAACGAGGTGATCATCGGAAACTTCGTAGGATTCCGCCAACATCAACTTGGGTTCAAGCGTGGCCTTATTCTGTTCCAAGGCGCTCTCAAACGTATACATCATGATCCGGTTGGAATAAGCATCGGCCGTATCCAGCACTACATTGAGATGACCCGGTTCGACCGGAATGCGCTGGACGACCCAGTCGCCGGTGACTCCGTTGGGATCGGCCCTGTCGTCGGCTAGTTCAACCGGCGAAACCAACTTCGCGGCTTTGTCGTCGTCGACTCCCGTTGCCGGGGTTGAACTGGATGGGGAACCGGTTGGTTCAGGGGGAGCGCCGCATCCGGGTAATGCCAAACCAGCGGCAAGTACCATGCCTATAACGAGCAGGCAGAAGCGTCCGCAACGATTCATGATCTCACTCCTATGCCCATCACCACGAAATCTAGTTTCAAGCGTACCGAATCACTCATAGTAGCAAAGGTCAAAGACTCAGTCATCATTGGGCTGTGGCAAACTTGTCAAAATAAGCCAAGCTTACTGAAAATCAGGTTCGAGGTAACGGCCACTGACCACAGCGTCCAAGTGGCCCAACTTCTGGTAACGAAACTGTTCTGCCAGCGGATAGCCTGCTCGCTGTCCAACAGCGGCAAAATAACTGTGCAGGTTAGAACGAATGATTCTTTGGTGCTCTTCCCAAGAATCCTTTTGCAGCACGGGAACATCAATTCCAAGTATGGATGCCTCTTGGATCAAATGGTCAATCATTAAATCCATTTGGCACCGGTGCATAAGAAGCGCGGCGACTTTCTTTTCAAAAGTTCTCGTAATCTCGACAAAAAGGGACGCGTCACGCGGGTGCTTTGCAAACCAATAGGCCTCCGTCACGGGATATGGGTCATAGTTCGATTCCGGGTGAAATTTTGGATTCCCCGAGAAGGACGCGGCCTCCAATGCAGCCATTCCGGTTACCCGGTGGTCGGGATGCTCCTCAAACGGAGCGAACGGATCCCAACTCATAACGATGTCGGCGCGAATCTCGCGAATATAGTCCATCACCTTGCCACGCAATACGTTAGGATTCTCTTGGTTCAATTCGCCGTCTTCATATTCTCCAAATCGCACCGATTTCAGTCCAAGGTATTGGCCCGCTTCCACTGCTTCCCGGGCTGAAAGGGCTTTTACTTCGTCTGCCGTCAATCGGTGCGACCCCTTGGCATTATCTGTAAGTATATATTCATAAAGTGCGTAACCTCTTTCATCGACGAATCGGGCCACGGTACCCCCTGCAAGAAACTCCATATCGTCTGCATGGGCTACGACAACCAGGACAGTCTTCTTTCGGGCCATAACAAGTGCCTTTCTGTCTGTTATTGCCGAAGCATAATCCCCAGTTAACGTAGGCTCAAGTCTAGAGTTGGAACTGGAAGAGTCGGATTGAGGATGAAGTTGGGACTTTTTTTGAGAACCGGGGTTTATTCACAAGTTATTCACACTTTAGACTTAATCTATTGACAAATAAATAATCTATTTTTGGTCGTTTCTGATAACATGATTTGCCATGAATATTGGTTATAAGTCAATTAATGACTTACCTTTATATACGATCTTCATTTTCTATAAGGCGATTTAAGGTCTAGAGATGTAATGGGTCAAGTCGAAAAGTGGTAGACTTATTCAGAAGTTATTCACAAGGCAGATAGGGCGTTTCCGAAACGGGCACCACAATATCTTGGGTTAATAGAAAAGGCTGATGTTTTTGTACACCAGCCTTCTTACTCTGCAATTATTTGATCGGGGATCAAATTCGAATGGGCATGATTACGTTCAAGTAGTTGTCTGAAGGGCCATCCTCGAACGGTTTCAATACGCCCGGACTCATCGTATCTTTCAAAACCAAGCATATCTTCGGCGAATTGATCCGTCGTAGCACATCGAGAATGAAATCCGGGTTGAACGCAATTTCGAGTTTTCCCCCACCAAATTCAACGGGCATCTCTTCTTCATATTCGCCCACTTCGGGTGTGACCACCCGTAAGGTCAATACATTTCCATCCAGAATAAACCGGACCGAATTGAATTTGTCGTTGGTCATGGTTCGGGTTCGGCGGACCGCTTCCAGAAACGCGGATGTATCAAACACCGCTTCCTTATCGTGCTTCTTGGGAATGACCATGTCGTAATTTGGAAATGTGCCTTCAATGAGCGCTGTAACTAGACGCAGCGATCCAAATTCAAATGCAGCTTGCGTTTCGTCGATAAAGACCTTAACTTCCTGATCATCACCCAGTAAGCGTTCCAATTCGCTAATCATCTTTCCGGGAATAATGACTTTCAAATCAACACCAGACGGTATTCCCTCTACTTGCCGGTACAGACTCATGCGTCGGCCATCGGTCGAAACGGCGGTCAATTGGGAATCGCTGAGTTCACACAACAGTCCGGTGAGATTGTATCGGGCCTGATCGGAACAGATAGCAAAACTGGTTCGAAGAAAAATTGTTTTCAATACCATTTGCGGGAGTACCAAGGGCTCAATGCCATCAAACGAACGAACCGGTGGAAACTCCTCTGGAGCCATACTGAACAGCTTGGTTTGAATCTTTCCACGGGACAAGGAAATGACGTTGTTGTCGCCCAGCGTCAAGGTTACTTCGCCTTCTGGAAGCTCGGCTAGAATCGATTGCAGCCTTTGTGCTGATACGGTCATAGAACCCGGCTCCAGGACGTCGCAATCGATACCACACTCAATGCTAACCTTGAGATCAGTGGCGGTCAGTTTCAGGCGACCGTCGCTGGCCTCAATAAGCAGGTGCGATAGAATGGGCAGGGCCGACTTGGGCGAGACAACGGTCTTGACCTTATTGACGGCGTCGAGCAAATGCTGGCGAGCAATAACGATTTTCATGTCTCTCCATCCCGCGTTGCAAAAACCACCGCTCTACCTGCCATCAACGAGAATCAAAGGAAGAGCGGACTGAAGTCTAGTGAAGCATTCCCCTCGAATCAATCGCGCATATAATAACTCGAATGATCTCGCATTAAAAGAGAGTCATCGTAGTCATCGGGAACTGAATAACTGGTAAAAGGGACTTAACTTTCTATTTTGTAATCGGTTAGCCCGTGGAGTAACGAGTGGAAAACCTGTTTGACTTATACACATTTTCCACCGTCTTTTACGAAATTGGGTCTTCGGCTCCCTTTGTTTTGGATAACTATCCCTTTTTTAAACGGCTTGTCCCCACGTTTTTTGGGTCTTATTCACAGGGCGTGGGGATATATTTCTAATCGAAACACAACAAAGTTATTCACATGACCTATCTGGTTGAAATCAGGACGTTTGAACCGGTTATCCCCCAATTTATTCACAATAAGGAACAATGTGCTTTGGGCTGGCCAGATATATTTTTAGATTAAGACTACATTACAACATAAGATGTTTATTTGCAATTGTTTATATAGAATAAACAAGGTATTCTTTTTAATCAATTTGTGGGTCTCCATGTAGTCGTTCAGACAACTTTGTTTATATTCGTCGGTAGGATTTCAAAAGTATTTAGACTCCCGGTAAAATCAACTTATTAACAGGTTATTCACAAAAGAAGAACCCCGGTAGCGGCCATTTCAGGCTGTACCGGGGTGTGAGCCAGTCTACTTAACAGGTCATGTGCGGATAACTCTAAGGAATTCTTCCGCCGTGACAATGCCTTCCTTCACTTTATTTCGGCAACTGTCTGCCATTGTCTTCAATTTGGCGGCCTTGGTTATTTTCTCAATCGGATCATCCGCCGCAATCATCCGTCGAATCTCCGGGGTGATTTCCAGGATCTCGAAAATGGCGGTGCGGCCCTTGCTACCGGTGTGATAGCACTGGTCACAGCCTTTGCCCTTATACAGTTTCTTCGTCGTTTCCGGCAATCGAATCGACTTGAGCAGGGGTTTCGGAGGTACAAACGAGGTTTTGCAGTGCGGGCAGATCTTTCGCACCAAACGCTGGGCGATGACGGCGGTTAACGCGCTCGCAATCAAGTAGGACGGTACGCCCATGTTGCGTAACGTGCTGATGGCTTCCGGCGCATCGTTGGTGTGCAACGTGCTGAAGACCAAGTGCCCGGTCATGGCTGCGCGAACGGCAATACGCGCAGTGTCGGCGTCGCGAATTTCGCCTACAAGCAGTACGTCAATATCCTGCCGTAGCGAAGCTCTCAACGTGCTGGCAAATGTCACATCAATGTCTGGATCAATTTGCACCTGATTGATGCCGGAGAGTTGATACTCCACGGGATCTTCAATGGTTACGATGCTGTCCGTCAAGACATTCTTTTGATTGAGCGAGGCATACAGGGTGGTCGTTTTTCCGCTGCCGGTGGGTCCGGTAACGAGGATCATTCCGTACGGTTGCTTTAACATTTCGAGGAGTATTTTTTCACCGTCGGGATCCAGACCCAAATCTTTGATGCCCGCGAGCACGGAAGTCTGATCCAAGAGCCGCATGACGATGCGCTCACCGAGGTACGTTGGGAGCGTTGCGACGCGAACGTCGAACTCATCGTCTCCCACTTCGAGGCTGATGTGCCCGTCTTGTGGACGGCGTGTTTCCGTTATGTCGAGATCCGCCAGAATCTTGATGCGTGAAATGACCGCTGCTTCAATTTCCGGTGCGATGCTCATCACGTCGTGAAGGACACCGTCTATGCGGTAGCGAACCCGCATTTCAGGTTCCTGCGGATCCATGTGTATATCGGTTGCGCCTGAATTTACAGCGCCTTCGATGATTGTCGATACCAGCTTCACCACCGGCGCGCCTTGGGCCTCGCGCACTATGTCTTCGAACCGATTGACCTTGTTGGACGTTGCTTCGGTACTCACGGCTTTCGCCTCCTCTTTCTGTGCGGCTGTGGTCTTTCCTTTGGGAGCTGGTTCCTTTGCTTTGGCCGGTTCAGCGGCTTTCGTCTTTGCCTTTGCTCCAGCGGCGGATTTTGCCGGTTGTTCCGGCGCTGGCCTTGCGGGCTCAGCGGAGAGCGATTGCTTGGCCGACGAGTATCGCTTCTTGATCTCCTCCTTCAAGTTGTCGGAAGTGGTCATGACGGGATAAATGCGTTTATTCAGAATTACGCCGAGCGAGCCCAGAGAATCGCGAACCTGAGGCTCAGTAATCAGAACAGTAACTTTGTCACCCTCGATCTTGATCGGAATGATCTGATATTTCGTTGCCAGGTTATGAGGCACCGCTTCCAACGCACTCTTTGCACTTGGCGTCTTGTCGAGTTCCGAGAATTCAAGCCCGTTTTGCCGTGCCAGTGCCTTTGCCTTTACTACAGGTGTTATGAATCCACGCTTTTCCAGAATATTTCCCAGCAAGCGCCCGGTGCGCTTCTGTTCGGCAAGCGCTTCTTTCAATTGCGCTTCCGTGATCGCTTTGATCTCGACCAGCGCGCGCCCCAGGGAATCGTGTTCTTTTCTTACTTGCTCGGAATGAAATTCGTGGGTGAGCACATCGCCCACGACATCAAACGGTACTTTCCCCACTTGCAGCAGATACCGGTACCAGGGCGTGCCAGTTTGCTCTTCACGCTTCTGTGCTTTTTCCAATTCCTCCCGCGTGATCATGTCACGGCGGACAAGTTCATCCCCCAATTGCGCGGAACGCTGTTCCTCAGACATTGGATTCAACCCTCCCCTCATGCGCCGAATAGACGCCGGCATGCCACCCAACCGCCATGCATTCAGGATTACTATACAATCATTCGTGTGAGGTAAAAAGCAATTTTCTCATTTTGAGGAACACTAATGCGCCGCAGAGGGGACATTGGCCCAATCCGGCACCGTTCCCAAGTCCAAATTGAATACCCAAGGGACCAGAAAATACGTCAGCGAACCGATCACCGCGACCCCAATCCAGTTCAGCAGAAAACCGGCACGTGCCATCTGAGGCACGGAAACATAACCGCTGCCAAATACCAGTGCGTTCGGAGGGGTAGCCACCGGGAGCATGAATGCGCACGAGGCGCTCAACGTGGCTGGGATCATCAGTGTGAATGGGTGAACCTGCAGGGACGAGGCCGCGGCCGCCGCGAGGATGGGCAACATGATGGACGTTGTGGCCGTATTCGACGTGACTTCAGTGACAAATGTAAGCAACACGCACACGGCAAGAATCATTGCCAGCGGAGGCAGCCCACCCAACACCGAAAGCCGTTCACCCATCCAAGAAACCAGCCCGCTTTCGGCAAACCCCTTTGCGATGGCCAAGCCCCCGCCAAAGAGCATCAGCACCCCCCAGGGGATAGTCCGGGCCGTTTCCCAGTCCAAAGCAAATTCCCCTTTCCGGGGGTGAATAGGTAGGACAAAAAGCAAAGCGGCAAACAACATTGCGACGGTGGAATCATCGACCAAGGCAGGATTGGGCAGAAGTCGTGACCATCCCGGGACGATGACAAACCCCATGTCAAGATCGGCCCGGAAGATCCAGGCCAGCGCCGCGCAACTGACCACACACAACACTACCATCTCGCCACGCCCTATCGGCCCCAACTGGTTTCGTTTGGCGGCAATGGCGGCGGCCGTTTGGGAGCGGTCCGAGGCTGCAGGCATACGGTGCACAACAAACACCAGAACTGCCCAAGTTAGCGGAAGCATCAACGCCAGTAACGGCAGGCCGATGAGAATCCATTGTCCAAACGTGGGCACTGGCGCCTGGGGGTATAAGTTGCGCAGTTGCCCAACGAAGATAAGATTGGGTGGCGTGCCCACCAGCGTCGCCATCCCCCCGATACTCGCCGCGTATGCAATGCCCAGCATAATGGCCGTGGCAAACGCGGCGACCCGCTCTGGCCGGTCGTTGCTGCGAAAGGACTGAATCACAGCTATGCCGATGGGGGCCATCATTACGGCCGTGGCGGTGTTCGAAATCCACATGGAAAGCAGCGCTGTGGCTATCATGAAGCCGCCGACAAGCGCCGCCGGATTGGTTCCCGTGCGGCTCAATATGTTCAGCGCAATGCGCTCGTGCAAGTTCCATTTTTGCATGGCGGCCGCCATAAAAAAGCCGCCGGCAAATAGGAATACCGTGGGATCGCCGTATGCCCCGGCCATGTCTTTGGGAGAAGCCACACCCAGGAGGGGCATGAGGGCCAAAGGCAGCAGCGCAGTCGCGGGAATGGCAATGGCCTCGGAAATCCACCAGATTGCCATCAAGACAGCCACTGCGCCGACGCGTTGTCCTTCGGCCGTCATTCCATCGGGCAACGGCGACGACAAAATCACTGCAAACGCAGTCGGCCCGGCGATGAATCCAAGCACTTTGTGCTTTTGAACATTCACCTCGGTGTCTCTTGGAAGTACCGCACCAGCCCTTGAGTAATCGCGTCCGCCACGGCCTTGCGCGCGGCCGGCGCACGCAGTTTGGCTTCCATAGCCGGGTCTTCGACGGTGCCCGGCTGTACTTGCACCGCCACGGATCCTGTCTGCTGGACTACATAGGAGACGCAGGGCGTTACGGTTGTTCCTTCCAAGAGGGCGGCCATCGCGCTGGCAAGTTTCTGGCCATTGGGACTTTCCGGGTAGTGACCCACATACGTCTGGAGGTCGGTCCGCTGGTATCCATCGGCCGCGAGTACCTTGGCTCGGGCGGGGGTTAGACCAAATGCGACTGAGACCAGCACTTCGGCCCCCAAATCTTCCGCCATGAGCACCCGTTCCACGTCGGAGATTTCCTCGTCGCCGACGCGGGACAAGTGGACTTCCGCGCCCAGGTCGCGCAGCATGCCTGCAATGCGCTGGGAAACGTCCAGTGCAACATCGCTTCCCCGCAGGCCGGTTGGCCCCGCCATGCCCGGATCACGGCCACCTGCCGCCGCATCGATTACGATGACGCGGCCACGGACAGCCGGATCGGACATCGGAGTGAGGAGGATGTCCGTATGGCCCGCACCCAAAGTGACTGGTTCCCGCAAATAGCCGTTGCGCATTGCGATGATATTTGACAGCGATTCCGGTAAGGCCAGCCAACCGCCCTGGCTTGTAACGCCGAGGCTCAGTCCGTCGGCAGCAATTACAGACCCCGGCACTGGATTGCCGGTTTCCTTGTCTTTGACGCGAAGGCTGCGCATGGGAGGTCCTCCTCCCGCGAGCCGCCAGCCTACTTTCGCTTCGCCTGCTTCAAATGTCATCGATTCTGGGAGCCGGTCCGCCGGTGCATAGAACTCGACCACGCCATCGAACGTCTGGGCCGTCTGGCCAGTCTCTGCAAGCCTGACCGGGGTGCCGTCCGCCACCGGGAATCCGGAGGGATCGAGCACGCGCACTTGCATCATCATTTCCATGGAACTGCCCTGGGGCGCTGCTGGCGGCTGTTGATTTACGAGAATGGTTGCCGGTGGACGTGCAATGGCCACAGGGGCAAAACCGCTGAAACTGGCGCCTTTCAGATTCTTGCCGCGAACGTTGATCGTGTGTGGTCCGTTAGGCAGGGGATCGTGCAAGGTCCAGATGAATCCGGCGGCCACGAAATCGATCTCTCCGCTTCGTGGTATTCCATCGATCAACACGTTTATGGAGGCGCTGTCTACAGGCATCCCCCTCGGCAGGCCGACCATGATCTCATGGATGCCGCCTTGATCCAGTTCGCGTGCATCAATGCCAGCCACGAAAGGTGGGTCAAGCGTGAAGTACTGGATGATTCCGTCGGCGATTGCCTTGGCCTCTGCGGCGATGCCTTCCGGTGAAGCCAGCCGTTCCGCCGAAGCCGCATCGGTTACGTATGCGGTCTCCAGCAACACAGCGGGCATGTGGGACAGCCGCAGTACTTTATAGTTGCCGGGCAATAACCGTTTTGGGGCTTCGGACGTCACCGCGCCGCGCGATAGCGTCTCGACCAGGCAACCTGCCAAATCGAGACTCGCCGCGTCGTCGCCCAGTTTGTAATACACCTCGAGATCGTTTTTGGGCGAACCGCTTTGAATGTCCGCATTGTGATGGACGCTTACAAACAGGTCTGCGTCTGCGCGGTTTGCGAAATCCGCGCGCGCGGCGAGGTCTTTGGATAAGGAATCCGCAACGAGCGCCGTGTCTGTTTCCCGCGTCATGAGTACGCGTACACCGGCCTGCTCCAGAATGGTCTTGGCTTGCAACGCGACGGCCAAGTTCACATCCGCTTCGCGGATTCCATTCGACGGCGCTACGGCACCGGGCCAGGGTCCGCCGTGACCGGGATCCAGGCACACCAGCCGATCAGCCAACGGCGCGAGGCCCGGACCAGTGGCCCGTTCGCGATCGGGTGCGGCTTGTTCATCAGGCTTGGCCGTTTCGGCCTGATCGGATTCCGGAACCGTCTGGCATGCGTGAAGAGACAGTAGAAGAGGAATAATCCAACAATATCGGAGTGCTTTCATGATGCCCCGGCGTTGCGCTGGTTGATTACCCACACACGGATTCGCGTGCAAGCGAATCCTCAGAGGCATCGTAAGGCCGCAGGCGCGTTTTTGCAACCGGAAGGCAATTCCTGCCGCACTCGGCATCTACGTGTCCGGGCATTGCTGCGCACCGGCGAGCCGAGGGAATAAAAGCCAGCACGAGTGGTGGTTGGGCGGCACGGAGGTGTCTAGCCGCCGCGTCTACTTCGCTACACGGTCACCGGCTTCCTGGACAACAACAGCTTGTATTCAATGCTGTCTGCCAGGGCCCGGTAGGAAGCGGCGATGATGTTTTCGGATACCCCCACCGTGTCCCATTCGTGTACTCCGTCGGTCGACTCGATTTGCACGCGGGTTTTTGCGCGCGTGGCGGACTGTGCGTCGAGTATGCGGACTTTGTAATCCTCGAGGTGCACCTCGTTCAGTTCTGGATACTGATCTTCCAGTGCGCGCCGGAGTGCGTTGTTCAAGGCGTCCACGGGACCATTGCCTTCGGCGGCGGTATGGCGAGGCGTACCGTCGGGGAGGGTGAGTTTCACCGTCGCCTCGGTGGTAGCGCTTTTGCCCACGTCATGACGATATACGCTGACACGAAATCCTTGTAGTGTGAAAAATGGATCATATTCCTTGCGCGCGCGCCGCATGAGCAATTCGAGGGACGCGTCCGCTCCTTCGAATTCGTATCCTTCGTTTTCCATGTCCTTGATCTGGCGCAATACTTCCCGCGTTTCGGGCGCGTCACGTTCGAGATCGATGCCGAACTCCGCGGCTTTCTGCAACAGGCTTGACCTTCCGGCGACTTCGCTCACCGAAATTGTCGTGCGATTGCCGACCAGGGCGGGATCGATGTGTTCGTAACTGGCCTTGAGTTTATATACAGCATCCGCGTGCATACCGCCTTTGTGGGTGAACGCGTCGCGCCCCACGAACGGTTGATTATCGCGATGGGTCATGTTTGCCATTTCTGCCACAAAGTGGGAGAGATGAGTGAGCCGGGCCAACCGATCCGGAGACACCACGGGCAGATCCATCTTGAGTTGGAGATTGGCAATGATGGTGCACAGGTTTGCATTGCCGGTGCGCTCACCGTATCCGTTGATACATCCCTGAATTTGAGTCGCGCCTTCACGCACGGCGGCCAGCGTGTTCGCCACGGCGCAACCGGCATCGTTGTGCGTATGGATTCCAATGGGCGCGTCCGGCAGCCGCAACCGCACTGCGCGCGTCGCATCGCCCACTTCCCACGGGAGGCGTCCGCCGTTTGTGTCGCAGAGAATAAACACTTCGGCCCCGGCCCGGTAAGCGATCTCCAAGACGGTCAGGGCGTACTCGTTGTCTTCGTAGTACCCGTCAAAAAAGTGTTCAGCATCCAGAAACACGCGCCGGCCATTGGCCTTCAGGAAGGCAACGGAATCCGCGACAATTTGAAGATTTTCCTCCAGCGACACGCGCAGGATTTCCTTCGCATGCAACGGCGATGACTTTGCGAAAATGGTGACCACTTCGGTCTGGGCATCGAGGAGGGCCTTCAAATTCGGGTCGTCTTCCGCACTGTGTTTTGGGTGGCGGGTGCTGCCGAAGGCCGCCATTTTGGCCTGCTTCAGATCCAGATCGCGGGCCCGCTCAAACAGCTCCGCCGCCTTCGGATTGGACCCGGGCTGCCCGCCTTCAATATAAGACACGCCAAACGAATCGAGCTCCTTTACTATTCGAAGCTGATCTTCCGACGAAAACTTAACGCGAGGTCCTTGCGCGCCATCGCGCAAGGTGCAATCGTAGATTTCAATCTTGGACACGGCAGTACCTTCCCGAATCGGCCCCGGCGTGCCGCTGTAAATCGCGGCAATGCCCGGCTCCACAAATAATCCCCTATTATACGAAACAGTAGGGATGGGTGTCCAAACACCAGGGAAGAGTCGCTTTCCAGGCTCTATCGCGCTTCTGTCGCCGGCAAACCCACGCGAATTGCGCACTGTTGGCTGCGCATTGCGGAAAGCGGCGTTTACTTGGGTTGTTGTGCCAGAAGCAAATCGCGAATCTCCGTGAGCAATTCTTGGTCTTTGGTGAGCGGGGGCGGCGCCGTTACTGCTTCTTCTTTCTTGGCCTTGATGATCCAGCCCAGGAACTTGACAATGAAGATGAACAACACAAGCGCCACAATCAGGAAATTGACAACTTCGCCGATAAAGAGCCCGTAAGGGATTTCTTTGCCGTTAATCAGCGCTTTCCATTCCACGTAGCCCTGTTCGGCTGGAGTCGCCACGCTGACGAGGGGCATGATAATGTTTTTTACGAGGGAGTCAATGATTTTGGCGAAGGCTGCGCCAATGATCACGCCGACCGCCAGATCAATCACGTTTCCCTTGAAGGCAAACGTTTTGAATTCGTCGAACAGGGAAAACGCTTTCTTGGTCGGATTGAGTTGGGTGAGTTTGTCGAGAGGCGGCATGAATTGGATCTCCAGGTTTTGTATATACGTTACATTTGCCACCAGACACCGGTTGGCTCATTTGGTCATTTTTTCCGCGGTTTTCCAATCATGTGCTTTAAGTGATACAGAAAGTCCAACGCTTCTCTGGGAGACAACGCGTCCAGGTCGGCGGCGTCGAGTTCCTGCTCCACTTTGCTCGGTTCGGGTTCGCTGGCGGGACCGAAAAGATACATTTGTTCGGGGAGCCCCACCATGCCGGGGTTCCCGGCTTCGAGTGATTCCATGATGAGGCGTGCGCGTTCGATCACGACAGGAGGCAATCCTGCCAATTTGGCTACCTGGATGCCGTAGCTGTGATCCGCGCCGCCATCGACGATGCGGTAGAGAAAGACGACCTTGCCGCCCCACTCGCGCACGGCCACATTTACGTTCTTCACGTGTTCCAACCGATTCGCCAGATCGGTGAGTTCGTGGTAGTGCGTGGCGAACAGTGTCTTTGCACCAATTGTGTCGTGAATATGTTCGGCGACAGCCCATGCGATGCTGATACCGTCGAATGTGCTTGTGCCGCGGCCAATTTCGTCGAGCACGATGAGGCTCTTGCGGGTGGCCATGTTCAGGATGGTCGCGGTTTCGATCATCTCGACCATAAAAGTGCTTTCGCCGCGCACGAGATTGTCCGACGCGCCGACCCGGGTGAAGATGCGGTCGACTACGCCCACTTGTGCACCGGCCGCGGGCACGTAGCTGCCAATCTGCGCCATCAGTGCAATTAGCGCCACCTGCCGTAGATAGGTTGACTTGCCTGCCATATTCGGACCGGTCACGATGTGGAGGTTTGCCTTGGATTCGAGAAGGGTGTCGTTGGGAACGAAGTCTTTTCGCGACATGAGGTCTTCAACCACGGGGTGCCGGCCTTCACGAATACGTAATTCGTCGCCGTCGTGAACTTGGGGACGGGCGTACTGATTGCGGGATGCAGTCTCCGCAAGGGACAACAAGACATCAACGGTCGCCAGCGCATCCGCCGTGGCATGAATCCGCTTTGCCTGGGCGGAGACCCGATCGCGTAGCTCGACGAACAAGTCATACTCCAATTTACACATGCGTTCTTGTGCGGTAACGATTTCTTCTTCTCTCGATTTTAATGTGGGTGTGACGTAGCGTTCTGCGTTTACGAGGGTCTGTTTGCGCTCATAGTCCTCCGGTACCAGGTGGACGTTTCCTTTGCTGACTTCGATGAAGTAGCCAAAGACCTTGTTGTAGCCCACCTTGAGATTGGGGATGCCCGTGCGCGCGCTTTCGTCGCGCTGCAACTTGGCGATCCAATCCCGCCCGCCGCGGACCAGATCGCGCAATTCGTCGAGCGCCGCATCGTATCCATCGGCGATGATGTTCCCGTCGTTGAGGCTGAGCGGCGGTTCCGCGACAATGGCGTTGGCAATCCAGGATCGGACGTCCTGGAGTTCATCCATGCCGCCCACCACATCGGCCAACATCGGCGATACCGCGTGGGCCAGCACGGCCTTCACTCCCGGCGTATGATCGAGCGAAGTGCCCAGGGCCTTCATATCACGTGGGCCGCCGGCACGGGCCGTAAGCCGGCCCATGAGCCGCTCCAAATCGGCCACGCCTTGCAATGCCTCGCGAAGGCGCATGCGGCGTTCGCCGTCGTTAAATAACTCTTCCACGGCGTCCAACCGGCGGCCGATTTCGTTGACATCCAACAGGGGATGCAGAATCCATTGGCGGATTTTGCGCCCACCCATGCTGGTCAAGGTCCGATCGATTACGGAGAGGAGTGTGCCATGACGCTTCTTGTCGGCGAGGGATTCCACGAGTTCGAGATTGCGTTGCGTGTTTCCGTCGATTACGACGAAGTGGCCGGGATGATATCGACGCGGAGGGCGCAGGTGCGGGACCGCGTCGCGCTGTGTGGACTTGACGTAGTGGAGCACAGCGCCGGCGCAGCCCAGGGCCTCGGATGCGTCGTCCAAGCCGAGGCCCTTTAGCGTGGCCAGACCGAACTGATCCAGCAGGGTATCCATGCCATACGCAGGATCGAATTCGTCGTCCATGCGTTCGGTGAACGAAACGCCGTGGAAGCGCTTGCGGATTCGATCGCCGCTGTCGCCAACGAGGCCTCCGGCGAATAGAACTTCGACGGGCGCCATGCGCGTCAGTTCGTCGGCGATGGTGCGCTCGGCGTCGGTTTGCACTTCCGCGGCCAGGAATTCGCCGGTGGTGACATCGAGAAAGGCCATGCCGGCTCTGTCCCCTCGGACGGAAACAGCGGCAAGGTAGTTGTTTGTGCGCTCTTCGAGGAGGTTGGGCTCCATTATGGTGCCGGGAGTAATCGTGCGCGAGACGGCTCGCTTTACGACCCCCTTCGCGTCTTTCGGATCTTCCATCTGTTCGCAGATAGTGACTGTGCGACCGGCCTTCAACGCACGTGAAATGTAAGTCTCCACGGATCGTACTGGCACGCCCGCCATGGGTACGGGATCTTCCTTGTCCGATCCGTCGCGTGACGTGAGGGTGATACCGAGGAGTTGCGAGGCTTCCACGGCGTCTTCGAAGAACAGCTCATAGAAGTCGCCCATGCGGAAAAAGAGGAGGGACTCGCCGCTCTCTGCTTTGGCTTCAAGGTATTGCCGAAGCATGGGCGTGAGTTTTGCCGTGTTGATATCGCTCAGTTTTTTCCAGGTGCGCGCCATGAAATGAGTATAGCAAGCCGTCTTCGCGGACTCGACAAGCAGGCCAATCCGCGCGCCAAGTTGCGGGAAAAAAGATGTCAGCGGCTCGATTGCGTCAAGCCGCTGACAAGAGAGTTTGATTCAAAGGGGGCTGGATTAGTCGGCGGAATACTCGCCGCGGCCGACCAACTCGATGCGGGCCATTTCGGCAGCATCGCCCAGCCGGTTGCCAAGGCGCAAGATGCGCGTGTAGCCGCCGGGACGTTCCTTGTAGGCCGGGGCAATTTCCGTGAACAGGCGCGTCACTACGTCGTTCTGGCGCAGGGCCGCGAACGCGAGGCGGCGGTTGGCCACCGTGTCTTGTTTGGCCAGCGTAATCAGCGGTTCAGCGAACTTGCGCAGTTCCTTTGATTTCGCCACGGTCGTTTCAATCGCGTCGTGAGTGAACAGCGCGATGGCGAGATTTTTCATGGTCGCCTTGCGGTGGGAGGTCGATCGTCCCAGGCGGCGTCCTTCTTTTCGATGTCTCATGGTATGGCTACCTCGTTGCGTCCGGCCGGCGGCAATGGCCCGCCGCAGGTTACTCTTCTATGTCTTCGACTTCTTCGTCATCATCGTCGATGTGCATGGCGGCCAGGCTTGGAATCGGGCGGGGCGTGGCCGGGGCCGTCATGCCCAGGGACAAGCCCATCGGTTCCAGAATCGCCTTGATTTCGTCCAGCGATTTTTTTCCGAAATTATGAAAGCTCAGCATCTCGTTCTCGTTATACGAGACCAGATCGCCGATGGTCTTGATGCTTGCGGCCTTGAGGCAGTTTGCCGCGCGGACGCTCAATTCGAGCTCGTCCACGGAACGGGCAAAGGTGCGGGCCATTTCGGGATCTTCGGCGAGATTCGGCAGTTTGGATGCGCTGTCTTCGGCGCTTTCCTGCTTCACGAAAATCCGAAGGTGGTCCACAATCAATTCCGCGGCTTCCTGAACCGCCAGATCCGGCGTGATGGAGCCGTTGGTCCACACGTCCAGGATTAAGCGGTCATAGTCGGTCCGTTGGCCCACGCGCGCATCTTCCACCAGGAAGTTCACGCGGGTCACGGGCGAGAAGTTCGCGTCCAGGTAAATGGTGCCCAAGGGGGCGTGTTCCAGTTCAAAGTGTTCCGCCGTCACGTAACCGCGACCACGGGCCACCTTGATTTCCATTTCAACCAGGGCAGAAGCCGCCGTGCACGTGAAGACCACATGGTCAGGGTTGAACACGTCGACATCCTGGCTCTTAAAAATTTCGCCCACCGTCACAGGGCCATCGCCCTTGTGTTTGAACGAGAAAATCAAAGGCTCTTCGCGGTTCAACCGCAATTCGCACTTTTTGAAATTCAACACAATGTCGGTCACGTCTTCCCGCACATTCGGGATGGCCGAAAACTCGTGTTGAACGTTTTCCGCGCGGATTGCCGTAACCGCTGAACCTTCCAGCGATGCCAGCAATACACGGCGGAGGGCGTTGCCAATGGTCGTGCCATAGCCGCGCTCAAAAGGTTCGATGACAAAGCGCGCAAACTTCGCGGTTGCGCCGTCCTGCATATTTTTCCATTTCGGAACTACAAACTCTTTCGCGATCATCCGTATATGTCTCCTACGCCTGGGCCTTGCTGCCTGGCGTTAGGCCGTCCGTTCAAGCCACTCTGCCTTGGACCAACCCTGCCGATAAAAAGGGCATTACACCCGGCGCCGCTTCGGGGGGCGGCAACCGTTGTGCGGAATGCTTGTCACATCGCGGATCAGCGTAACATCCAAACCGACCGCCTGTATCGCTCTGATGGCCGACTCTCGCCCTGCGCCCGGTCCGTTTACGTGGACGCGCACTTCGCGCAGACCCAATTCCATCGCTTTCTTCGCGGCGGCTTCGGCGGCCACTTGCGCCGCAAAGGCCGTGCTCTTTCGCGAGCCCACGAAACCGCATTGCCCAGCACTTGACCAGGACACGATATTGCCGTGCGTATCCGCGATCGACACGATCGTGTTGTTGAATGTCGCCTGAATGTGGGCAACCCCGGTCGTCGTGTTTAGCGATGTCCGTTTCTTCTTGCCCTTGGCTTTACGCTTTTCTTTGGCCACCTCGCCTTACCTCCTGAAATCGCGCATCATGGCCGCGCCCGCGTCCGCACGGCAGAATGCCGGCGGCGCCGCGAACCGGCGGTTATTTCTTCTTGATCGCCGCGCCGCGCGGACCTTTCCGTGTGCGGGCGTTCGTCGATGTCCGTTGTCCGCGAACTGGAAGTCCGCGCTTGTGGCGCAACCCGCGGTAGCAGTTGATGTCCATCAACCGCTTCACGTTGGATTGCACTTCACGGCGCAGATCGCCTTCCACCGCGTATTTCGTCTGAATCAACGTCGTCAAACGACTGACTTCTTCATCCGTCAGGTCGCGCACCCGCGTATTCGGATTGATCCCCGTCTCGCGCAAGACTTCTTTTGCGCGAAACGGCCCAATGCCGTAAATGTACTGCAGGCCCGCTTCCACCCGCTTTTCTCGCGGAAGGTCTACACCAATCACACGTGCCATCGGCTCGTCACTCCTATGCGCGGCGTATTACCAACCGGATTCGTCCGGCTGTGCCGCCGCGCGCCATGCCTTATCCCTGCCGCTGCTTGTGGCGCGGGTTTTCGCAAATTACTCGAATCCGGCCGTGCCGCCGGATAATCTTGCACTTTTCGCAAATCTTCTTTACCGAACTGCGGACTTTCATCTCACCACTCCAAAAGATCTTGACCGACCCGCCGCATCCGGCGGGAAGCCTGGTTGCATGCGCTATGGCTCTTCGTCCGCTGCGTTACTTGTAGCGGTACGTGATCCGGCCGCGCGTCAAATCGTACGGAGACATCTCCAATTTCACCCGGTCTCCCGGAAGTATCCGGATGAAGTTCATCCGCATCTTGCCGGAGATATGCGCCAAGACCTTATGCCCGTTCTGGAGTTCAACCCGGAACATGGCATTCGGTAATGGCTCTATCACCGTACCTTCGACTTCAATCGCTTGTTCTTTTTGCATACGCTTTCACTGCAAGATCGCCCAAACCACCGGGGTCAACTGGTGCGCTGACCCCAGACCAGCTTCGGCGTCCGCGACAGTATCTCGCCCCCGTGCTCGCGCACGGCTACGCTGTGCTCAAAATGAGCGCTCGGTTTTCCGTCGGCAGTTACCGCCGTCCAACCATCATCCAGCATGCGCACGCGGTGCGTGCCCATGTTAATCATCGGCTCTATGGCCAGCACCATGCCGGCCCGTAACCGGGGGCCGCGTTCGCGTGTCACATAGTTTGGAATTTGCGGATCCTCGTGAAGCCGCGTTCCAATCCCATGGCCCACAAACTGGCGAACCACCGAAAAACCGGCAGCTTCGCATGTCGTTTGCACGGCACGGCCAATCTCAACCAGAAAATTGCCTGCTTTCGCGGCGGCAACCGCCCGCGAAAGGGCCAAATCCGTTACTTCCATGAGGCGACGGCGATCTTCGTCCACTTCGCCGCACGCCACCGTTATCGCCGCATCGCCGTGATATCCACGGTAGTGGACGCCCACGTCAATGCTCACAATTTCGCCGGCCTTCAATTTGCGCTTCCCCGGAATCCCGTGAATGATCTCGGATTCCACGGAGATGCACGTACTTTTGGGGTAATTCTGGTACCCCAGAAACGACGGCTTTCCGCCCAACTCGCGTATCATCGCATCGGCTTGAGCGTCAAGTTCGCCGGTTGAAACACCCGGCTCCACGCGGTTCACCAAGGTGGCCAGTACTTCCGCCACCATCTGGTCAGCTTCGCGAAGAACCGATATCTCGTCTTCGGATCGAACCGCTATCACGATGCCTCCGAAACGCTTACCGTGGACAAAACCTCGCCCACCAACCGGCAAATCGCATCCGGCGACAATCCGGCGCTTTGCACGGCGCGAAGACAACCCCGTTCACGGTAATACCGTATGAGCGGTTCGGTCATTTTGTGATACACCTCCAGCCGGTGCCGGATGGTGACTTCATTGTCATCCGCTCGTTGAACGAGTTCGCCGCCGCATCCCGATCGATCGCAGGTGCGGCCATTTCCTGCCGGTCGCAACATTAAACTGTATATCGACCCGCACACGGGGCAAACGCGCCGTGCGCTGAGCCGTTCGATGATTTCCTCATCGGGCACTTCGAGATCGAGCACCACGTCTATCCGGTCGCCCCGCTCGTGCTGTAGCCGTTCCAGCTCCATAGCTTGAGGCGCCGTCCGCGGAAAGCCATCCAGTATATATCCTCGGGCACAATCCGGTTCCGACAGCCGCAACGCCACAACCGTGCACGTCAAGGCATCGGGAACGAGCGATCCACTCTCCATATAGGGCCGAATCTGGCGGCCAAGCTCCGTGTCTTGCTCAAGATGCCGGCGGAAGATATCTCCCGTCGATATGTGGGGAATACCCCACGTTTTCTCAATGCACTTCGCTTGGGTGCCTTTTCCCGATCCTGGCGCTCCCAATATGACAATTCGCAGGCCCACCGCTTACAACCCCACGGGACAGCCAACGCGGTCCCAATCCCAACACCCGCCGGACTTCGGTTGGTCCGGCTTGTACTACCGGCGGCGTGAACGCATCGGCCTTCCACCCATAAACCCATCGTAATTCCGCATGGTCAAATGAGTTTCAATCTGCCGTACCGTGTCCAACGCCACCCCAACAAGAATCAAGAGACTCGTGCCGCCGAAAAACTGCGTCACGCGCGGATCAAGCCTCATGAACATGTAAATCAAATGGGGGAAGAGGGCCACAAGCGCCAGGCTGAACGCACCTACAAACGTGATGCGCGTCATTACCTTGTTCAAGTATTCCGCGGTCTGACGGCCCGGGCGCACGCCCATGACCACCGCGCCATATTTCTTCAAGTTATCGGCCATTTCAATGGGGTTAAACGTGATGGCCGTATAGAAGAAGCAGAAGAACACGATCATGCCGGCGTACACCAGGTTGTACAGAAGCCCATTGTAGTTAAACCAGACCTGGAAAAAGCTTTCCACGGACGGGTTCGACAGGCTTTGGGCAATCATACCGGGAATCATCAAAATCGAACTCGCGAAAATGATCGGAATCACACCGGCCTGATTTACGCGCAACGGAAGGTAATCCCGTTGGCCCATGCTCATCCGGTTGCCGCGCATCTGCCGGGGGTACTGCACCGGCACACGCCTCGTGCCTACGGTTAACAGAATCACGCCGGCCACCACGAGGCACAATACAAGGAACATGATGCCAATGGCGATAACGGACAGTTCATCGTTGCGGAACATGCTCCAGAGCGAACGCAATGCACTCGGCATGTCGGATGCAATGCTTGTGAAGATAATCAGCGAGATGCCGTTGCCGATACCGAATTCACTGATCTGCTCGCCCACCCACATCAGGAACAGGGTTCCGGTTGTGAAGGAAACGATGCAAATGAAATAGAACAACAGACCCGGATTCGGCACGATGGGCGCCCCGGTGGTCGAGCCGGACGAAAGGTAATAGGCATATCCAATTGACTGCACAATGCACAGCGCAATGGTGCCATACCGTGTCCATTCATTGATCTTTCGCTGAAACTCCGCGCCACCTTCCTTATGCATCTTTTCAAGGGCCGGCACCACCGGAATCAACAATTGTAGAATAATCGAGGCGCTAATGTAAGGCATGATGCCCAGGGCCAGAATCGTTGCCTGGGAAAACGCGCCGCCCGTGAACATATCGTAAAAGCTCAACAGGCCGCCGCCCAAATCTTTCATTGCCGCCGACAAGGCCGCGCCGTCCACACCCGGCGTCGGGATGTGCGCACCCAACCGATACACGGCGAGCATTACCAGCGAAAATACGATTCGCTGGCGCAACTCGGGTATCTTGAAGGCATTGCGAAAGGCCTCGATCGGTTTCGACACCGGTTATCCCTCCTGGCCGGACTCGGCGCCCGGAGCCGGAATCAGCGTAATGGAGCCGCCCGCCGCTTCGATTTTCTGGCGCGCGCCCGCGCTCACCGAATGCGCGATGACCACCAGCTTCTTCGTGAGGTCGCCGCGGCCAAGCACCTTCAAACCGCCTGGCGCCACTTCGGCCAAGCCGGCTTCCACTACGGATGCCAAGGTGACTTCCGCGCCGGAATCAAAGTTGTTCTCCAACAGGTCCACGTTCACCGCCGCGAACGGGTGGCGCTTTGAATGATTGAAGCCCACCTTGGGTAGACGGCGTGCCAAAGGGGTCTGACCGCCTTCAAACGAAGGACGGCGTTTCGACCCGGAGCGGGCCTTGAACCCTTTGTGGCCGCGGCACGAAGTCTTGCCGTGACCCGAGGAAGGACCCCGGCCGACCCGCTTCCGTTTCTTTCGCGCGCCCGTTGTGGACGTAAGCGAATGCAATTCCATGACGACTATCTTCCTTCCCACCACAGGGGCGATTAGAGCACTTCACTGACCGAAAGGCCGCGCATCTCGGCGATGGATTCCGCCGTTTTCAACTGGCGCAATCCGTCGATAGTGGCCCAGACCACATTGGTCGCGTTGTTGGATCCCAGCGACTTCGTAAGAATGTTGTGGTATCCCGCCGCTTCAAGCACGGCACGCACGGCACCGCCGGCCACTACGCCCGTACCCAGGCTGGCGGGTTTCAGCAGCACGCGGGCTGAACCCGAACGGCCGATCACATCGTGCGGAACCGTCGTGCTGACAATGGCCACGTCGGTCATGGTCTTCTTGGCCCGCTCGATCGCCTTGCGGATGGCGTCTGGCACTTCACGTGCTTTTCCCATGGCCGCGCCGACACGCCCTTTTCCGTCTCCGACCACGACAATGGCGCTGAAACGGAAGTTGCGGCCGCCTTTTACCACTTTGGAGACGCGGTAGATCTTTACCACGTTTTCAATGAAGTGGGATTCGTGACTTTCGGCGCGCGGGCGGCGTTCGCCGCGCGGTTCCCGCTTGCTTTCTGTTGGTGCCGATGTGCTCAACGTCATCTCTCCAGGCGAACGCTGTCGCCGCCGTCGTTAAAATTCCAGACCCGCTTCCCGGGCCGCTTCCGCAAGAGCTTTTACACGCCCGTGATACAGGCGTCCATTCCGATCGAAGCATACCGCTTTAACGGATGCCGCGATCGCCTTTTCGGCCAGTTCCTTGCCCACCGATTTTGCGGCGTTCATGTTCCCGCCCGTTATTTTCAACGAAACCGAGGAGGCCGAAGCCACCGTCTTGCCCGTCGAATCGTCCACAATCTGCGCGTAGATGTGGTTCAATGATCGGTAAACCGTCAAGCGTGGACGTTCCGGCGTTCCCGTTACTTTTTTGCGAACCCGCATCTTGCGCCGGCTCAGCCGCTCTGCTTTTATCTTGTCAATACCCATGATGTCCTGTCTCCACCGGATCGCCGGTCCGCGTTACTTGCCCGCGGCCTTGCCCGCCTTGCGGCGAATCGTTTCATTGTCGTACTTGATGCCTTTGCCCTTGTACGGCTCTGGCTTGCGCAGGCTGCGGATGTCGGCTGCAATCTGGCCCACCGCCGCCTTGTCGATGCCGGAAATCTTGATCGTTTGCGTGCCATCCACCGCGAACGCGATGCCCTTGGGCGGTTCGACTGTAATCGGATGGCTGTATCCGAGCGACAAATTGAGCGTCGTGCCCTGGAGCGCGGCGCGGTAACCCACGCCGTTGATCACCAGTGTCCGCTCGAACCCTTCGGTCACGCCACGAACCATGTTATTGATCAATGCGCGCGTCAGGCCGTGCAACGCTCGAACCGCCGGCCGGTTGTTCGGCCTCGTCACGGCGATTTCGTTGTTTTCAATTTTTACATCCACATCCGGGTGAAAGGTCTGGGTCAATGTGCCCTTCGGGCCTGTGACCGTGAGCGTGCGGCCCTTCAAGTCGCACTTCACCCCGCTGGGAATTGTTACCGGCAGTTTGCCTACCCTTGACACAGTTTCCGTTCCTTATTGATTCGAACGCGCCAACCGGCGGTTCGCCGTCGTTACCAAACTTCGCAGAGCACCTCGCCGCCTATATGCGAGGCGCGCGCTTGTTTGCCTGTCATGAGTCCCTTTGGGGTGCTCATGATCGAGATGCCGAGTCCGCTTCTGACCTGTTGGATGTCCGCGCTCTTCACGTATACGCGAAGGCTCGGCTTGCTCACTCGGCGAAGCCCCTTCACCACCGGCTTGCCATCCGGGCCGAATTTCAACGTCAGACGGAGCACCCCCTGACGCTCATCGGAAAGATGCTGGCAATCCGCCAGATACCCTTCCCGCTTCAGCACTGTGCAAAGCTCTTCTTTCAATCGCGACGCGGGCACATCTATCCGGTCCTGCCGCGCCCGTGCGGCATTGCGTATCCGCGTCAACAAATCCGAAATCGGATCGCTCATCGACATGTTCGTGCGTTCCTCACATTCGCCGGCTGAACTTACCAGCTCGACTTCGTTATGCCCGGCAATTTGGCATCCAGCGCCAGTTCCCGAAAGGCGATGCGCGACAGTTTGAACTTGCGCATAAACGCCCGGGGCCTGCCTGTCAGCGCGCAACGGTTGCGAAGCCGAGTGCTGCTCGCATCTCGCGGCATCCGGCTGAACTTCTTGTAGGCTGCCAAGCGGTCGTCCATCGTCGACTGCGGATTCTTGATAATGGCCGCCAGTTCGATGCGCCGTTCACGGTATTGCGCGATCAGTTTCGCGCACCGCTTCGTCCGTTCTATCTTGCTCTTCTTCGCCAACGTCTTCGCTCCTGAGGCCCGTTTTCGAGCCCGTCAAAATGTCCGTTGCCTAGTGGCGGAACGGAATCCCCAGATTCCGTAACAGCTCCCGGCTTTCTTCCGTCGAACGCGCGTTCTTGATCACAAAGGTGATATTCAAACCGCGCACGCGCGTCACCGCGTCAATGGCAATCTCCGGAAAGATCGTTTGCTCGCGAAGACCCAGCGTGTAATTGCCAAAACGATCGAACGCCGACGTGGAAACGCCGCGAAAGTCGCGGATACGCGGCAGCGCCACCGTGATCAGCCGATCCAAAAATTCATACATGCGATGGCCGCGCAACGTGGCGCAGCAACCAATCGGCACGCCCTCGCGAACTTTGAAATTCGCGATGGACTTCTTTGCCCGCCGGATGTTTGGCCGCTGGCCGGCAATCTGGCTCAATTCCGCGATCGCCGCGTCCATCATTCGCGCGTCCTGCGTGGCATCGCCCACGCCCATGTTTAACACGATCTTCTCAAGCTTCGGCACTTCCATGATGTTTTGGAAACCGAACTTGTCCCGCAATGCGGGCAAGATTTCTTTCGTGTATCGTTCCTGCAGTCTCGGCGCCACTGTCGTACTCTCCGGCGGAAGCGTCTCGCTTCCCCCGCTATACGGGGTTACGGGATCGCTTTCCTGTTGCTATGCGCGTCGGCGCGTTTTTAATCGTTTAGGGTTTCGCCATTGACGGCATACACCCGGACCCGGGTTCCGTCTTCAAGTTTCTTCATCATGATCTTCGAGGCTTTGTTTGCCGCCGCGCACCAAGCCATCACATTGGACGCATGAATGGGTGCTTCCCGCTCCACGATGCCGCCCTGCTGGTTGCGCGAGCTCGCCCGCGTGTGGCGTTTGATCATGTTCACGCCCTCGACAACCACCCGGTTATCCTTTGGCACGGACCGCAACACGCGGCCGCGGCGGCCCTTGTAGGGCCCGCGTATGATGACGACCTCGTCGCCTTTTCGAATATTCATCGTCTGCAACCCTTCCTCAGACCACTTCCGGCGCCAATGAAATAATTCGCATGTACCCGCGATCGCGCAATTCGCGAGGGACCGGCCCGAAAATGCGGGTGCCCCGGGGTTCTTTATTCGCGTTGATCAGCACGGCTGCGTTTGTGTCAAAACGAATGACCGTGCCGTCCGGGCGTTGCACATCCTGGCGGGTGCGAACGACGACCGCCTTCACCACATCGCCCTTTTTCACGCCGGAATTGGGAAGCGCATCCCGCACCGACGCCGTGATAATATCGCCTACATGAGCGTACCGGCGGCTCGTGCCACCCATCACCTGTATGCAGCGGATCTTCCGCGCTCCGGTGTTGTCGGCCACTTCCAAATTGGTGTAAATCTGAATCACGGCGCTCTTACCTCAGCTTTCTTCGGCTCGTTTGAGGACTTCAACCAAACGCCACCGTTTCGTCTTGCTCATCGGCCGCGTTTCCTGAATCCGGACTTCGTCGCCCACTTTGCACGTGTTTTCTTCGTCGTGGGCCTTGAATTTCTTCGTGACCTTCATCGACTTTTTGTAAAGCGGGTGCGAAATCGTGCGCTCTACCGATACGCTGATTGTTTTGTTCATCGCGGCGCTGGTCACAACGCCAACCCGCTCTTTACGCTGACCCCGTTCCATCATGGCTAGTTACGCGCCTCTCTTTGCTTCGCCAGTTCCCGCTCGCGAAGTATTGTCTTGATGCGGGCAATCTCGCGCCGGGTGTTACGAATCGATCGGTGGTTTTCCAATGCACCGGTCGCCGATTGAAATCGGAAATTCCGCAGCGAAGAGAGGGCTTGATCCAATGCCTCGCTCAATTCGCCTTCGTTCTTGTCTCGCAAATCCTTGGCCTTTGTCATGGCTCCATGGTCTCCAAAAAACCTAGCCGCGCTTCACAAACTTGGTCTGAATCGGCAGCTTGTGGCCGGCCAACCGGACCGCTTCCCGCGCCAATTCTTCTGTTACGCCTTCCAACTCGAACATGATGCGGCCAGGTTTCACAACCGCCACCCATTCTTCCGGCGCGCCCTTACCTTTACCCATGCGGACTTCCGCCGGCTTCTTGGTGATGGGCTTGTCCGGAAATACCCGAATCCAAATTTTGCCACCGCGTTTCACGTGGCGCGTCAGTGCGATACGGGCGGCTTCGATCTGGCGAGACGTGACCCACGCCTGTTCCATCGCCTTCAGGCCAAACTGCCCGAAATCGATCTCGGCGCCGCCTTTCGTATTGCCGGTCCGCCGGCCCCGCTGTTGCTTGCGGTATTTCACGCGCTTCGGCATTAACATGCTTTAATCACTCCTCGCATAGCCGGGGTGGTTAGTTCGAACCCCGGTCCCGCCGCCGCGCGGCTGTACCCCGTGGTTCCGCCGGGCCCGCGGCCATTTGACCGGGTTCCACGTCGCCGTTGTAAATCCAACATTTCACGCCAATCGTGCCGTACGTCGTGTACGAGGTAGCGAATCCATAATCCACATCCGCGCGGAGTGTGTGCAGGGGAATGCTGCCTTCGCGCGACTGCTCCTGGCGGGCGATTTCCGCGCCGTTCAAGCGGCCAGCCACGCGCAAACGGATACCTTTGGCGCCCAGACGCATCGTGTTCTGCATCGCTTTTTTCATGGCGCGGCGGAACGAAACACGTTTTTCCAACTGGGACGCAATGCTCTCCGCGACAAGCTGTGCATTTAGCTCGGGGCTCATCACTTCATGGATGTTGATCAGGAGTTCGCGTCCTGTCAGTTTCTCCAACTCGTATCGCAACTTGTCCACTTCGGCGCCACGCTGGCCAATCACCAAGCCCGGGCGCGAGGTATAGATGTGGACCTTTGCTTTCTGACCTGCGCGCTCGATGTCAATGCGCGCCACACCCGTGTGGTACAGGCGCTTTTTGATGTAATCGCGAAGCCGCAAATCTTCGTGAAGCAGGGTCGTATAATCCTTCCCTGCGTACCAGATGGAGCTCCACGTCCGGATTACGCCCAGCCGGAACCCCAACGGATGTACTTTCTGACCCACCTTATGCCTCCTTGCGCGCGGCCGTGGAAGGCCGGGCAGACGCGACCCGGGAAGCCGGATCGCCGATCACCATCTCAATGTGGCTCGAACGCTTCCGAATACGCACTCCGCGCCCGCGCGACGCCGGCCGGAAACGGTTCATGGTTCGCCCTTCGTTTACCTCAAGCCGCAAAATTACCATGTCGTCCGAATTCACCCGCTGGCGCTTTTCTGCCGCCACGCTCTCCACGTTGGCAACGGCCGAAGCCAATACCTTGGAGAGCAGCGGGGCGCCGCCCTTCACCGTAAACCGGAGGATGTCCCGGGCCTCGCTCACTTTTTTGCCGCGGACGAGGTCAGCCACCAAACGCAATTTGCGCGCGGAAATGCGCAAATGCTGGGCTCGTGCCAACGCCTGTGCCATGTCTCTATCGCTCCTAAATCAGTTGCTTACTTCGCCTTGGCGCCGCCAGGATGACCCTTGAACGTCCGCGTGGGCGCGAATTCTCCCAGCTTGTGCCCCACCATGTTTTCCGACACAAACACGGGCACAAACTGCTTGCCGTTGTGCACGGCAATCGTCATTCCCACCATGTCCGGCGTTACCGTCGACCGGCGCGACCACGTTCGTATCACCCGTTTGTCGCCCGACGATATCTGGCGCTCTACTTTTTGCACCAGGTGGTAGTCCACAAACGGACCTTTCTTTACTGACCGCGGCACTGATTGGTTCTCCTACAATTCCGGTTCCGAAAGACTATTTCTTGTTCCGGCGACGGATAATAAACTGGTTCGACGATTTCTTCTTGTCACGGGTCTTGTGACCCTTGGTGGACACGGCCCACGGGGTTACCGGATGCCGGCCGCCCGACGTGCGGCCTTCACCGCCGCCGTGCGGGTGATCCACTGGGTTCATCGCCACGCCGCGGACTTTGGGGCGGCGGCCAAGCCAACGGCTCCGGCCCGCTTTGCCGAGGCTCAAGTTTGCATGCTCTTCATTGCCTACGGTGCCGATGGTTGCGCGGCATTCAATCGCCACGCGCCGCATCTCGCCCGAGGGAAGGCGCAACGCCGCATACTTGCCTTCGCGCGCAAGCAACTGGCACGCCGTGCCCGCGCCGCGGGCAATCTGACCGCCTTTGCCGGGCGTCAATTCCACGTTGTGCACGAACGTACCCACGGGGATATTCGCCAAGGGCAATGTGTTTCCCACTTGGTATTCCGCCGCGGCGCCGCTCGTTATCGTCATACCTACTTCAAGGCCATTCGGGGCCACGATGTAGCGCTTTTCACCGTCCGCATAGCTAATCAGTGCAATGCGCGAGGTACGGCCCGGATCGTATTCCACCGTTTCCACCTTGCCTGGAATGCCGTCTTTTTCGCGGCGAAAATCGACCAGGCGAAGTTTCTGCTTGTGGCCGCCGCCGCGCCGCCGCATCGTGATGCGGCCATAGTTATTGCGGCCGCCGGTCTTCTTCGCCGGCGACGTCAATGCCTTGTGCGGCTTCGACGTTGTAACTTCTTTGAAATCCGAAACCGACATGCCACGCTGGCCAGCCGTCACCGGTTTCAATCGCTTGATGCCCATCTCCTGACTAACTCCCGTGCTGGTCCGCCTTACCCAAGCAGATCGATGTGATCGCCTTGGCGCAAGGTCACCACGGCTTTTTTCCAATGCGGACGCCGGCCCATGTGTCGGCCAAGCCGCTTGAGTTTACCTTCGTAATTCATCGTGTTCACCGCAACCACCTTGATGTGCGGGAACATCACTTCAAGCGCTTCGCGAATCTGGCTTTTGTTCGCCTTCGGATCTACCTTGAACACGTATTGGTTCTTGGATTCCGCCATAATCGTGGACTCTTCCGTAATTACGGGAGCCTTGATGATGTAGTGAGCTTGGTTTTTCATCCCAGGCGCTCCTGAAGTTTCGCGACCGCCGCCTTCTCCACGACCACGTAGGAGGCCTGGAGCACGTCAAGCGTATTAATGTCGCTCGCCACTTGAACCACCACGCCCGGAATATTTTGAGCCGATTTCACCGCATGGCGGTTGATCTCCGCCGTGACGACCAGGGTCTTCTTTCCCTGTGCCGCAACATGCTTTACAAGCTGCGCCATCGGCTTGGTCTTGGTGTCCGTAATATCCAGCGAATCCAGCACACGGAGGTGATCCGCCCGCAAGCGCTCGCTCAACACGCAGCACAGCGCCTTTCGCCGCATTTTCACGGGAACGTGCTGCCGGTAGCCGCGCTTGTGCGGGCCGAACACACGACCGCCGCCGCGCATCTTCGGCTCGCGCGAACTGCCTTGGCGGGCATTGCCCGTGCCTTTTTGCCGGAACGGCTTTTTGCCGCCGCCGCTTACTTCGTCGCGGGTCTTAGTTTCTGCATTGCCTTGACGCTTCGCATTCTGAAGGGCCAATGCCACTTCATGCACCAGCGTCTCATTCGGCGCCGCAGCAAACACGGACTCGTTCAATTCGATCGTGCCCGACTCGCCGCCGTCTTTCGTATATACCTTGGCCGACACCATGGTTACTTCGACCCTTTCACGCTCTGCCGCAGTTCAAGCAGGCCGCCGGTTGCACCGGGCAACGCCCCCCGCACCGCAATCAAATTCTTTTCCGCGTCGATTCGGACCACTTCGAGATTCTGAACCGTAATCCGCTCATTGCCGTAATGGCCCGGCATCCGTTTTCCCCGGTATACCTTGGCAGGATCCGTGTGTTGACCAATGGAGCCCGGCGCGCGCTTGAAGTTCGAACCGTGACCGCCGGGACCGCCGGCAAACCGGTGGCGTTTGATGCCGCCCGCGAAGCCCCGGCCCTTCGTTATGCCCGACACATCGATGTGATCGCCCACGGCAAACAAATCGGCTTTCAGGAGATCGCCGGCCTTCAGGGCCGAATCGCCTCCAACCGGAAACTCACGCAAGATCGCCGATGGCGCTACGCCCGCTTTCTTGAAATGGCCCAGTTCCGGCTTCGTGCACAGTTTCTCGCGCGTCGCGCCGAAACCAATTTGCACCGCTTCATACCCGTCCTGGCCGGCGGTTTTCCGTTGCACGACCGTGCAAGGCCCCGCCTCCACCAGCGTCACTTCGATCCAGCGCCCGTCTTCCAGGAAGATCCGGGTCATTCCAAGTTTTCTGCCCAATATCGCTTTCGACATTGCCAACTATCCTTTGCGCGCAAATTCGTGCGAGGGGTTTCCTCGAACGAACTTACTGCTTTATCTCCACATCCACGCCCGCCGGAAGATCCAACTTCATCAGCGCATCCACCGTGGACGCCGTGGGATTCACGATGTCCAAAAGCCGCTTGTGTGTACGGCTTTCAAACTGCTCGCGAGACTTCTTGTCCACGTGCGGCGAACGGTTCACCGTGTACTTCTTGATTTCTGTCGGAAGCGGGATCGGACCATTGATGCTCGCTCCGGTCCGCTGTGCCGCCGACACAATTTCTTGTGTCGATTGATCCAGTAACCGGTGATCGTACGCCCGCAACTTGATGCGAATCTTTTGGGCCTCAGCCATCGATGCTCTCTCCAATCCCGCCAACGGCGGGACTCGTTACTTAATGATCTTGCTGACCACGCCGGCGCCGACGGTGCGTCCGCCTTCGCGGA
>BTWA01000017.1:0-119752 GCA_045863295.1 Candidatus Hydrogenedentota bacterium
AAGTCGCCTGCAACATGGCCATGCGTGGCGTAGACGGCGGCCTGAACCGCGTCCTACGCGTTCTGCTGGACGAATTGGTCACCGAGTATAGCTTGCGGGAAATCGAGAGTCGTATCGGCGTCTGGTGGAATGGCTTGAGTCTCGATGAGAAATTATCCGTATCCGGGGAGTACATCGCGAAGTATGGCCACTTGCTTCCCAACGATGTGGTCGATGGCGGCGCGCACCGGCTTCGTGCGCACTTCCCGAAGTTCCTTGCCAAGCACCCGCTGCTCGTTCGAGGTATGCGGCAAACCATCCGGTGACGAAGATTCCCTGAAACGAGAGGCCTGCCCCTGCCGCTATCCCTTTGAGGTACTGTGAATTTTGAGAGGGATTATCCGTGGCCCACGAAGGCGCTCAGATCGCAAAGTGGCAGGCTGGACTCGTCAACGCCAGTCATCAGAATCTGTTGGTGCGCGAACTATCCAAAGGCTGTACTCCGGACATTGCCCCGGTGCCCGTTGAGCTGGAACCGCCGTACACAAGCTTCAACTCCGGTCAACGTTCGCTACTCTTCGAGACGCAGGCGCCCTATCTTCCAGCGGCGAAGCCGCGCCCGGAAGACCTTGTCCGGTACAGGATCTACGTTGCTCCGTCCACGGACATGGACTGGCGCGCGTCCGAGGACTTTATCAAGCAACTCGTTGCGTGCGCGCATCCCATCGTGTTCGAGGTCTGGGGGAATCGCGATGAGATCGTCATGAGTCTTATGTGTCATCGGCAAGACGCAGGGATGCTGAATATTGCGTTCCAGGGCGCATTCCCCTCATTTTGTCTCGCGCCTGGTCCTGGCCCCGAAGAGCATCTCGCCGGGTGTGAAAGACTCGAGATGCTGGAGATCTTTCCGGAGCCGCCCCTGACGCATCTGTTTACTCGCCCCATGGAGTTGGTGCGGCCCCCAGTTGGATTTTTCATCAATACGCTTTGCAGCCTTGATAGTTCGACTGTTGGGCTATACCAAGTGTTGTTCAAGCCCGTCGATCGGCGCAACAACTGGCATCGTTACATCAATCTCTTTCTCGATCTGGAATACCGGGCATCGACGCTGTCTGGCGCCGGTCCTGCAAGCCGGTACGCCCAACAACTCCCCAGCGCCGAGTTACGAGGCATGGCAATGGATACGGACCAGAAGGCGCACAACGATAGAGCGATACTCGCTGCTGTCCCGCGGGTGCTCTTGCTGCACAAGGGACTGGCTAACACAAGTCCTGATGTCTGCGCAGCGTCTTGCTTCCTCTACCGGATCCAGCATGGTGGCCGGCCTCTTTGCGGTGTCACGGAAGCCGACTTCCTCCGCGCGCACTCACTCGAAGCCGTGAAGGAGATGATAGAACTTGGAATCACCTACCGGCCCGGCTTCATCCTCAACTCCCAGGAGTTGACCAGTTTCATCCACCTGCCGCCAATACCAACGACAGCTCAGCCACCGCCCATCGAAGTGCTCGATGGACTGCCGCCATTAACCGTAAAGGATTCCGCATCCATGCTCATTGGCCATCGATTTTTGGCAGGACGCGAGGAGCCTGTCTTCGTGAGCGACGACACCCTCAAGCACCACGGACACCTTGCTGGAGGCTCGGGAAAGGGTAAATCCACGGTGCTTGAGAACATGGCTGCCCACGATATCGCCCATGGGCGCGGATTTGGCGTGATTGACCCCCATGGGGACTTGTCGGCAAGGATACTCGGTCTCATCCCGGCAACGGAACATCATCGGGTTGTTTACTTCGCCCCAGGCGACCCTGACTGGGTAACGATCTTTAATCCGCTCGATCTCCGCCCCGGCCAGGATTCCAGCCGGCTCGCCGACGAACTGCTCATGATATTTGAGGCAATTAGTGACGGCTTTGGCGACCGTCTGGGGAATTTACTTCGTCAGACCATGAGCGGCTTGATTCGCCTGGGGAACAGTACGCTTTTGGATGTGGAAATGGCATTGAGCTACAAAAGGCAAGAACTCGAGCAACTCGTCAAAAAAGTTCTGCCCCATGTCATCAATCCCGTCACCGAGCACTTCTGGCGCAAGCTATTGAGCACATACTCCAATAGTGACGTGCAGCCAGCGCACAATAAGATCGGAAAGCTGTTCAGCTCCGATTCGGTCGCACTGATGCTATCTCAACCGAAGAACACAATCGACTTCAGGAAAATCATGGACTCTGGCGAGATATTCATCGCTGATTTGTCCCACCTGGGCCCTGAACAGAAGGAGATCATGGGACGGATTATCCTCGCCATGATCTTCCTAGGCGCGGTGAGCCGGAGTTCCATGGACATTGCCAAGCGTTGTCCGTTCACCGTCTACGTGGATGAGTCACATAAGTTTGTTTCGCGCTCCCTGGAGGCCACATTGACCGAGGCCCGGAAATTCGGGGTGTCCGTCATCCTGGCGCACCAATACCTCAGTCAATGGGAAAAGAAGCAAATTGACGCGCTCAAGCAGGTGGGATTTACCATGCTGTTTGGCATGAGCGGTGATGACGCCAGGAGCCTGGTTAATTCGCTGGGAGGAGACATCGATCCAGCTGTCATCGCCCGGCTGGGGCGGGGCGAGGCAGTTGTACGCCTCGGAAGCGAGTGGGCGCGCGTGAAGACGCTGCCCGAGCGAAAGGATTTCTCGTCCACGCTTCGCGATCAGGTTATCGAGGCGGCCCGCAAGAAGTACTGCGTACGCTTTGATGAGTTGCTGCGACAATTGAAGAAGCGCAGTAATGTGTGGGCGGATGCGCGGCCAGCCCACACCGATACCAGTGCTCCGGAGGATTACCAGTTTGATCGACTACGCGCTCCGAAAGAAGATTAAGCGGCGCCTGGATGGCGCAATCGAACTTCTCGGTATCGAGTACCGGCGCTCGACGATCGAGCGTCCTCTTGACCAGGCCGCCGCAGGCTTCGATATTGCGCCCTTCATCGAAAAGGCGCCTACCGAAGCCGGCATGCTGCGCATGGCAGCCGCGTTCGTGCGGCAACTGGTTCGTTACGGTACGCGCATTCGCCGCGAGCTCACCAATGAACAAGCGGAACGGGAGGCGCTACGCCTCCTGCGAACCTATTCCGCGCCTCCCGAGCACGCGGTACAAACAGCCTTCGTCGAATACGCGGAATCCATCGAAACGGGTCCAATCCACATCTGCACTTTCCTCCTAAATACGATCAAACACATGGAGGGCCAAGCGCATCGCCGCTGGGTCTACGAGGCCACGATCGAGTCGCTGTCCTGGCAGGAGCGCGTCATGGCCGTCCGCTGCTTGGCGGACCTGCACGGCACCGCTGACATGCAGGAAGTTTTCGAGAACCCGGAGCGGTACGCGCCCTACCTGCGCGAAATTCTGGAGAAGTACGTGGAGTGCCAGGACGAGATTCAGCACATTCTGCGCGGGCACTGAAACCCTCTCTCGAAACAAGCCGCCCCATTCAGCCGCTTACTCCCTGAAGGCCACAGAACGAGTCACGTCTATCGGAGTAGGAACGATGCTTTTTCGGCGCAATTTCGATCATGACCGCGGCGCCTGGGTGGATCGCGGCGCCGACGGTCGCGTGGACGATTTCGAGATGTGCGAGATCTGTGACGCGATGTTGGATATTCGCGACGAGAAGGGCGAACACTGGCATTCCTTCGACGAGTTGTGCGGCAACTGCAAGGTCGACATCGTCCTCGAGACCACGATTACGGATCTGATGGGCCGTCCTCGCCCGTTCAACGGCAACATTGAAGACCGTGTGATTACCAATGATGAATTTAACGCCGAACCGCCTGCCCCCAATCGCGATTTCATGAACTACTTCCAGGAGGATCCGTATTACGGTTCCCCGCCGAAGGACTATTATCAGTGCTGACGCGGGATTCACGGCGTCTGGAGTGGAAGATTGGATTGTTCCGGCGCTATTTCTCCGGGTTGCAGCATGTCTATGGGACCTACAATCCTGCCGACGGCAAATCGTGGCAGATCAAGCGTCCGGTGACCGACGAGGTCATCGCGAAGCACCTCGCCGGGCGGGAGCCGTACGGCGTTTACTTGCTGAATGGAGACGTCACGCGTGCGGTGGTCGCGGACTTCGACGCACAGGACGCCAATCCTCCGCTTGCCTTCATCTACGGCTGCCAACGGTACGGCCTCCATGCCTATCTAGAGACAAGCAAGAGCAAAGGTTACCACGTTTTTCTGTTCTTTCCTGCAACGGGCGTACCCGCGGTGAAAGCCCGGGCCGTCGTCCGGCACATCCTGGCCGAAAGTGAGTGTGGAACCGTCGAGGTGTTCCCGAAGCAGGACCGCATCGACGTAGACGCAGGGCATGTCGGCAATTTCATCAATGCCCCGCTCTTCGGACGCGCCTTACCCCATGGCAAGACCGTCTTTGTCGACCCCGCAAATGGCCTGAAACCCTATCCCAATCAATGGGAGTTCCTGGAAAGCATCGTAATCACCACTGAGGCGCAGCTCGACGAAATCATCGAAGTCAACGAGATCGTCCTAAGCCCATCCGCTGCCGTCTCTAGTTCAGCGGAGGTAGGTACCTGGCAGGGCGCGCGCGGTCTGCCTCCGTGCGCCCTTCGGATGCTCTCCGAGGGGGTGACGAGTTTGCAGCGCCTCTCGTGCTTTCGCCTCGCCACGCATTTCCGCCGTATGGGCGTTCCCGCACCTATTGCCATTGCGGCCCTCCTGAAATGGCGTGAAAGCAACCATCCAGCAAACGGTAAACGCATCCTCACCGCAGAGGAAGTCGAGAACCAAGTGGCCCACGCCTACCTCAAAGCGTACTGCGGTTACGGTTGCAACGAGCCCGAAGTAGCGCCCCATTGTTCATCCTCATGCCATCTCTATCCGGCCGTCATGGCGCAGCGACGCGGGGCCAGGCCTACCAACTAGTCCGCTGAATCGAACCACCTGAATCTGCCGCTCAAAGAATGCGGTAACTGAGCACCGAACAAACGAAAGGGAGATCATCATGAAATCCGTTGGCACCATGCAAGAGCCCATCACATCCGTTCCCGAAGGCGAATACGACGCAATTCTCACCGGATTTGACACCGTCGCCATGCCCCACGGCGACGCAAACCGCTACGAGTTTCGCATCGACAGCGACAAGGTCACGGACGGCCGTACCGTCAGCGGCCTCACTGGCACGGTCCTCGCGGAGAACACCAAGAAAGGCCGTTGGGTTTCCGCACTCCTCGGGCGCGTACCGGAACTCGGCGAGAACATTGATGACAGTGACATTCTCAACCGGCCCTGCCGCATCGTCATCGTGCACAAAACCGATTCCAAAGGCATCGTACGCGCCAACGTCGCCGACGTCCTGCCCGCCGCTCCCATCAGCGACGACGACATCGCGTTCTAAACCAGTATCCAGTGCCTTCGCGAGCTAAGCTCGCGTTGCGCGTGAGTGTTAGGCGTGGCGACAGCGGGTCCGCCGGTCAAACTCCCGGTGGACCTTTTTGACGAATGCAGATAAGAGTCGGATCACTGTGAAGGATTTCGAACCGTGGCGTTTCGTTTCGATGGGATCAAAGTATCATTCGTGCGCCATGACAGTTCTCCCAACCCTCGAAATCCGTTTGACCATTTGTCACCAGGAGAACGTGTCGCGCGGATACGACGCGTGCTGGCCCGTGTAGCATTGAGAAGAGTAGCCGACAATTCAATGCACGCTGCTGACGAGTCTACCGCAGACCTCTCGGAAGGCGATGATGCCAAGACGCCATCAAGCGAACTCGTGGCGCCCACCGAATTGGCCGGTTGCGCACGCAAGGCTAGCGACGTGTAGTTGCCGGTGCGATCTTTTTGAAAGCGGCAACTTGACGAGACTTTGGCGTGAGTCTCACCAAATTCCGCAGCTTCCGCTCGGAAATCTGAGCTACTTGATCGGGAGATTGATCCAGGAGAGCCTGTTGTATCTCGGGAGCCAGTTTAAGCAGGTTGAGCAATTGAGTGACGCGCGCGCGCGATACTCCCATTTTGGACGCCAGGTGCGATTGATTCCTAACCTCTCCATTGTCAATCATTCTTTGAAACGACAGGGCAACGGACAGTGGGTTCTGTCGAGCGGGTTTCCTCGTTGTCTGATTCATTTCGCTCGTTGTGAAGAGTAGCTTTCCGTTCTGAAACTGCCTGAACACCGGCACGGGATGCCAGCCCTTAGCAAAAGTTCGCTGAGTTCGCGCTGCGCGGATCAAAATGACAAAACTGATTAAACGGCGATTGGTTAACATGATGTCAAAATCTCCCAGAAAGTTTGCCTGTTCTTGATTTGTTGCGCGCTGGGCAATTCTACCCAGGAAAAAGGCAAGAGCCGTCGTACGATCTACGCCATTCCTAACTAGGCAGTACGCAATCAGGTGATTCCTGGATCGCCTAACGGCCATCGGGCACCGGCATCATCCACAGTGACAAGGAGTTAGGTGGGAACGATCTCACAGCCTAATCATGCAGAATAGTGAAAGTAGATTCATGGCATTGATGTCGAGTTGAAATAGAATTGCGCTCTTACAACCGAAAATCTTGTTTTCATGTAAAATCCGTGGTCATATTGATTTACGCACATGTAATCTTTCGTGAAAAATCGATTTGACAATCTGTTCATCGTGTGCTACAATGTGAATATACTTTCACTACATGGAGTTGCCATGGCTAAAGAAAAGCTAGATACCGAGGTTCGTCAGGAGCAGATCTTGGAGGCAGCGCTAGATGTGGTCTCCCGAAAGGGCATGAAAGGGCTCAATCTCGGGGCCGTGGCCAGACGCGTCGGCCTAGTTCCTTCCGCGATCTACCGCCACTTCGAGAACAAGGACGGACTCATTGATGCTCTGCTTGGGCTCATCGAGTCCCGACTGGTCGGCAATGTTGCCACAGTTAGACAGGAAACGAAGGACCCATTAAGGGCCCTCGAGTTGCTGCTCAAGCGGCACGTTCGCCTGATCCGTGAGAATGCGGGCATCCCCCGAATCGTATTCTCGGAAGAAGTCTACGGCGCGAACTCTCAGCGGAAATTCCGGGTACACGCACTTCTACAGAACTACCTGGGGCGGGTGGCGGAATTCTTTAGGGAGGCACAGCAGGCTGGCCTGGTCCGCACGGACTTGAGCGCGGATGAACTCTCCGTAATGTTCCTTGGACTAGTTCAGCCTGCGGCGATCCTATGGCACGTCAGCGATGGTGGATTCGATGTGACCCGTCAGGCCGAAAAGGCCTGGGGGCTTTTCAGCGAAGCGATTGGAAAATGCAACGGAAAGGCGCCCGAGGCCGAAAAGCCGGCGCGCGCATCAAAGGAGAACTGACATGAACATGAAGAGTGGATTCACGATTGGCCTGATACTCGCAGGTCTGGAGATCGTTCTTCCGTCCGGGGCATGGGCGCACTGTGACACACTGTCCGGCCCTGTAGTCACGGATGCCCAGAAGGCCATTGAAACCCGGGACCTGGACCCTGTCCTGAAATGGATCAGGCCTGACGACGAGGAAGAGATCCGCTCCCTCTTTGACAAGACTGTTCAAGTACGTCAGAAAGGCAAAGACGTGCAGGAGCTTGTGGACATGCACTTCTTCGAGACCCTTGTCCGGGTGCACCGTGCCGGCGAGGGCGCTCCGTACACGGGCCTGAAGCCTGCCGGCACGCCGGTTGAACCGGGAATTGAGGCCGCCGATAAAGCGCTCGAGTCCGAATCGAGTGGCGCCCTCGTTGAGGCTCTGGAAGCCAAACTTGAATCGAGTATTCACGAGCGTCTTGAACGCACAGTTGAGGCCAAGAAGCACAAAGATGAGAGCGTGGCCGCGGGCCGGAAATATGTCGAGGCTTACGTGGACTATATCCACTATGTTGAGCGCCTTCATGTGGTGATGTCCGGGACGTCGGCGCACGGGCATGAGGCTGAGGCAGACGAACACGTAAAGGCCGCAGCGACGGAGACCTCCAAAGCCCACGAGCATTAGACAGAGACTTGGGGTTCACGAGACTCTGACATGAAGGAGACAACGTCATGAGAGCAGCGGACATACTCGAACACGAGCACGAAGCCGTGCTGGCTGTGATCAAGGCGGCGAGAGGCGAAGCGGGGGCGATCAAGGAAGCTGGTCAGGTGAACGCCCAACGAATCGGCGAATTCGCGGACTTCTTCCGGAACTTCGTTGATCGTTGCCATCACGGCAAGGAAGAGAAGCACCTATTCCCCAAGCTTGAGGAACGCGGTGTGCCCCGAGAAGGCGGACCTATTGGCGTCATGCTCCAGGAGCATGAACTGGGCCGGGCCGAAGTTCGCGCGATAGCCGAAGCGTTGACTCGGCTTGAGCAAGGAGACGGGGGTGCCGCGGCGGCCATCAAGGAGCATTTGCTGGCTTACGCGGACTTGCTCGAAGCCCACATTCAAAAGGAGAACGGCATCCTGTTTCCCCTGGGCGACCGGGTCCTGACGCCGGACGACCAACAGTCACTGGTGGATGCCTTCGACGCCGTCGAGAGAGAAGAGATGGGAGAGGGCACGCACGAGCGCTACCATCAATGGATTCACGAGCTCGTTCAGGAGTAACGAAGCGGGGCGCCTTGTGCGCCCCGATTTCTTCGCACTTCATGTGAATGGACATTCACAAGAGGAAAGGCCAATGAAGACTTTAAGAAAGAAAAGACTCCTCGTGATCCCGCTATTGGTGGCGGCTGTCGCGGGAGGGTATGCGTTCAGCCGAAATGGTTCGAGGAATGCCGGAGGCGCGGTCCACATATCTGGCAACATCGAGGTGACCGACGTCGAAGCCAGTTTCAAAGTGGCGGGTTGGGTGGAATCCCGTTTGGTTTCCGAAGGCGAGGTTGTCAGGGTGAACCAACCGATTGCGCGTCTGGACAGCGAGGACCTTGAGCAGGAGGTAGCCATGCGGCGGGCAGAGGTAGCCGGTGCAGGCGCCAAGCTGGCCGAACTTGAAGCGGGTTCGCGGCCCGAGGAAATCGCTCGGGCCGAAGCTGCCGCGGCCCATGCCCAGGCCCGGTTGGACGAGCTTCTGGCTGGTTCCCGTACTCAGGAAATCGAGGCTGCCCGCGCGTCCGTACAAAGGGCCGAGGCCGAGAATACTCGCGCTGATGTGGATTACGCACGCCAACGGCAACTCTACGAACAAGACGTCATATCCGCCCGGGAACGGGACAATGCCCTGGCTTCGTACGGGTCAACCAAAGCAATGCTGGCTGAAGCGCAGGAGCGTTTCCGGCTTGTGCAAGAAGGCCCCCGTCACGAACAAATTGCTCAGGCTCGGGCGGCATTGGGCGAGGCCCAGGCGTGGTACGAACAGGTAGTAGCCGGACCCCGTAAGGAAACCATCGAGCAGGCACGCGCGGAACGGATGCGCGCCGAGGAGGCCTTGCGACTGGCGGAAACGAGATTGTCCTATGCCGCGATCGCCGCGCCACTCACCGGGATTGTTCTGTCGGACCATTTGGAACCAGGCGAGTATGTAACCCCCGGGGCCCCCATCGTCACCATTGGCGACCTGGAAAACGTGTGGCTGCGCGGCTATATCGATGAAACCGACCTGGGACGTGTCAAACTGGGCCAGCCTGTCGCAGTGACGACGGACACCTACCCTGACAAGACCTACGAGGGCGTACTGTCCTTCATCTCTTCCGAGGCGGAGTTCACGCCCAAGAACGTCCAGACAGACAAGGAGCGGGTCAAGCTCGTCTATCGAGTGAAGATAGACATTCCCAACCCCGACTTCGAACTCAAACCGGGTATGCCCGCGGACGCCAAGATACAGCTCACGCAAGGGGAAGGCTAATGTCTGCGATTCACACTGAAAACCTCGTGCGCACCTTCGGGGAACTGAAAGCCGTGGATGCGCTGAACCTCGACGTGGGGGAAGGCGAGATCTTTGGCCTAGTGGGTCCGGATGGCGCCGGTAAAACCACGACGATGCGTCTGCTAACCGCCATCATGGAGCCGACGTCGGGAGAGGCCTGGGTGGCCGGTCATCACACGGTCCGCGAAGCCGAAGCCATCAAAGAGGATATTGGCTACATGAGCCAACGCTTCGGGCTTTACCCAGACTTGACCGTCCTTGAAAACATTCATTTCTATGCCGACATCTACAGCGTGCCGCGCCGCGGCCGAGAGGCCAAGATCGAGGAACTGTTGGGATTCAGCAACCTTACGCCTTTCAAAAAGCGCGAAGCCGGCAGGCTCTCCGGGGGCATGAAACAGAAACTCGGACTCGCCTGCGCCCTGATTCATACACCGAAGGTCCTGTTTCTCGACGAGCCCACGAATGGCGTCGATCCGGTCTCGCGCCGGGATTTTTGGCGCATTCTCTACAAACTGCTGCGTCAGAAGGTGACCATCTTTGTCTCCACGGCTTACTTGGACGAAGCGGAGCGCTGCAACCGCATCGGACTGATCCACCAGGGCCGATTGTTGGCCGTTGGCACGCCAGACGAGGTAAAGCAGCTCATGCGCGGTTCGATTCTCGAAGTGCGGTGTGCGGAACCACGTAAGGCAGCCCGCTCGCTACAGGTCCATCTGCCATCCGGCAGCGTTGGCCTGTTCGGCGATCGGGTGCACGTGGTGACATCCACGCCGGAGAAGACGTCATCCGAACTGGAATCCATCCTTGCGCGGGACGACATTGCCGTGACGTCGGTGCGAACAATCGAGCCTAGCCTTGAGGATGTTTTCGTCTCGGTCCTGGGACGCTCAGAAGGAAAGGAGACCGTAGATGTCCGTGCAAACTGACAACGCCGTTGTTGTACGGGGCCTCGGGCGCAGATTCGGTGATTTCCGCGCGGTAAAGGACGTGACCTTCGAGGTCGCCAAAGGCGAGATCTTCGGTTTCTTGGGCCCGAACGGCGCAGGCAAATCCACCACGATCCGCATGCTCTGCGGAATTTTGGCCCCGACCGAGGGCGAAGGAACCGTAGCGGGCTTTGACGTTCGCACTCAGGCCGAACGTATCAAAGCCCACATCGGCTACATGAGCCAGAAATTTTCCCTCTACGAGGACCTCACCGTTGAAGAGAATATTGATTTCTATAGCGGCATCTACCGGATACCCGCCGAGAGGAAACAAGAACGCAAGGAGTGGGCGCTCCAGATGGCCGGACTGGTAGAACACCGCCACATGCGGACGGGCCTTCTGTCGGGAGGTTGGAAGCAGCGCCTTTCCCTGGGCTGCGCCATCCTGCACGAGCCTCCCGTGATCTTTCTCGATGAACCGACCTCGGGCGTTGACCCCATCAGCCGACGTCAGTTTTGGGATCTCATCTACGAACTCTCCGGAAAGGGAGTCACTGTCTTCGTAACGACCCACTACATGGATGAGGCCGAATACTGCGACCGAATCGCCTTGATCTACCGCGGAGAACTCATCGCCATGGGTACGCCCGAATCCCTGAAGCGGGAGACGATGCAGGAAGACGTACTTGAAATCCATTGTGATCGGCCAAGTGACGCCATGGAACTGATCGAGCGCCTCGACAGCGTCAAAGAGGCCGCGCTGTTCGGAAAAGGCCTACATGCCGTCGTGGCCGATGCCGACGAAGCTGGCCGGGAGATCCGCAAAACGCTCAGCGAGGCGGGTCTTAAAATTGCGCGCATAGAAGCTATCACGCCCTCGATGGAGGACGTGTTTGTGTCGCTCATCGAGGCGCGGGACAAGCTCGAGGACGCGCAGAAAGAAGTGGCGGCATGAAGCCCATGCGTGTGTGGGCGGTCGCTCGCAAAGAATTCATACATATTCTGCGCGACCTGCGAAGTTTGGGTATGGCCATCGCGATACCCATGTTGCTCCTCGTTTTGTTCGGGTACGCCCTCACGCTGGACGTGGACAACGTGCCGCTCATCGCCTGGGATCAAAGTCAGACACCCGCGAGCCGGGAGTTCCTGGCATACTTCACCGGGTCCCGGTACTTCGACTTGCGTCAGTTCGCATCCGGCTACGACGATATTGAGGACGCCATCGATACAGGCGACGCGCTCGTTGGTCTTGTCATCCCTCAGGACTTCGCGGAACGCGCCAAGTCTCTGAGTCCTGTGCGGGTGCAAGCTATCGTGGACGGCAGTGACTCGAACACCGCCACGATCGCCATGGGCTATCTCGATGCGATTTCCATGGCCTACTCAAAAGATGTCCTGATTGAACAGACACGCCGCATTGTGGGCGAAGCTCCCGGGGACCCCATCGATTTCCGCCCGAGAGTCTGGTTCAACGCGGACCTCGAGTCCAAGAACTACATCATCCCGGGCCTTATTGCGGTCATCATGATGGTTATTGCCGCCCTTCTGACCTCGCTAACGGTTTCCAAGGAGTGGGAACAGGGCACCATGGAGCAACTCATCTCTACGCCCGTCAAGGGACCTGAACTCATTCTGGGGAAGCTTCTGCCCTACTTCGCGGTAGGAATGTTAGACGTTCTCATGGCCGTGCTCATGGGCGAGTTTCTCTTCGATGTACCACTGCGCGGGAACGTGCTCCTGTTGTTCGGCGTTTCGGCCGCGTTCTTGGTTGGGGCGCTGGCGCTGGGCATGGTGATCAGTATCGTTGCCAAGAGCCAGTTGTTGGCCAGCCAACTCGCCATGATCCTGACGTTTCTGCCCTCGTTTCTCCTATCCGGCTTTATGTACGACATTGGAAATATGCCGCGTCCGGTCCAGATCATTACGTATCTGATCCCGGCCCGATATTTTGTAGCGCTCCTAAAAGGAATTTACCTCAAGGGCGTGGGGCTGGAGGTGCTGGGAGTCGAGGCAGCGCTACTCGTGGTCTTCGGTGGGGCAATGGTTTTCTTGGCCAATGTGAAATTCAAGAAACGGCTTGAGTAGCGCAAGTTTTTTGAAAGGTCATACGATGTTCGAGCGAATTAAGTACATGTTAATCAAGGAGTTCATCCAGGTATTTCGGGATCCGCGGATGAGGGCGGTCATCTTCGTGATGCCCATCGTTCAAGCGCTCGTGTTCGGGTATGCCGTTACCACAGACGTGAAGAACGTCCCCATTGCCGTCTACGACTTGGACAACAGCATTGCCAGCCGAGAATTGACTGCACGGTTCACCGAGACCGAGTACTTCGACCTCGCTTGCCACGTGACAAGTGATGCAGGGGCGCAGGGCCTTATTGACCGCGGCGAAGTGAAGGCTGTCCTCAGGTTTAACCATGGCTTTCAGGCCGATCTTCGCAGCGGGCGCATGACGCCACTACAGCTTTTCGTGGACGGCACCGATTCCAATACAGCGGGAATCGTCCTCGACTACTCGGCAAAGATTGTCGGCCGCTACAGCGCCAACGTGCTCGTGACCCGCCTGAGCCATTTAGGGGGAGGCGCATCCATTGCAGAACCGCTTGCAGTTGAGACACGGGCCTGGTTCAACGAGAACCTCGAGAGCCGAAACTTCTACGTCCCCGGCGTCATCGCCATCCTCGTCATGCTTATCACGCTTATGCTGACGAGCATGGCCGTGGTCCGCGAAAAGGAAGTCGGGACTATGGAGCAAATCATGGTGACGCCGATCACGCCGGGGGAGTTCATACTTGGCAAGACGGTCCCCTTTGCCGTGATCGGCTTTGCCGATGTGTTGCTCATCACGATTGTGGCCGTGTTCTGGTTCGAGATCCCGATACGCGGCAGTCTGCTTTTGTTGTTCATCGCGACCGGCCTCTACATCATGACCACGCTGGGTATCGGCCTAATCATTTCAACGGTTAGTTCGACACAGCAGCAAGCCATGATGAGCACGTTCTTCTTCTACTTTCCCGCCGTTCTCCTGTCCGGGTTCATGTTCCCTATCGCCAATATGCCCGTGACGGTCCAGTGGCTAACGTATATCAATCCGCTTCGGTACTTCCTCGTCATCATTCGAGGAATCTTTCTAAAAGGAGTCGGGCCTTCCGTGCTATGGCCGCAGATGGCCGTGTTGCTCTGCATGGGTGTCGCCACGCTCTGGTTCGCCATGAGCCGCTTCAAGAAGACTTCGGCGTAGCTTTAAGGAGACAAACATGTTTCGTGAACACACTAAATCACACGTCCCGTCGTTGCCGGTACTGCTCACCTTGATAACCTCCATGACAGGGTGTGCGACATTGAGTCCGAACACGCCACCAAGCGTTGGGGACTACATTCCCAAGATGGTGGGGCAGCAGGCCCCTGCAAACCAGGCTCCAATGGCTGGCGCCTCTAGCCTAAATCTGGCTTCTCCAGCAACGGGATTATCGAAAGATGTGCTGTCATTGGCTGAGTGTGTACAAATTGCCTTGAACCAGAATCCGGCGCAACTCGCAGCTCGCCACGGCATAACGGTCGCTACCGAAACCGTTGGTATCGCTAAAGCGCCTTATTATCCCGAGGTCAATTTCATATCAAGCTGGAGCCGGTCCCAGCGCAGTTCGACTCTACCCGGCGGCGTTACCCAACTACTTACACCAGATTCCAATGGCCCTACTAACGATTGGCTTGCGGGCTTTGCCGCACGCTATACGATTGCAGATGGAGGCCGCAGGGCCGCCGAACTCAGGCGAACGCTTGCGTTAAAAGGGGCCACGGAAGAAGACGCCAAACGCGTACGGCAAGATATTGTCTTCGAAGTTCAGAGCAGCTTCTACCGCCAGGCCGCAGCAACGCAGGTACACAGCGTCGCAGAGGAGAACCTCTCAAGGGCAAAGGCTCATCTCGATCTTGCGCAACGTCTCAAGGAAGCGGGAGCGGTTCCAAAGGCAGACGTACTGCGGGCCGATGTCGAGGTAGCCGAAGCGGAGCTTTCCCTTGCACGCGCAGCGGGTTTGACGCGCACAACGCGCGGACAGCTAAGCATCGCTATGGGCCTTCCTGCCGCATCACGTTTCAAGATCGACGCAGAGGATCAGAAGCTTGCCTCTCCCGTATTGGCAGACCCCGAGATCATGATCGAAGAAGCTCTGTACGCTCGCCCAGAAATTAATGCCGGCTTGCAGTACGTTTCCGCGGACCAAGCAGGAGTTGCCGCTGCCAAAAGCGCCTACCGCCCACGACTGTATGCAGATGCGGGCTACGACTACCATAGCGATAGCTTCCCGCCGAAGGGCGAGGAGTGGTCCGTTGCGTTGAACTTAAGTTGGACGATCTTTTCTGGCTTCTCGCGAAAGCACGAAGTGAACCGGGCCAGGGCTGAGCTATCGCGCCAGGAGGCCGAGGTTCAGCAACTGATCCTCCAAGTCCAGCAGGAAGTATGGGCGGCCTACTCGACAGTCCTTGAAACATGGGAGTCCGTCGAAACCACGGAATCGCAGGTGGCGAGCGCGTTGGATAGCATGCGCGCGGCAAGCACACGCTATGAGGTCGGCGCAGCGACGATCAACGATTTGCTTGACGCACAGACGGCCCTTGCACGTGCCGAGACCAATCGCGCGGAGACAGTGTGGAACTACTTAATCGCAGACGCTTGGCTTGACCGTGTCCGTGGGAAAAATTCCGCCGCTTATTCCTGAAGCCGCAAACATGAATTCTTCACTGGACTTGTACAGCAAAGCGAGGACTTCCTGGTCAGTAAGAAGGAATCGCAAATGGAGCAACTACCTTCTGAGGAAAATGTACGGCGATATGTTGTCGACTGCCTATCGGTCACCTATGAAGCACATCGCTGGTCATCACGGGTCCATTCTGCCAGACGAGATCTCGCAAATTCTAAGCGACTGATCTTGGATAATCTGGATTTCAATGCAGATGAATTCAGTCCGTGGCTCGCATGCAACGCGCCTTGGGGAACTTTGGAATGGGCCTATTGCAACCTGCTACGAATGGCCCGTCATGGTGTCATGAAATCCCATTCGGGGAAGACAGCCAAATGTTGACGCACTTCAGGACCCAGTTGACTCTCGCCATGAGCCTTATAGTCATTGTCACAACCGTCGTGGTCATTTTTGGCGTCATCGGGACGGGCCTCGCCACTGTTGGCCAGCATTACTCCGAACTCCACATGAATATTGGGAAGACCGTGGCGATTAGCATCGCCTCTCGATCTGTGGAGTCAGATAGTAGCTCGATTCGGCGCTACTTGGAAGAGTTATGCGAGTCCGTACCGATAGAGAGCGTAATCGTCTTTGACGAAGAGAATGTCATCGCTAGTGCGGCCAGAGACCACTCGGATACGGCCACTCTTGCCCCGGAAGATATTGACACTTGGCGTCGCATGATAAAGGTCGGCGCGCGCAACGGCGTCTGCGTTGAAAGGCTGAACGGCGGAGAATTGGTCCTTGTTGGGACGGTTGGACCCAACCCAGGGCAAATCATCGGTATTGTCCTGTGGCCCATAGGTGGAGCCCCTTCCTCAATGATATATAGACGGATCGTGTTTGTTTCCGCATTTGCGCTCCTTATGGTCGCGTGTGCGCTGGTAATCGCTGCCTTCCTGAGTCACAAAATCTCCACTCCACTCGCGATGCTGTCGGAAAGCGTAGCGAGAATCGGAAGCGGCGATCTCCAAGTGCGCGCGCACATAACCGGCCCGGAAGAGCTGCGGCGGCTCGCGATGAGTGTGAACACTATGGCTAAATCGCTGGAGAACCACCTGGAAGTCTTGAAGAATGAAACACGACGCCGGGAACAGCTCGAAACCGAGATTCGTCTGGCAAGCGAAGTTCAGCGATCCGTGCTACCTGAAAACGGGACGATCCTTGAATCGATTGAACTAAGCGGCATGTGTCGCCAGTCCAAGGAAGTTGGGGGCGATTTCTATGACTTCTTCGCCCTGGGACCTGACACACTCGCCGTCGCTGTTGGTGACGCGGTTGGAAAGGGTCTTCCCGCCGCAATTCTCGCTGCACGATGCGCCACGCTGGTTCGCGCTCTGGCGGAGCAAGGCCTATCACCCGACAGGATTCTCTCTGGAGTGAACCACTTTCTTTGCCGTCAGTTTGCCAGGAGCGGGCAATTTGTCACGATGTTCATTGCGGTGGTGGATATTCGGGATCAACGGACCCGCTATTCTGCAGCGGGTCACAATCCGCCACTCTTGATTAGGCGGAATTCAGGAGAGCGTATCTGGCTTACGAGCACGGAAGGATTACCGCTAGGGATCGAGGGGAACGTCGCGTTCGGAATGCACGAGGTCAACTTCAATTCAGGCGATGTGCTTGTACTATATACAGATGGAGTAACCGAAGCACAAGACATTTCAAATACGTTGTATGGTTCCGAGCGCCTCGCCAGGGCGGCAGCCCGCGCGGCCGAAGGCGAGGCGGGGAGTATCGTAAAAGCCATTGATGCTGATGTGACCGATTTCATGGGAGGAAATACCATCGCCGACGACGTCACTATTGTGGTTGCGAAATCAATTGTGTGAACCTTAAATGCTCGACACCTGCAAGCTGACCTGGGCCCGACCCTCAACAAGCAACTTTCCAGGTTCTATGGCAACCAGAACAACTGTGGACCCAGGCAATCTGGGACATTACCACGAATGCTTGCGCCGTTCGTACTCGCGCTTACGCGCATCGTGCCCTTGGGACGCACTTTGCACCGTCGTTCTATTCGCAGCATTTTCCAAGACGGTCTACCGTCTTACGGACCTCGCTTGTCAATCCTGGCGAACTGCATGTCGATGGATCGAACAAAAGTCTCGGCTGCGTTATTGTATCAATAGCGGCAATTTGGCAAATCCGCTGCCGGGGTAAACCGCATTTCTTGGGGGAGTTCCCGGAACGAGCCCGACGCTGTCTGTGCGGGCCAACAATTCTTCCAGCCAGACTCGCATCTCGAGTCGCGCAAGCGGTGCGCCTGGGCAAACGTGCAAGCCGGCGCCGTACAGAAGATTCTTCTCCACATCCCGATCAAAACGAAAGCAATCCGGTTCGTCAAAGGCCCGGCCATCACGATTGGCGGAAATCCACATGAGCGAGACTCGTTCGCCTGCGCCGATTTGCCGGCCATTGATTTCCACAGGCCGGGTTGTGACTCGCCGATTGACAACGAGGGGGCCGTGAATCCGCAGAATCTCATCGATGGCGGCAGGCAAGAGCGACGGCTCCGCCCGAAGTTGCGATTGAAGATCGGCGTGTTCGGCAAGATAATGAGCCAATATCCCAACGGCGGCGGAAATTGTCCCGATCTCCCCGACAGTCCAATTTCGCAGGATACTCGCTATTTCTTCGTGGCTTAACGGTCGTCCCCAAACCGTGTCGTGCATGAGGGACGCCGTAATGTCGTCATCCGCCTTGGCGCCAGCTTCAAGCCGGTCCTCTATAAGCTCGTCAACCAAGTCCTCGAACTCCCGCGCAATCTCAGACATGACTTTGCGATCCTGGGCGAACGTGGCGACGTGGCTTTTCTGCGTCCAGCGGATGATCGGTTCCTGCAACGTTGACGGCCAACCTAGAAAGGCGCATTGGGCCCGTGCCGCAAAAGGCAGCGCAAAATCAGCAACAAGCTCCACCTGACCACGTTCGAGCAGATCCTGGACCAGATCCACAACGAGGTTGCGGCAGATAGGCTCGAACGCCGCTATCCGCTCGCCGGAAAAATACCGTTCGACAATTGCACGATATGCCGTATGCTCGGGTGGATCCATGCCGCTTGGAACAGACAAGTGCTCCGAAACGGTGCTGCTGAAGGTCTCGTGGTCTGAGAGCACGCGCATCACGTCCTCGTGCCGAAACACGGACCAATGCATCAGTTCGCTGTAGGCGACTGGGCAACGCTCGCGCATCGTGTCGTACGCCGCGCGTTGGTCGCGCAATACATCCGCTGCTTTTGGGTCCCAGTCCGGTTCTTGCGTGTCGCTCATGATATTCCGGTTACTCCATCGCAAAATTGAGAATCGCTTCGGCGTGAATGCGGGTTGTGTCGTAGAGTGGCTTTGGACTGTCCTCTGGCTGGATTAGAAGGCAGAGTTCCGTGCAGCCAAGAATCACTGCCTCGGCGCCCTGAGCGGTCAAATCGGCAATCATGCCCTTAGCCGATGCGCGGGATTCGGGGCGCACGGTTCCGTGCGACAGCTCCTCCCACACAATACGGTCCAACTCCTGCCGCGCGTGGGCGTCGGGAACGAGCGTTTCGATATGACTCGCCTGAAAATGCTTCTGGAAAAACCCGAACTCCATGGTGGGCCGTGTGCCCAGCAGCGCAACCATCCGCCGGGCATCGTGAACGAGCGCCTCGGACGTCGCATCCATAATCGTGAGGATTTCCAGCGGACTCGAGTCGCGGATTAGGTCGTAGGCGTTGTGCGGCGTGTTTGCCAGAATCGCCGCGAATTCGGCGCCGGCGTTCTTGAGACAGTGCAAAGCGTCCAAAAGAATGGCAGCGACCTTGTCCCATTCGTTTTGTTCGAAGTGCGGGATTAATTTCTGCAGGTTCAGACTCTGGAGGGTAATCTCGGGAAAGTTCAATTCGCCGGCCCGGTGATTGTATTCGCGGCAGATTATTTCATAGTAATGAACAGTCGACTCGGGGCTGAGCCCTCCAATTAAGCCTATGCGCTTCATCGCCGCTACCTTTCCGATTCTAAGTGTTCCAATCTCGGCTGCCGTTGACCGCTCCGGTCGTCTCCTGATCGATTGTCGGCAGCCCACGCATTAATTCTTGGCGCGAGTTCAGCTACCAGGCGGAAGGGCAAGTGCGCCGCCTTCACGCAACCGTGGGGCGTCCCTTGTGCTGTGAAGTCTCATACGTCCCCGGCACCTTCCGAAAACTGACGGCCAGCCGGTTCCATCCGTTAATCGCCACAACCGCCAGTGTCAGGTCTGCCAACTCTTTCTCGTCGAAGTGCTGCCGGGCGAGCTCATAGACTTCGTCGGGAACGTTCGTTTGTGCGACGTTGGTCACAGCTTCGGTCCAGGCGAGAGCGGCGCGCTCCCGGTCACTGAAGAATGGCGTCTCGCGCCAGGCGGAGAGCGCGTAGAGTCGCTGCTCTGTCTCGCCGCCGGCCCGGGCATCCTTGGTGTGCATGTCGATGCAGAAGGCGCAGCCATTAATCTGGGAGGCGCGGGTCTTCACGAGTTCCAGCAGGGAAGGCTCCAGTCCGCAGCCGTGCACGTATTTCTCCAATCCCCACATGGCCTTAACGCCATCCGGAGCGACGCTCGCATAATCAAGTCGCGGTTGCATTTGTTTTACCTTTCAGGTGGGTTAGTTGGCATTGCGCGAACGAAACATGATCGTCAACAAGACCAAAGAGTCCTCTCTCCCAACGATAGTGTGAGGGACACCACCCGGCAAAAAAAGCCAATGCCCCTCAGGTACAACTCGCATCTCGCCATTTGCAGTAAATGCAATTTGGCCTTTCATACAATGGATCGTGATTGGGCCTTCCACCTGGTGATTGCGACACACCTCGTGTCCTTTTGGGATCTCCATCCGGATGGCCTCAAAGTCTTCGGTCTTCACCAGCGCGTTCGCCTTCGCCTCGGAAAACCCCTCCGCTTGTGGCCGAAGATCTACGGGAATACCGGGAGCCGCATGCGGAATCGCCATGATAGTCTCTCCTTTCTTGAAATCAGATTGAACTCGGCAGGAGATTTGCAATGCACCATCGTCGGCCTTCTCCTTCCGGATCGTCATCTCCTGTCGAATCGTCCTACTTGCGCCGGAGCGTGGCGTCAGCGAATCCCATTGGTTTGGCGGACGCGTTGAAGGTAATTCTTTAGGGCCACAGCGTTATTGTGCTGGGGATCGTGAGCCGCATAGAGAAGCGTAACGGTTTTCTCCCGCGCCAGCTCCTTGACAGCCTGCCGGACGTCCGGTCTCTCATCTAGTTCCTCGAAGTATCGCCTTTGAAACTCTTCCCAACGGGCCGGGTCATGCCCAAACCAGCGGCGCAGTTTGTCGCTGGGAGCAACCTCTTTCAGCCAATTGTCGAGTTTGCAGGTCTCTTTATTGAGTCCACGCGGCCATAGCCTATCCACCAGGATTCGAAGTCCGTCTTGATTTGACGGAGGTTCATAGATTCGCTTCACGCGAAGGTACAGTGAATTGATCATCTTCCGACTCCATGCCGCGGGGGTCTTTCGGACTACAGCCTCTACTTCTCGGACAAGCCCGCGCCTACGTGTCCGAGGCTCGCGAGCGATCGCCGCTTTCTCATTTCCTCGCCGATTTCCCGAATTTCCTCAGATTTTAGTATGCGAACTGCGATCGCAAAGACCTTCCCTTCCTCAAGTTGAATGTGAGCCGCATAAATCTCTTCCAGTTCATCAAGCGCCGGCCGAAGGCGCTCACGTTGAGCGTCGTCCAGTCGACCCGTTTCGAGCCAACTGCGCACCACGCGGTCAACGAGCGAATGGAGCGCCTCGCAACCGCGATGGTCGTTTTCCAGACGCTCTAAATCGGCCGTGACCTCCCGTGCGTCCGGGTCGCCGGAGTATCGCATCCGTGGGAATAGCGACTGCTCCTCGTCAGCCGTATGGCGCGGCGCGAAGTTCGCGAAGTAGTTCAGCGAGGCCTCTAATGCGTGACGTCCTTCTTCCTCGAGTTCGCTATTGCCGAATCGCCGTTCGGCTTCTCGCAATACTTCTAGAAAATGCTCGATCCGCCGATGGCAATCTTTCATCATCTCGATGGGTTCGCTGAAATCGGCCAGCGGTTTGCCGCCCACGTTCACGGCCATCACACCTTCGCCCTTTCGACAAGTTCGGCTTCGAGCTTGGCGGCCCTCGGAAACAGCACGTTGTCTTCTTTGTGAACGTGCTGATGCATGTCGTGCTCGAGGCGGGCCAACGCATCAAGCATCACACGGTACGTGTTACAGGCCCAGTCAGGCGGGGTATAGTCATCAGTCAGCGCGCGCATTCGCTCGAGTGCCGCGCCTGCGTCGTGATGCTCCAGCTCCATTTGCCGAATCGGATTGGTGATCGAGCCACAGTGGAACTTCGGAAGCGCATCGCTCGCTTCCAGCCGGCGAGTCATGGGAAACAGGATTTGCTCTTCCTTCATCATGTGGCTGGTCATTTCGGCTGCCAGCGAAAGCAGCGTCTTGCGAACGTCGTGCAGGCGAGCGTCTTCCCCTCCGTGCACAGAAGCCACTTTCTCCGTGAGCGCATCAAGCCGGGGCAACTCCGAGCGGAGGTAAGCATGGTGCGTGTGCTCGACGTGGTCAGCCAACTCCGTGAGCGACATGGCCGCCGCATCCACGAGCGGCTCTCCCTCGGACGCCGCCTCTGACTGCTCCAGCCTGTCGGCGAACGCCTGCGGATCAACGCCTTTTTCCCGGCATGCCTCCTCCAGCGTCTTTTTGCCGCCGCAGCAGTAGTCCACACCGGCCGCTTCAAACGCATGCGCAAGCATTGGGCGCCGTGCGATGATCTCTCCCACTATGTCTTGAACGGAAATCGTGCTCATCGGGACTCTCCTTATTTCAGCTGGCGTTGCAGCTACGTCACCTCGCACAACGGAACGATTGGGCTTGCCGAACGGAGCAGTTTCGCGATCGTCACGCGCCCCAGTGCACGTTCTGCCGCGGCGTAGACCTGGTCCAATTCGCTGTGGAGAGGGCAGAGCTTCGTGTGCGATGGCAGCCCAAGCGGGCAACTGCGGATACGCTCCAGCGGCGCCACGGAACTGACCACGTCGAGGATCGTGATATCCTCAGGCCGTTGCGCCAACGCGTAGCCGCCGCCGGGACCGGGCTGCGATCGCACGAGCCCGCCACCCACCAAGTCTTGCAAAACCTTGTGCAAATAGCGGCGTGGTACCTTCGTGCGCTCGGCCAGGAGGTCGGCCGAAGCCGTTCGCCCTGGTTCGCGGGCCAGCCACACCACGGCCCGTAAGGCATACTCTGAAGACTTGGGCAACATGCATCACCTCGCTTGATCGTATCCTCTACCCATAATTATACACATTTACATGTAGATTTCAAATTACCCCTGACACGAGCCGACAGAAATGGCTACTCATGCTACAAATGCCCGAGTAGCGACACGCTGTCGTGGAGCAGCATTGCAGATGTACTTTGTAGATTATTTGACAGGACACCAGCTTTGCCCTCGGTGTTGAATCGATGTTCATAGCCATGCCACTAGTGGGTGTCGCGACGCTCTGTTTGGCCATCGCTGTGATGCGGGCTCATCACTTCTGATTGCTTTCAATGGGCTTGTCGGTTGCTGAGAGCGCCGCTGAAGCAGAACTCTTTCTGACAAGAACGCGCGGCAATTTCACATTCTACGAGAGACTTACCCTGGGTCTGTCGTTATCCCGCTGGCAATGGTTTCGCCTCGTGGATGGATGAGCTACGGCCCCAAATCGAGGGAGGACGCTACTGAGAATCGGAGAGAGCCACGAATTGCTTTCTCATGGTTTGGAAAGCCTCAAGCTGCTCTTGTGCAGAGGCAAGCTTGGTCATGGAACGCAGACGCCTCTCGGTAAAGAAGGCAATCGCGGCAGAGTCCTTTACGGCACTCAGTTCGGTGATGACTGCTGGTGGGAGTTTGAGGAGGTTCAGGAGTTGGGTGACGCGAGCCCGAGTCAGACCCAATTGTTGCGCAAGCCGGGCCCGGTCGCGGATCGTGCCCTGGTCCAGCATCTTTCGAAAGAACAATGCGAGCGCTACTGGATTGATCGGTTCGGTCTCTTCCGGTTCCCCGGCTGGGGTCACCGCGTATATCACATTGCGAACTAATGAGTTGCGATATACCGGTGAGACGTGCCATCCGAAGGCAAAAGTTCGCTGAGTTCGCACTACGCGGAGCCATGATATCCAGAGGGGTTGCGCTTCGTGCGTAACCCCTTTTCGTTTAATCACTTAACCCGCTCGATTGCACCCAGGTTCCTTTTGGCCAGTTTGCGAGTTAGCGAACTTTCGCGCACAGGTTCTACCGAATGAAGGGGACGGAATCGGGCAAAGTGCATTCCAAAGCAAGCATTCTCATACCGGGTGGTGGCAAGTCGGTGCCAGTGCCTGTATCGCTTGGCCGGCTATTTATCGCGTACGCTATCATAGAGATTTAGTAGTCGAAGTCCGTTGAAGATAACCAGAAGCGACGCTCCCATATCGGCAGCGATGGCCATCCAGAGGGTGGCGGCACCCGCAAGCGAGAGAATGATAAAGACGGCCTTCAGTCCCAGAGCGAAGATTATGTTTTGCCGGATGATGCGAAGTGTGCGCTTCGAGTGTTTTATAAGCCAGGGTAGTTTAGAGAGGTCATCAGACATGAGAGCGATATCTGCCGTCTCCAATGCAGCATCGGTTCCAGCCGCGCCCATGGCGATACCGACGCTAGCCGCTGCAAGGGCGGGGGCATCATTTATGCCGTCCCCGACCATGGCCACCTTTCCGAAAGCGGTTACAAGTCTTTGAACGGCTTCTACTTTGTCCTCTGGAAGCAGTTCGGCTTCCACATCATCAACTCCAACCTCATCGGCGATAGCTTCGGCTGTACCGTAGTTGTCGCCCGTTAGCATAATGACCTTTTGTATACCGGCATCCTTTAAAGCCAGAACAATTTCTCTTGATTCCGGCCTAACGGCGTCTGCCACGCTGATGAGGCCGCATACGTGTTTGTCATTTCCAACGATGATAACCGAATGGCCGGCGTTTTCGAGTCGTTGGGCCTCTTCGTGGATTCGCTCATCCTCTTGCCCTAGCTCGTGAAGTAGGCGATGGCTCCCGATCCAGTACAAGCTCCCATTGATATACCCTTTTGCCCCCTTACCTTTTATCGCCTGAAATCCCGCCGCCGGTGTGAATCGAACACTATCGGCATCAGCCCGGCGCAGAATAGCTCTTGCTAACGGGTGCTCGCTTTGGGATTCCAGTGCGGCGGCACGCTCAAGCACCTCATAGGCGGAGTGACCGCTCAACGGCACGACCAGTTGCACTTCCGGTTGACCACGCGTCAGGGTTCCGGTTTTGTCCATGGCGATAGCTCTTAGTTGGGCTGGGGCTTCAAGAAAGACTCCACCTTTTATGAGAACTCCGGCGCGGGCGGCGGAACTTAGGCCAGCGACAATGCTGACCGGGGTAGAAATAACAAGTGCGCACGGACACGCGATGACAAGTAACACGAGACCCTGATAGAACCAAGTCGCCCATGCTCCTCCAAACACAATTGGGGGCACGATCATGACGAGCACGGACAGACCCATCATGATGGGCGTGTAGTACCGTGCAAACTTCTCGACCCACTGCTCGCTTGGTGCGCGTCGAGATTGGGCTTCCTCGACCATCCTGACGATCCTTGCAATGGTAGTGTCAGTCGCGAGTTTTGTTGTTCGAAACTCGAAAGAACCCTGTTCGTTGACGCTTCCGGCAAATACGGTGTCACCGACATCCTTGGCTTCCAGTTTCGATTCTCCCGTGATTGGAGCCTGATTGACGGTCGTGGATCCTTTGGTCACTGTTCCGTCGAGCGGAATCTTTTCTCCGGGTTTGACCAGAACGGCAGTCCCAACGGGTACGTCCGCGATTTCCATTTCCTTGATCCCGCCGTCATCCAGCAGACATCTGGCAGTGGGGGAGGCCACTTCCATGAGTGCGGAAATCGCCTTTCGGGCTCGACCGACGCTCCATGACTCTAAAAGGAGGGCGACGCCAAAGAGAAGTGTGACAACAGCTGCTTCAAGCCATTCACCGATAGCTATGGCGCCGATGACAGCCACGGTCATCAAGAGGTTCATATCGGGCCTTATGCGCCGCGCAGAGTTCCATGCTTTCGGGAAGATGTGCCAGCCCGACGCAAGAATTCCAGCCCCGTAAAGGACTAGAGTTGGGAAGGGGAATCGGTGGCCGGCGGAACCGCTGCTCGCGAAAGCATGCAAGAATCCATGGTACTGGACATGGATCAAAAACCCGGCAAATGTCGCAAGTCCACCCAGGATAACGAATAATGTACGCCCATGTCTCTGCCAGAGACTGTTAGAAGCGGTGGCGTTCCTCATATGCGCTTGCCAGGGCGTGGCCTGCATCCCTGTCCGGGCCACGGCTGCAATAATGGCTTCATCTCGAATGTCTTTTTTTGCCGGCGCAATGGTGATTCTTGCATTGAGCAGGTCAAACGAGATGCATTCTTCGCCGCCTACCAACGGTCCAAGTTCGCGCTTTAGAATCGCAATTTCCTCAGCGCAATCCATGCCCCGAATCTTAAACGACTTTGGAATTGGCCCAAGATTGGGACCCCCATTCGTGATCATCGGCATATTTCTCCTAACGTGTTTTGCTCAGCTCCTGGGCGCGACAAGTACACGAGGGATAGTACATAGACCTTGGAACTCACGTTTGCGTTCAACGTCCGTGACGCCACCATTCGTAACCGGACCAGACCGATACTGCGAGGCAAAGGATCGCGAGTATCACTGGTGAAACGGAAATATGCACGTGCCCAACCGACCGGTAAGACCGGACGATGGAAATGGCTTGGATCAGGACTAACATTAGAGCGATCACGCCCGATATACCTGCCAACACGGCCAAATCGGCAGATCGCTTCTTGGCGGCTGGTACCCGGCGGTTGGACCCTTTCTTGTGTGAACGTTGTCGCACGGCTAAAACGCCTTTCTGTTCACACTTCATTCTTCGTGTTTGTTTGCTCTAGGCGCGAAAACAGGCGGTACAACACCGGCAGTACAACTAACGTCAAAAGTGTAGACGAGATGATTCCGCCGATCACGACGGTAGCAAGAGGACGCTGAACCTCCGCACCGGTGCCGGTAGCAGTTGCCATGGGTACGAAGCCCAGGGACGCAACGAGCGCCGTCATCAGAACTGGACGCAGCCGGGTGATGGCTCCTTGAGTAATCGCCTCGTCAAGCCCTACGCCTTCCGTGCGCAGCTTCTGAATGAACGAAATCATGACCAGCCCATTGAGTACCGCGACGCCGGATAGCGCGATAAAGCCGACCCCTGCCGAAATGGACAGCGGTATGCCGCGCAGCCACAACGCAAGGATTCCCCCCGTGAGCGCCAACGGCACCCCGGTAAACACGAGAAGCGAGTCCTTCACGTTGCCGAACATCATGAAGAGCAAAATGAATATCAGCAATAGCGCAACCGGCACGACGATTTGGAGTCGCCGAGCGGCCGAAATCATCTGCTCGAATTGCCCACCCCAGGTTGTCCAATATCCCGTAGGGACTTTGACCTGGCTCCGAATTGCGGCTTCAGCTTCGGCAACGAACGTTCCGATGTCTCGTCCTCGTACGTTGGCGGTAACCACCACGCGGCGTTTACCATTCTCCCGGCTGATCTGATTGGGACCCGGCGCAAGCTGAAAATCCGCGACGGATTCCAGGGAAACATAGCGCGCGGAGTTTGATGTGTCGGCAGGCTCGACCTGCTCCTCCCGTGCAGGCACGTCGGATTCCAAGGGTAGCGGTACGGGAATACGCTTGAGCGCGTCAATACGTTCCCGTTGATCCTCCGGCAGACGGACAATCAATTCGAAACGGCGATCGCCTTCGAATACTTGCCCGGCGCTCTTACCGCCGACGGCGACTTCGATAACCTCCTGCACGTCGGAAACGTTCATGCCCAGCCGGGCAATGGCGCGTCGGTTTGGCGCGATACTCAGTACGGGAAGCCCGGTCACCTGCTCGACCTTTACGTCCGAGGCGCCGGGCACCTTTTCCAGCACTTCGCCGACTTCTTCGGCGGTAGCCAGCAGAACGTCCAAATTGTCACCAAAGACTTTTACAGCCACGTCGGAGCGGACGCCCGCAATGAGTTCATTAAACCGCATTTGAATGGGTTGCGTGATCTCGTAGTTATTTCCGGGAATCTTTGTGATAATCTCTTCAAGTTCCGCGATGAATTCACGCTTCGATTTTGACTGGTCCGGCCACTCTTTGCGGGGCTTCAGCATCACAAAGTTGTCAGAGACGCTGGGCGGCATCGGGTCCGTGGCGATTTCAGCGGTACCTATTTTTGCAAAGATTGTTTCGACTTCGGGCATGGCCTTTATCGCCTTTTCCAGCGTATCTTGCATAGCAATCGCCTGCGTCAGGCTGGTTCCAGGAATCCGCAAGGCGTGGAGCGCGATGTCTCCCTCGTCGAGACTCGGGATGAATTCGCGCCCCATTCGAAGCCCCACTGCGCCGCACACAAACACAAGAGCCACCGCACCCGCCACAACAGGCGCTTTCATCCGCAACGCCAGGCTGAGCGTCGGCACGTACACGCGTTTGATTGCTCGAACGATGAGATTCTCCTTCTCGGAGACTTTCCCCGTCATGAATAGCGCTACCGCAGCAGGAACGAATGTGATCGAAAAGATCATTGCCCCAAGCAGCGCCGCAAGCACGGTAAAGGCCATCGGGCGGAACATCTTCCCTTCAACTCCCGTAAGCGTAAGGATCGGGAGGTACACGATCATGATGATGAGCTGACCATACAGGATTGCACGCCGCGTTTCGCTCGACGCATCGAAAACAACCGCCAGTCGCTCGGCAAATGTAAGCTTCCGACCTGCCTTATGCTGTTCTTCGCCAAGGCGGCGAATGCAGTTTTCGACGATAACGACGGCGCCGTCGACGATAATGCCGAAGTCGAGAGCGCCAAGACTCATGAGATTGGCGCTCACGTGGTTCGTGACCATGCCGGTGATAGTGAACAGCATGGATAGCGGTATGATAAAGGCAGTGATAATTGCGGCACGGATGTTTCCTAGAAACAGGAAGAGAATTACGATTACAAGAAGTGCGCCTTCGCTCAAATTCTTCCAGACGGTATCAATGGTCTTGTTGACCAGTATTGTCCTGTCGTAAACCGTCTTGGCTATGACCCCCGGCGGCAACGTAGTGTTGATTTCCGCCAGTTTCTTATCCACGGCCTGGGAGACCGTCCGGCTGTTCTCGCCGATGAGCATAAAAACGGTGCCCAGCACGACCTCTTCGCCGTTCTCAGTAGCTGCGCCCGTACGCAGTTCCTTGCCCAAGGCTACTTCGGCCACGTCATGGATGTGAATGGGTACACCTTCATGAGTGGCAATGACGATCTCGCTTATGTCTTCGACTGTTGCAACTTGCCCTGGTGAGCGCACGAGATATTGCTCACCGCTTCGTTCGACGTAGCCCGCGCCGACATTGGAGTTGTTCTTCTCCAGTGCCGCAAGGATGTCGTGAAAACTGAGCCCATACGACATCATGCGTTTGGGATCCGGCGTGACGTGATACTGCTTCTCGTATCCGCCGATCGTGTTCACTTCGGTAACCCCAGGAACATTTCGGAGTTGGGGTTTGACAACCCAGTCCTGGATCTCCCGGAGATCCATGGCCGTATACGGCGTTCCATCCGGTTTCAGTCCGCCCGTTTTCGGCTCGACGGTGTACGTGTAGATTTCGCCGAGACCTGTGGCTATTGGACCCATCGTGGGCTCGAGTCCCGGCGGAAGATTGCTCTTGGCCTCCTGGAGCCGCTCATTGACGAGTTGTCGGGCGAAATAGATGTCCGTGCCGTCTTCGAATACGATGGTCAATTGCGAGAGGCCGTACCGCGACAAAGAGCGGGTGTATTCGAGATTGGGAAGTCCGGCCATGACGGTTTCCAGAGGAAAGGTGATTCGCTGCTCGGCTTCAAGGGGAGAGTAGCCGGGCGCTTCCGTGTTGACCTGAACCTGAACGTTGGTAATATCAGGTACGGCATCGATGGGCAACAGCGTAAAGTTGTAGACGCCGTACGCCGCGATGCCAAGAGATACGGCCATTACCAACCAGCGCTGGTGAATGGAGAATCGTAGTATTCGATCAAGCATGAATGCTTCCTCAAGTGTTTTTCAGTTGTTGCCGCGTTTATGTGGGCTTATACCGCGTCGATTTGTTCCTCACCGGACCGAATCCTGACAATACGCTCGGCGTCGGTTACGACTATCAGGCCGTCCGCGGCATTGCCGGTATGGGCCGCTTTCTGGATGACTGCGACGATTTGGTCGCAAGTGCTGTCCGCACAAAAGACCATCAAGAGGCGCATGGCGCGGAAATCGAGGCTGTCTTCGGTCGCAACATATTTTCCGCCCGGTCCGCGACCGCGGCTCTGTCCTTCACACGGAGAGAGAGTGACGCCGGGAAAATGCTCACAATCGTGCAATGCGCTCAAGATGCGGTGTACCGCGTCGGTGCGGACTATGGCTCGAATTTCTTTCATGGACATTCTCCTCAGTGGTCGTGCGCGGCGCCGGCTTTTTCGATGTCTGCCTTGATCAGATAGCTGTTCTTGCTGACAAATAGCTCGCCAGGACTTAACCCGCTTACAATCTCGACGAGTGATCCGTCGCTACGGCCCTGCTCGACAGGACGCGCTTCGTAGGTATTGCCTACTGAGACGAACGCGACTGACCAGTCGCGAAATGTTTGAATCGCGTCCACCGGCACGGCAACCGGCACAGACGACTCTTCACCTGCAACGGTGACTGTCACAAAGAGCCCTGGGCGCCACAGTCCTTCCGGATTTGGTAAGTCAACTATCGCCTTGGCGGTGCGCGTTTGTTCGCCGACCAACGCACCTACGAAGGCAATCACGCCTTGTGCTTCGATTCCCAAGTCTTGAGAATGTACGGTAACGGGCTGGTTCTCTCGGATGCGCTTGAGGTCGGCGGCATACACCACGACTTCGGCCCAGAGACTGCTTAGATCGGCAATGACAAACGCGTCCGCGTTATCGGCCACGGCTTCGCCAATGCTCATGTGCTTTTCGATGATGGTGCCATCGATTGAAGAATGAATCGGATAGTCCGTCAGCGTCTTGTCTTTACCACCGCGGATGTCTGCAACCTGTTCCGGCGATAGTCCAAGAGAGCGTAGTTTCTGTTCCGCCGATCGCACGCTTACGTCCAACTCGGCGAGTGCCTGTCTGGCAGTCAGGAATTCCTCTTCCGAAGAAATCTTCTTGTCGAAGAGGTCCTTCTCTCGACTAGAGCGAACACGAGCGAGTTCTCGCCGCTCCAGGTCCGCGAGGAATGCACTCTTGGCATCGGCCAGTTCACGGCTGTCTATAACGGCCAGAAGGTCTCCCTTTTTCACAGTGTCGCCGAGGTTCTTGTGGACTTCGCGCACTAAGCCGGGGAGGCGCGGTACGACGTGTACAATTCGATTGGGATTGAGTTGGATTTCACCCGGTAATGCCACAACGTCGCGAATGGTGCCCGGCCCGGCTGGTTGGGTCTCGATTCCACCCTCCCTAGCCGCTTCTTCGCTTATCTCAACACGGCCTTCATAGCTCTCATAACTCCACGTAAACGGCTTTCCTGCGTGCTCCGCATTGACCTCAACGTCGAATGAATGCGGTTCCTCGACTTCCTGATTGCTCTTGAGGAAATCGTCCTCGGGAGAAAAGGTGATGCTATCGGTACGTCCGCCAAGGCGGTGAAGAAGAATCGTGAGTTGTACCTCATCCGGTGGCAGGGGATTTTCGTCGGCATAGGGATAGACCCGGAACTCAGGCGGCACGCCCGTCTCGAATATCGTGATTTCAAGTTCGAGTCCTTCGCCGTGCAACATACGCCCGCCGTGTGGGCCTCGCTCACCCTCTTCGTCATGGCCGCCCTCCTCCGCGTGGCCGTGAACGTCGGCTTCCTGAGCTTGCTCTTCATGACCACCGGCGTGACCGTGTTCGTCTTCGCCAACTGGTTCCGCGCGGTTGGCAGTGACGAAATAGTAGGCCCCACCGAGTCCGGCGATGGCGATCGCGATTACGACAATTGCATTGAACACTTTCATGGTTGTTCCTCGTGCGATTCGTTCGTTTCGGGTATGGCAAACAGCGCCTGACCGGTGAGACGTTCCACATCCGCAAGGTATTGGTAGTACCTAGACTGCGCGTCTAGTAGCTGACTTCGCGCGTCGAACAGGCTGCGTTGCGCGAAAAGCACGTCCAGCAACCCGAACTTGCCCTGAAGATAGCCTTCGTTGGTGGCCTCGAATGCCTCTTGCGCTTTCGGCAAGACATCCGATCTCAGGGTGCTTGCTTCTATATGGGCAGCCTCGAGCACACTGTACCGCGCGGCTAGCGTTGCGCCGACCTGCACCTGCGTAGCACGCCGCTGGGCGGACGCTTTGAGCGCCATGTACTCGGCCTCACGAATTCGCCCTTGGTTGCGATGGAATAGCGGTAACGGAATCGAAGCGCCAAGCACCAGCGACTGCTCCCGCGAATCGTGCGGCCGTACAGTTGATTGCGAGTATCCAAAGTTGCCCTCGCCCGTGAGTCCGTACGCCTGCTGGTCACGTGCGCCAAGCCCCGTGCTTCGAAAACCCAGCGTCACCGTCACATCCGGTTTGGCATTGGCTCGTTCGAGTTCTATCGCAGCTTCTCGAAGGTCAACTTCGGCCATCCAACGCGACAAATCGGGAACTGTTTCCAACTGTTGCCCAAGTTCGTCCAGCGGGGGTATGGCTTGTGTCTCGTCAAACTGGCCGATGGCGTTCGTGAACGTTGCGGATGTCGCACCCCAGTAAGACACCAGAGATATTCTTGCAGCATCCAGTTCGCGTCTCGTACGCTCGACTCCGATCCGCACCACACCGGCTTCGACTTCCACTTTGGAGAGTTCAATGGGAGACACTTTGCCCGCATCAACCCGCGCACGCACGGTATCCTGGACCTGTTGCGCTAAGTCGGCCAAGGCGGTCGCCAGCCGTAGACGTTCTTGGGTGGCTACGACTTCGTAGAATGCCTTTGCCGCGTTCGCAAGAACATCGGCTCGTGCAACCTCGTAGTCCCATGCGGCGACTGCCTGTTCGCGTTTTGCCACGTTAATTCGCTTCCCGCGTTTTCCGCCCAGTTCGATGAGCTGCGAAAGGCTTAGTGTAATCTCCGCTTCGCGCAACCCGGATTCGGATCCGGTTTCTCTGGTCCGTTCATATTCGGGCACGAAACCACGCCGGAAGATAGGAACCGCTATGTCTCCACTGGGGGTTGTTATGGTCTGGGTTTCGCTGGTAAGTGGACTGGAAAGTCCGAAACGCTTGGATGTCACACCCGGCCCGGATTGAAGCCGTAAATCCTCGACCTGAATGGAAAGCTCGGGATTCGGTCTGAGGCGCGCCTGTATTTCACGCGCCTCTGCAGCGCGAATGTCCCACGAGTATGCCGCCAAAGACGGATTCTGTCTTAAGGTTAACGCGAGTGCCTGTCCAAGCGTCAATTCCCCTATAGGATTCTCAATTGCCGCAGACTCTGGCTCCTGACTGGAGTCTGCGCTGTTGGCGTGCGAAACTGAGCAAATAAGCCATGTCGCGAATAACATGACGGCTATTCGAAAAGCCCACATATTACTTAGTCTCCTTTGTCGTCGGGGCTGAGCGTTCGAAGTGGGTATGACCCAAGTGCCGCGTTTTCTTGAACGGCTGGCCGGATGTTTTGGGACGTGGAGACGTTTCCCCTTGGGGGTCTGATGTCAAGTCCTTCGTGTGGTTGGCTCCATATGTTTTGCATCCGGAAAGAGCGAATGTTGTACATACCAAGATGGCTGTGAATAGTAGCTGTTGGATTACTCGGTTTTTCACGGCTGGGTGACCCTTTCCTTTCTCAGTGAACTCCACACGAATGGCAAAAAGCATTCGAGTTGTTGCGGTACTTTCACGAGGGCGTACGGTTAGCGTGGCGCTGGTTGAGGGGTTACGGGACCATCTTGTCGATGCTGTGCTCGACTGAATCCCGGTCACTGCACGCCCGTGCAGTCAGAGGATAGAGCGTGGAAGTGGGCCTACCCAACAATTGATGAGAAGACCAACTACCAAGTAGCCGAGAAGCGATGATCCGAACCGAACACAGAAGGTAGGCGGATCAAATGAGTAGTACGACCGTACGAAGAGGAGTGGGTGACAAATGGGTGGGATTATTGCGGTTAAAAGGTTGGCGAGTACAAAGCACGGCCGCCAGACTCGTCAATGATAACTCCGTACAGTAGGACTTCTGGACTGGATTCGGCGCAAAAAGCCGTGAAGAAAGTGCAAGATTATTCGCATGTGTAGATATGAGCGGCATATCTGTGCAAGGGCCACAGTGCGAATTGTCCTGCGTCACATTCGTTTGATGGTCTGGCTCTGTACGCGACGCTGACTGTGCGAGATTGTCGAAACAACGGCCTCGCTGAGCGGCTTCTATTTCCCTGTGGCCATCCTGCCCTACACACAAAACACGGAGATCGTGGCCGGGCACACCTGCCACGAGTTGTAGGACAAAAATCGTTCCAACAAGGGAAACAAACAATCTCTTTGCGATCATGTGGACAGCCTCATCCGGCAGAAGGGTATCAATCGAAATCCCAAATGTCAATAAACACGCTCGGTATATCCGGGGGCGTAAAAGCCCTCTGTGCGTTCAAATTATCGAATGACGCGGCTATTGATCGCCTACCAGCAGGCGTCCAATCAGGGCTACGGAGTGTTCGGCCACCATTCATTAGGAGGCTTCTTAAGTTCCGAAAGCAGACAATCTCTCCGCCTGATCACACAATAGCTAACAGTCCAACCAGCAAACAGAACAATTCAACACTTGTCGCATATTCCATCATTGGATTGAATATTCGACTCACTTTTCGAACCTGCTGCTACTTGACCTATTAGCCTGACTCATACGAAGGAATACGCTCCATTCTCCAACTCCCATTCTCTGTTTTATTCAAGCGATCGGGCACGCTGCTATTGAAGTGCTTTCAGTTCCTTCTTCAACTCCTGAAACATTCTGCCCTGTGCCCTTGGAGAGGAGAGTCTGGTGAGACGTCGAAGGCGCCTCTCAGTGAAGAAAGTGACCTCAACATGCTCCCGGGCGGAACCCAGTTCTTGGACAATATCAGGCGGAAGCTTGAGCAGATTCAGCAATTGAGTGACTCGAGACGGCGTCAAACCTACTTGCTTCGCAAGCTGCGACTGATTGTCGACCACTCCTTGGTCGAGCATACTTCGAAAGGACAAGGCGAGCGCTATTGGATTAATCGGTTCGGCCTTACCCGGCTCATCCCGTTGGATCGTCGTGTATATAGCATTGCGATCTAATGAGTTGCGATAAACCGGGGACACATGCCATCCGTGAGCAAAAGTTCGCTGAGTTCGCACCGCGCGGAGCCATTTTGCTTCTAACAGCCACCTCGCCGAGGTGGCTTTTTCACATGTGCTGGGTATACATACTGCAAAGTCAGAGCACAGGCCGGTATTACTGCGGTTCAACAGACGATGTTGAACGGCGGGTCCGGCAGCATAACGACTCCGGCTATCGCGGCACCAAGACGACCAAACGTTTTGAAGGTCCTTGGACTCTCGTATGGACAGAGCAGCACCCAAGCCGTTCGGTCGCGATGACACGCGAAAAGCAAATCAAAGCACGCGGTATCGCCCGCTTTCTGGCGGATACGACGCGGTAGCTCAGTTGGTTGAGTCCCGCCGCAGGCGGGATTAACCACCATGTCCCGCGCGTCGCGGGAGTCCTACCCGCGGAGCCATTGACGTCAAAAGGGGTTGCGCTTCATGCGCAACCCCTTTTTTGTAATACTCACCGCTGCTGGTTTCGCCCAGCCTCCTGTTAACCAGTTTGCGCCTCAGTGAAATCTCCGGCGCAGGTTGTGTCAAACACGGGGACCAGAACCGGGCAAAGTTGGAAGCCAATACAGAAGTCTTATCACCAGACATCCGATTGGAACCGTAACGTCATCGTGCGCCTCGTTGTTCGGTCCAGCGATTGGCTCGGTCTGGCCGCTACTCAATGGGTTGCGGTAACTGACCGGTCGCAATGCGGTAGGCGATCGTGTAGATCACGCCCGCGAGAACCCCGCCGACATTGAACAGCAGGTGCGCGAAAATGGCGGGCCGCAGGCTGCCCGTCCGGGCGCGCGCCATCGCGCAGACGTATCCGAGCGCCGTCACTGACAGCACGATGACCATGACCGCGGCGATTTTCATATCGCCAAACAGCAACACCAGATGCATGGCGCCGAACAGCGCCGCACTCCACAGAACAGCGGTGGGCGTGTCGGCCCCGGCGAGCGTTTGGAACCAGGCCCGGCAAAAGATTTCTTCTACGAGGGGCGCGACAGCCCAAGTCAAGAGCACGAACCAGAGCAAGCCAGAAGCGGCAAGGTCCTCCCCGGGGCCTTGCAGGCCGAACGCCAACATGACGCCCGTGCACACGGCGCCCAGTGCGAGACCCCACAACTTGAAGTGGCCCTTGGCCGGCGCCGGGCGGCGGAATCCGAACTCTGCCAGCGGACGCCTCGACGCAACCATCGCCCCGAACGCGACCGCCACCATCAGCCCTTGGGTCACGGCCTGCTGGGTCCACGGATACCGCGTCGTAACCGACTCGGGCAGGGCCCAAGTCGCGAGAAACGCGGCGACGAAGACGACGAGTGCGAGCCCGAATACGGCGAGCGGATTCCACGTCGACCCTCTCTGTGCATGATCAGGACTTCGGATCAAAACCGAACTCCCAGACTTTTTGTGCGGATCGGCAGCGCTTGACCTAATGGCAATAGGTTTGCTCCGTGCGGCGGCTGTAGCGCCGCGACCGCAACACCTAACGCACCCTGCTTTCGACTTCGTTCTGCCGCCCAGTATGCACGCCGGATATCGCCTTGCTAATCAAGAATAGCGCTGCTGTGGTCGCATCGCAAGCGCCGTCTGTATCTACGGTACTAGGCCATGGTGTGTATTCTATCAAGCTGACGCGCCAAATGGGCCGCGCCAGATCCGGCGCGCAGCGATGCGTCGGCTCCAGTCGGATGTTAGCCGGTCCCTTCCTCCAGATCTCCGTGATCCAGAGCGAACGTGTACATTACGTGCTCACCCACGACTTCTTTCCCACCGGCGGACGCGTAGAGTCGCATCGCCGGGCCATTCGAACGGTCAGTGAGGACCCAGGCCTCACGACAGCCCAAGCGCTTTGCGTGCTGCAGCAGCGTTCGCACAATGGCCTTGGCAAGCCCTCGGCCCTGATGGCTCGGTGCGACACCGACTTCGTTAACCCACAGCTCAGGTGCCTTGTCGGGGTGTACGTAATGCACGCCTGAGGCGAAGCCAACGACCTGGCCCTGGTCAATGGCAACCGCCACGTGATGCCGAGGATCGCTTATGAACTCCGAGGCGAGATCAGGATCCACCGTGTGATCGAACACACCATCAGCGACGTTGTAAAAGATAGCCTGATCGCCAGAACGGAGAATTCTGATTTCGGGGCTCATGGTTTGCTTTCTTGATGATCCGGCCAACAATGGTTATATGGTTTTGTCATGCCACCTTTGGGCCGCGACGTCGCGGCATAAGAACCCGCCTGCAAATCCCTCGCAACGCCAGTATTTCCCGATCATTAGGCCAGCATTCATAGACCCAACTCTTCCGATACCATTACCGCAAACACTTGGCTGGACAACCTGTTTTCTTGCGAGGGTGCGTTGTCAACCGGTCGAGCGCGGGTACTTTGCCAGCGGCTTATCCTGATGTGAAGGAGATCGAAATTGGTTCTACAACGACTGGGCCAGATTCGGGCTTCTCCGTCATAATGCGTAATAAGAGGACTCTTGCTTGAGAAATAGTCTCTTTATGGGTTGCGCCCTACTTCACGACGCCGCACAGCTCTGTTACTTCCACTATCGAACGTCCCGTTTCTGACGATACCCCTTGTGCAGCGTACTCGTCAATGCAACTCAAGCTTGCTGGACTTCTCTAAGTGCCTTTCTTGGCATGGGATTAGTCGAATCGTTCCGGGATTGACCGGATGGGGGGATTCCGATAGGATTCAGGAGCGGTGTTCCCGGACGGGCTGCTGGCGCGCAGTCCGTGACATGTTCCTGTGGCGAAAAGGCTTTAGACACGGTATACCTTGGCCGCGATGAGGCCGGGACCGAGGCTCGGGAGTGAATCACATGGTGGGCAAATTCTGGGTTGTGCTGATGTCGCAAATCAACAAGCTCGCCAATTTTTTCTGGCAGGCCGATCCCATTGCAGTGATGCAGCTTGAGTACGACAACGCCGTGGCCCAGTTGAAAGAGGGGCGGGAAGGGCTGGAGCAGTACCGGGCCCTGGTGGAGCGCGTTACCCGTCAGGTGAAAGCCGATGAAAAGCGGGTGGCGAGCTTGACGGCGGAGGTCAAGGCGTATCTGAAGCTGAACGACCGCGAGACGGCAGGCAAGTTTGCGCTGGAGTTGAAGCGTGCGCAGACAGAGCTTGCGGAGAATCAAGAGCAGCTCAAGTTGCATGAGACTGCGTATCAAAACCACCTCACGAAGATTCAGCATGCCACGCGCAAGTTGAATGAGGTTCAGACCAAGATTCACAAGTACGACGCCGAGCTCAAGATGAGCGCTGCGGAAGCCGAAATGGCGAAGCTGGCGGAGAGTTTCAATTTCAATGTGACTACGGATTTCGGCGAGTTGGAAAACATGATCCAGAACAAGATCGATGTGAATCGCGCGAAGGTGCGGGTATCCGCCGATCTTTCCAACGAGGGCGTAGCGGACATCGAAGCGGAGCAACGCAAGGAAGCCATGGAAGCGGAGGATCTGCTGCAACAATTCGAGGTTGATATGGGCATCAAAACGCCGGAAACGGCGAACGTTCCGCAGCAGGAAAAGACGTTGGGCCAAGCTGAAGCGACACCGGCGGTGCGCGAAGACGCCTTGAAGGACGTGGAAAAGCAGTTGGGCGCATAATGGAATGCTTGTTTCGCGCGACTGCGGACCGGGCAACGACTTAGGCATCCGAACACGGGAGGTAGTGGAACATGGCGCAGCCAGGCGGAGGCGGCCCTCGGGCCAGTTTTTATGTGGCGTTGTTTGTCATCGTGGCGGCCCTTGCCGTGTATGGCCTTCGTGATTACATTTTTCCCAAGGGCGGCAATTCGGCGGATACGCCACCCCAGCCGCCAATCCAATTAAGCGATACGCAACAGACAACCGTTGACCAGGCCTCCACCACGAGCACCGCGACGGACGGCGGGGCGGAAGCGGCCGACGACAACACCTTGACCACGGTTAAAGAGTATTCCTACGTACCGGGCGAGAAACTACCGCCCGTCAGCGGCATATCCAATTATCAGCCGTTGTCGGATCGCACCGTCAAATTTGCGCTGAACGTGTGGGCAGGCTGGGCTCCTATTCTGTTGCATAACGAGGGCAAGGGGCCGGGCAAAATCTGGAAGACGCCAAGCGGCGAAGATTTCAAAGTTGAGCTCGTGTTGATAGATGACCCCGTGGCGATGCGTGATGCCTATGCTTCCGGGAATGTACATATTGGTTGGGGCACGCTGGATATGGTGCCTCTGTTCATGGAAGAGTTCCAAAAGGATAGCCGTATCGCTCCCCGCATTTATCAGCAAGTGGACTGGTCGAACGGTGGGGACGGCATCGTCATGCGGCGTGCCCACGCGAAGGATCCGAACAGCCCCACCATCTCCGATTTGCGCGGCAAGAAAGTGGTACTTGCCCAAAACTCACCGAGTCAGTTTTTCGTGCTGAACGCGCTCATCAACGGTGGCGTGCAACCGGCTGAAGTGGATTTCATTTACACCCAGGACGCGTTTCAAGCGGCGGCAGCGTTCAATACCAACAAAGACATTGCCGCGTGCGTCAGTTGGGCGCCGGATATTTACAACTTGACGAAGATACAGGGCAACCATCTTCTGGTCACGACGGCGACGGCGAACAAGATTATCGCGGATGTGTGGTTCGCGCGCGCGGATTTTGCCAAAGACCATCCGGATATCTGTGAGGGCCTGGTTCGCGGCATATTCGACGGCATGGAGGCAATGAAGACCGACGAGGGGCGTCAGCAGGCGGCCCAGTTCATGTCGAAGATGTACAACATTCCCGCTGCGGACTGCATGGGCATGTTGGGCGACGCGCACTCCACGAATTTCGCGGAGAACCGCGATTTCTTCATGAATCAGAACAACCCCACGAATTTCGAGCGCACGTGGGACACAGCGAATTATCTGTACCGTCACATCGGCAAGATTTCGAGGCCGGCGGCATTCGATACAGTGATGGATTTCTCCATACTGCAAAAGTTGGCGGCGGAACCCAAATACGCCAACAGCAAGAATGAATATCAGGTGGCGTTTACGCCCAAGTCCGTGCAAAGCATCAAGGCGGAGAGCGGCGAGATTCTGACAAAGGTCGTGATGTTCCATTTCTTTCCGAACAGTTACGATCTCTATCACAAGATCACGGTACAGGAAGACGGCAAGGACACCGAGCGCGCGTATGACCCGAATGTAGACTTCACGCTTGAGGAGATTGGCAAATTGTCCGGCCAGTACGGCGCGGCGCGCATCGTCATTGAAGGGCATGCCGACGCCAGCATGAAAGGGCAAGTTACGCCCCAATTGATCAAGCAACTTTCCGAGAACCGGGCCAATGCGGTGAAGGAGGCGCTGGTAAAGCTGTTTCCGTCCCTGGATCCGATGCAGTTCAGCGCGACCGGGATGGGTTGGGATGTACCCGCCGATCCTAGCGATCCTCTGAATCACGCCAAGAACCGCCGTGTGGAAGTAAAGGTGTATCCCCTGGAGGCTCAATAGGCCGGACAGCGACTCCTGTAACGGGAACGTGCCGGTTGATGAAGGAGCACCATGGCGAGTTCAAAGATACGGAGATATTTCGAGCGCTGGACTGTCATTCGCGACAGGCCGGGCGTTGCCGAAGGCATGATCATATCCATTGGTTGCCTTGCGATTGTGCTGTTTGTTTGGTACCTCGTAACGCTTGGCAAGCCTGAAGAGCGGCTGGTCGATCGCATTACGCTTCCCAGTCCGCGGGAGACGATAGAGTCGTTTCCCGCCTTGTGGTTCGATCGGGCTGTCATGCGTGGCGCGCTTGCAAGCTTGGGGCGTGTGCTGGGAGGGTTCATCCTTGCGGCCTCGGTTGCAGTGCCGTTGGGCGTGTTGGCGGGGAATTTCCTGCGCCTGAACGCATTCTTGAAGCCGTTGTCCATTTTCGGCCGGAATATTCCCATTGCGGCGCTCATTCCGTTGACTCTCATGTGGTTTGGCTTGGGCGAAACGCAAAAGGTGATGTTCATCTTTTTCGCCTCGGTGGCCTTTATCTTTTTTGACAGCACCGGCGCAATCCAGCGCGTGGCGGACAGTCATTTGGATGCCGCGTACACGCTCGGAGCGGGCTCGGTGTGGAAGCGCGGCGCCCTGTGGGCTGTGGCGGTAGGCGTTTTGTACGGTGCGGTCTTCGGTGGCGGCCACGTCACACTGGCGCAACGGCCGGGACCAAACGATGCGCAGCTTTGGGCTACGTGGCGCACGCACCTCGCGGCCATGACCTTGGGCGGGTTTGCGCTTGGGTTTCTTTTGTGGTGGCCTGTCTTCAGCAAGCAAGCGATTGGCAAGGTGCTCCTGCCGTTGGCCATGCCGGATATCGTGAATAGTCTTCGACTGCTATTTGGTCTGGCGTTCGGCTACATCATGCTCGCGGAGGTGATCAACGCGGAATACGGTTTGGGCGCCATCATCAATCTCAGCCAGCGCCAGGGTCCGCGTGAACATATCTACCTTTCTCTCATTCTGATTTCGTTGCTGGCGTTTCTGATCGATCGGTCGATATTGAGCGCACAACGGTGGCTGTTCCCGTATCGCCGCATAGGAGAGCACTAAATGGCGACGACGCGACAAGCGGCGCCATGTTCGATTATCGATGCGGCGCGCGCACCCGCAAAGGAAAATGCGCCGCCGATTATAGAATTCAAGGGAGTTGCCAAGACATTTGGCGAGGGTACCGCACGCGCAACCACCGTGGTGAAAGACGTCACCTTCGTTGTTGAGGATCTTGAGGATGCTGGCGAGTTCATTGCGATCCTCGGGCCGAGCGGTTGCGGCAAGAGCACGGTGCTTCGGCTTGTCGCCGGGCTTGCCCCGCATTTTCCGGCCACTCAGGGCGAAGTACTCTACCATGGACAGCCCGTGCCGGGTCCCGGCGCGGATCGCGGCATGGTATTTCAGGATTATGCATGTTTTGACAATCGGACCGTCGTTGACAATGTAGCGTTTGGCCTGGAGTGCCAGGGCGTGGCCAAAGCGGACCGCGTCGCCCTGGCGATGGATTGGATCCAGCGCGTCGGATTGAACCCGGCACGGGATGCCTACAAGTACCCGCACCAGCTTTCGGGCGGCATGCGGCAACGCGTGGCCATCGCGCGCACGCTGATTTTGAAACCGCGCGTCATTCTGATGGATGAACCGTTTGGCGCACTTGATCCCGCGACCCGCCATAACATGCAGGACTTGTTGGTCGCGCTTTGGAAAGAAGTCCAGGCAACCGTGTTTTTTGTGACGCATGACGTGAACGAGGCGGTGTTTCTGGGCGATCGCGTGTTCATCTTCAGCAATGCGCCCGGCACCATCCTTCACAAATTCTTCGTGCAGTCCCCTGATCGGCCCGCGCGGTTGATGATGCGCGAGGGCAGCTTTCAGGAGACCGTGATGCATGTAAGAGGTATTCTGGACAAACTTGAAGAAGGCAGCGGTTGAGATGGCGTTGGGACGCACCGGCTTCACGCAGTATGTAAAGGCCGCCTTTCTCTGGCATTGGAATCTGCTGGCGGTGGGCGCGGGCGTGGCGCTTGCCGTGCTTTCCGGCAAGCCGGATGTCGTTTTTCCACTGCTCATGGCGGGTGAGATGCTTTACCTGGGCCTGTTGACCACGCGCCCCCGGTTTCAGAAAGCCATCGATGCGAGAACCGCCGCGGCCGTGGGATCGTCTCAGGATGATCTCCGGTTGATGGCGGAGATCAAGAAGACCCTGCACCCCGAGGCCTGGTCTCGGTTTGAAGAGCTTCGCGCGCGCTGCCTGGCCTTGCAGAATCTGGCGGAGCAGATGCGTGGTTCTCAATCCGCGGAGCCGGTGCGCGTGCGCGAAATGCAGACCGAATCGCTGGAACGGCTCTTGTGGATGTTCTTGAAGCTAATCTACAGCCATGAGGCGGTTCAACGGTTTCTGCGCACGACGAACCGGGACGCGCTTGTGGCGCAAATCTCCTCGGCGGAAAAGGAAATTCAGTCCGCCAAGGCGAAGAACCGTAGCGACAAGCTGATTCGATCCATCGAGGACAAGCTGGAAACGTTGAAGCAGCGTCTCACGAATTACGACAAGGCCGACGAAAATCGCGAACTGCTGGCAGCGGAAATCAATCGCATTGAACAAAAGGTAAACGCGATCAGCGAAATGTCCATCAGCGCCCGCGACGCATCCGACGTTTCAGCGCAGGTGGATGGAATTGCCGACGGCGTTTCAGTCACCGAGGCGGCGATACAAAAGCTGGACGTGATGCCGATCTTTGAGCGCCAGACTGCGCCAAAACTATTGAGTCAAAGCCACTAATCGTCAACACGCAAGAACAAAGGGACCTCTGATGCCGGATACCGCCGCGCCACAGTGGGTGGATGATCTCAAGCAAGCCTATCTTTCCGGCGCCGCCAGCATGTTCATACTGCATGGAAACACCTCAGACCTTGTGGGAAGCGAACAGGGTGGTGAATACAACCTTGATCCGCTCTCCGACTATCTTGCGCAGCATCTCTTCGGCAGTTATGACATCGTCCTGCACTTCGATTTGGGGCGCGGCCTTCGGGCGCTGCCCGGCCGGGATCAACAACGCCTCGCGCGCATGAATGCAGACATATCGAAAGTGCTCGGCGACAAAGGTGATTTGCCACGGGATCCGACACAAGCCATGCGCGTAATCGATCGACTGGCATCGCTCTTGATTGTGGGGGCGGAGAGCCGCACACGAAAGACGGCAGTGCTGTTCGATTACGCGGACATGATCTGTCCGCCGGACGGCCGTACCGATGAACACCTTGCCACCTTTCTGAATTGGGCGCGCAGCCCGGTCATTCGGCGGGTGAACTTGATCTTTATCTTGATGACCGAGAGCCTTGGATTGCTGCATCCCGCGTTGGTTCAGAGCGGCCACACGTACGAATTGCTCGTACCCATGCCGAACGAGGCGGAGCGGCGCGCGTTTATCGCGAAGCGGTTTCCACAGTCCGCCTCCGATGCGGATCGCCTGGCCATCTTGAGTTCGGGGTTGACCCTTACCAATCTCGATACCATGATGCGACGCGTCGCGCAGTCTGAGTCTGCGCCCATACCGGCATCGGCCGCGGCAGCCGATGTGGTCAAGCCCGATACCGCGCTGCAAGGCCCCGCGCCCATCAAGACACAAGCCACGAGCGATTCACGAATGCTGGAGATTAAGAAGTCGCTCATGGAAGCGCAATGCCCGGGGTTGTTCGAATTCATCAAACCGAATTTTACGCTCGATCTCGTCGCGGGCCACACCGCCGCGAAGGACCGGTTGACAAGCGACGCGCGGCTGATTCGCGAAGGCAAGCTGGATGCCGTGCCGATGGGGTATCTGCTTTGCGGCCCCGTTGGCGTTGGCAAGACGTTTCTCGCGTTGTGTTACGCGGGCGAAGTCGGAATACCGTGTTTGTCGATCCGGAATTTTCGAAGCAAGTATGTAGGCGAAACCGAGGCTAATCTTGAGCGTATTCTGAGCGTAGTCCGTGAATTGGGCCCAGTGGCCGTAATCATTGACGAAGCGGATGCGGCCGTGGGCGATCGTTCCAACTCGGGCGATTCCGGCACCAGTTCTCGCGTGTTTGCCCAATTGGCCAGCCAGATGGGTGATACGCGTTATCGAGGCAAGATCATCTGGTTTCTGCTCACGTGCCGTCCGGATTTGCTGCCCATCGACCTGAAGCGGCAAGGGCGATGTGAAGAGCACATTCCGCTCTTCTATCCACAGACGCCGGACGAGCTAAAAGATATGTTCAGGGCCATGTCCAAAAAGGCCAAAGTGGCCTTGGATGACGCGACGCTTGACGAGATTGGAAAAATGCCGCCTCTGAGCGGAGCGGACATCGAGGGGATACTCATGCGCGCCCGGCGCGAATCCATCTTGAGCGGAAAACCGGTCGATGCAAACATCATCAAGGAAGTGATGAAGAGTTTTCGCAGTGTGAAAGGACCGGAGCACGAACTGCAATGGATTGCCGGGATTCTTGAGTGCACGGACACACGCTATCTTCCCGCCGACGTGCGCAAAGCCACCGAGAAAGAAGGCGGCTTCGAAGTCTTTGCCAAGCGGTTTCGCGAGTTGTCGGCGTTGGAACAGGCGGGCATGTAACCATTTACTTCGAGGATGCCTCCCACGGGGGATGCGTGTTAATGCCCGAGTGCAACATGGGGTATTTGCTGGACGGATCTCTTAGTAGTGGTACCACTTTGCCTGACAACTGTTCGTCAAAAAACCCCCCTACCAAATCAGTCAATAGCGCCAGCAGAGTCATGCCACTTACACTACCTACCATGTCTTGGGTAATGACAAACGGGTACAGCGGTTGGAATAGAGCGAGATCCACGGAGAATCCCATATGCTCCAACCCATCAACCTGAAACGAATAAAATGTGGACGCGTTTTCCCGCACCGCGGCTGGGCAGTTGCGCTCGTCCCAATTAGCCCAGTATTCGCTCAGGGTGATACCCCGTTCCGCGAGATACTCCGGTGGCGGCGGTTCTGACTTATCCGACACCAGCGCAAAGCCACCGGTGACCCCTTGATCCAGGATGGGTTGGAAAACAGATGTGCCGTCCATGTTCAGACCCGCACGAATACGCGAATCCAGTGTCATGGCTGCCGCTGCATTTTGCCCGCCAAAGGAGTGTCCGAACGCACCGAGCCGAGCAAAATCAAAGAGCCCTTTCAGCGGTCCATCCTCCGAGGCGCGCTTTGTTGCTTCGTCAATCGCCGTTACCGCGTCCTCCGCCCAAACGCGCGACACCTCTTGTTTTGCCTTGTCCCTCGTTGCTTCTTCTCCTTCCCACATTGCGCCGTAGCCTTCGAAGGATGACTCGACAATGCGGCCATCGGCAAACAAGGTGCGTGACGTTGTATATGGATGCCAAAGGGCCAGAATTACATAGCCCCGGCTGGTCAAGTGTTCCAATAAGCTTGTGTAGAAGACTGGCGGACCGTCTATGCCGGGTGAAAACACCAGTACCGGATACGGGGCGCCACTCGGATCTGGTTTGGCGTTGGCTACCCAGTTGGGCGAAATGATGTCTGTTGCGATTGCCGGCACCCCGGTCACGCCTGAGGCAATCACGGAATCCAAATACGGTCCGGGTTCGGCGTCTGTCGCGACAGCGGGGTAGTAGACATCGACACGAATCTCTCTGTGATCGGCCTCGTCAACGGTAAAAAGTTCAGGCCGATCCATGTCGACGACGTCCCACGTTGTCCGCCCAACGGCGAAGGGCCCATCCGGAGCGGGTAGGTGTAATCCTCCGCCGGCAATGAACCTGATCGGCTTTTGTGCAAGGATTGCCAGGGATGCGATGCCTACAACGGACAACGCGGCAACGATCATTCCGATCCGGCGTAGCCGGGGGCCTCGAAGGAGTGGTGATTCAGGTGCGGCGCTCTGGTTTTCGAGTCTGCTTTGCATTAGCGATGGCCTCCTTCGCCCATTCGGTAAATTGCCCGTCGTCTTCGAGCACATCGGCAGGCACTTCATAGTACCGCCGCACGTCTACGCGCCGCGTCTTGGTGTTGTATGCGAAGCAACCGCTTCCCATGGCTTCGTATTTTGGGCGAGTCGTGTCGTCGACCACGAAATACAGCACGCCAGAGATAATCATGGCAAATTGTACGCCATCAGCGGAAAGGCCGATGCCGCCGAACAAGCGCCCGCTTGAAATGCCCTTGAAACCGGCCAGCCGATCCAATACATACTCGAGAAAGGCGTTGGATGACGAAGTCATGATTCGGACTCCAGAACGCGTTTTAATCCCGCCAGATCAGTGGCAACCATCGCTGTATCCTTGTCAAACTGTTCGTCGTTCATGTCCGGCAGCCGAAATACCGTGAAAATGACCACGCTCGAACCTACTTGGGGCTCCAGTACACGCATGGGGACATACACCGTGAGGTCCGCGTCCACTGTGACCCAATGATCCAAAATCCTGTGACTGTTTACCTGCGAAAAGCGGATTCGCACAACACCCTCCGGCGTCGTAGCGGTCCAAGCGTCACCATCGGGCCTCATGTCCTTGATAAATTGGCTCCACGCCGGGAAATTGGGTGGATGGGCTAGGTAGGCATACACCCTATCCGCTGGCTGCCGGATAGAGACGCTAACCGTGCGACACTCATTCATACCGTTTGCTTTCCGTACTTTGCTGCCAGGCGCCGCACCGTATTCATACCGCGAAAGGTTGCCTTGGTCTTTGTGATGCGTTCGAAAGCGGCATTCGAAAAGGTTGAGTCGCTTTGTTTCGTTTTGCAGACCCAGTATATCTCCGTGCCATGGACATGGAAATAGTCGCTGTCCGTTTTCAATGCCAGTATCGCTTTAGTGGATTCGAGCGATAAGGGTTCGGCCAGAAATCCGACAACGAAGGCCGTGGCGGAAGCCAAGATCTTTTTGCTGGCAGGCTCGTATGTTGCGATGGCCGCAATTTCGGCATCCGTGCGCAGAAACGTACTTACCTCATAGCCCAGCGCGGCTTTCAGATGGACCTCAATCGCCTTTGCCAAGGCAGCGGTGTTTTTACTTCTGGATTCGAAAATGACGTTGCCACTGGCAATGAAGGTTTCCACTTTGGAATGACCCAGTTCTTCGAAAAGGGTTCGTAGGCGATCCATGGTGACAGTATGGCCGCCCACGTTTATGGCACGGAGAAACGCGATATACCGGATCACGGTTTTTCCCTTCGCGGCGATATTCTTTGATCGGCCCTATTGTACATGCCGGACCTTCCTCATGAAGAGCTTACACGTTTTGAATACAATGATGCTGTGCAGGCCCGATGCGGCGGGGATCGGAATTGGGATGGGGCGATGCTTAAAACCGGGAGACTGGCAATGGCTAATGGAATGACACGCAGACAGTTGTTGATGGCAGGGGCTGTGGCAGGAGTGGCCGGGCAGGCATCCCGCGCCGACGCCGCGCTCCATACACGATCGAAGCGGGGCCGGGCGCTGCGGTTTGCACATTTGACCGATGTGCATGTGCAACCCGAGTTGGCGGGCGGGGAAGGGTTCGCGGCGTGCCTCCATCACGTGCAGAACCAAAAAGACGCGCCTGAACTCCTTGTCTTCGGCGGTGACAATGTTATGAACGTAGACAGTGAAGATGGAGCCGCGCGCGCGGACGTGCAACTCAATCTCTGGAACAGCGTGTTGAAGTCCGAATGTTCGCTGCCGCACAAAGTAGCCATCGGGAATCATGACATTCTTCATAACCATCCGGTAGACGGAAAGCAATGGGCCGTCGATGCGTACGGCTTGCCGGGAAGGTGCTACGTGTACGACCAGGCCGGCTGGCGGTTCATTTTTTTGGATGGGGTTATGCCCCAAGTCACCGGATACATTGGCAAATTGGACGACGCCCAGTTCGAATGGCTGGGCGACCGCCTGAAAGAGGCCGGGAATACGCCCGTATGTATCGTCAGTCACATTCCGATACTCGCGGTGTGCACCTATTTATGTTTGAAAGAACCGCCGCAAGGAGACTGGCAGACTCCTGCTTCGTGGATGCATGTGGACGCGCACCGGATTAAGGATTTGTTCAACAAGCACAAGAACGTCAAGTTGTGTCTTTCCGGCCACATGCACATGGCCGACAGCCTTACGTATCTTGGGACGACTTACACGTGCAACGGCGCGGTTTCCGGCGGCTGGTGGAAGGGCGCGTATTTTGAATTCGATCCCGGATATGCACTGGTGGACCTATACGACGACGGCGAAGTGGCGGTGGAATTTGTAAACTATGGTTGGACGGCGAAAGCGTAACATCGCCTCTGATGCGGCGATTACTCAAGGTACTTGAGACACATGGACATCCTCGCACACAATCGCAAGGCGTGGAACGCGCAGGCGGAATCCGGCAATCCGTGGACGTTGCCGGTGGATCGTGGTGTGATTCAGCGCGCCCGATGCGGGGACTGGCAGGTGATTCTCACTCCAAACAAACCCGTACCGAGGGAATGGTTCGGGTCTTTGGCAGGGTGCGATCTGCTCTGCCTGGCTTCGGGCGGAGGTCAACAAGCCCCTGTGCTCGCGGCGGCCGGTGCGCGCGTTACGAGCTTTGACAATTCCGATGCGCAACTGGAGCGGGATCGCGCGGTCGCGGATCGAGACGTCATTGCGCTGCGCACGATCCAGGGGGATATGGCGGACTTGTCGGCCCTGTCCGATTGCTCATTCGATGTGATCTTTCATCCCGTGGCGAATTTGTTCGTGCCCGATGTGAAGCCGGTATGGAGAGAGTGCCACCGTGTGCTCCGGCCGGGGGGACGATTACTCTCCGGCTTCATGAATCCCGCCTGGTTTCTTTTCGATCATTTTGCTATTGAAAAGGGCGGGCCCTTGGAGGTGCGCTACCGGCTGCCTTATTCGGATGCCGAACATTACGATGAACTTGAGAAGCGCGGTGTACTGAATGAAAAGACGCCGGTGGAGTTTGGACATACCTTGACAGACTTAATTGGAGGTCAACTCGCCGCTGGATTACTAATCGAAGACATGTTTGAAGACGATTGGGAAACCGCAGTAACACCGTTGAACGATTACATGCCGTTTTTCATTGCCACGTTGGCGAAAAAGTTTGCCTCCTGAGCCCACCGGGATTTCCTTCAGTGGAAAGCAGTTGGATTTTCGATTACCGAATGGCCGAGTCATACGGCTTGCCGTTGCCGTCCGTGCGCTGCCAAACCGGCGCTTTCTCAGGAGACGTGAGAATATCGTAGCGGTGGGGGCGGCGGTAGGCGTTTCCATGGATGGTCTTTTCCCGTCTCGCGCGCAAGCTGTCCAGATCGATCACGGCAAGAAAGAGCCCTTCTTCCTCGCCTGCAGATACAAGGCACGCTCCGGATTGGTCAAAGGCCACGGAATGGCCGTTGTTTTGAGGTGAAGGGTAGTTTGTCATGGCCACCACCATACAATTTTCCCACGCGCGAATCTTGAACTGATCCAATCTCAGTTCTTCCAAGCCGCACGCGTTGGGCGTCAAGACGACCTCCGCGCCCTGCAACATAAGGGTCCGCGCACTCTCCGGTTGCTCTCGATCGAAGCAAATCATCGCGCCTACCTGCACTGGACCGGCCTTGGTATCAAGCTTGCCGGTGCAAAACCGGTCGCCTGGCGTCATGCTCGCCTCCATGGGTTTGAAGTCGCTTGTATGCACCTTGGCATACGTGAATACTTCCTTGCCGTGCCGGTCGAACACTGTGACGGCATTGCGGGGTAAAGGCTCATAGGCCTGCAGGTAGGTAACCGCGATGGCCATGTTCAACTCCTTGGCGAGTTTGGCGAAGCGTTGAATTTGCGGGCTGCTGGTGGCCAGCGCTAGCTTATAGAATTCCTCGCGAGCATTGGGTTTTTCCGGGTCGAACCGGGTGTAACCGATGCTCCACATCTCCGGCATAAGGGCAATGTCCGCGCCCTTGGCGGCGGCATCGCGGCACCAGGCTTCGGCCTTGTCCAGATTAGCCGGCACGTTGTCCCGGTCAGGCAACATTTGCAGCAGGGCCACCGTGATTGTGTGCGCGGCTGCATTGCATGAGAAGAGCACCGCACATAGAATCGCCCAATGCCATCGCATGGCCTGTCAACCTCCCTGCAAAGGCTATGGTTTTAACACGGTTTGCTTGCCGTCGGCCTCAGTCAACGTAATGGAACTGCCTTTGTCGCGCTTGGCAAGCATGTGAACCCCCGGCTCTGTTTCCTCGTTCATCAGGGCAAGGCCTGACCCGTCTTCGTTTGCGCCGATTTTCATGCGCACGGTGCCTTTGGAATCGCGCATGCGGAACACCGCTTCGCCGCTGTCCTCGACCTTCAGTTGCGCGCGCACGGTGCCATCCGGTGCAACCAATTCAATGGTCTGCGCGCGCAACACCTCGGGATCGAATTTCGCCTTGGCGGCTGCGGCGCCGCCTTGGAAGAAGGTCGCGGCGAACACAGCGATATTCAACGCGGTCACGGCAATCGGGAGTGAATAAACCTTCATGGGAGCCTCCTTTTCGTGTCGATTCACGGAATCGATACGCAACCGGATACGCTATTCAAGTTTTTTCACGAAGTAATACTTGGCGTTGCCATGGGAGTCCCAGTCGTCCAGCTTTCCCGCGACGGCATAGCCGAACTTTTCATAGAAACCCGGAGCCTGGTTCTCCATGGTGTCAACATACACATACCTGCAATCGCGGGCCTTCGCCAACTCCTCGGCCTTTGCAAGCAGCGCCGAACCCACTCCCTTTTTGCGCCAGCTTTCGTGAACGATCATGACATCCAGCCGGAGCCACGAGAATTGCGTATCGGCAAAAATCGCGCCGATGGCCGCGCCCGTCTCGTCAAACGCGAACAAGTTCAATGGTTGCGGTTCGTTCGTGGAATCGTCGCGCTTGCGCCAGTATTCCGGATTGACCGCGTGGTTGTATTGCCGGAACATCGAATACATTTTTTCCCGTAAATCACCGTCGGGGCGATCAATGGTTTCGATGTGCAGCATGCGCGCTCCCTACTCCTTGGGCGGCCAGTTCGTGATAGCCTCCTCGCGAAATACCGAGTGCATAATCGTTGTTCGCCGGTTGGCCGTATATATGATGTGAATTAATCCGTCTTTGGTTTGAATCGCGTAGGGATAAGCGAAGGTATTTTCCCCACCGCCAATGTGGCGCTTATAAGGCCACGTTTTGTCCCCGTCCGTGGAAACGGTAACCGTCAAAGGGGTTCGGTCATTCATGTTGTCGTTGTATACGAGCAGGAGGTGGCCATTCTGCAACTTGATGAAATCCACGGCGGAGTTGGGGTTCAGAAACTGGGATTTCACGGCGTCCGACCACGTGTTTCCGCCGTCATGCGATTCAGACTTCAACGTGTATCCGTCCTCCGTGGGAAGGAAATTGCCGCCGCGACGGATGTACGCAATGAGGTGGGTATCGGTCATTTGCACGACCTGGGCCTGCAGATTGCCCATTTCCGATTTGATGCGGCCGGTCTCGGTCCACACTTTTGTCTGCGGATTGTAGCGGAGAAAGTATGACATGGTGGAAGAGATCGTGCCTTCGCGGTCCTCACCGGTTTCGTGATAGACCGGTAGCAAATACTCGCCGTTGTTCAACACAATCGGCTGGCCTCGCACCATGCTTCCCTCTTCGAACAGCAACATCCAGGAATCTGTCCAGGTCTGCGCGCCGTCGTAGGACTTCTTCGCCATCACCCGCGCATTGGACCATGTCGGACCGTATAAGTTGTTGTAGAAGAGCCACACCGTACCGTCGGGCCCTTGCCACACGACGGGGTTTCCCTCGCCATGGTCGGGCGTGTCCGCGATGACCACCGGCGTACTCCACTGGGTTGTGCCTTTGACCAAGCGCATGCCGTAGACGGCCGTATCGTCTCCGTACTCGTCCGATCCGCCGTAATACGCTATGTACAGATCGCCGTTGTCGAGTTCGGTGATCGACGCGGGATGCTTGTACAATCCGGGAAATTCCGAGCCGATTACCCGGTAGGTTTCGACATTGGTCACCGGATTGCGATCGACCGGAGTCAAATTGGCGGCCCCGATGGCCAGCATTAGACACACGAAGGACATGGATGCACCTCCCAGTTTGCGAAGGCCCTATCGATGGGCCGCCTTCATCAATCCCAAGTTTCGCCATCGTAACATGGACATACCTACGATTTCCCTCGGTTGGGGCAATGGGTCAGAATGGCCCGTTACGTTGAGAACACAGACAGGGCGGGCTAGCGGCGTTGTCTGATCTTCTATGACAGGGGTCGGTCCGCTGGCAACGTCCATGCGCTGGGGTGCTGGTCGAAACCGAGTCGGGGGTAATACTCGACGGCCGCGGGCGCGGACAGCAGGACGAGAAGGCAGCGGGGTCCCAGGCGGCCACGCGTTTGCTCGACGAGGCTCCGCCCGATGCCCTGGCGCTGGTACGCCTGGTCCACGGCCAGATCGGCGAGATAGCAGCAGAGAGAGAAATCAGTAACGGACCGCGCAACCCCTACGAGCCTACTGCCATCCCATGCGGTCGCCATCAGGTTTGCGCCCGCCAGGGCGCCCGCCATGGACGCGCGATCATCCAGCGGCCGCCGTTCGCCCAAGGTTGATCGGCGCAAGACACCGATGAAAGTGTCGAGATCAATGTTTCGATTTGTGCTGTACTCGATCATGGCGTGTGGCCTCCCGATGCGCGTTTACAAAGTATACAGGCATGCGCATGGGAAGCACGTAAGCGCGCTGAAAGTGGGACGCTAGAAAACCTATCCGGGAAGGGGTTGTCATGACGGGTGCTTCCACGCCCAACGTGGAGAATCATGCCTTGCGGAAGCTCTTACTGACGACTCCTGCCGTCCAATGCGCACCCTTCACATGTTACTTATTCCATCCTGGGGCCTTGTTGCTTTACCAATTTTCCGCCCTGCCACTTGTACCATTCGCGTTGGTAATAGAACTGGCATACGGCCCCTTCTTTGATGTCGGATTTGGAGAATGCATTTATGGCGTTCATGTCCTGGACCCGTTTGACGCCGCTGATGGTTACGCGTTTTCGAGCCGCTTCCGTCAACCCGGGCCCCATCACCTTGTATTCAACGGCACCGCCTGTAACGAACCAGACGCCGTCAATCTGCGAGAATGCCGCCTCACTCAATGCAATGTCGGTGGATTGGCTGGGTCCAACAACCCCGTTGCAGAAATCTCCGCTTCGGACATTCAAGTGTATTTGTGCGGGAAGGTAGCCATGAGACGGATCGATCCAAACCGTGCCGCGGCCGTACTTCGATTCAAAGTCCAAGGCATAACAGGTTGAGCCGTTTATGACTTCCGTGGCGGATCGTACGGCCACGCTGCCGGCTTCCATCATTTCGTCAATGCGGAAATAACACATCCCCACAAAACCCAGTAGCGGACCTGCGGCGAATCCGCCGGCGGCCTTACGTAGATCGCCCTCGGGATCCGGACCACTTCGCAGCCCGGCGTAACCCGCGGGCTGGTTCGGGATGCGCGGATCGAGCGAATAGGCCCAGTGTTCGCTTCCGTCAAACGAAATGAGGGCGAACTTGGCACGGTCTCGGGGAACAAACTCCATGCTGCCTGCCTGACCCCACGACCAATAGCGCCATACCGAACGATACCCATCGGTGATTAATTCGCCTTCCTCAAGGAGCGTTCGCGGCCCACCGCTATACGCATTCGGTTCGCTCACAATGTTGCTGTTGCGAACCTCATCGGATTTGTATTTCAGGGAGACTCCATAAATCTGAGCGTCGAAAGCCTGCGATAGTGCCGTTGTGAGCGCCTGGGCATTTACTTCCACACTTTCTGCCTGGGCGTTCGCCGCGCCTGGAACCGGCCGCCGTGCCTTGGGATGGTCCGGGGTGAGCTTTAAGGGTCCGCTTCCTGCGCCGATGCTTGGTTTGCTTTCTTGAGCCTGGGCCACGTTGCCGCCAAAAGGGGCGCTTTCCGTTGTCAACCAGAAACCAGCAAAACCGATACCCGCGAGGCTGGCCGCCGTTAATGCGATCCCGGCCGCCTTTGTGCCCAGTTTAGCCAACACTGTCTGCACGAAACTTGAACCGCCACCCGCCGCGATCACCTCACTGTGAACTGTAGCCAATTGGTCCAACATGGCTGCCAGAGCACCCGGGATGGGTGCGGCCTCTGCCATGTGCGCATGCAACAGGCCGGCCAGGGGAAGAGCCCCCACGGAGACGCCGCGCCGTTTCAGCCCTTTACCCACTTCGCCAATAGCCCGTTCGATACGGTGGCTCAGCGTTCGCCTTGGCACACCCAAACGGCGGGCGATGGCCGTCAATGTCTGTCCTTCGACATACCGGGCGACCAACGGTTCCCTCAGCTCACTCGGCAACTCGGCGACGGCCTCGTCTACGTAGTGGTGAATATCGTTCCATTGTGGATGTTCGGATTCAGGCCGCTGCGCCGCGTAGCGATCTTCCCGTGCGAGGCGCCGCCGATTGGTTCTGAGTCTGTGCAGGCACTTGCGTGTGGCCACGCCATACAGCCAAGCCCCAACAGCATCCTGGCGAACGCTCTGGGACTGAGCCAGCGCGACGAAACACTCCTGAGTTGCGTCTTCAGCTTCGGCGGAGTCGCCGAGCATTCGGCGGCATGTTCCATAAACCATTCCAGAATAACGTTTTACGAGTTCATCGAATGTCTTGGTATTGTTTTGATTGGCCCATCGATCCCACGCCGACCGCATACCGCCGCTCATGGTGTAATTCCTCCATGTCGCAAGTAATATCCTAACTCCATTCTATAATTGCCGCCAACGGAACTTTTGGCCACGATTAGGATATCGTGCACATGCAATCTGCTTGAGTGTTGGCCTCATCAACTGAAATACAGGCTTCCCCACTCCTTCAGGAGAACTCCCATGCGATCCGGTTTATCGCTTTTCGTGATGTTGCTGGCGTCTGTCGTAGTGTCCCTGGCGTTTGCTGAACCCGCTATGCGGGAAGTTGTGGAGGGCATATCCACCTCGCGCGTGGTGCCGGGTGAACCCTACGACCTGCAGGGGAAGCGGGTTGTCTTTACGAACTGGCATTTTGTGCAACCTGGGGATTTGGATTGGCGGGATCCGCAGGAGAAGAGCGTATACGTGCATGGGAATTCGGAATTGTTCGAGGCGCACCATGTAGGAATTCGGGCTCCGAGGGGAATCAAGATAACCGTACGTAAGCCGGCGGTGATCGGGCCTTTCGACAACATGCCGTACCGGTGCATATTGCAGGACAGCGGGATCTACAAGGGGTGGACCTCGTCGGAGTATTACGAATCGCAGGACGGCATGCAGTGGGAGAAGAAGGCGAACCTCGTTTTGGATGCGCCTGCTTCGGACGGCGTTTACCAGGTGTTTATCGATCCGTCCGCACCCGCCGAGGAGCGATACAAGGCGGTTTGGGTGGGCACGATCTCGAAGGAGGCGTTTGACACGTACCGCGCAAATCGGCCCGATGGATGGGAGCCGCGCGCTCTATTGCATTATGGGGAAACGGGCGAGGTCTCGGCCATCCGGGGTAGCGTGTCTCCGGATGGCGTTCACTGGAGAACGCTGCCAGACCCAATCGTGGCCGAGTATGCGGACACGTTGAATACAGCGTACTACGATCCGGTACTGCGGCAATATGTGATGTACACGCGTCAATGGTCGCTGGGCGAGCGGGCGCGGGCGTTGCCTTCAGACATTCGCAATTCGTGGACTGGTGTGGGCCGGCGGGCGGTGGGGCGCAGCGCAACAGATGACTTCGCTACGTTTCCGGTGTCTGAAATGATCCTGGAGCCGGCGCCCGACATGCCGCCGTCGGAGCAAATCTACACGAATTGTCGTACAACCATTCCCGGGGCACCGGATCATCATCTCATGTTTCCCGCGCTTTGGAACGCTTCTGTTGACGACACGACGCGCATTGCGGTGGTCTCGAGTCATGATGGCAAGCTGTGGCATTGGGTACCCGGCGGGGACATTCTTTATACCCAACCGTTTGGCCGGTGGGATGGCGGATGCATATGGACGCTGCCCAACTTGATTGAACTGCCCGATGGCGATTGGGCGTTGCCGTATCTCGGTCACAATGTGCCGCACAAATATCCGCGAGGAAAGCGGGAAGGGGGCATGGGGTACGCCGTTTGGCCCAAGGGCCGGATGATTGCTTTGGAGGCCGAGAATTCGGGTGGATTTACGATGATTCCCGTGCTGGCCGAAGGCCGCACGCTGAAAGTCAATGCCGTGACCCATCGCACCGGGTGGGTGAAGGTGTCGGTAGCGGGCAAAGACCGCCGAGCCATGAACGATTGCATACCGATTGTGGGAGACCACCCTTGGGTGACCGTTCAATGGAAAGAGGGTAGTGATCTCGGCGTCGAACCTGGCCAACCTGTCACGCTTCAATTTGAGATGTATCAAGCGGATCTGTTCGGGGTTGAATTCGACTAACGGCATTCGCTTGTGTCCGTTCGGGAGTAGAGGGCTGCTTCCATTTGTTTTCAGCGATGTTGGATTGCAGGCGCTTACACTGGAGACTTCGCCGTGCAAACCCCTTGATGCGTGGGCATTACTTAACTCAGAGGAAAATACCCCCAATGAACCTTCAGCTGAACGGCAAACGCGCTTTAGTTACAGGCAGCACGGCGGGTATTGGCTATTCGATAGCGGTGGCGCTGGCACGCGAAGGGGCTCACGTTATTGTGAATGGCCGATCATCGGTTTCGGTGGAAACAGCGGTTGCCGCGATAGTTCGCGAAACGAGTGGTACCGTGGTGGGATTCACGGGCGATTTGAGCAAGGCGGAAGCGGCAGAGTCTTTGGTGAACGCCCACCCAGATATCGATATCCTGATCAACAATCTGGGTATTTTTGAGCCAAAGGCGTTTGAAGATATTCCGGATGAGGACTGGCGCCGGTTTTTTGAGATCAACGTATTGAGTGGAGCGCGTCTGTCACGACTGGTGTTGCCTTATATGAAGAAGAAGAATTGGGGACGGATTATCTTCGTATCGAGTGAAAGTGGGGTACAGATACCCTCCGAGATGATTCACTACGGCATGACAAAAACCGCACAACTGGCGGTTTCGCGAGGTCTGGCGGAAACCCTGGCCGGGACAGGCGTTACAGTAAACTGCGTGCTGCCCGGACCCACAAAATCGCGGGGAGTGACGGATTTCGTGGACGCGCTGGCGTCAAGCAAGGGAATGTCCTTCGAGGCTTTCGAGAAAGAGTTTTTCGAAACGGTGCGGCCTACGTCGCTCATCAAGCGCTTTGCCATGCCGGAGGAAGTGGCTGACCTCGTGGCCTTTGTGGCAAGTCCGCTGGCGTCCGCGACGACCGGCGCAGCTCTCCGAGTGGACGGAGGCACCATTAAGAGCGCCTTTTGAGGCCGGACGACCGGTTGTTACTTTCAGCTCTTTGCCGCAGTGAACTCAGCCAGAATTCCGGTGTCAAAAGCCATGAGACCCTTTCAGGGAGAGAATGGCGATGTCCGAACCACTTGGGCTTACAAATTCGAAGCGGCGGTTTCGACTCTATGCGATTGCAGTGGCCATTGCGTTGCTTGGCTATGCCGGCTGGTATCTTTTGCAGGGCTGGCCTGTGTTGGTGGCGGGCGGGTTGACTCGGCCTGCGATGCCTGCAGACGCATTTGAGCTGGCGATTGCCACCGACAAGACGGAGTACGGTGTAGGGGAAAAGGTGGCCATCACGGCGATTCTCACGAACCGGTCTGGGAAGACGGTCTATCTGGCGCGCCCATTGGACGGATCGGAGCGCGGGCGGTCTCCTGTGGCGCGGTTTACCGTGGAGGCGCCGCCTTCGGCCCTGCCGAAAGAGCAACTGGGTCTATGCGGCAATACCAATCCGATTGACACGGGCGCGTTTGTGGAAGTACCGGATGGTGGCAGCCTGCCACTTGTGATCGACGGCGGTTTTTGGCTGAACTACGAGCTGAACCGTGGTGCGGGGGAATACCGCATTCAGATGACCTATTCCACGGAAGCGACCGAACCGTCCGCGTGGGTTGGTGGGCCGATGCAGCCATTGGCTGAGAACCGGATTCTGCTTTCGATTGCCCCGTACTTGTCTTGTGTGCCGCGTATCAAGGTAGTGAGCAACGAGGTCGTTCTTTCGTTCAAGAGCCGATATCCCAGCCCAATTGCCGCCCTTCAGCAAGGAGACCTTGAGGCCGTAAAGTTTGGTTTGCGTGAAATTGAGGCGATGGATACTGCGGCGAGACCGGCAGATTACACGACCGCGGCGTTGGACGCGTTGACCCGCCTGTACGCGGCCTCGGACTATGCCTACCACGATGTTGCCGCGCTGGCCATGCCGTTGTTGGCGTCGGATGCCAGGGAAAAGGACGCGGATCTATTCTGGAGTATGCTGGAACCGGAGCGACGGTGGGCCGAGCGGCGGGTCTATCTGGATCAAGGCGGAAGTAATATGGGAGCGTATGTGCTTGCGGTGACGTTGAAGAGTTCCGAAGCTTTGCGCGCGGATCGATTGCAGTACCTGACCCATTCTCAAAACTATGAGACCGATCATGCGGGGCAAACTTTGGATCCCATTCCTTTGGATATGCGTACCATCCGCGTTCTTGTCATGGCCACCGGGTCCGACGTGGACCGCGCCATTGTCGGCCTTGCCGGTAGGCCGGAGCTTTTTTACGAAGGAGCGAAATCTGAAGAAGCCAAGCTACTTCGTCAAGTTATGGATGAACGCGGGTTGACGTTTCCTGAATCCTCACAGGCCAAGTCCAACTGATCACGGCGACTTACTCAGCTCTTTACTCAGCATTCGCCAGTGACGCCACCTCAGATGCAGTCGCGGTGGCAGGCGCCGAGGCGGTGAGTCCGTCACCGCCTTCCAATGGCGCGAGAAAGAATTCCCAGTCCGCACCCCGGTTAACAAGTTTGATCACCACCGTATTGACTCCCTGCTGCAACGTTGCTTTGAATCGTTCCTGATCCGGGACTGCGGCTGTGCCCTGCAATCGTTCGAAGACTTTCTTTCCATTGACCCAGACGCGAGGCAGATCGTCGGCTCCAAACGAGAATGTGACTTCGCGGGCATCCGGCGATTGGATGGTGGTCACTGCGTAGGCTAGTTTATTCTCTCGCGATTCGTCGTCGAGCCCCAAGGCCTTGTCAATTTCTATGGCTCGAACCACGTCCGTTGGCGAAACGATTGCGGAACTCGACGCGTCGGATACGCCGGACTCAATCAAGCCTTTTTCCAATTCGGGAATGTAATCCAGCGGCGATCCTTCCAAGCCTGTCTCGGAGACGTCGAAGGGACCCATGACCACCCAATTTTCGACCATGCGATCCCACAGGGCCGCTTCCTCCGCTTCGACGCCGGTCAACCCCGCGGCAGTGGCTACTGCTGCCGCCGAATCCGCCGCGCCTGCCTTTTCCGCAAGCGCGCTGTAAAAGCCGACGAGATCCGAACCGCGGTCGTGCGCAGGTTTCTCAGCGATTGCGGCGAGAATCACTTCCTTGAGTTTGGGAAGTGATTCGGCCGACACCTTTTCGGCAATCGCATGGCGTGCGTTCGTAGCCTGTGCATCTCCCAGGGGGATAAGTTGCACGTAATACCGCATTGCCTCGGGAAGACTGGTTTCGCATTCCAGTTTCACGGCACTCAACAGGGCTTCGTTGCGCGCACTTTGCCCGAAGCCTCCGTTCGCGATACGTTGATACAGACGCATCGCATCGTCGTGCCGGTGGTTTTCTTTGAACAGGTTGGACATCTCGGCCGCTTGCTGCTCGGTCAGAACGGGCGATTCTATTAAGGCGGCCAATTCAGCAAGGCTTTCGTCCGAGGCGCCTTCGTGCGCCTTGAACAAGCTTTCATAGCACGCCAACTGCTGTTCGTATGGCACATTGGCGCGCAAGAGGTCGAGAAAGGCTTGCTTTTGTTCGGGCGAGCCTGCCTTGGCATAGGCCACCAGGATCTTCGTCTGTGTGGTCCAGGCCCCAGGTTGACGCGACAACAATTTTTCGAACGCCGCAAGCGCACCGGCAGGATCACCTGCATCGACAAAGCCAGTTCCCAGCAACGCCAATTCCCCATTATTGAGCTGAGGCGCGCCCGCCGCCTTGCGCAACCATTCCAGCGCGGCGCCGGGATCGTCCAGATCGATGAGCGCGAGTGCCAGCTTGATTTGCGCCACGCTTCTTTCCACGGGTAATGCCGTTACCGCGGCTCGCGCCGCTTGGGCGCTGTCCTTTGCTTTGCGACTCGCCCGATTGCTGAAGCCACAGACCATGGCGGTTACCGCGCCTGGAGTAGGCGCGGCGCTCACCGCAGCGAGGGCGGCGTCAAAATTTGCTGGATTCTGTGCGATGGCTTGTCCTACGGTATCGGCAAGATCACTCGCGCGCCTATCAGGAATCTGTTGCATGGCGGTTTCGAGTGCGGCAAACGCGTTGGCGGCATCGCCCATTTCCAGATGGGCCTGTACAAGCGCGATATGAAATTGTTCGCCTGCCGGATCGATTGAAATGCCCTTTTGGGCGGCCGCGATGGCAACGTCATACAACTTTTCCGAAACCAGCCAACGGACGAACGATTCCGGGTTTAACTCCTCTGTGGCTTCCGCCGCAACGCGAATGGCATCTTCGCCGCGCCCCAATTTGGCATAGCACCGGGCAAGAGAGGCCTTTGTGCCGCTGTAGGCGCGCGAGAGCGTGGATGCCCTTTCGAGGTACGGCAAGGCCTGTTCATAGCGTTTCTGCTCGATAAGCAGTTGGGCGATGCTCTGGCTGGCATTGGCATCCTTGGCCCATGCGTACAGTTCAGTAAGCGTTTTCACAGCGTCTTCAGGCCGCTGAATGTTGAAATACGTTTGTGCGAGTTCGATCGTAGCGCTCACTTCGGCCTGTGTATTCGTGGCCACGCTCAGGTCGGACGTCAACGCCAGTTCTTCTTCGTACCGTCCTTGCGCGTGTAACGCACCAACCAACCCCTGTCGCGCCTGACTTTCAAACCGGTTTTTGTCAAGTACCGTTTTATAGAGTTCGATGGCGCGGTCATAGTTCCCAATTTGCGAGTTTAATCGCGCACATGCCAGTACGAGAGGCGTCATGGGATTGGGGTCTTCGAAAATGCGCGCCTCGAGTGGCCCGTAGAACTTGCGCAGATTAAACTTACCGCCCATGCGATCGGCGATCCGGTTGACGTAGTAATCACGGTTGTAGCGGTCGCCGTATCGGAGGAACTTCCAAGCATGATCAATGATCGCGTTTGGATCGCCTTCCTGCAAACAGAGGTCCGCATATGCTTCACTAGAGCCTTGCCATTGATCCAGAAATCCTTCGTCTTTATTGGCCATGAAAAGGGCGTAGGCTTCCGAATACAAGGCTTTCTGCGTCAGGAATTCGTAGTAGGCGCTGAACGAATTTGCATCTTTTGAGCGATCGAACAGCTCTTTGTACGCAGATTTTGCCGCCTCGATGTTGCCCATAGAGGCTTCAAGCCCGGCGAAGTGCAGGATCGTCTGATCTTTCAAGGACGGGTCGACGGTTTGCAGCGCGCTTTCCTTCAACGTAAGAATCTGTTTCCAGCGGCCCACCTGCTGCAGAAAAGTTGTGTACACCGGCCCGCGCTCTGCCAAGCGTTGAGGATACCATGCTTGAAACAGTGCATCGGCATCTTCCACACGACCCAGCGAAACCAGGCAATTGGCATACTGCTGCACATACGCGCCGTTATCCTTGTCCAGTTCCACCGCTTTTGCGAATAGAGGCGCGGCCGCTTCGAAATTGTCTTCGCGCACGTGATTGTCGGCCATCATTACGAGCAGTGCAGTATTCTCGGGGTCCTTTTCCAGCAGGGGTTGGAGGAATTCCCGGCACCGGACGGTGTCGTCCTTCATGGAATTGAGAATGGCTTTCAGGAATTCAGCAGAAGTGCCTTTAATGGGCTGGGCTTTCAATTCTTCTACTGCATGGGCGAAGCCCTTTCCAAGTGCGTATCCGCGTGCCGCAATTTGATCCATTTCACGCGCCACCCATTCTTCGGCGATTGCGGCCTTTCGGTTGTTCGTATAGTAGTCTTCCGCTTCCTCCCAGAGGCCATGATGCACAAGCTGTTGCATGACTTCGCGGTATCCGTATGCGCCACCGTATCGTTGTGCATACTTTTTCCATTCTTCATACGCCTTGACGCGATCGCCGGCGGCGAGATACATCAGTGGCAGGCGATCGCCCCAGTAGTTCGCGTTCTGACCAGACTTTTCAATCAAGGCGAGTACGGCTGCCGGGTCGGCTTGGAGCTCGGACATTTCCACCAGTTGATTGACCACGTTTTGATCTTGTCCGCGGGTCATTAGGGACTCATAGATGGCACGGGCATCGTCAAATCTCTTTTCCAGTTTTGCGATGCCGGCATCCACGGCAAGGGCGATCTTGTCGGTGGCGTTCTTTTGCAGCGCCTCCGCGTTTTTTGTTTTCAACTCGTCCAGCTTGCCGGTGGCTCGATAGAGTCCCGCCATTTGATCGACGGCATAGTAGTCGACCCAACCTTGCGCCCGGGAAACCGGCGAGTCCATCCATGCGACATAGGTGGCCAGGGCTTCCTCAATCCGGCCGGCACTGACGTAGGTTTGGGCCAACTCCGATTTGTAATACGTTTGCGTTGGAGCGAGCTTGGCGGCTTTTTCGAGCAGTTCGATAGCCTGATTGTAATCGCCCTCCTCCCGGAAGCGCCACGCCAATTCCTGCATTTGATCGGGGGTGGTCGCTTTGGCCACCATGGTCTTTTCCATTTCGTCGAGTTGTTCGCCCTTGCCCATCCTCTGATACAAATCGCGCACGCTCCAGCTGACGCGGGAGTACATGGAAGGCGTCTTTTTGATCATGTCTTCGTACATGGCGAGGGCCTCGTCGAACCGGCCCTTATTGGTAAGCAATTGCGCCACTGTCATTTTCGCTTCGGCATAGTTGGGCCGCTTGTCGATGAGTTTCTGCCACACCTCCATGGCCTTATCAACTTCGTTGTTCATGCTGTATAAAGAGGCCAGATGGCGGTGAATCTCTATCGAGCCAGGCTGTTTTGCCAGGCGGTCTTCGAACTCGGCGATCAGCTCGGGTGTGCGGCCGGCCGCAGCCATATATTGGTGCAAGCGCTGCAAGATTTGGTCGGTACCCTGAGGGCCGCCACCCATATTTGCGTAGTAGACGCCACCGTAGGAGGTGTAATAGTAGGAGTTGCTCCGGGCCGTGCCCTGGATGCGCCTGTCCCAGGCTTCACGTGCGAGTTCAATGGCCTTGTCGAGGTTATCTTCTTCGCTATACAGTTCGGCGAGCAGCGAGAGCGCGTCGCTGTTGCGGCTTAACCCGGACAGATGTTCCTCCAGCAACGACTTGGTAATTTCCTTCTCCCCCGCAGTACGGAACTGGTTAATGCCTTCCATGATTTGCGCAGGGGGCAGGCCACGCTGCATAAGCGCGCGCATTCCTTCGGCGGCTTTCGCATAGTCGCCCGCGCGAATGTTCACCGCGATTCTGGCACGCGTCGCCTCGCGCGTAGTGCTGGGGTAGCGGTTTTCGACCTCGTCGTACAATGACAGCATGGCCGGGTGGTCGTTTTGCAACTCGGCGATAGCCAGTTTGAGGTTGTACCATTCGACGTCATCCATGCCGGCTTGATGAAAATCATCCAACGCCTTTGCGGCGAGGTCATACTCGCTTTTTCCGATGTGGTGGGCGATCAAAAACTTGCCCATGGCCCATGCGCGGTCGCGTTCATCGGTGGAGCTTGCGTTTGCAAACTGCCCGGCGGAAGCCTGGAACTTGGCCAGTGTGGCCGTGCTTACCGATTCGTCCGGCATAGCCAGCAACTCCGCGGCGGCGGTTTGAACAAAGCTACTCGAGCTTCGCATGACGCCGGCGCTGCTCAGGGCGCTGAATACGCGTCGTGAGCCGGAGTAACGTTGAATCATGGATGCGATGCCTTCCGGGCGCGACACATACAAACTGGCCTGCCGCCGGCTACCGTAGTTCATCTGGCCCTGATCGCCGTGTTCGAGCACGTCCTGATAAATCTTTACGGCTTCTGTCATGTCGCCGGTCTGATTGTGTATGGAGGCGAGCTGTATGAGTGGCGAGTACTTGTACCGCGGCTCCAACGTTTCAATGGCTGTTCTCAGCGTTTTGGCTTCTTCCATCAAACCTTGTTGTTGATACGAAGACAGTAGACTGGAGACGACGGTTGGATCGTCTTTGAACTCAGTCAAGACGATTTGTGCCAGTTCTTTTGCCTTGTTCAGCTGTTGCGACTGGAAGTAGAGCGGCAGGATCGCCATAAGCGTATCTTTGCGCTTGATTGGCTGGAGCTCCGCCACGCGCGTCAACGTATCGATCGAACGCTGATAGTCGGCCATCTGCACGTAAAGGGCGGCCACCCATTCCAGAAGTTGAATGTCGTCGGCATGGGTGGCGAGCAGCGCTTCGATTTCCTTGGTCGATTCTTCGGGGCGATTTGCGGCGCGTAGTGCCACAACAAGGTCTTTACGCACTTCGTAGTTGGACGGATTTTCTTCGACCTTCTTTTTAAATCCTTCGAGTAACGCGTCGATTCCAATGGAATTGTCGGCCATGGCCACCATGGTCGTAACGATTTCGGGCCGGAAATCCGCGAAGGATCCGGAAAAGCCGCGACCGCCGCTGGAGTAATACCCGCCCTGCATCGCGTAGCGGATGTTGCGATAGGCGCCTCCGCTTCCTCGCTGCAGAGTCTTGACTTTCTTTTCTTTGCTCGCTTCTTCTTCCTGCTTCTGCTTGGTGTCTCCGGCATCGAGCAAGAGTTGAAGTTGTTCCAGTGCCTTATCGGTCTGCGATCCTCTCGACAGGTCCTGTGCGTACTCGAAGCGTAGACGGATATTCAACGGATCGAGGTCGACGGCTTTCGCTTTTGCGACCAAGGCCTCTTCGGTGAATCCCGCGCTGCTCATCGCCCGTGCAAGGGTGATGTACGACTTGGGATCATCCGGACTCTCTTCGACAATCTTATTCCAGGTTTCGCGGGCTTTCTCTTGTTCACCCAGCTGCGCGTAGACGTTTCCCAGTCGTTCGAATTCCTGGGCCGTGGGCTTTCCAGACATAGCAAGAAGCTGTTCGTAATAGGAAACGACCTTAGGCAAGTCCTGTGCGTCATGCGCGGTGCGCACCAAGGCCTGAAGGGCAGGCGCTTTGTCATCCACGGCTTCGAGCCCTGTTTCCAGCGCTTCAAGGGCGGCGGCATTGTTGGCTTGGTTCAATTGAACCGCGGCCAAGTCCTCATACGCGGCCAGTTTCTTGGGGGTGTTTCGAATACGCTCGCGCAATTCACGAATGAACTCATCAATGGTGCCCTGTTGCTGATACAGACCGGCAAGCCTGACGATGGCAGTTCTTCTTGTCTGATCCTCCTGGGCAACGGAGAGCATCTTGCGAAACGCCTCCATGGCTTCACCGTATCGCCGGTCTTGCATAAGGGCGTCGCCGTATTGGCGAAAGTAATCGGGTTCGTCGGGTTCGAGCCGGAGGGCATAGCGGTATTGCTCCAATGCCTTTTCCATCTCGCGGTAATTCTGGTACACCTGTGCAAGATCGAGTCGTGCCTCAGGATCGGCCGGGGCGGTTTCCACTACCTTTTGCGCGGTGGCCAGGGCTTCTTCGCGCAGGTCTGCCTCCATGTAGATTGATAGCAATTCGCGGTAGTAGCCGCCAGCCCGATCCTTTTCTTTTTCGATCAGGATCTTGTACGAGTCTATGGCTTCCTGGGTTTGTTTGTTTGTACGATAGGCCGAGGCCAACGTGCGTTGGTGATCCATGTTCTCGGGATCCAGTTCCGCGCAGCGTTCGTACAGGCTGATCGCTTTTGGCCGATCGCCCAAACGTTCAAACATTCGGCCCAGCCGGGCCAGCCTGACGGGATCGGTCGCATCGGACTGGACTTCCAGTTCCCACTCTTCCTGCTTTTGTTTGAGCATATCGAGTTTGGCATACACGTCGAGCAAACCCCGTTCGCCCTGATCTTGCAGATAGTCGTTCTCGGTCAGGGCCGAGAGTTTCTCGAAGAGAGGCAAGGCTTCTTCGGCTCGCTCCTGCCGCATTTGGTTGCGGGCGAGGGCGAGGGCGTACTCCATGTTCCCGGCGTCCTTCTCCATGGCCTTGGCCAACAAAGGTTCCGCCTTCTCCGTCTGGTTGAATGATTCAAGTATTCCCGCCACCTCCGCATAGTCGGCGGCGGGACTGGTGGCCTCATCCAGCGTGCCTGTCCAGATGGCAATTGCGGCCTCTTCATCGCCCTTTTCAAACTTCAGCCCAGCAAGTCTGAAACTCCATTCCTTGTTCTTGTTCGATTGCAGCGCAGTTTCATACGCAGCGATGGCTTCATCCGGGAAATCGTATTCTTCGTACCATTCGGCGAGGAGGGCTTGCCCTTCGGGTGACGGGTCGATTGCCGTGATCCGTTGCCACGTGGTTTTGGCCAGGTCGGGGTTCTTACTCTGGAGATGAAATTCGCCAATTCTGCGGATGTAGTCGGGTTCAGACGGAAAGAGCTCAATCAGCTTTTCATACGTGGCGGCGACCGCCTCGCCCTTGCCTTGCCTCTGGTGGAGGGCGAGCAGATTCTCGTAGGCGCCGCTACGTTTGGGATCGCGTTCGAGTATCTGATTGTACTCCGCCTCGGCCATGTCGAACCGGTTCATGCGCGTATACGTCTCGGCAAGGAGATCGCGCATTTCGATGTCGCCCGGCGCGATTGCGAGGCGTGCCAACACGTAGTCGGCGAGGCCTTGCAGGTCTCCCATATCCTGATACACCCCCACAAGGCGCTGCTTGATGTCCTCAAAGAGCCAATTTCCGGGGGCTACCAGTTCCAGGGCCTTTTCGTATGTGGCTACTGCCTCGGTGTATTTTTCCTGTTGCACGTAGGACTGCCCAATGGAACGCAGGGACCGGCACTGCCTGTAGGGGTCATCCTGGGAGATAGAAGCCAGATGCGTATACGTTGCGATGGCCTCATCCCACATACGGTTCTCTTCGTAAATGGCGGCTAGCTCAAGCAGTGCAAAGGCATCGTTTTGATCCAACTCAGTGAGTCTGCGCCACGCGGCGATGGCCTGGTCAGTATTGCCTTGCCGTTGATACAGCGTGCCAAGCAGCCGGCATATCTTTCCCCGTTGATCGGAGTCTTGTGTGGCGTCCAGGGCGGCGGAAAGCAATTCGATGGCGCCCTCATCGTTGCCGATATCGTAGTAGACCGTTCCGAGCAACTGCTTGAATTCAGGACGGTCCTCGCCCTGTGATCGGGCCTTTTCAAGCACCTCGATAGCTTCTTTGTTTTTGAATTGGCGCGCGTACACTCGACCCAGGAGGATCAGGTGGGGCGTGTTGGGTTGCGCGGTTTCGCTTTCGGCCTTCAGCTTTTCGATCCAGGGGTCAATGCCCTCGTATGCCAAGTAGCTTTCGTAAATGCGGTCGAAGGCTTGATCCTGCAGGGGACTTCTCAGAAGCGCTTTCTCGTACCGGTCGCGAATCTGGCGGTCGCGATCCGTGATCTCAGCACTAACGGGGGCCGATACGGAGGAGTTTTCCTCCTGGGCAATGGCCGTCCACGGCGTGAATGCGGCGAGAATCAGCGGAATGATTTTTCGCATGGTATTTTCTCTCCGTTTCAACCATAGCGCTGCGGCGGCCCAAACAGCCGCAAGCCCGCCAGGTCGAATCTGCGCAAAGCCACGTCAAGCACGAATATCATCACGGCAGCCAAGAGCAGCCACGGTGCGATGCGTCTCCGCACCACGACCGCTTCTTCTGGCGCGACGCGAAAGACTTCTTCCACGGTAGGGTTGTAGGTGCCGCCCGTAACCTCGGCAAGCTGTCGCAAGAAGGATTCATTGGTTGAAAGGTGCCGGTACTCTGGCTTGTATGAAACGGTGATGCCTCGTGTGAAGTCAGATACGACTTGCTCTTCCTGTTCACCGGTTTCGTTGGTCACCATGCGAGTTTGCCGTAGTTTAAGCAAGTAGCTGCCCGTTTCTGAGATGGGCACATCTGTTTCGTATCGACCAGGGCCGCGCTGATCCAGTGGCAGTTCGGCGACGCTCAAATCCGGCTTAATAATCTGCGCCGTCGTTGTCAAGTTGTTGACGAAGTTGCCGTCGTCGTCAAAGTTGTCCACGGAGACCTCAGCGCGATCGGGACGGATGGCAATGTCCGTCTGCGCCCCAAGGCTGGAGGTGGTACGCATTACATCGCGAACGACTTGTGCCCAGAACTTTCCGTAGCCGGGCCACCCGAGCCAGTCGCTCGCCCAACGGCTTTTCGCGTCGGATGTGAATGCGGCGGTCTTGCCCAGGCCAAATCGCCATCCCGCGAGAAGCGGATCGCCCCGTTCTGTCGCCAATGTAACTTTTGCGGTGGATTTTGCGGTGGTCACAACGTACCCAAACAGGAAAGGCGATGAATCCCAATCAATGCCCTGGACCATTTGATCCTGTTGGAAGATTTGGGGGAGGAATGGTTCTTCAATAAGCGAAGATTTCGAGGCGGACATAGTCTCTTTGGTGAATATCTGCGGAATATCGTAGGGGTCGGCAGTGAAGTAATACCGGCCATTGCCCCATCGTGCGATATCCTGCAGGAGGACCGTATCCGCACCATCGCCCACGGCTACGGTGGATACGGTCATTTGCTCCGATGTCATCTGATCGACGATACCTTGGAAATCGCCGGGCTGCGATTGGCCGTCCGTCAACAGCACGACGTGCTTAAATGCGGCCGGCGCCAACGAAAGCGCGGTGTGGGCTTCGACCAGCCCCGGATAGATACTTGTGCCGCCGCCCGCTTCGATAGTCGATATGGTTTGGATTATCCCGGTCTTGTTGTCGGCGCTCTGAAGTTCAACAACCCAGTAGGGCTCGCCGTCGAATGCGACGACCCCCACTTGATCCTGGGGGCCGAGCAATTCGACTGCCGCGATGCCCGCTTCCTTAGCCAGTTCAATTTTCTCGCCATCCATGCTTCCAGATTTGTCAACGACGAGCATCATGGCGAGGCTGGGCGTGTCTTTTTTCTTTTCCGAGCGCATTCGCACGGGGAGGGCGTCTTCGATGGCTGTCCGATAGTACCCACCGAGGGCAAACGACTCTTCGCCGCCGATCATGATCATGCCTCCGCCGAGATCTTCAACATAGGAGCGAAGCAGGTTCATTTGCCGGACATTGACGTCCGTTGCGGGTACATCGGAGAGAATTACCGCGTCGAACGCCGCGAGTTCATCGAGGCTACCGGGCATGCCTTTGCCTTCCCGCACTTCGACGGCGACGTCCTCTGCCTCGAGCGCGCGGGCGAGATAGCGCGCTTCGTTTTCCTGGCCTTCCAGCAATAATACGCGGGGTTGACCCGCCACGAATACAATGCCCGACGCCACATTGTTGTCCGCGAAGAAGTCCTTCTCCGTGGTCACGCGCAATTCATACTTGGTCAGGCCGTCGGTGGGATTGGTTTCGTCGAAGACGAGTTCGTTTTCGCCCTTCTTCAAGTCCAGTTGTTTCTCCTGAACCTTAAAACCGTTACGGTACAGGGTGAACGCAGCTTGGCCTTCAACGGTCGAATGCGCGCGGGCAGATACGCTGAATGATTGTCCGCGCTTCACCTCGGCGGGGACTATCAAGTCTTCCAGCAGTACCTCATCCTTTTCATCGGATTGGTACGGCATCGTATAGATACGAATGCCGTGGGTAGCGCAAAGTTTTGCCGTTTCCATCGCGTTGCCGGTGGTTTCGTTGCCGTCGGAGATCAAGAGCACGCGATTGATGGTTCCCGTGGGCATGATTTCCCGGGCGCGTTGCAGGGCGCCGGCAATGGCCGTGTCGCCCCGGGCTTCCGGCTTTTGCAGCTTCTCAGGGAAGACGGGTTTGGGTTGAACGGGTACAACCGTTGTTGCTTCGTTGGAAAAGGTAATGAGTCCCGCCTGACCGGGGTTGGCGGCGCGATCGGCCACTTGCCTCAGAATCGCACTCGCTTGGTCGACGCCTTTTTGTGGAGCGCTATCGGAAAGGTCGGCCAATACAAGCACAGCCACATGTTGGCTCTTCCCCATAAACAACGTGTTGGCCAGCGCCAATACGATTAAGGCGATAGTAATGGCGCGGACGGCGGCCGTGATCCACAACTGGATGCGTGAACTGTCAATGAGCGTGTGCCGAAGCACTATGAGCAGTGCTGGAATGATGGCGAGACCGGCAAGCCATGCATGGGATTCAAAGTCGAATGGCATACCGCACTACTCCACGATCCGGCGGTGGAACAGCCACCACTCCGCGGTCAACACAGCGAACGCCAGCGCGGCGAGAATAAGCCATGGTTCCGTGCCCAGGCGTAGGCCCCCCGCAATGACGGGAAGCGGTGCGTCGGATTGGATTGGAAGTTCATGGGATGGGGCGATGTTAGATTCGCGGGCGCTGTTGATGTTTGCCGCAAACAAGGGTATTTGCTCCCCGTCGGTCATCGTCGCGCGGTAGACACCGGACCGGTTCACGGGGAGCAACGCATCATCACTGAGCGGCGCAAGTGGCATTTGCGATTCCGCCGGGCCGGTCGCGCTTTGACTCTGGGACACACTCGAAATCACATCGTCGGCATGGGCAGTGTGCTTGGACACGAACCCGCGCAAATCGTCCGCGGACAGCATCTGTCCGATAGGGGGCGTTTGCCAGGCCGGATCGCTATCGATGCCTGCCATATACCTGACCGCATTGGCCACGAGAATGGGATAGGCGACGCGCAGAGGCAAGTCACTTGCATTCTCATCAAATGCAAACACGAGTGTTTGGCTGTCGGTTGTCGACCGGATCAGGGCGAGCGGATCGTCGAATGCACTAATGAGAGGGGTGAATTCGTCCGGGCAATTTACCTTGAGGGCGCTACGAATCGTAACATTTGTCAGCGACACGTGGCGGTTGATGGGATGTTCCTCATCCCATTCCGTAATGATTGCGTCCGCCAGCGGACCGTTCGACGATAGGCCGAGGTCGGCCGGCCATGCGCTGAGGAAGACGGCAATTCCCTTGGGCGTCGCGGGTGGCGCCCAGCGATCGAAGATCATCACGTGATCCCCTTCGACGGGATCGGCGCTGTAGTTCGCGGGCAGGGTCATCGTGAGATCGATTTCGTCATCTGTTCGCAATGCGCTTTCCAGGAAGAGATTTCCTTCGGACACAAGAGTGACAGGAATGACGCGCGGTTCAGGCAGGACACCATACGCCCGGTTGTCAATCGGGTATGCGTCGTCGTAGTCGAGAAAGAGGTCTACTTCGCCGCCCTCGTTGCTGAACTGGCGCACTGTGCGCACTTCGCTTGCTCCCGCCGCCAGCACCAATTCGCCTGCATCGACCAGAATGCCCGCGGCATTCACCTCGTAAGGAATCCGTTTTTCCGATTCCGTATGGTTTACTGCTTCGAAATAGATTTCAAAGTCGCGCGGCGACGCGGGCAGCGCGCGCAGTTGAAATGCCGCAATCCCGACGTTGTCCTTGGCCTCACCCACTTTGAGATAAGCAAACTGAGTATTCTCGGCCGGTGTGAACGTCACTGGATCGAACGCCCCATCGCTGATGACGTATACGTGCGTATCGCGTTCGTCCTTGGGCAGATTGTCTAGAATGGAGAGCGCTTTGTCGAAGCGTGTGCCGCCGTGTGTAAGTTCCACCCGATCCAGCGCGTCGAGCAAATCTTTCCGGCCGTTGGTGAACGGCGAGACAATGTCCGCCTGATCGGCGATGGTCACTAGCATCAAGTTGTCGCCCTGCCCCATGCCGCGAATCACATTCTGGGCGAGCTGTTTGGCTTTGTCGAACCGTGTCATGCCGTTCTCGACTGCGGTCATGCTGGCGGAGCGATCCAGAATGAGTACGATTCGGCGGGCACCGAGCGCCCCGCCGGACAGCAACGGCTGAGCGACCGCAAGGGCGAGTAAAGAGACAATCAAGAGTTGGAGCAATAGCGAAAGCAGTTTCCGGATGCGCGTGAACGAAGTAATGGTGTGTTCATCCCGCAGTACCTTCTCCCAGAAGAGGAGGTTGGACACCATGACACGCCTGCGCCGTTGCTTCAGCAAATACAGCAGGATGACAGGTATAAACAGCGCAAAGAGTGCGAGTGCTATGGGTTGCGCAAAAGCCATCGTAGCTGACGTCGCCTTTCGCTGTTATTGCAGCAATTTGCCCCGGCGCAACATGTGCACCACAGCGTCTTGAAATGGCATGTCTGTACGGCACCGCATATAGCCCACTTCCTTCGATCGGCAAAACCGTTCGATGGAATCGCAATAGCCGGTGAAGACGGTTCTGTATTTTCGCAGTAGGGATTCAGTCAAGGTGACGTCCTTGAACTGAGCGGTCTCCGCATCGAAGAGGCGAAGATCGCCGAGGAGCGACGGTTCCGCTTCCTGAGGCGACACGATATGAATGACGTAGGGGTCGAATTTGTTGAAGCGCAGCTGATTAATGGCTTCAGTCACGCCCTTTTCGTCGTACAAATCGGATATTACCAGGGCCAGCCCGCGTTTGTACTTGCTTGCGGAGAAGGCCTTCAGGCAGTTCGTCAAATCCGTCGTGCCCGCGGCCTTCCGATTTTCGAGGAATTGAAGCATTTGGAAGACTTTTCCCCGGCCGCGAAGACGCAGGGAATCTGCCGCTGTACGGCCGATGGCGCTGGAAAACGGCACCACGTGTACGCGATCCATGCTGGCAAGGCCGAGATAGCCGATAGCGGCGGCCAGTCTGCGCGCGTAGTGGAATTTGTATGGAGCGCCAAAGTCCATTGAACCGGAACAATCGAGCAACAGATACACGTACAGATCTTCCTGTTCCTCGAAGAGCTTTAGAAAGAGCTGATCGGTGCGAAAGAACACGCCCCAATCGATGAACCGGAAATCGTCGCCCGGAGCGTAGGGCCGGTGATCCGCAAACTCGACACTCACGCCTTTTTGCTTGCTGCGCCGCTCGGCCTTCATCTGGCCGGAAAAGATCTTCCGCGCGACCAGGTGGAGGTAGTCGAGGATATCCATGAAGTCTTCGCCGAAGAGCGGTTCGTCGCGATCGTCAACGTAGGCCGGTGCCACTTCCATCTGACCCGACCCCTTTACGCCGCAGCGACTTTGACGGTATCGAGCACTTCCTGGACAATTTGATCCGTCTTGATGTCTTCGGCTTCGCCTTCGAAGTTAAGTAGGATGCGGTGGCGCAGTGCGGGCACTGCCACCTCACGAATATCTTCTTCAGCCACGTGATAGCGGCCATCCAACAGGGCGCGCACCTTCGCGCCCAAAATCATGGCCTGCAAACCGCGGGGGCTGGAGCCATAGCGTACATACCGCTTGACCAGTGCGGTGCCGCGGCCGGATTGGGGCTGCGTGCTTTGAAGCACGCCTGCTGCGTACCGCTCCACATGTGCCGCAATTGGGACATCGCGCACGATCCCCTGCAATGCGGCGAGTTCCTTATCCGTGACGGCGACCGCTGCCCGTGGCATCTCTCGCGTCGTAGTCCGGCGTGCTACCTCAATGAGTTCCTCAAGCGACGGGGTATTCACGTTCAATTTGAAGAAGAACCGGTCCAACTGCGCCTCGGGCAATGGATACGTGCCTTCCATTTCTAGCGGGTTCTGGGTGGCTATTACATAAAACGGGGGTCCCAGCCGGTGGGTCTCTCCGGCAACCGTTACGGACCGCTCCTGCATCGCTTCCAGAAGGGCCGACTGGGTCTTTGGCGTTGCCCGGTTGATTTCATCCGCCAGCAACACCTGTGTGAACAACGGCCCTGGGTGAAAAGCGAAATGTTTGCGTCCCGTATCATCCTCGTTCACCACGCGCGTGCCGATGATGTCGGACGGCATCAAATCCGGCGTGAATTGAATACGCGAAAACTTGCAGTGAATCGAATCGGCGAGTGTGTGTACCAGCAGCGTCTTGCCAATCCCGGGCACGCCCTCCAGAAGCACGTGGCCGCCGCCCATCAATGCGGTCAACACATCCTCGACCAATCGATTCTGTCCGACAATGACCTTGGCGATTTCCTTTTGAGTGGCGCGAAACGCTTCGATGAATTTCGCGGCGCTGTGCTCGAAGGAGGCTTTCTTCGCCGGTTTCGGTGCAGACCGTTCCGTCTTTGCCGCAGTTGTTTTCTTTTTCGCGGTTGCGGCCTGTTTCACTGCTTTCGCCACTCGATACCTCCCCACTGGCAGCGTATTTCACGCCGAGGTAGATGTATGAACATTGCGCCTTGCGTCAAATGACCGAATATCGCCCAAGGCGATCAAGAATCGCCGCGGATTGGGGGGTTTACCGTGTCCGAATGTGTTGCCGTCTCCGTTATTGCGGTCGCGCGATAAGCAGCCCGCCATCGCGTGACGCAAGAACGACAGGAAAACGTGTTTTTACTCGGTGGGCCGAATGGCCTGGAAATACCGCTTCACGTGAAACCGGTGGCTGAGCGGAATTTCCTCTTTCTCGATTGCTTCCTCGGCCACCGCGGCGTACTCCGCGTATACATCGGTCGCGCCAATCTGGCTTTCGGAAGTCTGGCCTTCGGTTACTTCCACTTCGGAGTCAACCGGCCCGTCGCCGGCGGTACCTTTCACTTCAAGCATATTGCGATAACTGGCGGCGAGGCGGCTCGGATCGCCGAACGGATCGCCGGTCGCGCCTTTGCCCGCTTTCAAACCACCTTTGCCCTTGCCCTCGCCATCGCCGTAGCCGCCTTCCTTGCCTTGCTCACCTTTGCCGCTGCCGTTGCACTTGGCGCAGCCGCCGCCGCTACAGGCCTTGCACTCTTTCTTTTGGCCCAAATTGAGTTTGGCCATGCCGATGCGCTTCTGGGCCTGGCTCATTTTTTTGTATTTGCTCACGCTTGACATCTTGTTGCCCGCCGATGTGCACGCATCGCAGAACTTGTCCGAATCGCCGGACTTCATGGCCTCGGAAGCATTTGCCATGTCGCCGCCAAACGATCCCTTCTGTTTGGAGCCCAACTTCGCGGCCGCAACACCCATGTTCATGGCCAGTTGTTCTTTGTCTTTTTCGGACAATTCCTTGGCCCGTTCCTTCTTGCCCAGTTCATCCATTTCTTGCGCGGCTTTGTCGAGTTGCTGCTCTTTTAATGCCATCGCCACGGCTTTTGTAGCCTCGGCCGCCATCAGGTGGGGTACCAACTGGTTCAGCTCGTTTTGAAGATTCTCCACGCCGGCCTGTTTCAAGCTCTGGCGAAGATCTTCGTCCAGTCGCGCCAATTCGATCATGACATCGCGCTCGGCCATTTCACCTTGTTTGAAGCGCCGCTCGATTTCCTTCAGATTTTCAAGAACCTTTTCCAGCTCTTCGTTTTCAGTTCCTTGCGCCATCAGGTCGTCGCTGAGTTGGCGCAGTTCATCCAGTTGTTGCGCCTTGCGTTGATCCACCGCCGCTTCCGCCACAGACGGCGAAAAGCGGGAAGGCATAAAGAAGCTTACGGCGACGAGCGCCAGTAACACCGGAATTGCCAATGCGTAACGAGGCAGACGCTGGTGCAAGGCGCGTCCCACGTTCAATGACTCCGCATGGCGAAGCGCATCGCGAATTTGCAGTACCTTCGGCTCATCGAGTTCAGCGGAATCGGAAAGGAATTCCCATGCCGTGGAAAGCCGATCCTTCAACGCGGCGCCTTCGTCCAGCGCCAACGCGGAATCCAATGGAGTGCGCAGGCGCGCCCACGCAAAAAGGAGGGAGGCGAGAATCCATGCGCCAGCCGCGCCCCCTGCAATGGCAACGCTCCATTGGCCTGACGCCAACCATTGATCCAGCGCCACGGACACGGCCGCCACCGGCAATAAAACAAGTCCAGCATTGACGACGTTACGCATGCAGGATTGGAAGAAAAGGCGGCGCCGGGCGGAAGCCACGGTACGCATCAACACATCGCGGGAGTGCTCATTACTCATAACCGTCTTGCCTCCTGACCTTCTCGCCATGCTACCAGTAGTAGAACAACCTGTCAATGAGATACCCGTGCACCAGAAACAATCATTGTTCCACTTCGACAACGGACCCCAGCCTTCCCGTACTCGACGGGCATCACCACTGCCTTAAAAGACGCCGCCGGTTGGTAAATGGTTAACGGCGGCGAAGTGCTTCCGTGCGAGCGTAATGACCCGAATTGCGTTGGGAGGTCAAACGCTTCCCCTATCCAACAGATATGACGCCGAAGCGGCCGATTTGTTCGAAAAGGACCGGCGATGAACTATCACTTGACGCACTATACCGTAATGCGATATAGTTAATCAAGGCCACGGAATTGACCCATGACACCCAATGATTCACTTGCAAACTGGAAAACACAGCTTCGAAAGGGGTTCTTGGATCTCTGTATCTTGCGCTATCTAAATGCCCGCGAATTCTATGGTTACGACCTTGTGCAAGAGCTCAGGAAGGTCGACGGGACGGCCATGCGGGAAGGCATTATCTACCCGGTCCTTGCACGACTGCAGGAAGACGGGCTGGTCACAAACGAGCGTCGGCTTTCCAATTCAGGTCCGCCCCGAAAGTACTACCAGATTACCCCCGAGGGCCAGCGGGTCTTGATGGAAATGGAAGCACACTGGCGGCGGATTGCCGAGGCGATGGCCGCGCCGATCCGGCTGGAGAAGGAGCACGAACATGCGTGATACCCCGTACGACGCCTACTTGGATTGCGTGGAAGACGCTCTTGAAAGTACCGGACATCCCCGTGCGCGCGAAGTCGTGGACGACCTGCGGATTCATCTGGCGGAGCTCCGTGCCGCCGCCGCCAGGCCGCATTCCATGGCCGATCTAATCGAGCAGTTGGGTGCGCCGGAGGAATACGTGGAGAGCATCGGCCCAATCCGGTCCTGGTTGGTACGTGCAACGTCCGCACCCGGTCGCGAATGCCGTGCAAGACGATTCCCATCGGGAAATGACCGAGTCGTGCTTGTCGCTGTCAACGCATTGTTGTCTGTGCTCTTTCTGACGGCGATTCTTCCTTTGTTCATCTTTATGGCACACGGCCCCTTCGAATGGGGCTCGGGAACCGGCGGCACGCCTGCGTATGTATTTCGCACCATGCTCATCTTTGGCCCTGTCTTATGGGGAGCCAGTCACATCGTGACCCTGCCCGTGATGGAAATGGTATTCCGCCTTGTAAGGCCGCGATCCGGACGAATGCCGATCTATCTGGGTACTTCGTGGTGCATTTGGATTGGATTAATGGTAGTCGGCGCAATGGGCGACTAACCGTCTCGGAGCAATGCCATGGCAAAGCACGACCATGCGAACTACATCAGAATAGTCTCGGACGCCCTGGAACGAACCGGCCATCCGCGCCGGAACGAAGTGCTTGATGATCTAAGCACGCATTTGGACGAGATTATCGCGCGAACCAAACAGCCCTTGGACATGGCGTATCTGATTGAGACGTTGGGTCCTCCGGAGGAATATGCGGAATCGCTGGCCCCAGCGACGGGCTACCGGTCAAAGCCATGGTACCGGAGAAAGAGTGTGCGCACGGCGGGCGTGGCGGCAATTGCGGGAGTCGTGGTGTTGATTGCAGTGCTTCCCGGCCCCGAAGCCATTTCGGCGCGCGTGCGCGAGATGTTCGGCACAAACTACAGCGCCTATCCCTTTCTCGATCTCGCCGTGTTGCGGGAGTTGACGCCGGGACTTACGGAAAATGAGGTGCGCGATGCCATCGGCATTCCGCTGCATCGCGCAGTCTGGTCCGGGAAGGAAAACGAAATCGAATGGCAGTACACCGCGCCGCCGGTTGCCGGTGCAGCGTACTACACCCACGGATCCGCTGTATTTGGCAAAGTAGACGGCCGACTGCTTCGAACTGAAGTCGAGCGACACTCGCTGCCTTCAGTATCCGGCGGTATCCCTTTGAGTTTGAACGTGGGCCGGGTGACCCTCATCGGCCTTGACGGTAACGAGACGGTAATAGCTCCCGGCGATCCCAGACCGTGCGTTGTAGCGATTTTGCGCCATGCCTATGGGCGCATTGACGATCGCGTGCGAGTTCACCATGAGTTCATCACGGAACGATGGGACGCGTCGATGGTGAGCGGAGTATTGTTCGCCTACTTGCTGGAGTCCGAATCCTTAGCGGACACCCCCGCAACCGAAATCTCGACCCTTCCAGAAGGGGTCCAAATTTTTCGACGCAGTAAACCGCACCTGTCCATTGAATCCGGCGAAACGTGGATTTACAGCGGGGGCATTTTGTACCGGTATCCACAGGTTGCGCTCACCGGGATTGAACAGATTACGCAGGGTTATTACGACGATCAGGCGTGGTTGGTGCGTTGGCTAATCCGGCAGTCCGATTAAAAGCCGCAGAGGAGCGGACAATCCATGGCGAAGGAAGTTTACGAGACCTATTTGAAGCGCGTATCGCAGGCGCTTGAGCGTACCGGGCATTCTCGACGAGGCGAGGTACTCGACGACCTTCGGGAACACTTGACCGAGTTCGCAGCGCAGTCCGAAGAATCGGTAACCCTGGATTCGTTGATTCAGACCCTAGGTTCGCCCGAGGAGTATGCGGAAAATCTCGCCACACCGGGCAGCTTGATAGCGAAGCCATGGTTTCGCAGCCGCGCCTTCTGGACTCTTTCCATAATGGCCGTATTATTTCTAGTCGCGGCCGGTCTTGTGTGGCAACGCCACACCATAGCGGCCCACTATCGCGAAATCGGTCACCGGAACTTCACAGCAAACCCCTTCTTCGATCTTACGAAAGCGCGGGCCATCAAGGCGGGCGCTTCCGCGAGCGAAATCCGGGAAGCCATTGGATTTCCTTTGAAACGCTACACGGGTTATCTGAAATCCGAGTTGGCCAATATGGATCGCGCGCCGGGAGACGCCCCGTTCGCGCTCACGGCGTCGAAGGACGAAATCGTTTGGGAGTACACGGCTTCCCCCGATCCGAAATCGCCGTTTTACACGGTCTGCAATGTGATCACCGATAGGGATATGAAATTCGTTCGAGTGGATGTAACGCGCAACTACGTGCCTTTGGCCGAGCAATTCACGTTTTTCCGCGCGCCCCTGTCGCACGCTGCGGGAGACGTGACCCTCATGCGCGGCGAATCCGAAGCGAAAACCCTTGGTCGAGAGGACTCAGACGTCTATGTACTGCTCTCGACCATCGTCCAGGGGGATTTGGTGGAGCACTGCCGTTTGGAACGGGAAAAGCTCGCGAATTCCTTGGGGAGCTTGAGCCTGGATCGCGTCCATGTCGTCAACACACCCGTAGCGACCGATGAGCCACCTCTCGAAGCCCGGTTGGACGGCCTACCCGACGGCGAGCCAATATATAGCGGCTTGCGGATGGCCGTATCCGGATGGATTGCCGCCAAAGGGATAGTACATGGATATGGGCACGTGTATTTTTATCATCGAGGGGTTCTGTACGAGAGTCCAGAACCCTACACGGGATCCGACTCGGCGCTGAAGGCGGCCCGCACAGACGATGTGCGTTGGCTGTTAGAAAAATTGTTGTCTGGCGGCACCTGAGCGAAGAACCCTGTGCGGCAAAGTCTATCCCGTGCAAGCCAGACCACAACTCCCTCTGCTCCTGAAATTCTCCGTAACCCTTTCACCGGTTGGATGTTGGCGATGTCAGTTAAGCGCCAGCTTCACGTTGCACTTAGGCCTGCAATAGGGGTAGGCTAATCTTAGGGGACCGATACCGGGCGTGAACGCCCGTCCCGCCAGCGGCCCCCGGGCGCACTCGTGCGTTGCGGCAGTTTTAGCGGCCGTTCGCACGATGAGGAATTTATCGATAAAAGGAGTCGATCATGTTTTGTGACCGCATCACCCGCTTGACGTTAACGGTAACGGCCTTTGCGTTTACTTTGTGTACCAGCGCACTTGCAACGCCTTTGGACGATTATGTGGCCAAGCCGGACCCGGCTTTCTCGTATGACCTCGATCCCGCCAATGTCGTGGAGAATGAGAAGTTTACGGCCAAGACCTACCATTTGGTTTCTCAAACGTGGCTTACGGAGGGCCAAGTCGACCGGACCAAGTGGGAACACTGGGTGATCGTGTACGTGCCCAAGGAATTGGAGCATGAGACCGCGCTCGTCTTCATTAACGGCGGCAGCAACGGCGGCGACGCCCCCAAGGCCGATGGCCCGTTGGGGCAAGTTGCCGTGATGACAAAATCGATTCTGGTCGATGTGAAGCAGATCCCCAATCAGCCATTGAAATTCCCCGACGAGCAGGACGAGCGTTACAAGGAACGCGGCCGTAGCGAAGACGCGATGATCACCTACGGCTGGGACAAGTTTCTGGTCGGCGGCGATCCCATTTGGCTGGCGCGCCTTCCCATGACCAAAGCCGTCGTGCGCGCGATGGACATGGCCCAAAAAGAGAATCCGACGATTAAGAACTTCTTCATCTGCGGCGGATCCAAGCGCGGCTGGACCACGTGGACGACAGCGGCCGTGGACAAGCGCGTCATCGGTATCGCGCCGGCCGTGATCGACGTCCTTAACCTTGCCAAGTCATTGGACAATCATTTCGATTCATACGGCTTCTGGGCGCCGGCGGTGGGCGACTATGTCGATATGAACATTCTTCCTCGCCGCCATACGCCGGAGTTTGCGAAGCTGGAAGCAGTCGTCGATCCCATCACCTATGTCGACCGGCTCACCATGCCGAAATACATCATGAACGGCACCGGCGATCAGTTCTTCCCGCCGGATTCGTGGAAACTCTATTTCGACGACCTCAAAGGCGAGAAGTACTTACGGTACATTCCCAACACCGATCATGGATTGAATCTGGATGCCTACACGAACATGGCTTCGTTCTATCATGCGGTGATGACCGGAACTCCCCGCCCCCGGTTTGCCTGGAAACAGATGGACGACGGCCAACTCGAAATTCGCTGCATCGACAAGCCCACGAAAATCCTGCTCTGGCAGGCCACCAATCCCGCTGCCCGTGATTTCCGGGTGGAGTCCGTGGGCAAAATCTACACCAGCACCCCGGCTGAAGAAGTGGAACCCGGCATCTACCGCACAAATGTGGCTGTGCCGGAAAAAGGCTGGACAGCGTTTTTGCTTGAATTGGAATTCCCCAACCCGAACTTCACCAGCCCATTCAAGTTCACGACAGGCGTAAGCATCTTGCCGGATACGTATCCGGGCCGGAAATAGTTCTCATCAATAACGACCAACGCCCCCGGATCCCTGCGGGATCCGGGGGCGTGTATGTTTCCGCTACTTGATCGGCAGTTGTGGCCGTTGCGGGCCCTCGTAGGGTTTCGCACCCAATTGCAGGCCGCGTTCGGGGACGGAGATGAGGTCCGGGTCCGTTGTGGCCGGGGCTTCGATTAGCCCGTAATAGCGGCCCATCCAATACACTTCCAACCAGCCCGAGGGATCGGTGACGCCCAATGCACGGCCTGGCGAATCGGGCACGGTCCAATCGCGGTTGTGGCGCTTGGGTCCGACTTCGCGCGGGCTGAACGGGCGGATGCGTTCGGCATAACTGCGGTAGCCGTCGGGGGTGCGGATGTCGTCCCGGTGGGAATTGAACTGTGGATGGCTGACAAGATCGAGCGGCCATTCGCGCAGGTGTTTCACGCCGTGCGCCGTTTCGCCCTCGTTACCCGTGACGGCGGAGTAGATGAAACTGTACCACGGCGCGCTGTCCATGCGCTTCACTTCGAAGCTACGCTCAATACTGCGCAACCACAACGATTTCAGATCAGGATCGGTTTCGTAGCGAATGAGCGGGTAATACACGAGGAACGCGAGGCGATCGTCGAAATCGGTGTAGTAACCGGGATGAAATGTGAGCTTCTGACGGACGACTTCGTTCTGCCGGCCGAGTTTCAGCAATTCGTCCTTGCCGCCCTTGAATCGGTCTTCTTTTGTGAAGTGATACGCGGTGGTCATGTAGCTCAAGGCTTCCATGCCGTTCAGCCCGCGGGCGTACATACCGTAGGGCGAATCCAAGTAGGCTGGATCCCACCGTGCCCAGCGTGTGGGCTGGCCGTCGGTATCGCGCAGCACGAAGCCGTTGTCCACGATGTGTCCAAATACCCGCGAGATATGCTGGATGGCCATATCCCGCTCAGGGCCTTCGGCAACCAGTTCGAGAAAGAGCGACACGGCGTAGAGGTGCGCATCGGTTTCGTCACTTGACGTGTCACCTTTCCATTCAAACAGGCCGTCCGGCGTGGGGTTCCATTCCGCGGGCAGGCCGCCGGACCCTTCCATCGCCTTCGTTGCATTATCTCCTACCACCCAGATGCAGCGTGCCGGAAAGCCTGGAACGGAGGTGATTTCCTCGCTCCACTTCACGGTCGTCATCACGTTCACGGCTTCCGCGCGCGCGGCGGGGTCTTTGGTCACCGCGTACTCGAAACATTTCGCGGCGAGGTAGTGGCAAGTGAAGCCCACGTCGTTGTCGCCAATGCTGCGCAGCCATTCACCGTCGCGGTAGTTCAGGGAATGCGTGAAACCCAGGCGGCGCATGCCCCATTCGTTCAAGAACCGCTCGTAGTACGCCGCCTTCTTGCGCAACGTATAAGGCTCAAAGCCCACGATACCGAGACCGCCATCGGTCGCAATGTAAGCCACCTTCTCTCCGACAGCAATCGCGTTCACTTTGTCGTTGGGAATCCAGCGCTCGTAGCCATAGTATTGATACTCTCCATCGACATTTCGAATGGCCCCGCGCATCGTTCCAATCCAGATATCGTCCGCGAAACCGTGGGTGAGCGAGTTGGTGTCTTCGTAACAAAGGCCATCTTCGCCTCTGATGTTGTACCACGTCATGCCGCGCAGTTCGGAGAGGCCCTCATCGGTGGCGACCAGGAGGCGGCCGCCATCGGTAAGGATGTCGCGCGTGGTCGCGCCCATAGGGATATCGCCCCAATCGGCAACGTCGTCGTATTCGAATTGATCTTTCACGACGAGACCGATCCGTTTTTCATGCCGCACATAGATGGTGCCGCTGTACGAAGCAACGCCTAGCACGGGATCGCGCCCGCCCTCGACGACAGCCGTCAGATCTTCTCCGTCCACCCTATACACGCCATTGCCCGAAGCCACGACGATCCCGCCGAGGTGTTCGGCCATGTCCGAAATCGGTAGTTTGCCGATTCGTTTCCAGTTTTGGCCGTCGAATGTTTGCAGACCCTCGGCTGTCGCAGCGTAGAGTACTCCGCCGAGGACCTTAAGTTTCGACACGCCGCCCTTGATGCCTTCGGCTTGCTTCAGTTCGCTGCCTTCCAGACGGTTCACACCTTTGTCATCACCGGTATAGAGCACGCCCTGAAACACGGCGGCTGCCACGATGGGCTTCTCCGTGCGCACAATCGTGCTTGTGTCCTGGAGATAGACCTCGTCGGCAACGGATTTCCAGGTGGGGTTCGCGGGGATGGCCAGTTCGGCGCCCGCGGGCAGGAGCGCAAAGGCCATCCATGCAATGGTCACTACTGCGGATTGAAATGATTTCATGGTGAATCGCCTAGGTTAAGGATTTCCCAAAAACAACTAGGGGTACTTTAACGATTGAAACTGAAAAATGGTACTTTGTCCAGGCAGGTCAACAAGAACGCCGCAAACAATCGAATTACTCGGGCCGGGGAGGCACAGTGGGAGATTCTTTTCGAAGTCGCATGGCGACGACTGCGGAAACTGCAAAGAGGACCATGTAGTAAACGCAGAAGGTAAGCTGTTTCCATTCTGAGACGGGCCCGGTTACCAGCAAGGCAAGGGCATTGAGCACCACAAATACCAGCCACATTACTTTCCAGTCGTGCGGAAATACGTCACCTTCATAGTGGCGGGGCAGCCGTTTGAGATAAATCAAAAGCAAGATGGCTGCAAGCGTTATCAGCATGGCCGGACCGATTATGCGCCAGAAGAACGCAGACCAATAATCTTCGTTGCCAAGATAGATGTTCGCCCAGCCTTTAAGCCCGTTTCGGATGGAGAGACCCAATCCCAGGAGCAGCCCTAGATAGCACCCCAATCGCTCAAGGTTGGGGCGCTGATTCGTCAGTTGCGCGCCCAGTGCCGCGCGGTCATGGTCGTTGAGAGGCCGGTTCACCAAATAATACGCCACACCCAATCCGATGCCGATGCTCATGCCGCCAGTCGATTCCCAACAACGCCACCAGTTGAAGGCCCCGCCCCACCACCGTTCGGCCCACGTCCAATTCTGCAGCAGGGACCAGCCGATCCCGTTTAACAGGCCGACCGTGGCAATCAGCACCACATTTCTCCAGTCGCGGCGGCAGACTTCGAACAGAAGAAATCCCAGATACATCCCAAGATGACAGATGGCCGCGCGGTTGTCGTTCACGAGCCGGCGCAGACTGGGGTTCGCCTGAAAATCCTTGTACTGGTCTTCAATGACACTGTAAAGCGGGAGAAAGTACTGGGGATAATGCCGGAAAAGTTGCAGCGCGATGTAGTACCCGCCGACGCCGAATGCGATGCGGAGTGGCCACTGCCACCACCGCGCATGCCGCGATCCGCACCATGCCAACAAGCACGCCCCGAGTCCGCCCCACGGAACGCCGGAAATGAATTGCCAAAGAAATCCGTAGGCGGGCGATATGGGCGTAAACTCTCCAGCCGCATAGTTCGTGCTGAGGCGTCCATCGAAGAAGTGAGTCCATTGCGCCCAGCCGCGTCCGCCGGCAAACCCCACGCCGATAGTCATCGCCAGAACAATCCACCCGGAAGTGTAAGGCCGGGATTGCGTGCCACGCGGTTCTCGCGAAATAAACCACCACGCCGTGCCCCACATGACGCCGGCGAAGATGCAGCCCTGTGTGCCGCCGTATCCCGAACTGCCTCGGACGGCCCACGTCATGCCGCCAAGAGCGGCAAAGAGAACGATGGGCAGGACCAGATCGCGTGCGAGATTTCCCGGAGTCGCGTTACGCATCCGGACACAGTAGTGTCTTCAGACGGCAATCTTCAACCGTGATTTCACGTGCCGCAATCATTCGGATGGGTATACGATGCGGAATAGCGGCAGCATGGATCCCACAACCATAAACAATAGCCACAGAATTCCGCCGCCCAACACCACACGCTCAAAGCCTGTTCTAAATCGAGCGTTGCAGGCGTTGGCGTAGATCGTTCGCAGGAGAATGGAAACAATTGCCACGATTGCCAAGCTGAACGGCAGCGCTTCCTTTTCAATGGCGTAACTTCGATAGGTATGCAAGCAGTCAACGGCTCGACCGGAAACGGTCCCTTGGAATTCCGAGGACCAGACGGTGAACTTCGCATCTTCATATATGTTCAACAAAAGGGGGAGTGCCAGTATGCTGAACAATACCGGAATCGCGAACAGCACGGCGATCAAGACGGCCGTAAATGCATTGACATGGCCGCTCGATCGAAAGGCCTTTCCTTGCTCCGGATTGTCCCACGGAAGCAGTATCGCGGCCAGGATATACAGAAGCCCTGTAAACGCGCCCAGCATGGGGAGAGTCAGCAATAGAAAAATGCGGATCACATTCGGATCCACTCCGAAATACGATGCAAAGCCCGCGCAGACTCCGAATATGCGCCCTTGATCCAGGCTTTTCGCCAATTTCTTTGATGTGGCCGCTTCAACAGGCAATCTCGCGGCGCCGGGTTTATCGCCGCCGCGCATGGCGCTCCAGAGCGTATGGTAGTCATCTTCCGTGATACTCCCGTCGCTCAGCATTTGATTCAGCTTGTCGATGGACGTCGATTCAGACTGGCTCATGGCGCTTACCCTTTCTTCGGGTCCAAATGGGAGTGGGATACATTCTCAAGTTGGCGGGCCGCGTCGTCCAGGCTCATTTCGCCGCGCTGCAAGCGATCCAGTACAGCCTTGCGCTCCTGTTCTTTGCGATGCAGAAGGCCATAGGCCTCGATAATGCGATCAAGCCGGCTGCGGATTGCCGTGTAGCCCAGACCGGATTCTTCGGCCAACGCCTTGATGCTGAATTGGGCCAGGAGGTATTTCTCCAGAAAATGCAGATCGTCGGCCGCCAATCGCTGAAACTGGGTCTCCCGGAATTGACCTCGAACCTCGACATGGCACTGGTCGCATTCCATGACGATGGTTCGCATCGCGGCACCGCAATAAGGGCAATCCGACTTGGGCAGCAAGTAGTTCATGACTCAATTCTACGGGCAGATTCCCGCTCATGTCAATAAAATTTTGATTCAATGGTCTTTGAAGCAATTAAAATTTGATTATTATAGCAAGTTACAATAAAAAATTAACCTCCTGGGTTTGCTGCCGCCGGCTTTGGGTCGCTGTTGTACAAGCGAACGGTGGGACTGAATTCTTGCTGGAGTGGCAACGATATTAGGCCGCACAGGATGGACTCATGACCCCAAACCATACGCCTGGCTGAACGCGAATCGTGCAAAACGGTGGAACTCCAGGGCTTGGTTTACTACGGCGAAGAATCCCAACCTACTGTGTAAAATATGGCAGCCAAGCCACTTACAGCGGTCAAGAAAGTCCGTGCAGTAGTCAAAGCGTTGCCAAAACCGAGTTTGTGGCGTAGAATTAAATCGATGGCACTGCGTCGAAGCGCCGGTGACAGTCGTGAGTTAGGCGCAGCAATCGACGCGTTGTTCGAGGGGGAGTGTCTGCTTCGCACCTAGTTGCAGTCACGTGTACGCGAAGTCTGAAGAGGGGAAGCAATGTCCGGGCACGTCAGGCTATCCTGTGCCTTGTGTTGTCATCGGGCCGTCGAGTGTCGCTGAATTTTGGGCCTAACCAGACCGGGGTGACGTAACGTTTGGGTCCGGAGTCGCGCGCATTCGGAAAGACGTTCATTCCATGCCACTCACATGTGAAGTGTCCGCCAAACAATATACCGTGGTGGCCTTTAGAGAAGGCGAAGCCGATCGCTGGGTTGTCCTCAACGGGTCCCGCTGCACCATCGGACGTTCCAAGCAATGCACGCTTTGCATTCCCGATCCCACCGTATCCAGAGAGCATGCAATCATCTCTATACGAAACGGGGGTTTCCTGCACATTGAGGATTGCGGGTCAACCAATGGCGTGTTCGTGAATGGCGAGCAGGTGGCCAGTAGCGTGATTCGCGCGGGCGACTTCATTACGGTGGGCGTGTATACCATCGTAGTGCGCGTGATTGAATCCGACGAAGAATCTGCTGGCAGCACGGAGAGTACGCACCCGCCCGAAACCCTGGTTCAAAAAGCCGATTCTTCACATCGATTGCGCGACGCGTTTGAGATCAAACATTCCGCCGAGCATTACCGAGCGTTATATCAAGTGTCGCTCCTGATGGGCGAACGGGCGGACATCCGCACGCTGGTCCGTCAAGCATTGGCGGTCATTTTGAAGGCACTACCCGCAAAGCGCGCCGCAGTGATCGCACGCTTTGTCGGCAACAAGGACAATAACCTTAGTGAGTTGGTATGTCTGGATCCGGAGAACCCTAGTCCTCCAATCAGTGAGGCCTTGATTGAATTTGCCATGCGACGAAGTTCTGGTGTGCTCATGTCTGATTTTGGACACGACCGCAGGACGACGGCGGACATCAACGAATTAACCGGGGCGCGCGGTCCGTTTATCTGCGTGCCCTTGGGCGGATCCAAGAAACAGTTTGGGATTCTCTATGTGGACGGATGCTTGGAGGGGTATCCCTTTACCAAGCAGGAACTGCAGTTTCTGACTGCGTCCGGGCACGTTCTGGCCATGTCCATAGAAAACAAAGACTTGGTGGACCGCGTAGTCCGACAGGAGCGCATGGCAGCGCTTGGACACGGGATTGCGGGGATTTCACATGATGTCCGCAATGTGTTGACTGGTATAAAAGTGGGTGTCGACATGATTTCGTCGGAAGACAACGGATCCAAACCAGTTGTATCCGATCGGGCTGTTCGCCTGATTCGAAGGTCCACTGACCAAGTTGAAGCGTACCTGTCGGAATTGTTGGATTATGTGCGACGGAATCATATTGTGAGAAAGCCCACGTATGTGAATGGGCTGATTCGTGATGCACTCGATTTGGTTCAGCCCCGTGCCAATCAGCACGGCGTTCAGTTGACGTTTTCAGGCGGAGGGTATGAACCGGCCAATATCGACGGTACCCAGATGGCGCGCGTCATCAACAATTTGCTGAGGAATGGGGTGGATGCCTGCGCAACCAATCAGGGCGCCGTTACCGTTGCGGTGTGGTCGCGATCCACGACTCTTTACATTCAAATCGCCGATACCGGCGCGGGGATTTCCAAACAGGACATTGACCGCCTGTCAGAACCGTTCTTTACCAAGAAGGGATCGGCTGGAACCGGTCTCGGGCTTTCCATTAGTTATCGCATAGTTGAGCAACACGGAGGGAATATCCACGTTGACAGCGAGTTGGGCAGAGGTACGACGTTTACAATAGTGTTGCCCGATTCCCTGGACGCGCATATCGATTTCATACCTCCACAGCAGTCCTACGCGGAAGAGGGGTGCGCGTACAAGAAATGCCCGTATTGCGGCCATACGTGGCTTTCGCAAGACGAATTACTGCGCGATCCCGCGTGCGCGCTTGCGGGCTACAGGGCGCATTTTGAGAATTTGCCGTCCGGGCTGCTGTTGTTCAACCACGTATGCGGCACAACGCTGGCCTTTCCGGCTCAGGATTTTCTTCACCTGTACAACGGACCCGTCCACTCGGAAGCGTTAACAGGACAGCCTGAATGCCCGGGGCATTGCCTTCGGCAGGACTGTCTGGAAAACTGTGCGAACGAGTGCGCTTGTGCACACATTCGTTCGCTGCTGCAAACCTTGCTGCGCTGGCCCAAGAATGCCGAACCGGACCAACACGGCTAGGCGAACCCATCCGCATCATTCCCGGAACTTCATCTTTCATGTCGACCCTCCAGGCGCGACTACGGTTGCTGCTCCACCCAGCGCCATTCCTCCCAGCGCAGAACGGCGCCTGGACGTTCCACCGCCAATTCATACGTGCCGTCACCGTTCACGTCGGTGGGCTTAATAGACGCGTACTCACCGGGTTTGATCGAAGTGGTCGCGGTCTTCTCGGAGTCGAAGATCACAGTGGGTTTTCCATCCTTACGGGCCACAACGCAGCCTGCTTCGCGACCGCTGGCTGCCGTAAACGAAATAAACGCATCGTCCAGTTTATCGCCGTCGAAATCGTGAAATTCGAGCTTGGGAATGGACTTCGCCGATGTCTCCGGCAATGGCATAACCGTGCCCGTAAATTCGTCATCGTCCGAATGTTGGATGAAGAGGGAAAAGGTGTCCATAAGCTGTAACGGCCCGTCGTTTTGGATGCCCAAGAGCAACACGGTGTTCTTCGCGGTGTCGGAATGAACAAATGCCTCTTTTCGTTGAAAGACGAGCGTTTCTTCCGAAAGTTTGTACCGATCCGTGGGGCTGAACCGTGACTTGGAAACATACATTTCCTTGTAGTCGCCGTAATCCTGCAGGTCGTACCGAACGCCATCGTGGATCCAATTGGCGAAATACACGGAAGGCGCGCCCTCGTCGCTCTTTCCCTGACGGGGCATCCCCAAATACGTGGAAATTTGATTTATAAGGACATCGCGGTCGGTGCCATCGTGGAAATGAATGGTCAATTGCATCACAACCAGCGGATCGCCGAGGGTCAACACATATTCGACTCGCAGAGGCTTTTCCGAACCAAACCATTTTTCTCCGTATTCCAAAGAGGCGAGAAACTTTCCTTCGGCACTTGAAGCATACTGTTCTTGTCCGCGGCCTTTTTGCTGGACAAGTTCGTCCGCAGACGTTCCGAAGATGGAAAATGGCGTCATGGGTGCCCAACCCGGATCCACGACCGATTCCGCCAAGACCATGGAGGAGTACAGAAGTATCACAACTGCAGCCGGCATTTTCACGATGAGTATCCCTTAGAGGTTAGGTATGGCCGAGATCTGTTTCTGAAGATAGTATCCGATCATTCCCACCCACCGCACTCAAGGCTTTTCCAGATTCAAATTGGGCGTATTCGGGCCGCCATTTGTCAATCAATATCTTGTGTGTTGAATACCAATCTACCCAATATATCTGGATTTGCTCATAGACATGATCTGAATAAAAGTGATTTCCGGGTTTTGCCGGAGATGCCATCTCGATAATCTTGACACCATTTGGCATTTTTTGCGAATTCACGATATAACTACTGTGCAGGTTTTTGGCTTCCGTTCAAAGCGGTGCCAGACGGGGTCCAAATTCGACACAGCCGGTGTACGAGACGATTTCTTCGGTCCACTCGCTTTAAGAGGCGCGCTCTGGCCGATTCTTCAGGAATCGCGGTTGTACACACGGTGGAGATGCAGGCGTGCGCACAGAAATACGTTGCCGCTGCCGATTGAGAAGCCTCCCGGGCTTTCTGCGCTCTCCAGGTGTGGCTCGCCAATCCTTCCATTCGCGATTTTGGGTCTGTCAACCCGGAGCAGCGGTGAAGTCATGCCAACTCTGAACACGATCACTGGCAAGAAGTTTCTGGTAGTCGCATTTCGTGACGGCGAACCGGACCGCCACGGCGTGCTAAATGGCAAGGTGTGCGTCATCGGTCGATCGAAGAAGGCGGACCTGTTCATTCCCGATTCGACCATTTCCCGTCAACACGCCTTGGTGAAAATCGCCAACGGCAATGAATTGATCATCGAGGACTGCGGTTCCACCAACGGCGTATACGTCAACGGGACTCAGGTATCGGCTTCTGCGATTTCCGAAGGGGACTTGATCACGGTGGGGGCGTATACGCTTGTCGTTCGCGCGCTGGACGACACCACCGACCGGGTCGAATCGGTTAAGGAAACGCAGTTTGTGGGTGGCGAGTCGTCGCAGCGAATATCGGCGGCGCTCAAAGTGAAGCACAGCCCGGAGCACTACGAAGCGCTGTACAAAGTTGCATTGCTCCTGGGAGAGAATACGGAGTTGAACACGCTTCTGCGTGAAGTACTTGCCACTGTATTGGAAGCACTCCCCGCGATGCGCGGAAATCTAACGGTGGTATCCCGGGATCAAGGCCAGCGGGAAATCAATGAGACGATCTACTTGGGCGAGGCCGGGGATTTTCCTGACCTACCCGTTGCGCTGGCGACCTACGTGATGAACCGGCGATCGCCACTGTTGACCCGGGACGCGGGCGCCGAAACTCGTATTCCGGTGGCGGCTGTGCACGGCCGCTCGACATGGCCGCTGGTATGCGTTCCGTTGTGCGGAACACAAGGCGGACTAGGAACGATCTATTTCGACGGGAGGCCGGATGACAAGCCTTTCCAGGATCGGGATCTGCAATTTCTTACGGCTGTGGCCCACGTCATATCAGTCAGTATTGAGAATCGCCACCTTATCGACGGAATTCTTCGCCAGGAGCGTCTGGCCGCACTTGGCCGGGGCATCGCGGGCATTTCGCATGATGTTCGGAACGTGTTGATTGGAATCAAGGTGGGCGCCGAGATGCTGAGCCAGTTGGATTCAAGCGCCGGTCAAAAACACATCAACAAGGCGGTCGGCATTATTCGCAAATCCGCCGATCAAGTGGAGACGTACCTCACCGAACTGCTCAATTTCGTGCGACAGAATAATGTGGTGTGCCGGCCGACGTTTGTGCACGGGCTGTTATCCGATGCAATCGAATTGGTGAAGCCGCAGGCCGAAGAGTTGGGCGTCGAAATCGAGTATATGGGGGGAGGTTTCGAACCGGCCAGTCTGGATGCGCTTCAAATGCAGCGTGTGGTGGTGAATCTGCTCAAAAATGCGGTTGAGGCGTGTGCCGGCCGGGACGGTAAGGTAATCGTCACGTCCGAAGCGCGATCAGGCAAATTATATCTCCGCATTCGAGACAACGGAACCGGGATTCACCAACAAGATTTGGAGCATTTGTTCGAACCATTCTTCAGCAAGAAAGGTTCCGCCGGGACGGGTCTTGGGCTTGCCATAAGCAGTCGCATCGTGGAACAGCACGGCGGCCGCATTCGCGTATCCAGCGAGGTGGGTAAAGGCACCGTGTTCACGATAATCTTGCCCAATGCCTTTCGTTACACGGCCGAAGACTCTGAAGTCGATACGGATCTGATTGGCGACGACAAACCGCAATTCATTTGCCGGGGTTGCAATCAGGTATGGCTCGAACGAGAAGGACTGATCAGCGATCCGGCGATCGCCCTCGCGGGTTATCAGGCAAATTTCGACAACCTGGAGTCAGGCCGGTTCGTTTTCACGCACGAATGCGGCGCATCGTTTTCCGTATGCGTTAAATCGTTCCTCACGTTGTGCGCCGAACACGTTCACACGGGCTACCGCCTAAATGGAGAGGCCTGCCCCGGCTACTGCATGCATGAGCACGAACTCGACCCGTGTGGAGCGGAATGCGAGTGCGCCTACATTCGCAATGTGCTCGACGTAGTTCGCAAGTGGCCCAAAGCGATTCCCGCACACGAATGATCGACCGTCTGCATGCGCATTGCCAATCACTCAGACGCGACTGATTTGTAGAGAAGGCTGCCCACAATTCCGCCGGCGATAGGGGCCACCCAGAACAGCCAAAGTTGCTGCAATGCCCATCCTCCCGCGAATACGGCCGTGCCTGTGCTGCGCGCGGGATTGATGGAAAGATTGGTCACCGGGATGGCCACCAGCAGAATAAGTGTCACGGCAAGTCCGATGGCAATGGGCGCGAACCCCTGGGGGGCGCGCTTATCGGTTGCGCCGAGAATGATGAACATGAAAATGGCGGTGAATACGACTTCGGTCACCAATCCCGCCAGGAGGGAATAGCCGCCCGGCGAATGATCGCCGTACCCGTTTGATGCAAAGCCGCCAATCTCCGCCCCCGCTTTGCCTGTGGCGATAATATAGAGCACACCCGCACCGGCGATTGCGCCAGCAACTTGTGACGCGATATACGGTCCGAGGTCTTTCGCCGGAAATCGTTTGGCAATGACCAACCCAACGGAAACCGCGGGATTGATGTGACAACCACTGACCGGCCCGATGGCATACGCCATGGTCAACACCGCCAGACCAAACGCGAACGATACGCCGGTCAACCCAATTCCCACTTCCGGGAAGCCCGCCGCCAATACCGCGCTTCCGCACCCACACAAAACCAGCCACAAAGTTCCCAAAAACTCCGCTGCGCATTTCTTACCCAGACTCATCCTGTCCACCTCGATGGTTTGTCAGGATCTCCCGGACAGAATACGACTGTGCCCTGAAGAAAGTGACGCCGCTACCCGGTCTCCTACAATACAGGCGAACGGCAGATCTGTCCAGAGGGGGGAAATCAAGGGGGCGAACCAGGTATCGTGCCTATCGCAGGAATCCCCCGTGTTTGAACCATTCCAAGTCATCCGCATTGAAACTCGCGGGAGGCACCGTGCTCGGCTCCGGCACTTCGGCCGTTAACACGTACACGTGTCTCTTGTCCGGTTCATTGGTGTCGTAAGCCTCGTAGTGACTAAACGATTCTCCCCTTCCCTTGTTACGTGAATAACCGAGAATGCGCATCGTGATGTTTGCGGGCCGTTTGCCTGTGGGCGATGCGCCAGCGCCTTTGCGGGCATCGGACGCAATCCACGAGGGAACGCTCGATTCATTGCCGCCGCCGGGGTTCTCGTACAAGTTGTCGTATATCACCGCATATCCGGCCGAATCCGGATAGCGCGAATGACGCCAACCGTTGGATGCCGCACGCGCTCCCAGGTCGGTTTCAATCCAACTCGCATGACACAGTTGATTCAACTCTCCACGATCGGCGCATTTCCAGCGGCGTTGGTTTTCCTCGTTTTCAGCAAACTCAGGCGTAAGTGTGAACAGGTGTTCAAGGTTTGTACGAACCTTGATGGCAAGCCAACCCTCCGGATGAAGCCATAGGTCTTCTATCGCGACATAACTCTCACCAACGGTTTCCATTGCGGCGGCCTCGCTCATCCAAGAGTCATCCACGCCAAAAAGGCGTGATTTTGCCGCCTGGGACAACTCCGCCAAGTGCTTCTCACTGAAAAGCCGCTTTAATAGTGGCGCGGACGGATCAATGCCCAGATCATCAATCGTTGCGTCGGCCGGAATCAACGAGGTCCACAGTGTTGAGTCAATCGTAGACTGATAGTCGTAACGGCTTATCCGGGCGAGCCGCCATGCGTCTTTTAACGAATCTCGACTATAGCGACGGACTTCCAGCGGCAGCAACCGCTTGGGCTCCAGGTCCACTTCCATGCGCATGGTGGGGTCTTTGCTGTCGCAAATATCTATCCGGCGCACAGTATTTCCAGCGAGCACGGCTGCTCCGCGGTCCAACTCCGTGTCCATGCCCTCACCCAAGGCAGAAACCAATTTGAGCCCCTCGGATACCGGAGGGGGTATGTCCAACCGACTCCTTGTAGCCTTTCCCGACTTGCGATCAAATCTCACGAGCGTCCCATCCGGCTTCCAATACATGTTTTGCCCAGGACTTACGACTGCAAAGCCAGCGCCGGTTTCAAAATAGGCCGTGGCCCACTCCGATTGCGCACCGTCCATTGCTATGTGGAACTCGCGAACCACCACCCGTTCGACATGGTCAAGCGCCTTCAAGGCTTCTGCCCACACGGATGCGGGCGCGGCATACCAGTAGGCGACACACACACAAACCAGTACAGCTGCGACCAACCCTACCGGCCGCATGGCCGGCTTCCGTCGCGCAATGCTTACTTCCTCGGGTTGCCGGGAAATTTCGTTCCACAGCGCAGCCTCATGCCACTTATTCTGAAATGCAGGTGCGACGTAGGCGTCCAAACGACCTCTTATTTCAGTAGTCATTGGTATCGGTCTCCAGGTTGACCCCAAGGCGAGCGGCCAGACGCTTTCTCGCCTGGAACAGCCGCCAACGGACGGTTACGGCCGTGCATTTCATGATTGTGGCGATTTCACGGACGGACTGGCCTTCGAAGTAGTGCAGCACGATGGTCAGACGGTAAACATGCGGTAGAAGTGCAATCACCCCATGCAGGCGCCGATAGTCTTCCAGACGCTGAATGGCCGACCCCGGCGATTCACCCGCCACGAGGTATCGTTCGGCCAATTCGTCCACCGGCGTGGCCACAACAGGAGTGCGGGCGGACCGGCGGAAGTAATCCATCATGGTGTTCGTGGCGATACGATACAGCCACCCCTGCAATGCGCCCGGTCCGCCTCGAAGGTTCTTGTAGCCCCGAAACGCCTTGAGAAACGTTTCGCTGACGATGTCTTCCGCGGCGGCTACGTTCAAGGTGGCTCTCATTGCGTAAGTAAAGATTGCGGGGTAATAGCGATGGTATACGTTTTCAAATTCGAGCCCTTCGACATTCGCTGGCGCAGTAGTATCCTTTTGAGGCCGATCTTGCGGTTTCACGATTTCCCGACGTCCCTTCGCCGCAAGTTGCATAGTGTCTGCCTCGCGTTTGATAGTTCGAGTATAAGACGTGGGAAACGGGATTAGGTTGGAGAAACTTTTTCCAATCGTGGGTGAGGGTAGGAGAGAAAAGCGTCGGCAACCATGAGCGGCGCGGGACTGGCCCGGCGCAACAAGCAATTCTGCTGTCCGGCTTCTCCTATGACTCGCACTGTTCCGCGAGAAATTCCTCGAGATTTGTCCACTCGTCGCCGTCCAGGTCGCCGTTGCGGTCGTCCGGGTTCCTTGGGTCTAGACCCTGCCTTGCTTCCCATGAGTCAGGCATGCCATCTCCGTCCGCGTCCGGGGATGGAGCACCGGGATTAAGCATTGGCCAGCCGCCGACTTCATTTTGCGAGTTCAGAAGCGCGCCGGTTTGGTTCTCAACATCTTTCATCACGCGAAGGTCCACTGCGTCCCGTACCCGGGATGCGCCAGCCGAAGAGAGCACCCGCGTGTACGCCTCGTCGGCCGAGTGAGTGCTCGGGGTGTTGTTGCCAAAGTCTATCGCCTCGGACAGCCGCCAAGTATCAATGGTGCCTTCGAACACATATTCGGAATCGGGGTTGTCGATCCAACGGTGCATGTCCACGGCGGCATAGTCGTTGCCATTGAGGTCTTCCCGGCCATCGAACCGGTTTCCGCTCATATATCCACGGCCAAGGTTTGGAAAATTCGTCTTCATGGCGATGGGCAACTCGTCTTTCGCGGTTTCCGGTCCGGGCCGGAACACGTTCCCGATCAGGCTGACCTGGTTGTCGCAGACGTTTGCCGCCCCGCGCCAGTTGTAGATTACGTTGTTTCGGAAATCAATTGTCCATTGCGGCTCCACGACCGATCCCCCTATGGTCGGATGCCGATCGCGGCTGGTGCTGAATAGATTGTGGTGAATGGACACATTTCCGATGGGCGCGCGGAACGAAGCGCACATGGCATGCGGACCCTTGGGATGGATACTGTCGTGCAGGGCCTCGCTCAATATGCACCACTGAATCGTGTAATTCCAATAGCGGCGTGTGTCGTGTATGCCGTCAATTCCCCAACTCATCGACAAGTGATCGAGAATAATATTGTCCACATCGTCGGTGCTTAGCACATCCGGCCCTTCGTCGCTCTTGTTCTCATCGCCCAGCCGCATTCTGAAGTACCGCATAATGATGTGCGACGCATTCTTCAAAATGAACCCGTGATCGCGAATGGTGATGCCGTCGCCCGGCGCGGTCTGACCGGCAATCGTGATATGCGACTGGCTTTCGATGCGAATAGGAGACTTCAATGCAATGGTTCCGCCCGTGTCGAACACGATGGTACGCGGCCCATTGGCCGAAGCCAGACCATGACGTAACGAACCTGGGCCGTCGTCGTCCAACGTTGTCACGTGATAGACATCGCCGCCCCGGCCGCCTTTCGCAAATCGGCCATACCCTTCCGCGCCGGGGAACGCCAACACGCGGCCGGTAGCGCCTTGCCGTACCCAATGCTCGTCAAACTTGAAATACTTGATTGATTCATTGCGTTCACCGGGGAGAGTAGGCGGCAAGGAATAGGTATACACCATGTGAATGGCGCCGTCGTTTGATTCGACTGCGCTCGGGTAGTGAACTTCACCTTCGTCCAACTGATCCACCACACGTCGCATGGGCCACGACTCACCCTCGTCATCGGAGAGGTACGCCGTCAGGCGCGTGCGGCCCTCTCGCAAATCGTTGCACAGCAGAAGCCAGGCTCCACTTCTAAGCCGCAGATGCGCCACACTGGATCCTGGATTGGGCATGTCGGTGGACATCGCACGCGACCAGGTGAGGCCCTTGTCCGTGGAGACAGCCTTGCGCAGCTGTTTGGGCTTTCCGTTGTCTCGCAGGAATGCTACCAATGTGCCGCCCCTCCGTTCGGCGAGTGCCGGCTGAACACACCCGAGGTAGACGGATTGTATTGGGGCGCTAAATTGCCAGGACACACCGGCGTCGTCCGTGGCTGCAACAAGGGAACATGCGAAAACATCGTGATACAGGCCAAGCACTATTCGCCCGCCGGTAAGTTGAAGCGGAGCGGAACGCGTTACCCATCCCAACGCTGTGTTCGACATCCGGACTTGTCTTTCCGTTATCTGCCGTAGCGATTCGCTTTCCGCCAAATCGTTGGCACGGACTTTCGCAATCTCCGACTGCAAGTCGGCGTAGGCGGAATTGAATGCGTCCGGCCGAACCTGCAATTCCTCGCTGCGGATCCATTCCGGCGGTCCGGCACCTTCCGTGGAATCTGCTACGTGGTATTTAATCCGGCAGCCGTCGATATTGTTGTTCTCGTAGGTCGTGTAAAACAGCCATAGACGCTGGCGGGAGTCGGAGAAGAGTACAGGGTTCAGGTCCGGGAGATTGGGCGTATCCGCCAGGACAAACGGATCGCTCCAGGCACCGCTCTCCGGGCTCAACCGGGATCCCATGATACAGGCGTCGTTCGCTTCGCTCTCACCCGAGCCGCGATACCAGGCGGCCAGCATTTCGCCGTCCGGCAGTTGGGCGATGGAGGGAGCGTGATTGTGCAATGGATCGAGAGGGAATAGCAGCCGAGCGTCTTCCGGCGAAACCGCTTGGGCAGAAACGAGGATAAGGAGAATGCACGTGCTTTGGATCATTGTAGCTATTCCAAGTAGTTTACTTTGCCTGGTCCGAAGAGGCTATGAGTTGGGCAGAAGCCCGGGAAAATCCTTCGCTATCCGCTTCAGCAATACCTGCGGGTCATTTTCCATCACGTACACACCCACGCGCCAACGCCTCTCTCCGGCGGGAGCGCCCTCAGGGCTCCACTTGGGATTGTTGTGCATGCAATCGTGCCACGCCTGGGCCATGTAATCCGCCGTATCATTCGCGATTGCCGCAAGGTATTTCGTGTCCCGTGACACGACGCCAATAACCGGGGTTGTAAAGCGGTCAGGGCTGTTTCCCGCCCACGCAGTCGGAGCCGTTACAGGCACGGGCACATGCATGGACGAATACGATTGCACCCACGGCGGATTGTTGTACTCGTGGTCGTCGGGTTGTACGGGGATATTGATTCGTTTTGTATCCAGCAGAAACGTTTGTCCCTTCTCCGTGAAGATGAAACACCGCTTCACAAACGCGGGGTACTTTTCCGGCAGGCTGGCGAATTCCGTGGCATGCCGCAATTGCCAGCACAGATTCAACCCTGGAGGCGATGGTGGAAGCGCCGCGCTTGGATGACTCTCCTTGTCCTGCTCCACGCGGGCATCGAACAACGTGGCTCCGGGTGCGGGCGTAATCGTCGTGATCACGATCATTTGCGGATGATGTTTGTCTCTGTGGCGCATTTCCATCGCGCCATTTTCAATCGCTTTGGCATCGACGAAATCCACCTCCGCTTCATAGCACCACGAACTGCATGTAAACCCCGGCGCATCGGGAAACGACGCCTCGACAATCGGATAATATTGGCCCCACAGTTTCTCCCGCACCACACGAATTGTCGGAAGTCGGGCCGGATCGGGATTGACCGCCTCGGCCACGACAACGATATTTTCGTCCGCCCTCTCTCCGTATGCGGAGCCCATTACCGCCATGGAGGTCAAACCGAGAATAAAAACCCAGCTTCCGGGGTTTCGTCTGCGCATGCCGATATCCTTTCGGTACAACCCGTACCGTTGCGTGCCCATAATATCAGGTTGTGTGCGAAAGAGCGCGCAGGTATTGTGTAGAACCATATCGAACCAATTAACGCATGGGATGCCTTTGGATTGCCTGATTCCCCACAATTCTTGTTGGTTGCCGGTATTCTAACGTTGCTGAGCATTCTCGCCAGCAAAGTCTCCGACCGCTTTGGTGTACCCGCGCTACTTGTGTTCCTGGGAATCGGCATGCTTGCCGGATCGGACGGTCCTGGCGGCATTCACTTCGACAATGCCGAAGTGGCCAATCTCGTGGGCACAATCGCGTTGGCGTTTATCTTGTTCTCTGGCGGACTTGATACCAATGTCCGCATCATCCGGCCAGTTCTGGTGCGCGGCGCGATATTGTCGACTTTGGGCGTTGTAGTGACTGCCGGGCTGGTCGGCCTATTTGCGTGGAGCGTGCTTGGGTTTGATTGGACTACGGGTCTGCTCCTCGGCGCCATTGTGTCGTCCACGGATGCCGCGGCGGTATTTTCCGTTCTGCGCGGCCGGGGCGTGGGGCTTAAAGGCCATCTGAAACCCCTTCTTGAGCTGGAGTCCGGCAGCAACGATCCGATGGCGGTGTTTCTGACACTGGGCATGACGCAGGCACTGACCATTCCAGAATTTTCGTGGCCCACCCTGATTCCCGCATTCCTGCTGAACATGGCGATCGGCCTTGGTGTGGGAGCCGGGGTGGGTAAACTTGCCAGTCAACTGTTCAACCGGCTCCGTCTCGATTACGAAGGGCTTTACCCTGTGCTGAGTATGAGTCTTGTACTCACAGCGTTTGGCTTGGCGGAGTTTGTGAAAGGCAACGGCTTTCTTGCGGTGTATCTGTGCGGCATTATGCTCAACGGTACTGACTTCGCGCATAAGCGTTTTGTCGTGAAATTTCACGATGGACTTGCCTGGATCATGCAGATCCTCATGTTCATTGTGCTGGGATTGCTCGTCTTTCCATCCCGGCTTCCGGCCGTCGCGGGCGAAGCGCTTGCCGTGGCGCTTTTTCTGATGCTGGTGGCGCGGCCAGTGGCTGTGGCTGTAGGGTTATGGAGAAGCGGATTTCCTTTGAGAGAGCGGGCACTTGTCGCTTGGACTGGCCTGCGTGGCGCGGTACCCATTGTACTGGCGACATTTCCGCTCATGGCCGGCTTCGAAGAGTCGGATATGGTATTTAATGTTGTGTTTTTCACCGTGATCACTTCTGTTCTGATTCAGGGATCGTTGCTAATGCCTGTCGCGCGCTGGCTGCGGGTAGACGAACCCCTCGCTTCCAAGCCCAAGTTTTCCCTTGAAATCGAGCGCACCGGGCAGGCGCAAGGCGAAACACGTGAAGTGGAAGTGCTTCCCAACATGGCCGCAGTAGGTCGGACCGTCGCGGACCTTGGCGTTCCACGCAATGTGCTGATACTTCTGATTGGCCGTGGCGAAGACTTTGTCGTTCCTCGCGGTCAGACGGTAATTGAACCGTACGATACGTTGCTGATGTTGGGCGACGCCGCAGCGTTAAAAGAGGCCAGCGAGGTATTGGTGTCGCCGCAAGTTCGTGTGCGTGATGTGGTTCCCGCCGACGATCCGCTGGCGGCGCTGCCCATGAGTACCGAGGAGAGATATCTTTCCAAGCAAGTAGTGGTGATTGGGTACGGGCGCGTGGGCAGGCGAATTTGCGATGCCCTTTGGATGAAAGGCATCCCGGTTGTCGTTGTTGATCAAGATAGAGAGAAAATTGAAATGCTGCGAGACAAAGGTGCGCCTGCCGTCGTGGGCGACGCGTCTGTTCCGATGACGCTCGTGCAGGCGCATGTGGCCCGTGCCGCCATGCTCATCATTGCCACGCCGGACACGATGAAAGTAAGGCAGATGGCGGAGACGGCCCGCCAATTGAACTCGGGCATTGAGGTTGTCGTGCGAACACACAGCGAGATGGAAGCCTCGCTTCTGCAGCAAGAGGAAACCGGCGCCATATTCCTGGGCGAGGAAGAGCTTGCCAAGAACATGGTGGCACATATTCTCGACCGCATTCGCGTGAAGTATTGAACGTCAACGCTTTGGCGGCTCGCTCGCCAACACCGCCAACGCCTCGCGCGTCCGGACCACCTGCATTTCATCCACCGTCAAATAATAGTGGCGGCCATCCGCCTCTGGCGTGAACGTGGTCAGTCCCTTCTCGTTGACGTTTACACGGCCGGGTTCGGACATGCCGAAATATCCGCGTTCGGGCCGGACTGCCCAAAGTACGCTGGTAAGATCCCACGTTGGACGCTCGTGTGGCGTCGGCGTGTACAATTGATACGATTCGGATAGCGGATGATGGTTCACATATCCGAAATCCCGTTCGATGCTTGCCGCCGGATATGGAATGGCAAGACCAATTTCAAAGCCACTGTAAACAATGGGCGTTGGCCAATTCTCCGCGAGTTTCGTCGCGGACGGGATGTCTTCCACTACGTTGTATTCGAGATGTTCCCGGCCGTCGATCAACCTGAATGCCCCTGCCATCGTGGAGAGCAACCGGACTTTCCTTTCAACCAACTCACGCCCGGAAAGGGCCGAAATCGCGTCGGCGGGCGAATCCAGCAGTCGCGCGAGATTGGTGGAGAAGCCCACTTGCGCAATCACCACTGAGCCATCTTCGGATCCGGCCAGCGCCTTGCGCAACACGGCCGTAGCTTCGGGCGCCTCCTTGCTGCTCTTGAGGTCGTGCGGGTACCGCAATTGGTCCCCGTCCTGCACATTTGCCAATGGCAGAAACTTGCTGTCCTCCCGCGTGAATCCCTCTTTCACGACGCCGATCGGAACGTCGCCCCGTCCATAAAAAGTGTTCACTGCGTCGATATACGGCGCGCATAATTCATGGTCCTTGGTCAGGGTCACCGCAAGCAGCCGGCATTCGCCCCTGCTCTCCAACGCGTGAATGACACCGAGGGCCAGTGCATCATCTACGTCATTGCCCATATCTGTGTCGAAAATGAGAGGGACCGGCCTGGATGGCGCCGAACCGACGTTATCCGCCCAAGTCGATGCGATACAAGCGATGGTCGCAATAGTAAGTACAAATAACCGTACCATACAGAATCTCCTTCGGAGTCGTGATGTTGGATTGTAAGCCCTTGAGGAGCGGGTGCGCCAGTTGAATCAACGTGGCGTAGCGCGCATGCCCAGGCGATGCCCAACCACGGTTACAATCTGATGTCCAAAATAGATGAAAAGTAGCGAACCCAATGTCAATCCGACCGTCGGTGTGACAGCGAATGCCAACACAATCCAGCCACCCGCCAGTACATCCACCTGATCCAGCAGGTGAAACACCCAACCCTTGATTCCCGTAGTCTGCGATCCGGGTTGGATGCCCAGTTGCCTCTTGATCAGGCTGTTTGGCAGTTCGCCGGCCATGGCCGCCGCACCAAAGGTAAACCCAAAGGCCATTGACGCTACGCCGTGAGGAAGGCCTTGAAGGTGCGGAAAGGTACTATCTCCGGCAAACGCGGAGAGTAACCCATACGCGGCTGAGGCGCCCATGGCAATGACGACAATTCCCCGGTAGGTCTTGTTGTCGCCAAACAGTCGCTTGCCCCGAAGACAGGCCCCAGCATCAATGGGAAACGCTAGAAATCGAAACCAGCCATACTTCATGCTCAACCCGTGCAGCACGTAGCCGGCCACCAAAGGCGCGAATAGCAGGGCGCCTTCAACTAGTTCCCGTCTCAATAGGTGAAGCCCTTATTCACGTGAAGTTCGCCCAAGCCGACAGCAGTCGAACATCCGCGCTTTGATGCACTGCCACTCGTTGTCCGGTATCCCATTGCTCAATGGTGTAATGCAATACCCATTCTGCAAAGTGCTGCGGCACTACGAAGGCCCGAGCCGTCTCGACTTTGCACTCCCGTCCGTCAAGGAAGTCAAACAGGGCGAGCGATGTGATTGGGCCCTCTGCTTCGTCCACGGAATGCCATTCCTGAACCGCTAGAAAGCGGGAGTCTCCGGACCAGACGGCTCCTGATCCGAAGATTCGGCCAACGAATCGGGTATTGCCAAGGGTCAAGCAGTAATAGGCAGGGCCAAACCGGATTTCACCGGCAATTGCAAGCGCTGCTTTTCGCGCACCGTCCGGGCTGATGACCAGATCCATAGAGTATGCTTCCGCTGATTTCTTTCGCTCACTGTATCAGGAGCGGGCACGGCACGCGAAACCGGACGATTTGCCCGCAAACCTCTGAAATAGGCACAATAGCGGTTGCTTTCGGCAACCGGTTGTATTGGCCAACGACTGCGAGGCGTTTTTCATGTCTGCTGCAAGAACCTCTAATATGAGACGATATCGTCTGCATTTCACGGCAGGCCCCGTGATGTGCGCGTTCGTATTGCTTACGACCCAAGCGGCTTCAGAAGAGACCACGGCATTCGAATCTCACATACTTCCCCTTGTCACGCAATATTGCACGGACTGCCACAATGGCGACAATGCGAAGGGCGATCTCGATATCGAACGATTTGAAACCCAGGCGATGGTGGTTGAATCCGTGGGGTTGTGGCGCCGTATGGCCATGCGTCTCGAAAACAAAGAAATGCCGCCCAAGAAAAGCCCACAACCTACAGACGAAGAGCGGGCGCTCATGCTAAAGTGGGTGAGCGAGATCCCCGAAGATACGATTAACTGCAATCAAATCGCCAACGAAGAATCGCAGAGCTGGTACCCGGGTTATGTGATGAGCCGGCGATTGAACCGCTGGGAGTACGAGAACTCCCTGCGCGATCTCTTTATGGCCGACATCAAAGTGGCCCACTTGTTTCCAGCGGATGGCGCCGGCGGCGAAGGATTCGACAACAACGGGAGCGCTCTGTTTCTCTCCGCCATCCAGATTGAAAAGTATTTGGATGCCGCCGAGGTCGCAATAAACACGGCATTTGCGAGTCCAGACACCTCGGCGTCTGCAAGGTGGCTTGACCGACAACCCAAAGTTCACACCGTCGAAGCCGAGGGTCTTCATCCACTGGACGCGCTGGACCCCGTTATCGTGAGTCTTCGCGAGGCTGCGCTGGATGCCGCGCGCGCCGCGCTGAACGATTTCGCTGTGCGCGCTTGGCGCCGCCCGGTCGAGTACACGGAGATCGATCGCCTATTGGCGATGTTTGCTCGCGCGTACGACCGGGGCGATTCCTACAACGAGTCGTTGAAGCTGGCGTTTGCGGCGGCACTCGTGTCGCCGAATTTTCTATTTCTGGCGGAGCCTGAGCCTCCACAAAAAGGCCAATATCCGTTGGAAGGATATCCGCTGGCTTCCCGCCTGTCCTATTTCATCTGGGCGTCCCTTCCTGACGATGAACTCATGCAACTCGCGGAACAAGGCCGTCTGCAAGACGAAGGCGTGCTGAGAGATCAGGTGAAGCGAATGCTGGCCGATCCCCGATCCAAGGCTCTCGGCGATATCTTCGGTTTGCAATGGCTGGGTATCGCCCAGTTGGGAGAAACCGTACGGCCGGACGAGAATCGTTTTCCTGAATATACCGATCAACTTCGCGATGACATGCGTGAAGAAGCCTCCGTGTTTCTCACCCGGCTCATGCAAGAAGATCGCAGTCTGCTGGAGCTAATCGACTCCGACTATACCTATGCCAACGAGCGACTGGCCGCTATTTACGGTTTGCAGGGAGTGACCGGAGACGAGTTACAACGGGTACCTCTCGCGGGCAACGCCCGCGGAGGCGTATTGGGCATGGCCGCCGTTCTGACGGCGACTTCCCATCCGTTGCGCACGAGCCCGGTGAACCGGGGCAAATGGGTGTTGGAGCAATTGCTCGGCGACCGCGTGCCCCCTCCGCCGCCAAACGCCGGGACCCTGCCGGAAGACGATCAACAGACCGACGGGTTGTCGTTGAGAGCCCGCATGGAGGTCCACCGCAAGAACCCGGACTGCGCCGCGTGTCATAACCGTATGGACCCCTTGGGCTTCGGCTTGGAGAACTTCGATCCGATTGGCCGTTGGCGTGCGGAACAGGCCGGCCAGCCTGTCGATGCCACCGGCGAGCTTCCGTCCGGGGAAAAGTTCAATGGGCCGGAGGAGCTGAGGCAGGTATTGCTGGCTCGCAAGGACGAGTTTGCCCGCAACCTGACGCGCAAGCTTCTAGGGTATGCGTTAGGACGTCCGCTCACGCGCTATGACGATTGCGTGATTACGGATTGCATGGAAGCGTTGCAGCAAAACGATTACCGGCCCAGTGTGCTGTTTGAAACCATTGCCTTGAGTCACCCCTTCCGTCACCGGTACAGTGGCGGGGAAGTCCAACTTGCGGAGGCCAATCATGAGCAATAAGCGATGGGAGATTTCGAGGCGCACGATGTTGCGCGGCATGGGCGCGGCCATTGGCCTGCCCGTGCTTCACGCCATGGCGCCCTCCATCGCGCGCGCCGCGGTCACGGGCCCGAAGGCCCCGGTACGAATGGCCTGCATCTATTTTCCGAATGGCGTGTGGCAGGAAGCCTGGATACCTGCCGAAGCCGGCTCAGCCTATACGCTGCCCTACGCGCTCGAACCGCTGGCCGCTTTCAAAGACTGCATGAACGTGTACTCCGGCCTTGACAAGGCCGCCAGCCGCCGTGGCGACGGCCATTACGCCAAGACCGCAAACTTCTTGACCGGTAAGCCCGTTACGAAGACGACCGGCAAAGACATCAGCGTCGGTGGCATCTCAATGGATCAATTGGCGGCGCAGCATGTCGGTCACCTGACTCCGTTGCCCTCGCTCGAACTCGGCATAGACCCCGTGATCTCCGGTATCGACAGCAACGTGGGTTTCACGCGGCTGTACGGTTCATATATTTCCTGGCGTTCCGCCAACGTGCCCGTGGCCAAGGAGATTAACCCTCGCTTTGTCTATGAGCGGCTATTTGGCCCCAAGGACGAGTCGGGCAGGGAAGCCGGCGGTATGCGGACCGACGATCGCCGCAGTCTACTCGATTTGGCACTGGAAGATGCGACCACCCTGCGGAGCAAATTGGGTCGTGACGATCAGGTGAAGCTCGACGAATACCTCGAATCGGTCCGCGCGGTGGAAAAGCGGATTGAATTTTCCATGAAACCCGATCCACGTGACTGGAAGCCGGATCCATTGACCGAAGTGCCCGGCGCACCGAATGCTACCGTACCGCGCGACTTCCGCGAACACGTACAGCTAATGCTCGATCTCATGGTGCTCGCGTTTCAGACGGACTCGACGCGGGTTATCTCGTTCATGATGGCCAACGACGTTTCTGGCCGGAACTTCTCGTTTCTTCCCGGCGTAAGTGGTGGCCACCACGACATGTCGCACCACGAGCACAAAGAAGAGAAGATCGCGCAATACAAGGAAATTAACCGCTGGCACAACGAACAGCTGGCCTACCTGCTTGGCCGCCTGCAGGCCATTCCGGAGGGCGAAGGCACGTTGCTCGACAACAGCATGATTCTCTTCGGATCCAGCATTTCCGACGGCAACCGGCATGATCCAAACAACCTGCCTATTATCGTCGCGGGCAAGGCAGGTGGAGCGCTTCGTACGGGTCAACATATCGCCAGCCCGAAGGAAACACCCCTTTGCAACCTATATGCGACCATGCTCAATACGATGGGTGTGGAGGTGGAAAGTTTCGGTGACAGTACCGGCGAAATCGCGGATATGATTGCGTGATTTAGGTTGGGGTACGCGGTGCGGGTATTGCGGCAACCAGTCACGGCAGGACCTCTATGAGGCGTTGTTGGATAGTCTTCACGTTAGTCGCGCCTGGGTGGTTGCTTTCCGCCTATGCAAGTGAACCCATTCCAGTCAGTCGTTTCACCCTCCCCAATGGCCTGGAGGTTTGGCACGTATTCCGCGCCGAAAGCCAATCCGTTGGGTTGAGCTTGTGCGTACGCGCTGGATCGCGCCATGAACCCGCGTCTCAGCAAGGCATTTCCCACGTATTGGAGCATCTCTGCTTCGAAGGCACCGAGCGATTCAGCCAAGGCGAAAGCGAAATGCTTGATGTCATCACATCGCGCGGAGGTGTTTGGAACGCAACCACCCAGGAAGAACGGACAATCTATTGGGCCGTGCTGCCTGCAAGCCAGTTCAATATCGCCGCCGAGTGGATTGCGCAACTCGTCTTTCATCCACTGTTGCCGGAAAACAAACTTGAGACCGTGCGAAGTGTGGTATTTGCGGAAAAGGGCGGCAAATGGGATTGGTTTGATCGCCACGGGTTTGGAATGGACCTGGATGCCGAAGTCCGGCGGGCACTTTTTCCGGATTCGACATTGGCTGCACGAACGATTGGTCAGGACAAGACCATTGAGGCCCTATCTCACGCGGACGTGATGGCTTACTACACCAAGCACTATATGCCTAACAACGCTGTCTTAATTGTCGTTGGCAATATAACACGCGATCAACTCAGCCAGGCCTGTGAAAGTCACTTCGCGCATCTTGAGCCAGGCACATTGCCCGATCCTCCTGGTGAGACTCGCCTGCCGGAATCGCCGCCCGAACGGTCGGTTGTTCGGGGTATGACAGCCGGTCGCCATGGTTCCGTAATGATTGGCGTTCGCACTTTCGGGGGATCCTCGCCCGGCCGGGCAGCGTTTGAAGTACTGGCGGAATTGCTCAATCAACGCCTACTGAAAGAACTACACTTTCAACGCGGAATCGCCTATCAGATGGGAGCCGCAAACGAGTGGTTTTCCGATACCGGCTATTTTGCCGTATTCGCGCAAGGCAAACGCAACAAGCTTCGGCAGATAGAAGCGGTCATACAGGGAGAAATCGACCGAGTCCGGCAGGGCGATGTCAAAGCGGATGAATTCGAAGCGGCCAAGACGGCCTTGGCTGGAAAGTATGCGTTGTCATTGGAAGGCAATTTTGGATGGATGCGCCGCCTCGAATCGCTGACTTTTCTGTATGCCATGAACGAGCCTTTGCCCAGCATTGCCGCAGACATAGAGTCGGTTACCCCGGAAGATCTTGCACAAATAGTGGACACGTATTTCACGCCGGTGCGTCAGTGTGTGGCGGTACACAAGCCCCTGTTTTGATGTTTCGCGAGTACTACCCGGATTCAGGCCGAGTAGTCTCGCGCCAGAACATCCAGGTGATATCGTGTGTGGTAGATTGTGAAATACAGCATTTCGCGAACGGTGAGATTTCCCATAAGCGGATGCGGCAATTGCAGATTGTCGAGGCTCTCATCATCCCACTTTGCGATTGCCGTGGCTAAACGGTCCCCCTCGTTCCGGAACCGATCCATGATCGCCGCCTTCTGATCCGGCGACACCGCATCAGGCACAAAAGGCCCCGCTGCGACCCCGCCGGCACTCAACGCACCTCTGTATCTGTCCACCATACCATCGAAAGTCAGGCTGGGCCGGCCTGACGTTCCGAACTTCAGCTTCAGCGCGATCTTTGGCAACCGCAACGCCAGGTTCAGCGGTTTCGTACTGAGGATGAGGTGTTCGAGGTGTTGCCCCGCAGTCCACTTGCTTTTGGGTCCTTGGTTAAATCCTGTGGCGGGCTGCCCTTCAAACCAAGAGGTGACCGATTGAACCGTATCATTCCAGGCGTGGACAATATCGTCGCGGGTCTGGATCATGAAGTTGCTCCTTGCGGGAAGCGTTAAGGGTTGCCTTGCCTCATCATGGTAGGCGACGTTGAAACATCGGTCAAGCGAAAGGCTGGACATTTCCTCGGTTGCTGTGGTCCCATTGGGTAGTTGAGGAGAAACACGCGTGGGCGTAAAACTGGATAACGTAGTGCCATTCGGCCGTTCATTCGAAGAATATGGCAACATGTTCGATCTTCTTCCCGTCGATTTCGAAAGGCGCATACTCGGCGTGGGCGACGGTCCGGCCAGTTTCAACGCGGAACTCCACAAGCGCGGCGTGCGTGTTACTTCCGTGGATCCGATTTATGAATTCGAAGCCGAAGATATCCGGAGCCGGTTTTACGAATGCGTAGATGACATCATCGCGCAAGTCGCCGCGACCGCACACGACTATGTTTGGGGGTATCACAAATCGCCCGAGGATCTTCGCGCGAACCGCACCCGGGCGTTGGAGACATTTGTCGCGGACTTTCCCTCTGGCAGGGAGGAAGGCCGCTATATCCCGGGTTCGCTGCCCCAACTGCCGTTCGACGATGACCAATTCGATCTTGCGCTCTCAGGCCACTTCCTCTTCCTGTATTCCGATCATTTTTCGCTTGATTTCCATCATCGATCCGTCACCGAGATGTTGCGTGTCGCTCGGGAAGTGCGGATTTTTCCCCTGATCACGTTGATGCAGGAGCCGTCTCCTCACTTGCCTGCTCTACGCGAGTGGTTGGCTCGCGACGGCTTTCACACCGAAGTCCGCCACACCCACTACGAGCTTCAGCGCGGCGGGAATGAAATGCTCGTTATCACCCGTACCAGGTGACCGCGAGGCCGCTCGGGGTTGGTTTCCTGCTTCGAGCCGCGCTATGCTGTGGGCGTTTCCGTGGGGTTTTCAGCGCGCGCGTCCGGCGCCGCTGCTTGGGGTCGCGGCGTTGGCCGTAGACTTGCGGAAAGGGAGATCGCGTGCAGCTTCAAGCCATTGATTGGGCGATTGTCGCCGCCACCCTGCTTGTTTCCTTTATTCCGGCGCTCTTTTTTGGAAAGCGCGCGGGCAAGAATACCTCCGAGTTCTTTGTCTCCGGCCGATCCGTGCCGTGGTGGCTTGCGGGCATCTCCATGGTCGCCACCACATTCAGCAGTGATACCCCCAATCTCGTTACAGATATTGTGCGGCGGCAGGGGGTGGCCGGTAATTGGGCATGGTGGGCCTTCGTGCTAACCGGCGTATCGACCGTGTTCTTTTATGCGCGCATGTGGCGTCGTTCCGGCGTAATGACCGATCTTGAGTTCTATGAACTACGATACTCCGGCAAGGCCGCCAGCGTCGTTCGCGGATTTCGCGCCGTCTATCTCGGGCTGCTTTTCAATTGCATGATCATCGCGTCCGTCAATCTGGCCGCATGCAAAATTGCCGCCATACTGTTCGGATTCTCGCGGTTGGAGACGCTCGTATTTGTCGGCCTGTTAAACGTCGTATTCGCCGCCCATTCCGGGTTGTGGGGCGTGCTTATCATCGATCTGATTCAGTTTTCCATCATGATGACCGCCGCGTTCGCCGCTGCTTATTATGCCGTCAGCCAGCCCGAAGTCGGCGGCATCAGCGGGCTTGTTGAAAAGGTGTCCGCACTGCAGGGTCCGGACGGCATCAATTACCTGAGCATGGTGCCCGATTTCACGAGCAATCGGGACATACTGATCGCCGTGTTTATCATGCCTATTGCCATCCAATGGTGGGCGGTGTGGTATCCCGGTGCCGAACCCGGCGGCGGCAGCTTCATCGCGCAACGCATGCTTGCGTCGAAAACCGAAAAAGACTCGCTCGCGGCCGTGTTGTTCTTCAACGTTGCCCACTATGTGCTGCGGCCCTGGCCATGGATTTTGGTCGCCCTGGCTTCACTTATCATCTTCCCCACGCTCGACGACATTCAGGCGGCTTTCCCCAATCTCGACCCCAAGCTACTGGGTCATGACATTGCCTATCCGGCCATGCTGAAGTTTCTGCCCGCGGGCTTTGTCGGTCTCATGGTGGGCGGCCTGATTGCCGCGAACTCTTCGACGATTCTGACGCTGCTCAATTGGGGTTCGTCTTATCTGGTCCATGATTTCTATCAGCGATTTCTTGTCGTGGGCCAAACGGAAAGGCATTACGTCTGGGCCGGACGCGCTTGCACCGTGCTCCTCTTCTTTATGTCGTCCGCTGCCGTGTACGCGCTGGAAACCTCCAAGGACACGTTTGATCTGATTCTCCAAGTAGGTGCTGGCACCGGCGCACTGTATCTCGTCCGCTGGTTCTGGTGGCGTATCAACGCATGGTGCGAAGTCGTGGCCATGATCAGCTCATTCGGCGTATCGGTGGCCCTACTCCTTCTCAAACGCGCGGACATCGTATTCTCCACGCACATCAGTCTGATTATCACCATCGCGGCCACATCCGTTTGTTGGTTACTTGCCGTCTATCTCGCGCCGCCCACAGACCGCGCTACGTTGATCGCCTTTTACAAGAAAGTGCGCCCCTTTGGTCCGGGCTGGGCCGCCATCCGAAAGGAAGCCGGCATCACCGACGAAGAAGCCGCCGCGACTCACGAGAACTTTCCGCTCGCGCTCCTGGGTATGACAGCCGGCTGCGCCATGATCTGGTCCTCGTTGTTTACGGTTGGGAATTACCTCTACGGGCGAACAGGCACCGCCATCGCGCTGGCCGTCGTCTTCGTCGTAAGCGCGGCCATTGTCGTCAAAGTGTTGAATACGTTGTGGTCTGGCAAGCCGCTGGAAGAAACGAAGTAGAAGCGGCATCCTGCCGCTTCCAATTCACTTTTGTCTGGAGCATATAACCCTACGAAAAACACAACGCCTTCGCCGGGAAAAACGTTCATGACAGATCTACGCCATACTGCCCCAACATGGCGGCGAGGACGTTTCGTCTACTTTCCGTATCCCTGCCAGAGATACTCCAGCGCCGCTGGTAGCAACTGCTCTTTCACGCTGCGCTCGCAATGCTTGGCGTTGCGGGCGAAGACGAACTGGTAGCTATACCCCTTGTCGGCCAGCGCCCGGGCCATGTTCTGATTGGCCAAAACCCAGTCGTGCATGTCATCGCGCATGATGTTCGGATTCAGAAAATCGCGGTCGGCCACGTGCATCCAGATGCGCAATGGTTTCTTCGGACTATTCGGAATCAACGTTCGATGGAGGTCCCATGCGCCTCCCGGCGTTTCTTCGTTATAGGGCCACTGCTGATTCACGAACGTGCCGCTAAAGGACAACACCCGGCGATACCACTCCGGGTGATACCAGGCCATGATCATGGCGCATGCGCCGCCAGAACTGCAGCCCATGGTCGCGCGGCCCTCCGGGTCTTTCGTCAACTTCACGTGGCACGTCGCCTCGACCAACGGCAATACCTCGGTCTCCACGAATTCGGCATAGAGCCCCGACATCGTGTCGTATTCCAACCCGCGCTGACTGCCTTGTGCATCGCCGCCTCCGCTGCCTATGGAAATGGCAACCATGACCGGCACTCGCTCTTGCGCGATGAGTGAATCCAGCGCGGTGAACAACAACGGATCCGGCCCGTCCGTCCCCACAATGAACGGCGCTTCCGTGCCAGGCACATATTGCTGCGGCACATACACCGCCACTTTGCGTGTGTACGGTGCGGGATGGCTCGTGGTGACAACTAGCTTCGCGGGATTCACCGGATCAACCGTGCCAAATGTATCGGGTTCCCGCATGATGCCCGGATAGATCGTACTGGCGGTAGACTCCATAGTGAATTCATGAATCGTGCCTCGGGGCACGCCGTCGGCCACGGACATTTCCGGAGCGGGCATGTGCGTAGGCCCGACGATGAAATTCCCGTCGACATTAATTGGTGGCACGGCGCCATCAGGCAGTTCCGTCGCTTTTACAAAGCCGGGCGAATGCGGATCGCGCACCGGCGGTTCCGGCCGTTCCGCGGCGACCGTCCATAAGCCGAACGCCATGAGGACAAACGCGCAAACGAAAATCGACAGTTTCTTGCTCACAAGGTATTCCTTCCCGTTTCGCAGAATGTAACACACGGCCACCGGAAGTAGAAGCGACATCCTGTCGCTTCCGCGGGCCTACGCGCTGTCTTATCACATCCAAGTATTCCAATTGACTCGACATGTTTTGGAAGCCTCTTGTACTCTTTAGACGTCACTCCGCCCACCCGCAGGTGCTCGGAAGCGACAAGATGTTGCTTCTACTTCTGGCACTTGCCCTGCCTTCACGGTTACACTGACCACATCCAATCTCCGGGAGATCGCGCCATGGCGATAGACACACGCAGAGCATTCCTGAAATCATCCGCGACCGGCTTGGCGGCGTCCGCCGTTGCGGCCGCGTCAGCTGCAAACACCGCCGACGCACCCCAGGCCGCGCGCGCCATGCCCAACATCCTCTGGCTCTTCGGCGATCAGCATCGGGCCCAGGCGCTAAGTTGCATGGGCGATCCCAATCTCAGTACGCCGAACATCGATGCCCTTGCTGGACGCGGCGCGACGGCGATCGCTGGAAGCCCGCTCTGCACACCGTTTCGGGGATCGCTATTGACCAGCCGCTATCCCCACGAATGCACACCCGGCCACGACTACGCCGTGCCCGAGGGACTGCCCATGGTTTCCCATGCGTTCAATGAGGCGGGTTACCGCACTGCCTACTTCGGCAAGTGGCACGTGGACGGCAGGGAAAATCGCGCCAAGGACGAGCGAAGCGGCCTCCAGTTTGTGCGCCCCGATCGGCGTGGCGGCTTCGAAACGTGGCTGGGCTATGAAAACAACAATCTTCAATACGACTGTTGGCTTCACGGACACGATGCGAGGGGTAATTCCATCAGTTCATTCAAATTGCCGAAATACGAAACCGACGCAATCACCGACATCGTTATTGACTACATCAAGAATCGCGCCGCGGACGCGGCAGACGGTAACCCGAGGCCATTCTTTGCCGCGATGTCCGTGCAGCCGCCGCATTCACCCTACGTGGCGCCCGAAGAATATACCGCGCGGCACAAGGCGGAAGAAGTGCAATTGCGCCCGAACGTGCCCCAAGTGAATCGCTTTCAGGACGAAGCGCGCCGGGATCTCGCCGGATACTACGCGATGATCGAGAATCTGGACTGGAACGTTGGCCGCATCGTTCAAGCCCTACGCGACACAAACCAACTCGACAACACCTACATCGTATTCTTTTCCGATCACGGCGACATGCACGGTTCGCACGCTCGCATTCTCAAATGCGTGCCTTGGGAAGAGTCCATTCGCGTGCCATTCATTGTGTCCTACGGTGGCCAACCTCTCCTTCCCAAGGGCAGCGAAGCGCCGTTGCACACCATGATCAATCATGTCGACATTGCGCCCACCTCTCTGGGTCTGTGCGGCATCCAGAAGCCATCGTGGATGCGTGGTCACGACTTTTCCGCCGTGCTGCGCGGTCAGGCGCCGCCCGCATCGTTGCCCGATTCCGCCTATCTGCAACTGGTAGATCCTGGACATCGCTACGGCTACGCATCCGATAGGGAACGCCCTTGGCGCGGCGTCGTCACCGAAGACGGATGGAAATACGCGGTGCTCGAAGGGCAGCCGTGGTTGCTGTATAATTTGAACGACGATCCATTCGAACTCGCCAACCTTGCCCTCGATGGACGATTCAAGGACGATCGCCGCCGCCTGCACGAGAAACTTGCCGCGTGGATATCGGCAACGGGGGACGAATTCGATTTGCCGCAATTAGTGCGGTGACGTTTAACGCTCCGGGGGGAAGTGTCATGAGGATGTCTTGGCGCATCGGCGTGGGCCTGTGTCTTCTGGCTGTGTCAAGGGTTGGGATTGCGCAGTCTACTGGCGAGTCTATCCCGTATCACCGTACTCCTTGGACGCCCGATGGCGCTCCCTTGCTGGGCACCTATACAGGCATGAAATATTCCGAGGTCGAGTTCAAACGCATTCGCGAAGTTGGCATGAACGTGACTGTTGGCCCGGACAAGGCGGTAGAGCCCGGCACGCCCGAAGCGGCAGCCAGCCACGAGAGTGGCATCAAAGTTCTTTATCATCTCACCAAGTACCTGTATCACGGTGTGAAATTGCGCGAACCAATCTCACCGGATCAAAACATGCTACCGCTGAACTTTGGGCGCAAAGTGCCCGAATTCAACTCCAACATTGTCCAGATAGATGATGAGCTGATTCGCTATACAAAAATGGACGGGAGCGCCCTCGTGGAATGCGAACGGGGTTATGGCGGCACAACGCCGGCCGACCATCGCGAAGGCACTATTTTGTTTTGGCCGGAACTCTGCGCCGCGGATGTAGCGCGCGTGAAGGACTCGCCGAATCTCTTCGGCTATTACGTGTTGGATGACAGCCCGGGCGACGCGGTTTCCGCGTTGCGCGCGTTGTACAAGACTATTCGAAGCGTGGATCCGGACCTGTCGCGGCCTGTGTGCGCCGGGTATGGCGATGCGGGATCGCTCGTCAATTTCGCGCCGGGCGTATGCGACATCATGTTCATTTACTGGTATCCCGTGAGCACGCAAGCATACCACCGCGAGAGCACGAGCGCTGAAGTGCAGCGAATGATCACGGCAGCGCGCCAGCGCGTGCCCGGAGTGCCGTTCGCCGGAGTATATCAGGCATTCGACGGACGTCCGGCCAACACCGGGCAAGGGGTGCCCTCAGGCGAACAATTGCGCGAACAGCTGGAAGACTTCGTGCGAGAGGGGGCCTGCGGATTTGTAGCCTACACCAGTTGGGCCAGCAGCCTTCCGGGATGGATGGAATTACCCGACCTCGAAAATGAGATCATGCGCGCCAATACCGAGATGCGGTCGAACGGCGGACTCATCGTGCGTGCGGAAACCCCTGAAATGGCCGCAGACCGCATCCAACCGCAGGGGGTGTGGGCGAAGCCCCAACCCGTACCCGGCGTTGTTCCGGCTTGGCAAGTGCTTGGCCCGTTCCAAGCCGATCCTCGCCACCTCTTGGACACGCCGTGTCCGCCGGATTCGGAGATCAACTTCGAGGCAACCTACCCACTGAAAACGGGCATGGGGAAGTGGCGCACCCGCGAGACCACGTGTGGCGTGTTGGGCCTGGGAAATCTTTACGGCGACCGCAAGACGGTTGAGGGCGCCATCGACTACGCCTACTGCGAAGTGATCAGCACTGTGGATCAAACCGTCGTGATGCATGTCAGTTCCGACGATGATGCCTGGATACGTTTCAACGGCGAAGAAGTCTATCGCCATGAGGGTAATCGCGGGCTCAGTTACGTAATGGACACAGTCGAGATTCGTGTCCCGGCCGGCGCATCGCCCCTGCTTGCCAAGGTACATAATCGGAAGGGCATGTGGGGGTTGTCCGTCGAATTCCGCGATACCCGCGGGAATCGAATTGAACATCTAACCTTCAAATAGAAACCGGTACGCCTTGGGCGGGCTTCTGGTCTTCGGCCAAGCCAATTCGATATGCTCCCTCGCTGACTTGTAGAGGGAGACCGCACTCATGTACGCCCTGCCCATGTTCAAAGGAATTGCCGTGGGCCTCGCCATTGCCGCGCCCGTTGGTCCCATAGGCGTGTTGTGCATCCGCAAGACGCTTGCGGAGGGCCGCGCCGCTGGGTTTGCGTGTGGGTTGGGAGCCGCCACCGCGGACGGCATTTACGGGGCCATTGCCGCGTTCGGCATGGCCGCCGCCACGGCTTTTCTCACCTCGCAGACGTTCTGGCTCAGCGTACTCGGAGGCCTCTTCATCTGCTGGTTGGGCTACTCCACGTTTCGTTCCAAACCCGCGGAGAAGCCGGCCGAAGCCAGCGGACATGGTTATGCCAAGGCCTATGCCACCACGTTTCTGCTTACATTGACCAATCCAATGACCATCTTGTCGTTCGCGGCCATTATCGCCGCGCAAGGTTTTGCCGGACAGTCCGGCGGCGCAGTTGCGGGCGCCGTGTTCGTATTCGGCGTATTCTTGGGGTCTGCTTTGTGGTGGCTGATGCTCAGCCTGGGGGTCGGCCACTTCCGGTCCCACGTTTCGCCCGCTCGCATGCGGTGGATTAACTGGATCAGCGGCACCATCCTCGTCGCGTTTGGCGTGTGGTCCATTGTCCGTGCCTTCGCATAGCAGGTTCACATATTGAATCGATGAGCGGCCCGTTCATTTAGTATGATGGCGTTGTTGCGCAACCATGCCCCATTCCATCCAGGAGTTGCTTCATGTTCGCATTTGCAGTTGCCTTCGTTGCCTTCAGTCAGTTGGCCCCACACGACACGCCCCTCTTCGAGGACGGCTTCCAATCTCAATTGCCCCAGGAACTGCTCGGCGTGGTCGGTGCGCATGTGGAATACCACTATTTTCCAGAGGTGGCGCCCAAAGGCGCATGGTCCGTTTCCGCTTTTCTCTCCGATGATCTCGCCCAGCGCGCCTGGCGTTTCATCCGCGAGGACGGACGCATCGTGCTTGCGCAAACCTATTCCAATACAAAGAGCAAGGAGTCGCACCCGATCGTCGTCGCGGGCGACGAAATGTGGAGTGATTACACCGTATCCGTTGCTTTTAAACCGGGCGAGAGCGAGGGCCGCTCGGGCGTCGTATTTCGTTATCGAAACGATCGCCAGAACTACTTTTTCGGAGTTGAAGGTCAGAAGGCAGTCCTCATCAAAGTCGACCACGGCACCGCGTTTCGTGTGCCAAAGGAAGAGATCATCGCCGAAACCCCCTGCGCGTGGATGCCAGGCGAAGTCCTCCAGGCCGATGTGCAAGTTATCGGCAGCGCCATCACCGCGCGCATTCACGACAAAGCCGAACTGACAGCCATCGACACCCAATACGCACAAGGCAAGATTGCCCTGCTCTCCGATTTTCCCGCGCTCTTCTACAGCGTCAAAGTCACCACGAGCGCGGAGGCCAAGACCGCGACGGACGCGCGCATACAAGCCCGTGCCGCCGAAGAAGCCGCCTTGCAGGCCGCCAACCCCAAGCCGGTACTCTGGAAGAAGGTCAGGACCACCGGATTTGGCGCGGCGCGCAATCTGCGTTTCGGCGACCTCAACGGCGATGGGCAAACCGATGTGCTCATCGGCCAGGTCCGCCACCACGGACCCAAGGATCGCAACAGCGAGTTGAGCTGTCTCACAGCCATCACCCTCGAAGGCAAGCGCCTCTGGCAAATCGGGGAGCCTGACTCTTGGAAAACCGATCTCACCAACGATGTAGCGTTTCAGATTCATGATCTCGATGGCGACGGACGCAACGAAGTGGTCTATTGCATGAACATGGAGTTGCTTGTCATCGACGGTGAAACCGGAAAGATTAAACAACAAACGCCGACACCCGAATTGCCGCCCAATACGAACCCACCCTACAACAAATTTCCCCGGCTGCTTGGCGACGCCATCCTCTTTTGCGATCTGCGCGGCACCGGCCGCGATGCCGACTTTATCTTGAAGGACCGCTACCAGAATGCATGGGCTTTCAATGACAAACTGGAAATACTCTGGCAAATCCAATGCAACACCGGACACTATCCGTTCGCATACGATGTAGACAATGACGGCAGAGACGAGATCGCCATTGGCTACAACTTGATTGACGATAACGGAAAAACGCTGTGGTCTCTGGACAGCCAATTAAAGGACCATGCCGACGGTGTTGCGCTGGTCCGGTTCGACGCCACGCCCGACGGCGACATAAAGTACTTTTGCGCCGCCAGTGATGAAGGCGCATTCTTTACGGATGCCGCCGGCAACATGATCAAGCACCATTATCTCGGCCATGTACAGAATCCAACCGTCGCCGATTTCCGCGCAGATCTTCCCGGGCTTGAGGTGCTGTCCGTGAACTTCTGGGGTAATCAGGGCATCTTCCATCTCTTCAATGGCAACGCCGAGATTATTCACGACTTCGAGCCCTTTCAACACGGAAGCATGTGCCTGCCCATCAACTGGAACGGCGGCCAGGAAGAATTGGTGGTGCTTTCCGTGAACTCCGAAGAAGGCACCATGTATAACGGTAGAGGACAAATCGCAGTCCAACTTCCCGCGGATGGACACCCCGACATGGCCTACGCCGTGCTCGACATTACGGGCGACTGCCGCGATGAACTCGTCACGTGGGACCCCTACGAAATCTGGATCTACACGCAAGACGACAGCCCCAAACAAGGCCGTCTGTACAAACCCATCCGCAATCCGCTCTACAACTACTCCAACTACCAGACAACGGTCTCGCTTCCCGGCTGGTCGGAATGACCTACGTAATGCCCCGGGGAGGACATTGTGCAAGGAGCCACGGGAGGATTCCACGGAGGAATCAGAGGCGGCCTGCAGCCAGATTCAAGACGCAAAAGACCAACGTTGCCGCCGCCGCAAGTTAGGATCGCATGTATCTCCCTCCAAGCGGGTCATTGCACCGAAAGCTGCTTATCGACCACGGGGGTGAAGTATTTCCGAACAGATGTACTTGGGAACGATGTCGTTAATGTCCCCTATAGTCTGTGCTTTCTGTTGCATCTTCTTAGCGGATTGAAACAAGGGTATATGATGGATTTGCACGGTTTGCGCATTTGCGGGATGAGGCGGAATTGATTGGGGCGGCGGGGACTGAAC
>BTWA01000018.1:0-114169 GCA_045863295.1 Candidatus Hydrogenedentota bacterium
GGTAAAAAACTAACCCGTCACGAAGTCATACTTCAGGAGGAAATCGACGTGCGAAAGTACATGATTGCGCTCACTTACTGCGCGGTATGCGCGAGTGCGAGTTGGGGCCAGGAAGCCCAAAAGACTTACGCGGAACGCCTGGGCTGGCCAGCGGGATCACGAGTTCTCATGTTTCACTGCGATGATGCTGGTATGTCGCACTCGTCCAATAGGGGCGCGATTGAGGCGCTTGAGTTTGGCGTATGCACCAGTGTCTCCACGATGATGCCCTGCGGCTGGGTGCCAGAGTTTGCCGAGTACCTAAAGGCCCATCCGGATGTGGATAACGGGCTGCACCTTACACTGACCTCAGAATGGAGCAAATACCGATGGGGCTCGGTCGCCGGATCGGGAGTCGTTCCATCCCTGCTGGATGAGCAGGGATGCCTGCACAAAAATGTTGGATTCGTTGCCACGAAAGCGACTCCCGACGACATTGAAAAGGAAATTCGCGCCCAGATTGAGAAGGCAGAACGTATGGGCATTCCGATCACCCACATCGACTCCCACATGGGCACATTGTTTGCCCGCCCCGACTTTTTCGAGCGCTACATGAAAGTGGGAATCGAAAAGCAGATTCCCATTCTCATGATGGGCGGTCACATGGAGTACTTGCGGCGTGACAATCCAATGGCCGTGAAGCAGTTTCTGGATCAGGGTATTCCAGAGATGGTCTGGCAGGGTGGACTTCCCGTGCTGGATGACCTGCACAATATGAGTTACGGCTGGAAGTCGATGGAAGAAAAGAAGGCCGAGACGGTAAAGGTGCTCCGCGAGTTACGTCCCGGTGTGACCATGTTTATACTTCACTGTTCGAATCCCACCGAAGTGTTCAAAGAAATCACGGACTCCGGTCCTACACGGCAGGCCGATCTCAAGATCATGACCGATCCAGAGATCAAGAGGATTATCGAGGAAGAGGGAATCATTCTCACCACGTGGCGTGAACTGAAACAGCGGCGCGACGCGGCCGCCAAGAATTAGGCTTGCCGGCAATTCTTAAGTGCGAAGCACGCGGGCCTGATGGCCCGCGTGCTTCTTTTCCCCAGAGAACTGCGGCGCGATGGCCGCCTGAAAAGATTGATTGCGGGAGTGTGGGGTCTCCCGCAATCGACTCGGAAAGTGTGGGTGCATCCGAGGAGGCCCATTTGGAAATGGACCTAGAAGATCTATTGTCAGCTCGTCGCGAGCCAGACCAGCGCCATCACCGTGAGGCCCCCCAACAGGCCGGCCACTTGATGTCGCAACGAATCCAACGTTTCCTGTCTCTGCTTAACCATGAATCTTGATCCCTTTTTCTTTGTTCCAACAGCCACCAGCTATTAAGCAGATATCATGCCAATCATATCGGTTTGCATAAGTCATTGAAGCCGTTGCAGTTGTCAGATTTCTTTCAAAATCAAGAAAAAACCGTTGAATCGGCCAATGTATATCATTTTTGAGCAACAAATACCGCTTCATTGGTTGAATTGTTCAAGGCTGATTACTTTTTGGCAAACCATAAAGGGCTACATCGACGGTATTTTGTCAAACCGACAGAATTCGAGCGCAGACACATTGAAGATCGACTGGATTCGGCTTAGAATTGTCTGATCGTCCGGGCCTGGGTGCACCGGAAGAACTGGATGGAGACCCGACCATGCGCGTTACAATTTGGAACGAAGGGCGACATGAAAAGCTACATGAGCCTGTAAAAAAGCTGTACCCACAAGGGATGGGGGTTCAAATCGCACGCTATCTGGATGGCAAAGCTGGCGTTTCGAGTGTCCAAGTGGCTGAGTTGGATTATCCGGAACAGGGGTTGCCCGAAGCCATTCTCGCCTCAACCGATGTCATGACATGGTGGGGTCACATGGCCCACAAGGACGTATCGGACGAGACTGTTGACCGAGTCTACTCCCGGGTCCTGGAGGGCATGGGGTTGGTCGTGTTGCATTCGGGTCACCATTCCAAGATATTCCGTAAGCTCATGGGCACGAGTTGTGATTTGAAATGGCGGGAATTGCCGGAGAAGGAACGCATCTGGGTCGTCGATCCGGGGCATCCGATTGCGGACGGCCTCCCCGAGTACATCGAATTGCCCGCCGTGGAGATGTATGGCGAGCATTTTGATATTCCTGCGCCGGACCAACTGGTGTTCATTTCCTGGTTTGCCGGAGGGGAGGTGTTTCGAAGTGGTTGCTGCTGGCACCGTGGCAAGGGGAAGATCTTTTATTTCCGACCGGGTCACGAGACCCTTCCCATCTATCACAACGAGACCATCTTAAAGGTGATACACAATGGGGTTCGCTGGGCGGCGCCGACGGGGTTGGCCACGGTGACGCGAGGCAACGTCCAGCCTCTGGAGAACATCCAGCCGGCGGTATGGACATTCCCCTGATTAAGGGGGTCTGGAAAGACGCACGTTCAATGCGACCAAAACCCAAACTGGAAATTCAGACTACGACGCTTTGGGACTATCCATCCCAGCATTACGGCAGTACGATGCAAGGCGACCAAGCGTATGTGGGGGCAACTCCGTCGTACGTAGTCTGGAATTTGCTACAGCGATACACACGTGAAAAGGATCTCATCGTCGATCCGATGTGCGGCAGCGGTACGACGATTGATGTGGCGAAAGACTTGGGGCGGCGCGTCATTGGGTATGATCTCGCCCCTTACCGCGATGATATTCAGCAGGCGGATGCCCGCAAGCTGCCGCTCCATAACGAAAAGGCCGATTTTGTTTTTGTCGATCCGCCGTATTCGACGCACGTGGACTATTCCGACAACCCCGACTGTATCGGGAAGCTGGATGCATTGGCTCCGGGATACTATCAGGCGATGGAAGGCGTCATCGCCGAGATTTACCGTGTGTTGAAACCCCGCCGGTTCATGGCTTTGTATGTAAGCGACTCGTTCAAGAAGGGCAAACCGTTCATGCCCATTGGATTTCGCCTTTTCTCCATCCTTGAGCGGTACTTCCGTCCTGTGGACATTGTCACGGTCACGCGGCACAACAAATCCATGAAGCGCCGACACTGGCACACGGAAGCGATTGCCGGGAATTACTATCTTCGTGGATTTAACTATCTGTTTATCATGAAGAAGGAGCCGGGCTTCGAAGTACATCCAAAACACATTACCAAGAACCGGACGTCGGGCAAACGACCGGCGAGGCGGCACCGGTAATGCTTTCGTGTAGTCAATACCACTTTGGTTCGGATGGCTCCGGCCGATAGCGCTCGATATAGTCCATTGCCTCGCCGGGTGTATCAGCGATGTGGTAGAGCGAACGAGCGGACTGTTTTGCGAACCGATGTTGGAAGAAGTGTTCGAAGAGTTCGGCCAGCGGATCGTAGAATCCGCTTACATTCAGAAACACAATTGCTTTGTCGTGCATGTGGAGTTGCTTCAAGGTCAAGACTTCCACCATCTCCTCCAACGTTCCAAAGCCGCCGGGCAAGGCGATAAATGCATCCGATCGACTGAACATCACCGCCTTGCGTTCGCGCAGGTCTAGGGTGACTATCAGTTCATTGCATGATTCATACGCCAATTCCAGATCACGGAGCGCGCGCGGAATCACCCCGATTACAGTGCCGCCGGTTTCATGCGTGGCACGCGCCAAGGCTCCCATCAGACCGACCCTTCCGCCGCCGTAGACCAGAGGGCGGCCAGCAACCGCAATGAGCCGGCCCAGTTCAGCGGACGCCTCAAAATAAGGCGCATCGACCGCGTCGCTGGATGCGCAGAATACGCAAATGCCGTTGTCCATACAGATCTCCCGGCCGTATTGTGAATTAAATGGGGTCTGGAAAGGTAGGGGAGCGGGTGGACACAAGGCTGATCAAACAAGAAGGCAAACGTCAGGCTTGCAGCAGTGCCAGCACACCCAATTGCAGATCCACCGAGTTCACGGAACCATTGTCATCGAGATCGGCGTCTATGTGCCCTGGCACGGTTTGTCCCAGTATCTTCAACACAATAAATTGCAGGTCGGTAGCGTCCACGTCGCCATCGCCGTCCACGTCCGCATCGATGGGCAGAGGATCAAGAGTGACGTCAAGCCGTGTCGCAGGTCCGGACGCCACAGAGACACCGTTTATTGTTTTTGGGGTGAAGCCGTTGGATTCAACCGTGAGCGAATATGTTCCCGGAAGCAGTAGCCGCTGATAGTCGCCCACATCCGGATCGGTGAATACCGGTTGCGGATTGCCGTTTATGGTTATTTTGGCATAGAGCGGCTGGTTGTTGGAGGAATTGCGGACGACACCTCGCACACCGATATGAACGCCTTCCATATATGCGAGCATGGCTTCGTGATTGGCATTCCAGAAATTCGGGATCGTGAATTCGGCCGGCCGCTTGAGTGTGGATAGCTCGATAGTCACGTCGATGCAGCCCGCATAGCGGTAGTGCCAGTCCATCATGCCGCCCGTAATTTCATACCATTGCGAACCATTGATGATCCCGTCCGGCGACTGGGGATATGAATTGGTGCTCATCGTCGTATGGTTCAGCGAGTAGAGCCGCGACAGGTGCCGGACGAGCGCATCATCCGGCGTCGGGGCATTGTTTCCCGTTCCCTTGTTGTCGTCGTCGTACACGTAGTTCATCACAAACGCGCCGCCGTGAAAGTTTGCGGACATCACGAAATTGTTTGCGGCAGTCCACTCCATCATTCGTTGGGTTTCCGGCTGGCGGCCTGCCGTATTCAGGGGTGCGCCGTCAAACACGGTGCCGGCAAATTGAGAAGGCCAATCCGGGAAATTGCGGTTAAGGTCAACGCCATTGGCATTTTCCCGGCGATTCAGCTGAAGGCCATCCGGATTCATCATGGGCACAAACCAGATCGCGGTATTGTTTACGAGATTGTTGTGGCGGGTGCTGAGGTGATATTGCGTTAGGAGTTCATCAATCAGGTACATGCACAACTCGGTGCCCAAGGGCTCGTCACCGTGTATGGTGGCCACATACTTGAACTCGGGCTCATCTTCCTGCACATCGGGATTGTCGGTAATCAACAGCGCCCAGATTTCGCGCCCTTGGACGGTCTGGCCAAGCGTATGCAAGCGGCAGATATCGTTGTTCTGGTTCTGGTCCGGACCGTAGGCCGCAGCGTATGCGATTAATTCGCTGGTGAGTGTTGCGTAATCGTGGTATTGCCCAAGGACGCGCGAACCGGGCGGCGGCGCCTCTGGCTCCGGGGGAATTTCCTCCAGAATCGTGACGGTGTATCCATCAATGGAGAGCCAGGCCAGTTCAGAGGCGTTTACACGCAGTCGAATCGAGTTGCCATCGCGTCCGACCACGTTCAATCCCTGGGCGCGCAAGGCATCGGTTTCCGGCCCCGGCTCAGCAGCCTCAACTGTGACTTCATATACTACGTCTGGCCGGGCGCCGCCTTCGCCAACGGGCGCCGCCGGCAACGGGGCATCCGCCAGCAGTTGCGGCGTCAGGCAAATCATGACCGCGACTACACTGAGATACTGCCAAGGTCTTGAGGAATTCCGAGCCACCCGCCTCTTACCATGGTTTTGGGACCGCCGCACTCCAACCGGCCGGCGCACCAAGACGCCACCCACGGCCGGTCTGCGGTCACCTCGCTTCACCCTGCTCATGAACAACTTACCAACTACTTTACCGCATTTCCTGAAGAAACGTTTCGATTTTAACGAAGAAAAAGCGGCGGGGGAGCGCATCCCCCGCCGCGCATATTGCGATTAGTGTGAATTGGCCGTAATCAGGCTTGCAGCTTATTCACAATTTCCGGCTTCACCGGCACCGGTATTGGTCCCACAGGGTACTCCAGATCGAAGCTCCATTCCGCTGGAACGATGCTTCCTTCCATGTTCATTGCTTCGTCCCATGTAAGTCGCTTGCCGGTGTAGGCCGAGATACGTCCCATGATTGCCGTGAGTGTGCTTTCGGCCACCTCTTCGGCTTGGTGCCACTTGGGGCCGGTGCCGCGAATGCTGTTCACGAGATCGATATGTTCCTGGACATACGGATCCACGGCGGGTGGCGGGCAGTCTTCCGGCAACTTGCTGTTCCACTTGCCCTTAGTGCCCACGGCGGCCTCAAACACGCCACCGTCGCATCCGTCCCAGTGGCGCGACATGCTGAGCATAAAGACGCCACCGGCGTATTCGTATTCACACGAGAAGTTGTCGTAGAGATCGCCGTAGGGTTCCGTGCGTGGCTTCCAAGCACGACCGCCGGATGCAAACACTGCCTCGGGATGTCCGTTCATAATCCAATTGCATACGTCCAGATTGTGCACGTGCTGCTCGACGATGTTGTCGCCGCAGACCCAGTTGTAGCCGTACCAGTTGCGAATGCGGTATTCCAGGTCCGACCATTTCGGATCGCGCGGATGCACAAACGGCAATCCGCCGCACCAATGGGCACGGAGGAACTGCACGTCTCCGATCGAGCCGTCGTGAATCTTCTTGATGCCTTCGATATACCCGGAGTGATGACGCCGTTGCGTGCCGGCGACGAAGGTCAATCCCATTTCCTTGTGCTTGCGGCCCGCCGCCATGAACTGGCGTATGCCCGCGGGATCGGAGGCCGCCGGCTTCTCCGTGAAGATGTGTTTTTTGGCTTCCACCGCCGCTTCAATGTGTTTGGGACGGCTGTAAGGAAGCGTGGCTTCGATAATGATGTCGATGTCGGATTCCAGAATCTTCTTGTAGGCGTCAAGGCCGGTAAACATGTGACCGTCGTCGATCGCAACCTTTGAGCTTACTCTTGAATCGCTGTGTTCTGTAAAGCGTTTGCGGCCCTGCTGCGCCTTGTCTTCAAACAAATCGGCCAAGGCAACGAGCTGGACGTTCTCATTCCCTTGGAGAATCTGTTGCGCGGCGCCGCTGCCTCGGCCACCGCAACCCAGCAGGCCAATCTTCAACGTTTCGGAATTTTGCTGTGCCTTGGCTCCCTTCGAACTTAGAATCGCGAAGGTGGCCGCGGCCGACGCCTTGGCAAAGTTTCTCCGCGTCATGCCCGATGTTTGATCTGCGCTCATGACTCCCCTCCTGAATACCTTTTTTCTACGATACCGTTTTTGTTTCGATGCCAGTGCGATCGCAGCGCGCACCGGTTGTCCAGCATAGCACAGGAACGGTGGACGTGACACGAAATAGAATCCGCCGACAAGTTACATGGCAGGCGCGCGTAGTTCGGCGGAAAAAAGAAACCGCCCCGAGGGTGAGTCATTCCTCGGGGCGGGAGTGATTAATCTGGACTGTCGTTACTCGACGATGCTGTACAACATTACCGCGCGACGATTGAGCTTGCGATTGGCGGCCGAGTCATTCGCCACAGCCGGGGTGGTTTCACCCTTGCTTACGGCGGAGACACGCGCGGCGTCTATGCCGCTCTGCACCATGTAGCTCTTCACCGAATCGGCACGACGTTGGCCAAGGCCCATGTTGTATTCGTCGCTGCCGAGATCGCAGGTATGACCCTCGATCGTAATGGTGTCGCCGGGGTACGCCTTCATCTCATTCACGGCCTTGTCGATTTCCAGCTTGCCTTCCGGCTTCAGCGTGGACTTGTCGAAGTCGAAGAGCACGTGGTTGAGCACCGGCTGCTGCCGCACGACCTTGGGAGGCGCTGGCGGCTCAGGCGGTGGCGGAGGCGGCGCGGGCGGAAGTGGCTTCTCCCACGTATGGAACACTTTACCGCGGTTGCCCCACAACTCCGTATCCCCTGCGTTGGACGCCGGGGTGGTCGGGTACCACCAGTAGCCCGCGCGGCCCTTCGGATCGGGTTGCGGCTCGGGCGTTGCACCGGTGTTGCCCCACCAAGAGAGGTCGCCCCACACGCGTGGGACGTAAGGGCCCGCGAAGGCAGTCGTGCATGCCACAAGCATGACGGCTACCGAGGCGATTGCGAGCGCTTTTCTCATGCTGGTCATCTCCTTAAATTTCCGCGTTTGACTCAATGACAGGGTGAATTAAACCACAACGGCCCTTGTGTGTCAAGTGACGAAGCGAGTTTTCTGTCATTGAGATTCGTGAAACACGGGTTTGTTTCTAAAGGGGTTATACAATTCCGCGCCCCCTTTTCCTACTCCGAGAGTGTACCAAATATGAGGCGTATCTTACAAATTCTTAGCCGGCATGTTTGATAGTCTGTTTGAATCCCGAAGGGTAAAAAGTGCGCAATTCTCGATAGTATCAAAGAGACTGCTACGGAGACGCAGAATTAGTGGCTGCGCGCCAGGGCTTGGAGCGTTCTTTTGGCGGTATTTTCCCACGTGAACTCCTTGGCCCGCCGCCGGATAAATTCGGCCAATTTCCGCCGATCTTCTTCGGATTCCTGGCGAACGCGGCGCAGCACGGCGGTCAATGACTTTACATTACCCGGTACATAGTACAGAGCGTGAACGCCGGCAATTTCCTCGGCCGGTGGAATGCGCGGCGCAATGCACCGGGAGCCTGCACACATGGCCTGCAACAGACTCACGAGCGCGCCGCCGTGCAGGCCGGTGGATACAAAGGCGTCGCTGTGTTGCATGAGGCCAGCCAATTGCGAAGGCGGACAGGCGTCGATTCGAAGAATGCGTGGTCCCCACGCTTCGGGTTCTTCGGAGCCGGGCGGTCCAATCACCACGAGTTGATGTGGGAATTCGTCGTGCAATTGATCAAAGGCTTCCAAAAGCATGGGCAATGCGCCGGGGTTGTGTGGATTGTAAATGGACAGGAGGTAAGGCGGTTCCGCCATGCTTTGCGCAGGCTTTTCAAACACGGCATCGACGCCGGGCAATGCGACGACGACACGGTTCATGGGTATTCCCAGCTCCTGCATCATCTGACGGCGAATGCCCTCCGCGGGAACGATGAGGGAATGTGCGCGCTCGGCCGCCTTTTTCATGTCTCTGACCGGGTTGCGAAACCAGGGAAACCGCGGCTTGTGCGCTTTCTTCATGAAATCGAGATCCATGGCGTACGCGGCATAAGGAATGTGTCCCAGCCCCACGGCGGAGCGCAACGGCGTATACACGCACTGCACGCCACTGTTTTTGACCGCCCGGTCCAAGGTGCGCTCCGCGGGTCTTTCGGGTGTGGGCTGCGCATCTCTTCCAACGGCAATGCGTTTCCATTGCCTGTAGTGAACGTCGTTGGTCATATCAGTAAAGACCACGATATCCACGTCTTTCTGAACTGCTTTCATGTTCACGAGAACGTATCGCAGATACGTATCTTCCTGATCGAAAAGCGGTTCGATACCGACTGTATTGACTCCAATGCGCATGGGAGAGGAGGTGTCCTTCGAGTACTTCGTTGAGAACCGATCAGGCCGCAGTATAGAGGATGATACATGCCGGAGCGAAACGGCTTGCCCGATTATTATACGAATGACTTGAGCCATTCGAGGGATAGCAGCACCAGATTCACATTTGAGACTAGTTGGATACCGGCAAGGAGCGTGAGGGCAAAGATCACGCGGTTAAAAGTCCTCTCGTGCACCCGATCATGCATCCACTTGCCCATCCAAGACCCCACTGGAATGAGAGGAATGAGAAAAAGGTCAAAACGGAGAACTGGCCAATCAATCAAATTAACGGTCACGTAGAAAGGCACCTTGGTTAGGTTGATGAGCGTAAAGGTCCATGCGACTGTACCGACAAAGAGCGATTTTCCCATGCCTTGTGCGAACATGTAGAGGCCGACGATGGGTCCGGCGGCGTGAGCGATGGTGGAGGTGAACCCGGCGGCCACGCCGGCCACCCATGCCGACTTCCGGCCTGGTTTGTGATTGGCGACCCATCCGAGGGCTGACTCTTTGGCTAGTATATACACCGCAAACAAAATGGCCACGAACCCAGTGAAACGCTTGATCCATACCCCGTACAGATTTACGCCTTGGTCGCCAATCCACCACCACACCCCAGCGCCGATCAGGATGCCCAGGATGCTGGGAAGGTAGATGGCGCGAATGTGCCGCCAGTCCTTGTTCCGGCGATGGTGGTAAATGGCGTTCAGGTCAAGCAACACCAAAAGCGGCAGGAGGGTGGCCGCGACCTTGTCGACTGGCATCACCAGCATCATAAGAGGCAACGATAAGATGCCCGCGCCACCCGCGAAACCGGATTTGCTGATGCCTTGGATAATGATTGCAAGGCCCACGAATATCCAGAAGACAGAGGTGGGCACGCCGGGTTCGATAAATGGCTGGAGCATAGGAGACTTTCGGGCAGGCCTGTTACTCGTATTGAGCCGGAAGTGAATCACAAAGACGGGGCGGGTATCAAAAGCGTAGCGGCCGCGGATCCTTCAGCCGCGGCCGCTCGAAGCCGGTTGTGTAGATAGTACGAGCGTGTGGCGTGGTTCAGCCTCGTTTGGCCAGAATCTCAGCCGCATCCGCTGTAACAATTTTGAGCAATGCATCTTGATCGGCGGATGTCATATGCCGTGCGGTTTTTTCAATCATGGTCTTAAAGTAGGCGACTTCCTCCGGAGCTACGGGATATCCCGTATTGCCTTGCGGGCCGTCGGAAGTGACGATGGTCTTTCCATCGGCATCGAGAATTGCCATCCAGGGGATGCCCCCCTCAACCTTTCGGTACTTCGCGGCCACGGCTTGCGCGTTGTCCATTGTAGCCAGATCGATCTTGAGCGGAATGTAGTCTTTGCTGACGAGGGCTTCGACGTCTGGTTTGGCCAGGAAGGCTTCCAATTTGCGGCACCAACCGCACGACGGCGAACCCAGGTGAAGTAGAACTTTCTTATCGTCCTTCTTGGCTTGCGCCAAGGCGGCTTCCAGCCGTGCCTGCGCGTCGGCCTTCGCGGGTTTCCATTGATTCAAGAATGCGAGCACTTTTGCCGGATCGTGCTTGGGGCCGATTTCCAACGAGCCGGTTTCCTGATTGACGAGTACCTTGTTGTCGGGAGAAAGCACGGTGAGGTAGGGCACGCCCTGCATGTCCGTTACATACGCCTTCACAACTTCTGGATTGCTTCGTGTATCGAGATGCACCAGCACGTAACTTTCCCGCAACACAGCGGCGATTTCCTGATTGGAATCGAACAGTCCTTGCAGGAGATGGCACCAGCCGCACCAATTGCCGCCAAACTGAATCAGTACATTCTTGCCATCGGCTTGCGCCTTTTTCAGCGCCGCGTCGACCAGTGCACGACCATTGCCGGATTCGTCGTAGATGGCCTTTCGTTCCGCCGATTGCTCTCCAACAGCCGAGGCCCGATCGGGCGACAAGATGAGATAGATACCTGATATGAGCGCGCAGCATACGACCAGAACAGGCCCAATACGTTCCGTTTTGAACATATCCATTCCCTCCCTGTTCAAACCTCGTGTTTAGTAGACAACGGAGAATCGGCTTACGTGAAAATGACCGCATTCCATTGCACCGATCACGGACTTCTTCCTTGGATAAATTGCCCGAGACGCCAAGTGTATTTTGCTCTTCGTTGCACTATACTACGCCCACTGTACCGATACGGCAAGTACATCGTATCGAAAGTATGCCGGCTCTGCTTGGGCGGGTTTATAAGGAAACAGCAAGATGAATTCCCAAGCTAAATCGATCGTGGTCCTGATTCTCCTGTCAGTTGCCGCAGGGGGTGCTTGGTTGTACTTAAGAAAGCCTCCCGTCCCTGCGGAAACTCCAACGGCGAAGGAAGAGGCTCCGGCCGAAGTGCTCCCAAAGGAAGAGTCCCCTTCAGTCGAAGAGGCTGAGATTGCCGAGGTGCCCGACACTTCGGTGGTTACGCCTGTGCATCCCGCCATGAAACCGGCGGACCTTTCGTTTCTCAAGGGGATGCTGACGGGTACAAAAGATCCGTTTGAAGAGACCAACGGCAAAATAACAGGCACCGTCATTGATCCAAACGAAGTGCCGGTGGCGAACGCGACGGTATCACTGACTCGGACGATGGCCGGATTCTCCATGGATCAGATACAAGAAATGATGAAGGATCCGGAGGCGATGCAGCACCTGAAGTCTGAGCCCGAAGTGATTTCCACCGTGCACTCGTCGGCGGACGGTACATTCTTGTTTGGCGACTTACCGGCGAACGCATATACGGTCAGAGCGGAATCGGGGAATCGAGTCGCCACCCAATCGACATTCATCATGCCGTATGCGTCTCAACAATCCATTGTTTTGAAGGTTGATGTTCCTGGGGCCATCACCGGCAAGGTTGTGGACGAGCGGGGTTTGCCAGTTGCGGGCGCCGAGGTTGCGCCTTCGCGAAATGGATTCGATCCGATCAACATGAACGCCCGCACGGTAACCACCGTTGCCGATGGCGCATTTACCTTTTCAGACCTGGACAACGGCACTTGGGTACTGACCGTCGAGGCGAAAGGATACCCGACGCTTCGATCCGAACCTGTTGAAACGGGGGGAGTTCCGGTGACGCTGCAATTGAAGCCGGGGGGCGGTGTGACAGGATCCGTGTATCACGTGACGACGTCGCAACCGGTCGCAGGGATGCGACTGGGGCTTACGATGTTTTCGGAGAACTACGACATGAAATCCGTCACGACCGATGAAGCTGGAAAATTCACGATCGAAGGCCTTTACCCGGGTGTGTACACCGTGGAAAGCCGGAGCGAGACGTACTCGCTTGCCGATGGAAAGGTGGAAGTGTCCGTGCCCGAGCCGGGATTTCCACCGGCGAATATTCGCCTGACCGCGGGGGAAGGTGGCGTCGTGCGGGGGCGTGTCGTCAACGCCCGGACGCGGGAGGGGATTGCCGGCGTCACTGTGCACCCGACCGTGTTGGGCGGTGAAATGCAGATGATGGATATGGGGTTCACGCCGGGTTCGGGGGCGAAGTCGGGTCCCGATGGATCGTTTGAAATCGTGAATCTCAAGCCCGGCACCGTGCAACTTGATGTGGGCGAAGGCAAAGGATTAATGGGTATGTCTTTTTTGCCTACACAACGCACTGGGGTACGGGTAAACGTAGCATTGGGAGAAGTGATTGAAAACGTGGAAATCGCCATCAATCCCGGCGCGACGGTATCGGGGCAGGTCACGGGGGCGGACGGAAAGCCTGTAGTTGGCGCCGTGATCATGGGCATGAATGTCGAGCAAATCGCTGCACAAATGGTCTTCGGCTCTGATTCCGAAGTGGACAGGAGCAATTTTCCGCTGCCAATTGGACCTGCTGTGTCGGACAACGAGGGAAAGTTCAGCCTAGAGGGCGTCAGCGAGTCGCGTGTGAGCCTGATGGTGATGAGCATGAGCGGCGGTGGCGAGGGGATGGGGGAGGGGGGGCCGTCCGTGTTTGGGCCGTTCGACGTAGGGGAGAATGGTCTGACCAATCTTTCGATCAACATGTCCGACGCACGCAGCATGATGGACATGTTCCAAGAAATGGGAATCGACCCCGAGCAGCAAATGCGTGAGGCCCAAGAAGCTGCCGAGGCGGCCCAATCCGAAGAGCCCGCGCCGCCGGAGCCGGTGGAATTGCCATAAGTCGGTGGACGAATCGTTGAACGCTTGCTTGAATTCATTGGCCTTCAAGTGCCACCGTGTATCCAAATGGCGTGAGCCGGCACTTGGGCCGGAGAGGGATATCGCGAAAGGAATGGTCATGTTTAGATCCATGTGCGTGGGACTGGGATTTGCTATCGCCGCCAGTTCGGCATTAGGCGCGCCGCTGGAAGGGCGAATCATTAAATTAAAAGCAGGCCAGCAATTCAGTGTGAACGTGCCGTTAAGTTTGTCTGCGGACGGTGTCGAGGATGGAACGCGGGTCAAAGTCGTTGAACCCAAGACGGGCAAGTCCTTTCCCTCGACCGTTCGCGGTGGCGAACTGGTGTTTATATCGGAAGGCGCGATGCCCGGCACGGAGCATGAGTACATTGTCGATCCGCAAGGCGACGCACAGGTTCCTTTTATTGTTAACCTGACGCCTGTGGAGGGCAAGAAGGCCATTGATGTGCGCATTGCCGATGAACACTTCACCACATACCACTACAGCGAAGAATGGAAGAAGCCGTTTCTTTGGCCCGTGAATACGGAATATGGCGTCGGCATCACGCGCGATTTTCCCATGGGAGAAAAAGAGATTACCGGCGATCATCCCCATCATAAATCGATGTGGGTGGCCTATGGCGCATTGAACGGCGTGGACTGCTGGGCCGAGGGTGAAAACTCCGGTTTTCAGGAAACGGTGTCGGTCGAACATGGATCCGGCGACGCCTATGGCTGGATCCGCGCCAAGAATGTGTGGACAGACAAAGATCACAAACCCGTGATTTCAGAGGAACGCGAATACCGGTTTTATGCGTCGCCGGCCAATGCGCGCCTTTTTGATTTGACGGTGACCTTCACTGCGGATCACGGCGATGTGCTTTGGAAGGATACGAAGGAAGGTGGAATCTTTGCATTCCGGATCCGCGACAGCATCAACGGCGAGCATGCAGGCGTTATGACGCTTTCCGATGGCCAACAGAAACAAGAAAACACGTGGGGCAAGCCCGCGCCATGGCTGGATTACTCCGGCGAAATCGCGGACAAAGGCTGGGCGGGGATCTCCGTGTTCGATAACGCCGCCAACTTGCGTTTTCCCACCCGCTGGCATTGCCGCGACTATGGCCTCGTCGGTGCGAACATGTTCGGCCTGAACGATTTCACCGCCGGCAAGGAGAACGGCGACTTTACGCTGAAATCGGGCGAGACCATTACGTTCAAATACCGGTGCCTGATTCATTCGGGCGATGTAAAGCAGGGTGCAGTGGCCGATCGCTACGCGGATTATGCCACTCCGCCCTCAGCCGCTTGGGCCGAAAGCAACTGAATGCATTGATGCAGGGGATGCAGTATTTGCGGGCCGCTTCCTGTTAGTGGAAGGGCCCGCATTTTTTGCAGACGGTGAGGAGCAATTTGCGTCATGGGTGTGGTTATTGAAAGCCCGTATCAGCGAGGCGGATCGCTCTGGTTACGAGGCAACCTGCACGCACATACGACCAACAGCGATGGCCGCAATCCTCCACAAGCGGTGGTGGACGCCTATGCCGCTCTTGGCTATGACTTTCTGATGATTAGCGATCACGACTATTTGACCGAGCCAGAGCCCCTTTCGTCGCGCGGGATGATTTTGCTTCGCGGCAACGAGATAACGGCGAACGGCCCGCATGTTTTGCATGTGGGCGCCTCATTCGTTGTACCACCCGCCGCTGACCGCCAGGAGGCCATTGATGGAGTCCTGACCGATGGGGGCATTGCGATTGTGGCCCATCCCAACTGGGAACGCGATTTCAATCACTGTCCCCACGAGTTGCTCAATCGATGGTCGGGTTATGCAGGTATTGAGGTGTATAACGGCGTCGTACGAAGGCTCGACGGCAATCCGCTGGCAACTGACCGCTGGGATCGCCTCCTGAGTGCCGAGAGGCGAATTTGGGGATTCGCGCACGATGACAGCCACCGTGACGAGGACATCGGACAGGCTTGGATTATGACGCGAAGCGAGGATCGTACGTCGGAGGCCATTACCCATTCAATTGCCTGCGGCGCTTTTTATGCCAGCACCGGCGTGACAGTCGTCGATGTTTCTGTTGGCGGCGCAACCATTTATTTGGAGACTGAAGACGCGCAGCAGATTGCGGTCGTTGCGGATCATGGCCGTCGTATAGCCAAGTCGGATGGCAAATCCCTTTCGTTTACGGTGCCCGCCGACCTCGACGCGAGCTACGTGCGTTTCGAGTGCTGGGGGTGGGGAGAGTGCATGGCCTGGACTCAGCCGTTCTTCATTTCCCGCCGTTGACAGGTCAGTTGATTTCCACGAGCATGCCGTCTTCCGCCGCAACGACGTCGATTCCCAGTTCGTCGCTCATGCGCTTGGCGACATCGGCGGGAACAGCTTCGAGCATAGACATGCCGAAATGACTCAGTATGGCTTTCCCAGGCCGCACTTCCCGCAAAATCTCCATGCTGTCTTCCACGGACAGGTGCAGAATGCGCGGATGCGGTGGCGGTTCGAAGAACGTAACATTAATTACGAGAATATCGGCACCTAAATAACTTTGTGAAAGTTCGGGGAAGTAGCGGGTGTCCACCAGGAAACCGATTTTGGTGCTACCGGTATCGAAAATGAGCCCATACGTTTCAATGCCGTGATGGTGCGCCTGCGACGCCTGAAATGATATCCCATGAAAGTGATATTCGCACTTCGCTTCAATTGGTGTAATGGCATCCAGAAATGGACAAAGATACCGCATGACTACGGCATGCTCGCCTTGCAGGCAGGATTGAGGGGCAAACAACAACCCACCCCGGCTGAAACCGCCCGCTGTCATGGCATCAATCACAATATTTACGTCGTTGCAGTGATCGATATGGCCGTGCGTGAGGATTACCGCATTCAAGGCCGCGGGATCGATAGGGGGATCGCACTGTGCGCAGCGGACGAGGGATCCGGGTCCTGGATCCATCAGGATGTTTTGTCCGTTCATGTGCATGAAAATGCCGCCGGAGGCGCGCGTCTGACGCGCAACGACCCAGCGGGAACCGGCTGTCCCAAGAAATCGGATGTAATTCTTGTCAGGAGTGATCACGAAGTATTCCCATTAGGCCCGAACCGAATGCCAGTGTGCCACAGACAGTGGTGGAGATGCACCGAGCTCATACTTCACACACGGGCTTTCGCCAGAACGCGGTGTCGGTGACACCGCTACTGGTCCACGTGCGATCCCAGTTCTCCACGCGACCTGAGAATTCCGCCCATGCTAACGTGGCCGGGTCTTCGTGAGGACCTATTGCGAGGGGGGCACGGGAAGACGAAGGCAGGTAGCGATGCACGTCGTCAACCATAAGATATCCGGCCGGTTTCAATTTTGGAATAGCGCGATTGGAACAATCCGCCCGCCAATTCGACACACCATCCACTACGACCAAGTCGAAAGTCTCGTCCTGAAATCCATCAATAGCGCTTACGTAACCTGATTCATCCGGCCGCAACCATACCGCCACATTCGTCAGATTGGCATTTGCCGATTGGGCCTGGACCTTTTTGAACCAATCGCCGTCGTGCTCGACACTGATCATTGACTTTACTCGGCGTGCTGTCCATAACGTGCTTCGGCCCGATCCCCATTCGAACACACATGCATCCTGGCTCAATATCGAGTGCAGCAAGGCCACCGCGTCGGGCGTGATCCAGGGTTCGTCTCTATGGCTCCACTGGTACGCAAATAATCGTGCCCGGTCGAGAAGATAGCGGGCCGACCAGTGGCTCGGGATCATTATTTCGAGGGTTCCGCGTATGCCTTGAAGCGATCGGCGACTCTTGCCTCTTCCACGGTTCCCTGAAATAGAAGCACCCGATAGCGTAGCTCGATATAATCCGCGGGTTCCACGACAACGGCTTTGGTGTGTGGCCATGAGACACCCAGAAACCCGTAGTGCCGGAGGATCCAACCGCCATGTGGATAATCCGGGTTGGAGGGATGTTGAAACGTAGCCACGCCGCATACCGGTCCCGAATCGTCTTCCTTCCATGTGATTGCGGTCCATGGTGTATCCATCCAAAGCACATCTTCGGCAATTACACCGTCTTTCCCATAGAAAGTAAATGGTGCGCGCGACTTGTCGGGCCGGAAGTTGAAACCTCCATACCCTTTCATAACCTTTTGCTTGCTATCCTCGTCGTCCTGTCCCTGAATGGTGAAGATTTCATTTGTAATGTTTTGAAAACGGAGGAGAAAGTCGATGGCGCGTGTGCCGCCGTCGGCGGTCCAGACCGTGATGTATACTTGTTCGCGCACCTTGGGCCACGGGTCGTCATCGAAAAGCCAGACATTTTCAACGGCTACGGTGGCGGATTCGGCGGAAGATTGCTTTGCAAGCCAGCGATCAAAACGAGGATGCGCACCGGCCAGTGCCCAAATGTCGATAATTCTGTCGCCGATACGTGTCATTGGCCATCCCCAAAAGATACCACGATGATGATAGTGATCGTCGGGAAAATCCTGAGTGACTACTGATCCATTAGGGCTGTAAACCGGGTGAAGATACGATGATCGCGTGAAGTGCGCGTCAACGCCTTCCGGTGCCTGCACGGGCTCATAGTTGTAGACAAGCACCGGTTCTTCACCGTCGCGCACGGTTAGCTTGCCGGCTTCGTCGGTGAGCGAAAAGTCAGCGTGCACCCTATTTCCAACGAAGCACATCGCAATCGCCGCCAAGCCACTGAAAACGGTTTTGTAGTTCATCATTAGCATTCCTTGTCTGGGCGAAACTATTGTGAAATTGACTGCACGAGCGGTTGTGCATCCAATTCGATTCCAATCGTGTTTACCGTCGTATCTGGCCACGTTTCAGGCAGCTCGATGGTCTTTGACTCGTTGTTGAACGGGACGTTCGCACCGCCGTTCAACAGATATGCCCTCACGATCGTGTTCTGCAGCCCTGGCAGGGCGATGGGCTGATCGGGCCGCGCCTTTAGATGAAGGTATAGCGTGTTTGCCTTGGCTGTGCAAAGGCCCACCGGCAGCGGCCCGAAAGGCGAGCGGCCGGCGCCGTAGATAGCCTCACCATTCAAGCGCAACCAGTCACCGATTGCTTTCAAGCGTTCCAGCGCTGGCGTAGGAATCTCACCATCAGGAGTGGGACCAACATTTAAGAGCAGGTTTCCACCACGGCTTACAACGTCCACCAGCCGCCAGATTAACTCATCCGCATTCTGAAACTGCGTGTCCTTAACCGAATACTGCCAAAAATCGCCCATGGTCATGCATGCTTCCCACAAGGTGGAATTTTGCTCAAAGCCCATGGCTACGTCGATTTCTGTCGGTTGCTCACGTGTGTAAAAGTCAGCGAGCGGTATCTTGCCCCGTTCGCCCTTGCCCAGCCTGTCGTTTACGAGCGCCGTAGGCTGCAGATCGTGAATCATCCGCACCAATTCTTCGGCGCGCCAAGTGGTTGCGGGATGATCCCATTCCCCATCGAACCAGACGCAGTCAATGGGACCGTAATTGGTGCAAAGAGCACGAACTTGTGGGAATATGAACTTGTCCACATATTTTGGCAAGTCGTCCACGAAATCCGGGTTGTACCAATCCAGCAGCGAATAGTAAAAGCCAATCTTTAGCTCGGCTGTGCGGGCTGCCTCGGTCAAGAGCTTTACGTAGTCGGTGCCTGGTATTTGGTTCACGGAGTCGTATTCGGAAACCGGACTGTCAAACATCGAGTACCCGTCGTGGTGCATCGATGTGAATACCACATACTTCATTCCCGCCGACTTGGCCGCATCCATCCATTGAGTCGCATTAAAGCGTTTGGGATTGAACGCTTGACCGTACTGAATGTAGTCCTTGCGAAGGGCCGAATTCGACTTCAAATCGAAATAATCGTATGAAGTGTCAGGATCACTTCCATGCAATGAAAACGGCCCCCAATGCACAAACAAACCGAACTTCGCATCTCGAAACCAAGTCTGGCGCGCCTCCTTTGCTTCGTTCGCTTTGCGCTGATGATAACCAGCAAGGTCTCCGTTATCGCGCACGCCTTCATTTGCAAACCAACGTGAAAGGAAACGGGGCATGGTTTCGTCGTACACGGCTCGTTTGATATTCATCCAGGTACGCTGGTCGCCCACGGCGTAATACAAGTAAGTCTTGCCCTCGAATTCCACGAGGTCTGGATCGGAAGCGTTGATACCGTCATCAATTGCGTTGGGCGAAATTACTGGATTGCGATCGCTTCGGTACCAGGTTCTCAAATCCTTGGATCGCGCAATGTAAGTCTCGAAGTACCATCGTGGCGTGCGGTGTTCCAGATAGAGCAAGTAATAGTAACCCTCGGAATAGCGAATCGCAGGGCACGCGGTGTACCGGTTTGTGCCGAACACGGCATCGGGCAGTTTGGTCCAGGTTTTAAGATCGCCGGAACTGGCGAACTTGGTGGTAAACGCGGGGTAGGTCCGATCGTTGCTCTCGTATGCCAGAACAAATCCTTCCGGGCCTTGGCAAATGGAACTGTTAAAAAGATGCTCGCCAGGGTCCTGGGAGACAATTGTCGACTGATTCCAGGTCTTTAAATCGTGAGACTGGAACAATGTCACGTCATTCCAATTGTCATTTTCGAAACGCGAAGCAGACACGTACACCATGCTGTCATGCACAAACGCGCTCGCTAGACTGTAGCCGGTGCCGAATCGCGCGATTTCGGCGCCGGATTCCGCATCCACGATGGTCAGTACGTACTGTTCGCGAGTGCCGCCGGATGCGGGCCGGACGCACTCGAGCAGGCAGATACGACCCTCCCAGACAAAGGGTGTCACCTCGCAACGGTCCTTGCGCACAAGTGATTGTTCCACTTCCGGATCGATCGTTTCCGTCGGTTTTGGTGTTGCCAAAGCATCAAACACTTCGGCTGGCCAGTGTCCCATTCTGAGCATTCCCTTGGGTGTCTCTTGTGTAAATTGTACATAGGCGTTGACCGACCCCGTCACTGTGTAGCCAATATCTGTTGCCGACTCTTTATCTACCTTTACGCCGAAAACTTTGTATCCCATGAGGGTGGAGTCTTCGATATCGACATGGAGGTACTTCCCATTCTGTACGCTTTGTATGATTCCATCCGTGGGCGTACCTGCGGGTTGGGAGAAATTGAGGGTAATCAGTTGCGATCGGGCTGCCTTGATGCGCATGTATGTATGAAACCCGTAGTTGCCGCCTTTGAGCGCGCACTGGGGACCAACCATTGTGCATTCATCGATTACCACATCGGGGCGATCGGGCAATTCCGGATTCTCCACACGAACATACATTCCGGCGGCATCGCCCCACCAATCCAACGACCAGAGCTTGCACCGGCGAAACGTGATAGGCTCGTCTGGCCGGGATAGGCAACTTGCTACGCCGCCGCCAAATGCACGGCCGATGCTTACGCAGTCTTCCACCACGATCGAGAACGGCTCAATGCGATTGGTGCAGTCCCAAAATAGCCCCGCATCGCCTCCCGAGACATACAGATTTCTCAAGATCCATCGGTCCCAAACGATCGCGGAAAATGTGGGGTCTTTATGTTCATCGCTCCATCCTTGCGATGTCGCTCGTATCACGCCCCACCAGTCGTAGCTTTTGAATCCATTCTCCGGGTCGCCGGAGTCGATGACGACACGGCCCGGTTTGCCGGAACCGTAGTGACCGTCCACATCGCCGATCAAAAGGTTGTAGCTTCCTTTCGAGCCCGGGAATGGCACGGACAAGTTGGCTTCGACGTACGTGTCGGGCCGTACGATGACGCGATGGCCTCCCTGCGCATCCGGTATCCGGTCCAGGGCTGCTTGAATCGTGTGTAAGGCGGTGGCCCACGAGAGGCCGTCGGAGTTGTCGCCAAGCTTGGATACATACAGGGTATGTCCCTGTCTGCCGGTATAGTCTGCCGCGGCGGGATCCCACGTTTCTCCGCGTGCACTCACGGAAATGACAGCGATGCAACAACATGTCAGCGTCCATGCCCGTAAGCCCAAAGTAAGCATGTCAACAGCCCCCCAAGAATATGAATGCTACGACTTCGACGATTCGACCAGCGCGCGTACTTTTTCCTCGTCCACTGTAATCCCAATTCCTACGCCTTTGGGTACGCGAACAGAGCCGTTCACCGGCCGAAACGGTTCGGTAATCACGCTGGTGCCCAAAAACTGCGGTCCGTTCAGTGCAGCGGGATACTTCAGGTCGAACGCGCCGTACAATACAAGAGAGGCGGCTAATGAAATATCCGGATCGGTCAGGCCGCTACCAAGAAACCACAATCCGGCGTCCTCGAGGATTTCAAGCTGCCGCGTTGCCGAGACCAGTCCTCCGCAACGGGCCGGTTTCATTGCGACGCCGTCGCAACAGCCCAGTTTGATGAATTCGATCAAATCCGAAGGCGCAACGACCCCCTCATCCATAATGATGGGCAACGCGCCCTGTCGCTTCATTTCCTGGTAGCCCGTGAGTTGATTCGAAGGCAGCGGTTGCTCAAGCACCGCCATGCCTGCGTCGGCCAGTTTGGGCGCCGCGATCAATGCGGTAGCGCGGTCATAGCCACCGTTGGCGTCTCCCCACAGGAAGCCATCGGGCACGCGCTTCTTCACAATCCCGCACATTTCAAGGTCAAACTTGAGATCAGGGGCGACTTTCACGTTGAAGTTCTTGAATCCACGTTCGAGTCCCTTGTCGATTAGCGGTTCCAGATCTTCCATGGTCTGAGGATTGAGCGTCCAACTGAGCGTTAGTTCATCGGGCAATGATCGGCCCCAAAGCGCTGCTACGCTGCAATTCAACGCGTGGCCTATCAGGTCGTGGAGAGCAATATCCAGACCTGCTTTAGTAATAGGTGCACCTGTGGAGAACGAATTCGCAATCTCCTTGCTCATCGCGCCATGAATGGTTTCCAGGTCAAAAGGGTTCATACCCACAATTACAGGTCGAAGGTAGTTTTCAATTGTGCTGACCGCCGATTCCAGCGTTTCATAGCTCCAGCGAGGAACTGGCACACTTTCCCCCCACCCCACAGTGCCGTCGCTTGCAGTTATCTTGATGATGACGGCGGCACGGCCTGTGCCCGAGGTTGGCCCCTCGAAGAATTTGAACCGCATGACTGTGGGGTAGCGTACGGGAAACAACTCAATCCGGTCGACGGTAATTGGCCGGGCGTCTTGCGCCACGGCCCATCTTTTCGCTGACATTGCGGCAAGTGCTCCAAGCGTGCTGCCGGCGAATTGCCGGCGTGACATGCGAAACATGACGAGTTCCCCCGATATCCCTTTTCGTCAGGCGGGCGCGCCCAGACCTTCAACCAGTACACGGATAGTCGTGATTTCTTCGTTCGTCAACTGAAAGGCAAGTGCCCCGGCGTTCTCCTTCACTTGATCGGCGTCGCGCGCGCCTACCAGTGCGGACGAAATTCCCGGCTGGGATATCACCCAATTAATGGTCACCTGTGCCAGCGTGGCGTTGTGTCTCTCCGCGATGGGCTTGATGTGATCCAGCATGGTCAGAATACGCTTCCGGTTCTCTGGCTTGAACCAGGGCTTGCCTGCGCGGTGATCGCCTTCACGGAATGTGCGGTCCATTCCTACTTTACCGGTCATCAATCCCTGCGCGATGGGGCTGTACGGCAGCACACCGATACCGTGGCGGATGCAGTACGGCAAGATTTCTGTTTCGATGTCTCGTTCCAGCGGGTTGTATTTCGGCTGATCCGTCGCAAGGCGCCCAATTTTCCGGCACTCATCCATCATCTCGCATGTGAAGTTGCTTACACCAATTTCACGAATCTTGCCTTCTTTTTGAAGGTCCACAAGCGTTTGCATGGTCTCCGCGACCGGTGTTTTCAAGTCGGGCCAATGGCATTGGTACAAATCGATGCAATCGACACCAAGACGCGTGAGGCTTTGTTCAATTTCATAGCGAATCGATTCGGGACGCAGGCAGCGTATAAGCTTGACCGCTTTGCCTTCAGGCGTAACCGTAGGCATACCCTCTGCCTCCGAGTCCAAATCCCAGCGTACACCGCACTTGGTGGCAAGGATGACGCGGTCGCGGCGGTCTTTGATGGCCTGTCCAACAATGCGTTCACTGTGGCCCATGCCGTATGTCGGGGCCGTGTCGATGAAGTTAATTCCCTCATCGATTGAGGCGTGTATGGCTTTAATGGCTTCGGCATCGTCTGTTCCACCCCACATCCAGCCGCCGATAGCCCATGCACCGAAGGCAATTCCGGGTACGCGAATGTCCGTGTTGCCCAGGTTTCGAACAATCATGTGTAGCAACCTCCAGATCCTGTCTCCAAGAGGCCATCGTATTCCCTCAAAGCCGAGATGCGCAAGCCGGCACGCTTTTCCGGTTACTCGAATTGACACATTACCCGTACCCCGTCATACTGATGTGGATGGTAGGTTTGGCCTGCGAATTGCAGTACTAAAGAGGAATTTCGAATGATTTTAAAGGTCAATCCGCGCAAGACTGCGTGGCTTGTGGTTGCGGCGGTGGCTATCGCAGGGTTGAACGGCTGTCCAATCACACCAGAGACTCATACCCCCATAGGCAAGTGGCGAATTACGTTTGATTGGGGTTGCGATAACGTTCAAAAAGGTACGACGACTTTTCTGGTATACGAAAACCTGCGGTTCACGGACGATTTCGCCAGTGGAAGCACCTACGGCGACTGGGAATCCGCACTGAACCATGTCACCTTTTGGTATGACAATGGCACCGTGTATGCCGGGACGATCAATTCGGCCACGACCATGAGCGGGACCATGGAACGGTATGACGGGTTGGAAGGCTGCTGGACTGCGAATAGGCTATCTGAAGTGCCCTGATAGCTCAGCTTGTCGATTCCATTGACGGATCGGCGCAGTAGCAAGTCCTCTGTGTGGCAACTGGCAGGCTAAGCAGCCATTATTCTGGTTTCAGTGATTTCGCTGCAAAGGCAATCTGTATAAACTCAGCCCTGTAGCCGTTTGAATCGGCACCTCGCGCATGTTGCGCAATGCGAATCACATCGTCGCACGTGAATGTTCCCACATAAGGTGACTCTCGCAGAATCATGCCTAGAGATGCGACGGCTGCCGCCCATCGAAAATCTTCCGATGCCGATTCGAATTCGAGGGTCTCATCCAGAACCGGCCACACCAATTCCTGGCTCGTGTCTGCCTTCGGATCCTTATAGCGTACTTTCAGCGTCAGCAATTCTCCGCTCCACTCATGGCTCGAAAGCTCCGTTGGCTGATACTTCAGCGGGTCCACATCCGGCATTTTGATAGTCGAACCCGGTGCGGCAATTTCATACAGGGCGGTGACTGCATGCCCTGCACCCATTTCACCGGCATCCTTTGTATCGTCTTTGAAGTCCTCGTCAGCGATGGCCCGGTTTTCATACCCGATGAGGCGGTACGCCTCTACCTTCGCCGGGTTGAATTCCACTTGAATCTTCACATCCTTCGCCACAGCCACAAGGGTAGCACCCATTTCTTCAATCAGTACTTTGCGTGCTTCGTTGAAAGTGTCAATGTAGGCATAGTGCCCGTTTCCTTTGTCGGCCAGCTTTTCCAGAGTCGAATCCTTAATGTTCCCCATGCCAAAACCAAGGACGGACAGAAATACGCCAGTCTTGGCCTTCTCTTCTATCAGTCTAGCTAGCGCATCCTTGTCGGTAACGCCCACATTAAAATCACCGTCCGTCGCGAGAATAACCCGATTGACACCGTTTTCCTTGAAGTTATTGGCCGCGATTTCGTAAGCCGTTTGAATGCCTTCGCTTCCGTGCGTACTGCCGCCGGCATCCAAGTTGTCAATCGTTTTCAGGATGCGAGGTTTATTGTCCTCTGTGCATCTTTCTGAACTCAGAGCGACCCCGGAATGGCCGGCGTACACGGCAATGGCGATGCGATCGTCATCGCCAAGATGTTGCACCATGGCTTGCAGGCTGCGTTTGACCAGTGGCAGCTTATTGAAATCGGCCATCGATCCGGATACATCTATCAAGAAGACCAGATTGCTCTTGGGGCGCTCACCTTCGGGAACGTCCTTAGCTTTCAATCCGATACGCACGAGTCGCGTTGTCTCGTTCCAAGGGCATTGAGCCGTTTCGATGATCGCGGAAATGGGCTTGTCCTGTGTCGCAGGCGGATAGGCATAGGTAAAGTAGTTGATGAACTCCTCAACTCGGATTGCATCAATAGGAGGCAGTTGGCCTCCTTCGAGAAAGCGGCGCGTATTGGAGTAGGAAGCCGTGTCCACATCAATTGAAAATGTGGAGAGCGGACGAATTCGCGCAAGACGAAAACCGTTCTCCACAATTGCGTCGTAGCTTTCCATATTGGCCGACGGCAATACCGCCGGCGGAGGTACCGCTAAAGCGAAGGGAGGGGGTGGTGGTGCAGGTGGTGGCGGTGCATTTTGTTCCGAAACAAGTGGTGTGTACGATTTGCTATGACAACCGATTGCCAAAGCAACGCACGCAAGCAAACTCAAGTGCCGAACCGCGAGTTTCATGACCGATCCTCCCGCGCGAATTTCGCGCACGTGGGTTACACCGGTTAATCCCTCGCTGGTGTGCAGAGTTTCCTTTGTGCCATTTTGCGAACGCGTAGTTTGCTTTTATGCATGTACTGGTGGCACGTGGTGGGCCCAAGGCCGAGCTTCTTCCAGCTGAGCCGCCAGGCGGAACAGAAGCGCTTCCTGCCCATATTTTCCAACGAAGTGACTCCCTACCGGCAGTCCGTCCGCCGTCCAGTGAAGCGGCACCGACATGGCGGGCAGCCCCGTGAAATTGCAGAGCGGCGTGTAAGGCACAAATGCGGCAGCCCGCATTATGGGAGATAGCGGGTTATCCGGATCAGCCTCAAACGATCCCAAGGGTAATGGGGGCTCCGCTGTTGTTGGCGTGAGAAAAGCGTCAAATGGCTCCAGCCATGTACACAAGGCGCGGGAGATTCTCTGGAGTTGTGTCCAGCCCAGCAAATACATGCTGGAATTGGTCTGCGAGGCCATCTGATGCATTGTCCAACTGCAAGGCTCCAACAACTGTGGAGAAGGCATACGCCCCGTTAGTTGAACACATCCATCCATTGACCACGCAGCCGAGGCCATATAGACGCTCAAGAATGCGTGTTGAATCTCGTCGCCGGCAATGGCGGGCGCCGATTCCTCCACATAGTGTCCCAGCGATTCGCACAGCTTGACCGTTTCCATAAGGGCCTTTTCGCATTCCGGGTGAACAGGCACGCCGATAAACGTCTCTGACGAATACGCTATTCGCAATCGACCCGTGGATGCACCGACTTCTTGCAGAAACAGTCTTTCAGGTGCTGGCGCTACGTATGGATCCCCCGGCAATGGACCGCAGGTGGCATCCAATAAGGCAGCGCTATCCCTGACCGATCGTGTTAGTACGTGTTCACTGACAAGTCCGTTGGCGACGTCCCCCAGGTCGGGTCCCAGGGTAATGCGTCCACGCGAGGGCTTCAATCCGAATAGGCCACAACAGGAAGCAGGAATTCGAATGGATCCGCCGCCGTCGTTGCCGTGTGCCACGGGAACCATACCGGATGCAACAGCCGCGGCGGAGCCCCCGCTTGAGCCGCCGGTTGAATGGTCCGTATTCCACGGGTTGCGTGTGGGACCGAAGATCTCCGGTTCGGTCGTCGGCAAGATTCCGAATTCAGGCGTATTCGTTTTCCCCAGGCATACCAGGCCAGCGCGCTTGTACCGCGCCACCAATTCGCAGTCGTGTCCGGGAACGAACCCTTCCATCAGGCGGGATCCGGCATGCATGGGTACACCACCATAACCCGCCAACAAATCCTTCAACACAAATGGCACGCCTTTAAATGGGCCGTTGGGCAACGGGCCGCGTGCCGCTTTGCGGGCAAGTTCGAACATGGGTGTGATGACCGCATTGATCGTGGGATTTACGGCCTCAATGCGGGTGATGGCCGCTTCCACCAACTCCATCGGTGTTGCCTCTCCTTTGCGGACCAAGTCGGCCTGAGCGGTGGCATCCATAAAGGCAAAATCAGACACGGCCGTTCTTCCCCCAGGTTCAGCCGCCGGGCACCAACCACGGACGCGGCGGCAATTCGAATCGATTGCGAAACCAGTCCTCGAGATTCGCCAGATACGACAGCGATTCGGGGTTTCCTTCCTTGGGCGCCCACGGGGCGAATCCCTTGTCAGCGCGGGCTTCGTAAGGGCCGGCTTTTACTTCAAACACAACGGTATCCGGTTCGAGCGCGAAAAATGTGTGCCAAACCCCCGCCCGGACATCAAAGCCGACAACGCCTTTGGCAGGATCGGCCAGAAATGTATTCTCGGAATCGGGCGATCCGTTGTCATGAAACCCGATGAAGCCGAGGCTTCCTTGAAGCACCACAATGGCCTCGGCCTTGGGTGGATCCATGTGGCGATGCGGCTGGACGTAACTCGCAGGCTGAAACGCATTCAGCATTCGCTGCAAAGGGTCCTCGTCACCTGTGTGGAAAATATGAATTTCTCTTCTACGAAGGCTCTCTCGCGCCGCCCGCGCCTTCTCTAGAATCAGTTCTCGTGTAATCGCGAGGCTGGCGGTATGGCCCGCTTTTGTCGCCACCGGCGAAATGCGAATGATATCGTTGGAGTTCATAGAGTTCCTTGCCCACTGCGTCCGCCAGTATACGCCGTCAACGGAAGAATCTAAAGCCCATTGCGCTGTATTCGCAAGCCAAATCCATAGCGATTTCTGAACCCGGCTTTGCATTCGACGGTTACCCTCCCTAGAATATCGTCTTCTGAAGTAAACCGTACAATAAGGTCTCCTGTTGGTCCCGTGCGGGATCTGACGTTGCTCTTGTGCAGGCGGTTTGCCCGGGTGGAAGTCACGAAATCAAAAACAACACCGAAAGAATTCAAATCATGGCGGAGCCTCGCGAATTCACATTTCATATGATTGGCCACGGCCACATCGATCCCACCTGGCTGTGGCGTTGGACAGAAGGATACGAGGAGGTGCGGGCCACGTTCCGGAGCGCGCTCGAACGCATGAAGGAGACCCCTGAATTCAAGTTTACAGCGAGCAGCGCCTGTTTCTACCAATGGGTGAAATCGTGCGATCCCAAATTGTTTGATGAGATAAAGGCGCGGGTCAAGGAAGGTCGGTGGGAGCTTGCGGGCGGATGGTGGTTGGAGCCCGACTGCAATGTGCCTTGCGGTGAAGCCATCGTACGACACGGACTGTATGGGCAAAAATTCTTTGAGCGGGAATTTGGACAGCGCGCGCGAGTCGGTTTCAATCCCGATAGTTTTGGACACTCGGGGACTTTTCCGCAGATATTGAAAAAGCTGGGATTGGAGTACTACGTGTTCATGCGCCCTCAGGCGGGAAAGGAAATGAACTTTCCCAAAGGCACCACATTTTGGTGGCAAGCCGCTGACGGATCCGCGGTTCTGACCTGCAACATCCTCGACACGTATCTCGGCGATACTGAAACCGTGGATCGCATGTTGAGTCACTGCGACAGCCCGTATCTCAATCCCGGGCAACGACTAATACTCGGCTTTTATGGCGTCGGCAATCACGGGGGTGGGCCCACCAAGGAATGCATTCGTTTGTTGCGCGAGGCCGACGGCGATTCAAGCATGCCGTCCTTCGTCTTTTCCACGTTGTATGACTACATGGAAGCGTTTCTCGCCACGACGCCGTTGGATGAGATTGCCGTGGTAGATACGGATCTCCAGCATCATGCACGCGGGTGCTACTCCGCCCACGCCGAGACGAAGCGAATGAATCGGCGGGCGGAGCACGCACTCATGACCGCCGAGCGTTTCGCTGCGCTGGCTTCGTTGCTACACAACCACCCGTATCCCAAGGCCGAATTGGAGCGGGCATGGAAGGACTTGCTGTACAACCAGTTTCACGACATACTCGCGGGAACGAGCTTGGAGTCTTCGTATGCCGATAGCCGGGATCAGGTTGGGGCTGCCCGGCACGCCGCGCACTTCATACTGAATGAGTCGATACAAACCATTGCCCGGCATGTGGATACTACGCCCGAGGGCAACACGATTTTGGTTTTTAATCCGCTGCCATGGCCGGTCAGACAGGTAGTGACTGCATCACCAATTGCAGGCCGCACACTGACCGCGCCGGTGCACATTGCTGATGCGCAAGGAAGAGTTGTCGCGCATCAGGAGACGCAAGCGGAGTATGTAGGCGCGCATGCATACAGTTTTCTTGCCGAAGTGCCGGCCCTCGGCTATACCTCGTACCATGTGCGTTCCGGCGCCAAGACGGTGAAGATCGGAAATGCAGTAGATGCGGAAATCATCTACATGGAAAATGCGTGGTGGCGCCTGGAGCTGGATCCATACGATGGCCACATCGCACGGCTGTTGGACAAGCGCAATAAGACCGAAGTGCTCAAGCGTGGAAACGTGTTGTCCGCGCTTGTCGATCATTCAGACACATGGAGCCACGACGTAGTGGAATACCGGTCGGAGGCTGGCCGATTCGGAGACGCGCGGATTTCCATCTTTGAGAATGGACCAGTGCGTACCACCTTGAGGGTTCAGTCGAAGTTTCGCAATTCCCTCGCGGATCAGTTTGTTACTCTGTATCGTGAATCGGAGACGATCGACATCGAATTGCGCGTTGATTGGCGCGAAGCTTTTACCATGTTGAAGGTTGCGTACGAGACCAATCTGGCCGATGCGAAAGTTACCAGTGACACGGCATATGGGTATCAGGAAAGACAGGGGGGAAGGGGCGAGGAGCCTTGTCAGATGTGGACCGATCTTTCTGGTACAGTCCAAGGCAAACCGTATGGCTTTGCCGTTCTCAATGATTCGAATTATGGCTTCGACGTGCGAGACGGTATTCTTCGGTTATCGCTCTTGAGGAGCCCGGCATTTGCATATCACGATCCAAGCCGCTACTTAGCCACGTCATCGCATGAGATCATGGATCAAGGAAAACATGTCTTTCGGCTTCAGCTAATGCCCCATGCAGGAGACTGGAGAAAAGGTGATGTAGTTCGCAAGGCATGGGAACTGAATGAGCCTTCTATTGTACATGTTGAATCGGCCCACAAAGGCAAACTGCATGCAAAGTCGTCCTTTCTTGAGCACAAGGCGGAAAACGTCGTTTTCTCAGTTCTCAAGATGACCGAGGATGGCGACGACTTTGTATTGAGAGGTTATGAGACTTCGGGCAAACCTGCAAACGTTTCGCTGCGATTGGCTTCCTTTGCAAAGCCTATCGGGCTCACATTCGATCCGCATGAAATCAAGACTGTTTGCATTGAGCGGAAGAAGGGATTTGCAGAAACGGTTTCGATGTTGGAAGAGCAGGAGTGACGAGGCGAAGAGGCGGTTCCCGTGGATGATATTCCCAAGCGGTGCTCAATACGGTCGGCCCTGGCAAATGCAGGAGTATCAATCGTTGCTACGATTGTGGGGCTGGCCGTTATCGAGGCGGGTCTTCGCTACAAGTTTGGCCCATTTGCCTATGTACCCCGGCCCGAAGTAGCCGCTGTGCAGGAACATCTTCAATTGCAGCCCCTTATTGGATATACGTGGAAGCCGGATATCAAAGCGGAGCAGGAAATCGTATTCCACATTGCGGACGCAGTGTTGCCGCCGCTTTCGACCGATTCGCTAGGATTCATCAATGCGCCGGAGGCCATCGCCGAGAGGAGGGAAGGTATACAAGTCGATGTGCTGGGGCTTGGCGACTCCTTTATGGAAGGTGCGAGCCACACATTTCACAAGCGATTGCGTGAGGCCGGCATGACCTATTACAGCTTTGCCATCCATCGCCAATCGCCACCGCAATATACCGTGGCATTCCGGCAATGGGGGAGAAAGCTTGCTCCGCGCTACGTGGTCTACGGATTGTTTGAAAACGATTTCATGGAAACGCGTGATTTCTATGCATGGCGTCAGTCCGATTTAGATTGGTTTACCTACCATTCGGGTACGTGGTGCGGCCCGCCGGTGGAGGTATCGAGTTCGAAGCGTATCCTGACAAATATCGTGCCCGGAATGTATTTGGCGTTTGGGTCGCTTCGAAACAATTGGGCGCAAAACGGGTTGGCGTCCGCGGGGCCATCCGAAGCGGATATGCATCGCGTAGCAGACGCTATCGAGACGGCTTATGCCGCTATCCACGATATAGAAACTCACATGATCCTGCTACTGATTCCCAGCAAGCAGTCGATTCTCAAAGTGCCTACGGCTGAATGGTTTGCGTACGACGAAGTAATTAAACGGTTGGAAGCGCCTAAAGTCACTGTACTGGATCTTCGCCCGGTTTTCCGCGACGCACCCAATCCGGCTGGGCTGTTTTATGTGAAAGATGGACACTGGAACGAAGCAGGAATTGAATTGGCCGCGGACCATTTGTTGGAGACGATTCAGTTGTTGGAAACCGGCGCAAATACCGCGACAGCGGTAGTGAACGGAATTCGCTGATGAACCTTGAGAAGCTCGAGCAACGCTGCCTCGCTTATTTGAAGCAAGTCAGCCATCCTTTCGTATCGCTGGATCGGTTGGGCGAATATGTTCGACGATTGGAGGAATTCAACACAATCACCGACAATGAATTGCGGGAGTTTCTGAGCAAACACGAGTTGTTCGAAGTGTTCGATCCCGTGGGATTGGCGAGCGACCCGGAAACCTCGACGTTGTTGGCGGCGGAGGGAATACCCGTGGCTCCTGTTGTCGTGCTGTGCACGCGTGTACCTTCGGAGAGTCAACTGACCAATTACGTCGAGACCGTTTTGGAAACGCTGCAGAGTGCGATGAAAGAAGCCTGCAGAGATGCGCAGGAACGCGGTCAATCTGATCGGGCTCGAAGGATTGTCGCTTTGATTGACCGCACCCAGGTATTGCGCGAAAAGCTGCGAAAGTTCCTTTGATTGCTAATTGGCGGCCAGCAAATCCGTGCCCTCAAAGTCCGCCGGCACGGCAAGCCCCAAGTATTTAAGCGAAGTGACACCCAGATCCATGATGTTAGGCTTATCCACAGCAATAGGCCGGTTGCAGAAGAAGATTCCCGGAGTGAAAGCAACGTCCGAACTTGCGTGTTCGCCGCTCCACTTGTCGTCGTTTGGTTCAAACAAGACTTTGGGAGCGGCGCCGTTTGCCGCCGATTTTGTGGACTGAAAACCCTCGGCGTACCCCAATTGGATATCCGGCGCTTCGGCCATCGCACCGCCGTGATAATCCTTCCGGGTATACACGGATCGAAACACCTTTTCTCCCTTTTCCGGATGGGTTACTTCCAGCAATTTTCCACGGATTTCCTCAATGAGCGCATCTGCTTGGGCCGGATCCACAAGTCCCTTTCCTTCCCGGCCTTTGAGATTGAGGAAGATACTCCCAAGCCCTATGCTATACGCTTTACTTCGCGTCCAATCGAAGCCTTGCAAGTAATCCTCGTTGGTAAACCCTGATGCGGCATCAGTCTGCCCTTTGACTACCAGATACCCGTTTCGAATAAGCCATGTATTCACGTTAAATCCGGTATGGAAGCTATGAAATCCGTGATCGGACATGATGAAAAGAAGATCGTTCTCCTTTAGTCGCTTCATGACTTCGCCCACGATTGAATCCATCTTTTGATAGGATTCCTCAACGGCTCGGCCGTATTTCGTTGCACCTTCTTCCGTATAGAGCGGATGACGCTTGTCGCGATAGCGCCAAAACATGTGGCTGACACGATCAGGGGCGGTCCACGCCGCCACCATCATGTCAAATGCGTTGGTATCCAGTTCATCCAAAGTCAATTGTTCCTGCCACCCCGCGGAATTGCGCGTGTCCATGAGAAACGCTTCATCCGACAACGCATCCTGGCGTAACGCATGAGTGTCGTAAGCCCAGCCGATTGTTTTGAATAGCCCATATCGCTTGCGCAGTTCGGTTCCGTAGCTGATGGGTGTCGTAAAGGGAATATACTGCTCGTCGGGATGAAACTGCAGACAACTCATGTAGACAGTGACATCTTCCGGCGCAACCTTCAGCGCATAGAACTGGCTCACTGCGCGTACTTTGTATACTGGACTGAGTTCAAAAGCCCATTCGACCCACTTCGACCATTGTCCCTCGGCAAGCTCGACGGATTGCCCTTGCACTGTCAGCGTGACATTACCACCTGCCACATCAGCATTAATCATGAGCGGTACCTTGACAAATGCCTTCGCAGAATCGAATTCTTCACGCTTGTCGCGAGCCCCGGGAATTTCCACACTACCTGCCCCATCGGTGAGAGTCAAGCGTAGAGCCATCCCCCCGCTCTTTATCGACAATTCACGAGTGGAGATTGCGAAGAACGTGCTCGTGGTTCCCCGTATATCAGGCACGCCCAACCCGCAAATCATATGCCCTTGCTCAAGGCTTTCAACCGGGTAGGCAAATGGCACCAACAGTATTTTGCTTCGCGCCCCTTGCTTATCGGCCACGGACCAGAACGATTCTCCGTGGCGGATAGAATTAAAAACAGGCGGAGTCAACAGCTTTCCATCGGGAGACAGCGTGGCGTGTTCCGGCATGCCGAATCCCACACCGGGAAAATACGTTTTTGGATTCCGCCGAAGAAAATCGTACACGCCATGCTCCCCCGGATTTTTGCAGGTAATGAATGACGACCATGCCGTGGGGGATTGCGGCGGATTTGCCGTTTCCAACGGTTTGAACGTGCCCTGCTCGCTCAACTTCTTGAGGTTTGGAAGTTCACCCGCGGCAAACATTGTCTCCACAAGCGTGGGCTCGACGCCGTCGAAACCGAGAATGACCACGCGTCCCTTGGAGGATGGTAGTTGCGCCTCGGCACGCAAGGTAGAAACGGACAAGACAACAAATACAGCCACCGGCAACAAAAAGAGGGCCTGGGGGAAACGCGCGCGAGACGAGAACGCAGTTACGACGGTCATGTGAAAAAAATCCTTGTGCCTGATTCCAACGCTAAGAGCGGAATATACCACGTGCGTCTAACCCCGTCCAAAAGTCGTAAGTTCCGGGAATGTTCGCTACGCCGCGTGTATTTGCGTTCCAGGCAATAGCGCCACTTGTTCTGCCCGCAAATCAAGTGCAAAGCCCCGCTTTGGAATTGTGCGGATCAGCTTCTCGCGTCCAGGCACAACGCCGGTAATACGTTCCAGCAGTTTCTTCTTTTGAAAATGCATCTGCGCAGGCTCCACGACAATTTCACCCCAAAGCGCTATATAGATCGACTCATACGGAACACATTCGCCAGGAACTTCCGCCAGGCATCGCATCAGTCGAAACTGTTTCTCCTGCAATCGAACCACGCGGCCGTCCAGATGAATTTCACCCGGTTTGCGATCGTCCAGCACCAGTACTGGCTGCATTGCCCGACTTGTTCGATGCATTGCTTTTGCCCCTTGACCACGCACCTCACCCTGTGCCCATGTTCGCAGTGCGCGTGCCGTACCCGCCGAAACCCATTTTGTCAGCAACGCGTCGGTTGCATCGGCCAATGCTTCCGGCATATGCAGCCCCATTCGCTCAAAGGCTATGGCTGTGTGACGTGTCACGTCGGTTTGCCCCAGCGTCATTATCCGTGCCGCTTCCGAGTGCAGTCCGTATTGCACCCGTTCCGCAGTACGCCGGATTTCGTCTACAAAGCTCCGTTTGGCCGCCATGGCTTCGGCAATGGCCGCTGCGGCGTCCAGCAGCCAACTCACCTGATCGGCCGCCTCGCCAATCTGTCCCGCGAAGACATGGTACCGCTCCTCCAATTCGTATAGATCGGCTTCGCGAATCCACTCGTCCAGAATGAGCGCCGCCTTGACTGCCCGAACTTCCTCGTAAAAAGGCTTCACGGTCGCATGCCGCAATCGATTCAGCGGTACATCGGCTTCGTCCTGCGTCTCTCTTGCGCGGCGCTTCAGTCGGTTAACGTAGTCCGATTGGTCGTACTCTTGTGCTGCGAGGGCCATTTGAATCAACTTGCCGTCCGCAGTCATCGCCGCCGCCAGGATCAAGTCGATGGGCAACCACTCACGCGTTTCCGACTCGCGCACCCAATATGCCAGTTCCCGTGCCGTATCAATCGATATTCCTTTGGACGCGACCGCATGCCCAAACGGCGTCGCCGACAGCCTTCCATCCGCATCAGACTGAACCAACCCCGCGTCCCGTACTCGATGCATTGCCGCGCGGATTCGGTTTTCAACCTCGTCCACCGTACAGGTCTCTGGCCAAATCCAGCTTCCGGACAATGTCGCGTCAAAAAATTGGGCCAAATCGGAATCCGTCCTGCATGTGCGCGAGGCGACCAATCGGAGCACATGATCCTCCAGTGGGTCCTGCGCCAGCCGCGGCGTGATTCGTTCGCGGTCGCCATCCACATATCGCCGCCAAAGGGTGGCCCGATCATAGGGAGAAGTGGCGATCACAATCGATCGCCCAAAAGGAATTCCAGTGCCAAACCTGCCCGCCCGCCCGCCCATGTTTTCGTATTCCGCGCGCAAAATAGGCGTTTTCCACGGCATGCCAAACCGGCTGTCAAACTGCCATTTGTCGGTGGTAATAAAAACGTTCTGTGCGGGAAGATTCAGGCCAACCGCAAGTGTGCTGGTTGCCACCAACGCTTTCACCTCGCCGGAGCGAAACGCATTCTCCACAATAACGCGTTCGTCCCGGGACAAGTCGGCATTATGAAATGCGACACCGTGCGCCAGGGTTTCCATCAACATATCCCTGGAATGCGTCGCTTCCAGCCGTTGCATTGCCACCAAGGCCTCGCTCGCGGGAGTACTCGACACCCGCTGCGCCAGCACATGCGCCCCGTTCCGCGTCTCCGCCTTGGCCTTCACAAACACGAGACACGGCTCTTCACGATCCACAAATGCGCTGACATTGTCCGCGAGGATTTCCCACATGGAATCCGAATGCGTATGAATCAGCCGCTCTTCCGATTCCGAATACTCGTTGTGCGTCCGGTAAGAGAACACACCGTCATGCAGGACCCCGAATCGCAACTCAACCGGTCGTCGCTCATACACCACCATTTCGGCATTCATCCAATGAGCCAGCTTGTCGGCGTGACCAATCACAGCCGACAAGCCGATCAATCGACGCTTCGATCGCAGGATACGTGTTAACAGCAGTTCGGCCTGCGCCCCGCGCTCGGGATCGGACAGCAACTCCAACTCATCCGCGACGACCAGTTCGATTTCCTCCAACCGTTCAGGCCGACGCACCAACAACTGCCCCAGTTTCTCGTACACGACGACTGCAATCGAAAAGTCGCCCTGTTCCAATGCGCGGTCATGCTCCCGACGGTCACGCGTGGAAATAATGACCTTCAGTCCATACGGCTCATACTTAGCACGAAAGCCCGCCCACTTCTCCTCGGCAAGGGCCTTCAACGGCACGAGGTACACGACCTTCTTCCGCTTCAGCGCGGTTTGAATCGCCGCCATCTCCCCCACGAAGGTCTTTCCGGAACTGGTGGGGGCCTGAATCAGCAGATTGCCACTGGTAAACAGGCAATGGCGCTTAATGGCGAGTTCTTGAAGTGGAAGGAGGGTTTCGCCCTCTTCCTCCTGCCAAAGGCGGATAATCTCCGGGGGAATGTCGTACCGCAACAATTCGGTTAATTTCATCGGGGGACCCTCCCTATTCAGGAGGGATAATACTGAAAATTTATTTAGTTGTCAAGCCCCCGTTCCACAATAGGAACCCATAGGACGCAACCGCCCTATGGGTTTTCAATGCAGCGCGTTCGAAGAGAATGTCAGGTGAAGAACCCGACGAAGAAATTGATAAACAATTGCATTGCAACCAGGATCAAGCCAAAAACGATGATAAACATGGAGTGTCCTCTCCCCTCGCTGTCACGGATTTTGTGGGTTGACGCCGAAAACCTGTGCCAGCGTATTCAGAAAATTAGTAGACGCACTGAGAAATCCGACGACACCCGTTAACAAAAGAACTATCTGAGAGCCTTGACCAATGAATATGTTCGGTATCGCCAGAATCGTTTGGAAGATGCCCAACAACTGGGCAATCGGTTCGAACTGGGCCTTCGCGGGCAACGTGTATCGCTTCATTTCTTCGCCTCCTGCACCGGGCCTTGGTCGTTCTTGGCCCGCTTGTTTCGTTTCCAAAGGTTCCGGTCGAAATAGATTACCGTCGAAAGCATCACGCGATTCTGCACGACATCTTCGTCGAATCCGCGAATGCCTCGCAAGAAATCCGAGTTTACATCATCGCCATACCGCAATTGATACGCGAGGTCGATATTCACGCTCTCATTAATCAGACAGCCCACGCCTACGGCGAAGCCATAAAAACTGTCCGGCGCCCCTGTGGCCGGCTCCTGATCGTAAAATACACCGCCGCGCAAGCTCCACAACCGCTTGAACACTTCGTCCGGCTGTTTGGGGATGAAGACATATTCCGCCCCAAACCGTACCGTATACGTCGGGTCGAAATCCTGCGCAAACCAGATGTCATCGAGGTTGCTTGCATCCACGAGCGAGATGCGGTTTCCATCCCGCCCCTTAAACCAGAAGTCGTTCCAGTCCGTACGCGAAACGTCCATCGCCAGTGTCAACCGGTCGTTTGGCCGGTAGGCCGCACCCACCGCCAGCGTTGCCGGAAAACTGATGTCCCGAGGTTCCTTCGTAATTGAGGGGAGGAAAAAAGCGCCGCCTCCCGTGAGCGAATAGTTAGAACGGATGCTGCGCTGCTCGAAATCGGCCCGGCCGACCCATCCGGTGTCGTATCTCGCGCCAAAGCTCCATTGCTCGTTCATATCCCAAAGCAGTCCGATGGAAAGGTTATATCCAGTCAGGTCTTTGTACTCGTCATGCGACGTGGACGAGTTCAGCGTGACTCCGTTGGCGCTTTGCGAAAAGGTGGTCGTCTTCAGGTCTTGTTCCCACGAGTTGTCAGAAATGAACGTGCTTCGCCAAAAATTGAGCGCAACACCCAGCGACAAACGGTGCGTTAATTCCATCGCAATGGCAGGGGAGACCGTGCTGATAGACCCGTTCTGTTCAAACTTCATGTTCAGGTAGTTGTTGGTAATGGTGCCCGCCGCCGCACCCGCGTTGCCGGGCGCCACGGAAAACGTGTTGAACTGTAAATCAAAGTTGCGCGTGAAATCGTATTTATGCTGGTAATACAGCCCCACCACCACGTTCCGGTTGAGCACGGTAAACGGCAAGGGGTAGGTAAGGCTTAGAAAGTTCAGGTTGAACGCATGGTCGTTGTGCCAGGAATCGACCTCGTCATGAAAATCCGCGGAGAACCCTTCGTAGATGCCGTTATACGAGCCAACGATTGCAATCTCCGGCACTTCCAACTGCACCAGCCCAGCGGGATTCCACGAAGCCGCGCTTGCGTCGTCCGCGATTGCCACGAAGGCATCCGACATGCCCGCCGCGCGTGCACCAGACCCCACCGGGCTCGGCGAAACAGAGATTTCCAATTCCTGTGCGGGCGCCGTGGCCGCAAGCAACAACGCAACGGCCAGACACCCTAGTAGCGTATGCAGGGTTCTATTTGACAACCACTTTATCCCCCACTTGCACGACGCCCAGTTGTTGGTTTTCACGGGTAATCATCACCGCGGCGGTACTGTCCGAAGCACCCACCCCATCGACCAAGGCTTCGCCGACGATGCTAACTTCTTTATCCACCACTTCATTGGTAATCGGATCGAGGATGTCATTCCCTTCACGGTACACCACATACTTCATGGATTCGCGCACTCCTTCCAGCTCTGAGAGGTCGCTTGTGAATCCACGTGTGTACTCTACCGACTGCGGTGCTTTCTCTGGCAGCTTGCCTATCAACGCCGTGGCTACCCGCCGGATGAGCAATGTCTTGTCGTCGGGAGATCCAACCGCACCGGTCTCCATGTGGCTCGCGGCCACCACACTCGTTGCCGTGTCGACGGCTTCCAGCCGCACCGTGGTCTCAATACCCACTTGCGACATCGACAACCGAATCAGCCAATCGGTCGGCTCCATCGCTTCCAATGCCAACCGCGCACTTTCCGACCCGAGCGCCTCGCTTAGTTCCTGTTCCGCGAGAATCGCGTCGATATTCTCCCTGTCCACAATTGAAAAGCGATTTGATATATCGAATTCCCGTTCCAATTCCTGTAGCGCGTTTAGCACGTCTTCATCCGAAGACTCGCTGGATTCAAGTGAGGTTTGGTCCAGGAAGGCGATGGTCGCGCGCGATGCGGTGACCTGGGTTGTCTCTGTGCCGCGCACATTGACGACCTGTCCCGAAACCCGTGGGAATTCCTGAAAGGTGCGCAAGGCAAGATCGCCGACTAACTGCCTCAATTCGTCTTCCGATTCCGCGTTCCCTGCCACGTCCATTCGCGCGACAAACAACGAAGTTTCAGAACTGACTGCCTCTAAGACAATTTCGATACTGTCCGCATCGCGGTAGACCCGTCCGATAAGCAGCACTTCTGCGGGCGTGATCGAACCCATCGCGACTCCGCCAAGCGCGGCCCGGCCTTCCCGCGATCCGAGCGCGGCCGCCAATTGCTGCTCGGAAAGCACTTCGCCAAGGTCGTCACGGTTCACAAAATTGAACCGGTCGTACTTTCGTAGCTCGCTGTCCAGCAACGAGACTATCAGCCGATCTTCGTCGTTCAATAGCTGGCCTTTGCCTTTCCACACATTGCCGAGCAGAGACACAGTCAACCGTCCGGACGTGTCTTCCAAGGGCGAAAGCTCTCGCAGAATGCTGACCCCTGCCGAAGTCTGGTTGCCCTGATCGTCTTTTACTGTCGCTTCCAACTGGTTCACGCCTTGGTCCAGGCGAATTCGCCGGCTCAAACGCTGCACCGATCGCCCCGGTACTGTGTCCAGAGGAATGCCATTGAGATCAATTGTGGAAACCGGCGTGGGTGTTACCACATCGAGACTTACCAGAATCTCGTCGATACGAAAAACTTGATCGGGCCGCAGGTTGGTGAACCGAATTTCCGGTGTTGCTTCGGCCGCGGCCGGCACCGCCGCCATGGCCACCACCCGTCCGTTCAATGCCAGGGCGCGAATCCCCGGGGCCACTTCGACGACTTCAGGCCGATACGAGGCGAACATGGTTTCCGGCAATGCAGAAGACAGCATGACTCCGTCCGCGGTCAGTTGGCCGCGAGTAATGTTGCCCAGCGTGTCCTTGCTTTCGTAAAGAACAGGAGCCGCCAAAACGGACTTGCTCACCCCCGCCGAGAATACATAAGTTCCGTCGGCTTGCGAAGTCAGAGTGGCGGCCGCCCCGCCAATCGTCACAGATTCGACCCCGCTGACATCGTTCACTGCCCCGGTCACCGTACCGGGCAGTGTAAGCGGCCGGTCAAAACTCAGTGCGGGCCCATCCACGTCGGACTTGATGTCCACGGTGGCTACCGCTTTCTTGCCCAATACATCTTCCGTCTCAACCGTGATGGTGTTCTGTCCGGGCCGTAAAACAACCGATTGCTTGAAGGCCACTGGATTGTCCGCAATCTTCAGTGCGTACGGTTGCCCATCGATGGTGATTCTCGCAATGTAGTTGTCGTCCCTCGCGACACCTTCCACATCAACCACGAGCGAACCCACCGGCACGCCGCCGCTAGGCGAGGCCAATTCGATGGTCGGGTCCTCAGTATCAGCACCGGCCTGCGAAAGTTTGTCTTTCAGCGCGCGCTCAATGAAATAGGCTGCCCGCGCCGATTCCGTCTGTTCGTAGCTCAGCCGCAACACGTCGATTGCTTCGTCGTACCGGCCCTGGTGATACAATGCGATTCCCAATTCGCGATTCGGAAAGTATTCGGGAATGAAATGCAGTCCGTAGGTACGGGGCCACAATTGATCGCCCTTGCGCGTGAGCATCGCCGTGCGGAAATCCTCTTCCGCCTCGACCCAGTACTTGCCAGAATCGGCAAAGGCCCGGCCGCGCTCGTAGTAGTTCCACCACCGCCCGCGGAACGGGCCTTCGTAATTCACTTCCGGATACTGGCTCATGTCGCGGCCTTGAATTCCGAGCGAAGTCGTGGCACAACCGGTAAGCACGCCCACGGCCAGAGACAGCAGAATGTAGCGTTTAAGTTTTGTCATGACCTTCCGCAGTCAATCCAGTTACGAGTTTGCTACAGCTTCACGTACCAGCAGTTCCTTGCCCGCGGGCAATTGAACATCCGATTGAATTGTCACGTCCGCCGAACGATCGCCAATGCTGCTAGTGACCACCGCAAACGCATTCGCGTTGGATGGACGAAACGCCTCATTTACGACCGACCCGACCTCGAACCGCATGCCCTCCCGAACGCCAACATTGCTGCCCACGTCAATCTTGCCATTGCCATTCGCGTCAACCGTCAACGTTGCCTGAATGGGATATCGCTTTTTTACCGCCGTAGCGATGTCCGCGGCCACTTTCTTACCAAGTTCGGTGAAATCCCCTCCGTCTTGCAACGGCATTGACGTAATTACCGGCGTGTCCTGCGACGTCCACACATCTACAAGGCGAGTGGTCAGATAGTCTTTGTCTTTGACCGAGTTGAATTCAAGTTTCACAAAGAACCGGGCGCTCATGAACTGACCGATTTTCGATTTATCGACTCCTAGTTGCGACAGCGTTTGCTCAGTAAGTATCTCATTTATCGCGGCCCGGTTTACCATTTCCAGCCCATGCGCAGACGCGAGCGTGTCGCCTGCAACCTGCGGCATCAAATCCGTGAATCCATTATCTTCCGCATAAGCAGTCGCCTTTTCGACCGGCATGAAGTAAAACCGGACAGTGTCGCTGGTCCATTCATCCTTGGGCGCCTCCGGCTTCGGATTGGCTTTCATGGCAGCCAACACGTCCGCGACAAGCGCCTTGGTTTCCGCCCGCTCCTGAGCCTGCTTTTGCTTCTGAATGAATTCCAGATAGGCGTCGGCAATCTTCTGATCATTAGCCGGAGCCAATTCTTTCAGCGACGCAAAGATTTGCTCCGCTTTCTCCAACTCATCCAACTTCACATAGGCTTGTCCCAGCGCCTGCAAGGCTTTTTCCTTCTGCCACTGGAAATTGAAGTTCTGATCTTGTATCGCTTCCAACGCTTTCGCCGTTTCCTCGGCGTTTCCCGCAATCATACCTTCCAGCGCCTTCAAATAGGGCGTATTCGCCGCCGAGGCATACTGAACGATTTCCGCCTTCGCACTGGCGCCCTTTTGCATGTATGCCAGAGCCGCCAGCCCTTCGGTTCTCTTGGCTGTGTCCGTGATGCTTTCAAACGTCTTCTGCGCGTCTGCAAAATTGTTCTGCAGCAATTGCGCGCATCCAAGGCCGTACAATGCGTCCTCGTTTCCACCCGCCGCCAGCGACTCGTACTTGGCTTTCGCAGCGTCCAATTGACCCTGATTCAATAAGCTGTTGGCCTCGGCAACAGGTCCGTTGTCCTGGCTGCCTCCGCCAAACAACACAACCCAACCGACCAGCACGACCGCCGCCGCAAATGCCGCCACACCGATGTACGTTAACGAACGCGGCTTCTTGGCATGTTCCGGCTTGATCGCGGATCCGCTCAGTTCACGAAGCATTTCCTCGGGTGCAGGAATCGTTTTCTCCAGTTGCGATTCTTGTGCCTCCAGGGCGTGCCCAAGATCGCGCGCGAAGTCGTGCGCGCTCTGATAGCGCTGATCCCGGTTGTACTCCAGCGCCTTGTCCACCACTTGAACCAGCGCCGGAGGCAGATCCTTTCTACGCTCCGTAATGTGTACGGAATTATTCCCGCGTACCTTGTTGATGACCTCCGTCGGAGTCTTGCCTTCGAAGGGGCGCTTGCCCGTCAGCAATTCGTACAACGAAACGCCCAGTGAAAAAATATCCGTGCGGTTGTCCAGCTCTTCCCCGCACGCCTGTTCCGGAGACATATACGGAGGGGAACCGCTGATCCCGCCTCCAATGAGCGACGTCTCATTGGAATCCATCAAGCGCGTAAGGCCGAAGTCCGTTATTTTGGCAGGGCCCTCCGGCGTCTCCAGCAGGATATTTGCCGGTTTGATGTCGCGGTGCACGATGTTTTCGTCGTGTGCGAACGCGAGCGCCTCGGCGCATTGTTTGATTAAACTCACCGCGGTTGGCACGGCGATTCCCGACGGATTCGATTTTATCAACGACGCGAGACTCGTGGGCACGTATTCCAATATGAAATAATTCATATCATTGAATTCGCCCCACGCAAAAATATCCACGATGTGCGCGTGTTTACCCAGCTTCGCAATCGCCTTAGCTTCACGCTCGAACAGACTGCGATGCTTTTCGTTCATCGGGTTGCGCAGGAACTTTAATGCCACCTGCCGGCCAAGTTTTTCATCGACCGCATGGTACACATTGCCGAACCCGCCTTCGCCCAGAAGTCCATCTATCGCGTAATTCTGAATCTGCGCGCCAATCAACGGATCGCGTGGATCAGATCCGAACGAATCCGACGTGCCAATCGTCTCAACGGTAGGCTCGTCGCTTCGAACCATACGGCTCTGCGCCGACGGGTTTGAAAGACTCGTGGGTTCGGACCCGCTCAGATTTCGAGTTTCACCAGAATCGGACATATTTATCCTCCAGGCATCGGCTAGGGATTCAAAGCGCGCAGTGGGAACTTCGTCGGAACGAACGACCGCCTCTCGAGCAGCAAAGTCGCTCTGCGCCAAGTCGATCCCCTGATTATCAGGGGATTCCGCTTGTTCAGGAGAATCCTCACCTCTGGCCGATTCACTATTCATCCTACAGCATCCTAAGTTTTCGTACTAGTTCGATTGCGTCGGCAGTCCCAGCACTCACTTTCGGTTCGAGCCGCACAACGCTTTGCGCGCCTTATCGATTCACATTGAACTCGTTTCAGTTGGACCCATCGGATCGATCCGGCACTCTGGGCCAGCGGCAAGGTGTCCATGTCGACTGGCCAAGGTAGAATTAGCAACGCGAGTGCCAACTCTCGGACTGTACACATAAGTCATTTTTTTATAGATATTTATGCTCATTGGGCCGTTTTGGAATGGCTATCGGAAGCTGGATAATTGACTCACCTTGATCAGTTATTGAACAACCTGTGTCCAGTTTATGGGCATCGGATCGAAAGGAGTGCCAATCGAAAGGCCACAGACGGCGATTTGGATCGGATCCCTGCCGCAATTAGTACAGGCGTAATTCGTGTCACTCGAATCAGTTGGTGCAAGTCCGAACCGCCCTGAAGGATTCATGTAAAAAGCCCGGCCGACTGGGAAATACAACGAAGCCTTGTGCTATTCTCCAAGCCGTTTGCTGGGTTCCTGCACATAATGAGAAATACGTTGAACAGGTCGATTTCTTTACACCGACACCCTGATATGCATAGCATATGACGCAGCCAATCACTGCCGAGCAAGCATTGCGTAACTTGCGACAGCCCAGGGTTTTACACCCGGTTCTGTTAGCTCTAAGCCCACTTTTCGGCCTATACGCTCAGAACGCAGAATACCTGCCGTTACACGTGCTGATCAGGCCGGCTGTAACCCTCACATTGGGAGCCCTGTTACTTTGGATAGCTTGTTCGCTGATCATTCGAGACCATTTCAAGGGAGGACTGTTTGCTTCAACGCTAATACTGGGGTTGGTGGTGTTGTGGGGACCCTTGGAAGACATCATTGAATGGGTAGTACCTGTTCTCGCCACTTGGCCGCCTGTTTTCTTCTACGTGGCATACGGTCTCTTCATGATTACCGCTACTGCGTACATAATTGTCAGAATCCGCACTCGAGGCGACGACAATCTGAAGGGGTTGCGACTACTCTTCATCTTAACGTTAGCTGGGTTTCTTGTGGCGGCGTTGCTGTTTTCACCTTTGTTCGGACGCCGCGCTGCCTGGCTAATAACCGGGTACCTCATTTTGCTGGCAATGGCCTCCGTTACAGTCTGGCGATATCAGGGCGACCGGCTTCGCGCGACCCGGATGGCGAACTGGTTTGGGACAGTGCTTTTGGCGTTGTACATGGTAGTCGTAGTCTACAACTTGCCCCGGTCAGATGCCCGCGATCTCGACCCTTTTGCCATTCCGGTTTCGGATCAGCAGGACAAACCCGATGTTTACTGCATCATGGTGGATGGATATCCACGGGGCGATGTGCTCCGGTCAACCTACGGGTACAACAACCTCACTTTTGAACAGTTCTTAACCGAAAAAGGCTTCCAAATTGCCGACCGGAGCCGGACCAACTACACGTCGAATCTGGTCTCGCTTGCGGCGTTCCTGAATGGCGATTATCTGCAAAACCTCGTGCCTGACGAATCGCGCCCCACCGCAGGCATGGAAACAGTGCTCAGGCTGTACAGACAGAATCGTGTTGCCGAGTTTTTCGACCGGCTCGGCTACACAAGTTACGCATTCTCACCCGGACTTGAGTCAATTGAACCGTATAAAGGCGCCGACGTAATTCTAAAACCGCCCCATGCGCTCGGAGAATTCGAATTGGTGCTCCTTAACCGTACATTCGTGTCCCGCCTGATGCAGGGAGTGTTCTATTTTCTATACCGAAATCCGGCGTACTGGCGATTCGAATTCCGGCGTGAACGCATCCTCTATTGGGCCAACCAGATGGGTAAAGTGGCCGCCGAAGAAGGGGAACCCAAAATCGTTTTTACGCACCTGCTCGTTCCCGATCCCCCGTTCTTGTTTACGCGTGACGGCCACCGCGCCCAACCGTTTGGCCGCGGATCGCTGGCCATCGATAGGGAATTTCGCGCTTCGCCGGAAGAATACGTGGCTGCTTACCGGGAACAACTTCATTTCACGAACCAACTGCTGCAAAAAGCAATAGACAGTGTGTTGGATGCGTCGAAATCGCCTCCAATTATATTGATAGTCTCGGGACAAGGTTCTCGGTTCGTTCGCGGCGTCACCGGAGCGGAGTCCATTCCCAAGGATATCTTCTCGAACTTCGTGGCGGTTCATTTGCCCCGGCATGACACCCCTTTGACTCCATTGCCCGCGGATATCACTTTGGTAAACGTCTTTCCGTTTGTCCTGAATGCTGTTTTTGACGCAGATGTGGACGTCCAAGAAGATGTCTGCTATTCCGTAGCGGAGAGTTCCCCGTTGCAGGCTGAGCCGTTGCCCCAGTGAAAGAGCGCCATTGCTTTGTGCCGTAGGCAACGCCCGCGCACTGCGGAGAAGACGCAAGCTTGACACGATATTGTACTTTTTGGCACGATTCCCTCCCGACTTCGCGGAATCAACTTGGTGCAGGGTAGCCGGCAAGCGGGCTGCCAAGGGAATCGGTCGGGTCGACTCCGGGGCCAAAATCCCGAATAACAATAATTAACACGCGAGAACTGTGCAGTGGAACGTTCCGAGCAAACGGCCGCGAATTCCGTTACGTCATTGAGTGCAATCGCCTTCCACGAACGCAAGCTACTCGGCGACCTCGAACAGATAAAGCGTGACGCACGTGCGCTGATAGAAGAGGCCCGGCAGGAATCCCTTCGCCGCATGGCCGCCTCGGAACGGGATCTGGCGGAAGAGACGTCCCGAATCATGCAAGCGGCCCGCGATGCATGCGAACGGGAAAGAGCCGCGTTGTTGGCGGCTACGCGAACACGGCTGGAAGCGGAAACCGCCGAAGCGCGGACCCGGTTTCAAAAGGCTGCTGACGAAGTCGTGAATATGGTCCTTCCCGGCCAGACCGGCCTGAGGTGATACCATGATTGCAAAGATGAACAAAGTGGAAATTGTATGTCTGCGTGAAATCATGCAGGACGTCACTTTGCTCTTGCAGGACAAGGGTCTGATTCACGTTGAGGAGGTACCGCTCGCCTGTGCCGAAGTGCCCGATTTTTTGAATCGGGCCTGCCTCGCCCCAGAGCAAACGGCGGAATCCGAAGCGCTGGAATCCATGTATCGCAATATCTCCGAGGTAACCCAACTACTTTCCGTAAAGCCCAACCCTCACGATATCATTTCGGCGTCCACGACACTGCGTGCACTGAAAAATGAAGATCGCTGGGCGAGTGCGAAGCAATGGATTCGGGAATTGCGGTCGTACTCACGTAGGAAGATCAACGCCAAAGACAACCTGGAAGTGTTATCCCAGTTCTTGAAGGTGTTGACTCAGCTTGAACCAATTGTTGGCGACAAGCGTGACATTGTACTCGGCAAGAATGCCCGAGCGTTCGTGTTGAAGGGCGACATAGCGGGTATCTCCGAAACGATCGACAACCGCCTGAAGGAACTGATCGGCCTGAAGGCCATTTTTGTGCACAAACAGCTGGCGCGCGATACGATGGCCGCCATTGTCATGTACCCTGAAGAGTTGGATTCAGTCGTCAGTAAGATTTTCCGCGAAGAAGGCATCACCCCATTTGATGCCCCGGACAAAAACCTACGTGGACTTTCATTTGAACAGGTCGTTCGCCGGCTTCATGAATCAATTGACAAGCAGAAGCATTCACTGCAACAGATACAATCGGAGTTGGATACGTTTTCGAAAGACATCGGCGCGAAAGTGGCTGCGCTTGAGTTGATGATTCGCGACGAATGTGCGCGCTTCAATGTGGTGAACCAGTTTGCCCAAAGTCAGATGGTGGGCGTCATTCATGGATGGGTGCCGGCCGACGATCAATCCGCGCTCGAAAAGGCGTTGGATGACAAGTATCCGGGGCAAGTTCTTGTGAGTATCCAGTCCGTCACTGAAGTGCCGGCACATACCATTCCGACCTTGCTGAAGAACCACCCCATTTTGAAGCCCTTTGAAGTATTGCTGTCAATTCTGCGTCCTCCGACGTACGGCACGTACGACCCCACGGGTCTGGTCGCGGTTTCTTTCATTCTGTTTTACGGGTTCATATTGGGAGATGTCGTATATGGGCTGGCCGTGCTTGCATTTGCCTTTTGGTTGAATAGCAAGTGGGGCTACAACCCAATTGTCCGGTCCGCCAGTGTAGTCGGCAAGTATATGGCCGCTTCGTCTGTGTTGTTCGGCGTCTTGTTCGGCGAGTATTGCGGCGACCTGGGCATGCGGTTGTTCGGTGTCGAAAATGTGCCGCATATTCTGCACCGCAGTCACGATCACATACCTTTGTTGATGCTTGCCATTGCAATAGGGGCCATTCACATACCACTTGCATTGATCATCGGCATCCGCGAGAGCCTTCATCACGGTCACAAAGAACATGCCATGGAAAAGCTCGGCATGTTAATGGGCCTTACGGGCATTGCCGTGGGTGCAGCGCACCTTGCCGGCGTCAGCGTCTTCGCAGCTTCGGCCGTCGGTATCCTCGCCTTGATGCTCTACGGTATTGGCGCTGTGCTGATCCTGCGGGCCATGGGTGCGATGGGCATTGTCAACATCCTTGAAATCTTTTCACTGGTCGGCAACGTATTATCCTATGCACGTTTGATGGCCCTGGGCATCGCGTCCGTCATCATTGCCGACTTGGCGAACCAATTGCCGGAGGCCATTGGTTACATCATTGGCGTTCCGCTAGCTGCCGCAATCCATGTGTTCAACATCGGCATCGGAATGTTCAGTCCGACGCTGCACTCGTTGCGTTTGAATTACGTTGAATTTCTTCCGAAGTTCTATTCGCCGGAAGGGAAAAGTTACAAACCGTTCAAGAAGGAGGCGTTATGGTGAGTGTGTTCAATTCCAAAACGGCGGCTATTTTGGCGCTGGCCCTGATTGCGGCCTCGATGCTGGGCATGCCGGCGTTTGCCGCGGCGGGCGCGGAAGCGGAAGCAGCCCCTGCAGGCGAGGCCGGTCTGGGCGGCGGCCTGAAGGCTCTGGGATTAGCCGTAGGCGCCGGCTTGGCCATTGCGGGCGGCGCCATTGCGACGGCGCGCGCACAGGCGGCTGTCGGCGCGGGCGGAACGGGCGCTTTGGCCGAAAAGCCGGAGTTGTTCGGTAATATCCTGATCCTGTTCGCGATTCCCGAAACACTGGTTATCTTTGGTTTCGTGATCGCGATCATGCTCTGGGTCAAGATCTGAGAAACACCGAATCGATGCAAGCAGCATTGTTCGAAACGATGGCGCGGCAGATTGCCGCGCAGTGCGAAGCGGAACTCGCAACCGCGCGCGCCGAGGCCTCTTCCATTCTCTCGGAGGCGGACAAGCGCATCGCCGGTGTCCGCGAGAAGGCGCTGGCGCGCGCACGCGCATCTGCCGAGGCGTACGCCAAGGGCGCACACCAGATGGCCGTGGCTGAAGCCGAGAAGGAAGCCTTGTCGCTATATCAGGCCTTGGCTGACGAGGCACTGCATGCGGCTGAAGCGAAACTTGCGCACCTCGCGGAATCGCAGGATTTCGTGCCGGTGCTTACACGGCTTCTGGCGGAACTTATGCCGGCTTCGCCCGCAGGATCCACAATCCTGGTGCCTCCTGCGCATGTGGACCAATGCAGCGCTTGGCTTAGAACCAATGGATTTCCTGATGTGCGAGTCGAGCCTTCTGCGGAATTGCCGGATGGGGTGGCCGCACAGGACCGAGATCGAACCTATCGCATCACGAATGCGTTGTCGACCCGCTTCGGCATGTTGCGAAGCGATGCACGAAAACGTTGCCTCAAAACGCTCTTCGCGGGGAAGGCTGGAACATGAGTGAAGACAGCGTTCTCGGCGCCTATGTGAATGCGCGTGTGCGAGGCATGAAGAGTGAATTGCTGCCGCGCCGCCGGATGGAAGAGTTCCTCGATTTTGACGACGTCAGCCGTCTGATCGACGGACTCGTGAATTCGCCATATGGCGAAGACATGTCGGAAGCGCTCGGGCGTTTCAAAGGTGCAGATGCCGTGGAAGAGGCCGTGTCTCGAAACCTGGTTAAGACGTTGCAGAAGTTGAACCGGTTGCTGCGAGATGAATGGGGCGAACTGATCTCCACGTTCCTGCATCGATGGGATCTATTGGCCGTCAAGTCGCTCTTGCGCCTGCGCCACACGGGAATTGATGAACGCGAGGGCGAACTGGCCTTGTGTCCTGGGCCCACTTTGACGCTCGCGCTGATGCATTCCTTTGCACAGCGAGGATCTATGGAGGAACTCGTTGGCGCACTGGTCGCATGGAATCCGGATATCTGCGGCGGTCTCAATACCGGACTTGCGGAGTACCAAAGCACGGGCCACATTCGAGTGCTTGAAGATGCCCTCGACCGGGCTTACTACTCGGGCAAGTACAAGACCTTGTCTTCTAGCGAAGATGAAAACACCCAAATGGTCCGTAAAATGCTCGGCATGGAAATCGATCGCATAAATATTCGCATGATGCTGCATTTAAACGGATCTGGCGGGTCTCCGGAGGATCGTCTGGCGCGATTGCTTCCTGGCGGCACATTGCGCCAACAGGTTCTGCGCGACATGGCATTTGCCAAGACAGCCGAAGGAGTCGTTGAGCAATTAGGTTCGACCATTTACGCGGACCTCGTTCAACGGCTATTCGTGTTCATACAGACCGGGCGTTTCTCGCCGATGGAACGTTTTTTCGAAATTCTAATGATCAACGAACTGAAGCGCGACACCCGCATACATGTCTTTAGCCTCGCGGTCCTGATGCAGTTCGTCTGGCTCAAAAACAACGAAGTAGTCAATCTTCGGATGATTGCGCGCGGCGAATCCCAGCACTTGCCCAAGGCGCGCGTGCGCGAGGAGGTGCAATATGCCTAATGTCGTGGCAATTGCGAATGGTCACGTAGCATTGAAGCTGGGATTGACAGGCATTTTCGTTGAACACGCTTCGGATGTGCATCAGGCTCAGGAGTCACTCGTGAAGAACCTGGAAGGTGACGCGGACGTTTTGGTTATCCAGGATGAGTTTCGCGATCAGTTTTCCGAATGGCACAAGGAGCAACTCAGACGCCACCGCGGTACGCCTCTGGTTGTGTTTTGTCCTTCGTTTTCCGAGGAGAATTCCAATGTGGACGCCTATATTTCGGCGGTGCTCAAGCCCGCAATCGGATATGAAATTCGACTGGATTAAACCCCTCGGGCATTAGTGCCCGGTATGGAGCGGAGACTTATGGCGACAACGGGAACCAATAGCGCTGTCGGGAAACTGACCCGGATTTCCGGCCCGATGATCAGCGCCAACGGAATGCTGGGCGTGTCGATGGGCGAAATCGTGCGCGTCGGCAAAATGGGACTCATCGGCGAGGTTATACGGATCGACAAGGATACGATCTTTGCCCAGGTGTTCGAAGACACCTCCGGCATGTATCTTGGCGAGGAAGTGATACCCACAGGAGAGCCCCTCTCCGTGGAGTTGGGACCCGGCCTGCTGGGATCTACCTACGACGGCATTCAACGCCCCTTGATCACGTTGCAGCAACAATCCGGCGACTTCATCGATCGCGGCTTAACGGCCGTTGCATTGGATCGGTCGAAAAAGTGGGTGTTTAAACCTCTCAAGCACGTCGGCGATAAGGTTGTCGGGGGTGACGTGATTGGCACCGTGCAAGAAACCGAACACCTCGTGCATAAAATTCTCGTTCCTCCGCGTGTTTCCGGGACAATTCAGAGCATTGTTGGCGAAGGTCAATATACCATCGAACAGCCGGTGGCCAAGCTCGATAACGGTCAGGATCTCAAGCTCTACCACACGTGGCCGGTGAAGCGGCAACGCCCTGTAGCGAAACGGCTTGGTTCGAACGAGCTTTTTGCAACGGGACAGCGAGTCTTGGATTTTCTGTTCCCAATCTCTCTTGGCGGATCCGCCATTGTTCCCGGCGGTTTTGGCGCGGGCAAAACGGTCGTGGAGCAGAGTTTATCCAAATTCTGCAATGCCGACATCATCGTCTATGTGGGTTGCGGTGAGCGTGGTAACGAAATGGCCGACGTGTTGGACGAATTCCCACATCTTGAAGATCCTAAGTTCGGCGGCCCGCTGATGAACCGCACCATTCTGGTGGTCAACACTTCAAACATGCCCGTGGCCGCGCGCGATGCGTCCGTATACACGGGCATTACTCTGGCCGAATACTACCGCGACCAAGGGTATAATGTCGCGTTGATGGCGGATAGTACCTCGCGTTGGGCCGAGGCCTTGCGCGAAATTTCCTCGCGGTTGGAAGAAATGCCCGGGGAAGAAGGATATCCCACGTATTTGGCCGCGCGCATTTCCGAATTCTACGAACGTGCCGGACGCGCCGTAGCCGCTGGATCAGACGCCTCGGGGGACAATGCCCGTGTGGGTTCCGTGACCGTGGTGGGCGCGGTTTCGCCTCCCGGCGGTGACTTCTCCGAACCCGTCACGCAAACTTCGATGCGCGTGGCAGGCGGCTTGTGGGCGCTCGATTCCGCGCTTGCCTATAGCCGTCACTATCCGTCCGTAAACTGGAATCGCAGCTACACGCTTTACAAGAACGAGCTGGACGGCTGGTTTGAAAAGAACGCGCCCAAAGGATGGGCAGGTTTCCGTCAACGGATTGCCACCTTGCTGCAACGCGACGCCGAGTTGCAGGAGGTCGTTCAGTTGGTCGGACCCGACGCACTCCAGGACCACGAGCGACTCATTCTTGACGTGTCCCGAATGATTCGTGAATTCTTCTTGCAGCAGAACGCCTACTCCGCGAACGACGCTTATTGCAGCCTCGAAAAGGCGGCTGGTATCGTCGAAGCCATTCTCACGTACTATGACGAAAGCCATCGCATACTGGACTCGGGAATCATGCTGGCCCGCGTTCAAGAACTTCCCGCGCGCGAAGAAGTGGGCCGCATGCGTGAAGTCAATAGCAACGACTATCCCGCCCACAAAGATAAAGTCATTGCCAACATGAAGTCGATCATGGCGGAACTCGCCGCCGCGACGAGGGGTAACTAACCATGAGCCAAGATCTGCTTCAGAAGGAATTCTGGGACGTAACGTATATTTCCGGCCCGCTCATCTTCCTTGGAAGTGGCGGACGTTTTCCGACTGGCTCCATTCTGAATCTTCAATTGGAAAACGGCGAGACTCGGCAAGGTCAGGTCCTGGAAACTAGCAAGACGCACGCAGTCGTACAAGTGCTCCAAGGTACTCAGGGATTGGACGTAAAAGGCGTGTCGGTCTCTTTGGCCGACGAAAGCGCGCGTATCGCGCTGTCCAAGGATCTCATCGGACGCCGCTTCAACGGCACGGGAACTCCGATTGACGGGTTGCCTCCGGTAGTGGCGGAAAAGGAATTGCCCATTGTGGGTGCCGCCATCAACCCGGTGTCACGCAACAAGCCCAATGACTTCATCGAGACCGGTGTAAGCGCTATCGACGGATTCAACACACTCGTACGCGGCCAAAAGCTGCCGATTTTCTTTGGTTCCGGTCTGCCCGCCAATGAAATTGCGGCGTTCGTGGCGCAAAACGCGTCCACACGCGGCGAAGGCGAAGAATTCGTGGTGGTGTTCGGCGCCATGGGGCTGACGGATCGTGAAGCATCTTTTTTCATCCGTTCGTTCGAAGAGGGCGGCCGTGGCTCTCGCGTGGTGGCCTTTATCAACAAGGCAAACGATCCCGCGATCGAGCGTATCTTCACACCGCGATGCGTGCTGACCGTTGCGGAATACCTGGCGTTTGAACACGGCTACCACGTGTTGGCGATTCTAACTGATATGACGAGTTATTGTGAGGCCTTGCGGGAGATATCAAGTGCGCGCGAGGAAATCCCCGGCCGACGCGGGTATCCCGGTTATATGTACACGGACTTGTCGACGATATACGAACGCGCAGGCCGTATTCACGGGCGTTCCGGCTCCGTGACGCAGATGCCCATGTTGACGATGCCGGACGACGACATCACGCATCCGATTCCCGACTTGACGGGGTATATCACCGAAGGTCAGATCGTGCTTGGCCGCTCGCTGCACCGTCAGGGCGTCTTCCCGCCGGTGGATTTGCTGCCGTGTCTATCGCGCCTTATGAACAATGGTATTGGCGATGGACGTACACGCAAAGAACACCGCGAATGGGCAAACCAGCTGTACGCGAGTTACGCGCACGGCCGGAATATTCGCAAACTCGTTGCCATCGTGGGCGAGGATGCACTTGGCGAACTGGACATCAAGTATCTTCGTTTCGCCGAAGCGTTTGAGCGCGAGATGGTGGGGCAGGGCACGGTACGCCGTACGATCGATGATACCATGGAGTTGGGCTGGAAATTGCTCAGCATGTTGCCCCGTTCCGAGCTGACCCGCGTACGAAAAGAATATATCGATCAGTTCTATGCCCCGGCCGGCGATCAGGTCAAGGAAGCCGAGAAGGCAAAGGCATAGACGGGCGGATTCGCGGGCACACCCGGCCCGCACGCATCGGGAGCACGAGATGACAGGCGAATCCATCGCACCAACGCGAATGAACATGCTGGCCCGCAAGGCCCAGATCAAGCTCGCCGCCGACGGCGTTACGCTATTGGAAGGTAAGCGAGAGGCCTTGTTAAAGGAACTGATCAAACGCGCCAAGGAACTGCGGTCCCTCCGAAACGAGTTGCATTTGCGCGGGCGGATGGCCGTGTCTTCGCTGGCTATCGCGCGGGCTGTGTGCGGTTCCCGTGAAGTGCGTTCCACAGCGGTCGCAGGGCGTCGTGAACTTCAATTGCGCGTAAAGACTGAAAAGGTGTGGGGACTGCATTTGGGCGATGTGGACCAGGAAAACGTTGTCCGACATGTACTTGACCGGCCCATCGGTGGATACGACACATCCTCACACGTTGTCGAGGCGGCAGAGTCCTCGGAACGCATGCTGGAACAGCTGCTCGTATGCGCACCCAAGGAATTGAACCTTCAGATTATCGGCGAGGAAGTGCGAAAAGTCAGCCGTCGAATAAACGCTTTGAATGAGTATTTGCTGCCCAAGCTACGGTTCGAAGTGCGGACCATTGCGCGTGTATTGGACGAGCGTGAGCGCGAAGACACGTTTCGCCTGAAACGAATCAAAAAGAAAAATGCTGAGAAGAAGGCGGCGGCGGCCGCAGCCTTGGGCTGAAGCCCACATCCAGATTCAGAACGCGGACGACACACATCGGGCAAGGAGTGGTGCTAAACAATGTTACTTGGCGAGTTGTTACACGAGGGCGTCATCGTCACGAACCTCAAAGCCAGCAACAAATTCGAAGCCATTGAAGAGCTGCTAGATACCCTCGTTTCGGCACACGAAATCTCCATGACCACACGTGACGACGTCTACAACTCCATCTGGAAGCGGGAAGATTCCATGACGACGGGGATGGAGCATGGCGTGGCTGTGCCACACGGAACCACCGACAAGGTGGAGGATGTAGTCGCCGCTTTGGGCATATCTCCAAACGGCATACCGTACGATACCTTAGATGGTCTTCCGGCACGGCTCATTCTGTTGCTGGTTCTTCCTCGGCGCAATTTTCATGGGCACGTCCGTACAATGGCCGGTATTGCCCATCTTTTGGCCAATGCAACGCTAAGGGACCAATTAAAGAAGGCTTCCACTGCGGATCATGTGATCAAGCTGATCGAGACCGAAGAAGACAAATCGGGCCTTCACGGAAAATAGTTACAGCATGCCCAATCGTCTGCAGGGCGGGCGGACGCGCGGAAATTGGACTCTGCATAAGGGTAGGGGGTTCAATGCGGTGCCTGGGAATTATGCGACGATTGCAGCCTGCCGAGATAACCAAACAGTCGCAGGTATCCCAGATTGTTTGCGTCGCATCTGGTAGCAGAATTCAACAGCGGATTATGAGTGAATTGAAAGCCGCGGCCCAGTTTACCGAAGCCCCAACACATCCTGCATGTCATAGAGTCCAGGCTTCGCCGCCAACGCAAATTGCGCCGCGCGCAAAGCCCCTTTCGCAAACGTGTCCCTGTTGTGTGCACGGTGCGTAAGTTCTATGCGTTCGCCCTGGCCAATGAAATAAACGGTGTGATCGCCGACTACATCCCCGCCGCGTACCGCATGCATGCCGATTTCCACCTGCGGCCGCTCCCCGACAATCCCTTCCCGGCCGTGCTTCACGTGGTCGTTGTAGTTCATCCCCAACGATTCCGCGACACATTCGGCCAGCCTTTTTGCCGTCCCGCTGGGGCTGTCTTTTTTGAGCCTGTGATGCGTTTCGACTATTTCAACGTTGTAGTCAAGACCCAGTACCCCCGCAACTTCGCTCGCGAGTTTGAATAGCAGATTCACGCCGACGCTTGTGTTCGGCGCGAAGACCACCGGCACCATATGGGCGCTTGCCGCAATGTCGCTCGCTTGAGCGTCGCTTAGTCCGGTCGTGCCCACCACGGCTGGTTTTTCCAATTCAGCTGCTGCATGCACGTTGGCCACAGCGGCTGCCGGAGAGCTGAAGTCAATTAAGACATCGGCTTTCAATAGGGCCTCCAGTGGGTCCGACGAAAGTACAAGCGATACTGCCCGGCCGCTTTCGGCGCCAATAGTAACAGTCGTGCCCGCGAGTTCGCGGCGTTCAAGCCCCGCCGCGATTTCAAGCCCATCGGCCATTGCCAATTCCATAATGCGCCGGCCCATGCGTCCGCCCGCGCCTGCCATGCATATTCTCACGTTAAATCAACCCCAACTGCTTGAGCACGGTTTCCAATTTCTTGAACGGCTCCGGGCGCATCGGCGTTAGCGGAAGCCGCAACACGTTTTCGCACAAGCCCATGGCCGCGAGCGAAGCCTTGACTGGCATCGGGTTAGTCTCCAAAAACAACGCCTTGAAAAGCGGCAGCATTGCGTAGTGGATCTTCCGCGCCTCGGCGAGGTCGCCACGATCAAATGCGGCGCACATCTTCGCCATCGGCGCGGGCACTACATTGGCAGCAACTGAAATCACGCCCTTGGCGCCCACCGCCATCATGGGAAGCGTCAGGGAATCGTCGCCTGAAAGCACCGTAATACCGCATTGCGAGACGATTTGCGACACCTGATCCACACTGCCCGCCGCTTCCTTTACTGCGCTAATGTTCTTGTACTGGGAGAGCGCCGCAATGGTCTCCGGCGTCATGTTCGTACCCGTACGGCTAGGCACGTTGTAAAGAACAATAGGAATATCTACCTGTTCCGCGATGAGTCTGTAGTGCGCAATCTGGCCTTCGGGCGTGGGCTTGTTGTAATACGGGGTAATCAACAGCGCGCCGTCCGCGCCAGCGTCTTTGGCGAATTGGGTAAGCCGCAACGCTTCACGCGTATTGTTCGAACCCGTGCCCGCGATTACGGGTACCCGTCCCGCAATGCGTTCAAGGGCGAAGCGAATACACTGTTCCTGCTCTTCGTGCGAAAGCGTTGCGGCTTCGCCCGTGCACCCGCAGGGCACGATTCCGTCCGTACCTTGATCCAATTGAAAATCTATCAACCGCGCATAGGCGTCGAAATCAATATCATAGTTAGACTTGAATGGCGTGGCTATGGCCACAATGGAACCACGAAACATGAACGTCTCCCGGCTGCGGCAAGGCCGCTCTTACATGGAAGTGAAATAGGGACGCCGGTGCCAACCGCGCCCAAGAATAGCGCGTATTCTAGCACTCCAAAGTGCCCATAACCAACATGCCCGGCATGCATATCGAACCCCAGTGGGATTGCAAGGTGCTCCTCACCCCGCTCAGGGTGTGAACACGTCCGGGCCGGGAGAGAATGGTGAGGACGGACTGGCAACGAACGAAAGTATGTCACGAAAATTCGGCAGGGCCGGATCACTATACTCAATACGCCAGGGGCCTTCTTTGTTCGTAAAGGTCAGCCATACTTCGCCGCTTTCAGTTCGGGGGAAAAAGGCCTCCGAATCCGCACGGGCACCGTCCCAGACGGCGATGCCGCTGAACCGGACATAAACCGAGACACGAATTTGCTCGTCTGTGGTCACTTTGCTGAAGTCCCAGGCGCGGATTTGCCGGTCCATCCGGCAGAAATCGTACTTCTCAAAGAACCACTGGTACGCACGCTTCACATACGCGAACGGCCAAAGTTGCGGATCCTGGTAGTCTTGAGTATACAGCTCTGTAACCACATCCAGGCGTTCTTCCCGAAAAGCCGATTCCCAATCTTCAATACGTTTCACGATGGTCTCGGCCTCGCCTTTGAATTCAGCCGGCACCCCATCGTAATTGGGCCACCAAGGAACGTCCACCGGCGGCGCGACCGGCTGGTCCAACGATTGGCTGACTCCAGCATCCAGCAATTCCGTCAATAAGACTTCTTCCGCAAGGCGGCTTTCCACTACGCTAAAAGCGAGATACTCGCCGTAGTTGACCGTACCCTCGTACACTTCCTTTTGACTGGCGAGGCCTGTCGTGATAGCGGATATCGCGTACGAGGCAGGGGTTGTGCCTGTTACGGACGTGTCCACCCACGAGTAACTCTCGGTCACCTCCGCTATAGCGACAAACGGCCCTTCCAGACCATTGGCCCTGCGGTAAATGCGAAACGCGACGTCGTCTTCGCGTCGCGTCCAGTCAAGGCGTACTCCATTTGCCTGGCGCGTCGCCGTCAGCCCGCGAAGAGGTGAAGGCATGTCGGGTATGCGGTAAGTCTGCTCCTCGTAAGCATTTTCGCGCGTATGCATCACGAACACGCCTCGAGCTATTCGCGCGGCGAATGCTGTGCCAGAGGCATCTGGAACATAGTGCTGATCCAGTAAAGCAGTCCAATCTGCCGGCGAGACAATCTCTCCCGGGCGCACCACCCGGGCAAATCCCGCAAGCGAATCAGCTAGCGCATAGGGTGATAAGATGGGCACCCAAAAATGTCTGCCCGAATTCAAAACCAACTCAGAAACCTGCCCTGGCCGCTCCATTCCGTACGCGCCATGAATCAGGTGTCCGGCGTCCAGAACGCCGTCCGCATCCGCCAGATTGCTGTGAAATGCAAGCGCATCGCGGGAATTGCTCATCTGAAAGCCAATTACGCACTTCTTCCGGACAAACTCCTTCGGCGCGACAAGACTTTTCTCCAAGACCTCGCGAAGTGTGGGGGCAATGGCCGAATCCCAAAAGAGGCGGTGCTGTCCCGACCACAAATCCTTGCCACGGGGAAATGAATATACCGTGGCGCCTCCCATCGCACCGTTGAGAATCATCGCCCGATAAAAAGACGGAGGCATGGTCGCCGCATTCGAATTGGGGCCAAACACGCCAGGACGCACAAACCGAGCCGATGTATACCAGTTGGAAGTTGCAGAAACGCCCCAATGCGCTGCGCTCTCCTCGAGCCATAGCCCCATCAACGCCATTTGCCTCGTTGTAGTATGGCCATCGGTATGCGCGTTCAATGGCAATACGTACCCTTTGCACTCGCGAAGTGTCTGGAACAACGGTGCGCACCAGTTGTTCGACATTACGCGCAGCCAGCCAACCCGATCCAATTCTAACGCCGTAAACCTGCCATATGTCCGGGTCAACCGAAGCACCTCGGAAGTCCAGCGCACTACTGGCGGAGTTCCCAAATCCTGTGCCGCTCCAAATGCGTAGTAGTCTTCAAATACCAATCCCGATACATACCAGCCCTTCAGATTCGTGTAATCGCGCAGCAATTCTTCAACCAGCGGCAGCGGATGAAAAAACGCAGGGTCGCCATCAGTCAATTGGACGGCTACCGGAATATCCGAGGCACGAACCGTATCCAATATCGCGCGAAGACGCCCGTGGCGGCTCACTACATCAAATGCGCCAACCCGAACGATCAATGCGCTATACGGCTTCAGGTCATCAGGCAGGGATAGCCACGTGGTTATCACGGCGTTGGCGTATGTCTCTGCGGGAGCTTCGGGTTCCGCGTCGATTCCAAACAGGAACAGCGGATGTACATCCAGAATCTCCACCGATGGTTGAGGGACCGGATCCTCTGCCCATGCGGTGGCCATGGACAGGATCAGAATCTGTAAACAGAGTCTGCTCAATGAGTTAAATCGGCGAAACATGGTCGAGAGTCTACCCAACCGAATGTGCGTTGCACAACTACCTTTAACCGTATGTTTCCGTGTCATCTTCGTAACCATTACAAAGACATGAATACGCAAATTGCCGTGAAAGTTCGATTTACAGCAGATTTATCGCAGGCCCTGGAACAGGCTTAGCCTGCTTCGCGCGACGCAAAATTTGCGGTGAATGCCTGCCATTTGCTAGAATTCCGCTCTGCCTGACTACGTACCCGTAGCTCAATTGGATAGAGTGCTTGGCTACGGACCAAGAGGTTGGGGGTTCAAATCCCTCCGGGTACGCCATTTTTCCCTATTAACACCCTCACCATGGATTAACTGCGGCATGATTGCCCGAATTGTTCGCAAAGCGACGTCAGGGAGTCCGGGGACAATGGATTCTCATACGAGGTGCGCAAAAATCCCAGGCGCCATTTTACTGACTTCGGCATTTTTATTGGCGCTGTGTCCCGTCCGCACATCGGCCCAAACGATCGTGCCGGTGTATGTAAGTCCAATTGGCTCCTACCAGGAAGTACGCATTCCTTCCCTGGTCTGCACCCAGACCGGCACACTTTTGGCCTTTGCCGAGGGACGAGTGATACCGGGAGACCATGCGCGCAACGACATCCTTCTCCGGCGCAGCATGGACAACGGCGCGACATGGGGATCCATCCAATACGTGCATGCAGATCCGGATCGGGTGTTTGTGAATCCCTGCTCTGTCGTGCTTCCGTCGGGCCGCGTGCTGCTGATGTACCAGTCCTTTCCTCACGGCCTTCACGCGCGAAAAATTGGCGATTCGGTGAAGCTGCTTTCGCCGGGTCTGGAGGGCGATCGCATCAGCCGCACCTTGTTACAATGGAGTGACGACGATGGCGTTACTTGGTCCACTCCGCGCGATATTACTGCGCAGACCAAGCGGCCCGCACCCATTATTTCCACGGCCAGCGGTCCGGGCATTGGCATTGTGATCGCACGCGGTCCGCACAAGGGTCGCGTCGTGATCCCCACGAACGAAGGCTGGTGGGAAACGCCCGGCCGCATCTTCAATGTCTTTGCCTGCTACAGTGACGACAACGGCGAAATGTGGCAAATCGGTGAAATTGCACCGCGTAGCGAAGGCGTCATGGGGGATGAAGTGCAAATCGTCGAGTGTTCGGATGGCGCACTGCTGCTCAACTCGCGTGCCAGCTTTGGATCCCACCGGCTGTCGGCGCGAAGCACGGATGGCGGAGAGAACTGGTCGCCTCTGCGCGTGGAATCTTCCCTGCCGGAACCACGCTGCATGGGGTCCATCTTCCGCTACAGTTGGCCGGAGGATGGAAAGAGCCGAATATTATTCGCCAATCCCGGGAACGAGATATCGCGCACTAAGGGAACCGTTCGCGTAAGCTACGACGAAGGCAAAACCTGGCCGGTCTCTAAAGTGGTTTTCGAAGGCGATTTCGCGTATTCCTGTCTTGCCCGCCTGACCGACCACAGCATCGGCCTTCTCTACGAAACGAACGATCACAGCCGCATCGAGTTCATGAGATTCACACTCGAATGGCTGGAAGGTTCTTGACGGCCGGATTTTCATCCACAATACAATCAGGCTAGGCAGTGCCGATCTTAAGCATTGTGCGCGCTAAACCAACTCCATTATCTTCTCCGGGATGCTTCGTAGCGGACAAACATGATCGGCGGCGCCGAGGGCAATGGCCTCCTTTGGCATGCCAAAAACGACGCAACTCGATTCGTCCTGAGCAATCGTGAACGCGCCGCTCTCCTTCATCATCTTCAGGCCTTCTGCGCCGTCGTTTCCCATGCCGGTCATGAGAATGCCGATGGCGTTACGTCCCGCATAGCGAGCCACGGATTTGAACAACACATTGACCGACGGCCGATGACGGCTGACCAGCGGACCACTCCGAATGTCCACAAGATACTGTGCACCCGATCGACTCAACAGCATGTGATAGTTTCCCGGCGCGATTAACGCCTTGCCGGGACTCACAATGTCGCCGGATTCCGCTTCTTTCACGTGTATGGAGCAAAGCCCATTCAAGCGATCGGCAAAAGCGCGCGTAAAATATTCGGGCATGTGCTGTACGATGACAATCCCTGGTCCATTCTTGGGCATGGCTGAAAGCACATCTTCAAGGGCCTGCGTACCGCCGGTAGATGCCCCGATGGCAACGACCTTGTTTGTGGTTCTGGTCATGGCGAGCGCCGTATGGTGCGAGGAATTCTTGGGCGCCAATGCTCGCGCCTGCATATGTACCTTGGCCACGGTTTTCAGACGCTCTCTCAAATCCGCCGCGATTTCTTCAATGCTTAGCGCGGATCCAGGCTTGCACATCACATCTACCGCTCCAGCCTCAAATGCCTCCATTGCCAGTTCGCCCCCGCGTGGCGTCAGCGACGAAACCACAATTGCCGGAATCGGATAGTACCGCATCAGTTTGCGCAAAAAGGTGATACCGTCCATACGCGGCATCTCAATATCCAATGTGATTACGTCTGGTTTGAGATTTACGATCATGTCGCGCGCCACATAGGGATCCGGCGCCTGGCCCACGATTTCAATCTCGGGATCCTTGGCAAACTCCTTGGAAAGGATGCTCCGCACAAGTGCGCTGTCGTCCACTATCAGTACGCGAGTGGGTCGGGTGGCGGCATTAAACGAATTTGCCTGACCCGCGGCACTCATGCAAATTGCTCCCAAACCATCCGGTCGCAGTCGAATCGACAGAGAATCGGATCCGAATCTTCTACAATCAGCTGTATACAATCCGGATTTCCACGCAATTCCGACCAATCTTCCGAATCAATGAACACGGCCGTGGGTATTCCGAGCACAAATACCGGTTCGGATCCGGCCATGGCTGTGAGCATTTGTCCGCAAAGCTGATTGGCATACTCCTTCACCGCATCCAGAATCTCTTGTGGATCTGCCGATTCGCTTCCAATGGCATTGCAGGCCATGTCCAGCGCGAGGGCCACGGGAAGACACACAGTCAAACTCCCGTCGGCCGCGCCGCTAAAATCTATTGCCGCGAGCACGCCCTCGTCGGGAGTCGGTGCAGATTCGCCTTCGTCGTCCATCGGATCGGCAAACATGAAGGCAAACACTTCCGTCACCTCGCAGACTACTTCAATCAATCGACTCCGATGTGCGCAGTTCATGATTGCACTCCTAGCGTCGTCTGTAAGATCTCGCTAATCTTTTCAGGTGTAAATGGCTTTCGTAGATATGCAATGACTCCCAGATCCTCAACCTCGTTCATCCGCGAAGCGCTGCCCTCCGTGGACACCACAATCACCGGAATCTCTTTTAACACGGGATCCGACTTCAGTTTGCCTATCATGGCTATACCATCCATTTCCGGCATATGAATGTCCGTGATGATGAGATCCACCCATTGCGTAGCCAGCACATCCAGTGCCTCGCGGCCATTTGCCGCATGAAGCACGCTGCCTATAGCGATTCCCGCGTGTCCCAGCGTACGGGCAATTACCGCCCGCACCGTGGCCGAGTCATCCACGATCAGAATATTGAGAGACATGAAGCGTAGCTCCTATGAATCCGACCGCATTACAGTTTGCGGCCATCCAACTAAATCTCCGTTTCGTCTTTCGCAACTCGCACAGTCGTAACCCCCGAATCCATGTACAGTGTCATGGTTCTGGCCACTGTGCCGCCCACATCCTGGCCGCCGATCAAAACGTTGTTCTTCCACAAGACCTTGTGTAGCACCGTGAAATTGCGTTCGCCAATCTGAAACATACCCCCGGCATTTAACGGGGCGGCACCTCCGGCGACCTTGGCAACCAACCGCTGTTTGCTGGCCCCCGCATTCAGCACGGCTTGAATCAGTGCAGCCACACCGGTATCCGTAAACATGTATGGGTTGGATGCTGCTTTGTCCTTGTCGATTCGCGACAACGGCAGCATGGCATGAAGCATGCCCCCTACCCCCACGGCTGGATCGTACAAGGTTAGACCCACACAAGATCCCAGCGAATACGTGATGAGAATGTCATCCGCACAGTCGGACACAACCATGTCGGAAATTCCGACCACACGATTGGCTCGCCGGGCCGCTTTAAGCTCAATCACTTTGTTTAATCCTTTACGTACACCGCTGGGCGTACCGACCGTAGTCCGTGTGACAACCCGGCAAGACTCTCCGCATGCCCCACCATTAAATAGCCTCCTGGGCGCAACAATCGTTCAAACTCACCGATGAGTTTCCCCCTTACTGCATTGTCAAAGTAAATCATGACGTTTCGGCAAAAGATTACGTCAAAGGGCCCACGCATGGGATACGGCGGTTGAGCCAGGTTTAAGCGTTTGAACAACACCATTCCCTTAACCGCCGGACAAATCTCAAAGTCATCTCCGTCCCGTGCCGGCGGCGCCGAGCAGTATTTGGTGAATCGAGACGGAATCTCTACAATCTTCTTCGCGGGAAATTTCGCGGATACCGCAAACCGCAAAACCTTCGTAGAGATATCCGTAGCCAGTACGCGCATCTCGGCCGGAGTTCCGATGAGCGTATCCGCCATGGTCATCGCTATCGAATAGGGCTCTTCGCCCGTGCTGCTTGCGGCCGACCACACTCTGAATTTTTGTTGGCCCAGACGTACCCACCGCAGCAGCAATTCCCGCAGCAAGTCAAAATGTTGGGGTTCCCGGAAGAAACTGGTGACGTTCGTCGAAATGGCATCGAGTAGTTCGACCAGTTCGGTGGCGCGCCCTTCGTTTGAAACGAAGGCCAAATAGGCCTCTTCCGTGGCAATCCCGAGTGCGCGCATCCGCTTGCCGATACGTGAAGAAATAAGCGCGTCCTTATTGTCGCCGAGCTGGATGCCGCACGACTCATAGATCAGATTCTGAAACCCGCGCATAGTGCTAGATTTCACCGGTCTTATCCTCGTGCTCGACTAGGCCGGCACGCGTTTGAGCGTCGCGTTGATCTTCTCGATGATGACTTCGGGAGTGAAAGGCTTGATTACATAGTTGTTCGCGCCGGACTTGATAGCCTCAACCACGCGCCCCTTTTCCGCCTCCGTGGTTACCATGATGATGGGCATGGACTTACCCATACCGCGAATGGCGCGCACGGCGTCAATCCCGCTCATGTTGGGCATGTTCCAATCCATCAACACCAAGTCCACCTCCGCGGACTTGCTGCATTCGACGGCCTCCACGCCGTCGCTGGCTTGTACTACTTCCTTGATCCCGGCGCGGTCGAGCGCGCCGATAAGCACTTTCCGCATCACTGCGGAATCGTCGACAACCAATACTTTCATATCAATGCTCCAGCCGTCTCGCGTTCCATGGCCAAAGTAACGCGAAGACTAAAGGGCCCCAATTCGCACTCGAAAGGAATCTCCAGCCACGTGGTCTTTCCAGGATAATCCACCTTGAAACTCGCACCGTGAACGACGCTCGGTAATCCCAGCGATATAGGTTCCATGTCGCCTTCCGAAATAGTCGCCTTCGCTTGACCCGCGATCATGTTGACAAACTCCGCGACTCCGTCGCAGATGGTGGAATCCACTTCCGTGATCTCCATGCAAAGCCATTTATTGACGATTGCCAACGCCGTGGAAACCGGTAGTTGAAGCGCTACCGTTCCCTTGGCAGCGCCGCTCAACCCGATCAGCGCCACCAGATTTTCTGGATCAGGTGGCGTACTCGCGACGGCCACGCCGCGCCGTTTCGGATCCACCTGAATAATCGTGCTGAACACACTATGTACCGCGAAAAGGAACGGGTTTATATAACGTACATCCATCATGGTCTACTGCTCCATCGAGTGTTGCAATTCCAACGACTCATCCGCGTGCTTCACTTCCTCGGTTTCCGTAATGCGAATCAAACCCGCAACGTCCAGAATGAGGCCGACCCGACCATCCGGCATTATCGCGCCCCCTGCAATCCCAGGCACGCTTCCCAGGGCACGGCCCAGTGTTTTCACCACGGTCTGTTGCTGTCCCAGGAGTTCATCCGCCACAAGCCCAATCTGCTTGCCGTTGTCTTCAACCACGAGCACCGTGGATTGCGTCAACTCCGGCTCCGGCGCGCGCATGTCCAAAATGCGTTTCAACCGAAACAACGGAATTAAATGTCCCTGAAGAGACAGCATCTCGCCTCTCTGGTTGAACGTCTGAATATCGCGGCCTTCGGGCCGAATTGCCCGCACAACACTCCCAATCGGAGTGATATAACGCTCATTGCCCGCCATGAGCGCCATGCCGTCTATGATGGCCAACGTCAAGGGAAGTCGAATAGAAAACGTCGTACCCCTCCCCAGCACCGACTGAATATCCACGCGCCCACGCAGTTGCGCAACGTTGCGCCGTACCACGTCCATTCCCACGCCCCGGCCGGAGACATCGGTGACCGTCTTGGCCGTCGAAAAACCCGCCTCAAAGATGAGATTCCACACTTCCGGGTCCGACATATGATCGCCGGCCCACTCAATGCCTCGCTCGTGTGCCTTGGCAAGGATGCGATCGCGATCCAGCCCGCGCCCGTCGTCCCGAATTTCAATCACGAGGTTGCCGTGACGATGAAACGCGTGAAGTTCAATCGTACCTTTGGCAGGTTTTCCGGCTTCCATCCGCTCGGCCGCAGTGTCCTCCAAGCCGTGGTCTACGGCATTTCGGATCATGTGCACCAGGGGATCGCCAATCTGATCTACCATTGACTTGTCGATCTCCGTATCTTCCCCGCTGACCACAAATTCGACTTCTTTGCCCGTCTTTTGCGCGAGGTCACGCACCAGCCGTGTGATTTTTTGGAAAGTGGAACGAAGCGGAACCATTCTCAAAGACATGCCGGTTTGCTGAAGATCACGCGTGATACGGTCGAGTTGGTCAAGATTGCGTAGTGCCATCGCCGAAGCGGATTTGCGAAATCCGTCCGTTTGAGTCACCATCGACTGGACAATGACCAGCTCGCCAATCATGTCTACCAGCTTGTCGAGACGCTCTGCATCAACTTTGAGCACCTCTTTCACGGAATTGCCGCCCCGCTGGGCCGCCTGTTGCCGGCGCAATCCCTGAGCTACCTCACCAGGTGACACTTTGCCGCTTTTGATAAGCACCTCGCCAAGCAATGGAGACTGAGGCGGAAGTGCCTGCTTCTGTAGAGCCGTTTCGATATCGCGTTGCGTTGCCCACTCCTGCTCCACCAGGATTTCCCCAAGCCGCTTGTCGGGCTGTTGCCGCTGCATCTCCAACGCCCGGTCCACGCGCGATCGAGTAACCACATTTGCGCGCACAAGCAACTCACCCAACTCCGTGGGCGGAAGCAATGCCGCCTGCAACTGAATCGCCTCCGCCACATCGCCATGGGTGGCTACTCCCATGTCCACAAGGATTTCACCCAGGGGGCGCCCTCGGTCCGTGGACTCGGCCTTGGTGACGACGGCCTTGTGGCAATCAGGATTCTGAACGCATTGAATCTGCACGATCAGCTCTGGCAAATCCGGCGGTGGTACCATCAGGCCGCCCTTCAACGCCTCGCTCAAGGACCCAATAAGCCTTCTTAAGAAATCTACGGCCCTCAATGCCACGTCCATTACAGAGGCCTGAACAGGGATTTCCCCACGCCGCACTTTGTCCAGCAGGTTTTCCGATTCATGGGCCAACGCCTGTACGGCATCCACGTGCAGCATGCCGGCGACACCCTTGATCGTATGAAACGCGCGAAAGACCGCGTCCAACGATTCCGCATCATCAGGATTTGTCTCCAGAGCCAGCAGCGCCACCTCGGCATTTTCGAGGTGTTCCATAGCCTCGGTGACAAACTCCGCCAACAAATCCACATCGCCCGTCATCGGATCGAATGGAGCCAGCAGTCTATTTTCAGGTGCTGTCACTGCACCCAAGACCGTACCCAGGGCCTCTCCGTCGAGTTGTAACAGCTTCGGAAACACTTTTGGCGAAGCAGGAGCAAAACCCTTGCTTATCGTCTGGCACTGCGCAATGGTTTGCCTTGCGGCCTCCAGTCCCGCCGCCGGATCCGCACACTCTTCCAATATGAGGGACTCAACTAGCTTTGCACTCGCTGCCAGCGCGGACGCAATAACCGTCTCCTTGGCAGAAGCCGCGCTTGCCGAGGTCTCTAGAAAACCCGTGTGCATTTGTGCAAGGCCCGGCAAGTCAAACAGATCCGCCAGCACCGCTTGCTCGGCCAAGTTCTCCAATTGCGAATTAAAGGTTTCGGTAAACACGCGGGGCCACCCCTGTCTGGTTATCCGGCGGGGGCCGAAGCCCCCGCCGGGTAGCCCGTTCCATCCTCTGCGGCACTAGAGTCCAACTGACGGCTTAGAAATCGCCGAAGTCATTGTCATCCAGCGGGATTACTTCCTCGGGCCGGCGGCCGTTGGAAGATGCACCCGCGCCGACCAACTCCGGTTCGCGGTGTTTTGAAGGGGACGGGCGCACCGAACGCTCGGGCTTGGCCGTCTCGTGGCTATGCGTGGGAACGACTGCGTTGTGCTGCCGTTCCAAGGGTGAATGTGTATGCCGCCGCGCAACCGGCTTCGCTGTCTTGTGCACCGCGCGTTCGCCCGACTTGCCGCCCACAATAGTGGACAAGTCTTCTACGATGCGCGCCAGCTCTTCGGATTGCGCCGACAGTTCCTCGCTGGCCGCCGCCGCCTCTTCCGAATTCGCCGCGTTGGCCTGCGTGACCGTGTTCATCTGCGCCACGGCCGAATTGATCTGATCGATTCCGCTCGATTGTTCCTTCGAAGCAGCCGACACCTCGGCTGCCAATTGCGTCACCCGGTTCACGGACTCACCGATTTGCTCCAGGATCGCGCCCACCTCGGTCGATACGGCCACGCCGTTTTCCGCACTCGACTGCGCCCCCTCTATCAAGGCTGCTGTATTCTTGGCCGCGTCCGCACTGCGCTGCGCCAGGCTGCGCACTTCTTCCGCAACAACAGCGAACCCCTTGCCTGCGTCCCCGGCGCGGGCCGCTTCCACTGCCGCGTTCAGGGCGAGCAGATTGGTCTGGAAGGCAATTTCATCGATCGTCTTAATGATGTTCGCCGTTTGATCCGACGCCTTCTTGATGTCGACAATCGCCGTCGACATGCGCTGCATCGCTTCCCGCCCTTTCTGCGCCGCATGGCCCGCGTCCGACGCCATCGAATTTGCCTGATTGGCATTCTCCGTATTTTGACGCGTCATGGAAGTCAACTCTTCAAGGGACGCCGACGTTTCCTCCAGGCTCGACGCCTGTTGGCTCACGCCACTTGCCAACGATTGACTTGATTGCGACACTTGGTTTGCCGCTGAGTTCACTTGTTCGGATCCCGAAGTAAGGGATTGAATTACACGATTGATGGGCTTCGTAATGCTTCGCGTTACCACGATCCCTATGACAATGCCAAGTACCGCCGCAGTAGCAAGCCCGACTACAAGTATCCATGAGGATCGTGCAAGAAGGGCCCCGGATGCCTCTGCTATCTTGACAGTCTCGTCCATCCCCTTTTGTGACAGTTCCTGGACTTTCGAAAGCACCAACTCGCCTTTTTGTCCTCGCTCCACGGCAATGGTGTCCAGCGTTTCCGTTGCCGCGATCAACCGGGTAAGACCGTCCTTGTATTGATTGGCTGCCTCCTCGCACTGATCTATCAATTCCAAATCTTCTTTTAAGCGCGTAATCTTTCGAAGCGAGTCAAACTTCTCTTTCATGGCGGCGAAATTTTCCATGCCGTCTTTGACGATGGAAACGTCTCGTAGCGCTTGTCCCTTGAAGTTGGCCAGTCGCGTCGCGTTGCCCAGGTTGATAATCTCATTGACGGTGGATATCTTCTCCAAACGTTCTAATAGCTTTGACGAGTCGGTAAATGATTCGTCCGCAAGAGCCGTTGCCGCCCCGGCGGCCACTTGACCGGACGCGTTCACAGGGGATTCTAACGAGGTATTTGCCGCGACATTCGTGGTTTCTCCGCGGATTTCGCGGCCAAAAGTAGCATTCTGCCCGGAAAGAAACGCGTAGCACGCATCCATGTAGGCCTTGGCCGAACTGTCCAACTCGGCTCGTGCCGCGTCCAGTTCGGCTATGTTCTTCTCAGTATCGGTTACCAGCTTGGAGTAATCGGTTACCAGTGTCGAAATGTCGGATACCGAAGACTTCAATGCAACGAGATGCTCAGATTTCTCCGCAAGATCCTTTGCTTCCGACAGCGCCGTGTCGACTTCCTGAAGTTCTTTGCGCCCGTCTTCTAGAAATCCAACCGTCTCCGTTAATCCATAGCCTCGAATGTTGTACATCGTGAGTAGTGCGTGCCGTTCCGTCGCCGTGGCGACCGCGACCTCAGGGATATACTCCAAGTCAAGCATCGCCGCCGATTGACTAACGGTCAACATGCTGCTCACCGCGATACCCCCGAGTACGACCGCAATGAGAATCAATCCTCCGAAACCAACACCTAGTTTCGTACTGAGTTTCATATTCTTGAACATAACAGGTGCCTTTCAGAAACTTGCGCGGTTCGCTGCGAACGTACTGCGATTGCCGCGCCCCCCGTGGGCAAGAAGCTTGCCACGTATCCCCCAAGTACCGGTGGCCGCACACCCCCGTGAACGGCTCCGAAAGCCGCGACCTACGCCGCTTCCACTTTCTCCAACAGACCGGACACGGTCCCAATGCACAGAATTCTGGACACATCGAGCAACATCACGACCCGCTCCCCGATTTTCCCCATGCCGCGCAGGAGATTTGTCTCAACCCCCGCGCCCAGGTTGGGCGGTGGCTCAATGGCATCGGCGCCAATGTCCACGACTTCAGATACATCGTCGACCAACAATCCCATCGTGAATATTTCGTCTTCAAGCAGCAGTTCCGTTACGATGATGCAAGTGCGCGGCGTATCTTCAATGGCTTCCAAGCCAAATCGCTTGGAGAGATCAAGAACCGGAATGACCTTTCCACGCAAGTTGATTACGCCTCGAATGGACTCCGCCACCTTGGGAACGCGCGTGATGGGCTGTAGACCGATGATCTCCTGTACGCGTAGTATTTCCAGCCCGTACGTCTCCTTGTCGAGCATGAACGTTAGGTACTTGCCGGCAACCTGCGGAATCCCCTCATCCGTCTGGTTCGCTGTGTACACAGCCATATCCAATCCCCCTTGTGTTGTGCGTGTGCCCGCTAGTGAGAGTGAACCTCAAAGTGCCCGTGCCGTTCCGTCTCCCACGACAGCAATGCCGTAACCCTCCGGCCACCGGCATCAAACTGGAGACTGTCACTCAGCGTGTGTACCAGCCTCAGCCCTCGATGCCAATCTTCGTCGGGCGATGATGGCGCGGACAAATCCAATTCGGAGAAATCAAAACCATTCCCTTCATCTTCAACCACAACTTCTATCGCGTTGTCGCCAATACGAGTTACTCGGCAGGCAATCTTCTTCTCCGGGTTGTTTTTGCTGCCATGTTCCAGTGCATTCGTAAGCAATTCACGCAGCACAATGGGAACCTTCGGCGCATTGGCCGGGTGAAGCGCGGTGGCAAACTCAAGGCACGACAGGCAAACCCCTGAAAATAGCGCGGGGTCCGCGGTAAATCGCATTGAAACAGAGGCGTTGACCGGAAATTTGCGCCCGGTGCGCGTCAAGATCGGATACGGCTGCATGGATGAAGTCCCCGTAGTTCCCCCTCGTGAGACTCATAGGGAGCGCATTTGCCATGCCAACGGTTGTATAACTGGCAAAGGGCGATGGGAAAAGAGGTTAGCGAACTACGGCAGAATTTCCGGGGTGTGAACAAACTCACACATGGCTGTCGCAATCGCTGCTAAGATGAAAGAGTGAAAAGACTTGCGAGCCTGTGCCTATTGTGGGGACTGTGCAGATTGGCACACCCCAGGTAACGCAAGTTAAGCCTGACGATCGCTGTTCAGGCGCTTGTTCAACGCCGTACGCGAGATGCCCAGCAGCCGGGCCGCAATCCCTTGATTGCCTCCCGATCGCCGCATCGCTTCGTCAATCAACTGTTCTTGTACTTCACCCAGCGTGGGCAAGGTAAGGTGATCGCTGAACAATCCGGCCGGTGTGTTCGTTGCGGCCTCATCCGAAATGGCGGCGTCCCCAATGCGCTCGATATGTTGAATGAACGGTTGGAGCGAAAGCGTATTTCCGCTTGTACTCGCCACCGCATTGAACACCATATGTTCCAGCTCGCGCACGTTGCCGGGAAACGAATACGTGCGAAGTAGTTGGTACAGCGAATTGGGAACCGCCGGCGGCTTGACATTGAGTTCCCCTGCCGCAATTGCCACAAAGTGGCGGACCAGTGGAGCAATGTCGCTCTTGCGATCGCGCAACGGCGGAACATGGATGTGATGATTGCTAATCCGATAGTACAAATCCCGCCGGAAGGCGCCCGATTTCTGCATCGCCACGATATCGCGGTTGGTGGCAAAAACAAACCGGGCGGCCGTACGGTGAACCGTGTCCGATCCCAAATGGCGGTACTCTCGTTCCTGTATCAATCGCAGCAGCTTCAGTTGCGAAGTGGGAGAAAGATCGCCAATCTCATCCAAAAAAAGCGTACCGTCGGCCGCGCCGGCAACCAGCCCCATTCGGCCATCCCCTGCGCTCGTATAGGCACCCGACACATGCCCATAGAGCGTGTCCATCAGCATGGTGTCGTCATATCCCGAGATCGTCTCGCTGACAAATGGCGAGTCCGGGCAACTTAATCGGTGAATGGCTTTTGCGATCAGCTCTTTTCCAACCCCACTCTCGCCGGTAATAAGTACTGGCTTTCGCGAATGCGCTATGATCTCGATATAACGGAAGATCGCCCGAAGGCTGGCGCAATCGCCTACGATGCCTGAAAAAGCCGCCGGATTCTGAATCTCGTCGAGCACGGAGTTGGTCACAAACTGCCGGTACTCGGCCTGAAGCTCGCCCAGTTCAAGCGCCCGCCGCGCACTTGCCATCAATCGCCTGGGCTCAAACGGCTTCAACAGATAGTCCTGTGCCCCAAGGCGCATGCAACGGACCGCCATATCCAGATCATTCTGGCCCGTCAACATGAGCACAGCTACCTCGGGCACCCATTCACGCAGCGACGTCAAAAGCTCGTCGCCGTTCATGTGCGGCATGGCGATATCGAGCAAGATCAGGCTGACGGCCTGATGTTCCAAAAGGTCGCGCACCTGAAGTGGATCGTTGCACGTAATGGAATTGGTGAGCCCCTCCGTGCGCAACATCAGTTGAACCAGCTTCAACATCTGCGGGTCATCGTCCACAATCAATATCGGACGCGAAGGATACAGAACTCCCGGCTCTACAACCGTTCCTGTCATAGGCGGCCCCCAGTTCCACGCATGTCGCATTCAAATCAGGTCTGCAAGAATGTAACGCATCCCGTCATTGGAAATAAATGCAACGGTGCCGCCAAATGCAGGTCTATAAGGGTAATACGCACGAACAGCCGGAAAACGAATCTTAACCCAGGCCTGTAGTTTCCAGCCATGTCCTTGCCATCAGCGCGTGTCCGGCGACCGACGGATGCACACCGTCCTTGGCCCAGTATTCCGGTGGTGTTGCTTCGCTCACCGCCGCATCGAACATGGATTGAAAAGGCACCCAGATGGCCCCTACATTGTCCGCCACCCGCTTGGCGGCCGCACGCCGATCGTCAAACTCCGGAAACCAGGAACTGTCAATCGCGCCGCAACGAAGTACAAACGGCTCGCATACCACCAGAATAACATCCGGAAGGGCCGCCTTGGTCTGATTCAAGAGTTCGGCATATCCGGACTCGTACTGTTCGACCGTTCCATCGTACTTTCCACTCTTCTTATGCCAAAGATCATTGACTCCAATCAGAATGCTCAGTACCGCCGGATTCAGATCAATGGTCTCGGCCTGCCAACGAGCCGCCAAATCGGGTACCTTGTTGCCGCTAATGCCCCGGTTGTAACACTGCAGCGTGAGCCTCGCGTGTGCGCCAAGAATCGCGGAGGCGGCCATCATGGCATACCCAAAACCCCAGGCAGATAAATCGTTGGGTCCAAGTTGCTCCTTGTTGCGGCCCGCGTCCGTGATGGAATCGCCTTGAAACAAAACGACACCATTCTGCTTGAGTGATATGGAAGTCACTTCCGCTCCTTCCGCGGCGTGTGCTGCGCCGCCGCTAAGTATAGCCGCGCCACCCGCCGCGATAGCTCCCTGCAATACAATACGACGGGGAAACTGAAAATCGTTGCCTTTGCCAGTCATACCGTGGCTCCTTGCTGGATATGGAATCGGCCCTGTCGGATCGCGGGATGCTCGGCCCGCGCTTCTGGGGATCATCTAAACAGAAAGCCGAAACTGCTTCAAGGCAACGCCGGTACCTGGATTTGCGCGTCCGCCCGCGCACGGAATTTGAATTCGCAGGCCGAAGCGAATAGCGTTCCCGTATAAATTGCTCGTCCAAGGAGAATTCAGGATGTCCACCAAAATAAACCGGAATAATCGACGGCGGCGATTCATTGGCTTGACGGTGGCCGTGATGCTCCTTCCGTGGACAAGTAATGCCGCACAGTTGTTTGCAGGCTCCTCAACCGCGTCGATAACGCCCGATGGTCCCGTAGCGCTTTCGGGACAGATGAACACCCGTATTGCTTCTATCGTGGAAAGCGAAGTGCTCGCAGTAGCGCTCGCCTTGGAGTCGCGCGATGCAGAGGTCGTCGTGGATCAGGCAATTATGGTGGCCTGCGATCTTGTGGCCATTCGGGAAGGCATTTTGGACAAAGTCCGCGAGCGCATCACCCCCCGGCTTACGGATTTTGACCCCTCCAAGCTCTTGCTTAGCGCAACTCATACGCATACGGCACCGGTCACCGAAATCGAGGCATACACGATTCCAAAAGACGATGTGATACAACCGGAAGTGTACGTGGAATTCCTGGCTGACCGTGTCGCAGGGGCGGTCATTGCCGCATGGGAATCCCGGAAACCCGCCAAAGCGGGATGGGGACTCGGCCACGCGGTCGTGGCACAAAACCGGCGCTCGATCTACGCTGATGGACATGCACAGATGTATGGCCCCACGGACAAGCCCGATTTCCGCGCCATCGAAGGAGGAGAGGATCAGGGTGTTGAGGTGTTATTCATTTGGAATGAACGAGAGGAGCTCGTCGCGACTGCAGTAAATATAGCTTGTCCATCGCAAGAAGTGGAAGGGCGTTCCGCCGTCAACGCGGATTTCTGGCACAACGTCCGTGAAACGCTTCAAGCCAAGTACGGCCCGAATCTCGCCGTGCTCGGCTGGACCGGCGCGGCCGGCGACCAGTCTCCCCACCTCATGGTGCGAAAGGCGGCCGAAGAACGCATGCGCGAACTGCGCGGCATCGATCGCCTGGAGGAGTTGGCCAGAAGGATTGTTGCGGCATGGGAAGAAGCCTACGAGGGAGCAGCAAAAGAGAAGCACTCGGATCTGAAAATGCAACATACAGTGCGGACGATAGAATTGCCTTTGCGTACAATTACTGAAAAGGAAAGCGCGGAAGCGCGCGCGCATGTGGAATCGCTTTCACACGATCCAAACAACCGCCGTCGTGTTGTCTGGCATCAATCCGTAGTCGACCGGTATGAACAGCAACTGGCAGGACAAACACTTCCTTACTTGATGGAGTTGCATGCAATTCGATTGGGCGACATCGTAATTGTCACTAACGATTTCGAGTTATTCACCGAATACGGCCTCCAAATGAAAGCACGCAGCAAGGCGCTGCAAACATTCGTGATTCAACTCGCCGGGCCCGGAACCTACGTGCCCACGGAACGCGCCGCAAAAGGCGGCGGATACAGCGCGGTCGCCGAAAGCAATGTCGTCGGCTTCGAGGGGGGCCAAGTGCTAACCGAAAAAACCGTGGAAGCCATTAATGCCTTGTGGCCCGAAGTGGAAGCGAAATAGACAGAGTGGGGGAGACGATAAATGACGAAGTCCGTGGCCAGCCTCATGGTAATCGCTTTCGTGGCGGTGCTCTCGAGCGCAGAGGAACCTTTCAGGTCGATAGTTGTGCCGGTGCATTCTGGAAATCCGCGCAACAGCGAGGCCGCGATCATTCCGTTGCGGAACGGCGCGCTGCTGCTCGGTTGGACAGAATTCTACGCGGGTGACGGAGCCGATCACGGACCTGCCCGCATTTCCGGGCTGATCTCCACGGACAACGGATACACATGGGAAGGCAAATTTACACTCGTTGAAAATGACGGCGGACGTAACGTCATGGAGGTGAATTTCCTTCGCCTGAAAGACGGCCGTATCGCATTGTTTTACTGCCAGAAGAACACCGAGTCCACGGACTGCCGGGTGATGATGCGCGTCTCAGGCGACGAAGGAAAGACTTGGGGTCCGGCCAAACAACTCAGCCCCGATAACAAGTACACCGGTCTTACAAATGGCCGATCCATTCGCCTCAAATCGGGCCGAATCCTGCTCGAGGCTTGGGAAAACGGCGATAGCTACTGCTACCTCTCGGACGACGAAGGGGAAACCTGGCGCGAGTCGCAACGCGTCAAGCCCGGAGACGGATCCTGGGAGCCGGCATGCATCGAATTGAAGGATGGCCGTGTACTAATGCTCATGCGCACTGGACTCGGCGGTCAGTTTAAAAGCATCTCTGCCGACGGTGGATCGACATGGAGCGATCCTGTTCCAACACCCCTTACCGGAACTGCCGCGCCTGTCTCCATAAGCCGCGTGCCCGGCACAGACGATTTGCTCGCCATCTGGAACAACAATGCCGGAGCGGGGGCGAGACGGCCCTTGACAGCCGCTCTGTCCAACGACGAAGGCGAAACCTGGTCAACGGTGAAAAACATTGAAGACGGTCCAACGGACCAATGGGCCTACCCGGCTGTCACATGGTTTGCCGATCGCGCGTACCTCACCTATTTCAACTACGAGGGAGGCCACTCCTTAATCTTGAAGATACTTCCTTCAGAGTGGTTCTACCAGTAGCGCGGATTCACTGACCTTTTATGGGAGTGCTGTGCTCGCAAGTGGCGTGTACATGGGCCAACGGCAGTGAGCAAACGAGGTAAATTGCATGAAAAGAATTGAACAAGTCGTTCGTGTCGTTTGGACACTGGCCACTCTCTTGCTCGTGATTACCACGCCACCGGTCGCAGGACAGGAAGGCGAAGAAAAGATCCTGGGGTGGGATTACTTGTCCGATCAATTGTCCGTCTCCGGCGAATTCGAGACTCCACACACGAAATGGGGAAAGCCTCTGAATGGCGGTGCCGTGAAAGTCGTCTTCATGGTTCCATGGTCTCAAGGAAGTACGGAAGCCCGCGAAATCGTCGAAATGATGCAGCGATTCGATCTCGAAGGACACGCCATCTATTTTATGGGCGACCGTATTGTTGGCGACGGCAGGCCCGATTGGTACGGAGGCGATCCTGAAGCCGGAAGCAACCGCGTGAAGCGGTTGCTGGGCGAAGGCCAAGCCGTCTTTTTTCTCAACCAACTTACATTAGACGCGATTCCCGAATGGTTGAATCTCGAATTAAGAAATGCCGTGGAGCGCGGCGCGGGACTTGTGCTCGTCGGTGACAAGGCAACCCCATTCGAAGACTCGCTCGACACCGATGAAGCAGCACGATCCTTGCCCCAGGGCAGGTACGCGACATTGGGAAAGGGCCGCATCGTTGTGCTCCCGAGCCGCGAGAGGCTGGAATTCCAATTGGGTTGGGAAACGACGTTTGACTATCAAATGCAGGCGCAGGGGCGAGCCCTGCTCTGGGCTGCCGGCAGAGACTCGCGCGCAGATCTCATGTGGGATACATCAGGCGCGCCTGCCAAGCTTTCGCTGACTTATACGGGTCTTCCCGAGGGCACTGCCATTGAAGTGACACTTCGTCGTTGGGATGGCGTCTCAATCAAGCTTGCGCCAGTCGCCGCCAAGGAAGCAGAAACCCAACAAATAGCCCTTCCGCATCTCCGCGAAGGCGACTACCAAGCCCATGCGATTGCTCGGGTCAACAATCTCGTTGAAACATGGAGCTGCACGCCGTTTGCTGTGGCTGCGGATCGTGCAATAGTCGCCGTGGAGCTGGAACGCGACTGGGCTGAGCGTGGCGAGTCCGTGACAGGCCGGGTGCGTTTCTCTGGAGTTCCGGTCGAAGGCGATACCGTGGAGGCGCGGTTGACAGACACGCGAGGGAGAATCCTCGATAGAAAGCGCCAGAAAGCGGTTGACGGAATGCTCATAGCCTTCGACGTCTCCGATTGGGCTCCCATGCTGCTTCGGGTCGAAGCTGTGCTGATGTATGCGGAATCCGAAATTAGCTACGGTTACGCCTACCTGCGTGTTCCAACACGCAATCGCAATCAATTCAATTTTGTAATGTGGAATCACGCCACGGGCGATCTTGCGGCATACGGCATCGAAGCCCTGGCCCGATACGGCGTCACGGCCATCCTCCAAGGTGGACCGCCCCACCTTGCTCTCGCGGCGAACAACGTGGCGTACGTGCCCTACGCCGCCAGTTTCCGTGCCAGCAGCCACACCACCACGGCCATGCTGGATCCGGAAACCGGCGCGCTAAAAGGCGGGTGTGTTCACGACCCGGAATCCATGGCCAAATCCGTGCAAGCCGTGGTCGAGGGCGCGGCGGAAGCGCGCAAACTCGGTGTGTTTGCCTATTCACTTGGCGACGAGAACGCCGTTCGCGCATCTTGCTTGAGTCCGCATTGCCTCCAGGCGTATCGCAGGTACCTCAATGACATATATGCCGACATTCAATCGCTCAACCGTGAATGGAGCACGAGCTATCCTTCATTCGATGCCATCGAACTCCTGACCGAAGGCGATCTACCCGCAGCCGACGCCCCGGAATGGTTTCGCCTCTACTTCGACGAACGGACGCTCCTTCACCGCACCGACAGCGAAGGCGCCAAGGATGATGCCCTGGACAAACAAATAGCCCATGGCGATATCAACGATGAGATGCGCGCGCTCCAGGCAGGCAACTTTGCCCGATGGTATGACCGCCAAGCCTTTCAAAACTACTCCTATGTCGAATGGTGCAAGCAATTCCAGAAAGCTTTTATGGAGACAGATCCGTACGCATTTACAGGCTTCGAGGGTACCGATAGTTTCACCATACGAAAGCTGACCACGCGCAGCCGCCAGGGCGGCGACATCGATTTATTTGTGCGCGAGATGGATTACTACGGATCGTATGAAGGCCCCGCAAACGAAGTCATGCGCTCCATCGCCCCGCCAGAATTTCCCATGGGGAGCTGGATCGGCTACACGCCAGATGTGGAAGAATTGCTTTTCAAATACTGGCAACAAGTAACGGATCGAATGAACACCATTCAATGGTGGCGTTGGGACAACCTCGACGGATACAACGGTTATCTCGCACCCAATATGGCGCCGTTTCCCGCAACCCGCGAAATCCTCGAAGACACCCAGATTGTCCGCGACGGACTGGGTACGCTGCTGATGCAATGCGAAATACAGGATGACGCCATCGGCATGATGTACTCCATGCCGTCTACCTATATTGCCCACTTTGACAATAACGAGACTTTTGGCCTGTACAAGCGGGACCATGAACGCTGGCACGAGTTGATTCACGGAGCGGGCCTGCAGTTCCGGTATTTCACTGATCGCATGTTGCGCCAAGGCGAAGTCGATTTGAGCCGATTCAAGGCGGTCATACTCCCCTTGACGTTCGCCATGTCCGAGGTGGAAGCAACGGCCTTGCGCGAATATGTACACAATGGCGGAACTCTCATCGCCGATGTGCGCCCCGCGCTGTACGACGGGCATTGCAAGCCGCTCGCCGCGGGTCAGCTCAATGACGTTTTTGGAGTGAGCCAGACCGGAAACCGTCCTGCACGCGAAATTGATCGCATATACATCGACGGCACCCTGAGTGATCGCGCTTTGATCATGCGATGGGGAAACTGGCATGGCAAAGACATTTATCCGCAGATGAAAGTCGACCCCAATGTCGAGTTGACAACGGCAAAGGGCCTCGGCGAAGCCTATTACATTCACTTCTGGACCGGCCTTAAAGCGCCCGTGTGCGTCTTGAATGAGTCTGGGAAGGGCAAGGCCATATTGCTGAACTTTTCGTTGTTCGAGGCTCCGGCGGATTCCTTCGTGCGCGACCTGCTTGAGGCATCGGGAATAAGTCCTTCCGTTACGGTGAACGCTGCCGCAAATCAGTCGGAACACGATGTCGAAATCACCCGATGGAAAAACGGCAACATGCAGATTGTTGCGTTGCTGGGGAGTCAAGAAGGGCCCGTTCATGTCACGGTACCGAACCCCGGCCATGTATTCGACCTGAAAGCACGGCGTTACCTTGGAGAAACGGACCGCTTTTCCGCTGAACTACGGCCGAATCGCGCCTCCTTCTTTGCCGTGCTCCTTGGACAACCCGGGAAGCCAGAGATTTTGATGCCAGACTCTGCTAAAAGAGGCGAAACCATACACGTTAGAGTAAAGGTGCCCGGCATTGACAGCTTGCGTCCCGTGCGCCTGAGACTCACAGACCCCGCTGGTACACCCGCGGATTGGATGCAACGCACTGTCATTACGGGTAATCAGACAGTCGCAACCGATATACGATTCGCATTTAACGATGATTCCGGTGCTTGGACGCTGCAAGCTGAGGACATCATTACCGGAGAGGTCGTATCGCGAAAGGTAGACGTGCAATAACGCCGGTGGATGTAGCCAGAGATCCTGGAGAAAAATCTAATGAAACGTGCACTGAAGTGGATGGCAATCGCGACGCTTCTGCTTGTCCTTTGCGTGCTTTCTGTGCCGCTATCCATTTACGGGTACTACCAATACAGGGTCAGCGCCACCCCCGGTTCCTTGACCCTGGCAGTCGTGCCCACTGCCCGTAATGCAAAAGTTAATGTGTTCTTGGGAACAGGCGGAATTCCCTGGATGTGTGCCCACAACACGCCCGGTGCCACGACTCCATTTGGCATGGTCCGTCTGGCGCCGGACACAGCGGGAATCGTGACCAGCGCAAAAGGATACAACCGATCCGGCTATTTTTATGGCGACAACAAGATCATCGGGTTCAGCCACACCCGGCTCGTAGGAGCCGATGCCCACGAAGGCGGTGTATTCCGCACGTTCCCAAGCCGCGACAGCAAGATTCACCTCGACCGAAGTGACAATCGCTCGCTCGCCTTTTCCCATAAGTACGAATCGGCAACGCCCGGCCTCTACACACTCTACCTTGCGGAACGAAGCGTACTGGTCGAACTCGCCGCAACCCCACGCGTGGGCGTGCATCGATATTCTTTCGATCCACGTGAAAGCGATGCCCCTCATCTACTGCTGGATATCGCAAGCACACTCGGCGGGCGACGCGCCGAAAATGCACGTGTCCGGATACTGCCTGAAACCCGCGAGGTCGAAGGGCAAGTCACGATCCACGGATCGTTCTCCGGGCGTTACGACGGCCTTACTGCCTATTTCTCAGCCCGGTTTGACCATGATTTTGCCGTCACAGGCACACGCACAGGCGTTGGATATACGCCCCATGCATTGGTGGCGTCCGGACAACCGTGCGAGGCCGATCTTGAATTCAACTCCGCCGACAACGGACCCACAGTCATTGAGATGCGTCTCGGAATCTCCTATACCAGCATAGAGAATGCACGCCAGAATCTCGCTGCCGAAGCTGGACCTGACAAGACGTTTGAATTCCTCGCCGCCGTGGCGCGCGATGCATGGGACGAACGCCTGGGGCGCATTCAGATTCAAGGCGGAACCGAAACACAGCAGCGGATCTTTCACACGGCTTTATACCGCGCATTTCACATGCCGACAGCCTTCAATGACGTAAACGGCGAGTACACAGGGTTTGATCGAGCCGTTCACAATGCACTGGGATTCACCTACTACACAGACATGTCGCTCTGGGATACATGCCGCACTGCGCAGCCGCTCTACTACCTCATCGCGAGAAGCGAAGCCCGCGATATGATGATCTCGCTGGTGGAAATGGCAAAGGCCGGTGGTTGCCTCCCGCGATGGCCGTCCGGTGCGGGCTACACCAATTGCATGCTGGGTACCCCAGCGGATATCGCGGTGACAGAGGCCTATCTAAAGGGCATTCGCGGATTCGACGCCGAGGCCGCCTATCAGTTTATGCGCCAGACTGCGCTCAGCGGCAAGCCAGAGGGTACCCGCTTTGCCGGAAGAGAAGGCCTTGAGCACTACCTGGACTACGGATATTGCCCCAGTGACAAAATGCGAGAGTCGGTCGCCGCAACCCTTGAGTTCGCATGCGAAGACAACGCCATTGCTCTATTGGCAAAAGCCCTCGGCCACGATGCAGACGCGGATGTCTTTGCCAACCATGCACAAAATTACCGGAATGTGTGGAACCCACAAAGACAATTCTTCGACGCCAAAGACTCCACGGGTCGCTTCCAGAAGGAATTCAATCCGTTGAAACTCACCTACACCGATCGGGGAGGACGCTATACACACGCCTATGTAGAAGGTAGTGCATGGCAGTGGAGATGGTTTGTACCTCATGACCCCGAAGGACTCGTTTCTCTGTTCAAGAGCAAAGAGTATTTTGTTGAAGAGCTCAACACATTCTTTGCAAAGTCAAATAGCAATGTTGGCAATTGGAATCCAGGGCCCTACTACTGGCACGGTAACGAACCGGACATTCACGCGGTCTATCTCTTTAACGCGGCGGGGAGGCCTGATCTAACGCAAAAATGGGTGCGCCATATTCTCAACGCCAAATACTCTGACGACTACGTAGGCCTCGACGGTAACGACGACGGCGGCACACTTTCCTCGTGGTACGTATTCAGCGCATTGGGGTTTTATCCTGTGTGCGGTACCACCCGGTATGAAATTGGATCTCCACTGTTTTCGCGCGCCGTGATCAACATGGGAGACGCGAAGCTGACCGTTTCGGCACCGCGCAACTCTCCGGAAAACATTTACGTGCAGCACGTTCAACTGAACGGGAATACTTTGGATCGGTGGTGGTTCACGCATGACGAAATTGCGCAAGGCGGCACTCTTACGTTTGAAATGGGCCCCCATCCGATAATAAATTCTCCACCCTCCGCTTGACGCGCCGCCCTACTTGCACGTACAGTAAAAGTGATCCGTGGTGCAGTGTGGATCACCCCCCGGATGTACCAACCTGCTCCCTTTGTCTGTCCTTGTGCGCCTGTTTGTCGACTTTCCCCTACTTAGGAATTTGTTTGACGTGGGAGGATCGCAATTGTGGATAGACAGTGGTTTTGTCACAGAAATAGTAAAAAATACGGCCCTTTCTCCGAAACGCAGATGCGAATCGCCTGGGAACAAGGCAAGTTGACCGCGGCCGATCCAGTATGGACAACTGGCATGACCTCTTGGTTGCCCGCAGGCCAAGTAGTTGATCAGTTCATGCCCGAGCCCGCGACTATCGGCGTGCCCGGATTGGATGTGCAGCATCTCGATCTCGGATTGGACCGCTCCCCCGCGCACGCATACAAGCCAGGGTCGCGCACCACGTCCATGGAACTCCATGACCGCATCCTGCGTGCATGTTTCGTTGCGATTGCCGTGGGCGCAGCGTGGGGAATTCGAGGCAGCTTCGGTCACGTGCTCGGCGCGATGTTTCCCGGAGCAATGCTGGGACTCGCGTTCGTGTATGTGACTGGCCAGGAATCCCTTGTTAAGAGAATGCCGCACATCGCCGCCATTTCCGCAGCCGGCATCGGACTCGGCGGAGACATCAGCTACGGTCTTCTGCACGGTTATGCTCAAGCAGATACGTTCCGGAATTTCGCCTACGGAATGTTCACACTGCTCTTGTGCGGCGGCGCGTGGGGGGCCTACGGCGGCGCTATGGTGGGCCTGCTGCTGGAACGAGATCGCTCCGTCGCCGTTGATTGGGTTGGCGGGATTCTAGCGACAATCCTTTCCGGCGGCCTGGCTTGGGTAATCATCTATAAAGTTATCGGATTCGATGTGAATCCGTTCCGTTCCAATGCGCTGACTGGATTCGCTGGCGGACTGATAGGCATGTTTGCGTGGCTCGTCTATAGAAAACGTTTTCGCAGTATCCGCGCAGGACTACTGGGTTTCATGGGGTTTGGGCTTGGAATGTCCCTTGGCCGTCTGCTCGCCAATATGGTTCGCAACCTGGAACCCGCACTGGAGACAAACCACTGGAACATCATGGAAATCTCCGTGGGTCTTGTGGGCGGCTTTGTCTTTACCTTTGGCATGTTGGGGATCACGTTCCCCGATCGCTCCAGCAAGGCTAATCTGTCACCTTGGCAGGCGGCCTGTTCCATCTTCGTGCTTGCTTTAATACCCGTCTTCCATCGCATTACCCGAGTGAACGAGGACCGCATCGCAGACTGGAATAAGAACCTGCTCGAGTATGGAAGCTCATGGACGGCCTCCACCGTGGTCAACGCGCTGAGCTTCATTGCCGCGTTGGGCGTCGTCTGCTCACTCGTTTGGTTGTACCTGCAATGGTCTGGAAAAGATCGGGCCGCATGGTTCCCAGTGCTTGCATTGCTGTTGGTTATGACACTGTTTCAAAATATCTTTGCACTGTATTACTTCTATCCGGGTAAGCCCTCATTCTTCGACACCAATCATTTGTATTGGGTTATCTTCCTCGCCATGGCCGGCTATGTGACCTGGCGCGAGATGAACGAAGGGCATTCCGACGATGGCGATCCGGCCGATACCGTGGAACCCACGGCATGGCTCCCCATTCTCGGCATCGCAGCCGCGGGTCTAGTCATTGCAATTCTTGGCTGTGCGCTGGCAAACGGCAGCGACACCATGAAAAACGCCGAAACACGTTGGCCCCTATGGTCATGGCGCGACGGCCCTTTTCCCGGATCATAAGGTGACCGTCCGTGTGGACAGATAGAATCGATGCAGTTACAATGCGCGAATTCAACGCAGTGCCGTGAAGGCAAAACGTAATGGAATCTCAACGTGCTCGTATTCGACGCCCACCTTGACCTTGCTTGGAACGCGCAATACTACGCGCGGGATCTGAAACGAACCGTTCATGAGATCCGCCAGGCCGAGACCGGTATGCCCGAGCGGGGCCGTGCCGCAGGCACGGTCGCGTTTCCCGAACTGCGAAAAGGCCAGGTGGGGATGTTCATTGCCACCTTACTTGCCCGTTCCACAGGCACTCCCGTGCGTGATTTGGATTACCCTTCTTGGCCGCAGGCCTACGCCAGCGCGCAGGCGCAGTGGGCCTACTACATGGCCCTGCAGCAGGAAGGCATAATCACGCTGATTCGCGATCGCGCGGCGCTGAATCGTGCTGCGGCAGCATGGAAGTCGCCCGAAGCCAAATCGCAGCCGTTTGGCATGGTGCTCTCGATGGAAGGCGCGGACCCGATTCGCTCTCCCGAAACCCTTCAGGAATGGTGGGATCAAGGTCTGCGGCTATTGGGGCCAGGCCACTACGGACCGGGCCGGTATGCGGGAGGCACCGGGACCAGCCTCGGCTTTTCAGAAATCGGATTCGAATTGCTGAAGGAAATGGCGAGAATTGGAATCGGACTCGATGTAACCCATCTCACCGACAAGGGTTTTGATGAGGCCCTTGATCGATATGAAGGACCTCTACTCGCAAGCCACAGCAATTGCCGCGCCTTAGTGCCGCATGAACGCCAGTTCACCGACGTTCAGTTGAAACGAATCATCGAACGGGGCGGAGTAATCGGTTCCGTTTTCGACATCTGGATGCTGCAGCCAGGGTTCCGGAAGTTCGAACAAACCAACGAAGGCATTACGTTGACCCTCGTAGTGGACCAGATCGATCACATTTGCCAACTGGCGGGCAACTGCAGGCATGCGGCCATCGGGAGCGACCTTGACGGACTTTTCGGTTTGGAACAAAGCCCGTGCGACATGGACACCATCGCGGACCTTCAGAAACTGCCGGATATGCTTCGCTCGCGGGGGTACGGAGAAGACGACATCGCCGCCATCATGCACGGCAATTGGCTCGATTTACTCGGCCGAATCTTGCCGGAGCCATAATCGGAGGCTACGCGAGAATCTCTCGAACCACTCGCGCTGGCTCCACTCCCGTGAGACGCGCATCGAGCCCCTGAAACCGGTACGTGAACCGTTCGTGATCGAATCCAAGTTGGTGCAACAGGGTCGCGTGCAAATCGTGCACATGAACGCGGCCGCTTCCCACATTGAAACCCAAATCGTCGCTTTGGCCGTACGTAATTCCCGGTTTGAATCCACCCCCCGCAAACCACATGGTAAACGCATTGGGGTGGTGATCGCGCCCATCGTCGCCGTCGCCTTGAACCATCGGAGTACGTCCAAATTCGCCGCCCCAAATCACAACGGTCTCTTCAAGCAGGCCACGGGCTTTCAAATCCATCACAAGCGCCGCGCTCGCCTGGTCCGTGTCTTTACAGTTCTTTTTCAAATCGTTCCGTAAGTTGCCGTGCTGGTCCCATGCTTCGTGAAACAACTGGACGAACCGTACCCCGCGTTCGACCATCCTCCTTGCCAGAATACAGTTCTTCGCGAACGAAGGCTCGTCCGGCTTCGCACCGTAAAGGTCCAGAATGTGCTGCGGCTCGTTGGAAATGTCCATGAGTTCAGGCGCACTGCTTTGCATACGGAACGCCAGTTCAAAAGAGTTGATGCGAGTCGCAATGTCTGGATCGCCCATGACGTCGAGTTGGCGCCCATTCAACTCGCCCAGCACGTCCAATGTGTCGCGTTGCACCACGTCATCTACACCGGCTGGATTCGAAAGGTACAGCACCGGATCGCCGGTCGTGCGAAACAAGCAACCCTCGTGCACCGTCGGCAGAAATCCGCTGCTCCACACCGCGGATCCACCGCTCGGACCTTTCTGCCCGGAACTGAAAACAACAAACGCGGGCAGGTCCTTGTTCTCGCTCCCAAGTCCGTAACTCGTCCACGCTCCAACGCTCGGACGGCCAAACTGTTGCGAGCCCGTGCTCATCAATATCTGGCCGGGAGCGTGGTTGAATGCGTCAGTGACCATGCTGTTGACGATGGTCACATCGTCCACGATCCGAGTGAAATGAGGGAGAAGTTCGGACACCCACGCGCCGGACTGTCCGTGTTGAGCAAAATTAAATCGAGTCCCCAGAAGCCGCGAATTGGGATCGATAAACGCCGCCCGATAATTCTTCAACAATTCAGGCGGGGGAAGGGTGCCGTCAAACTTTGTGAGTTCAGGTTTGTAATCCAGTAACTCAAACTGACTCGGCGCACCTGCCATGAAAAGATAAATGACCTGCTTCGCTTTCGGCGCGAAATGCGGCGGCTTCACCGCCATCGGATCCATTCGCGCCGCTGAAGCAGTGGATCCCGTAAGCTGCGCCAACGCCGCCGTGCCCAGTCCAACTCCGCACTGCTGCAGAAACCAGCGCCGTGCAATCCGGGGACCGACTCCGTTTGAAGTGCCATCCATCTGAATTCGCGCTCCTCGCAGGGTTACTGCCTCACAATCGTCTCGTCCAGATTCAATAATACACGTGCCGTGAGCGTCCAAGCGGCCAGTTCAACCATGTCGTCATCTGGGTTCGCCGTTTGCACGATGCTTTCCGCACCCAGTTCACCCGCCGCAATCCGGGCTCGCTGCTTTTCCAAAAATTGCTCCAGCCTGGCCAATTCCAACTCGTCCGCTGGCCGGCTGACACAACGACGGAAGGCATAGTCCATCCGCGAACGCGTCGTGGCGCCGCCCTCGGCAATAGTAAGCCGCGCAAGTCCCGCCGCGCATTCGAACATCAGAGGCTCGTTTAACGTCGTAAGCGCCTGAAGCGGGCTGTTGCTGCGCTCGCGCCGAGTGCACGGCGCATCCCCCGCGGGCGTGTCAAACACCTGCAACGCAGGATACGGCACGCTGCGAAAGCGAAATGTATACAATGCCCTGCGGTATCGTTCGGGACCCGTGGCGGTGTTCCACGTCTTTGGACCATAGCTGGCAGGCGGTTGAAACAAGTATTCCGGAGCCGGCGCATACACACTCGGACCCCCAACGGTCAGATTGATCAAACCGCTCGCCGACAACGCAATGTCCCGTACCGTCTCGCCCTTTACTCGGAATCGCTCGCCGCGTGCCAGGAGCCGGTTGTAGGGATCGAGCTCAAGCAACGCAGGAGTCGTTTGGGACGACTGACGATACGTCGATGACATGACGATAAGACGGTGCAAGTCCTTGATCTTCCAACCGGATTCCATAAACTCAACCGCAAGCCAATCGAGTAATTCCGGATGCGTTGGTGTATCGCCCTGCGTGCCAAGATCGGATGCGGTCTGAACAATGCCTTCCGAGAAGTAGTGTTGCCATACGCGATTTACGAATGTACGTGCCGTGGTTGGCGCCTCCGGAGAAACTAGCCAACGGGCAAGGTCAAGCCTGTCTAGATCCCCTTCGACGTCCAGCGCATTCAAGAAAGCGGGCACGCCCGGCCGTACCGGTTCCGCCGGACTCAGGAAATCACCCCGCTCAAGCCGGTGAGTGACGCGTGGCGTCGACCGTTCCTGAAGCACGAGTTGCGTTGTACCCGAAGGCAGCGCTTGAAGCAAAGCGGCGATTCGTGCGTTGGCTTCCGCCAACGCGGGCTGCGTGACCCGCCATTGTGCGAACAACTGGCCCCACTCTTGCTCACTGCGCTCTTCGGGCGCGAGTTCCAACGCTTGGCGGACCAATCCGGGCAAAACCCGATCCGGCAATGCGTCCGAATCCGTTACGGAAATGCGGAAGCGTCCTAGATTATTCGTCTGATTGTCATCGCTGTTCCAACCGCCATGCTGCTGCCCGATCCGGAATGCCAAAACCTTGCCTGGTTCCACGCTCAGCGGTTCAGCCAGTTTGAATATCGCGCCGTGTTCCTGATTGCGGCGCTCCGGATCAACGTCCGTCGACCAAGCAGTTTCGGCCTTGCCGTCGATGGCAAATGCAATCCCCCCGGTAATGCGGTTCCGCTCTTGCCGATCGGGAAACTCCGATCCCAGCGTCCGTATCGACGGATTCACGCTCGCAATAGCCGATTCAATCGCCACGGGCGTCCACTGATCGTAGTTCGCAATCGCCACGTCGGCCGCCGCAATGCGCATCTCGAACTCCGACAGTGCGCACGCGCCATACACCGATCGGCCGGGTCCTCCGCGGGGAAGATTTGGATCGGGTATCAACTCGATACGTACTGCCGTTATCCGGTTCAATGCAGTCGTTGCCGTCATTTTGGGCTGAAATTGCGTCGGAGCATACCCCTGGGCCAAATAGGATCCGTCCCCCTGGGGAATGCACTTCTGACCACCGGCGGAGCTGTCGTCAAACGCGAGTTCCATTACTTCCCAAACCGGCTCTGGCTGCGCTTTGACCTCCGATTCCCATCCGGCGACGCGGGCGCGCCAATCCGGATAGCGTGCCTTTATCTCCGTTTCAATTTGCGAAACCAAACGCAAAATATCTTCCCGCTGCTTCTCTTCACCCGGAGAGTACACCGTGATGCACGCTTCGTGAGCATTGTTCAAAAACGCGAGAAGGCCGTAATACTCCGTATGGCTGATCGGATCATACTTGTGCGTGTGACACTGGGCACACTGTACCGTCAGTCCCAACAGTGCGCGGCCAACGATGTCCACTCGGTTGAACTGTGCCTCCATCCGAAACTGCTCGGGATCGATGCCGCCTTCTTCATTGATCATGCTGTTGCGAAGAAAGCCCGTGGCCACGCGTTGATCCTGAGATGCATCCGGCAACAAATCACCCGCAATCTGCTCAATCACAAACTGATCGTAAGGCATGTCCTCATTGAAGGCGCGAATCACCCAGTCACGCCACGCCCAAACCTGCCGAGGCTTGTCTTTCTCAAATCCGTCCGAATCCGCATACTGTGCCGCGTCAAGCCAATCGCGTGCCCAGTGTTCGCCGTAGTGCGGCGAGGCCAGCAACCGTTCGACCAACTCGCCATACCAAGTTTCGCTCGTGTCCGATTCCGCGCGCTCTATCTCGTCGATCGACGGTGGCAATCCCGTCAAATCGATCGACAGACGACGCAACAGCGCAAGGCGACTGGCGTCCGGAGAAGGCTCCAGGCCTTTCTGCTCAAGTCGCGCCCCAATAAAGTGGTCGATCGCATTGCGCGCCCAAGCTGTCTCTAGAAGGGTTGGAACCGCGGGGCGACTGGGTTTGGTAAATGACCAATGGGTGGAATACCGCGCGCCTTCGGAGATCCATTGTCGAAGCAGTGCCACCTGTTCGGCGGATAACGCATCACCTGCCTCGGGCGGCGGCATACGTTCATTCGAGTCCGTGCTGATGACTCGCCGGATAAGCTCGCTTGCATCAGGATTTCCCGGCACGATGACAGGGGGGCCGCCGCGTTCTGCAAGCGCGTCCTCCGCATCATCCAGCCGAAGTTTGCCCTTGCGCGACGTAGGATCGGGACCATGACACTGAAAACAATTGCCGCTCAATATCGGCAGCACTTGATGGCTGAATGAAACCTCTTCGCCCGATGATAGCGGTAATACAAGCGAAGTCAATAGTCCGAAAGCCAATACCAGTTTGAATCTCATGTCACGCGTACACCTCGATCGCCGCTCGCCTTCACACCGCCCTCCACTCTAGCGCGACGGGGTAAATCCTGCAAACTGCCAAACCGACCGCCAGTAGTGTGGATAAGATGCCCGTTTTCCAGTTCACAGTGGCGGCTCCGGCCGCTCCACCCGGATGCCCCAGCACTACCCGAATGGACCCGGCTGGGCAAAGTTTGGTATGGTGCAACGGTTCATGCGCGACGCATTATTGCGACAGGCGGGCTCGTGCAGCAATGAACACATCCGGCACTTCCTGCACCTTTGGAAAAGCGGGATCGTTGGGAATACTCATACTGAAGCGGAGCTGATCTGTGGATATACACATCCGGAAATCCAAACGCAGCCTTTCGTTGCTGTTGCCCGCCACCTTCCTCGTCGGCGTGGCCATCGGCTTCACGCTGTGCTACGCGCTATACGCGCCATCAAGTGCACCCGAGGATGATACGCAAGTGGCCTCGGGTCCGGAAACGGCCCCTGTAGATGCGCCACCCCCCGCCACCGAGACCGCACAAGCCGACATGGCGGAACCCGTCGCCCCCACGGAACCTGCCCCTGCGGAACCGGCCCAACCCGAAACCACGGCTGCCGAGTACCTCGACGAGAATCAAGCCGTTTGGCCCGCAAGGCATTTATTCATCGCGGTCAAAGGATCGCAATTGGATAGGGCCACTCGTGACATGTTGGGTGAACTTAAGCCGGGCGGAGTAGTGTTGACGAAAGACAACATCTCCAACAAGCCGCAGACCAACCGTCTCGTGACAACGATTAAGGAAGCCGTTGGATTCGGCACAGGCGTCGCCGATCTTCCATTGATAGCCGTCGATCAGGAAGGCGGCCCCGTGAACCGGCTCAGACTTCGGAATACTACCGGTGCGGCGGAGCTTGGCAAGAAGCGTGACCCCAAACTTGCGCGAGAACTGGGTTCCGAATTTGCCAACGCCTGCGAGTCGCGCGGTATCGGCATATTGCTCGCGCCCGTGCTGGACGTCGCCGAAAGCGGTACGAACAAGAATTTGACGTTGCGTACGTTTGGTGACGACAGCAAGACCGTTACCTCGCTCGGACTATCCTTCGCCGCCGGCGTAATGGATGGCAAGGACGGACAGGTGTTGCCGGTAGTGAAACATTTTCCGGGCCATGGTGCGGTGGCGGAAGATACGCATGCCGCCCTGGCCGTAATGAAACATGAATCCAAGGACTTGCCCGGTGTCTTCTTCCCATTCAGCGAAGCCGCACGAGCGGGCATCCCCGGAATAATGGTAGGTCACATCGCCGTACCGAGCCTGGATACCGAGAATCCCAATCGCCCCGCTTCCTTGTCCCCCAAGTTGATCAAGGAACTCATCCGCGAACGCTGGATGTATGAAGGCGTCGTATTGAGCGACGACCTCGCGATGGGTGCCATCGGAAAGACGATGAATGCCGAAGAAGCAGCCGTAAAGGCGCTTGTCGCCGGATGCGATGCAGTCATCATGTTGGAAACGAATCCGGAACGCGTGCGCGCCGTGTGCAAGGCCATTGAAGATGCGGTGGCAGCCGGCACACTGGCAAAGGCTGATCTGGCAAGGAGCAAGCAACGGCTCGATCAATGGCAAATCTGGTTACGCAGCCCGTCGCCATTGAAGGGCGAAGTGCCGCCACTACCCGAAGTGCAAGTGGCGCAAGTACCGGCGGAACCAACTGAACCCGCGCCGGCAACCGAGGCGCCCACCCAAGCGGCGCAGGAGCCCGTCGAGACAGCCGGTGAAATCGTCCATGTCGTCAAGAAAGGCGACTTGCTGGGAAAAATCGCCACGCAATACAACGTGTCCGTGAAAGAAATTCAGGAATGGAACAATAAGAAAGACACCCGCCTGAACATTGGCGACAAGCTTGTAATCCGTATAAAGGCACCCACCGTGCCTGAGCCTGCGGCGCCCGCCCCTGAAACACCCCCGGCGCCGGAGGCAACCGTTCCGAACAACACGCCAGAGACTGCAAATGTGGAACCCGTGCAAACGGTAAAAACCAATGACGTGGTGTCCACACCCCCTGCGCAAAGCGAGCCCGCGCCGGAGACGGCCTCTCCGCCAGCCGAACCTCAACCGGAACCGGTGCCCGCGCCGCAACCAGAGCCCGCGCCAGCAGCACCCCCGGCGGCCATGAAGAAAGTGCAGCATACGATTGCACCGGGAGAATTTCCCAATAAGATTGCGCAGAAGTATAGCGTCTCGGTCAATGACTTGTTTAAGTGGAACGGTATTGCCGATGGGAGAATTCGGGCAGGAGACACACTGATCGTCTACGTGCCTATGGATGCCCCGTTCGACGGTGAAGCAGTCACATCCGTTTCCGACCAGCCCGCGGCATCGGAACCCGCCGCCGAACCCGTTGATCCACCGGAAGAAGCGACAGTCACTCAACCCGCGGATACCGAAGAGTACACGGTTGCCCCCGGCGATTCGCTGGTGAAGATTGCCGCAAAATTCAATACCACACGCGAAAACCTCGTGGAATTGAACAAGCTGGATAATCCAAATCGGCTCCGCGCGGGCCAGAAATTGTTTGTCCCGAAAAAGTCCCCGTAATTCAATGTGGATTGTGTGCGGCCCGTGCTGGAGGGGGTGAAACCATGGCGCTCTTCCACGCTTGCATGGTGTTGGCCGCGGCCTCTCTCGCGCAGCCTACGCAACCGGGCTCGTTCGCGTTCCACGAAGGCAAAATCTTTTTGCCGGTTGCGTTGAACGGCGAGGGGCCTTTCCAACTGGTATACGACACCACCGCACAACAAGGCATACTGGAACGCGCTATTGGCAAGCCCACTCCATTGCCAGATGCTGTGCCCATCCAGAACGCCACCTTGCACGGATTAAAGCTGGGAGGATTCGTATTCACAGCGTCTAGCCTTCGCGCCGGACCAAACGTCGAAGGAATATTGCCGGCGGAATGGTTGCCGTATGCCGTGACGTTCAATTTCCGTGCAAATCAAGTCTCATTTTCAGGATCAGCACCTCCTGCAGCAACCACGGACGGCTACACCATTCCCCTGCGTCGTACCAATGACGCCACATGGCGACTCGCAGTATCCATCAATGGAAGCCAACCGTTGGAGTCGGTGTTGGATACGCGGCTGTCCACATCGCTCGCACTGCCGAGATCCTTGGCTGAACATCAGGGCTGGCTAACAACGGATACGCCACGGTTGGCAATCATCGATGCGTCCACGGATACCGCGCTCGTGGGTCAAACCCAAATTCGCCTGTCCCAAATTGCCGCGGGCAGAGCCGTATTGAATAACCCAGTCGTCGCGCTTACGGACTCCAATGCCGAACCAAGAATTGGAACAGGGTTTCTCCGCAGATTTCGCGTGACCATTGACTTGCCCGCCCACTACATCCGGCTGGAGCCGGACGCGTTGTACGCACCAACCGATGGCCCAATCGTCGGCGTCGGTGTGACACCAGCACAAATCGATGCCGAAGGGTACTGGCTGCTGCACGTCGCCCAAGGCTCGCCCGCGGACATTGCCGGGATCCGCCCGGGAGACCGCCTGGCGGACATCAATCGCAAGCCCATGAAGGGCGCGGCGCTGGATACCGTGCACGAACTGCTCGCAGTCTCCGAAGGCGATAAGGTCACCCTGGGCATCCTGCGGAATGGCATGGTTCAGCATGCTCTCATGGCGGCGCGAAAGCTGCTCTGAGCGACCGCAATAGTGTATACTGTCGCGCTCTGGTATGTCCGATAAACCCATGCACAAACTCCAGGAGCCGTCTGCATAATGAAGCGCTCGATAGGTGCCTTTCTTGCTGTTCTGACGTTGGCCGGACTGAATCCCGCAATTCGTGCCGACGAAATCTCGAACCTGCCGTGGACGCTGCGCGATCACTACACATTCGATGCGCCACGGATTTCCCTCATTTACGCAGTCGATAATGGGGAGTGGTGCCTCAACCGGGCAGATGGGAAAGTCTTGCTGGATAAGGCACGCGCATCAGTCACTCTTGGCGACGGAAAAGTGATCGATGTAAATGCCATGGGACCCGGCGATGCATTCCGGAGGAGGGATGTTACCGAACTCGGAGACGGAAGCCGGTACGGCCTCAAACTAACTGGTAGTCAGGGCGTCGCGGTCGAGCACAGCATTACGAGCCACAAGCAGCATCCGTACTACCTGATTCGGGTGACCGTTACAAATACAAGCGCGGAACCCATCGAAGTCGCCGCCATTTCTCCGGTCGTGGTTCCGCGCGGATCGATGGCGCAATTGGATCCCGAGGTGGAAGTACAGCGGCGCACAATGGACGTCCTGGGGCCCAACGCGGGATTTAATCCTGCGTCGCCCGCGCACATCTTGACGTTTCACAATAAGTCCGTGGGATATATGACTACTCTCGGGGTCTTCCCTCGAGACGTGGCCAGGACGGGCATCAATCTTCAATTCTTTGACGGCCAGTGGCAAGGAGAAATTACCTCCACGTTCGACCCTCCGGTGCGCCTCGCCCCTGGCCAGTCGCTCGAAGCGGATCCAATCTGGTTGGCGTTCACGTTCGACACCCCTGAAGCGCTGGATCAGTTCATCAGCTATACACACGCCACCCTGAAGAAGCCAGCGTTTGACACGGATATCGTGGAAGCGTGGTCCACCGCCGGAGAAGGCGAGCCCCTGTCCGCTGTGGAAGCTGCGGCGAAAGAGTGGTCCGCGGTTGGAGTGAAACATGTATTGATACCCTACGGATGGGAAGGACGGCCCGGTTCCCTCCAAGGCGCCGATCCGGCATATCCCGGAAATATGGGAGCGGCTGCCCGACAGCTTCAAGCCGCGGGCGTAACGCCGGGCATTACCGTCGACATCCTCGACATCGGAAAAGGTGCGGATCCCTGGGCTATTACCTCGAACGACGGCCATGTTTGGGCGAACCCCGCCGACCCTGCCGGCCGGGATGCCGTCTTAAAGGCGGCGAAGACGGTTGCGGGGTGGGGCTTCGGTTTTTATGCCGTGCGCCCAACAGCCATGCCCGACGAAGTGCTTAAGACGTTTCAATTGACCCGCACCCAGGCCGATGCCTTGGCATACGCCATCATGGCTGAAGCGGCGGGCGATGCACCGGTCTACCGCACCGCCTTGGGCCACCTGGGAACCAATGTGGATCAATGGCTCCAAGCCGCCATTTGTTCCAGCCGGCTGGACGAATACGACGCGATAGCCGGGCCGGTGCGGTTTGATGGGGGTGGCCAGAATGTAAGTCCTGAAGTCCTGTTCGGCATGGTCCTGTTCGGCGGGCCCATCGAATTCGCCGGATCGCCCAGTCGCGACCTGGAAAACGGTTTAAAGCAAGTGCTGCCCAAACCTCGCGTCTGGAGCCGCGCGATCGACGCTTGCGCCGAAACACCCAAGATTTGGGAATTGCATATGCGTTTGAATGATCAACAGCCCACAGAGAAGGCCATCCTCGTGTTTGGAGGCGCTCAAGCCCCCGCGGGAGACGTGTGGCAGCCGACCGAAGAAAACCTGAAACGGTTGGCAGGCAAATTCGCATTCCTGCGCGCCATCCCCAATCGTCCAGCGCCGAAACCCGCGAAGTAAACCGGACGCGCCGGAAAATCGCAACGGAGGAATTACCACGTGCCCTATCGTTCGTTGGCCAAGCGCGTGGGCAATGCGGTGCGCCTGGCGGAATTGGTGCAGATACTCGTCAAGCACGGATTCGCCGACTTGGTTCGTCGATTGGGACTCCACGAAGGTCTGCCCGCAAAAATGCTGCGGGGACTGCGCATCCTCGACGTTCAGGAAGACATTCCCGAGACGCTGGGCTCGCGGTTGCGCGCGGCCCTGACCCAGATGGGGCCGTCGTTTATCAAGTTTGGTCAGATTCTCAGCACGCGCCCGGATCTCATCGGCGTAAGCCTGTGTCAGGAACTTACGCTGCTTCAGGATCGTGTCGATCCATACCCCCTGGAACGCATGCGGCCGGTTATCGAAGCGTCGTTGGGCGTCGCCATGGAGGATCTCTTCCTGGAATTTGATGCCACACCCATTGCCGCCGCATCACTGAGCCAGGTCTATCGTGCGAGGCTCCGCAATCATCAACCCGTCGCCGTCAAAGTGCAGCGGCCGGGAATTCGCGATGTGATCCGATCGGACGTCAGTCTATTGCGCGCCATTGCTGAATGGATCGTGGAACACGTCGAAGATTTGGCCTGGATGGATCCCGTTGGCACCGTGGACGAGTTTGAGCGCTCCATCTTGCGCGAATTGGACTACGCCATCGAAGCCCGTACCGTCGATCAATTTAACGAGAATTTCAAGGGAATCGAAACCGTTTTCGTGCCGCGTATCTATCCCGATGCGTGCAGCATGCAGGTCCTTACAATGGATTGGATCGACGGTGTTCGCGTCGATGCCGTGGACGAATATACCGCCAGAAACAGCACCCCAAAAACCGTCGCGCTCAACGGGTGCGACATCCTCTGCCGCCAGGTCTTCGAACACCACCTGTTTCACGCGGATCCGCACCCCGGAAACATCATGCTGCTGCAACGGAATCAGATAGCCTTTCTCGACTATGGCATGGCGGGATTTCTGGAAAAGCGAGACGTCAACGCACTGGCGGAACTGCTGCTGGCCGTGCTGCAAAAAAACACCCGCCGGTGCGTCGAAGTTATCGAACTCTTTACCACCTCCGGCGAAGTCGAAGACCCACTCACGCTGGAACACGAAGTGGCCGAATACGTCACATTTGAAGCACAGTCCATTCTCGGCGGCGGCCAGGTCGGCCGGGCGCTCGAACACGTCACCTACATACTGCGGAGGCATCGGCTGCAACTGTCACCCCGTTTCTCGCTACTGATGAAAGCGCTCATGACCATTGAATCCACCGGCCGCGCACTCGATCCCGAGATGGATATGGTGCCCGTCATGCGGCCGTACATTGAACGCATCGTGATGCAAAAGTACGCCCCCGACAATCTGATGAACGAAGCCCGTCTGAATGCCGAGAACTTCTTGCGTTTGGGAAAAGACTTACCGGACGACCTCCGCCAGCTCATGAGAAAACTCAAACGCGGCAAGCTGAATGTGCATCTGAATCACGAAGGATTGGAGCGTGTGGCCGCCGTAACTGACCGCGCAAGCAACCGCGTCGCCTTTAGTGTGGTTACCGGTTCGCTAATCGTGGGCTCCAGCCTTCTCATGTCCACGGAACAAGCCGCCCAAACCTTGGGCTTGTTCGGCTTTACCATCGCCGGCCTGCTCGGATTCGGTCTGCTGATTTCGATCTTGCGGTCTCGCAACTATTGAGATTTCGCCCCGTGTTCAGGAAGATATCTCCCACTTCACAACACCCCTCTTGTATGTGATACGATCCAGGTAAGTACGGAGGCATTCCATTTCATGCGTCTCATCCGCATTGGCGTTGCATCGACGTCCGTCAAAGTCGGTGATTTCTCGGGAAACGCGGCCCGGCTGCGCGAAGTCGTGGCGGCCGCGCGAAACGCGGGGGTGCATCTGCTCGTCACGCCGGAACTCGGGCTTTCAGGGTACAGCTTGGAAGACCGGATATGGTGGCCGGACATCGCCCGGCGTAGTTGGGTCGCATTGGAGTCGCTTGCCCGCGAATGCAAAGGTATCAGCGTATTCGTAGGCCTGCCCGTGCGCATGGACGGCCTCGTGTACAATGCGGCTGCCCTGATTCAAGACGGCTCTGTCGCGGGCCTGGTGTTCAAGAAATTCCTGCCCACGTACAGCATCTTCTACGAAGGACGCAACTGGATGCCGTGGACGTCTGGCCACACCGAAGTGAACGGCGTGCCCGCCGGAGATCTGGTTTTCAAGTTGCCCTACGGAGTCGTGAGCGCGGAAATCTGTGAAGACCTCTGGGCAGGCCATTCTCCGGCACGGGACCGGGTCATGGCCGGAGCGGAAGTCATCTGCAATCTCAGCGCGTCGCCGTTCACCCCCTGCAAGAACGAACAGCGCCGAAGGCTCGTGCTGGGCGCTTCGGGGCGCTACGCCTGCATGTATGCCTATGCCAATCTGCTCGGCCTTGACAACAGCAGGCTCATTTTTGACGGCGGCGGATTCGTGGCCACTCCCGAGGCAATCGTTGCCGAAGGCGGACTGCTGCAAACCGATTATTGGACGCTCGCCTCGGCCGTAGTCAATCTGGATGACCTTGCACGGTTCCGCGCGGAAAACTCTACATGGCGGCAGCAGGCGGGGCGGGGGGACAGTCCGGTAAATGTGCGCACGGTGGATTGCGGTACAGCCCCATTTCAACAGGCCCCTGTCGCCGATTATGTAAAGCAGATGCCCACGAACTTCTTCTTCCCGTCGAACGACGAGGTGAAGACGATTGGCAACAGCGCGAATGGCTATCTCGATGAGTTGTATGCGGCCATGGCGCTTGGGCTTCGTGACTATTTCGAGAAATCGGGCGTGTTCCAGAAATTTCTGGTAGCCCTCTCCGGTGGAAGGGACAGTGCGCTGTGTCTGTTGCTGGCCGTTGAAGCAGCCAAGGCATTAAGGGGCGGCGCCAAAGCCACATCGCTGGCCGATCGGGTGGCGGCAGTCTATCTGCCAAACCGGGCTTTCAGCAGTTCGGCGACCGAAGACGCCGCCCGGGCAATGGCGACTGAACTGGGCGTGCCCTTTCAAGTAGTGGCAATCGAAGAGGAAGCCGCCATTGCTTTGACGAAGGCCGAAGAACTCATGGGCGAACCCGGCAGCGTGACGCCGCTTGCAAAGCAAAACCTGCAGGCGCGCGTACGCGGCAACATGATGCTGAATTGGGCCAACAGCGCGCAGGGCTTGCTGCTGGTTACGTCCAATTTGAGCGAAGCCGCGGTCGGCTACACCACTACGGGCGGTGACAATCAGGGCGGCCTTTCCCCAATTGCCAATGTACCTAAGACACTTGTAAGCCGCTTGCTCGACTACGTGGCTCAGCGGGATGGGTTGACCTCCATTGCGAAGATTCTCGCCATCCCGCCCAGCGCGGAACTGGCCGACGATCAGCGCGATGAGGATGACCTGATGCCGTACGTCATCCTGGACGATCTGCTTTACATATTTGCCCGGCTGCGTATGTCCCTCCCAGACTGCTGGCGAATTCTCGTCCACCGGCATCCGGACCACAACACTGAAACCCTTCGCGAATGGACCGCGCGGTTCGGAAAGCTCTTTGCCTACAATCAGTGGAAGCGCGAACAGTTGCCGGTCTCCCTGAAGGTCCTCGATCTCGATCTCGATCCCAAGACCGGTTTCCGCTTTCCCGTTACGCAAAGCATTCAGGCGGAATTGGATGAATTGTCCACTGCAAGCCTGTAATCCTGCCCGTATGCATATTGGAAATCATAAGAAAAAGGGCGGGAGGCTGATTCATGAACCAAACGGACATCATTGTGGAACTCGAGAGGTCGGGTGAATCCGTACTGAGGCAATACGACGCCCCGGAAATCGATCTCGCTAAGTCCTATGGCCCAGGGAAATGGTCCGTGCGCCAGATTCTTGCACACCTTGCCGATGACGAAGTCGTGTCGCTTTGGCGTGTGTGCAGAGCTGCCGCGGAGCCAGGCAGCCTCGTGCACGGATTCAACGAAAACGCATGGGCTGCGAAGCTGCACTACACGGAAAGGCCAATGCCCACCGCAAAGGTGTTATTCGCCGCGAACCGCGCGCAGATGATCGAATTCCTGCAACTCCTTTCACCAACCGTATTGGACCACACCATTCACCACTCCGAACGCGGTGAAATGACGCTGAAATCCTTCCTGGAGTCGGTGGTGTGGCACACGTGGCATCACCTCGAACAAATTGACGCGGCACGATCGGGCCGTATCTGGCCTCCCCAAGAGCCATGAATAGAAAGGGCACACCATGACCAAGGCAGAAATCCTCAAGGGATTCGAAGACTCAAGAAAGGCCGTGCTCGATCAGTTCGACGCCCCCGAAGCCGATTGGAACAAGACCTACGGTGTGGGCAAGTGGACCGTTCGGCAAATACTCGCCCACCTCGCCGATGTCGAAGTCGTGTGCCTGTGGCGGTTTCTTCGCGGCGCGGCGGAGCCGGGCAGTCCGGTCGAAGCCTTTGACGAAAACAAGTGGGCCGCTTCGCTTGCCTATGAGAGCCGCTCGCTCGCTGTCGCGCGAAGCACGTTTGAAGCCAACCGGAACCAACTCCTCGAGCTCATTGCCGTCATGCCCGAATCGTCTCTCAACAACACCATACTTCATAGTGAATCCGGTGAACTCAAGCTGGATTTCTTTCTGGGGAAGATGATTAAACATGCGTTCCATCACGTCGATCAGATCAGAGCCGCCCGCGAAGGTCGCTCCTGGACGCCGGCATAGGCGGGCTTGACTCCATTCGGGCAGTCCATAGGTAACGATCCCGTGTCAGGAATGCGCGAAACGCTCACTTAAAGAACGGATTCTAAATGGCGAGCGCTTCGATCGTTTCCCCATGCCGCAATTCCTCACTGTAGAGCAGCCTGCATCCGGCATCGAGTGCGGACGCCACAATGAGCGCGTCATGAATGCCATACCGTAGTCGTGCCTCTGCCCTGCGGCAAATCTCGACGTTGCCTTATGGCTTACCGTATTTAGATATTCCTGAACCCCGCGAAATCGGATACATGCTCCCTAGCCGAATTGTGCGTGATCCGTGCCGGATTTCTCCTCGTCAAGCACCTCAAAGAGTTTTTCTTGGGATATCAGTTCAATGAATGCCCTGTTGCATTGAAGATAAGTTCACGTGAACCGGCAACTTCCGAGTGCAATGACCCTAAATCCCCGAGGTCCGGTGCAACACACTTAACCTAATAAGTGAAGACATCGGCACTCAACGTGGGGAGAACACCATGGCCCGCTGGTTCGACTGGAAGAGAAAAGAACGAAAACCCGTTTTCTCGCCCGTCGCGGAAACGTTCACCGAAAGCGAGTCCCGCTCACGAACCATTTCCTACGCCGAGGACGAGGCTGTCTGGCGCCAAAACATGGCCGGTCTGGTCCCTCTGCCCAATCAGACGCCCTTCTTCATGCTCCCTGTATACCGCTTCCTTCGAGACTCTATCCCCGATATCTCGGACGCCGTATGGACATGGAAAAGGCTATGCCAAACCGGGTACGACATCGAAATCCTAAATGCCTCGTCCGATTTGGCGCACGAAAGGGCCGCGCGCCTGTTGCGCGACTTGGACAAGCGGGTCAACACCGGCGACCGGGGGATGGACGGCCTGTTGGACGTGTTCTACACGTCACTGTTTACTTACGGCGCCGCGGCACTGGAGGTCGTGCTGTCGTCCAGCCGCGAGTCAATTCACGACGTGGTGCCTGTAGACGTGTGGACCGTCCGGTTCAAACGCGAAGAAGGCGTCCTGCAACCGTATCAGGTGCATGAAGGCGTGGAAATCCGTCTGCCCAAGGAACGATTTATCTATATCGGCCTCGATCGCGACGGCACCAACCCATACGGCCGCTCGATGCTCCGGTGCATTCCGTTCATGGTAAAGATACAACAGCGTTTGATCGAAGACATGGCCAAGGCCACCCGCAACGCGGGCTGGAGCAAGCTCCATGTGAGCTATACACCGGAAGAGCGCAACCGTGGCGAATCCGCCGAGGCGCATGAGAACCGGATCGCTCACAACTTCGCGGACCTCCGGGATAGGCTCCGCCGCATCGAGAGCGATCAGAATCTGGTCACCTACGACAACGTGGCGGTCAACCTCATTCGCGGCGATCAACACGCGCAAGTCTTTTACGACAATCACAAGGCCATCGAGGAACAGGTAATCACGGGCATGCACCTCATGCCCATCCTGCTGGGCAGGAACTACGGCACTACCGAAACCTACGGCACCGCGCAATTTGAAATCATTAACCGCCAGGTGGAGGCCGTTAACCGAAGCGTCAAGCGCATCCTTGAGCGACTCTACAACTTCGAACTCGCCCTCATGTGGGGCGAAGCGGAAGCGCGGGTGAACATGCGCTCCAACCGCACCGTCGACGTGCTCAAGGAAGCGCAAGCACGAGGTCTGGAAATCGATAACGCCCTTCGACTGCGCGACGAAGGAGTTCTCAATCATGCCGGCGCTGCAAAACTCCTAGGCTTCGAAGTATAGGACTCATGGGTCCCGCGGGACCCATCTCACGGGAGATACATTCATGGAACTGGCTCCATTCACGTTTCAACACGAAGGCCGTTTGGTCGGATTCCGGGCACAACCGGGAGACGAATCGGCCCTGGCTCAAGTCAATCGATTCGCGCTGCGCCCTCTGCTGGCCAGCGAAGTGGCCGTATTTACGCTCGACTTGTGCCACAACCAGATAGACCGGCACCACAGCCGGTTTCCCGAGGAAGAACTCGCGAAAATCAACGCACTCGTCGTGGGCCGGCCGCTTATGGAACGGCACGACCTGCGCGGCTCGTTGCCGCGCGGCACCTTCTTTCGCTCCGCTTTGAATCAATCCGGTGAACGAATTTCGGTGCGCCCCGATGTATATGTGCTCCGTACCCGGGACAACGAGGATTTCATTCTCAACATTGAAGGCGGCGTGTATCGGGAAACGTCCATTGGGTTTTCGTTTCGCACCCCCGAATGCTCGATCTGCAAAAAAGATCTTCGCACCTGCGACCACATTCCGGGCAGAACCTACGGCGAGGCGGCATGCCACTACGTGATGCGCGACGTTTTGGATGTGATCGAGGGTTCCGTCGTGCCGTCCGGCTCCCAGGGCACGGGATTCGTGGCACAGGCGCGGTCGTTGCCCGCGGCCTTGAAGACCGCCCGGGAGCAATTCCACAAACCCGTGGAACTTTTCTCGCAACGCCTCTGGGCGGAGGAGTAACGACATGGAAGATCGTGAACGCTGCGCCTGTGGCGCCATTTATGACGTGAAAGTGGACAACCTCAAGGATGATCTGCGCGATCTGAAAGATCGAGTGCAACGCGTGGAAACAACCCTCGCGCGTGGAGTCATGCTGCTGGTGGCCAACCTCACCGGAATGGTGATCTCACTGGCACAGCAAGTGTTCGGCTGATCATTACCCTTATCGAATCCAACAAGTGCGCCCTATCCATGCCAAGACTCGAATCACAGGAGAACCGAAAACCATGTTCTGGCAACTGACGCTCGATTCCGCCGAATCGCAAACTCACTCCAGCCCCCCGGACGGCCGCTACGTGCTGCACAGACACTGTGATGATCGCGGTCCCCATCTTGACCTGCGCCTCGAACAAAACGGGTACCTCACCGGCTGGCGTATCGAAGGAACGAAGTTGGAAGGATCCCCTTGGGCCATCGAGAAGCGCCCCCATCCACTTCGCTGGCTGGAACAGGACGGGAACGCAGAACGCCTCGATTGCGGCGAGTATGCCTGGCTCGAACAGAGCAACGATCGCCGCGTTGTGGTGATCCGGGGCCGGCATGGCTGTCGCGTAGTCCAGGCCGATCGCGCGCCCTCACTGCCACTGCACACAGTCCGGGCGGTGGTGGACATCCTCCGCGAATACAACGCTCCCATGGACGATGCCGCAAGGCTGATTCGAGACGGCGTCACTGCCCGAAGTCGCGCCATCGCCCGCTTATGCGGGCTCGGACGGGAACTGGAAGGCGACCACTTCGACGAGGCGATATGGCGCAAGGCACTCAACGGACTGACCTTGGATGAAGTGCACCAGCAATTGCGCAGCTTCGAAAGACGCTTCGACACAGCCTTTCCCCCTACACCGGTTACGCGCCCCGAACGGCTCGATGCCGAATCCGTGGAACGGGTCGCCGGCGCCATGAGCATCGCAAGAAGCGTCTAGTCTCGGTTGCCTCGCCAGGAATACGCGCCAAGTACATGTTCTCACACATCCGTATTCGGGAACTCTCAATCGGTCGGACGATCAGCATTGGCGTGTAGTGCAACAAACAGATCCCAATAAGTAAGCAATGTCGACTACGCCACTCGGAAGTGTGGCATGCAAGAGGAGATTCAATCATGGCATTTGGTGATATCGGCGGGGCGGTGACCGAACTGGTCATCACCTGCAAAACGCCGGCAAGCGGCACGGTAGCCATCGCGAAAGGCGACGCCGTAAAGCTCGACGGCGACTACCTCGTGGACAACGCAACGGACGCGGAAGACGCAGTTTTCGGCCAAGCCCTGGCCGCCTCGGAACGCAACGCGGAGGCAATTCCCGTGAAAGTGCGGGGCATCTGTGTGTTCGCCTACACGGGAACGGCTCCCACGGCAGACGGCGTGCAGGGCATCGTCGCGTCCGCTACAGACGGCAAGGTGAAAGCTCCCGCTTCCGGTAACGGACGCGGCATTAACGTGAAGGTGGACGCGGCGCAAACGCTTGTCCACGTTCTGCTGTAAGGAGACAGCCCATCATGACATTTCGAAACGATTGTATGAAAGAACGCGTGGCGTTTCTGAGCCGCGACCCCGAACAACTCCGGCAATCCCGCGGCCTCGAATTGTATGAGACGCTTGGCGCGCTGGGCCTGTCGCACCAGCAGTACTTCCGCGCGCTCGGCACCAACGCCGAGGATTATTGCGCGCAAGAGTTCGGCATCGACCTGCAACGCATCACCGTGGACAGGTTTTTCCAATCCGATCCCAACGCGAAGTGGCTCTTTCCGGACATCGTCCGCGAAGCGGTGCTCACCGGGATGAAGCGCAAGCCCGCCTACCCCGAACTCATCATCCGCGACGAAGCCATCGAAGGTACGGCCTACAACGTGCCGTACGTCGAAGAATCCGAGGCGGAAGAGGAACTGCGTGGCGTGGCCGAAGGCGCTGCCATTCCCGAATCCGCCATTACCTATGGCGACCGCATCGTGCGCCTCGACAAGAAAGGCCGCGGCGTTATCGCGTCCTACGAAGTCATTCGCCGCATGTCCGTGGACATGTTGCGCGTCCATCTGATGCGCATGGGCGAGCGCCTCGGCAGGCACCTCGACGCGCGCCTGGCCACCGTGCTGGCCTCCGGCGACGGCTCCGGCAGCACCGCGCCAACCGTTCTCAATACGGCCACCGCCGCCACCTGGACCTATGCCGACATTCTCAAAGGCTTCATGAAGCTGTCGTTGGAAAAGTACTTCACGCCGACGCACATGATCGCCAACGCGGACCTGGCCCAGACCATTCTCAAAATGAGCGAATTCTCCGAAGCCGCTCTATTCGATTTCGCGAAAACGGGCAATCTGCCCACCCCGTTGGGCGTGAAGCTGGTGCCCATGGCCGATCAACCCGCAAACAAACTCACCATTCTCGACGCGGGCCATGCCGTGCAGAAACTGACCGAGCAGGACCTGCTCGTCGAAAGCGACAAACTCATCCATCAGCAATGGGACCGCACGTATCTGACGGTCGTGACCGACTTCGCGATCATCTACAACGATGCGCGCATCGTCGTGAACAGCGATTGGTCGTAAACAACGTTCCGGTTCGCGGGGCAGGCCTTGGCCTGCCCCGCTCCAAGGAGGCTCCATGGCCGTATTCACCAACGAGACCGCGGTGCGAGTTAAGTTCCAACTCGCGGACACCACATTGGTAACCCCTGCGCTTATCGAACAAAGCATCGAAGACGCCCACGCCGAAGTGCTTCGCTTTCTGGCTCCCGAAGTTGATACCGAGTCCCCGGAAGACGCGCTGGTCGTAGGCGAGACTCTGCTCGCCGGCGCCCATGTATACCGCTCCCTCGCCGCGCACGACGCCGCGAACCAGAAGCACATAGCGATCGGCGCCAACCGCATCGAGGCCGGCAAGCGTTTCGAGGCGTTGAATGCCATTGCCGAAGTTGTCGAACGTCAGGCCTGGTACATACTCGAGCCCTACGTGGCCCACATCCCCGCGCGCTCCGCCATTGCGTTAACGGAATCCACACCCGTGATGGGAGAAGCATGACATGGCCATCACGCTCGGCAACGTCACATTCGACCACGCGCATACGGCAGCCCTCGAATCGCACGACGAAGTCGGAGGCCGCGACGGCCGGCGCATTCGGATCTCGGGTCTCATTCTGGGGCAACCCTCGCTGACCGCCATACACGAACAACTGGATGCGATTCTGGATGCCGCCTCCGCCGATGAATACAACGCAGCCCTCTCGCTGCGCCCAGGCCGCCGCATGTGGGTGCGGCGCGAGGAATTCGAACGTGCCGTGGCCAACGACGCGCTTGTCGGCTCCTTTCAACTCGTGCTTGAGGCAAAGGACCCACACGAAGAATCGGTGGCCGAAATAGCATTGAACTGGACGATTGACGCATCCGGAGACACCTTGAGCGTCACAGCCATGGGCAACGTGTTTTCGGAACCCCGGATAACACTCACCGCCGTGGGCGACCTCGTCAATCCCGCGCTATCGGACGGTACGCGCCAGATCGCCTATAGCGGCACTGCACTCGCCGGTTCGGTATTGGTCTTCGACGGACCAGCCAAGTCCGTTCGCCTGAACGGCGACGACGTCACACCCTATGCCACAGGCGAATTCCCCACAATCGCTCCCGAAGGCACCGTATTGACATTTTTCGACGACACTGCAAGCGCGCACCAAGCCCAGGCCGTAGTCGCCTTCCGGGACCGGTGGTGGTGACCATGCAATACCGAATCGAAATTTGGGATATCTGGAATCGCCGTATCGCTTCCCTCGAAGACGTACCGCTTGTAGAAGCCACCCGAACGCTGCCCGGCAAGGCCGACACAATCCGCGGCGTGCTCCCCGATTCCCTGACGCAACTGGGGCACGGATACCGCGTGAAAGTCATTGTGGACGGCCAGCTCTTCTGCGAAGGTGTTGTGGACTCGGTGGAGCCGGGCTGGGGCGACACACGAAAACTCATCCTCGATCAATACGTGCCCTTTCACAAGGTCATCGCATTCGAGGCAAAGTCCGAACCCCGCCCGGGCAACTCCCGCATTGCGATGGCATTTGAAAACCGCCCTGTTCACGAAATGGTGAGGGCCATAGTCAACGCCGCGCCCGGAGCGATTCACTACACCGTGGCTCATCAGGCCTATCCCGATGGCGCGGTCCGCGAATTCGCGAAATTCGAATCGCGCAAATCACCGGAAAACGAATTGGGCGTCGGCTCAATCGACACCGGCCAATGGGTAGGTTCAGGCCGAATGGACCTGTCGGCTGCATTCGCCAAAGACGGCGACACGATCGCAGGCATTGTCGTCGACGGCGCTCCATGGCCCGATCTCCGGTTGATGCTGATCGATTGCGAAGAAACAAGCCTGAACAGCCATGCCGTAAGCAGACACCCCGAAACCGAATTCTGGACATCCGGCGAGTACAACGCGAGCGGATACAAATACAAAGCCGACGCCGCAAAGGCAGCCCTGCAGGACCTCATCAACACGAACGGAATCGACTATATCGAACTGAATCCACATCGCGACACCGAGGGAAATTTCGACGATCGCATCGACGCATTCGGACGCTACATCGGCCTTGTATACGGCGGCGGACAATGCCTGAATGCGGCTATGGTCGAGCTGGGCCATGCCGACGTGTACCTCTACCAGGATGGCAAGTTTCACGTGCCCGAAATGGCGCTCAAGGATTTCTACTCCTACGCCGCACCGGCTCAAGACTCCGTGGAGGAAACCTCCGCCTCCCTCGTAAGCTACGACATCGCAGCCGGTGCATTGGAAGCATTGACGGCGCTGGCCTACGCCGCCGGCGGATACATCTGGTCCGTGGGGCTGGACCTGGCCGTAACCTTCCGGAAGGCAACCGTCGCGGATACCGTGGTTCACTTTGACCCCGTAGAGATGAGCGTAACGCTCGGCTCCGGCGATAGCGGCGTTGTAAACGCCGTCTTCTTCGAAGGAAATCCCGTGAATGCCCCGCTCGCAAAAACCTACGTGCGCAGCGCCAGCGTAAACGCGCTGGGATTCCGAAGCCGCTCACTGGAGTACGGCGCACTGCGCGTCGAAGCAGACGCCGACCAACTCGTCTCCGGCATATTGGACGACACCGCATACCCGGTCGTAACCGGCGAAGTCTCGTTCCATCACGGCCATCCCGGTATCCACGCCGGCGATCTGATGGCCTTTCGCGGCGAACCGTTTCGCAGGCTGAGCCCCGCTCTCGACCACGAATGGAACAACGCATTCCCCGGCACATTAATCGCCCGCGCCGCGGAAGTCCGCCACAGGTTCTCCGGCCGCGTCGTAAACACGCGCGTGTTCCTGACATCCCCGTTGCGCTCCGTGAACGCGCCCATTGAATTCATGGTCCGCACGCAACCGCCGCTCGCCACCTTTTTTGAATTCCGTCTCGACAACGCCGTGGTCGGCCTGGACATGGGCTACCACCTGGACTGAGGAAAATCATGGCTATCAAAGGACAGGGATACGTAAAAACCACATGGGCCTTCGAAGAACGCCCCGTGGCGTCTTCCAAACTGAACACATGGGACGACCGAATCGAAGCCGCCCTGGAACTCGCATTCCATCTGTTGAATCACGCATGGGGCGGAGATTCCGGCGTGCTGCGCAACGCAACAGCGGACGACCTGCGAGTCCACGCGACCACCCCGGAAAGCGTCCGCGTGCGAGTAGAACCCGGATACGCCTTCATTTCGAAATGCCCATTCCGGATGACCGGACCCGCCGAAACCGGCGATCTCGCCCCGCCCGCGGCCCAACCCCGGATCGATCTCGTTCAAGCGAGGCTCGACACCTGGTCCGTCCAAGTGCTCACCGGCGTCGAATCCGCCACCCCGTCTCCGCCTGTCGCGGGCACGGACTGCATCGCACTCGCGCAAATCTACCTGCGCCCCGGAATGACCACCATCAAAGACGCCGACGACAGCGTCAACGGATACATCACCGATGTCAGAACATTCTTATAACGGACGAAACGACCTCCGCCTCGTCGCCGAGGTCGACGGCGAAAAACTCACCCACTTCCGGTTGAAAGAATTCGAAAACCGCCAAGGCCTCGCCATGGTCCATCGCACCGCTTTGGAATCCCTCGAAAGGGTCCGCCGTGAACTGCGCGCCATGGCCGGCGAAGACGTATGGATCATCGTCACCGACGCCGTCCGCACCCCCGAAGACCTGGACCGCCTCGCCGAGCGGCTCGGCTGGGCCGATCAAGGCGGGCTCGTCTCCCGCCGCTCCAAACACCTCGCCGAATTCGGCGGCATCGCCGTCGATATCGTCGCCGTGATCGCAAGCAACCGCGCCCGAGTCCCCCAGAAGACCCTCGGAAACGTGTGCCGATCCCATTTCGATTTCGTGAAAGACGACTACAAAGACGGTCACGTACACGCGGACAACCGCGAACGCGGCCGATGAACAATACCCAAAGGGAGTGAAAATATGGACTGGATAAACAACGAAGCAGGCCTCGTCATGCTCAGCACCATCATCAGCGGACTATGGGCCTTCTTCAAATCGCAGGAATGGCTCCGGCTCGCAAAAGAACACAAGGGAGAAAAGGCGCTCCTGGCACTCGAAGCCGGCGTGCACCACGCCTACGAAGAATACGTGCGCGCCATCAAAGCCGCAAGAACCGACGGCAAACTCACCCCCGAAGAACGCCGCCGCGCACGCGATCTCGCCGTGCATGCCGCCGTCGAATTCGGCCGAAATGAAGGCGTCGATGTCATGACAGAACTCGGCGTCTCCTACATCGACGCCTGGCTTAAACGCCTCCTCCAACAAATAAAAACACACTGAGCGCGGGGAAAGCGGCGACGGACCTGAGTCGAGTTGAAACGACGAGACAACGGCCGTCGCCCTCCCCGCGACATCACGCGCGCAAAATCCGCACAGAAAAGAAAACCCGCATCAACTTCAAGGCCGAAACCGCTCACTGCCTGAATCACCAAACTCCGTGGCTAGCGGGACACCGTAAACGAACGAATCGCACGGACCACCCGGCCCTGGTCTGTCCGCTCCATGTCGTTGTAAAACGGAAGCCGGATCAACCGGTCCGAAATATCCTCCGTCACCGGGCATTGCCCCGCCTTGCCGCCAAACGAACGGCCCATCGGCGACAAATGCAACGGAAGATAGTGAAACACCGACAAAATCCCCTTCGACTTCAAATACTCGATCAACGCGTCCCGGCTCTCCGGTGTCGGCATGATCATGTAAAACATGTGATAGGCCTGGCTGCAATGGGCAGGCACATGCGGCAACTTCACCCCCTGGCCGCCTGCCCACTCGCCCAAATTCTTGAAATAGTAATCCCAAATCGCCTTCCGGTTCCGGCAAATCGTCTTGTGCGCCTCCAACTGCGCATACAAAAACGCCGCCAGCACGTCCGAAGGCAAGAAGCTCGACCCCACATCCACCCAGTTATATTTGTCCACCATCCCCCTGAAAAACTGCGATCGGTTTGTCCCCTTCTCCCGGATAATCTCCGCACGCTCAATGTACCGGGGATCGTTGATCAGCAGCGCGCCCCCCTCGCCGCACGTGAAATTCTTCGTCTCGTGAAAACTCAACGTCGCCATGCACCCCAGCGTGCCCAGCTTCCGCCCCTTGTACCTCCCGAACAGTCCGTGCGCATTGTCCTCGATCACGGCCACCCCGTGCGCCGAAGCGGTCTTAAGAATACTGTCCATCTCGCACGCAACGCCCGCGTAATGCACCGCCACTATCGCCTTCGTCTTCCCCGTGATCGCCGCCCTAAGCTTGCGCTCGTCCAGGTTCAACGTGTCCCGCCGGATATCCACAAACACCGGCTTCACGCCGCGCAATACATACGCGTTCACCGAAGAAACGAACGTGAACGAGGGCACAATCACCTCGTCCCCCGGTTTCAAATCCAGCAAAAGCGCCGTCATCTCCAGCGCGTCCGTGCACGACGTCGTCAACAACGCCCGGCGAACCCCAAGCCTCTCCTGAAAAAAATCCTGGCAACGGTGCGTAAACACCGCATCACCGGAAATCTTCCCCGAACTCAAGGCCTCCGCGATGTACACCAACTCCTTGCCAGCAAAACAAGGACGATTGAATGGAACGTGATATTTCATTTCTTTTTAAACACAAAGAGCTTCTGTGTTCCGTAGTCGCCATACGCTGGCAGCATGGAGAAGAATCGGTTCCACTCCATATTGGGATTCGCTACATTCGACGTATCGCCAAGAAACTGTGCAAGCAGGGGTTTGAGCACTCTGGTTCCAATGAAGTAGGTACTGGCGAAGTTCACAACATCCACAAATTCAAGGTCTGGACACGCCGTCTTGACGGCCTCTTCGTCAAGATAGTGATTGAACTGCGGCATGGGTATTGCCGGCAATCCCCACTCGGCGCGAAACGCATTCATCTTGTTCCAGCCCTGCAATGTTGCTTCCGAAAACATTACGATTCCACCCGGTTTTACAACCCTCGCGCATTCGCGAATCCCTTTGACTTGGTTGTCCCAGGTTTCAAGATTAATTAGCACTCGGATGGCGATTGCGACGTCAAACTGTGACGATTCGCATTGCAGTGATGTTATATCACCCACATCGAACCGAACATTGCCGAGAAGGTTTCCATCCATGCGTTTGAGGCGTTCCTTGGCGGCATCGATCATTTGAGGGATGTAGTCGAGTCCGAGTATGTCCACAGACCTGGATGCCGCGAACTGGACTGTGGAGAAACCATTCGCGCAGCCTACATCAAGCACCTTGTCTCCGTCTTTGATGCGCGAAATGATCTCGCGAATCTCCAGGTCCATAACAGGCGTATCAGACCATGATGCTACCGGCGATTCGCCATGCTCCAGCGCTTGCTGTTCCCAAAACTGCTTGATTTGTGCCAACGTGTACTTTGTTGTCATTTCATTCGTTCCCAATTCAGTGGCGATTTCGCCGCTCAGTTTTGTGCCTGGTTTTCGATATCGTTGCGTAAAGTCACTTTTACGACATATGAAGGCTTGTCCATGAGGCGAAAGTGCATTCGGGCAAGGTACTGACCCATGATGCCAAGCGTAAAAAGCTGTGTACCCGAGAATATGGCAACTATGGACGCCAGGAATGGAAAACCTGGTATTGGCGTGCCCTGAAGTGTAAAGCGTATAAGGACATAGACCAGAACAAGAACCCCAAAAATGGTGAAGCCGAATCCGAGTAAGGATGCAAATTCAAGCGGCATCGTACTGAAACCTGTGATCATATTGACCGCATGTATGACCAACTTTCTAAACGTGTAGTTTGAGACGCCAATGTGGCGAGGTTCGTGCCTGACTTTTATTGCCTTAAACTTGGTCGTCGCCCAAGTCAGAAGTATGTCAATCGAAATGAAGGGGCTTTGGTAAGTCACAAATGCATCGCGCAAATGGGTTCGAAATGCTCTAAATGCACATACATTTCTCGCTACCTCTGTACCCATGGCGCTCCCAAGTGCAAACTTGGTTATTTGAGACGCTAGATCGCGTAAGAATCCATGTTGCTCGTTTTGTGGAGTGCCATAGACAACGTCTACGTCAACGGTCAAGGCAGCCAGTAAAGTTGGAATCTCTTCCGGTGGGTGTTGGAGGTCGTCGTCGATTGTCACGACAGTGTCAAATCTTGCGTGGCGAATTCCGCACAAGAGAGCATTGTGTTGTCCATAGTTTCTCATCAGTGAAATTCCGCAAACCCACGGATGTTCACCGCAAATTTCGCCAATGATTCCCCAACTATTGTCTCGGCTTGAATCGTTTACCAGGATTAGCTCGTACTCTTGGTGGCATCCCTCAAGGACCGGGTGTAGTCTTTCGACCAAAGGCTTCAATGAGCCTTCGCTGTTGTATACAGGGATGACAACAGATATCCCCATGCATTGCTCCTTATCCAGCGTGGCGTGTGCAGCACACGCCACGGCACCCGTGATCTGATAAGTAATGAATCCTTCCCAAGTGTTTGTGTTATAGCAAATTACAGGACATTTATCCAAGCAACTCGACCCAAATCCAAGGGTAAGTTTCAGAAGATTGGGCCGACCCACTGCGGCCCATGGTGCCTTGCTGCGGAGCGTGAAGTTCAGACGTACTATTCGCAAGCTGCAAATATGCAATCGGCCGTATGTTCCAGTGCAACGACAATGCAACCGCCTGTCGTGCCTTGCAGGAAACTCCTAGGGTTGCCGGGGAAAGTGCAACAACTTTGCCTAAATAGGTAGTAGGAACGATCTAAATCATGGCCTGTCTCGTGAGGTGCACTTTCATGCGAAGAAATTGGGTTTATCTGTTCGTAATTCTGTTAATTGCACTCCTTGGTTTGGGTGTAGCGCCCCGTTACCTGGAGAATCTCAAGGTGGGGG
>BTWA01000019.1:0-36078 GCA_045863295.1 Candidatus Hydrogenedentota bacterium
CTCATGACCACAGTATATCACCGTAGGCATAATAAGTTAAAGCAGTCTAAGAGTGCGACTCTGATCGCGAAGGTAGCCGACCGGTAAACCAAGCCAGTTTACGCAGTTCTGTCCTCAAATCCAGCCGAGATCGCTTATCGGCTCACTCACTCGCAATGCGTCGCCTTTCGATCAATTCCGAGAGCATTTCCGCTTGCCTCCGGCACTACGCTGATTGCGCGATACTTTGCGGTTCATAGATGGTGTTGACATAGCGGTGGCAACATCTAAGACCTCGAACAACCCCGACGGTTTGCGGCGGCAGTGCCCTCTTATTCCGACGCGCCAGCGTCCTCGACCTGTGTGAATGATAATAGTTCGACGGCTTGACGTTTTCGGTCCGCCGTCACGTCGGTGTAGCGCATCGTCGTGCGGATGTCGACGTGGCCGAGGAGTTCCTTTGCTACGGTTACATCCTTGCAGGCGGCGATTAGATGGGTGGCGTACGTGTGGCGAAGCGCGTGAAACTGCGTGACCTCGGCAAAGCCAAGCCGTTTGGTAAGCCGCATCAGATTCTTTCTCAGCCCAGACCGCAATTGCGATCCGTCCCGCATGTGGAATACCCACTCGTCGTTGGGGTTCTTGTGAGTCTTCTTGTACGACTTTAGGAAGCTGATTAGATCACTTGGTATCGCGATTTCCCGCTCACGAATATTTCTCCCGGACGATTTTGGATTCCACCCGGCCTTACGGCGGATCCGTATCACTCTTTGATCGAAATCGACATCGTCCCACTGCAGGTGAATCAACTCACCTTCGCGAAGCCCAGTGTACATGGCCACTAGCAGGATCGGTTTGAACCACTCATCCGCGGCGGTTAAGAGTTCTCGAGCTTCGTCCTGCGTAAGTGCACGAATGACCTTACTATCGTCTTCCTTTAACTTCTCGATGCCCTGCAGGGGATTTGAAACGAGGAGACCCCACTTCACCGCTTTATTAAGGGCGGTCTTGAGGCTGCTTACTTCGATATTGACGGTACGCTTGGTAATCGGCTTCTTGGTCTGGGCCGCCTTCTGTTTCATGCGGTGCGCCTGGTACTCCTCGATGAGGCCGGGCGTCAATTGAGAAAGGCGCGTGATGTGTCCTCGCTTAGTGTCTTCGAGGAACCGGGCGATATGGTCGAATATCTGTTGATTGCGTCGGTGATAGGAGGCAGAGAGCCGCGGCTCGGTACGCGTCTGGTACTCCTTGAAGAACTTTTCGATGGGGTAGTCCTTCTTCTCCAGACCGGCCTCGCCGCGTTCGAGTTTGGCTTCAATGTCGCCGGCGAGCTTCTTCGCCAGCGTTTTGGACTTCCCAACCTTCTTACGCCGATACCGGCCATTCCGGTCGCGCCAGCCGACGTAATAGGTCTTTCCAGTCTGCGTTGAACGCGCGAAAACATGCGCTCTGGTTCCCATGATTTGCTCCCGTTTTGCTCCCGCGAGCATCCAGACAGAGTTTATCATGAGTGTAAGATGTTGTCAACAAAGGAGTAATAAGATTGGAAAATGGTGGAGGCGGCGGGAATCGAACCCGCGTCCGAAGATGTGTCCATGCAGGCGTCTACGTGCGTAGCCTTTCTTTTAGGATTCGCCGGGCCGGATCGCGTTAGGCTCGCTATCCGGCTTCGCTAGGCGAAGTCGGTACTCTCCGCCGGAGTCTTCGCCGGTCTCCGGTTTTGAGGCCCGCTGTTTGGCGCCTCGTTCCCCTAGCAGGCGGTCAGGGGCGAGACGTCGCGCTTAATTAAGCAGCGAGTGCGAACTGTTGATTTTTCGCAGTTAACTTGGTCCCGGTTTTTAACGAGGCCACCGGGGTCCTCGGCACGCAACCTACGCTTCTTCATCCCCGTCGAAACCTGGTCGCCCCCACGAGTGACGTGGTGAATTTGCCGGTCCTTTGAGGGATAACAATTACGCCGTAAGTATTATGCCACAATTTTGTGCCGCATTTCCTGTGTCGCATCATTTTCAGGGTACGGGGTTTTCGTTCCGGCGTCTTATTCTTCGCGGTCTGAGCATTTACGGCCGCAATTTGGGCAGTAGCGCCAGCTTGTTTGCAGTGGATATTCACATGGGCAGCGGTGGTCTGCTTTGGGAGAAGGACTTCGTATCCCTTTTTCCGGGTCGATTATCAACTCGTCGCCGCTCCAATAGACGCCGGTGAATATGGACGTCTTGCATGTGGTTTCGACGGTTGTTCCGTCCCGTGTGAATACTACGCGGTAGTGCCGCTCTTTATTTTCGGAAAACCAGCCGCGGCCGAACGGCGTCCAATGCATTGAAATTAGGGTGTCGCCGCGTCTTTCGACGTTTCGCCGGATGCTATCGCGATCGATGACTCCGAGCAAAAGCCGCCAACCCGCGATCGCGGCCGCGACGAGAAAGATCATTCCTACAACGGCTACGTTGTCTTCCAATGCGATCTCCTGTGACGTCGTTACACCGTCGCCTGGCAACCCGAAGTCGTATGCGCATTCAGAGGCTTTTCGTGCCGCTGATCCGATTACGCTTCGTTGCGGCGTGCCTTAAAAATTCCCCATTTCATTTCACCGGAACGCAGACAGCGTATTTTCAGTTCCCACCGATCCGCGAGATACTCGATGTCCGCGTTTCCGGGGGCGTGAGGATCGCTTTGCCGGGATGTCATGAATTTGATGTCGGCGCGCAGGATTTGTATCAAACGCGGAGTTGCGTCTTCATACTTCACGTCGGCAAATCCGGCGTCCTGCAGCAGGTCCGTATACTGATGCGCTGTCGCCAAGGCATAGTGCGATGCCGATGCATACGCTTCGAATTCCACTCCGCCCCGGTCCACGCCGCGCAGGTAGTCCGCGAAGAACAACCGGCCTCCCGGCACAAGCACGCGATACAGCGCTTTGGCCAAGGCGCGCTTGTCGTGTACGTGAAGGAATGAGTCTTTGCTGTAGACCGCATTGAACGATTCGCGCGGCAAGGGCGCATTCACTATGTCGCCGGTCAGGAAATCAATGCCTGAGAGGCCGCAGGCCTCCGCTCGTTTGCTTGCCTCGTCCTTCATTTGGGCAAGCACATCAAGCCCCGTAACGGTCGCGCCATGGACTTGGGCAAAGTGAATGGCCGTTCCACCAAGTCCGCTGCCGACATCCAACACGCGGCTGTTTGTCTGGAGTTCAAACCATTTTGCTGCTTTCTCCGCGACCTCGAGGGCGCCGGAACTCAAATAGTTTTTGCCAAAAATCCACTCGTAGCGCCGGAGACTTTCCGCACTGTACTGGCCGCCATCGGGGCCGCTCGAATTGTTGTCACCCATATGACCGGTCAACCATTACGACCAGCGCCAACGGTTGCGCCCGATTCGTGTTTTCGTTTGCGCATTACTCCACATTCGCCTGCACCGCCTCGACTGCCGCCGGCTGTTCGATGTAGGCGCGGTGCAGGCAGTAGATCCGGCCGTCTTCTGCGCCCATGATTAGGTCGAGGCTGCCGTCGCCGTGCCAGTCCCATGCGAAGGGCGCGGTGGTGTGGCCGGCGAGTTTGCGTCCGGGGAAATCGCCTTTGGGTACGAATTTGAAGTCGCCGATGTTTTCCCACCATCCGGCGGATTCCGTATTGCGGATCAAGTCCCAATCGCCGTCCTGATCCCAGTCCACAAGCATGGAGTTTTGACGTCCGCTGCCGCCAGCTTCTCTTTCGGTCATACGGAATGCGGCGCCGGATTCGTCTTTGAAGATGCGTTCTCCCGGCATGAAGTTGCCCTGGATGTTTCGATAGAAGGCAAGGTAGCCTTCGTGATCGACGGCCACAAGGTCGTTCGATCCGTCTCTATCGATGTCGAGCACCTGAGGACGGGTGCGCCATTGGGCGATGAGATCGGCCGGGCCGGGTTTCCACCAGTTCCATGCGGGGCGTGGCGCTTCTCCGGGCCAGGAGACTTTTACGGGGACAGGACCGTCCACGCTGGCGCCTTGGTCGAGGCGTTGCAGGTATTCGATACGGCCGATGATGCCGTTGTACACGATTTCTTCGACGCCGTCGCCGGTGATGTCTCCCATGCAAACGGCGGTATAGCCCCATTTGGCTTCCGCGGGCCCTTGTATGCTGCCGTTGTATCCCGCCTGGATGCGAACCGGGCGGCGCGCGTTTTCGAGGTAGCGGCCGGTTCGAAACGCGCCGCGCTCCCACGCGAATTTTTCAAAGTAGCCGGCGGAATTGCCGCAATAGAGATCGCCGGTCAGCGGGTCGATCCATGGCGTGGAAAGGATGCCTGATTTCAAGGGCGGGTCCATTTCACGCAGGAACTGTTCGGTGGCAAACACCGGTGTGCCGCGCGACATTCCGCGGTTCAGAATGATACTTACACGCCCGTCTTCCTGGCCCACAATAAGGTCTATGCGGCCGTCGCTGTTCCAGTCCACGGGCTCGGGATTCATCATGCAGAGATCGATTCGGAGTCGGTTTTCGCCGGTGTAGACCGGTTGCCCCGCGGCGAGTCTGGGGTTTGTGCGGGTGCCTACGTTTTCGTAGTACGTGAAGGAATCACGAAATTCACCGCAGATCAGGTCGAGGTCGCCGTCGTTGTCGAAGTCGGCGATGCAGGGTCCCGGCTTTCCATAGGGATCGATGGGGTGGTCGTCGGCTTCGAGAACCTCGCCCTCGTCGTCGTACTTCGGCGCTTCATTCGTGCCGCTGTTTTTGTGGAATTTCACGAACCCGCGCAACGGACCCGCGGTCCAGTTTCCGAATTCGTCGTAGGCGTTGTCCCATCCGTATTCGCGCCAGTCGCCGCCCGCGCTGACGAGATCGACGAGGCCGTCGCCATCCCAATCCACCTGCTTGGTCTGAAAATCGCGCAGCTTGTATTCCGGCCGCGTGACTAAACCCTCGACTTTTTTGGAGAGTCCGTTTGCGCGCAGATCGTCGTACCAGACATCACCGGCGAGCAGGTCTACTTTTCCGTCGGCGTTTATGTCTCCGAGCGCGCATTCTTTGACGCCATCGCCGATGCGGTGTGACAAGGTGAAGATGTTTGGACGGGTCTGGATGTAGAGGTAGGTGCCGTTCTGGGGCACGTCCGTGCAACCGTAAATGAGATCGTAGTCGCCGTCTCGATCCCAATCGATGGGGAGTGCATGCGCCCACAGTCCGACGCCGAGATCCGCGGTGACGCTGTTACGTCCGTATTCCATCATGTCGCCCGCGCCCACGAAGACGGGCGGCGGCAGGTTGGATTCCTGATCAAATTGAATGCGATACCGGTGCGGTTGCGTGCCGTCGTCGCTGCGCAGCCAATAGAGATAGCGTTTGTCCCTTTGTTGTTGAATTTTTGAGGGCACGGCGTCCTTGGTGGTTTCGTCGTATACCACCGCCGTCTGGAACGGTTGGGCCAATTCATATCGCGCGGGGAGGTTTTTCCATTGGCCTTCAAAGGCGGGGACTTCGACCGTGATTTGGCCCAGTGTTGCCGCAAGAATACCCAGTGCCCACATGGTTCGCCCCCCGAATTTGTTTGTGTCAACAACGCGTCAGCATACAGGCGGCGCCTCAATCAGACAACCCATGCAAGACGCGAATACCGTAAGTTATCACACACAATATGGACTGCGGAAGCTTGCTTCCGCCTTCGCTGAGCAAGCGTGCTTGCGGTTTCGAAGTCCTAGGCCACGTTATTAGGAATGCCGCCCTCATTCTGCCTTAGCTCCCGTTTTCACGTTTCAGCAATTTGGTGTGCATGCGGGAGCAAGCTCCCTTGGGCAAGGCGGAAGCAAGCTTCCGCAGTCCATAGTAAGTCGACTTCAAACGTGGAGCCCGGTTACTTTCTGTTGGCGCGGGAGGTAGAAGCGTCCCCGCTTTCTCGGGGATGACGTGCCGCTTCCGAGGGCCGTTACTTGTGCACGGCACTGTCGCTCCTTGAATTGAGCTGGTGTTTGCTGAATTTCCTGGGGCTGGATTGCGGGTGCTGGGAGGAAGCGGCAAGATGCCGCTTCTACATCCGGGGCGTCTTGCTGCCAATTGCGATGCAACCTCCGGGTCAAACTCATAGGCGACTAGCAATCTGCCAGAGGTCGGGTGAATTCGTCTCGTTGGGGTGTGGGCACAGACGTGATGGCAGACGAGGACCTTTGCCACACACCAAGGGAACGAGTGAAAAAAAGCACCCCTGCCCAAGAGGACAGGGGTGCGGCGTTTGAACTGCGTAATGCGAAATTAGATGCCTTGTACGTCGACTTCCGTGGCGCGCCATTGTCCGTCGGCTTCGTGGGCGAACGTGAACTTGATGGTGGCGCTGCCGAAGGAGGCGGCGAGTTCGACGGGGTAGGCGGTTGCGGTTTCGCCTTCAACAGCGATTTCGACGAATTCGAGGTCGATTTCGGCATTGTCGAGGCTGCCGTCTTTCATGGTGGAGTCGAGAAATCCGATAAGACCGGCTTTGTCGCCCCATTCGTAGTGTTTGAAGTTGGCGGAGATGGCGGGATCGAGTTTGGTTACGTCTTTCGATTCCATGCCCAGTTTAAATGCTTCGAGTTGTGCCTTGATGGCTTCTTCCGGCGTCGGACCTTTTCCGCCCGTAGCACAGCCGGAGACTGCGATTGCGAGGATGCCGAGAGTTGCGAATGTCAGCGTAGCGAGCTTACCCACAGGAGTACCCTTTCGTGATGACAAATAGTGCCCAGTTCATGAAGACAACAGAAACCGCAGAAGGGGAAATAGTACTACCGGTTGGTCTATTGGTCAAGTTAGAAGGTGGCGCGAAGGGTGGGTGGCGTTGCGTTTTCGCGGATGACCGGTAATTTGGGGTCGTGCTACACTTACAGGAACTCTGGATTAGCGTAGCCGCCGGATTGAACCCGGGGGCACGGTCTGGGGTCTAAAGCGCGAGGACGACCGGTGACCTGTGCGGTTGTCTTGCGCCGGAGTGGAAGCCGCTTTGGTGCTTTTGAAGGAGGCGCGAACGCATACGGATCAGGGGCTGGTGGAAGAGTGCCGGAAGGGCGATTCCACGGCTTTTGACGAGTTGGTGCGCCGGTACAAAGACCGTATTTATTACGTTGTGTATCGCTTTCTGGGGAACCGGGAAGACGCGCTGGACGTGTGCCAGGAGGTGTTTGTTCGCGCGTACAAGAGTTTGCATACGTACCGCGGGCGCGCGCAGGTGTACACGTGGCTGTACAGCATCGCGGCGAATCTGGCCAAGAACCGGTTGCGGGACGGCAGCCGCAAAGGACGCAACCAGGGCGTTTCGCTGGACGCGTTGGAAGAGCACGCACCGGGCGCGTTGGCGTCGGCGTCGAACGCGAAGTCGCCGAGCGACGTGGTGATGGATTGCGAGTTGCAGCATCAGTTGCAGGCGTGCCTTGCGGAGTTGCCGGAGCCGTACCGGATCGTTTTTGTGTTGCGCACGTTTGACGACATGAGTTACGAGGATATCGCGGAGGCGGTGGGATGCCCGGTGGGCACGGTCAAATCGCGGTTGAATCAATCCCGAAAATTGCTTCGCGACGCGTTGAAGTCGCGGGGCATTATGTAGAAGCGCCATGAAGCAAGACGAATTGCGAGAACAGTTCTCACCGCTGCTCGACGACGAGTTGGATGTGGAAGAACGCGAGGCTCTGGAGGCGGCATTGGCGCAAGACAGCGCGTTGTTGCGCGACTTGGACGGCTACAAGCGCGTGGACGCGTTGTATCGCGCGCTGCCTCGCGAAGGGGCTCCGGCAGACTTTGAGTTGCGGGTCAAGCAGGCGTTGCGGCCTACTGTGATTTCGATGGCACGCAGGCGAATCGCGCAGATGAGCACGCGTGCCTGGATAGGGGCGGCGGCGGGCCTGCTGGTAGCATCCGCGATATCGGTGTATGTCATTCCGGGCCGGCTTATGCAGCAGGAAATGGCAGCGAGCCACAAGCTTGCCATGCCCGACTTCGCGGCGGAGACCGCCCCGGCCGGCTCGGCGGAAGCCGCCCAATCGAGCCCCGCGGCGACATTCGCTGAAGATTCTTTAGATCGGTTGGGCGGCGTTGAGAACGCCCCCGCGCCGGTGCCGCCAGCCGATTCCGCCGAAGAGGATACGAGTGCAATACCGTTGGGTGAAACCCGAGCCGCACGGCAAAAGGCCGAAGCCGGGGAGATACCCATGGCACGGCAGCCTGAGCCGGAAGTCCCTTCCGAAGAGCCGGCACGCGACGCGTTCTATGCCGGCGCTGTTGTCAAGCCCGCGCCCACCCCTGCCTCCGCTGCACCCAACGCAGGCCAGAGTGAGGACAAAGAATCGGGTGCGGCCGGGTTCGAGGTGCGGGCCGTAGCCCGCCGGACGTTTCGTATGTCTCACGGCGTGTGGATTCAGGACGGGTATTCGCAGGAGACGCCCGAGATGATCGATCCCGGTTCGGCACGGTTCACGGGGATAGTGAAGTTGCATCCCGAGTTGGGGCAAATTGTCCACTTGGGCGGGCCGGTCACGTTCGAGTTGGATGGGCAATGGTATACGTTGGCCAAGCCCGTCAGCGATTAGTGCTTCATTTAACCTTTTGACCGTGTTTCATGGCGAGCGCTTTTAAGAAATCCCACGAGAAGATGCCAGTACTGTGGCCGTCGGTCCATGTGATGGCAACGGCGTAATTGCCGAGTTGTTGCATGGCCTGGACGCCGATATCACGGGGTACGGTATCGCGGTTGAGCAGCGGGGCGCCGGACATTTCGTCAACACACCGTGCGCAGGGGCAGGCGCACCGGATCTCGTAATTGGGCACGATCCACGATTGGCCATCGGGCCACGTCATTTTGAGCGATCCGTTGTCGGGTTGGATGCGGGGCGGATCGGTTCTGTCGACGCGGCTTTTTCCGATGGCGCGGTGGACGTTTTCGGCCATCTGTTTGAATTGCACGACATCCGCGCCGGCATCCGCGCGGCTGAGTTCGGATAGCCCGGGCATGATGGGCAACTCCGCGAGCGTTGGGAGGCCGAATCGATCCTGCAACGTACTCATGCTGCGTCCGAACGGGTAATGTACCTTGCCGCAGCCGTCGCATTGAAAGTGGCTCATGTTCTCCACGACGCCGAGTACGGGGACGCTGACTTTTTCAAACATGAGAATGCCCTTGGCGACATCCACGAGCGAAAGCGAATGGGGTGTGGTGACGATGATCGCGCCGTCCAGCGCGGCCTGTTGCACGATGGTCAGCTGAATATCGCCGGTTCCCGGCGGCATGTCGATGATCAAGTAATCCAATGTGCCCCAGTCGGTTTGTTTGAGAATCTGCTGGGTGTAGCCAGACACGATTGGACCGCGCAGTACGGCAGGGGCTTCACCGAGGACGAATCCCAGGGACATAATGCGAATGCCGTCGACCATGACGGGGACAATTTTATTGTTCATCATCGCCACGGGCGGATTGTGCAGATTAAAGAGGGTAGGTACAGACGGCCCGTAGATGTCGGTATCCAGCAGGCCCACTTCGAGGCCTTCGCGCCGCATGCTGCGCGCGAGGTGCGCGGCGACGGTGGATTTTCCCACGCCGCCTTTGCACGCCGACACTGCGATTACCGCGCCGATGTTCTCCAGGGTATTGATGCCTGAGCCTTGCCGTTCTCTCGGGGCCATTGCGGAAAAGGAGACCATGACCGAGGCGACCCCCGGGAGTTTGGCCACGGCTTCTTCCGCTTGTGTCTTAAACTTGTCTTTCACCGGACAGGCCGGTGTAGTCAGTTCTAGGGTGAAGCTGACTTCGCTGCCCTTGATCTCAATATTCTTCACAAAGCCCAACGAGACGATGTCGCGTCCGAGGTCTGGGTCAATGATATGGCGCAACGCATTCAAGATATCCGATTCGCGGATCATGGTTTACCTCTCGGCGCGGGGCATGCGCCGTTCTCATTCCAAAGCCCGATCACAGGAGGCGCATATTGTAATCGCAATGGGTGGTTCGATGCGATTTATTGACTGCCGTCTGCCGTGGGGAGTAGTTTCCTCTGGGCGGCGGCAACGAGCGTGGCGGAAAGGGTATTACATGAAACTGAAGAGCGCGTCTCTACTGCTCTTGGGAGTCTGTGCGGCGGCGATGCCGTGGGCGGCGGCGCAACGCGCCGCGGTCGTCGATGGGCCTCAGGGCATGCCCGCATACGACGCCCTTGTCGAGACCGTGGAAGGTTCCGGTTATCCGGCCGACCGTTGGCGGCTCAATGACCTGACACAGCCCATTCCCGAGACCATCGACTTGATCGTGTTGTGTGAAGCGGATCAGTTGCCCGCCGCCGCGCTTGGTCCGTTTATGGCATTTCTGGAGCGTGGGGGCGACGTGATTGCGCTGGGCACTCCGGCGTGGACGAAGCCCCTAATCGACGACGACGGCGAATGGCTGAACCGTGAAGCATTTGTTGAACGGCACCATGGCGAATTGATGCCCCATGTGATTGCGTCCTTTGCGGACGGCGATCTCTCGAAGTGGAAACGGAATGCGAGCGATCCCGGGATCACGGTCACGCATCACGTGGAGCGGGAGGGGGAGACGGCGTATCTGGACGTGCGCGTGCCCGAATTGACGAATTGGGAGACGTATGTGTTGGAGGGGTTGGAGACGCCGTTCGCCGCGGGCCACGACTTGACGGTGATACGGGCGAAGGGAGGGGCGTCGACAACTTCGCTTGCCGTGGAGTGGATTGAGCTCGATTCCTCCCGCTGGATTGCGACCGTGCCGCTGACCGAAACGTGGCAAACGTACATTTTGACGCCCGAGGATTTTGCCTATTGGGAAAGCGTGCCTGAGCGAAAAGGTACCCGCTTCGATCCGGCCCGTGCCGTCACGTTAAGTATTGGTCTTGCGCAAAGCCACACGCGGCTCAGCGCGGGTCCGCACGCGTATTCGATTGAGGCAATTGGATCGGCCAGGCGTTCGCCGGTGCATGAAAAGGCCATGACCCGGTTCGACCCGCCGAAACTGGAATCCCTTTCTCCCACATACAAGTTTTTCGATTTGACCGATGTGTCGACGTTGAAGACCTGCACCGAATTTCCCGAGTCCGTGGCGCCGCCCAAGCAGTTTCACAGTCTGCACCCCAGGCCGTCCGCGGGCGGTTTGAACAAAGGGCGCGCATTTCGGTTTCAACCCGTACTGGAGGCGTATTCCGCGGAGGGCAAGTGGCGCGGATGCCCCGCGGCATTGATGGCCTATGCGGACGGTCCTTACGAAGGAGGCGTGTGGGTTTCGTTTGCGATTCGTGATTCCGAGTGGTATGCGTCCTACCCTGCGCAATCGGTCCTTGGCGCAACGCTTCAGGGCATGCGCCGGGGCGCGTATCTGTTGGACGCGGGCGCGGATCACTACACGTATTTCGAGGGACAGAATCTGACGATAGGCGCGCGTGTGGCGAATGTGAACCCCCGCAAAGCAATCAGCTTGATTCTTCGCGTAGAGCTGCAGGATCCGGATCAGGGGGGCACTGTGGTACACGCGTATGAGCAGCGGTTTGTCTGCGCCTCCGGCGAAACGAAAGCGCTCACCCAGACCATCGCACCACCGGCCTGGGGGGAACATGGTCTGCGCGCCGTGACCACGTTGTGGGATACAACCGGGCAGTTTTTCGATCGGGCCGTGCACGAGATCCATGTGTGGAAGCCCAAGTCCGAACCCGAATTCGTGACGGTGGAGAACGGCGATTTTCGGTTGAAGGGTGAGCGTTGGCGGGCTCACGGCGTGAACTACATGCCGTCGTCGGGAATTGGGATCGAAGATTCAAACGCTTTCGAGTACTGGATCGGCGAGCAAGCGTACGATCCGGGCATCGTGCAGCGCGACCTGGAGCGCATACAGTCGATGGGGTTCAATTCCGTCAGCATATTCATCTACCGGCAATCGATGGAAGCGCAGAATTTGCTCGATCTGCTTCGGCGATTGGACGCGCTGGGCCTTAAGGCGAACCTTTCCTTGCGTCCCGGCACGCCGCTGGATTTTCCATGGGACGCGGTGCGCGAGATGATCGAGTTCTACAAGCTGTCGCAGAACGACACGGTTTTTGCGTACGACCTTGCGTGGGAACCGATGTTTGGAAACCACAAGCAACGCAAGGTGCACGATGCGGAATGGCGGGCGTGGCTCGATGAGCGCTACGGCGGTATCGAGAGTGCCGAGCGCGACTGGGGATTCTCCGCGCCGCGCGAGGCCGACGGACAGGTCACGAATCCGTTGGAAGAACACATAACCGGCGATGGTCTGTGGCGGGTCATGACGGCGGCGTACCGGCGTTTCCTCGACACAGTGCTCTACGAAAAATATGCGCGCGCGCGCAGACTGGTGCGCAGCGTCGATCCCCATCATCTGGTAAGTTTTCGTATGACGCTGGCCGGCGATCCTACGTTTCGCGGTGGCCATGTGATTCCGTATTCGTGGTCCTATCTTGCCGGGGCTGTGGATATCTTGGAGCCAGAGGCCTACGGCCGTATCGGGGATTGGGACCGCGTGCGGCCGGGGCGTTACCAATATGAACTGGCTCGTTGGGCTCGCGCGGATGCGCCGGTGCTGTGGGCCGAGGCCGGCGTTCAAGTGTGGAGCGAGGCACGCATGGCGCCATCCCCGGACGCGATGGCATTTCAAGCGGATTACTATCGGAACTTGTACCGTATGTTTACGGAAAGCGCGGCGGACGGCGTGTATTTCTGGTGGTATCCGGGCGGATACCGGACGAATGAACGCAGCGACTACGGCATCCTCAATCCGGATGGTACGGACCGGCCGGTTACGGCAGTGATTCGAGAGTTGGGCTCCGGGTTTATATCGGGCCCCGATGCGAAGGCCGTAGATGACTGGATCACGGTGGATTTCGACGAGCATCCCGACGGGGTTGCGGGCGTGTATGACGCGACCCACGACGCGTACTGGAAGGGCATTGACGCAGGGAAGACGCCGGGCTTGAAAACGGCGGGCACGGGCACGACCACGGCGACTTGTCCTCGCGTAGCGGTGGGCAACACGGCGTTGACGGGGACAAATCCTCCGAAATACATCGATGGTTTCTTCGATCGCGTTGCTGTTCAGTTGGACAACGGCGACTGGCGGGAAATCAAGTCCGGGGATACGGTGGGAGTGAATCAGACCGTTCGTGTTTCGATTACCAACGTGAACGAGGCCACCTGGCTGGCTGCCGGCGACGCGGGCGCGGTTGCTTTGATTGTGGATCAGGGTGGCCAACGATCATCAGTAGCGATTCCCCAAGATGTGGAGCGGTTTCAGTCCGTGGATCTCGATTTTTCACCGTCAGGCGCGGGCGAAATCAACCTGCGGCTGGAGGCGAGCGGCGTATCCGCGTTTGGCCCGGTGTTTCGGGCCGTTGTAACCGAGTGAGCGAAATTCGAATCGGCACAACGAGGAGAAAGCCCATGCATTCTCGCGGCGTTGCATTCTGGGCCGGACTAATCGTAGCGGTCAGCGCACATGGGGATGTTGAATTGCCCGTGGACGCGTTTAACACCGATCCGGGCTGGTTAGGTGTCAACAACGTTCCACCGGAGGAAGTGCGCAAGGAAATACGCCAGGATTTCGGCTGGGTGGCGCCTTCGGCGGATGGGTTTACGGCGGGTGCGGTCGGCGGCTCCGTGTGCCGATCCTTTACGCCGGCCTGGTTTGGCAAGGCTATCCCGACGGCGTCATTGAACCAGCGATTAAGCGCTTCCGGGACATTTGTTGTCAAAGACAGTCAGGGCGGATCGGGGGTATTGGTCGGCTGGTTCAATTCGAAATCGCGTGGCTGGCGCACGCCCAATTCGCTTGTCTTCCGCCTTGACGGGGAAGGAGGAAAGTTTCGCGTATTTTATGAGTATGGCACGCGCCATTGGCTGACGGGAGGGGGCGAGACATTCGAGGGACGGTATCAGGACAATCCCGCCTCCTTGCACCCCGCGGGACCCGGGGCGCACACATGGTCGTTGGATTACGACCCTGAAGGCGCTGACGGGCTGGGAGAGATCACATTCGTATTTGACGGCGAAGTATTTCGCGCGCCTTTGCTGGCGGGTCACAAAGAGGACGGGGCGGAATTCGACCGATTCGGTCTTATGAATGTGCAGATTACAGGTGATCGAATAGAACTTTATGTCAGCGACTTAGTGATCAACGGCGATGCAATCGATCTCCAATCGGATCCTGGCTGGAATGGCAACAACCATCGCACGACATACGCCGACTATGTCCAGAGGCCCCATCATGACGTTCAATGGCGCGACACGGCGCGCGCGGGTGGCGCGCCGGGGGAGATTGGCGGGTTTGTGTGGCGGATCGATCCGCGCGATCCCGATCAGGGGCTGCAGTATGGTAAAGAGGCGTTGCCGGTGTCCTGGGATAAGCCGTTCGAAGCGTCGGGCCGAATTTGTTTTGCATCGACGGCGGTGGACAGCGCTGTCCTGATCGGTTGGTACAACGCCGGCACGCCGCTTGGGTCGCCGCCATCAAATTTTGCGGGTATCTTAATGGAGGGGCCAAGCCGTATCGGGCACTATTTCCGGCCGGTGGTGGGTGCGGCGAACGGGTCGTCCGGAATTTGCCAGGAGGGTCCGGTCATTCGACCGGATGGGACGAGCCACACGTGGTCGTTCGCATTTAAGCCGGCCTCCGTGGAGCAGCGCGCGCGTATCCGCGTGACGCTTGACGACGAAACCGTGGATTACGAAGTTCCCGACCCGGTTTTGGCGGGAGGAATGGAAACGAATCGATTCGGTCTTTTAAGTTGGCATCAGGGCGGTCATTTTGTGGAAATTTATGTGGACGATATACGGTTGGCCTATGGGGAGCATCGTTAAAGGTGTCCTTCCTGTAGAACTCGTTTCCCACGTCCCTCAGATGTCATTATACGGAGGCGCGCGCCACATTTTGGCCGGGAATCCAGAAACACGATTGGGCACCCAAGCGGCGCATGCCGACGGGGCCGTTGGGGGAGATTGATGGACAATCTGTATCGCATAGCCATTGCCGGGCAGGATATGGCGGAATGCAACCAGTTTCGCGATACCTTGGAAGGCGAACCTTACCGCATCGAGATTATAGATGTGCCCAATTTCAATTCGTTTCCTTGCGACACCCGCAGCTACGATCTCTGCATTGTATGCCTGCCCAAGGGATTTCCGTCGGGGGATACGACACCCGTCATGGTTGCGCCTGTGGAGCCAGGCAGTGTCATCTATGTGATGTCGTCTCCCACTGAAAAACAACGGCACTGGGCTTATGCGCACGGCGCGATAGACGTCGCGGTTCGGCCGCAGTCCCGCAACGAGTTCAAGTTTCGGGTGGAACGGGCGATATTAAGCCGCAGTCAGCACGTTCAATCCATCGTGTCCGAAGATACGCTGCTGGATTTGTTGAAATCGCTCGTCAATGCGGGGACCAGCTCCGTGGAGCCGGTTTCCGATCCCAGTATGCCCGCCGGCATTGCGTACCCCGAAGTGGAGTTTGTCGTCGGACGGTCTCCCGCGGTGACCGAGTGTTTGGAGCAACTGGCTATCGAAGGCTTGCTTTCCCGCACGCTGACCCACCGGGTGCAGACGTGTCCTGCCTGCAAGGATTACCGGTTGAACTTTCGCGAGGTGTGTCCGCATTGCCGGTCGGCGGGCGTGACGATGGGAGAGGTGCTGCGTCACCTGGATTGCGGCCACACCGGATCGGTGGAATCCTTTCGTAAAGACAGCGAGTTGGTTTGTCCCAAATGCAGCCAGGTGTTGAAGCAGTTGGGAGCGGACTACGAGAAGCCGGGTGACCACCGCCGTTGCGTGCATTGCGAATCGATTTTTCAGCAGCCGTTGGCAGAGGTGCAATGCGTACGATGCGCCAACATATTCCGGCCGGACGAGATCGTGGCGCGGCCGGTGTACCGGTACGAATTGACGCCTTTGGTACACGACGCCATTGCGGAAGGGCGCATTGCGGGCATCAGTCTTTCCAGCGTGCTGAAGAACAAGTACACGGGATTGTACAACCGGCAATATTTCGAGCATGAAGTGATGCGCGAGTTTGCGCGATCGACGCGGTATAACATGCCCTATTCCATGCTCTTCATTCGTATTGAGCAATTCGATGAGCTGCGCAAGAAGCATCCGGATCGGCTGGACGAATATGCGTCCGCGGTGTTTGCGGCACTCAGCCACAAACTGCGCACGTTGGATACCGCCTGTGTTTGGGATAGGGACACGCTCGGGGTGTTGTTGCCCGGCACGCACGACTTGGGCGCTCAGGTTGTGATTCAGCGGATGCACGCCAGTGTGGCTGAATTGGAGAATCTCCGGTCCCTGCAGGAGCCGCGGATCTCGGTGGGCATGGTTTCCAACAAAGAGAAATTCAACTCGTATACCGACGCGATGGAGGCGGCACTGGCAAAAATCTCGCAGCCAGCTTAGGCGGTGGGGTGAGCCATCAGGGACGGCTTCCGAGACCGAGCATTTGCCGGGGAATGGCTTCGCGCAGCAAGGTCACGAGCCGGTCTGACGCTTGTTTGGCTGTTTTAACGACGTGATCATGCGTCAGTTCCATGGGTTCGCAGCAATTGTTGGTCACACAGGATACGAGTGCGGCGCCCATGCCCAGTTCGTGACAGCGCATTGCTTCGGGCGCGGTGCTCATGCCCACCACATGGCCGCCGAGTTGTTGCAGTACTCGAATTTCGGCACGGGTTTCGTAGCTTGGTCCGTGGACCCAAAAGTACGTTCCCTCGTGGTCGCATCCGGAGAGGGTGAAGTCCAGCAGGATTTCGTTGGGGCGATTTGGCCATTGTGTATAGGGCCAGGTGCGAATGGTGTCGATCGCCACGAGCGCTCCGGGGTGCATTGCCGGCACGAGTCCACCCACGGCATTTGTCATAATTACTTTTTGCACGCCGTATTGGTGGAGCACGTCGATTGACGCGGTCACCTGATCGTAGGAAAGTCCTTCATAGAAGTGAAGCCGCCCGGACTGCAGAATTACTTGGTAGGAATCCATCAAGCCGATCGTAAATGTGCCTGAATGGCCCAAAGCAGTGCATGCCCGCACGTTGGGGAAAGCCGCGAACGGACGTACATCGACCACGGTATCGAGCAATGGAGTCAAATCGAGGCCGGATCCCGACACCACCGCAATCGGCGCGAAGGATGTCATGCCGGCCAGGAATCGGGAAAGAACAGTTTTCGGTACAGGTGCAGGGCGTACTGGTCGGTCATGCCGGCCACGAAGTCCACAGTGCGCCGCTCCACCGAATCATCGGGATTTCCCGCGAGACTTTCGGTGATGGGATGTTCCAGCAATCGCGGATACAATTCGCGCAGAATTTTTTTTGCTTTGCTGATTTCACGTTCGATGGGCGCGGATGGATAAACGCTCTTGTAGAGATACTGGCGCAGGGCCATAGTCGCTTGCCTTACGTCGTCCACCATGCGCACGACACCGTCCTGGCTGCCTTCGATGAGTCCGACGACCATGGCATCGATCCGTTGAGACGATGTCCGCCCCAACCGTTCCAGCGCTTCCCTGGGGAGTTCATCGAGCGTAATGACGCCTCCCCTCACCGCGTCTTCGATATCATGGTTGATGTAGGCAATGGCGTCGCAGACGCTAACCACGTCGGCTTCCAGCGTGCCGCCCTGGTGGTCTGATTTTCCAAACAGGACGGCTTTGCCTCGCGAGTGATTGAGAATGCCGTCACGCACTTCTTTCGTCAGGTTGAGTCCACGGCCGGAGCGTCGTTGTTCAAGACAATCCACGACCCGCAGGCTTTGCTCGGCATGATGAAATCCAGGCGCGTACAAGTCGTTTAAGACACTCTCTCCGGCGTGTCCGAAAGGGGTATGGCCGAGATCGTGGCCCAGTGCGATGGCTTCCGTGAGATCTTCGTTGAGAAAGAGCGCGCGCGAGACGGTTCTGCTGATTTGCATGACTTCGAGGGTATGCGTCAGGCGCGTGCGGAAGTGATCGTCGAGCGGCGCGAGAAAGACCTGCGTCTTGTGCTTCAGCCTTCGAAAGGATTTGGTGTGCAGGATCCGGTCGCGGTCGCGCTGGTAGGCCGTCCGGTAGCTATGTTCGTCTTCGCGGATTAGGCGGCCTTTGGATTCGGCGGCGAGCGAAGCGAAGGGGCTGAGCGTTTCGCGCTCGCGCTGTTCGAGGCGCTCGCGAATAGTCATCGTATGGGTCGGCAAGGCCACGGTCTACACATCTCCACGGCGGGTTGATTGGATGGCTATTTGCCTTTGGCCAGGCGCCGGGCGAGTTCGCCCGGAAGGCCGGCCTGCATGATTTTCTTTTGGCACAGGTCGATATCATATTCAACACGGACAAATTCAAAGGTCATCTTCTGCAGGTCGAAGAGGCCGAACGCGGCGCGCGGATCGCGGTCTCTTGGCTGGCCCACCGCGCCAGGATTGACGAAGTACCGGTTGGCCGGATGCAGGGGGCACACGTTACTGCCGTTGATGGTGGAATTGCCTTTTTCACTGAAGAAGGAAGGCCGGTGGCTGTGACCGAAGAAGCACACGCGGATTCCTCGTCCATCGAGGTATTCCATCTGACGCATGGCATCCAGCCAGTCGATGATATAGTCGTCGCGGCTGCTGGGCGATCCGTGTACCCCAAGGTACTGATTTCGGAACACGATTTGTTCGGGGCAACTGGCCAGCCACTTCTTGTTGTCGTCGCGCAAGGTTTCGAAATGCCATTCAATGGCTTTTCGCGCGGCGCTCCGGAAGAACCAAGGGTCTTCGAGGCCGCACGCGGCGGCGTCGTGGTTGCCCATGACGGAGGGGATTTCGCGTTCCCGAATGATGTCGACGACCTCATTGGGATTGGCGTTATACCCGGTCAAATCCCCCAAGCAGATGGTTTTGTCCGGTTTTCGCCGATCGATCTCTTTGAACACCGCCTGCGTGGCCTCGAGATTCGAGTGCAAGTCGGCGATGACTGCTATCAGCATTAGGAACTCCCTGGCGCACTTTCTACCGCTGGTACCGCTGCTACGGGCAGACGGGACACAAAAAGCGCGCGCTTCTATCCGTATCGAAGAGCCCCGACCCTCTACGACGCTCGGTGTGAACCCAGCAAAAGAACGGGGATTATGGCCGATTGTGTGGCCAAGCCGCAACGCCCTTGGGGCGTACTCCCTCTATGGGCCGTAATCCCACGCTAGTCTGCTACCAACTTCTGACGTTAAAACTCCTGAACAAACGGTTCCGGCCGTTCGGCGCGATCCGAGCCGCGCGCGGGCCGTTCCAGTATTTTTCTCAATTGTTGTGCTTTCTTCTTCGCATGCTCGTTGCCGGGATCCATGGCGAGCACCTTTTCGATGTTTTCGAGTGCGCGCGGGTAATCGCGGCGCTTGATGTACTGAACGCCGATATTGAATTGCGACACGATCGTCTTCTTTCGCAACCGCGCGGAGATCCCGTGTTTTTCCGAGGCAAGGCCGTATTGGATGAGCGCCTGCTCGTAGTTTCGTGTTTCGAAGTAGAAATCGCCCATGGTTTCTTCTTGCGTCATCACCGCCGGCGTGCCGGGGGAGGCCGCCTTGGCTTCCTTCTCGCGGGTCTTCTTCGCGACGTAGGCCTCCGGCGTATACACCTCTTTCACCGCGCTGCGTTCGACCAGAATGCTGATGTTGTTGCCTTCCTGATCCTCCGGGATCAAAAAGAACCGGGGTTCGTCGAGGTTGCTGGCATGCAGCGAGTATCCTCGAATCACTTCGCCGTCCTGAAATTCGACGACCAATTCCTTGCCTTCCGGAGTCCATTCGCGAAAGCGCTCATGCTTGTCGTATTTGCCGTCAAAACTCTTGACGTAGAAGACCGCTTTCAATTCCGAAAACCGGACTTGATCGGTCTTGCCCACGGATACGCCGTTCTTGTCCGTTCGATCCAGATGGAATGTGGATTCCTTTGGATTCAATGCGAAGCACACGCCGTAATCAATGCGCCCATCCTTATGCCGTACCACCAACCGTTGCCGCCCATGACGCTTGCGGTTTTGTTCCATGCGGCGCGCGTCTTTTTCCATCCGGTCCTGCCGGTGCTGGTCTCGTCGAACTCGCAGATCGTCGGTTATGTTGGCATGACGCACTTCGACCGGGATCAGGCCTCTCCGTCCTACTTCATTGACGGCGTCGGCTTCCGTCGCGACGTCCACGATCCCGAAATGTTCCGCCCCCGAATTGTCCACTGCGGTGAATGCAAACCTGGGCATGGCGTTCTCCTTTTGGACTCAAAAGAACTCCGCGTCCGCTATCTACGCCGGTCACTGTTCCGCCACGTGCGGAGAATGCGCGTTCCTCGATGCTTTCCTCGTTCCGAGATTGAATCTATCTCAGTCGATTGTAACACGGCGGAACCCCTTCGCCTAATGCCGAGACCGTGGATAACCCGTTGTTTGCGAGTTACTTCCTGCGCTGTATTTGCATGGATCGGCCGAGGCCGATCGGCCGTCCGTACTGGCGCACGAATGCCATTTCCTTGGACTACCGGATTGCATCCGGAGTCGGAGGGTATTCTACGCTTTGCAATCCGCGTTTACAATGCATGAATCCCGAAAATTCCGCGAATTATTCCAGATAACCCGCAGCCTCCGACCCCTGGACCGGTAGAATGGTATCCGGTCCTCCCCCGGGCCGGTTGGCGTAGTAGGTGGACTCTACCGAGCGCATGAACACCTTCAACCGGTCAGTCGGTACAAGGCTGACTGTGCACCCTCCAAAGCCCGCCCCGGTTAACCGGGCACCCAGTGCACCGCCGTCGCGGGCCGCCTGTGCCAATGCATCCAGCGCGGGCGTGCTGACTTCCAACGCCTCCGCGCAACTCCGATGCGACTCGTTCATGATATGTCCGAGAGACTCGGCGTCTCCCGCCAACAATGCGTCGCGTCCTGCTTCGACGCGCTGGAATTCCGAAAGCAAATGCGTTGCGCGCGCTGCAAGCGGGAATCCGTCCTTGGGTTCGTCGAGGTCGCCGAGCCATTGTTCGCGAATTGCGGATTCGTTGCAACCGATGCATCGCGAGGCTTCTTGGAGGGTCGTGCGGGCTGAGCGGAAGGTGGCGGCAAACAAGTCCGCGATCTCGCTGTGGGTGAGGCAGAGAGCGCCGTACCAGAGATCGGCAAGGCTCTCGATTTCAATTTCGCCGCCAAATTCCGCCTTGGCCCTCGCCTCCACCATGGCGCGCATAAGCGCGGTCAGGCGAGGGCCGGCATTGTACACGCCCACTTCTGTACCTGACTTGCGGGCTCTTTCCATTGAATCGCACACGACGAATGTGTAGCCGTCGATCAAGGGGACCTTTTCGACGCGCAACGGTCCAAAATCAATTTTTATCGCATGGTTTTCGCACCCGAGCAAAATGACGGCCTGATCCATGCCGCCCCCGCGCGTGCCGGTGTATTGCTCTGCCTGGGCCAGCAACTCCGCGAGCGCCACCCTCGAGATTTCTTTTCCAAGGGTCATTCCAAGCACGCGCAGGTAGGCCAGCGCGGTCGCGACCACGAGGGCACTGGAAGAGCTAAGTCCGGCAGCGGCTGGCAGGTCGGCATCGAAGACAATGTTCATGCCCGCGCCATTTCCAACCGCGCAATGCCGGTTCAACTCTTGGATGGCGGCCTTGGCGTAATTGACCCAGGAGCCTTGTTCGGAGGGCGGTATGGAATTGGCGGATGCGAACGATTCGCCGGGATAGCGGGCACTTGCGTTGCACACGGTGATTTCACCGCGCCCGGCCTCTGCGAATACAGCGGTGACGCCGCGATCGATGGCCATCGGCAATACAGGTAGACCCGCGTAATCCACATGTTCGCCCACCAGATTGACGCGCCCGGGGGCGTGGCAAACACCAGGCCGGGTTCCTTGTGGAAATTCCTTGCGGAAGCGTTCTATGAGAGATTCAGTGGCAATCACGGCGGCGGATTGTACCCGCGAGGGATGGAGGGGTCAATGGCGAAGTTTGTGTCTTGAGTAATGTTATGCACCAGGATCGCACGCTGCGTGTAGTTTTCTTACCTCAGACCACGTTCGGCCAATTGAATATGGTGTGTGGCCAAGCGTTCGGATGGCGGGAACCTTGCCGTAATCGGCGTGTTACACTCGATGAGAATCGAGCACGCAGTTCCTACAGGAGAAGAGATATGAAGAGCGTATCGATGAGCCTGGCGTTCGCGGCCGCATGTAGCTTTCTTGCGTTGGGCGCCCTTGCGGAAGAGCCAGCGGCAAAGCGAGTCAAGGCGGACGCCAACGGCGATGGCCAAATTACATTTCAGGAGTTGCAGGCGGCACGGCCGCAGGTCACGCAGGAGGAGTTCGACAAGCGTGATATCAATGACGATGGCGTATTGACGGATGCGGACAAGTTGACCAATAAATCCGCGACGATGAAGGAAGACGCACCGGCCGCGGACAGCGGCGAGCGGGGGCGTCAACGCCGAGGTGAACCGGGCCAGATCTTTGCCCGCGCGGACGCCGACAAAGACGGCAAGGTTACGCTGGGTGAGATTCAGGCCATTGCACCGAATTTTCCCGAAGAGCGTTTCAAGTTGATGGACAAGAACGGCGATGGCCACGTTGAACGCGGCGAAATCCTTCAGGGGCCGGCGCAGGGCGAGGGCCAGGGGCCGGGTATGCTTTTCGCGCGCGCGGATGCGGACAAGGACGGCAGAATCACGATGGACGAAGTGGCCGCGATCGACGCGAACTTTCCGAAGGAACGGTTCCAGCAAATGGATTCGAATGCGGATGGCGCGGTGACCCAGGATGAACTTCGGAAGTTCGCGGGACGCCGGTTCGAGATCATGCGGAAGGCCGATACGAATGGGGATCGCCGCATATCCATGGAAGAAATGAAGACGGCGGATCCCAATTTCACCCAAGAGCAGTTTGCGCGCATGGACGTAAATGGCGATGGCATGCTGACCGAGGAGGATCGCCGGTCGGCGGTGCCGAATAGGCAGGCGCAAGCCAGGAACATGCAGGCGGGTATGGCGCCGGAAGCGGACACCAAGTACAGCATGATCGCGAGCTTGATGTCGGCGGATTCGAATCAGGACGGCAGCGTGACGTTTGACGAAGTGGCCGCGGCGAAGCCCGGCCTGCCCCGCGAGGTGTTCGATCGGTACGATACAAACAAGGACGGTGTCGTTACGCCAGCGGATCGGTAAGACATTTCGTAAATAGCCGTTGTTGACCGGTCATTCGGATGTTCGAATGGCCGGTCACTTTAATTTTCTGCGCACGATGGCGACAAAGCTGTTGAGTTCAGGCAAGTCCATCAACCGGCACAGCGCGAAGTACGCGGCCGCGGCGAAACCCAGCGGCGCGGCGACGAGGATAAAGCGATTCGCCACGGTGTCGCCTTGCAGGATTGGATGTAACCGCACGGACAGCGTATACGCGACGGCCGTCATGGCGGCGGTCGCCGTGAGCATGCGCACCATGGACGAACCGAACGGAGCATCCCACATGCGTCCGTATCGCTTGCACAGCATCAGGTACAGCACGGAAAAATTGACTACGTATGCAATAGTGGTGGCGGCGGCGAGGCCCATGTATCCGAAGGGTTTGATGAAGAGGATATTCAAGACGATGTTGAGCAGCATGCAGGCCGAGCTGATGATGACGGGCGTGCGCGTGTCCTTGACGGCATAGAACCCTGCGAGGACCACCTTGACCCAGGCGAACGCGAGCAGTCCCGCGGCGGCTATGGCGACCGCGCGGCCCGTTGCAATGGTTTCCTCTGGACCGAAATGCCGGTATTCGAACAGCAGCCGGGCAATAGGTTCGCCGAGAAGGATCAATCCCATCATGGACGGCAAAATGAGGAATGAGGTTTGTCTCATGCCGACCAGGATGACTTCGCGGACGCCTGACTTGTCCTGACGCGCGGCGGCGGCGGAAGCGGCGGGAAGCACGGCGGCCGCGGTGGCCATGCCGAAGATGGACAGGGGCAATTGCACCAGGCGGTTTGAAAAGTAGAGCGCGTCCACGGCGAGATCGCCGAGGTTGTAGGCGAACATGGTGTCGACCAGCTTGTTTACTTCTCCGGCGGCCTGGCCGACGATAACGGGGCCGAGTAGCGCGAGGATGGTCAACACGCCGGGGTCGCGCAACCGGAAGCGCGGTCTTAGCACGCCGGCGTGTTTGCGCAGCGCCCACAGCATCACTGCCAATTGGGTAATGCCGCCGATCCAGACCCCGACCACCAGCGCGTACGCGGGTTCAGTAAATTGGTCCCGCAGGAGGACGATGCAGGCGATCAGCGAGATATTTAATAACACGGGCGACCATGAGGGCGTGGAATAGTGGCGGACCGTAAAGAGCGCGCCCATGGCGAAGACCGACATGCCGATGAAGAACAGGTATGGGAAAGTCCAGCGGCCGAGTGCGACGAGAAGATGAACCGTTTCATCAGGGCGCTGTTTGGCTCCGGTGAAAGGCTCGATGGCGTCGAGGCCGTAGAGCAGAAAAGGCGTGAGGAGGACGCCGGCCGTGGTCAGTAGCGTCAAGAGAACAAGCATCATGCCCATGGCGCGCGAAACCAACGAGCGGAATTCTTCTTCGGAGCGTGTGTGCAATACTTCGGTGAATACCGGCACAAACGCCGCGTTGGATGCGCCTTCGCCAACGAGATCGCGCAGCATGTTGGGCAGACGGAATGCGGTGATGAATGCGGCGCGCGATTCCTGAGGGAGCAGGGGATAGGCCATATCGCGCACGAGCCCAAGCACGCGGCTCAGCATGGTGCCGGCGGCGAAAATGGCGGTGAATCGCGAGATGTCGCGTGACGAACTCATTCGGAAGTCTTATTCGCTCTTAGTCTGCGCCGGGCCAGTGCGAGCACGCCCGCGGCGAGGGCCACGGCGAGAACCAGCTTCGGCGTTTCACCCACATGGAAGGGGCGCGGGGCATTGGCAGGCAATTCAAAAACGCCGCCGAACCGGTACATCACGGTGTCGGCGATGGGAAAGTCGTCCTTGAGGCGATACACGGTGCCGCGCCGGTCGAAGATGGTGTTGACGCCTTTGAAACGACCGTACGGGTCGAACACGCCGGTGATGCCAGTGTTTGTGGAGTGCACCACGGGAAGCCTCGTTTCGATGGCGCGCATGCGGGCCATCTCGAATTCCTGAGGCAGGGCGCTGCTGGCGCCGAACCAACCGAGGTTTGTGATTACTACGAGGAAGTCCGCGCCGCTTTTGCGCAGTTTCTCGGCCATGGGGGCGAACAGCACCTCGAAACAGATCAAAGGGCCGAACGTGCGCCCGGCGACCTGGAACGTCTTCGGTTCGTTGCCTGGGCGGATGTCACCGATGGCCGGCACGACCTTGGTAATGATCGGCACGTATTCGCCAAACGGCACGTACTCGCCGAACGGAGCGAGATGGATCTTGTCGTAATGTTCGCCGACGCTTCCATCGGGGCCAATGAGGTAACTCGAATTCAGCGCGCCGCCGTTATCCGGGTCGGCGCGGTGCGCGCCGGTGAAAACGGATGCGCCGGTGTCGATCGCGAGCGAGGTAATCTCGGTGTGGATGTCTTCGCGATCGAGGTCGTCCATCACCAGCGATTCGGGCCAGACGATGAGATCCACGTCCAGGCCCGAGGCAAGCAGCCGGGACTTCTGCGCCGTGTTTCGGATCATCTCGGCGGTGTATTCCTCGTCCCACTTCATTTCCAGGGGGAAATCCGGTTGCACAAGGGCAAGGGTGAGGGGTTTGGATTGGGGATCGGCATCGGCGAGCAAAGCCCGCCCGGCGACGTGCGCGGACACTATCACGGCGAGCGCGCACACCGCGTACACGGCGCGCAACCGGTCGACGTGCCCATACACGACGGCCGCGAGGAGGCCGTTGAACAACGAGATGCCCGCGGCGAGGATGGACGTTCCCGCGATGGAAGCCAGTTGCACATAGGCTGCGTTGTTGCCTTGGGTGTAGCCCAGAGCGCTCCAGCCAAAACCGGTAAAAAGCCGTGCCTGGAGCCATTCCATAATCACCCAGCATGCGGCGAACGCCACGGCGCGCGGGAAACCGCCCAAGGGCAGCGTGAATGCCCAACACCCGCCCACCAGCGCCCAGTAGCCGCCGAGGATCGCGCATAACGCGACATACCCCGTGAAGGCCCATCCCCCCGCCCAATAGACGTTGGCCATCAGCCAATGCAGCAGAATCAAATGAAACACGAAACCCGCCACAAAGAAATGGCCCGCCGTGGCACGCGGAGACATCAGCCAGGTCTTGATCAAGAGTGGCACCAGCGCCACCCACGCTAGCACAAAAAAGTGCCACCTCGGAAACGAGGCGGCCAGTAGTGCACCGGTAAGCAGAGCAGGGAAATAACGGCTGAGAGAGGATTTCATGACCCGAGGATCATGCGCGAGGCGTTACCTGATTTTCAATATGACGAGGCGCGGGAGGGGCCGGTCCAAGCGAGTGCTTTTCCATCTCCATTCGTTACCCTTCGGGACAACCCGACCCTGGCCTTCCCTCTCGTCGTACTGGAACCGTGCCTCCCTGACCACGTCATTTTGTCACGAACCAATAGCCAAAGCGCCGTCGCCAGCCGCCTTTGGGCGGCTTCAGCCGGCGCACTCCATATCGCAATTTGGACTGCGGTGGCAAAGGTGCCAGCCGTCGACACCGCTTTCACTCTCAAAGCCAGCAAGGTCCATCGCCGCAATAGCTTTAACCACTGCCCACAACCCCGCCCACACAGAGCCAAAGCGCCGTCGCCAGCCGCCTTTGGGCGGCTTTTGCCGGCGGACTCCATATCGCTTTATTGTCGATTCCTGGAATTGGAGTGAGCCGTTACTGATGTGAGCGGTCCGACAAATCCTCCTACTACTATGGTCTGCCGCGTTGCACTTAAGTCTTTTTAACAAAACAAGGGTCAATTATTGATATGCCGGGTTTGAGGGGATCGGGGAGTAGAAAAGGTGCGTTGCACTGGGGTGTGGCTTCGAAATTGACGTCCCGGCTCGCCCAGAGGGACGCTTCGGCCCTTCCGCAGCCCGTGTGCACCCCTGACGTCCTGCGGGGTATAGGCCCGATCAAAGGTCGCGCGAAGGGGCGGAAGTGTGTTAAACTCAATGTTCTCAAAGAATTAATTGCGGTTTGGCGGTGTTCTATTGCCTGACCCTTACAATTCCAGTGTACTGCAAGGAGAGCGGCATGCCGTCCGCCGACACGATTCGAAAACCCGTAAATCTGGCGCAGGTGCTTCAGTCCGAGATCCTGGCGCACGTCGAAAAACCGTCCCGCTACGTGGGCACGGAGCTGAACGCCACCCACAAGAACCCGGCGGAGATGGACCTTCGCGTGGCGTTTGTCTTTCCCGATCTCTATGACCTTGGGTTGGGCAACCTTGGCATTCACATTCTCTACGCCATCCTGAACCGGTTGGACTGGTGCTGGTGCGAGCGGGCGTATTCGCCGGCGCCGGACATGGAAAAGCACTTGCGGGATCGGGGGCTGCCGCTGTTTTGCAATGAGTCGAAAGACGAGTTGCAGGCCATGGATCTGATCGGGTTCACGCTCCAGTCCGAATTGACGTACACCAACATTTTGAATGTCATCGATCTCGCGGGGATGCCGTTGCGCACGAAAGACCGCGAAGACGATGCGCCGTTGCTTTTCGCAGGCGGCCCGGCGGTGTTCAACCCCGAACCCCTCGCGCCTTTTATCGATTTCTTTGTGATCGGCGAGGGCGAAGACGCCGTGGTTGAGATTGCGGAGTGTCTGCGGACTCTGCGCCACGCGCCGCGCATGGCGAAACTGGAGGCCGTGGCGAAGATCGAAGGCGTGTACGTGCCGGAACTGTACCCCATGGAGGTGATGCCCAACGGGCAGATCCTGCCGAAGGAGGACGCGCCGAAGATCGTGAAGCGGCTGGTGAACAGCCTCGACGGCGCGCTGTTTCCCACGAATTACATTGTGCCTTACACGCAGCAGGTGCACGACCGCCTTTCGCTGGAGGTTTTGCGCGGGTGCACGCAGGGATGCCGGTTTTGCCAGGCGGGCATGGTCACTCGGCCCGTGCGCGAACGTTCGCTGGAGAACATTGACAAGTTGATGGAAGACAGCCTTGCGAACACGGGCTATGAGGAAGTGTCGCTGGTGTCGCTTTCGACCTGTGATTTTTCGCGGCCGCGCAAGCTGGTGCAACAGGCGGTGGATCGCGCATCGAAGGATCGCGTGTCGGTATCGTTGCCGTCGTTGCGCCTGGATTCGTTCAGCGTGGAGATGGCGGATATGGTGGCCGACGTGCGGCGCACGGGCCTGACCTTTGCGCCGGAGGCGGCGAGTCCCCGGTTGCGCGCGCTGATCAACAAGTGGATTCCCGACGAGGGGTTGTTGGGCATGGCGGCCGAGGCGTACAAGCGCGGCTGGAACCATGTGAAGTGCTATTTCATGATCGGCTTGCCCACGGAACGCGACGAGGATGTGGAGGCGATAGTCGATTTGTGTATCCGCACGCTGAAAGTCGGAAAAGAGATCAATCCCAAGGCGAAAGTGAACCTTGGCGTGTCCACGTTTGTGCCCAAGCCGTTCACACCGTTTCAGTGGGCCGAACAAATCATGATGACGGAGACCGAGCGGCGGCAGAATATTCTGGAGCACGGCTTCCGCAAGTTCACCGGCGCGATCAAATTTGGCCGACACACGCCGGAGACCACCTTCATCGAAGGGCTGGTGACGCGCGCGGACCGGCGGGGCGCGGATTTGATCGAAGCGGCGTGGCGCAACGGGGCGCGGTTCGAGTCGTGGGACGAGTGGTGCAATCTCGATGCATGGCTGAAGGCCATTGACGACATCAATTACGACGTGGCCTTCGAGTTCCGCGAGCGCGATCTCAACGAGCGTTTGCCTTGGGATCACATTGACGTGATGATGCCCAAGGAATGGTTCCAGGAAGATTGGAAGCGCGCCATGGAATTGAAGCATGCGCAGGATTGCCGGGCGGGCAAATGTCACTTGTGCGGCGTGATTTACCGCGAGCGCGAGTTGTGCAAGCACATGCTGAAGAACCAGAAACAGGGCCGTCTCGACGAGATCGACTGGCAACCGTCGCCCAAGCGGGAAGCGGGGGAGAAGCCCGGCCTGCAGCGGCTGCGCTTCAAGATTGGCCGCGAAGGCGAAGTGAAATGGCTCTCGCACCTGGAATTAATGAATGCCTGGGTGCGTTCATTGCGCCGTGCGCGCGCCCCCATCGCTTATTCCAATGGTTTTCACGCGCACCCCAAGATCACATTTGCGAGCGCCCCTCCCGTCGGGGAGGAATCCGTGGGAGACTACATGGACGTGGTGTTGTCGGACTACGCGGAACCGAAGGCCTTGCTTGCCCGCTTGAAGAGCGTTCTCGCGCCCGGATTTCGCGTGTTCGACGTGGAGGACGTGCCGCTCCATGGTCCATCGCTGATGTCCCTGTGCGCGGGATACTCGTATACGATTTATGCGGATGCGCCGGTGGAACCGCTTCGCGATCGCATCAACGAAATCATGGCCTCGGACGAGCAATACGTCGATCGCCGGTTGAAGACCAAGAACAAGAAGGGTCAGCGGCGTTTGACCAACCGGACTACCGAGTTGAATGTCCGCCCGATGATCCATGCGCTGTCGATTCGCGAATCCTCGGAGAATCAGTGCGTCATCGATCTGGAAATCCGGACGGTGGAACGGCGGGGCATCCGGTTGCGCGAAGTGCTTCAATTGCTTGATTTGAGCGACAGTACCGGCGTGCGTGTGTTAAAGCGGGCCACGATACTCGCCAGCACGGCCGAGGAATCGTTGGCCCTCGGCGTCTGATCGGTTACTTTCCGAAGGCCGGCTCCGCGGGAGGCTCCGCTTTGCGTACCGGCGCGAGCGCGTGATCGCGCGTCGGTCCGCTGCCCAGCGTGCTGAGGCATGCGGGCAGCAGAATGACCACCGGTGCGGAGAGTATCGTGCCGAACCCGAGCGCGATCGCCATGGGCACCAAAAACCGCGCCTGACTGGACGTTTCCAGGATCATTGGCGCAAGCCCGGCAAAGGTGGTCAATGAGGTGAGCAGGATCGGGCGGAACCGCCGCCGCGCCGCGGCCACGACGGCGTCCTGGATATGCATGTTTTCTTCCTGAATAAGCCGGTCGATTTCCTGATTGAGGACAAGGCCGCCATTCACGACAAGGCCGCTGAGCGCAATCATGCCGAACACGCTGACGATCGAAAGGTCGTAGCCCAGAATGACATGGCCCAAGAGCGCGGCCCCCACGGCAAACGGGATGATGAGCATGACAAACAAGGCCCGCGTATAGCTTCTAAAGAGCGCGGCCAAGAGCCCGAAAATGATGGCGAGGGCCACGCCGAGTCCCAGCTTCAGCCGGTTCATGGCGCGATCTTCTTCGCGCTGGCGGCCCGAAAACTCGAATGACAGCCCGCGGAATTCGTCCGCCAATTGGGGCAAGACGCTTTCGCGAAGGGCCGCGCGAATTTCGTTCGAACTTGCAATCTCCGGAATGACATTGCAGGTCACTTCCAGCACGCGCTGGCCATCCACACGAATGATCTCGGTATAGGCCGTGCCGAAATTCAGTTTGGCCACCTGAGACAGCGGCGCTTCGCCGCCGTTGGGTGTGCGAATAATCAGGCCTTCGACATTGTTCAGCGATTGGCGTTCCGCCTGCGGCAGCCGCACCATGACCTTCACTTCGTGCCGGCCTCGTTGAAAGCGCAACGCCTCCGCACCGTAAAACGCATGTCGAACCTGCCTGCCCACGAGTTCCGGCGTCAATCCCAGCGACTTGCCCTCTTCGGTCAGGTCCACGCTGATTTGCGTCTTGCCCGCGCTGAATCCGTCCTTGATATCGGAGACGCCATTGAACGTGGCGAGTTGTTGGGCCAGTTCCGTTGCGGCCGCCTCGAGGACATCGCGATCGGGGTGGGAAAGTTCAACGGTCAAACCGGCGCCGCTGCCGGGCCCCTCTTCCCATTCAAAGAAGAGGGATTTGAGGCCGGGCACTTCGCCGATCTCCTCGCGCCAGAGTTTGGCGAACGTGTCCTCGGTAAAATCGCGCTCGTCCGCGGGGATGAGATAGAAGTTCACATCTGCCCAGTTTTCGCCTCTTCGGCCCACCACATTCATGCGACCGTTGACGACTTTGTCACGCCCGCCGAGTTTGTCGGCGGCGCGGAGGCCTGCTTCCTCGATGTGGTTGGCTATCGCCACGGTATCCGCAAACGCGGAGCCGATGGGCGTCTGGGCCTCTGCATCGACGCGCAGGCTTGTAATGACAGGATTGAAGGTGTAATTCATGCGGCCGCTGTAGTACCAGACATACATGAGCGACAGGCTGCCAAAGAGCAGGCTGATCGTCAACAGGCGATGGTGGACGCAGAAACGCACGATTGGAACAATCGTGGAGTCAGTCAGGCGATCGAACGATTCGGAAATCCTGCGTTGAAACCGCGTCAAGGCGGCAATAGGTCCTCGCCCCGTGGCTGATTCGCGGCCGTGACCCAAGTGCGCGGGGAGGATAAACAGCGCTTCAAGCAAGGACACGACGAACACGGCGATGACCACCGCGGGCAATGGCGCAAAGAACCGGCCTGTCTCGCCGGGCACAAACATGAGGGGGACGAAAGCGATGATGTTGGTGCCAATCGAGAAGATGACGGGCACCACCATTTCCCGGGATCCTTCAATGGCCGCTTGCAGCCGCGGCATGCCTTGCTGGATCCGGTAAAAGACGTTGTCGCCGATGATGACGGCGTCGTCGACCACGATGCCGAGCGTAATGATGTAGGCGAACAGGGAGATCATATTGATGCTGGCATCGAGCGCGGGCAAGAGGAGCAGCGAGCCGGCAATGGTCGTGGGGATGCCAAAGGCGACCCAAAAGGCGAGGCGCGGGGCAAGGAAACAACCGAGCACTAGAAGCACCAAGGCGAAGCCCATGAGTCCGTTGGTCATCAGCAGTTGCAGCCGCTCCCGGTATTGCTCGGCCCGATCGCGCATGACGTGCACGCCCGCGCCTTCGGGCAATTCGTCCTTGATTTCCTCAAGGTATTTGTTCACGGCATCCGCGATGTCCAACGGTTTTTCCTGGCCGGACTCAAAGATGCTGACGAAGATGCCGTGGCCGCCGTTGAAGAGATTTTGGGACAGGCGATCTTCGAAGCCGTCGGTGATTTTGGCGATATCCGCGACGCGCACGTCGGCGCCGTCCGCCGTCGAAACGAGGATGATATTTCCGTATTCGCTTGCGAAGTCGCGGCGCTCGCGTGTACGGAGCAGTACTTCGCCCGCTTCGGTCCTAATGCCGCCGGCGGGCGTATCCTGCGCGGATTGTTCGATGATCTGGGCGACGTCGGTGAGGGTCAGTCCGAGCGCGCGCAGCCGTGCCTGGGGAATTTCAATCGTAATTTCGGGATCGCGCTGGGTGTTGACTTCCACCTGGGTAACTTCGGGCAGCGCAATCAAGTCGCGTCGAATGCGTTCGGCCAGGTCGAAGATCTGCTGCTCGTCGAATGGGCCGTGAACGATCAGCCAAAATACGCTTTCCTGTTCTTCCTGAAGTTCGACATTGGGGCGCTCGGCTTCTTCGGGCAGCGAGCTGACCCGGTCGACGGCGTTTTTGACCTCTTGCAGCGCGCGGTTTGGATCGACGCCTTCGGTGAGTTCCACCTGAATTTGCGCGGAGCCTTCCTCGGCCGTTGACACGACGCGCTCCACTTCGGTCAGTCCGCGCAGCTCTTCTTCGACCGCGAGGATGATCCCTTCCTCGACTTCTTCCGGCGAAGCGCCGGGATAGGAGATGGAGATATCGACGATGTCGAGCTGAAAACTTGGGAAGACTTCCTGTTTGATGGAGAGCGCGGAAAACAGGCCGCCGCCGAGCAGGGCAAACATGAACAGGTTTGCCGCGACGCTGTTGCGCGTCATCCATTCAACCACGCCGCCCGATGCCTTGGGCGGGATGGGATTGGAGCCTGGCGCACTCATGCCGGAGGCATTTCCGGCTGTGCCGGGGCTGAATCCTTCGTCCGGACTTCCATGCCGGGCAGTGCATGTTCCAGCGGCGACAGAATGAGCCGATCGCCGGGTTCGAACACATCGACAATGGCCACTTCGTCGACTTGCTGCCAGACGATTTCCGCCTGCCGGATCTGGAGATGGTTGCTGGCATCGGCCACCCAGAGCTTGTCGTTTTCACGGAGGCCGCTGCGCGGAATGGGGATGGCGTTTTCGACCTGGCCGGCATCGATTTCTACGCGCACGTATGTATTCAGCGGCAGAGGCCGTTGGTTGGGGTCATCGGCATTCAGTGCAAGCGGATCGTCAACTTCGATGAGGACAAGGGCCATACGGCCGTCGGGATCCACCTGACCCATGTGGCGCAGCAGCTTGGCTTCGACGCCGTCGGATTGTCCGCTGTGGATTTCGCTGTACACGCGTACGCCGCAGGCTCCGTTGTCCTCGGCCTCGAGGACCGCTCCGAGGTGGGCGGCGCGCACGGACGCCTGAATCCAGAACGCATCGGTGCCGACGAGCGTGGCGATGGTGTCGCCCGGGGTGGCCTGTTGTCCGACGTCGACCAACTCTTCCAGTACCATGGCGTCAAATGGAGCGTAGATTTCGGTTCGTTTGAGGTCGAGTTCAGCCTTGGCCACGTCGCTTTCGGCGGAGGCGATGCGGGCCTTTGCCTGATTGAGTTGCGGTTCGCGGAGCATCAATTCCCGGCCGAGTTCGGCATCGGGCAGGTCCTTGCCGAACAGTTCCCATTCCCGCTCTGCGACGCGCTGGCGTCCCAATTCCACTTCCAGGGCGGCTTGGGTTTCCTGAAGCGCGGCCTTGGCGCGGGACAGCGCGAGTTCGTATTCGCTTTTGTCGATGGCCACGAGCAACTCACCGGAGCGAATTGTGCCACCGGGCTGCAATGCGGGGTGCATGGAGGTGATTCGTCCGCCGACTTCGAGCGACAACGAGACTTCCTGGGCGGGGCGGACCGTGCCAAAGGCTTCGACCACGCGGGACATGGGATGTTGGGATACGGTCAGGACTTCAACCATGGGCGGCAGGCGCTTGTCCACGGTGCGTTCGGTTTTTGGGGCCGTGGCCATCAGGAAGGAACCGGCGGCGATTGATCCGCCGACAACCGCGAGCGGCAACAGCACTCCCATGACAATTTTGAATACCAACTTCATGTCAAGCGTACCATTTCCAAGTTCCGCCCATCATTGGGCGTCTATAGTACCTTATTGCCCGGGGTTCCGCCCACTTGCGCGGTACGGAGGGGTTGCGATGTGTGGCCGGACTACGATTGGGCTTCCGTGTTCGCCATGCTCTCCGGGGTGCGCGTGGGCGATCCAATCGCCCGGTACAACGCGATCCGCAACGAAACCAGAAAACGGCGTTCCAGGATTAATTCCCGTTGCACGTCCTGCAGATCCTGCAGCGCGGTCAACACGGGCAGGTAGTCGGTCACGCCGAGTCCGTAGCGGATGCGCGCTTCTTCAACGGTTCTGCGGAGTATTTCTTCGCGCTTTGCGAGCGCGTCGATGCGTTCGCGTTGGCGGGCTTCCTGCCAGAGGCTGTTTTCCACTTCTTCAATCGCCACCAGGTATGCGCCGGTGTAGGCAAGCAACAACTCCTGCCAGTTGGCGCGCGCGGCATCGACGGCGGCTTTGCGCAGGCCCCAATCGACCAACGGCTGCAACAGTGCGGCGGCGCCCGATCCGCTCAGGCGCGATTCGCCCGCCACATCGCCGAAGGCGAACGAACCGCTGAGCGTGACTTGCGGCAGGCGTTCGGCAATCGCCGCGGCAATTTCGTGATCCGCCGCGACGGCGAGCCGTTGCAGGGATTTCAGATCGGGCCGGTTCTGCAACAACGCCAACGGCACACCCACCGGGGGCAGCGCAGCGCTGTCCGGAAAAAGCGATTCGTCCAACGCGGTTCGATCCTTGCCGTCGGGCGGCACGCCCAGGAGCACGTCCATGCGGTTTTCCTGCACGCCGACGCGGGACAGCACGACGGGAATTTCGGTGTCGATTTCGGCGAGTTGGTCGCGCTGCTGCAACACGTCCACTACGGATGCGTCGCCCTGGAGGAACCGGAGTTCGAGCAAATCGAGGAGCGTCTTCGCGAGGTCCCGTTGTTCCAGAAGCAGCTTGTGCTGCATGCGTTGTTCGACCGCCTGATAGTACGTGTCGGCGACTTGGGCGGAAAGCACCAGCCTCAAGGCGTCGTACTCCAGCGTCAAGGCCGCGAGTTCTTCCCGGCGGGCGCGCGCCAGGGATTTCAGCCGGCCCCAGAGGTCGAGTTCCCAACGGAAGCCGATGCCGCTGTTGAATTCGGTTTCCAAGGAATCGTAGTCGAACCGTTCATCCTCGCCCGCGTCGTCCGTGCTGCCCAACGCGAGTAGATTCTCCGCGATGTTCTGGCTCGCGCCCGTGGCGGCCTCGCCGCCTTCCAACAGGGCCGTCGCGTCTTCCGCCGAAGCGGCCATCTGGTTGACGAGCGCTTCCAGTTCATCCAGCTTGGTGGGCTCATCGCTTGTGTCGGGGTTCAGGAGCTTTTCCCAACGCCGTTCGACGTCCGCGTCGAAACCGATTTGGGGTAATCGTTGCGCCCGCGCTTGTTTTACGAATGCCTGGGCCAGTTCCACGCGGATGAGCCCTTGGGCGAGGGTGAAGTTGTTCGCCAGGGCCGATTCGATGAGCGCGCTGAGTTCGTCGTCCTGAAGCTCCGTCCACCACGGTCCCTGAACGGGAGCCCCGGTGGATTGCTGGGTATAAGCAGGCGGCACGTCTATAAGCGGTTGCGGGTCGGTGTTGGGCGCATGAGTCACGCAGCCGGCCAGGCATGCAAGGGCCGGAATGGCATAGGCAGTCCATTGGAGGCGTCTGGGAAGTCGCACTACTTAACTCTTCCGCGTCAATGATGGCAGGGCAACTTGCCCCCGCACACAGGCATCGGGCCGCTCCGCCGCGCGCTCGACCCGACAAGTATAAAGGACCTACGCCGTCAATTGAAGTATCCCGGTCAGCGGACGCGCCACGGCACCGTAGGTCATTGTTGTGGGCGGGTGGGGGGTCACAGCCACCACCAGGGTGTTGTTAAATGGAGGTCCTCAGGTGAGTTGCAGT
>BTWA01000019.1:36088-90177 GCA_045863295.1 Candidatus Hydrogenedentota bacterium
CCACCCCTAACCCGCCCCCCCCCCTTCAATGGACTACCCCCGGCCCGCGGCCCCCCCCCGCCCCGTTGGTAATTTGTTGGGGCTGGGGGGGCCCCCCCGCCCACAACGAGTGTGTTCTTCATGGGAGAGCATCTGCTGCTTTCCTGTCCTTCTTATTGGTTTACCGTCTTAAGTGCCAAACTTCTCAATTCCTGCCGCGATTGCATTACTTGCTCAATCATCCGTCCAGAGGGGAATGGGCCTTCGATGGACTGATTCTTTGCGCCGATGCCGAGGTAAGTCAGCCTCATATCCGGCAATGCCTTCACTGTTCCCCTTTCTTCTTGCCTTCCTTCGTGTCTTCTGCCATGTCTTCTTTTTGCACCTGCAAGCCCGTCACGGTTTCGATGGCAGATTCAATGGCGATGGCTCTTCCGTCTTTTGGTTTGTATCGGAGGATCGCGGCGCCGGAGAGTTTGGGTTCCTGTCCCTCTTCCGCCGTGAGTTTTTCGGTCGAGTATTCAATGACGAGGATGTCGCGCTTCTTTTTGCCGACTAGTGCAAACAAGAACAATGGTCCGAGGAGCACGGTCCCAATGAGTGCGCCTTTGACCCGCCGTTTGGCGTATTCGCCGCCGGAGAGTTTTGTGACCAGGTTCGGGTCGATTTCGAATGTGCCGTTCTTGGATTGGAATTGGATGGATTGCGTGGAAATGGTTATGTCGCCTTCGATTTCCTTTTCCGTGGGCAGCGATGGATGGCCACCGATGTATTCAGTAGGCGTGGCTTGGAGGAGAATGACGTTTTCCGCGTCGGCGGGTTCAGCGCCTTCGGCACCGGCGCGCAACGATGCGAGGCCGAAACAGAGACAGACGACGATGCAGAGGCATTTTGTTGGGCGCGAGTACATGCGTGATCCCCGTGTTGGATAGCCGGATTCCACAGGATACAGTTGTCCCCACGACGGTAGTCATCCTATCAGGGTGCGGTTCGAGGTGGCAATCGTGTTGGTTGGCGGCGGGTAGTGCGTGTAGCCGGGGTTTGATGTCTGCGATTTTGTGCCGCCTTTACAGGACTTGATCCATTTTACGCTGTGTACCCAGGGCGTTGCCCTGGGCTGGTATATTTCGGCCTTTCAGGCCTTTTGTGAGGTTGGATGTGTTGCGATGTGCTGTGCGTCTGGACATGGTGAACGGGTGAACCTGGCATCTCGGACATGGATGCCCGAGGCACCGCAGAGTGCAACGCGGCGGATACTATATAGGTAGGTCCGTCTTCGCGGGCCGCTTGTAGTCCCACGTACGATCTCATGGAAATCCAGCCCCATGCTTCAGCCCACGATCACCCCAGGGGGGGCGGCACACGACGCAAGACCGTAACTCGAACAAAATCAACACAGGCGAACGCGCTCAATGCGGATCACCCCCCTTGTACCGTCATTTTTTCTTTTTGCAGGGGGGTGTAGAGCGAGTTCACCTCGGTCCAAGACCGAGGCTACTTTGGAGTGCGGGAGCTTGCTCCCGCCTTGGCTGAGCAAGTTCACTTGCGGTTTCGGAGCCAGGGCCTTCGATCAACTCGTGTTCGCCAAGGAGACGTGGTTGGGGCTGGCTGGTTTATGGTGCAACGGTCACGGGTGCTTGCGCGGGAGCAAGCTCCCGCAGTCCATAGAAGGGCCGGAGGTTGCGGAATCTCGGGCATGGATGCCCGAGTCACGTTAGTCCTCCGGGCGTTCGCCGGCGGGGGCCATTTTGACGAGGCGCGGGTTGAATTTGGCGAGGATGTCCACGAGGTCTTTTTGGGCGGCCATCACGTCGTCGATGTTTTTGTAGACCATGGGGACTTCGTCGAGGCCGGCGGACATGAGGGTGACGCCCGCGCTCTTGAGGCGTTCGTTGGCGTCGCGCCAGTGGAGTGTTTTTTTTGCCTGGGAGCGGCTCATGACGCGGCCTGCGCCGTGGGCGGCGGAGTTCAGGGACTCGGGATTGCCTTTGCCGCGGACGACAAATCCGGGCGTGGCCATGGAGCCGGGAATGATGCCGATGACGCCTTTGCCGGCGGGGGTTGCGCCTTTTCGGTGGACGACGACGTTTTCGCCGAAGTGGTTTTCCTTCCAGGCGAAGTTGTGATGGTTTTCGATGTCCAACAGTACGCGCGTGCCCAAGTGTTTGGCCACGTGTCGGTGAATGCAGGCATGATTCGCGGCGGCATATTTACCCATGAGGTTCATGGCGTTCCAGTATTCCTGGCCGGCTTCGCTGTCCAGATCGAGCCATGCGAGATGACGGAGCGCATTGGGCAGATCGTTGTGTTTCTTCATGGCGAGTTTGCTGTAGTGATCGCACACGGCCGCGCCGGTGCCGCGGCTTCCGCTGTGGCTGAGCAGGGCGAGGTATCGGCCGGGCTCGATGCCGGCGTTCGCATCGGTGACTTCCAGTTCGCCGAATTCGACGAAGTGGTTGCCGCTGCCGCTGGTGCCGAGTTGCGACCATGCTTTGTCCTTGAACGAGCGGGTGACGGGACTGACGTTCCAGTCTTCGTCCATGACGTCGTGTTGGCGCGGTTTTTTGAATGCGGCGCCGATGCCAAAGCGGGTCTCGCTCTCGATTGCGGACTTGAGGCTGTCTTGGCGATTGTCGAGACAGTCAAGGGGCAGGTCGAGCACCGTCAGTTTCATCCGGCAGGCGATATCCACGCCGACGGCATAGGGAACCACGGCGCCGCGCGTTGCGAGGACGCCGCCGATGGGAAGTCCGTAGCCCACGTGGGCGTCGGGCATGAGGGCGCCCTTCACCGACACGGGAAGCGAGCATGCGTTCCGCATTTGTTCGATGGATTCGCGGTCGAGGTTGTGGCCCCATTGTTTGAAGGCCGCGGGCGATGTGCGCGCCGTGGGCCGAACCGGGGACTTTCGCATCGCGTCGGCGAGATCGCCAAAGATGGGGTCGCCGGCAAACCTGGAAGGGTCTTTGACCAGACTGCGCAGGCTTGCTTCAATCGCGTCGTGGTTGAGACCCGCTCTCGCGGCCGCTTTCGAGGCTTCCCGGGCCGCTGCGAGTGCGGGACCGGGCTGAATGCCGAGCAGGATGTATTCACGCGTCTTCATATTCTTCGCCTAAGTAAACGTGCCGGAGCAGTCCGGCCCGTTGGTCACACGTATATGCGCACTCGCGTGCGCGCTGCATTTTCGGTGGCCGTTGCGATTAGCCGTCTGGCGATCCCGCTGGGCATTATTTCAGTTTTCGCCGTCGAAGGCACATTGCATGCAGATTTTCCAGGTCCGATTGCGGTTATTCCTGCTGGATGCTAGGATTGGGTTTGGCGCGAAAAACAGAAACGGGAATGCATGCCCATGGAATCGTCATTGCGATCCGAAGTCGTGGCCATGGATCGCCACAAGCTGGACGCGTTACGCAAGAATCTTAATACGGTCATTCAGGGCAAGGCTGACGCGGTCGATGTGCTGGTCACCGCGCTGATCGCGGGTGGTTCGGTGTTGATGGAAGACGTGCCGGGGGTGGGCAAGACGACGCTTGCCAAGGCGTTGGCGAAGTCCATCGATGCGGAATACAACCGGGTTCAGTTTACGCCCGACTTGCTTCCCGCGGACATCCTTGGTTCCTCCATCTACAATCCTGTGAATGGCACGTTCTCGTTTCGCCCGGGCCCGATATTTTGCAATGTGCTGCTTGCGGACGAGATCAACCGTGCTTCGCCGCGCACCCAATCTTCGCTGCTGGAAGCCATGAGCGAACGGCAGGCGACGATCGAGGGCGTGCGGCATGTGTTGCCCGGTCCTTTTCTTGTGCTCGCGACGGAAAATCCGGTTGAGTTTCATGGCACGTATCCGTTGCCCGAGGCGCAGATGGACCGGTTTCTGGTTCGGCTTCATTTGGGGTATCCGGACGCGGAGGCGGAATTGGAGATTCTCCGCAGCCAATCCAGCAACGATCCGATCGACGATTTGGATGCGGTAGTGACGAAGGACGACATCGTACGCGTTCAGCGTTCGGTCCGGTTGGTCCATGTCGAAGACAGCGTGGCGAAATATATCATCGCGATAGCGAACGCGACGCGCCACGATTCGCGGCTTCGGCTTGGGGTCAGCCCGCGCGGATCGCTCATGCTGCATCGCGCGGCTCAGGCGGTGGCGTATTTGGCCGGGCGCGGCTACGTGCTTCCCGACGATGTGCAGCGGATGGCGCCGTATGTGCTGCCGCACCGGCTCATGTTGACGTCGAAGGCAAAATACGGGGGCGAAGACAAGGCCAGCCTTGTGGCCGAACTCTGTGCGAATATCAAGGCTCCGACGTAATGCACGCCGGGCGTGTTCAGTCGCTTGAACGCCGCATCGCCGTGGTATGGCGATTCAAACTGACGGCGGCGGGCCGTTGTTTGTTGGCTGGGCTCCTGGTATCGGGAAGCGTAGGGTCGGCGTCGCTCGAAATCCCTGTCTATCACTTGTTCTGCGCGCTCTTCACCCTGTTGATCGTTTGCTATCTTGGCGCGATCCGGTACCGGCCGACGATTCGAATTGCGGGAACCATGCCGGAGAAAGCGGAAGCGGGACAGTTGGTGCGCAGCGTGTACACGGTGACCAATTGCGGCACGCGCGTTGCCTATGATGTGGGCGTCCGGCACAGCGTGCTTCCTCCGGAAGTATCGGATTCGGGCGAGCACGAGCCCATTGTCGATCAATTGAATCCCGGCGAAAGCGTGACGGTTCCGGTGCTGCTGAAGGCCTCCAAACGAGGGTTGTATTGGATCGAACCGCCGGTCCCGTACACCCGCTATCCCTTTAATTTTTTCCGCGTTCCCGCGCGCATACCGAGTCAGGGTCATGCGCTGTTTCCTTCGAAGTTGATTGTGACGCCCGCCTTTCACCCTGTGACGCATGTGGACGTGCCAATTGGCAGCCGGTATCAACCCGGTGGGATTGCGTTGACGTCAAGTATCGGTGAATCGCCGGAATACATCGGCAACCGGGATTACCGCCCGGGCGATTCCGCACGTCGCATCGATTTTCGCGCGTGGGGCAGGCTGGCGAAGCCGGTCGTGCGCGAGTACCAAGAGGAATACTACAACCGGATTGGCCTCGTGTTTGACACTTCGATGCCGACCCCGCGGGGTCGGCGCGCGAAGGCGGCCGAGCCGTTCGAGTCGGCGGTGAGTCTTGCCGCGAGCCTTGCGGATGCCATGGCGCAAGGCGAATACATTGTGGATTTATTCGCGGCGGGATCGAAGTTGTATGTGTTTCGCGCGGGGCGGCATACGGCGCATCTGGACAACATCCTGGAGATACTGTCCTGTGTGGAGCCGAGTTCGGGTGATGCGTTTGGATCGGTGCTTCCTGACATGGTGAATGAGCTTCCCAGTATTTCCGCGTTGTTGTGCGTGTTTTTGTCGTGGGATTCCGCGCGCAATGCGCTTGTTCAAGCAGCGCGCGAAGCGGGCTGCAGCGTGCGCGTGTATCTGGTGCAAGATACGCCGGATGTGCCTTTGACGGAAGACGCTCCGATGGATTCGATCCTGCCGATAACTCCTGAGCAAATCCGGTTCGGGTTTGTGGACAGGCTATGAGCATGCAACGGACAGCGGCGTTGTGCCTGATGCTGGTGCAGGCGGTCGCCGCCGGCGTTCTTTCCGGACAGCCTGCCACGGCGGCGATTTTGTTTTTGTTAGTCTTGCCGGGGTACGCGGGATGGGTCCGTTGGAAGGCATCGCCTATTAAAACGGGACTTGCCGCGATTGCCATCGTATCGATATTGATGGGCCGCTGGTGGATTACTCCTGAGCCGACATTTGCCGAGGCCGGGACGCACGGCGGCGGCGTTTCGATTTGGTTGGGGGGGTACAAGCGATACGGCGGTTTCGGCGATTCGAGTTTGTCGGCGACGCTGTCCCTGGTCTTTCTCGGGCTTCAGGCCATCCCATTCTATTCCATTCAAAATGTGCGGGCCTTTCACGTATTTCCGTTGCTTGGCGTATTGACATTGGTTTTCGCGGGAAATGTAAACATCACACCGGATGTCGCGTGGTTGTATCAGAGTTCCGTGATCTTGTTTGTGCTTGGTCTGGCCTGGTTTGCGTCGGCGTCGAAATTGGAGCCGGGCATGCGTCGCCGCCGGTGGAATCGTCTTGGTCCGGCCGGCGTAATGGGGACTACGCTGATTGTTGCCTCCGTGCTGGGCAGCCATGTGTTGAGTTGGGCGGGGCCCTCCATTGACGAGTTTCTGTTTGCGCGGGGCCAGGGGGCCATGCGCGGAGCCATTGGCGGTTTCTCGGGGCGGTCCAATATTGAGAATCTTCGCGAGTACAAAGAGGGGGCCGGCGCTGATCTCATCGCGCTTCGCGTGCAATCCAAGAATACTCCAGGGTACCTGCGGGGCATGGCATTTGCCCTTACGCCGCAGGGCCAGTGGCGAACGTCAGATTCCTCCACGACGTTGGCACCGGAGTCGCGCCCGCCGGTTGGTATTAGCGGATTGGAGCCGGGGGCCAATCTTTTCCGAATCATGACTGTGAATTCGGAGACATACAAGGCGCTGACCGTATGGCCTGTGGCTCAGTTTGGGAGGATATTTTTGCCCAAGGATTCGGCCTATGTCGCGGTGCGCAGTCCTTCGATGGAAGTTGATGGTTCATCTGTATCCAATACGCCGATGGGCGAAGCAGTATCCCATTATACGTCGTACGTGCCGGACGCGCAGGTAACGTCGACGCTTACCGAATCGGAGCGTGCTCTCTATTCCACACCGGTGGAAGGAATCGATCCGCGGATTCAAGAGCTTGCGAATACCCTTTTCGCCGATGCGGACACGGCGCAGGAAAAAATCACGGCCGTGAAACAGTTTTTGGGCAGGGGTTTCCGGTACACGACCGAATACGAAGTGCTTACGGGTGAAGACAAGCTGGTCTATTTCTTATTGCACCGCCGCGCGGGTCACTGCGAGTATTTTGCGCACGCGACGGACTTGTTGCTTCGTGCAGGTGGAGTGCCTTCCCGGTACATACTCGGATTCTACGCCACGGAATACAACGTTACTGGCGAGTATTGGATCGCAAGGAACAAGGATTCCCACGCCTGGGTCGAGGCGTACGATGATGCGCAGTCGGAATGGGTGATTGTGGAGACGACGCCGGGTGACGGCATACCATCTTCGACGGTGCGATCGGCGTGGTCGTACCGGTGGGATGCCGTCAAACTTTGGTTATCGAAGACGGTGGCGCTTGTATCCGAACGGGCATTTAATGCGTTGGCCGAGGGCGTGGCCTATGCGGTAGTCTTTTGGCTGGACGATTTGCCGGTACGGGGGTTGGCCGGTGGTTTGGCCTTGTTTTTGATAGTGTTTGCCTTGGCACGGAGCTATCTTGCGAAACGTCGAGATCGAATTCAGGCCGATCCGTTGAAGCTGCGCGCGGAGCAGATGGTTGAAAGAATGGATCGGTTGTCCGCGCACGCGGGATGTGTTCGCGGGCAGGCGGAGACCTTAAACCAGTTTGCGGCGCGCGTTCGCACATCCGGTGGATTGGTTGCGAGCGAAGAGATTGCTGCGTGGTATGAGCACTTCGCTCTGAAGCGATTTTCCGGAGCGTTGGACGGCGATTCGGCTTCGGAGCTTGAACAGCGCGTGGAGCGTATATGCGCACAAAGTCTTCGCCGACATGCGAGCTAAGGTGAAGCGTCCGACGGTTCCGGCTAGTTGGAGTGGTGGGGCGTCTTCTTAATGTACACGTCCCAGCCTTCCAATACACTTCCCACTGCGCCGCGAAAAAGCACGGCCACGATGAAGTAGGTGAACGAGAAGGCGAGCGCTTTTTCCTGGCCGATGCCGTAGTTTACGAGGATGGCTACCATGCCGGCTTCGCGCACGCCCAACCCCGACACGGTGAACGGGGCTGCATGACACATCATGATTGCACCACGAAGCCAAATGAAGACGATTAATCCGGTATCGATTCCGATGGCGCGGGCGATGAAGTAGTCTTGAAGAATTTCGAAGCACAGGCCCGCACTTGCAAACGCGATAAGGCTCGCCGCGTAGCGAATGCGTTGAGCCGGAGCCCATCCGCCCAACGTAATGGCTGCCTGTTGCATCTGGCGCCAAAGCATGCGGTGAGGGCCGGCGTTTTGCGCGTTGGTCCGATCTTGGCTTTGACTTCGATCGCGCACTCGCGCTAATGCGAGAATCCAGGTTATGAAGACTACCGCGACGGCTATGGCCGCAAAAAGCGGCCTGAAGGCAGGCCACGGAAAATTGGGGTCGAGGTAGACGGCGAACGCGGCAAAGCCAATGACGGTGACGGAGTGTGTGTACCGCGTGGCCAGCATGATTACAAGTGCCGTGCCGGACGAGCCGGTCACGCGCGTGATTTTGTGCCACTTGACCAGTGCGCCGGCGTTGCCCGGAAGCGCGAGCGCGTAGAACCGGAGTTGAAAGAGAATCTTGAGAAACGTGGACGCGGGAACGGGGCGCGCGGAAAACGCCAATGCCGATTTGTGGTGAAATGCGTAGGGTATCATTGCCGCGAAGCTGCAGAGGGCGGCGGCGGCGATTTGGCGGGACTGGGCGGATTTGATCTGCGCGAACACCTCTACAAGATCAACGCGGAACAGAATCCAAGCCAGAATTGACAGGCCCACGATGGCCTTTGCCGTCCAGAGAAGTATGGCGCGGTACTTACGCTCATTCGGACGTTTGACCAAGGGCTGGGGGTTTTTTGGGTTCACCCATCAACGCCCGAACAGGCGACTCATGAATCCTTTTGAAAGATTCGGATCGGCCATGTAGTTCGCGGGCTTGATGGCGGCGGCCGTATCTTTGAGTTGTTGAAGGACGCCTTGGGGATGGAGCCATCCGTATCCCGCACAACCGAGATCGTAGAGGAATTCGTTCAGTTCGTCGGTAGTCCAATTGGAGCGGCCTTTTTTTGACAGGGCATTGGTGACTTCGGCTTCGGTGGGCAAGCGGTTATCCGGGATGCTGCCTGCGTACGGCATGGTTGCGAGCAGAAAGCGCCGGATGTACGGATCCGCGCCGGGATCGTTCAGGGCGGGCTGCCGGTCTTCGAGCTCCCAGTCCAATGTCCACACTTTGACGGTGCCGTCCTTGCCTGCGGAGACAGCATATCGGCTGTCGTCTGTCATGGCGACGGCGAGCACGATGTCGTCATGCCCTTCGAACGTATGCACGCGTTTGCCTGTGACGAGATCCCACAGGATCATGGTTTTATCCGAGCCGCCAGAGAGTGCGTACCGGTTGTCAGCACTGAAGCAGACGGATTCAATGCTGCCGGAGTGACCTTCCAGGGCGAGCCTGCAGATGCCCTGCTCGAGGTCCCAAAGGCGCAGTTCGCCGGGTTTCGCGAGAAACGCTCCAGAACCGGATAGTGCCCATCGGCCGCAACCGCTTGCGGCGAGGCACTGGATGGATTGGGAATGGCCTTCCATCATGGCGACACACTGGCCCCGAACCAGGTCCCACATGCGGACCACTTTGTCCTGGCCGCCGCTTAGGGCGTAGCGACTGTCCGCGCAAAAGGCCGTCGCGGAGAGGTCTTGGGTGTGACCTTGGAAGGCGCGGAGTTCACGGCCGGTTTGGACGTGCCACACGCTGAGGTATTTTGCGTATGCGGCGAGTGCGAAGCGTCCGTCACGCGAGACGTCCAGTGCGCCGATCAGATCCGACAGTTGATCAAAATCGCGGAAGGCGGTTCCTTGATCGGTGTGCCATGCTTTGATCTGCCAGCCGCCGGAGAGGGTCGTGCGGCCGTCCGGGGTGACACACACAGTTTCGATGGTGCCGGGCTCGACATCGAAGTCTCGAATGCGCCTGCCGTCGGCAAGGTCCCAGAGGGAGATTCGGCTTTCACCGGAAAGTGTAACCATGTTTTGTCCGCGCTTGACGACGCCGAGTGCTTTGAGTGAGTCACCGACGTCGGGAATCGTGTAGGCTTCCCAAGCGCTGTTCAGTTTGACTTTAGGCAGACGCGTGTACAGTTTTCGCCATTCTTGCATGGCTTCCTGGGTTCTTCGCCGGCCGGGTTGATTTCGCGCTTTCCGGAGGGCCTGGGCCGTGCCAAGCACGTTGCCTTGCTTGAACAGGGACCGTGCCCGGTTGAGTTCCTCGCTGAATTGCTGGCTTGCGGACAGGAGTTCCTCGCTTGCCCTTGCCTGGCACATCATGGTGGTGGCGACAATTCGAAGGTCGGCGCTTCCGACATGCCAAAGGTTGATCGTTTTTCCTCTTGACACCGATACGAGGTAGCGCCCCGTGGGGTGGAAAGAAACGCCAGTTACTTCATCGGTGTGGCCGGTAAAGGTGCACAGGCATCGGCCTGTAGCGGCATCCCACAGGCGGACCGTCCGGTCTTTGCCTCCTGAGGCGTAGTAGCGGCCGTCAGCGCTGACGGCTACACAATAGACGACTCCGTTGTGTCCCGGGAGCGTGTGAACGCACTTGCTTGCCGGTATATCCCATACGCGTACGGTGCCATCGTGACTGGATGAGACGAGCCGGTTTCCGTCGGGCGAAAAGGCGACTCCGGACACCGCCGATTCGTGTTCGCTGAAGAGGATGAGGCAGGTATGTTCGGCCAACCGCCACACGCGCACGGTCCGATCGAGTCCGCCGGATGCCGCAAGGCCGACATGTTCGGCCAATGCAATTGCGGTGACGGGTCCTCGGTGCCCTGAAAGGCTATGTGCGATTTCGCCGTTATGGACGTCCCATACATTGATAACGCCTTCGCCTCCGGCGGTGAGTGCTTTTCTGGCATCGGCATCGAGCGCGACGGACCAGACGGCATCGTTGTGCGAGCCGACCGTGAACAGGAGCTTTCGTTGTGCCGTGTCCCATAGCCGGACGGTACGGTCACGGCCGCCGGAAAGTGCGTAGCTTCCGTCCGCGGAGACAGCGACGGAAGTGACATTATTTGAATGACCCTCGAACGTGCCGACACATCCCCCAGTATCCAGGTCCCATAATTTTAGCGTGTTGTCGTCGCTTCCGGTAAGGATATGTTTGCCGTCCGCAAGACAGACGACGGATGTGATGTCGTCGTTGTGGCCCTTAATGGTTCTCGCGATACCTCTGGAGACTTTGAAGTATTGCTGTACCTGGCCCATGGCGGTAGTGACTTCGCGGGGCAGCGGATCGATACCTTTGATTTCCTTGAGCGAGTTGAGAGCGCTACGGAAATCTGAGCGTTCCAAATGGATGAGTGCGATGAGGAAATGGGGCAGCCATTCGCCGGGATGGAACGACGCGACCTCTTGGAGACGCGCAAGGCACGCCGCATCGGTCAGGCGACCGGAGCGCCATCGTGCAAGCGAGAGGTTGTACGTGGATTCAGGGTGTTGCGGATCAGTTTTCAGTGCCGTTTCCCATACGGTCTCGGCTTGAGGCGCATGTCCCAAGTCAACGAGGGAAAGAGCCCGATTGTTAATGCTGTCCGCGAGGGCTTCGGCGGCGCTGGGTTCTTTTCTCGCATATGGGGCGGTCGCATACTTTGCGTAGATATTTTGGAGGATTGCAGCGATTTCCCGTAGGCTTTCTGGACGCGCATCGGGGTTTTCCTGCAAGCACTTTGCGATAAGCTGGGCGATTTCGGGCACGATGGGGATCTTGGGCTGAACCTGCGGGGAATTTACCTGCGCCTTGAACGCGACACCCGCCTGATGCCCGGCCTTCCAAGTCACGGTTCCCAACAGGGTCTCGAAGAGCGATACGGCCCAACTCCAGATGTCTGTCTTGACCGTAAGGGCTTCCTTGCGCGCTTGTTCGGGAGAGCAATAGGCGCGGGTCATGCCGGTATTGAATGCCTGACCTTCGGGTGTATCGGCGCCCGGCGCTTGAGAGGCATATGCTTTGGCACGGGCGAGTCCGAAGTCAGTGACCTTAGCGACACCGGCCGGCGTAATCATGAGGTTTGCCGGTTTCACATCCTGGTGGATGACGCCGCGATCGTGTGCAAACTGCAGTCCCCAGGCGAATTGAATGAAGATGTCGAGAATGCGTAGAAACGTCTGTTTGGGGTCGCCTTTATAGAGGGCTCCGCTACGAATTAGCTGCCACAGGTTTTGACCTTCGACGTATTCCGCGAACACGCGCGGCATTCCGCCCAGGCGGCGCACGTAGTAGCAGCTGACGACATTGGGGTGGAGTCCGAGGTTAATCCATGTTTCGCATTCGCGTTCGAAGTTAATCGCGCCGGCCGTTTTTTCGAGCGTCTTCAGTTTGGGGCTTTTGACGGCCAGAAACATGTTCCAACGGCGATGGCGCACTTTGAATACTTTGCCCATACCGCCTTCGCCGAGCAGTCCGGTGATTTCGTACAGGTTGAGTATGATGTCGCCGACGTTCCAATCGTGTGGCACGCCATCTTCTTCGGCGGGAGGGGGCAGGGCGACTTCAGTGTCGAAACTGGTGATGTCAAGGACGGGTTGTGCTTTTTCGCGTGTTACGTGGATGGGTTTGCCGCACCCGACACACGCACCGTGTTTGCCGAAATCATTTTCGGAGACGGTCATTCGCTGGCCGCATGTACATGCAACCACAAACTTTTCAGCTGGCATTCCGTCTCTCGCTTCGGATGATACCCATTGTCGTGCCGTTCACCTTTGTTTCATCATAGCCGAGCACGGTAACCTGAACAAGCGCTGGTGGAGAAGTCTGGTATGGAAGGGGCGATTCAGGGTGTTCACTGCACTGTGGACTGCCGGATTTTCGGGTTTGCACGCGTTGCCCATTGTGCATTTGTCTGGTAGTGTTGGCGTCGCTGGGCTATCTGCGCGTTTATCGAAAACAAGAATTGGGGGTGCCACGTGAAGAGATCCTGGGTCGTCTCCACTGTTGTTTGTTTGGGATTGCTGCAGCCGTTGATCGGCCACGCGGAATCCGATGGATTCATTCGGCTGAATGGCAAAACGCTGTTTCCGCTTGGCTTCTATGAATTGCCCACTACTGACGCGGATTTGAAGGCAATGGCCGAATCCGGGGTGAATCTGGTCCGTTGCGGTACTGGCGGTGATTTGGATCGTGTCCATACGGCGGGAGTCCTTGGTTGGATGCCCCTACCACTGGACGGCGGCGCCACCGAGCCGTTGCGGTCTCGAATAGAAGCCGTGAAGGACCATCCCGCGTTGGCGGTTTGGGAGGGACCGGACGAGGTCGTGTGGAATTTCACGGCATTCAGCGGACTATACAAGAACCAGGGCGTATACCAGGACAAGGACGAATGGTGGAAGCAGACGCCTCGTGCAATTGAATACTCAGAAGCGAGGGCCGCGGAGATTATTCCGAACATGCGCGCTGCGGCCGAACTGATTCGAGCACTGGATCCGCACGGCCGCCCGCTATGGTTGAACGAGGCCCTTCGAAGCGATGTCCGGTTCGTGCGGGAATGCCTGCAATTCTACGATATCACGGGGTGCGACATCTATCCGGTGTCGGGGTTGGAGCGCAAAGTGGAACGCATGGGCGGCGCGACGGATCGTTGGCTGCAATTAAGCAAAGGCAAACCGATCTGGATGGTCATGCAGGCGTTTTCCTGGGACGAATTAGGACCGGACTATGCGGAACGGGGCACAGCGTATCCGAGTTTCATGGAGTCCCGGTTCATGGCATACGACGTGATAGCCCATGGCGCGAAGGGAATCCTGTATTGGGGTTCGAGTTACTTGAAATCAAATGAATTCCGAACATCGTTGTATGCGCTGATTTCGGAGTTGAACGCGTTGCAGCCGTTTCTCGTGGCGCCGCATGCGGCGGAAGCTAACGTGGAACTGGTGGAGTTGACTGAAGAGCGTGCCGGGCTGGGAGTCGCCATGACCGCGCGGCGGGCAGGGGAAGATTGGCTGATTGTTCTCGCGAATGACGACACCGTACCGCGCATGGGTGTTGTCGTGAACGGTCTGGGCGCGTTGGAGGGCAGGGAGTTGTTTGAATTGTACGGCAACGAGAAGCGGGTAGTGACCGCAGGAGAGATCGTCACGCGTATACAGCCCCGGGAGGCTAAAGTCTTTTGCACGTCACGCGTTTATGAGGTTCCGCGAGGAGCCGGACGCGATTATCCTGGCCAGTGACCGGTATATGGTCGCAGTCATGAGGATTACTCGCACAATTCGAGCGGCCGCGGTCGCGTTCCTGGGTTCGCGCTTGTTGCCTTTGGGTGTTGCAGTGCTGGGAGCGGTACTTACGCTGCCCTCTTTGAACAACGGCTATTCGCGCGATGATCATTTGATGCGTGCTTGTTTCCAGGGCATGCCCGGGTTGCCTGAATATTCCCGGGGTCCGACCGACACGTTTGTGTTCTTCAACGGCGATTCCGAAGAGACTCATGCGCTTGTTGACCGGGGACTATTGCCCTGGTGGACGGCGCCGGAATTGAAAGTTGCATTCTGGCGGCCGATCGCATCCTGGCTTCACTTCGCGGACTTTCGGCTGGTTGGCGACAATCCGATGGCCATGCAGGCGCATAGCATTGCATGGTATGCGTTGCTGTGCGCGTTGGCGACGCTGTTGTTCCGGCGGTTCTTATTGCCCGCGTGGATTGCCGGTCTCGCTGCGTTCTTGTATGCGATCGACGATGATCATGGAATCGTTGTAGGCTGGTTATGCAATCGGAACGGCCTAATTACCGCGTGCATTGGTGTGCTTACGATCTTGGCGCACGACCACTGGCGGCGGGGTGGTAAGGTGTGGGCAGCGCCCGTTGCCTATGCGTTGATGGCTACCGGGTTATTGAGCGGGGAGGCGGGAATTGGTATCGCGGCGTTCTTATTCTCATACACCTTGTTTCTGGATGGCACTACCTTGGGAAAGCGGATCCTTGTCTTTGTCCCATATGCCGTGTTGACGTTGGTGTATCTGGCCGTGTACCGAACGCTTGGCTACGGAACCCTGGGCAGCAACTGGTATCTCGATCCCGGTACTTCGCTTGTTCCTTTTCTTCTTCGTGTTATTGGCAACCTTCCATTGTTGACCTGCACCATGCTGTTTCTTTGGCCCACGTGGGTTTGGCAGTTCAGAACGCCAGCGGAAGAGCCGGTGCTTTTTGGCATTGTCTTATTGATTATTGCCTGGTTTTTCTATTTGTACCGGCCCCTGTTGCGTCAGAATCGCGTGGCATGTTTCTGGATGGCTGGAGCGGTCTTGAGTCTTGTGCCCTCGTGTGCGGTTGTACCGCACCATCGTCTGACCGTGTTTGCCGGCATAGGAACCATGGCCGTCACTGCGATGTTTCTGGGTGGATATTGGACCCGGGCCGATTGGGTCCCCGCCGGCCGCTTGTGGCGCATCAATGCGCGGGCCGGGGTCGCGTTGATACTGATTGCACATATAGTTTTGGCGATTTACCAGCTTCCTTTTTACAGCATGAATATGGCTATTGCGGCGGAAAACACGGATGTTGCCGACGCGTCGATTCCTTCAACCGAAGGGGTTCGAGACAAGACCGTCATTCTGATGCATTCGCCCGACGATTTGTTTGCGTGGATTTTTCACGTCAAACGATCGGCCGACGGCACGCCGATGCCCAAACACCTACGCCTGCTAAACAGTTCGCACAAGATGTGGATCGAGCGGGAAGACGAACGGACTTTGTTGCTGCGCCCCGATGACGGTTTTATACCGTATGCGTGGCACAGTCCCATGCGAAGCTCCAAAACGCCCATGCGCGCGGGCGATGTATTCGCCCTTTCGGGGCTAAAAGTGACCGTTACGGAGGTGGATGAAGCGGGTTGGCCGCTCGAGGCGCGGTTTGTGTTCGATGTTTCCCTTGACGATCCGTCGCTCCTATGGTTGGGGCTGGCCCGCGAACGGCGCCACTCGACGCACTTGGGCCGGTCCATTTGGTCGCACGTATATATTTCAATAACGCCGCCCGCGATAGGCGAGCGTGTCCGCATGCGTGCGTTGGTGGAAGGCAGCCCCGGATTCGACAAACTGAAGATGGATTCCGGGCAAGGGGTCGACAAGGCCGACGACGACCGCAGTGGTTCATCCGACGGGAGTGCCGGGCAAGGGTCGCCGTAATTCTTGATTTGAGTGCCAATTTTTACTTGCAGATTGGCCTTGGATGTGGTTTAATACCTGAAAATAATTACAGGTATTTATATGGAATTTCGGGATCCGCTAAAAGGCCGTGGCGCATCGTTCAACCCTTTGAACCGTTTTGATTTGATTGGGTATGTGAAGGATGAATGGGACGAGGGCGCTGAATTCGCACGTCGCCCGGCGACGGAGTTTTACCGGGATGCCTCGAAATCCATTCTGGTTTCCAACGACAGTCCGGACATTCCTTTTGAAGCGAGCTTGAACCCCTACCGGGGCTGTGAGCACGGATGTGTGTATTGCTATGCACGGCCTTACCACGAGTATCTGGGCTGGTCAGCCGGGCTGGATTTCGAGACGAAGATTATGGTGAAGGAAGACGCGCCGGAGTTGCTTCGCCGGGAGCTTGCTTCGCCGCGGTGGTCCCCGAAGACGATTGCCATGTCGGGGGTGACTGACTGTTATCAACCCGCAGAGCGCCGGTATCAACTGACGCGGCAGTGCCTGCAGGTATTGGCGGAATTCCGCAATCCGGTTGGGATAGTGACCAAGAATGCGCTGGTAACCCGCGATCTGGATGTATTGGGTGATCTTGCGGCGCACCAGTGCGCGGTGGTCATGGTTTCCATCACGACGTTGCATACTGAGTTGAATCGTGTGATGGAACCACGCACATCGCTTCCGAGGCAGCGACTTGCCGCAATAGAGGCGTTGACTCAAGCGGGAGTGCCGGCAGGGGTTATGGTGGCGCCGGTCATACCGGGTCTGAATGACGAAGAGATCCCCTCCATTTTGAAAGCGGCCTACGATGCCGGGGCACGGTATGCGGGGTATATTATGATTCGGCTTCCGCATGCGGTCGCGCCCTTGTTTGAACAATGGTTGGAGCATCATTTGCCGGGCAAGCGGGAGCGGATACTGAATCGCATCCGATCGGTACGAGAAGGAAAACTCAACAGCGCGCAATTTGGCGATCGCATGCGGGGCAAGGGTTTTCACGCCGAGCAGATATGTCAGTTGTTTCAGGTATCGTGCAGGCAATACGGCTTCAATACCGCGCGGAGCGCGTTGTCGACGGCGTTTTTCCGCCGGCCGACGGACATGCGAGGTCAATTGAATTTGTTTTAGATGCGTGGCGGACGCCGCAATATCCTTTGCGAACGGTGCGGCAGAGGGTATAATGAAGGCCGTGGAGGAGCGATGCCATGGCGTGGACTTCGATGAGCCTTGACGATCCCGTTATCCGGCCTCTCGACCATTTTGCCGGCACACGCGACCACGCCGCTCCACAGGATCGGCTTGAAGCGGTCCGCCGGCAGGCGCACGCATTTCGCGACTCGATGTTGCAGGGTGCGCCGGTGCCTTACTATCGTTCATTCAATCTGATTCGAGTACCGTATCCGCGCCGGTACGCGCTTAAAGACGCTTGTACGGTTCCGATACCCTATGTGCACATTTTCAACCGGTTGTTTGTCGTTCAATTCAGAAGCGACGACGGTCTGAAAACACTTCTTGTATCGCCTTCCGATATTTACGGCAATGCGGAAACGCCGTTTTTCAAGCGTATACGCGACGGCATGGGCCCTGTGAAGGCGTTTCTGCAGCCGATATTGGCTCCGGAGTATGGCACGGTGGAAACCTGCCTCGCGCGGACGGGGATCAGGCCCGAGCAGGTGGACTACATAACGTATGATCATTTGCATACGCAGGATCTTCGACGTTGGCTGGGTGTGAATGACAGGCCGGGCTTTTTGCCGAATGCCAAGCTACTTGTGATGCGGCAGGAATGGGAGTCGGCCAAGGCGTTGCTGCCGCCACAAAGCGACTGGTATTGTCCGCACGGTCTGCAGGGGGTTCCCGAGGAGAAAGTTGTTCTTCTTGACGGAGACGCGATGCTGGGCGAGGGGGTTGCGCTTATACACACGCCGGGTCACACCGAAGGCAATCACTCAATCGTGGTGCACACGCCCGAAGGTCTGTTTGTGACGAGTGAAAACGGGGTTGGTCCGGACGCGTATGCGCCTCGCAAGTCGCGGATTCCCGGGCTACGCAAGTACGCGGAATCGACGGGGATAGACGTCGTGCTGAACAGCAACACGCTGGAGCGGGGTCTGGATCAGTACATTTCGATGGTGCAGGAGCGCGAAATTGCAGGGGCTTCGCCCCGCAACGCGGAGTTTCACAATATTGCCAGTTCATCCGAGCTTACATCGTACTGGTTGTTTCCTGGGATACACCCGACCTTGACGATCGGTGAGGTGGAGTTTGGGAAGCCGGAGGAGGTTGTGCCATGAGTCGCACCGTGTTTATTACAGGGGCCGCGGGCGGCATCGGCGGCTATGTTGCGAACAGGCTTATTCAAGAGGGCGATCGTGTATTTGCCACGGACGTGAATCCGGAAGGTATAGAGAAGTTGGCTTCGGAGAGAGGCTGGCCAAAAGATCAATACATGGCCGCCGAGCACGACGTCCGCAATGCGGAACAGTGGGAATCGGTGTTTGGCCGTGCGGTGGAGACGTTTGGCCGGATTGACATTTGTTTTAACAATGCGGGCGTTATGTTTGCGGGTTGGGCGCACGAACAACCCCTTAACGAGTTGGATCTTCAAATCGATATTAATGTGAAAGGGGTTATTTACGGTTCGCAGGTTTCCGCGCGTCATATGATCAAAAAGGGCGGCGGACACATCGTGAACATATCTTCGATGGCGGGGATAGCCGCGATTCCTGGCATCGCCGTGTATACGGCATCCAAACACGCCGTGCGCGGTTTTACGCTTGCGTTGTCGCTTGAACTGAAGCCGTATGGCGTGGCTACGTCCGTGGTGTGTCCGCACGCCGTGAATACCGGCTTGCTCACGCAGACTTCGCAACACGAAGCGGGCGCGATGGTATTCTCCGGTTCCCGTTTGCTGAACATTGACGAAATCGGCAATGCGATTGTCGAGCGTGTGTTCAAGTACAGGCCCTTGGAGTTTGTCATGCCTTTTCAATGGGGCATGTTGGCCAAGGCCGCCAATGCATTTCCCGCCATGTCGGGCATGTTGGCTGATTCTCTTCGGAAGAAGGGCCGGGCGCAACAGCAGAAGTGGGAACATCCCTGATCGTTTCCGTTCCGATGCTGGAATTACATACCGGAATACTTGGCCTTTCTTTCTCCACCCCCGAACCTTTTGCACATCCGACAGGGTTTGACATGTGGTCAAATGAATTGCCATTCTTGCCTGCGGCGCGGCAAGACAGTTTAGTCTTGCATGGGAATCAGATAACGAGGGAGGCCGTGGGAACATGAGAATGCGTATACATGTCTTGAAATGGGCAATGCCTGTTATGGCGCTTGCCGCAATCGCGGCGGGCTGCGCCACGACGGGAAGAGACTCGGGCCAGACTTCGAATGCATCGGCGGGGCTCCAGGAAACTGCGCTGGATCGTTATGTGCATGCACCTGACCCGAATTATTCCTACCGCATAGCCAACACTATTCCCGGCAATGGATGCAAGGTCCATATTGTCGAAATGACTTCCCAACAATACCTCACGTCGGCGGAAGTGGATCGTCCGATTTGGAAGCATTGGCAGACGATTGTGGTCCCCGACAATATACAGTCGCCCGTAGCGTTTCTGTTGATTGGAGGGGGTAGTAACGAGTCGGGTCCGCCGGAGGGTGTGGATGATTCGTTGATACAGTTTGCCGTGGGCACCGGCAGTGTTGTTTCCGAGCTTCGCCAAGTGCCCAATCAGCCATTGATTTTCGCCAACGACAACAACCGCAAGCGATCCGAAGACGAAGCGATCGCGTATACGTGGGACAAGTTTCTCCGCACGGGTGACGAGAAGTGGCCGATGCGCCTCCCGATGACCAAATCGGCGGTAAAGGCGCTGGACACGATTACGGCGGTGTGCGCGAGCGAAGCGGGCGGCGGCCGCACGGTGGACAAGTTCGTGGTGGCGGGCGGATCCAAGCGCGGTTGGACAACCTGGACGACGGCTGCGGTTGATAAGCGCGTGGTGGCGGCGGTGCCGATCGTGATCGATCTGTTGAACATCGTGCCTTCGTTCATGCATCACTGGGAGGTGTATGGATTCTGGGCGCCCGCGGTTGGTGATTACAACGAAATGCACATCATGGACTGGATGGGCACGAAACAGTATGAAGACTTACTCAATCTGGTTGAACCGTATTCCTATCGGGCGCGGTATACAATGCCGAAATACATTGTAAATTCGACCGGCGATCAATTCTTTTTGCCGGATTCGTCGCAGTTCTATTTCGACGATTTGCCGGGGGAGAAACATCTGCGTTATGTGCCGAACACCGATCATGGCGTCAGCCGCGGATCCGACGCGATGGTGTCGATATACGCGTTCTACGAATCGGTTGTGAAGGGCACGCCGCGGCCCCGGTATGAATGGTCGTTTGGCGATGAGGGCATGATACACGTGAAGACAATCGACAAGCCGATTTCGGTGAAACTTTGGCAGGCGACCAATCAGAATGCGCGCGATTTCCGGAGAGACATCATCGGCGAGGCCTGGACCAGCACTGATTTGGATCCGAATCAGGGTGAATACAACGTGGCCGCGCCGAAGCCTCCTATGGGTTGGACGGCGTATTTTGTCGAGATGACGTTTCCGGGCAGTGGGTCGGCGCCGTTTATCTTTACCACCGGTGTACGCGTGATTCCGGATACGAAGCCTTACGAGTACACGCTACCCAAGAAGTCGCCATTGGAAAAATAGGCTTACCTTATAGTCGTTTTTTCCGCGCCCCGCCGGATCGGCCGGGCGCTGGTTTTTGGGGAGGCGGATCGATACATTGATGGAACACGATCCGGAAACCCAACGAAAGGAGGCATCTGCCCATGAGCAGCCCCCCCAGAATCCTAGCGTTTGCGGGCAGTGCCCGTATTGAATCGTACAACAAGAAGCTGATTCGCGTAGCCGTGGAGGGGGCCCAAGCGGCGGGGGGTGACGTAACGCTGATCGACTTGCGTGATTACCCGCTTCCCTTGATGGACGAAGATCTGGAAGCCAGGGAAGGTTTACCGGAAAATGCGCGCACGTTGAAAGCGCTTTTTACCGCGCACCAAGGCCTGATGATTTCTTGCCCGGAGTATAACAGCAGCATTACGCCGCTGCTGAAGAACACGATTGATTGGGTGTCGCGCCGAGGGGAAGGGGAACAGCCGTTAGGCTGCTTCGAGGCCAAAGTGGCGGGGCTAATGAGCGCATCTCCCGGGGCGCTGGGAGGATTGCGCGGGTTGGTGGTGGTGCGCATGTTGCTGGGCAATATCCGTGTAACGGTACTGCCCGATCAAGTGGCTATTGGTAACGCGAAAGATGCTTTTGCCGACAACGGAGCGTTGGTTGATCCCAAGCGCGACGCATCAATTCGCAACCTGGGCAAGGCTGTCGTGGACGCGGTAAGAAAACTGAACGCGAATTAAACCGGGTGTGAAGTCACATGCGACTTATTTGTGCGATGAGCATGCTGGCGTGCGCGATGTCCGGCATGATTGCCCGCGCCGATGAACTCCCCATGGTGTATTTTCAGGCGCACCGGGGCGGTCTGGAAGAGGCTCCCGAGAATACGATGGCGGCGGTACGCCATGCATGGTCGATTCCGGGGGCAGTGCCTGAAGTCGATTTGCGCACGAGTTCCGATGGGCGGATCCTGTGTTTGCACGATGCTACGTTGGCGCGCACGACGAATGCTTCTGAACCGTTGCGTTCCACTCCTGTATCGAAATTGACGATCGAGCAGATTCAGAGTGTAGATGCCGGTGTAACTTTTGGCCCGGAGTTCATGGGTGAGCGGGTGCCGGAACTTGACGCCGTGCTCTTGGAACTGACGCGCGAGCCTGGACGCCAGATTTATCTCGATATCAAGGATGTGACAGATTCCGCGTTACAGGCGGCCATGGAGAAACACAGCTGCATTGAGCAGGTCCTGTTTGTCCATGGCAATCCGGTTCGGTGCGCGGAATTGCAGGAACTCTTTCCGGGGAGCCGCACGATGACTTGGATTAGCGGCACTCCCGATCGAATCCGTCAGCGTTATACTGAAATCCGGGAGACGGGTTTCCGTGGTATCAGCCAACTTCAATTTCACTTGCAGACGTTGGAAAACGAGGGGACAATACAGTACGTGCTGGAGCCCGCGTTTTTGGCAGAGGCTGTGGCGTCCGGCCGGGCAAAAGGTGTGGCGATACAGGTGCGCCCGTTTGATTTTGACACTCAGTCGCTTCGCAAACTGGTCGGGCTTGGGATACACTGGTACGTGGCGGATGCGCCGGAGCGGTTTTATCGTGCGTTGACGGGGAAAGCAGCCGAGTGACCGATCCGTCGAGGGGGAGCGTCCGCAAGGGGGACGCGTGAAACTTCGCACGAAGTTTGGATTGCTTTTCATCGCGGTATTCGCCGTGTTGACGATTGTACTTTCCTTGCAGCAGGCCTGGTGGGTCCAACAACTGGTGGTGGACCAAACCGCCGACCGAATGAAGCAAAATATCAGGTCCGCATGGCAAATACTGGATTCTCACCGGCGCCACCTTGAAACTGTAACCACGCTTCTTGCGGAGGAAGAGTCGCTAAAAGAGTACGAGCGGCGTACGGCCGAAGAATTGATGCCGGAGTTGCAGCGCCATTGCTCGCAGTGGCGCTTGGATGTGCTGGTACTTCTTCAAAGGGACAGCACGGTATTCGCGAGGGCGCGGTCGGAATCGCGGGGGGATGTTTTCCGGCCGAAAGGCCTTTCCGAAGTGTTCGCATCCAACTCGCCGGCGTCTGGATATTTTCTGTTGCCGGCGGACCAAGTTCGTCTGGAAAGCGACCGGTTTCAAGATCAGTGTCTCATCGGCAGTGAACTTGGTGAGGCGATGGTCTCGTTCGCGGTTGTCCCCATTCGTTCCCAGAATGGGCGGCTCGCCGGGAGACTGCTTGCCGGCACGCTGCTGAATAATGCCAACAGCTTGGTGGACGATATTCGTCAAACAATCTTTTCCGAAGAAATTTATCAAGAGAAACCCGTGGGTACGGCCACCATCTTCCGGGGACCGGTTCGGATTGCAACGACTGTGTTGGTGGAATCCGGGAACCGTGCCGTGGGCACATTGGTTTCCGAGGAAGTGCACGCGCAAGTGCTTGGTAAAGGCGTTCCGTGGACGGGCCCCGCGACGGTCGTCAATGACCGGTACCTTTCCCGATACGATCCGATACGCGACCCCTCTGGACGCGTGATAGGGATGCTTTACATTGGCGAATTGGAGCAAATATACCGGGACCTTGAATCGCAGACTGTCTTGAGTAATTTATCGGTGGTGTTGGCGGTGATGATATTTTCGTTCGCGGTCAGCTATTTAATTGGCCAGGGCATGTTGCGGCAAATCAGTGCATTGGATCTTGCGACACAACGTTTTGCCGCGGGCGACATGAGCGCCCGGGTGGAGGTGCATAGCCGCGATGAAATTGGCGATTTGGCGGCCTCGTTTAATGCCATGGCGCAGGAAATTGCCGAAGATCGCGAGCAGATCATAGCGCAAAAGAGTGAGATCGAGGGCGCCAACCGGAATTACCTCGACATGCTGGGATTTGTAACCCATGAGCTTCGCAGTTCGATTAGCGCGGCGCTGTTCAATGTAGAGTTGCTGAAGGACGAATCGTTCGGTCCACTTGAGGGCGACTTGCGAGAGGGAGTGGGCGTGGTGGAGCGCAGCCTTCGGTACATGCTGGAGGTGACGCAGAATTATCTTCAATTGTCGCGGATTGAAAAAGGCGAACTAATTCCTGTGAAGCGGCATGTGCATGTAGTGCGGGATGTAATTCAACCGGTTTTGGACGAGTGGGGCGCACAGGCGCGTGACCGGGACATGCACATTGATGTGGCCATTCCGGACGAGCAGATTATCCGCGCCGATGCGAATTTATTGCGCATTGTGTACGACAATCTGGTTGGCAATGCGATCAAATACGGGCGGCAAGGGGGGCGGATTCTGTTGGATTCAAAGCCTATAACCAACGGGGTTGAACTGGGTGTCCAGAATGAAGGCAAAGCCATTCCACCTGACGTACTGCCCCGGCTGTTCGACAAATTCGAGCGTTACGACGTAGACGAATCCACGGGCCGTAAAGGCACCGGGCTTGGATTGTTTATTGTGAAGCAGATCGTATCTCGCCACGGAGGCGCCATCCATGTGACTTCCAATGCAGAGACCGGGACCCGGTTTGCCATTGCATTGAACGATGATACGCGGCTTTAGACACGGTCATTTGCATACGTTATAGACTTGGAGCGGACTCCTCCAGCGGAGCTTCGAGCGGCGAGGGCGGCGTGGAGTTAGCCGCTTGTCCGGACTCTTGTTGTGCATTGACTGATTTGGGCACGTACTCGAGAAACTTGCTCTTGATCGAGGCTTCGCCATTGGCGAGCGCTGCGACGACCATGAGGCGAATGCCCGGTCTTATGTCGCGAAATGCGTTGGCTTCATCGGGCATGGAATCGCCGGATGTGTCCACGGCAGTGACAATGGTGCCGTCATCCCGCTGCCAGGTCCAACTGTCCACGGGCCCACCGGCCGTTCTTGCCGCGGAGAGTTGAGCGGAGGCTGTGTCGAGCGCCGTGCACGCGATGAGCGCTGCGTCGACCTGTTCTTGAACAGCCCGTTCGCCAATTTCGGCCATGAGTCGCGTGGACAACCACTCCCTCCAAGGCTCCAGATCCACTTTTCTTTCTTCCGCCGTGGCCCATGGGTCGAATTCGGGTGTACCCTCGACCAGGGATTGCAAGGCCGCCAACGAGGCAATTCGCGTACCCAGATAGTCGTGGCTCAGGCCCGCGACCAACACGGGTACCATGCTTTCGCCGGTCTCGACCACTTTTGTCTGGACAATTTCCCGCAATTGGGGATCGGGCTCTCCAAGCAGATCGAGGATGGCATCAGGACCCTCCACGTCCACGCGTTTAGCCACTGCGGACTTCATTGAGGCCGGAGTCGGTGCCGCCGCAATGTGCGGCGCTTTTGTGCCCCCGGTTTGTTTGTGTAAATCTTCGGCTTGCGCCTGCAAATATCCGATGAATTGAGATTCGGGTACGAAGCCCATTCGATCGCCTATAATTTCCTGGTTCACATTAAGGAAGACGGTCCTGGGAATGGATTGTACTTGGTAGGCGCCGGCGATGTCTGGATTCTTGTCGATGTCAACCTTGATGCACACGTAGTCCCGCAGCATGCCGGTGACGTTGGAGGCGGAGAAGACTTCCTTGTCCATCTTCTCGCACCAACCGCACCATTCGGCGGTAAAGTCCAGCAGCACCCCCTTATTTTCCTTGACGGCTTGATCGAGACCCGCCTGATAGTCACTTGTCCAACGAATACCTTCGCCGGTTTCATCGGCCATGATGTGCAAGGTCCAAGCGCATGCGATCGTCAAGATCGCGATCCCTATGGGCCGGTTCATGGCATTATCCTCCCGCTGACGGAGTCAGCGCCGTGTGCTCGGCTTCGGTTTCTTCGCGCACGGGGTAGTTGCGGTTGGTCCGTTCGATTCGGAACTCGTTTAACAGGGCCGCCACGGCCTTTGTTCCGGGCTGATCTTCAAGGAGCATGGTAATTTCGTTTGCCATGGGCACGGGTTGCCCTCCCGCAAATCCGACGTTCAACGAACCGATAGTTTTTCCCTTGTCCGTGGTGTACACCAGCAACGATCTGTTGGCAATCTCGGCCTCGGCCGACGGTTGTTGGACATCTCCGCCCACGATAATACCAATTTCGAAGAATCTTTCGGCGAGCGCCTTCATTCTCTGCAGATCGACGTAAGCGAGCAAAACGATTAGATCGCTTTGAGCCTGCAACTCTGGCAGCGCCTGCGCGATAGCCTCCTCTTCAGGCAGCACTTTCAAATCCTGTGCGATTAAGTCGGAGGGTACATTGCTTTTCACGACGCCCATGATGCCGATGCGATAGCCGTCGGCCAGGGTCACTATCCGGTGATTGGGGACGATCGGCATGCCGGATGCATCCCGGACGTTTGCCGAAACGAGCAAGGGGAACTGATCCGAAAGGGCCTTAATTCGTGCGGCGCCAAGAGACAATTCGCGCTCGCCGAGGTTGACCGCGTCATAGTTCATCGCCGTGTAGCCTTTGAGCAGGAATTCCATTTCAAAGACTTCGAAAGGCAGCGACCCGTGGGTTACGTTGCCGGCGTCGACGAGGATGCTGGGTCCTTTGCGGTTGGATTCGAGATATGTGGAGCGCCGGGCGAGGCCGCCAGCGACGCCCTGTGGGCAGTTGCAGGCATCAAGATTGCCGCGTGTGTCGCACGTGTAGAAGACGGAAACCGATTCCGGAGGCTCGATGGGTGCGCGCGCTTCCGGAGCGCCGCCGCCGCCACACGATGACAGGAGCAAGATCAACGCAACTGAAGCTAGATGCGTTGCATTGTGTAGGTTGAGCACCTGGCATTCCTCTCGCCGTGGGGTGAATTGAACCTGAAGCGTCCGTCCGCACCGGAAGGTGCGGGCGGGTCCATCGTCAGTGCGTTAGCGCGTAGGTGATGATGTTTGTATTCACGCGCTCGGAGTTTTTGACTTCATTGCCGCCGCAACAACAGCAACCGCGCACATTGCCGGTATCGTTCAACCCTTCGGGGCTGTACACAAGCACGATTCGATTGTCGATCTCATAGCCTTCCAACAGGGCCGAGCCGCCGCTTTTGAGATAGATCTGATTAATCTCGAAAACGGTATGGTAAATCGGATGATTGATAGGGATCTTCACCAATTCGCCATCGGGAAAGATACGGTCGAATTCTTTGCGGAACGATTGATCCCATTCGCGTGATGAGCAACCGGCTGACGCCAGGAGAAACCCTCCCCGCGTTAGATAGGCCTTCAAATTCACCCGTTCCTGTTCAAAAAGTGAAAAGGCACCTTCGCCGGTCATAATGGCAAACGGATAATTGAACACGTCCTCGCTTGCAAGCTTTACGGGGGTGAATCCGCGATCCGCGTCCACATTGGTTTCCTGGGCGACGGTGGCCAGGAACTTGTCGCTGAAGCAGACGGAACTCTTGGAACCCGCATAAATCAAATTCGCGCAGGTAATGCTGTCCGCGGGGTCTTCGCCGTGTGCGGGCGGTCTAGCCGGTGCAGGTGGATTTCCAGACGCGCCCGCCAGTAGAAACGTTGCGGCCGCGAGCCCGATTGCGCGCATTGACAAGCCGAGTTTCCTGTTCATTTGTCTTCCTCCGCAATGCGCCGGAAATAGGCACTGATTAGGCCACGGTATTCTTCCACATAGCGCTCGCCTTCCGGCATATCCACGACGAAGTCGTCGTCCTTTTCGTAGGCGGCTTCTTCCAGATTACCGGAAAGTGGATCGGAGCCGCTGTCCAGGGGGGCGTCGCGATTCATGCGCCGTCCGCCGGCGGATTGCTCTCGGGGCTTGGGATTGCCGAAGGCCTGATTGCCATAAACATCGAAGGGAGTCGAGCCTCCCATCGTACCGCCTTGGCCGCCGGCTCCCATCCCCATTCCGTTTCCGTTACCTTTGCCAAACTTCTTTCCCAGACTTTTCCCGAATTGACTAAAGGTTTTGCCCATGCCGTTGTTCGTCATGATATTCAGCCGCAGTTCGCACTGGCTTTGTCCCTGGCCGGCGGACTCACAGACCTTGATCATGGCCTTCATTTCGTCGCGCGCGTGCGCCGCTTGTTCATGCCCGCTCTTGGCGTTGCCTTCACCCAGTCCGCCGGTTGCGCCGTCCATGGTGGGTTCGATCGCGCGGGAATCGATTTCGTCCGCGATGTTGCGTGCGTCTTGCGCGACCTTGGGGTAGTTCTTTTCCACGGCCTTTGCATTTTCGCGAAAGGCTTCTTTTAGCGTCGAGAGTTCCTGCCGGATGCCTGCTTGCTGATCCGCCAATTCCTGAAGCCTTGCCGCCTGATCGGCCGTGGGTGTCTTTTGCTGCTGATAGAAACGGGCCTGGCGCTCGAGGTTATCCTGCATTTCATAGAGATACTTGAACTGTTCGACGTTTTCCATCAGGTGGTACACATCGGCCATGTCCTTGTTGGCTTCTTGAATCTGCTGCCGTGCGGCCTCGGTTCGGCCCAGTTGTTCCAAGGCTTCGCGTTGCTTTGTGTTGGCGGCGCTCATGCTGCTTTGTCCGGGACTGGACGAGGGTGACTGCTGGGCCTTCTCCATTTCGCCGGCGCTTTGTTCCATGCTCTGCTGGGCGGCGGCCACTTGTTTTGCCATTTCCTTCATGGCTTCCTGATAGCTCTTCTCGACATCAAATACGCCGTCTTTTTCCGCTTCCGAAGCGATTTCTTCCGCGAGCGCCTTGGCTTCCTCGGCGAGCGCGGCCTGTTCCTGTTGTGCTTGCGCTAGCGCTTTCTGATCGGCGGGACTGAGAGTGCCTTGTTCTTTCAACTGTTTCAGCATTTGGCTGATTTGTTCTTCCAGTTCCTGCTGGGAACTCGCGAGCGCATCGATCTTCTCAAACACACTGTCGTATTTCTGAGCCAGATCATCCGCGGTCATTTCTTCCTGCATGAACGAGCGAAACTCTTCTTCGCTGATAATCTGGAGGCGATGCACGGCCGTCGTAGCGGATTGAGCAGCCTTTGGAAATGTGTCCGTGGCGGTCGCATAGAACTCGATGACATCGCCGGGGCGCACTCCCAGATCCTTCATGTTCAGCATTTCGACGGTATTGACATATACCTGGCTTTCCTCATGGCCGAAGAGGTCCTTTCGCAGATCAAGCGAGGCATTCAAATTGCGCACCAGGCTCACGGAATTCACGCCGAGATCGTCAGAGACTTCGATGACAATCGGCACCTCGGCTTCGACACTGGCGAACGACTGGCGGCCCGGGGAGGTAATCTCAATGACCGGTTTCTCGTCGGGTTGGATTGCCACGGTGCCTGTCAGTTTGTCGTGACTCACCAGGCCTTCCACGTCTTTCAGTTCGGCGGTAAAGGTGCCTGTATTCTCGATAGTCAGATTCGCGAGCGCGGTATGGACGTCATCCGGTTTGGGTTGGAAGTTGAAATGATTACCTGCCACATCCCACGTGCCTCCGCTCAAAGGCCGATTGGAAACGAGCTCCAATTGAACGTTGGTACCCTCATAGGCCTTGATCTCGGCGGGGCTTGCGATTTGCCTCGTTTTGGCGGGCAATTTCGTGTAGGCGGGGTACTCGTAGGTGATCATGGCCGCACCAATTCTGGGGGCCTTGTCCAAGGCGAGTGTAAACCGATTGCTCCGCCCGCGGTGTATAGACGCATGATAGACCAGTTCGTGTTGCACATTTTCGACCGTTTGGAACCAAGTCCCATCGCCCTTGTCAATCATTGGAAGCTCTCCAACGGCCTTACCGTCCAAGTCTTCCAATTTCAGGACTACCGCGTCGGGTTTCTTGCCCGCGACCGAAGCCGACACCACCACATCCTCGCCATACTGTACGGTTACCGCGCCTGGGGTCATGGACAACACGGTTGGGCTATAGGGCACGTGATCGCCGAAGGGATCGGCGAAGCGCACCAGAACCGTAGAGAACATTCTAGGAAAAAGACTTGCAAACACTCCGGTTACTACCACGAGTGCCAACAGAATCACGGCTTCGGACTTGATGGCGGGCGCCGGCAGGGTGAGCCCACGATGCAACCGGCCGACCTTTTCCGTAGCCACGGCGATCTCTTGCTGCATCAGGTCGGGGCTGAAACGATGGGGGAGGGCCGCCTGCAGCCGTTCGTCAAAATCGATGGCGTTGATCAAATCATTGTGAAGTTCCGGATGACTCTCTTCGACGAGGCGGGCAACCATGCGGCGTTGCGACGCGGCGCGTATGTACCGGTAGACGGGTACGGAGCCTGCGATCAGAAGTGTCACAGCCGATACGATTACGAGTGCAAGCCGCGCGTGCGGATTTAACTGAAGCAGGACATCGGCGTAGACGAGCGTCAACGCGCACGCGACCGCCACCCACAAGAACCGAACCGCGCCCAGCTTCCAGCCTTGCCGACGGTGCAGCCGCTGGAATCGGTCCACTGCCTGGTGCAGTGTCCAAACTTCGGAGGTCATAGGGGGAATTCCTCCACAGTCAATGTCCGTTTGTTCCAAGCATTACTCTATCACACCAGACCGCTTCTGCGGCGAACGAACCACTCCAGCGCGAGAAACGCCAAAATTGCGCTGAACACGGTGAGGGTGTCCCATACGTCTTCCGGTTTGGCTTTTTCGCGGGTAAGTTGCTCGTAGTCCTTGACTTTCCCCGCCAAATCCTGGAGCTGCTCCAAAGACAGGCATTCTCCGCCGGTGATGGAAGCGATTTGCCGCATCGTGTCTTCATCGGCGGCGACAAACCGTTTCTCCACCGAGTCCGAGTACACGGTGAACCGTATGCGCTCGGTACGCTCTTCGCCCGCCGAATAGGTGAGTATCGCTTCGTATTCCCCTTCTTCTTCGGGTGTGGTTGTCGCGGTGAGCAGTCCGGCTTCTCCTTCCGAGAGCGACGGCGTCAGGTGGCTGGTGGCGCCGCTGGGAGAGCGGATTTCTATGGCAGGCTGGAACGCGTTGTCATCGACAAATTTTGTTCGCACAGTGAACCGCGTCTGTTCACCCAGGTTGTACGCGTACTGGTCTGACCGAAACGAAATTTCTTGTCCTGGCAGGAAATCCGATTCCGAAATCAGCCACCGGATCATCTGTGTCCAGAAACGTGCGAAGACTTCGTCATACTCGGCGAGGTTGGGCGGCATGAACGACCATCGCCACAGCCCTGATCCACCGATACTCATGACTTTCCCTTTGCCATACCGCTGGTAGGCCACAGTGGCGATTTCGGATCCGGCTTCGCCCGTGGGCGTACGCGCCAGTACGACTGCCAGCGATTTTTCCTGCTGCACCCGCGCGATACTCAGCATCTCCGGCAATTCGCGCAGCACCACATCTGCCGGAGTCTGTTCGCCGAGAGAAAAGATGGGACTGACGCGGCCTTCCGACGTCAGTTCAAATCGAAGGCCCTTCAGCACGTCATCGTCCCAGACGACGGGCGCGAGTGTGGCGAAGACTTCGTTGTCTTCGGCGAACGACCGGCCTCTCGCCAGCACAATGCTTCCGCCGCGATCGGAGACATAGTCCTTCAAGACGGGCATAAGTTCCGCGCTGAAGAGCGTGTCGGCCTGTTGACCGAGGATGATGCAGTCGTATTCAAAGAGTTCATCGCGCGTTTGGGGCATGGTTACAGTATCCACCGTGGCCTTGACTAGCGGATCATCGGTTGCTTTTTCGGCCACGGTAAAAACTTTTTCATCGGTTACGCGAAAGATGGAAGTCACCTGCACGTAGGGGTCGCGCTGCAACACCCGCAACAGAAACTTGCTGTCCCACCCGGGCCGGGCTTCCAGGAAGAGAATCTTACTTTTTTCGTCGACCACCCGTGCGAACAGCGTGCGCCGATTATTGGTTTCGTCGTTTTCACCGTTCAGGGGCTCCAGTTCGACGGCATACCGGACCATCCCTTTTTGGGCTTCCTCCAGCGGAAATTCGATGGTCACACCGCCGCCCGAGAGCATTTCCTGGCGGGTTTCGACATACTCGTCTTCGCGATACAAGTTGACTTTGGCGTACCAGCCATCAAATCCGGTTTGAGCGATCCGCACGCGCAGCTTTCCGGGCTGGTCGACGTACAGGAAGTTTTGCGCCAGGCGCGCCGTGAGGTAGGCATCCTTTACCTCGGTTGCCGTGCCCACCGGCACGGTCCAGACCGGCACTTGGAGGGTCTTCAAATACCGGGCTGCTTGAAGGACAGCGCCCCCTGCATTCTCTCTGCCGTCAGAAATCAGCAGAATTCCGCCCAGTTTGCGCTTTTCGGTTGGCGCGCCGGTGCTCGTAAGTGCGGCGCCTATGTCGGTCATCCGCTCATTCGCGCTCGATTCTTCGATAATCTGAAAGAGCGAACTCGGGTTAAGGTCGTCTCCGAACGTGTAGTATTGGACGTTGTACCTCTCCGCCAGATCATCAGTGAAAAGCGAGCGCGCCGACGACATCGCGTGTTTGACCGAGTTCAGTCTCGAGCCCTCTTCCGCATCCTCGGTGTTCATGCTCTCCGAAACATCAATTACTACGGAAAAGTCCGGACGCTGGCCATCGTCAGGCGCGGGCAAATCCTTCATCGGCCTCAACAGGATTCCGACAATCGCAGTGACCGCGGCAAGCCGCATGCCGAGTAACACGTACCGGCGCGTACGGGACATCTGCACCGAAGATCGCACATAGGAAATCACCACGGCCGTGGCAATGAGCACACCCAAACCGATAATGGCGGCGGCGGGAAACGGAGGATCAAAGTAGATTCCTTCAAGCATGACTTACCGCCTCAGCAGGATTAGAATGCCCTGCTCCAGTGCGATTGCCAGCATGGCCCCGAGCAGCAGGTAGTGCCAGAGCGGGCGGCCTTGCGTGAAGTCGCGTAGCGAGGCGAGGCCAGTATCCATCGCCGCGAACATGCGATCCTTGGCCAGGCGCGACAGTTGCTCCAATTGTTCCACGGTAAGGCACTCGAGGTTGCTCTCGCGATTGTCCAGGTTTACGGCTATCGACCCCGTTTGGGAATCGTCGGCATGCACGCGGTAGAAGCCGGTGGTTGCAGTCAGAGGGAAGATTACCGATGCTTCCTCGCCGGTGCGTTCAAAACCTGCGTTTACCAGTTGGCCCGTGGGATCCGTAAACTGAATCTCCTTGGCCGTGGACGAAAGCCGGACCGTGGTGGAAGCCGCCTCCCCCACGAGAAACGAACGGGCGGCGCCCTCGGATGCCCGGGCGCCCTTCATCATTTCGTGCAACAACGGAACAAACAGAGCCCGTTTCGCCAAGTCGCTGAATTCCAAACCCGGCGAGAAATTGCAGAGAAGCACCATACCCGTGCCCAATGAGGCCCGCGCCATGGCGACTCCACCGTCGCCGAAGCGCATCAACGTTGAAGTGGCCGATGCGGGGTCGGTGACGAAATGCTGATAGACTTGGATATTGATGAGTTCGCCGGAATCGCGGAACTTGCGTAGCATGGGATCGTCGAAGTTGGCGCCGCCAATGCTGGCGTAGGTGGCATCGGACCCGGTACGGTAGTCGCGCAAGTCTGCCATGGCAAAAGGCATTCGAAACGTGCCGTTGGAGGCCGCTTGCAACGTTTCCAGCGTTTGTTTATCGGACGATTCTGACAGAAAATAAATCAACGCTCCGCCGCCCGACACATATTGCAGCAAGTGCTCCGCGTCCTTTGAACCGAAGGCGGGCGCACGATCAAGAATCAAGACTTGCGGATGTTCAGCGGCGAGGCTCGCGAGAGCGGAACGGTCGTAATAACGGGCGAAAAAGGCACCGGATATGCCAGCGGACGAGGCGTTTGCGCCCGCTTCCGCAAACGGGTCTATCGCACGCATCAGGAACCGAGTACTGCCGTCCCGGTCCGTGGGTGGCACTTGGCTCATCACGGCTACGTGCAATCGATCGGTCACGTTCACGGTGAAGAGGCGTTTGTCGTCGGCCTTCAATCCGTGATCCGGTATGGTGGCGGTACCTTCAAAATTCCCGCTCTTCGGGACCCGCACACGAAAAGTGGCGGACGCGGAGAAGTTTGGATTCAGCGAAATGGTTTCTTCGAGGTTCGTCTCCGCGCCAAACGCCAATTGGACGGGCACTTCCTGGGGAGAGCCCGTGAAATTCGATACACGGCAGGTAATCTCCATTTCCTCGGTCGCCGCAGGTATCGGCGGATAAACGCTGATTTCCGTGATAGCAATATTTTCGGGCATCTCCGGGGATGCGGGAACGAATACCACGTTCACGGTGGAAGGCACGGGTTCAAAATTGACGGCGCCCCAATTCGTGCGTTGAAAGTCGGATACCAGGTGGATTTCTTTTAGAGGTGCGGAGCTAAGCGACAACTGGCGGACAGCCTCCGCCAGCGCGGCATCCAGGTTGGCGCGCTCCTGCGTCGGCTTGGCTTCCGCAATGTCGCGCTTCAGGTGGAACCGGTTGTCCGAAGGTTCGTCCAACGAGGCTGCGGGCTGCGCGCGCGCGAAAATGACATTGGCAGCGTCGCCTGGCCGCAAGGTGTCGATGATGTTTTCCGCCGCCGTGCGTGCGCGAGCCATGGGCGAAAATCCTTCTCCGCTGTATGCCATGCTTGCGGAACAATCGAGCACGATAATGGCGGCGCGCTGGCCTTCGTTGCCGCCGGCGGCCACCAGCGATCTCGGTTGGAAGACGGGTTTCAAGAATGCGAACAATAACAGCGCCACGAAGGCCGTACGTACAAGCAGCAGCAACACGTGCCGGAGCTTGAACAGGGTAGATTGGCTCGCCTCCGCTTTTCGCACAAACCGGATGGTTGGAAAGACGATGCGGCGCGGCGTCTTTCTTGTCAGCAAATGCACGACATACGGCACAAACAGCGCCAAGCCGCCCGCGATGACGGCGGTGTTTGTCAATGCAATGCCGAACAGGTTCATGTTACACGGCGCTCCTGTACATCAGGTACTTCTGCATGGCCGCATGATAGGGCGTTTCTGTATTGAGAAAGTTGTATTCCATATTCCGCGCGCGCGCCATGGATCGCATGGTATCCACGAAAGATTTCATTTCCGCCGCGTATGCCGCCTGAATCTCTTTCGGGCTGGCCGTGATGGACTGTCCATCTTCGGCATCGACAAAATGAATGCTGTCCAACGGCGGCAATTCGAACTCATGGGCATGCAGCACATGAAACAGGATGACTTCGAAACGTCGATGCCGGTACATGTTTAAGGCACGAAAGACCTCGGCCGGATCGTCGATGAAATCGGAAATGACGATTAACAAACCCCGGCGCTTGAACATTGGGAACATGTCCCGAAGCGCTTTTGAAATGGACGTCTTTCGCCCCGGGCGCAGCTTTTCGAGCAGCGTCAGCACTTTGTAGAGGTGGCCGAAGGTGCCTCCTGGCGGGATGTGCGCACTTACCCGGTCGTCAAAGACGGTCATGCCAACGCGATCTCCCTGCTTCACCATGCAGAATGTAAGCGCCGCCGCGAGGTAACACGCGTATTCCAGCTTGGATACCCCTGGATTTGGGAGTATGTTTTTGAACGCCGGACCGCCGTATGCCATCGATGCGCTGCGATCGACCAGCAGGTACGTGTTCATATCGGTTTCGGTCTGAAACAACTTGATGAAGAAGCGGTCTGTGCGGGCGTATGCCTTCCAGTCAATGGTGCGCATCTCGTCGCCCGGAAAGTATTGACGGTAATCGATGAATTCGGATGCCGACCCCTTGTACGGCGACTTGTGCCTGCCGCTGAATGCCCCTTCCACAATGATCCGCGCGGCGAACAGCAGATTCTTGAACTTGCGCAGATCCGCTGGCGAGAGATACTTCCATGTCTTTTCACCCACGGGCAGTTTTGGGGGCTTCGTCAGCACGGCTACTTCCTTTTGTAATCCGGTTCCTTCACTTGTTTGATCAGATGTTGCACGATCATCGCGGAGGTGATGCCTTCGCCGGTGGCCGTGTAGTTTGGAATGATTCGGTGCCTCAATACGGGCATGGCCACGGCGCGCACTTCTTCGGTCGACGGCGCCGGCTTGCCCAGCATCAGGGCCAGGGCTTTCGCGCCCAGAATCAGGTACTGCGATGCGCGTGGACCGGCACCCCATTCGACGTATTCTTTCACGTATGGGTCTACGCCTGCCTCGCCAATGCGCGTGGCCCTGGCAAGGTCAACCGCGTATTCCGTCACATGCTGCGACACCGGCACTCTCCGTACCAAGGCCTGAAACTTCAAAATCTCGTCCTTTGTAAACACCGCATCCAAGGGAGGGAAATCCACCGTGGTGGTGTCGGACACAATTTTCACTTCCTCCTCGCGGCGCGGATATCCGATGGTGATACTGAACATGAACCGGTCCAACTGCGCTTCCGGGAGGGGGTATGTGCCTTCGTGCTCAATGGGGTTTTGCGTTGCCAGCACGAAGAACGGCTTATCGAGCGGGTAGGTCGTACCGGCTGCCGTAACTGTATATTCCTGCATGGCTTCCAGGAGTGCAGCCTGTGTTTTTGGGGGAGTTCGATTGATTTCGTCGGCCAGGACCAGATTGGTGAAAATGGGACCCTTTACAAACCGCATCAGCCTTTCGCCGGTTGAAGGGTCCATCTGCAGGATTTCGGTGCCAGTAATGTCCGACGGCATCAGATCGGGCGTGAACTGGATACGTTTGAAATCCCATCCCAAAGACTGGGCTAAAGTCTTTACCATCAAGGTCTTGGCCAACCCGGGAACGCCGATCAGCAGGCCATGTCCTCGTGCGAACAAGACCGTCAGTACTTCCGCGATGATTCGGTCCTGCCCCACGATTACCTTGTGGATTTCGTTCCACAATCGCTTATATTTTTGGGTGAATTCAGCGGCTAATTCGATATCGGCCCCGGCCAGGTTTTCCACAGGCTGTGTTGACATGCCCATTCCTTCTTGGCTGGAAAACGCCCAAGCAGCGCCGTCAAGCGTTTTCGGATTGCATCGTGGCGCCGTGCATCTCGTTTGCGAACGGCGCCTTGCCTCGATTCATTCTCGTGAATTACGGCTGTAATTGCAATTGACAAATTCGTCTATTCAAATAGGCAGATAGCAATACAATGCGGTACGCATATGACCGCGCGGCAAATAACGGATCATCCCAAGGGGACACTTGGGATTGCCAACGAACCTGCACACGACCGCCAACACCTTTATAGACTCCGCTCGAATGCGTTTGGCAAACGAAACGTGATTCATTTCACTGGACTTGGAGGATCTTCCACGGGCAAAGAAAAGATATGGCGGAAAATAGTGGGAAACAAATCCACGAGATTCACGTCGTGCTGGAGCAACGCCGCATCGACTCCTGGGAGATACAGCATAAACAACGAGTGCTTTAACCCTTCTGGATATACATTTTCCAGTTTTGGCCCGTGATCAGACACGATTGCGATAACCGGCGGTTGTGGAGACGTATTCAAAATGGCATCCACTGTCTGCTCTATATGAACGTTGAGGCCGCTTACTTGTTCCACGTACAGCCGCTTATACACCTCGTAGGACTCGGACGGGTCTGCGCCGGAGGAAAGGCTCAAAACTCCAGACGCGGGGCTTGGGCTTCCATCGGCGCGGAACACGAACGGCGCGTGCGGCGCCAGGATATGGGCGAATACGAACCAAGGGCTTTGAGGGCTTTCCAGGAGCGGATCGTTCAGATGTTCCATGGTATACAGTAATTGCCGCCGCCAATTATTGTGGCCAAAGTCGACTCCTGCGTAGCGGAACAGCCGCAGCGCCGGGCTGAAATCGAGCAATTTAATTTCGAACAACGTGGGCTCCCACCACGGGTCTTGGTATCGGACAACATAATCGTAGTAGTCCAGAGGTTCGGTGAACCTGAATCCCGTGGAGACAGCTGCCATGCGGTACCCCAGATGCCTGAACATGGCGTGCACCTTGCTGTAATGAAAGAGGCGGCCGACGTCCACGCCTCCATAGTCCGGGGCATCGGGGTCGTAGCCCAGGTTTTCCAGATAATCCATATTCAGACAGGCCGGAAGCGATTCGACCGTGTGGGTGTAGTTGACATGCGACTGTTCCGCAACAAAGAAGCCACGCGCTCGCATGCGGCTGAGAAAGGGCTCATTGTCGAACTGAAAGATTTTTTGCAGCACGTCCGCGCGCGCATAGGAATCCAACACGAGGAAGAACACATTCGGCCGGGACGGGATATCTGCCGGAATCGGCACCACGGGATCGGGAAAGTCCAGGCTTTGCGCAGGGGGAACTGCGCCCTCGTTTCTTGCGATACTTGCGGCAGCCTGCACTGCGGCCATCCCAATTAGAATGGCCGACACTGCATTCATGGCTCGGTTGATGGCTGGCAAGCGAGTACGCGATAGAAACGCGATTACCCAGAAGACTCCAAGCACGGCAGCGTATCCCAAGGCGAGATAGCGAATCTTGACGTCGGCCCATTCGCCCATCGCATAAAGCGCATTCTTAACAAACGCCCCCCAACACACATAGCTGCCGACAATGGCGATGCTGGCGAGCAGAGCGCCTTTTTTCATGTCTTGAGCAATAGCGCCCATAATGCCCCAGACCAGTAGCGATATTAGAATCGATACGACCGCGGGCCGCAACAATTCGCTCACTGCCAGTTCCGCTCGATTGAGCGCGTACAGCGCCACGACCGGATAGAGCCCGAACAGAATCGGATGCCAAAGATAGAACCGCTTCCCTGCTGTTTTTATGTTTGCTTCCACCGGATCCATTCACTTTCCTGGCGTCGAGGCTATTGTGCCAGTCCAACGATTTTGGACTGCATGCGGTACAGCACTCTTCCACTTTGCGGCAATTCCAACATGTCGTCTATGTCGAATTGAGATGTGAAAAAATGTTCAAACGCTTCTCGCGTGTAGTTCGTGAAGATATCCCGCCGTGAGACCAGAAGTCGCTGGCATTGTGGATCCTCTTTGGGGACCCACTCTACAAGCAGACAGCGTGCACATCGCGCGAAGAAGACCGCAAGCCGGTCGAGTGGCACATTGTTTCCGATGGCGAGGTGGTGGAGCAGCGCAAGGGCGAGCGCGCAATCGGCGGGCCCCCTTTCGAGAAGAGACGCGCGTTCGGTGTGTGCCCAACCCAGGGAGGGCGTCGGATTGGAGAGGTCCATCGCCAGAGGCAGCACGCGATCATGGTTGGCCTCCCACATGTGTTGGATGCACGAGGAATCGCCGTCCATTCCGATTACATAGGAACCCGCCGCCGCAGCCATGCGGCTGTATTCTCCCGTATTCGCGCCCAGGTCCCATGTCACGGCAGGTTTAACTTTGTCCAGCGTCGCTCGTACCCACGATCTTTTGGCGCACACGCCAGCCTCGGAATACGACTCGTTGCTGTCGTAATTCGTCCAGAGACCCTGCATTTGCTTGTATTGGAGGCCACGAACCGTGGACTTCAGACTGTCGACGAGCGCAATCAAGTTTCCCTTTTTCAGGCGTCCCGAAACGGGTTCTGTAACCTCACGTTTCTTTTTATATGCTTGCTCGGCTTTTCCCAACATGTGCACGTGGACCGCAATACCGGAGCGTAGCCAGGATTGCCAAGGTAAGAGCGGCGACACACATTCCAGAAGCACGCCGTCAATATGGATGGACAACAGCCGGTTCAGCGAAGTGTTCCTGTAGCGCATGAGTGCCAGGGGTGCGAGAAAATGACGGCAGAACTGCCCATAGGCTACCCACGGTTCGTTTTCGCGGTATTGCTCGAAGGATAGCGTGTCGATAAAAACAGGCTTGCAGCCGTTGAATTGCACGTTGAACGCGGATGCGTCCTTGAGCACGAAACCCTTTTCCAGCGCGCGCAACTGTATTTCCAGCGTCAGCAGGGCGGCCGATCGCAATTGGCCAAAGCACCATTCATACGGATACGAAATGAATGGAATGGGTTGTGGCTCCAGCACGGCCACGGCGTCGTCCGTGGCCCGCAAATCCAGAGGCACGGGACGGTGCGGAACCAGCAGCCCGTCAGCAATCAATTTGTCCCACAGGCCGCTCGCCTGAATGGCCTGGTACTCGTTTTCGTAGGGCCGGTTAATCTGCCGGAAGATCTTTCCGGATACGTCACGGTATACGAACCCGCTGGGGTCGCGAAATGATGCCGGGTCCTTATGATCAGTCATCCGCGCCCGGCTCCTCGCGCGGATTCCGCACGAAGAATCGCTTTACCTTCCACCACAAGGACTTAAAATAGAAAAGCACGCCCAACGCGGTGGCCGCGACGATTTGAAACACGATCGCGGCCGTGCCGCCGTCCAAGTACGCGTGCGCATCGGAAGCTGAAAAGAGGCAGATCAACCCGACGGTGGCCAAAACGGGTATACTGGAGCGGAATCCCGGATTGCGTGGATGAGATTTGTTTTGCATGAAACTGCCTGACATTAGTTGGTATGGATTCTAGCAAAGGCTCTGGTTGCCCGCAATAGCCATGGAGAGGACCTGGATATGAAAAACATGGTGAGCCGAACTGCACTGGCACTGCTGCTGGCCTTGCCGTGGGTTGCGCCCGCGCAAGAATTCGTTCCGTCCCAGCCGCCCGTCTCAACCGATTCCGCACTGCCCGCGGAAGAGAAACCGGCAACAAGCCTGGACGGCATTGAGGAGCTGCTGGAGCGGTTCAGTGAAACGACATTGGATGCGATTGAGAAGGAAATGAATCTGAGGCTGAATCGCTATGAAGACGAGATGAAGGAACGAGATGCAACCGCGGCATCGCAGCCAAAAAGCGAAGATTCAGAACAATACATGCTTGTTTTCCAGATTCCGGGTGTCTCCGATGAGATTTCGATAGTCACGGCCGGAGGGGAGTACAAGCTTGAGACAAAGCGAAAAACCAAGAGCACGACGCCGGACGGGGTGTCCGAACAGACCGAGTACAGCCTGAAAGTGAGTGGTGAGGCGACGCCGGTTGCCGGATCCGAAGAGGTTCAACTAGCGTTCGAGGGTACATGTGAAGTAACAACAACCTCCGTCGCGAACGGCGTTGAGGAGGAAGACTCCAAATTGCTTTCTTTCGACGGAGCGGCCCGAGTTACTCCGTCGGAAAAGCGGGAACTCGTACGTGAAGGAGAGACCTCCGTTACGGTCTTGGTAAGCCCAATTCCAGCGGAGTCAGCTCGTATTTGACGTGTGGCGCGCCAGGCAGATTGAACGGATGAGGCTAGGAATTCCTGTCCTGACTAATCAGCCAATCGATATTCACCGGATCTTGATACACGAAGTTCCAGATGAAGTGAGTGTACTCGGGGAATTCGGTATAAAGGACATCTCCGCCGCCGTCCTGGATCGCCTGCACGAGGTCGCGGACCGGCTGTGGGGGCGCAACAAAATCCTGTGCGCCGTGAAATACCCAGATGGGAATGTCGAGGTAATCCGCCGGGTCAATCTGGCTGGAGATGCCGCTCGCGATGGGCATCAATGCGGCAAAGACGCCTGGCCGCTGAGCCGCATAGAGCCAAACGTTTTCCGCGCCGAACGACAGCCCGGTGAGCGAAATGCGGTCTTCGTCGATAGTGTAGTTGGCCACAACGTCGGCAATAGCGGCATCCGCTACTTTGAACCACTCTTCGTGCGACCCTTCCCAGGGAAATTGTGGCATAACCACGATGCATTCAGAATAGACTTCGGGATGATTCCGTATTGAAGTCCCCACGCCAACTGTCGTGTGCGCGTATCCGTCATACCCGGCCTCGCCACGGCCATGTAGGGACACAATGAGAGGCATTGCCTGTGAAGGGTCGTAGGTGGGGGGGACGTATACCACTGAACAGTATGACTTGCCGTCTACCACAACCTGTTTTCGGAAGAATCCGGGCTCAAATTCACCTTCTTCGCAAGCGCCGTGGGTGAATACCCGAATTTGAGTAAGGAGAAACATGACAAACAGAGCGATCAGGCCAAACAAGGGGTATTGAGTCAATACGCTTTGCTGAGGGTCTTGTTTTGTGTTTTCGGTTCCATACGTTCCCGAAAGAAGGCGCAAAAAATCCATCAGTCACTCCCTGTGCTTTCGGCGCGTGGCTTTCTCGTCACCGCTTACAGTCTGTGAACACCCCAGTCATACCACCGCCGAGTTCACAATGGAGACCCGGCCCGTGAAGACTATACCCCAAATCCATGACCCATATTACGCGCGCGGCAGGGGGCCACGCCGAATTACCCTTTCAGGCCGGTCAACGCAATACCTTGAATAAATGTCTTTTGCGTCAGGAAGAACAACACGATGATCGGTATCGTGATTACTGTGGACATGGCCATGAGCGGTCCCCAGGCCGATTCATGCTGTGATTGAAATTGCTGAAGCGCAATGGCCAACGTGTATTGACGGTCGTCCTGCAAATAAATGAGCGGGTTTAAGAAGTCGCCCCATTGAAAGAGGAACATAAAGAGGGCCGTTGTGGCCAATGCCGGCTTGGACAACGGCAGCATGACGTGAGTGAATATGCCGAACTCTGAACAGCCGTCAATTCGGGCCGCTGCGGACAAATCCTGCGGTACACCCATGAAGAACTGCCGCAAAAGAAAAATATAGAACGGCGTGCCGAAGAAGTAAGGAATTACCAAAGGCGCAAATGTGCCATTCCACCCGAGCGTCTTGTAGAGAACGAACAGAGGTATCAGCGTGACCTGGTAGGGGATCATCATGGTGGCCAGCACAACGACGAACACGAGGTCGCGGCCTTTCCAGGGAATTCGCGCGAACGAATACGCCACAAGCGTGCATGATATCAGCGTCCCAATAACCACAGTCACACAGATGAACAATGTGTTCCGGAGGTTATTCCAGAACTCCATCATTTCGAATGCCTTGACGTAGTTGGCCCAGTGGAATCCCAGGACCTGCTGATAGGCCACGTCCTCCGGCCAGACTTCGAGCCGTTCGCCGCCAACGGCTATCACCACTTTTCCGTCGTCGGTCATGCCGTCCGGCAATTCAACGCCCTCTTTCCCGTCGTACACGACAACCTTTTGGCCTTCCGCATCGCGCTTGTCGGTCATGGGAAGCCATTGCGGCGCCTCACCCGGCTTGGAAAAGATCCGGTCCTCGTGCTTCAGGGATGTCGAGACCATCCACAGGAACGGCCCAATGAACGTGACCGAGGCCAGGATCAGCACCAACTGGGTCAGTATGGGTCTGCGGCGTTGTACCGACATGCCGAATTCCTTTCGTTTGCCATACGAGAGACGTTACTCGCCATGGTAATAGACCCATTTTCGCGATGAGATGAGCAATGCGATGGTGCAGCCGAGGATGAGTAGGAACAGGATCCAGGCCATGGACGAAGCATACCCCATGCGAAGGTAATAGAACGCATTGCGATACAAATACAGGCAATAGAACATGGTGCTGTCCACGGGGGTGCCGCGGCCCTGCGTCATGACATATGCCTGCGTGAAATACTGAAACGACGTAATCAACCCCATGACCGTATTGAAGAGGATTGTTGGGGTGACCATGGGTAGAGTCACATTTCGAAAACGCGACCAGGAGCCCGCGCCGTCGATTTCAGCCACCTCGTACAGCGATTGAGGCACGTCGCCCAGGCCGGCCAGAAAGATGACGATTGCGCTGCCGACGCTCCACAATCCCATGATAATCAGGGAGGGCTTCGACCAATTGGGGTCGGCCAGCCATCCAGGCCCCTGAAGGCCCAACTGGGCCAACGTTGAATTGATGAGTCCGCCTTCAGGATTCAACACCCAAAGCCAGAGCACGGACGATGCCACAATCGGCACGATGCTCGGCAAGAAGAAGATGGTCCGATAGACCGCCATGCCGCGGACCTTCTGATTCAGCAGCAATGCGATTCCCAGGCTGAACCCAATGCTGAGCGGCACGGAGAACGCTGTGTAGAAGAGCGTGTTGTACACGGCGTTCCAGAACCGCGAGTCTTCGAATGCGAGTTCGCGAAAGTTGTCCAGGCCAACCCAAACCGGTGGCCGGATTACATTAAATCGGGTGAAGCTGTAGTACATGCTCATGATGACCGGATAGAGCATGAAGACGAGGAACCCGACAATGTACGGCGAGGCAAAAAGCAGGCCGTTACGCAGATTGCGCCTTTCCATTCGTGTCATGATGCGGTCCCCGCTGTCTCGTTTCGTCCCCAGATGTCTTCCTGGCGTTCAATTTCCGCATTGACCACCGCCTGCAATTCGTGGGTGGCCTGTTCGGGCGATATGGCGCGCGTAATGACCAATTCCCGGTAGCGGGCAATTTCGTCCAGGAAGAATTGAACTTCCGCGAACGGAGGAAATGAGATGACCTCTTTGGTCATGAGTTCGTTGATAAACACATTGAATTTTGGATTCGATACAAACCGGTTTTCGAGCGCTTCGGCTTTGCGCGTGGGAATGTTGTGAATCGCCTCGCAATAGTCGGCGGCCGGCGTGGTGTTGTTCGAGCCGCGGGGAGTATGAAACCAGCGAAGAAACGCGAATGCTGCTTCAGGATTGCGGCATCCCTTGGGAACCACGTCCACGTGCGCGGAAGGCGAATAGGCGCGCGGCTGGACGCCGTCGGGCTGCGGCAATGCGGCCACGCCCCAATCAAGCGTTGGCGCGAATTTGTCTATGAAGGTGCATTGCCACTCGCCCTCTGTAATCATGGCGACTTTGCCCGTATAGAAAGGATTCGTAGCGCTTGCATACCCGCCGCCCATTTGCGCGAACATCATGAAGCGAGTGGGATCGACCGCGTGTGGCTGTTGTTGACTGGCGTTGGGTACGAGGGTGTAGTCACGTTGCCACTCCAGCATGCGAATGATGTTGGGATCGCCGGCGCAACTGACGCGGCCTGTCTCCCGATCGAACCACTTTCCGCCGAAAAGTTCGCCCCACATGAAAGTCAGGTCCCACGGAAGCCAAGGCAGGAAGCCCACCTGATCAATGTTGTTTCCCACACGCGTGGTCAACTTGCCTGCAAACGCAACCAGTTCATCGGTATTCATCGGCGGACGATTGGGATCCAGTCCCGCGTGACGAAACGCCGCTTTGCTCCACAAGAGGCAATACACATCCATGGTGGCCGGCATACCCCACATGCCGCCGCCGAAGTTGACGAGATCCCATACGTGGGGAAAAAACGCATCCTTTTGCATATTGGGGTGAGAAGCGGCCAATTCAGACAAGTCCGTCAGGCAACCCTGGGAAGCCATTTGGGCCATGATGGTAGTGTCCAGGCTGCAAATATCGGGCGGGGCGCCCCCGCTGATAGAGGTGAGGAGCTTTTCCATGCTCACGTAATAGCCAATTGGAACCGACCGGACGTAGTATTGGTCCTGGCTCTGGTTAAATTCGTCGAACAGGAGATTGCGCATTTCATGTTCGTGGCCGGAGTGCCGGTCCCAATACATAATGATGGTCCGGCCCTCGTCGAGGGCCTTCTTTTCTTCCGGGGATCCGGCCGCGGAGGGCCATAGGGCGACGATGGTGACCAGGCATACGCCTGCGGCTAATGCCCACGCGAGGTACGTCTTGAACACGCGGCATCTCCTTTACAGTGGGAACCTTGCGCGACCAGTGGGGTGCCCCGATTGTGCATAATCCGGTGCAGCCGGTGGGTCCGGAGGCCCGGGTTTGGCTCTGGCATTCGGGTGGTTTACCGGTCGCCGATACCATTCGAGGCCAGCGGATTATGCAGAAAGAGCCGCGAGAATGTCTAGGGGAGGGTTGCGCGTGCCGTAACGACGGACTCCATGTGGTGTAATGTGTGACGAGTGACGGGAAGGCTCAGGCCGCGGTTAAGAGGTGTTACCCCCGATATCGCAGGGGGATAGGTTAGAAACTTCTTGAAATCGCGGGGTGCCTGTGCTAGACTGGCACAACGTTGGTAACTCGTGGAAGACCAGCGATTTCGTGGGGTTGCAGGGTGCAGTTTTATCAGGCACTATCTCCCTATCGGCCGAAACTCCAGTAATTGGGGAAATACGGCTCGAAATTGGCTGACCCCCATGGTTAGTGAGTTCCGATAGGAATGATACAATCAGAGGGATACCATCCACGGTCAAGACGGCGTATTCGGATGGACGACGATGCCGGTGCAGGATGCATCCGGGAGCCAATGTTGAGTTGGACATCAGCGGTCATCTGTGGTATGAATAGGGTAACAATGTCGCTATTGGGACTTTGAAAGGAGGAACAAAACATGTTTCGAGGGGTTCGTCGATTTGGACTCGCGGGAATGCTGGTGGCGGTGGCCTTGCCTTTGTTGGCTTTCCAATGCCCGTTCCTGGTCTTCAAGATTTGCTTGAAGAACAACACAAACTATGACTTGATCAGCTTCTTCATTTCGCCGACGTCGGCAGCCAGCTGGGGCGATAATCAAATCGCTTCCAAGGTGGGTGCGGGCTCGACCGGCCAGATCGAAGGCGTGAGCCAAGGCACGTACGATTTCCAGGCCAACTTTGATGACAAAGATAACGTGAACACGAACGATCAGATCGTGATCAGCAACCAGACGGTTGACACCACGAATCTGTGCATCACCTTCATCTCCAATGCTGCAGGCGCCGGCCATACCTATATCACCTATACGGTCAACCGCGTCCTTAAGCTTGAAGACGCAGTCTGATTCACAGAGGTCAGTTTGACGGCTGTACCTTTGCATAGCGGAAAGGTCCACCCAATTAGCGAACTCGAATTGGCGCTGACGCCGTAATTCAAAACAGTTCGAGACCACAGGGCGGTGAAGCTCTAGCGACAAGCTTCACCGCCCTTTCTATTTTGTTCGATCGGCTGCGTACGCGTTCGTTTTAAGGGTTTCAGTCCTTGAAAGCCCGATCGCGTGTAACGCACCCAATGCCCTGCCACCGGCAGGGGCATCGCCTGAGGGTTACGCTTCTCCTTTCTTGCAAGTCCAGCCGAGTGACAGCGCATATTTGCGAGTCTCCGTTCGCTCCACTACAATAAGGTCCGCACACAATTTCCAACCGCGGATGACCCATGGCAGCGAAGCTTTCCATACCTCCTGTACGCGTTCTTCCAGAAACCGTGGCGAATAAGATTGCCGCCGGTGAAGTGGTGGAGCGTCCGGCCTCGGTCGTAAAAGAACTTGTCGAAAACGCGTTGGACGCCAGAGCGTCATTGATTTCGGTGCGCCTCGTTGCCGCGGGCAGGCGCACCATAGAGGTGACCGACAACGGCCATGGCATGTCGGAGCAAGATGCCATGCTCGCTGTCGAACGACATGCCACGAGCAAGATCCGCAAGGCCGAAGATCTCGATAACATCGTGACACTGGGGTTTCGGGGAGAGGCGCTGGCGAGCATCGCGGCCGTCTCGAAATTTGAACTGGTGACACGCCGCGAAAAGGACGAAGCGGGCACGCGAATCCGAATCGAGGGCGGCGTACTTCGTTCGGTCGACAAGATAGCCGCGCCGGTTGGCACCCGCATCTCGGTCAACCGTCTGTATTTCAATACGCCCGTCCGCGCAAAGTTCCTGAAAGGCATGGCCACCGAATTGAGCCAGGCGATCGACGTTGTGCAGCGGCATGCCCTTGCTGTGCGCAACACGGGATTCCGCCTGTTGCACAACGAAAAGCCATTGCTAGAAGTGCCCGATCACGCTTCTCTTCGCGAACGCGTTGCGCTGGTATGGGGGCTTGGTTTTCTCAAGGATTTGGTTGATTTGAACGGTGAACACGCTGGAATCCACGTGCATGGGCTCATCGGTTCCCCGGTGCTTTCGCGATCCCAGCGTTCACACCAGTATTTCTTTCTCAATAGCCGGCCCGTAGTGAACCGCTCCATGCAGTATGGCTTTGAAGAAGGGTATCGGGAACTGCTGACTATTGGCAGGCGTCCGGTGGGCATTCTGTTTGTGGATATTCATCCGCGTCTGGTCGATGTAAACATACACCCGGCGAAACGTGAGGTGCGGTTTCGGGACGAACGTGTCGTGCGGGAAACGGTCCGCGACTTGGTCCGTGTGCGCCTTGAGCGGCTACTTGAGAAGCAAGTCACCCATACGTTGGAGGACAGCCACACTCTCTCCGCAGGGTCGACGTTACAGGCCAAGGCGGAAGTCGCCATTACCGATTCCAGGGAACCGAGTGAAGTGGAGCGCCCGGCGTATCGGCACGAAACCCCAATCCTGGACCGTGAACCGGCGGGGTCTGTATTTCAAAAATATGCAGAGCCGGTTCAAACCGGCATTCCCGGGATTGGCGCTGCCGCAGACATCGACAGTGTCGCGTTGGCGCCCGTATACCGGCCCATGGCCATGGCCGAGGAAGCGCCGCTACAGTTGTTTGACACATATTTGTTGTTACCCGAGGACGATCGGCTCCTCATTATTGATCAGCACGCGTTGCACGAGCGCATTACCTATGACAGTCTCAGGGCCGACTTGGAAGAGTCTGACTACGCATCGCAGCAATTGGCTGTGCCGCTTCTGGTGGAAGTCCCACCCTCCCACGTGCGCCTGTTGGAAAGCAACCGCGACCTTTTTGCGCGGCTGGGCATTGAGATCGAACCTTTTGGGGGAAATACATTTCAAGTCACCTCCATTTGCCATCTCTATGATGAATCCGCAGTACCGGACGCCGTCTATCGGGTCTTGGATGCCCTGGCTCAGGGCGATCTATTCAGCCGGGAAGACTTCATGTCGGATTTATTGCGCCTAACTGTGGAAGCCTGTCGCGGTTCAGTGAAAGCTGGCGATCGCCTCTCGCCGCAGGAACGCCGTGAACTGGTCGAGGGATTTAAGCGGCTCCGGCCTCCCTATACGTGCCCCCATGGCAGGCCCATCATCACTGAGTTAACCGTCACCCAGATGGAAAAAAGTTTTCGGAGACGACAGTGACCGAAGTGATTGCCGTGGTTGGCCCGACCGCTTCGGGAAAGACGGCATTGGCCATTCGAATTGCCGAACACCTGCACACGGAGATCATCTCCGCCGATTCCATGCAAGTGTATCGTGGGATGGAAATCGGAACTGGCGCGCCGTCCAGCGAAGAACTCCGCCGTGTTCCCCATCACTTTGTAAGTATTTGGCCGCCGGAAACCCGCTGGTCCGCCGGTGCGTTTGAGCAAGCGGCCCGGCCGATCGTCAAGCGATTGAACGACGCGGCAAAACCGGCTGTAGTTGTTGGAGGATCGGGACTTTACGTGCAGGCGTTAATCGACGGCTTAATTGATGTGCCCGCGTCAGACCCGTCCATTCGACGCCGCTTGCAGGCGGATGCAGAGAAGCTCGGTGCGGACGCCCTGTACGCTCGGCTTCAGCGGGTCGATCCGGATTACGCCGAGGCTATTCATTCCAATGACCTTCGCCGAATCGTGCGGGCTCTCGAGATTTATGAAGGCACCGGCGTGCCGCTGGGAGGCTGGCATTCGAGACTGAGGGATGGCATGCGGCCATTGCGCAGCCTTCAAATTGCCATCGAACACCCACGTCAAGCCCTCTACAATCGAATCAACGCGCGTGTCGACGAAATGATTGCCACCGGGTTCCTGGACGAACTCCGGGCGCTGCTGGACCAAGGGTACGCTGAGCACCTGGAGAAGCTGCGCACGCTTGGCTACAGGGAATGCCTCGCCTATTTGCGCGGCGAAGTCTCACTCGAATCTGCGGTCGAAGCCATGAAAATGAACACGCGCCGGTATGCGAAACGGCAATTGAGCTGGTTTCGCGGCGACGATCGAATTCACTGGCTCCCAACAGGGACCGATGCCGAAGTCTGGGCGCGAACGTGCGCCTTGCTGAATCCTCACATAGCCGGTTGACAGGACAAGCTTAGCGAGTCCATGGGCATCCCAAGGGAGGGTGGAGCTTGGGGTTGTTAAAGAAATCCGCTTTCTGGTTGGCCGTACTGGCGGTGTCTTCGTCGTTTGCATTCTTCTTCATGACCGCAAGCACCTATGTGCCCAACGACGACGCTTACATAACGTTTCGGGTTGCCTGGAATTTGTTCGATCTGGGCAAGCCCGTGTTCAATGCCCATGAGACCGTCGAGGCAAGTTCCACACCGTTGTATACGTGGATTACGGCCTTGGGCTTTCTCTTTGTGCATCGGGATCACATTGCCATTTATGCGCTGGCTGTCAACGTGATGTGCATGGTTGGCGCTGCCTTGGCTGTCCGGAAGCTGGGGGACGGCCGTGGCGTGTCCGGTTGGGTTCTGGCGCTCCTTCTATCGATTACGCCCGCAGTCGCCTACTGGGCTGCTTCCGGCATGGAAACCGTGATGGTGCTCATGATTCAGCTGTGGTATTGGTGGGCGGTTCATCAAACGGACCCTGAGAACGGGGACACGCAACCGATACATTTGCTTATGGCGCTGACTGCACTGTCCGTGCTTGCACGGGCCGATGGGTTCGTCATGCCGCTAATCGTTTGCGTGTATCTTGTCCTCAATGTGCGGATCCGGCCCGCGTTGGCGGTCCTCGGTTCTCTCGTGTTTGCGCAAGGCGCGATCACGATCTGGCGCATGTATTATTATGGCTGGCCACTGCCCAACACCGTCTATGCAAAAGTCAGCGGGACATTCGATCAACGCATTCAAAGCGCACTCTCCTATGTGGAGGCCATGTTCATTCCCGCCGGCATGTGGTTGCCGATAGTGGCGCTCTTCGGTCTGCTGGTTTCGGAAGTGGCAACGACCTGCCGTGTTGCCCGACAGGCGCGATTCATTCGAATCTCCACTCTCGCCCGATCCTTCTCGTTTCCTTCATTCTTCTTTCCGCTTTGGATTACGTATTGGTTTCTCCATGGAGGCGACATCTACAACGAACGATTGTTGCTGATTCTCTATCCCATGGGATACTACGCACTCCTGCGCATTGCGGCTCAGAACGGTTTGAAACCTGATCGGCTTGCCACATTCATTCTCGGGGCAATGGCATTCGTGGTGGTCAGTTATTTGCCCATGGACATCAATCCGACGGGCACCAATTACTTCGATCTCGCGTCCGAGCGGCGATTGCCCATTGAAAGACGAGAAAAGGCCCTGGCAGATATTCTGGTCAAGAACCATCCTCAGGCTTCCAGCATTGCCGCAGACAAACTCGGGATGATTGCATACTATCTGCCCAGTTTCACTGTGATCGATATGTTTGGCCTTGCCGATGAACACATTGCCCACCTCGAACCCAAAGGCAATTACCTGGTGGGACACGTCAAATTCGATACCGAATACGTGCTCAAGAAGCGGATGCCGGACTTTGTATTTTCGATGGGGCATCTGGCCAACCAGGGGAAATTTCAGAGTTTCCTGATCTACGACCTGACCGATCATGCATTAGAGCGAAACGGGTATCGGTTGGGCTATGCTTCGTCCATCAGCACGCACCGGGTTCTCGACTTGCGTGGCCGCACCCGGGAAGAGGCCTTGGAGTTGGTCAGTAGCGGCACTGCGGACTACAACATGTTCGTGTTCTACCGGGATCCGGGTGAAGCGGCAATAGAAATGCCGGACTCTCCGGCAGGAGAGTCCGGCGTGGTCCACTAATGCCGGTGCAACGAGTTCGTCAAATGGTCGCGGCCACTTCAAAGGTGCCGTCAAATCCAAACGGTTCCACGCCGGCGAGTAAAATGCGGTATGACCAGTTGCCGGCATACGTATCCATCTTGCCATCGGAATCGGCGTCGACGCCCACTCCGGTCAGCACCAGCGCCACGCACATACCCGTGCCGCACCCGCCGGAAAGCAACGTAAACGAACCGTCGTCGCCCATGATGCCGGAGACTTGCACGACCGATGGTTGCGGTTGGCTTTGCGCCCAAGCGGGCAACTGTATGCATGAGTAATCGATCGTGACCTGGCCGGTTACAGTATGATCTTGCGGATACGATGCGTTCACATCCTGCGTCAATGCCATTTCCAGCGCACAGGATTGAACGGTTTGCGCCGAATCCGTCGAGCTGCCGCTCCACGTGCCGGAAAATGCGCCGGTCGCGTCAAACGGGGCCTTGGGCAATGTCACCGGACAAGCCAGCAGCAACGCGGTCAAGGCCAGACAGGTGATTCCAACAAGCAGACTACGTAACATGACAGTTTACTCCGAGCGTTTATCCAGGCTCACTGTCCCGTACACATCCCCTTTGACAGAGACAACGGCTTCCCGGTTTCAGCGAAAAGTAGCGAAGCAAAATAAAAAGCCCCGGATTTCAACGAAATCCGGGGCGAGATAGTGACCGGAGCTTAGAACAAATCGGGAATCTTGGTCATGTCCACATCGTCGTGCGGCTGCGCATCCTTCGTGCGCGGTGGAATGTACTGCCCGGTGATCATCTCCTTGTAGCCCATGCCTGGACCGACCATCGGATACACATGCGCATTGGGATCGATCATCACTTCGAGAAATGCCGGACCATCATGAGCGACAAACGCCTCCATGGTCTCGCGCAATTTGCTCTTGTCTGAAAGCCGGACCGCGTACGTGAACCCGTCGGCTTCCGCGGCCTTCACGAAATCCTTGCGATGCAGCGATTTGTCGGTGCCGGAAAAGCGATCGCCGAAGTACAGATTCTGCCATTGCCGCACCATGCCGTCGCCCAGGTTGTTCAGCAGCAGCACCTTCACCTTGACGTTATACGTCGTCAGGGTTTCCAGTTCGCCGAGATTCATGCGAAGGCTGCCGTCTCCGTCGACATCGATCACGAGCGCATTCGGACACGCCAATTGCGCGCCTATGGCGGCTGGCAGGCCGAAGCCCATGGTGCCCATGCTGCCGGAGGTAAGCCAATATCGCGGTTCCTTGAAATCGAAGAACTGGGCGGCCCACATCTGGTGCTGTCCCACGCCCGTCGTAACGATGGCCTCGCCTTTACACACGTCGTTCAAGACTTCCAATGCATGCTGGGGTTGAATCAGGTCACCCTCTTTCTTGTAGCCCATGGGATGGTTGTGCTTCAGCGCGGCCACGTGCTTGTGCCACTTCGAGAAATCCTTTTTGAACGACTTGCCGTGCGCGATCAGGTCCGTCAACGCATAGCCGGCATCGCCGACGTGGGACCACGTGACCGATTTGACCTTGCCGATCTCCGCGGCGTCGATGTCGATGTGGGCGATGTTCTTTGCTTTCGGCGCGAATTCCAGCGGCTTGCCCGCCACGCGATCGTCGAATCGCGCACCCACGGTGATGAGAAAATCGCAATCCTCCACCGCATAATTGGCAAACGCCGTGCCGTGCATGCCGAGCATCCGCAACGAGAGCGGCGCCTGTGTATCCACACAACCGATTCCCATCAACGTATTTACAACCGGAATCTTGAAGGTGTCCACGAATTTCCGCAGGGCGTCGGACGCATTGCTGTTAATGATGCCGCCGCCCGCGTAGATCAACGGCCGCTCGCTCTGTTCCAGCATCTTGAAAAACGTCGCGGCTTCGTCCTTGTCCACACGCGCCGAATACAGTTTGCGCAGGCGCTCCTCGTAACCGCGAAGTTGCAACAGGCCATGCCCTTTGAATGCGCCGGTCCAGTTCTGGACGTCTTTGGGCACGTCGATCACAACGGGTCCCGGGCGTCCGCTACGGGCGATGGCGAATGCCGTCCGCACTGTCTCTTCCAATTCTTCCGGTTTGGTGACCAGGAACACATGCTTGGCGCATGCGCTCATGATCTGGAACACAGGCGCTTCCTGAAACGCGTCAGATCCGATGGCCGCGCGCGGAACCTGCCCGCAGATCAGCACGACGGGAATCGAATCCGCCATGCAGTCGCGAATCGGCGTCACGCAATTGGTCGCGCCGGGCCCGGAAGTCACCAGAAACACGCCCACTTTGCCGCTGGCTCGCGAATAGCCCGCGGCCATGAAACCCGCGCCCTGTTCGTTCGCCGGCACAACCAGCCGGATCTGTTCCTTGTCGCCATGCTCCTCGTTGTAGCGAAATACGGCATCGTACGTGGGCAGGATCGCACCGCCGCTGTATCCGAATATGGTATCCACACCCTCGTCTGCCAATACCTGCAGAATGATGTCCGCGCCCGGCATTACCTTGCCCGCCAGCGGATGCCTGTCTGCGCGGTGTTCGGTGGTCAGTCCGAGGGTGGTCATCGTCGTGGTAGCCATCGCTCTCTCCTTTGGCGATTGTTCACTGAACCGGGCACTCCAGACGGCCCGTTCCAACTCTTCCCGGCTTCATGCCTACGGCGAACCGGGGTGCATAGCAAAAAGGGGCGCTGTTCCTATTTCTGAACAGCGCCCCGAAGGTTTCTCTTGCGACCGGCGTCGTTTACGCCTTGTCCGCATCGGAGGGCTGCCCCTCCGATACTACCGCACCGGGCGATAGCTCGGCCAGCATTTCATTGGCCGCGTTGGTCGGGTCTCCGCCCTCGGCCAGCAGCGACTTCGGCACCGAGCCGCCGACCACGTCGCCAATGCTGACGGACGTGCTGTCACCGCTCGTTCCGTAATTGGCCTGGGCCTGCCGGTCCGAATCCAACTGATACTCCCGAATGCTCAAACCGATTTTACGCTCGTTGGGATCCAC
>BTWA01000019.1:90187-108092 GCA_045863295.1 Candidatus Hydrogenedentota bacterium
GCAAAGGTCTTCTGGCCGCCCGACAACACGTCTTCGGGCTTTTGAATCCGGTCCTCGGAGACCTCGCTCACATGGATGAGGCCTTCCACGCCGTTATCAAGGCGCGCGAACGCGCCAAAGCTGACCAGCTTTGCAATCTCGACTTCCAGGATGGATCCAATCGGGTGGCCGTCCACGACTTCCTGCCACGGATCCTTGTCCAACTGTTTCAAGCCGACGCCGATCTTTTCGTTCTCCGGGTCGATGCTCAACACCTTGACCTCGACGACCTGATCCTTCTCCAGCACTTCGGAGGGGTGGGCCACCTTCTTGGTCCAGGATACGTCCGACACATGCAGCAACGCATCGATGCCTTCTTCCAGCTCGATGAACGCACCGTAGTCCGTCAGGTTCCGCACGCGGCCGGACACAATTGAATTGACTGGATACTTCGATTCGATTTCGCGCCACGGATTGGGACGGGTCTGCTTCAGGCCCAGCGCAATCTTTTCCGCGTCCGGATCGACGTTCAGCACCATCACGTCCACTTCGGCGTCAATCGCGAGGACTTCATTGGGATGGCGCACGCGCCGGGTCCAGCTCATCTCGCTGACGTGCACCATGCCTTCGATGCCGTCTTCAAGCTGCACAAACGCGCCGTAGTCGGTCATGCTGACCACGCGGCCGCGGACCACGTTACCGATCGGATACCGGTCGAGCGCCGTCTTCCACGGGTTTTGCGACTTCTGCTTCAGCCCGAGGCTGATCCGCTCGGTGTGTGGGTCGAAGCTCAACACCATTACTTCGATGCGCTGGCCCACGCTCACAACTTGCGAAGGATGCTTCACGCGGCCCCACGACATGTCGGTCACGTGAAGGAGGCCGTCGATGCCACCCACGTCGACAAACGCGCCGAAATCCGTAATATTCTTCACCTCGCCTGGAATCACCTGACCCACGGCAATGGTGCTCAACAACTTGTTCTTTTCGTCCGCGCGCTGTTCTTCCAACAGCTTTCTGCGGCTCACCACCACGTTGCGCCGGCGTTTGGTCAGCTTGATGATCTTCAGTTCCATCTCCTGACCGATGTACCGCTCCAAGTCGCTGGTGGGGCGCCAGGTCAATTGGCTGGCCGGCATGAACGCATCAATGCCGATATCCACCTTCAAACCGCCCTTCACACGCCGCACGATACGGCCGCGAATGACGCCGTCCTGTTCGTAAATTTCCTGGATGTGCGTCCAGTTCTTGATTTTGTCTGCTTTGATTTTCGAGAGCACCGGCATGCCGTCTTCGTCTTCCGGTTCCTCGATGAACACGTCAAATACCTGGCCGATCACAATTTCATTGCGATGCTGGAATTCCTCGATCGGAATCGCGCCCTCGCTCTTGTAACCGATGTCGACGAGCACGTAGTCTTCCGCAAGATCAACGACGGTGCCTTTAACGACTTCGCCCTCTTTGAAGCTGTGCATGCTTTCATCGTAGAACGCAGTCATTTCTTCCTCGGTCAGGGGAGCCCCTTCGCCGGTGAAGTCCGCCACGGCGCTAGCCGTTCTGCCCGCGGTGTTTGCCTCCAATTCGGAGACGCCTGTTGTTACCTGTTTTTCATCAACCATGGAATCGTTAAAAACCTCCTTTAAGGGAAATGTGTCTGAAAGTTGCCCAGACAGACAAAATACTGTAACAAACAAGAAAGACCAGAGTCAAACCCGCAATTCGCGGCTTGATCCGGATTCGACGCCTCGCGCGGGCCAGTTGATCGCGCGCGCGAATTTTCATATACTCTTATCCCGATTGTGGTTGCCGATGGATGTGCATAGCCGCACGTACCACGGGAACGGCAATGCGTGTGCCGGGATAGCTCAGCTGGTTAGAGCGCTGGATTGTGGATCCAGAGGTCGAGGGTTCGAACCCCCCTCCCGGTACCATTTCAATTCCCTCCGCAAAGCCCCGTGGGGGCCGGTTGCATTCTGGTACAGACAGGCGAGCCGTGTCACCTGCGCGCGCACCGCGATTTCGATTAACCCGGCGGCCGGGCCGCCGTTTCACAAGGTGGATCATGACCGACCCAAAGCAACTCGTCGAACCACGCACGCTCAAGGGATTCCAGGATTTGTTGCCGGAGGATATCCTGCCGCGCACCGCCGTGATTCGATCCATTGAAAGCGTATTCGAACGCTACGGATTTCAGCCGCTCGATTCGCCCGCCATCGAACACCTCGATGTATTGTTGGGCGCCGGTGGCGAAGAAACCAACAAGGAATTGTTTCGCCTGCAAACGCCCGAGGGCGAGCCCGTCGCCTTGCGATTCGATCTGACCGTTCCGTTTGCCCGCCTCATGGCCCAGTATCCCGAACGTCTCAAACCGCCGTTCCGGCGATACGCCATTGGATCTGTCTTTCGCGCCGACAAACCCGGTCCCGGGCGCTTCCGCCAGTTCACGCAATTCGATATCGATGCCGCCGGTTCGGATGCCGTCGTCGTGGATGCGGAGATCATTTCGATCATGTGCGAAGTGATGTCCGTTCTGAATGCTTCTGACTATTGCGTGTGCATCAACAACCGGAAGATTATCGACGCGCTGCTCCTGGGCAACGGCATCGACAATCCCGATCGTCAGAAACACGTGCTCCGTGTCATCGATAAACTCGCCAAAGTGGGCGTCGAAAACATCCGCCTCGAACTCGGTCCCGGACGTATCGACGCCTCCGGCGATCCGATTCCCGGTGTCAAGCTGGACGATGCGACTATCAATGCGCTGTTGTCATTCATTGCGATAGAAGCAAGCACCCGCCACGGCATCGTCGCTGCCATGGAAACCGCCTTGCCCCCGTCGGAGGCGTCGCAGGCGGCGGTACAGGACATGCGCGATTTGGCGGATGCCCTCGAAGCGCTTGGCGTGGCCGAGCAACATGCGCGCTTTCAACCCAGCCTCGCGCGCGGTCTCGACTATTACACGGGCACCGTGTTCGAGATGATTCTCCCCACTGCCCCCGAATTTGGATCCGTGATGGGTGGCGGCCGGTACGATGGACTGGTTTCCCGCTTCCTCGACCGGCCCGTCGCGTGCACCGGCATGTCCGTGGGCTTAGACCGGCTCATGGCCGCACTCACGTACCTGGGACTGGTCACGACTCCAAAGACCACCGTGCAGGCGCTCATTGTATCGTTGCCCGGCGTGCCGCCCGCGGAAACGCTCCGTATCGCCGCGGAATTGCGCCGCGCGGGTATCAACACCGAGCCTTATTTCGGCAGCAAGCGCGGCATGAAGCATCAGATGGCGCATGCCGATCATTACGGCATCCCGGTGGCGGTAATCGTCGGTGGCGACGAACTGGCGCAGGGTGTGGTGTCGGTCAAGGACCTATTCGCTGGTAAGGCGGAACGTGAAAACATTGCCGATCGCGACGCCTATCGCGAAGCCGGCCGCACCGGACAAATCACCGTGAAGCGCGAGGATATGGTGGAGACGGTGCAACGGTTTCTCGGCGTCCACTGAGTTCAACAAGGTTTCGCTCATGCCCAGCAACTACACCGTCCGCCGAATGTCGCGCAACGAACTTGACGAGGCGCTGGTACTCGCGCGCGAAGAAGGCTGGAATCCCGGCCTGCACGATGCCGAGGCGTTCTATGCCGCGGATCCCAATGGCTTCTTCCGAGGCGAACTGGACGGCCAATTCGTGGGGTGCATCAGCGCCGTCGCGTATAACGATGACTACGGATTCATGGGTTTCTACATCGTCCGCAAAGAATTTCGCGGACAAGGACACGGACTTCCCCTGTGGAACGCCGCGATCGAATGCATGGGAAGTCGAACCATTGGCGCTGACGGCGTGCCCTCCATGCTTGCCAAATACGAAACCATGGGGTTTCGAATTGCCTACCGCAACGTCCGCTACAAGGGCGAAGGCGGGGGAGAGGAACCCGAGGGTCTGATCGGCCTCGACGCCGTCTCGATGGCCGACCTTCTCGCGTTTGATCGGGAGCACGTCCCGGCACCGCGCGAATCGTTCCTGAAATCGTGGATTCATCAGCCGGGATCCGTGGTGCGTGTTCTGCTGGACCAAGGTCGAATCACAGGCTACGGCATGCTTCGGCCATGCCTCAACGCATGCAAGGTGGGTCCGCTGTTTGCCAACGATCCGGCTGTCGCGGGCCGCATCTTGAACGGATTGCGGGCGCATGCGCGGGGAGACCTGTACCTGGACGTGCCCGAACCCAATGCCGCCGCCGTGGCGTTGGCAAAATCCCTGGACATGCAGCCCGTCTTCGAGACCAGCCGCATCTACAAAGGCGCGCCGCCGGCGTTGCCGCTCGACCGGATATACGGCGTGACTTCGTTTGAGTTGGGGTAGGGGACCGTCGGACTTTCACAACACCGGGTGATCCCTACTGTCCTCTGTGTCCCTTCCGTCCCTTGATCCGCCCGCGCCAAATCAGAATGACATAATGCCTTCGATGGTCATAACGCGTTCGTACACTTCCATCACTTGGTGCGAGGAATGAAAATAGCCCCGGTACGTCAGGGAAATGTACCGTCCGTTGGCCGATGGCCTCGTCTGATACGAGACCTCCTTGAAATGCCCCTCCAACTCCTCGATCTTGTCTCGGGGCACAATGAACTTGAACAGGTATTCCCCGGGCCATTCATGGCCGCTATCGATCAGGGCATGCAACCGCATCATTTTTTCGGCGTAATCGGGACTCATGCTCAATGCGTACTCCACTGCGATAATACCATCCAATCCGCGCCGATCAAATCCCGATCACGATTCCCGCGCCGTCGAAGCCGGACCCAACTTCCTCGCCCAGAATACATAGAAGGGCAGGCCCGAGAGGATGAGCGCAAGGCCGATGCCCGCATCGCGCGGACGCTGCCAGATGGTCACCAACACGAGCGACGCGCAAAACAAGACAAACAGGGCCGGCACAACCGGATATCCGTGAACGCGATACGGGCGGTGCGTGTCGTGCATGGTCCGGCGCAATACAAACACGCCGAACGCCGAAGCTCCGTAGAAAATGAACGACGCGAATATGACCATGTCGCTGAGCTGATCGAATGAGCCCGAAAGCACCAACAGCGACGCCCACACCGCCTGAAACACAATCGACGACGTTGGTGTCCGGTACTTGGGATGGCAATGGCCCACTGATTCGAAGAACAACCGATCGCGGGCCATGGCGAAATACATGCGCGACGTGGGCAATAGGGAGCAGTTCACGGCTCCAAAGGTCGAGAGCATGATCAGGAGCGTAACCAGAAGCGCCGCGTTGCCGCCCACCCCTTTACGCACCACCTCGATGGCCACGATCCGGTTTTGCTCCGTCGTGAGCGCGGCCATTTCGCTGACCGGCATGACGTACAAGTAGGTCAGGTTAACGATCAGATATATCGCAACCACGCCGCCCACGCCGAGCCCCAGCGCGAGTGGGATGGTGCGGTTCGGGTTCTTCACTTCGCCGCCAAGATAGGTAATGTTCATCCAGCCGTCGTAGGCCCAGAATGCGCCGAGCATGGCCGCGTAGAAGGCCCCCGTCAGGCCAAGGCCGGTGGCATAAGCGGCGTCGGGATTCACCCCAAACGGCGACAGATTGGCCGAAGTTCCATGGGCAAAGAAAAGGCCGAACACAACCAGCAAGCCAAGTCCCGTGAGCTTCAGTATGGACGAAATACTGGCTATGAGGCCGCCGTATACGACCCCAAAGTAATTCGCCGCGGACAACAGAATGATCGTCGCGATCGTGAACGCCTTTACCCCGAAATTGTTGAAGGGTTGGAAGATTCCCAGCACCGTCCATTCATCCCACGACTGCGGCAACCGCGGAAATTCGTACAGCGCGTTCGACGACTCGCCGAATACATAGGCAATCGAAGCAATGGAGGCCGTTCCAATCACCGCGAACTGCGTCCAGCCAAACATAAAGGCAAAGAGTCGCCCGTACATGCGCTTGAAGAACGCATATTGTCCGCCCGGATCGGCAATCATGCCGGAGACTTCCGCGTTCGCCAGGGCGCCAAAGAACGAAATGATCCCCGCGACCAGCCACGCCGCAAGCAGCAACCCCGCCGACTGCACCTCCGCCGCCATCGGGGCCGCCTTTTTGAACACGCCGGATCCAATCATGTTGCCCATGATGATCATCACCGCCGTAAACAGCCCCAGCCTGGGCAGGAGTGTAGCGGGATTAGAATGAACTGGTGTCTTCACAGGATCCCCTTGGGTGGACATGGCTGCACATCTTAACGATTCCACGGGGAATGAACAACGAGGAGCGTCCGAAAAGACGGCCGCCCCGAGGAGGAATCCCCGGGGCGGCGTACTTCGAAACGCGGATATCGTCTCCGTTCCCAAATTGGATTGGGAACGCGCTCAGGTAATCAGTACGCGCGGCCGAACGCGGCCACCAACGGCGTGACCGGAATGTCCGAATTCACCGAACTTGGATAACGGCGCCACGCAACGTGACCGTCCATGAACAACACGTTCGCACCGCCCGGCACGTGAGCAAATTCTTCCGTGTCCGTGTCGATCGAACCCTTGACCACGTCCCACATCACCGGAATGTTGGACTGGGCCTTGGAGCCGCCCGCCGCGGCGTTGATGTTCGTGATCATGAAACGCTCAATGCCATCTTTCAGACGGTACACCGTGTTGCTGCCGCCATTGCCCTTCGCGACCACCGTGGCATACTGCGGGAACTTGGAGCCCACGATGCCGTTGATGTACGTGGCGAACAAGCTGGACGTATTCGCCAACGAGGCGTTCATGTTTGAATCGCGCAGGTTAAATGCAGTAACCCGGTTGCCGCCCGCGCCCGCTTCGTTCACGATCGACGCAAGGACCATCGTGCCCCACACGATGTCATCTTCCGTGACCCAGCCGTAATACACATAGCCGCGGTCATCGAACTTCTCGGGATCCAGACCCGGGGTATTCGGATTGCTCGCGCCCGTGGCGCACCAATCGCCACCCGGGCACAGCGTGAAGTCGTCTTGATCATCCAAATCCGACGGACAGAAATAGGTGTTCATGTCCGTCATGTATTCGGGATAAATGGACGGGCCGTGCGGCACGGCGACGAGTCCCGTATTCCAGGTCGCATCGTCCAGGCTGCCTTCGTCGCCCAGCGGCGGGAAAAGACCGCCCGCGGACTCGTTCGCGTACATTTTGTACGAGAGGCCCCATTGTTTCAGGTTATTCTGGCAGGACGCGCGCCGTGCCGCTTCGCGAGCCCTTGCGAGCGCCGGCAGCAGAATGGCCGCCAGAATGCCGATGATGGCGATAACCACCAGCAATTCGATCAGTGTGAACCCCTTATTACGCTTACTCATGGTTGCTCTCCCTCGATAGATGCGTATTTTGAATAAAGGCAAGGAACTGGTAGGGGGTGGGTATGAATCATTCCGTTGCGCCGACCCTCCCAAGGGTTAGAGGTTATCGATAACCTATACCCCGTATAATAGTATTACCGGGAAAGCGTGTCAACTAAAAGCGAAATAGCGGAATTACAGGTCAAACTTTATACAGTATAGTGATATTGTACGATAGTAATAACGTTATTATATGTCGCTTGTAACGGTAATTAACGATAACCGCTCCGCCCGTTTGGCGGCAGGCCATACGGTCAAATCTTGAGAGCCTGCCCCAGGACGGATCCGTCGAACGGAAGCAAACGTAATCCGCCCCCGTATTCAGTCGTTACACGCTTGAATCGCGTCCAAAGGGGGGCGACGGCCTCCGTGGAGGTGGCGGACTACTTGCAGGGGGTGTTGGAAACGCAGGATTTCAACAATGGCGGGGACCAGAGCGCAATGCGAGGTCCGATACAAAAAGCCCCGGCTCCATCGCTGGAACCGGGGCCTGGGCTGTCAAGTAAACCTGGCTGTAAAACAGGTCCGGAAACTAGTTGAACAATTCACCCACCGAGATGGCCATCAAGCGGGAGATAGGGGCCTTGCCCGGGTAGCGGATGAAGGACACGTGGCCGTCCATGTACAGCACGTTGCAACCGCCGGGGACGTGATTGAAGTTTTTCACTTCCGTCGACAGCGCGTCGTACATGATGTCGATTTCGCTTTGGGCCTTGTTGCCGGAAGCGGACGCATTGATGTTCGTGATCAGGAAGCGCTCAATGCCTTCCTTCAAACGGTTCACCTTGTTGCTGTTGGCGTTACCGATGGCATTCCACGGGGACTGAAGCGTCAGATCGCCGTCAATGACGTTGAACATGTTTACATTGTTACCGGAGGTCACGTGAGGCACCGCTGTCGTCAGCAGACGATCCACGGCTGCCAGATACTGGGCCGAACCGGCATTCGCGGGGTTGTCGATGCCCGAGCCAAGCACGAGCATAATGCCAGGGAACGTGGAGATCACCGCGGACGGATCGGAGTCGCCGGTGCGGTCGATCAACCAGCCCATGTAGCTATAGCTGGCGTCGGCGTCATCACGACGTCCGGGCGTGTACACGTCGATGTTTCCGGTCGCGCTGTTCGTCAGGTCCTGCTCGTCGTTGTTCGGATCGGACGGGCACAGGAACGTGGCCTGATCCGTCATGTATTCCGGATAGACGGAAAGGACGCGCGGAGCGGCGGCCAAATCCACCGTGCCGGGGCCATAGGTGTCGATCTGCATGGGCGGGAACTTCTGGCCGAAGGATTCGCCGGCATACATCTTGAACGCCAAACCCCATTGCTTGAGGTTGTTCTGGCAGCTGGCACGACGCGCCGCTTCACGGGCACGCGCCAACGCGGGCAGCAAAATCGCCGCAAGAATACCGATGATGGCGATCACCACCAGCAGTTCGATAAGCGTAAAGCCTCTCTTCTTCATGATTGAGTTCCTTTTCGCGGTAGACTTACCGCATATATAATAACGTTGATGCTTGGTTGAAGCAGCCGACACAAGGCGGCTTCGCAGAGTGGGTGTAGATGTTGCGCCGTTGCACCTCCCCGTCCACATGGGCTCCTTCCCGCAAGGAGCCAGGTTTATTGATAACCCTTTGTAGGATACTTCAAATGAAACCTTTTGGCAAGGGGTAAGATAAATCGCTATACTCATGTCAGACAAACCCCGATTCGGTCGTTCGGTGGAATGGGGAGGCATCGGGGGGAGGCGCGGCCTACGAGCAGATTTACCCAAGCCGAAGGAGCCGGCATTCTGTAGTGCGGGGTTGATTTCCTGTTCCAAAAAGGTGCAAATGCCATGACGCGTGAAGTCGAACGGTGGACCATCCACGACATCGCCCGGGAACTGGGCGTATCGGCGATGACCATTAGCCGGGTTATCAACAATGACAAAGGGGTCGGCCAGGCAACCCGTGAACGCGTGCAGCAGTTTATTGAAGAGGTCGGCTACCAGCCGCATTCCGGGGCTCGGAGCCTCCGGGGCACACACCGCGACTGCATCGGCGTGACCTTGCCGGCGCCCCCGGAACTCGTTCCCATCAGCCAGGACATGTTGACGTGGCTGTTTGCGGAGTTGTGGCGCATTTTTGGCCTGCGGCGCGATTACATCGTCTTTGATCTGAACCCGTTTGACGGGGAAAACACGCTGGACTATGCCCGTGGATTGTGGCAGCGCCGGTGCGGCGGGTGCGTGATAGCCGGCCCATTGCCGACGAACGATAAGATTGTTGAATTGATTCACCGTAAGGGTCACCCGTACCTGACGCTCGGGCGCCTCGATTCGTTTCCGGAGACCAGTTTTGCCACCGTCGACTATGACAAGGCCGCATACCTCAGCACGAAGTTTCTTATCGACAAGGGGCATCGCTGCATCGGATTGTTGAAAGCTTTGACAGGGTATCAACCCGGCGTGGAACGCCTGCGAGGATACCGCAGGGCGTTGGACGAAGCGGGTATCCCGTTTGACGAGGCCTTGGTCCGGCCCACCAATTTTCAGGCTGGCCATTTGGCAAGCATGGTGTACCGCCTGTTGCACGACACGCGCGTGACGGCCGTGGTTGATTGCAGCGGCACGGGCGACGCCGAAGGCATCCGCGCCGGATCGGCGCGGGCCGGCCGAATCCCCGGCAAGGATTACGAAATCGTGGTGTGGACCTATGTCTACAACAAGGCCATCCTTCCCGAGGCCTCGGCGCACGTGTGGCTGCCGGTGCGCGACGCCGCCACCGAGGGCCTCGAACTGCTGGGCAAATGGTTTCACGGAGAGGCCGAAGGCCCCGTGCAGGTGCTGTATCCGCCCATGTTGATGCCCGAAGTGACCGGCGGCATCCTGAGCAAGCCGCAGCCGGTATTCGATTTAATCACATCCTGATACCTATGAATCCGTTCGCGTCAGCTTTGCCGCATACCCGCGAATGATTGCCGTGCGGCCCGCCGCAAGGTCAGCGTCGATGCGCGCCGCTGTGTTTTCTTCGCCGAATGCATCCGCGATGTCGCAGTCCTTTGCATCCGCGGACTCGATGGGCCGTTCGAGCGGTTCCAACGAATCGAGGCCGCCCTTGACAGTGCAGACCTGCACAAACAGGGTGTTCATGTCCCGCAATCGCAGCGCGGATTGCGAAAGCGACAACACAATGGATCCCTTTCCGGAATTCCACATCGCGTGCTTGTCCAGGTACGTCACGTTGGGAAATTCCGCGCCGCCGAATCCCGATGCCTTAAAGGCCGTCCGAATCTCGCCCGATTCGTCGTGCACTTCGACATCGTACTGGCTGTTCGATTCCGAGTCGAACCAGTGGCGCAACACGATGCGCGCGCGCAGTTTTCGATCCCATAAGGTCGAGGGAGTCAGCGGGGAAACGCCTTCGCCGGGTTCCTGATCGCTCAGGGCGATGATTACGTCCCGCAGAATCAATCCTTCCAAATCGTTTGGTGAATTCGAGTCGATGCGCAAATACAGCCGGTCGCCGGACCAGCGGGCCCAGAGTCCCGTCAGGTCCCGCGTGGGGTCGGTGTCAAACTCGTATTTGGTTTTGGCCGCCTCGGTTCCGTAGGTCCGGATCCAGTCGCCTTCGGGATCCGTTGCTACGCGGTCGGACTCCCGCCAGATGATCGGCATGGCCTGATTCCGAAGGCTCTGATCCAGGTGGCGCAGCGATTCGATGGCCTCGTCGAGGTCATTGCGCGGAGGAGCCAATGCCATCTGCATTCGGGAATACCAGACCGAGTCGTTGAGATCCGTATCCGGAAACCGGAACATCAATTCTTCATAGGCCTTCATTGCCAGCGTGATATCGCCGCTCGATTCGAACCGTTGCGCTGCCGCGAATATCCGTTCTTCTTCATTTCGCCATACCGTCGTGCCGGTGGCCGTGGCCAGATCCAGCGTGCGAACGACATTGGTGTCGCCTCCGGGCTGACTCACATAGGCGACCGAATCGTTCACGGGATTGGCAATGGCCCATCCGGCCCCCATGGGATCATGGGTGATCACGTCAACCGCCTTCGTCTCGATATCGACCGAGACAATCTGGATGGACGAAGGCCAGTTGGCATCCGGGTCCCGATCGAGGTTGTCTGCCGCGGCCGTCGCGATGATGCGCTTGCCGTCTCGATGCAGGCTGAGTCCCGTAAATGCGAACACGCGATCGGCCAGCACCGCAGCCGACTTGCCGGTCATGGAATACAGCATCAACTTGCCGACTTCATCCGGCCCGCCGTCGTTGCCGACTTCTACATAGGCAAATCGCGTATCGTCCACCCACAGCGGCGACATGGCGACCGTACCTTCGTTGCTGGGAATAAGGGTCTCAACAGCCGGCGGATCCGCCATAAGATCGATGCGATCCAGGGAAACGAGTGTTTTTCCTTCCGGTTCGCTCAACGTGCAAACGAGCACCTGTTTGCCGGACGGGCTGACGGCAGGCATCAACAGCGTGTCGGGCTCCGAGGTCTTGTGAAGCAACCTGCGCGTTGCCGGATCGTCCAGCGGCTGTTCGAACAACATGGTCTCGCTCTTCTCGTCGTCGTACTCGACGATATAGCCCATGCGGCCGTCTGCCGAAATCGTAAAGCCCATGCCCCGCGTCTCATAGCCGTAGTTTTGCCAGTCCTGTCCTTCCAATCCGCACGTGGCGAATCCGCCCTCGTCGAGGGAATTCGATCCCGTGAACACGAACAACCGGTCGTCGCTAATCTGTTTCGCATAGGCGACGGTCTTGGCCGGAAGAATCCATTTCGACTCGCGCAGTTGCGTATCCCACACCCACAGACCTTCTCCGTCCGGATTGGCGATGTACACGTAACGCCCGTCGGGACTCCATGTGATCAACGTAAACTCGACGCAGCCGCTCACCAGCATGAGTAGCGGCGCCAACAAGAAGACAACCGTGATGCGCTTCATCCTGTCCTCCTTTCAAAGAGGCGAACTCGTTCGCGAACTTGATCGAGCATTCGGATCAAACCGGTATCGCCTCCGGCCCGCGTGTCCGGATACTCCCGTTGCAACAACGCCAGCCGGGCCTCCGCCTGATCGATTTTGCGATCGGCAAGCAACTGCACGATCTGGCCGTGCAAGGCTTCGGCCGCCGATTCGCGCACCAGCCGATCCGCGCGATCCCTGGACATCGCGACGTCGCTACTTGACGTGATAGCCGCTGGGACGGGGGGCGACGCGGGAATCACAGCATCGCGAGAGGGCGATGCCGCAAACAACCCCACGGCAATCCCCGCGGCAAAACCGGCCGCGAGTTGGCCCCACTGAAAGCGGCGCCACGTCGATCGCCGCTTTCCCAATACCGCTTCCGGTGGCCGGATGTCCGGCGCCTGCCATTCCGACATCACCGCGGAAACCTTGCGAAGCTCACGCACCTGATTTTGCCGCACGGTATCCGTGGCGAGATATCCTTCCAGCCCTGCGGTCTCCTCGAAGGACAGTTCACCGTCGACGTAGGCCGACAGCACTTCGTTCCAACCTTCTTCTGTTTGTGGTGGCATCCAACTCATTCGTCCATCTCCAACACGTTTCGCAGTTGGTGTCGCAATAACTCCCGGGCCCGGGCAATGCGGCTTTTTACCGTGCCCAGCGGACAATCGACAATCGACGCAATGGCCTCATAGCTCAGTCCTTCATACTCGCGCAGTACAATCGCCTCCCGCATGTCCACGGGCAATGCGTGGACAGCGGCCTGCACCAGCGCGGCCCGCTCGTTCGCGGCCATTGCATCGGCCGGACCCGCCGCGCGCGCGGGAAGCCCGTGGCCGAGTTCCGTTTCCGGATGGCGCGTGCGCCGGCGCAAATGGCTGATGCACAGGTTTCGCGCCACCACAAACACCCAGCGCCGGCTCTCTTCCACGCCGCCGTCGCGCAGGGCCGATTGTGCAAGGCGCGCAAAGGCCTCCTGGGTCACATCTTCGGCGACGGTCCGTTCGCCGGTCATGCGCCACGCAAAACCGAACACAGCGCGATAGTGCGCATCTATCGCGTCCCAAAAAGGGCCGCCCGGACTGTCGTGGTGCTGCATGTTCAATTAATTTTCTCTGCTTTCACAACGCGGAGAGGTTGGAATAGTTCCAGGCACACTTGCAGCATTTTGCTATTTGTGACGCTTTCGGACAAGATGGAAGGCATGAATATATTCAGCGTGAGGCACTGAAATCGTGCAATACACATGCAAGTTTAAACCTCAAGCATTGAAAGATTTGCGAAGTATTCCTGAAAAGGAAGCACACCGCATATTAGCGGCCATACGAATCATGGGCAATGACTTGCAGGGTGATGTAAAGCACTTGACATCATTCTCTCCGGAATATCGACTTCGTGTTGGCAACTACCGGATTCTGTTCGAACTGGAAGGTGCAGTCATAACGATATATCGTATAATTCCGAGACAAGACGCCTATCGCATGTAAGAAAGGGACAAGTATGAAGCTACACCCCAGTTTTATAGAAGAAGATGGGAAACGTCGTTTTGCCGTATTGCCCATACGCGAATACGAGAATCTTACCAATTACCTTGAAGATCTCGAAGACCTTCTCGAACTTCGACATGCCAAAAAGGGCGAAGCCAACGAACCGGCAGTTGGGCTCGATGAAGCGGAAAAACTGATATCCGGACAGTGACTGTGTATATCGGATATCACTACGGGTCTCATCACTGCTTCGCCGTGAAGCTCAGATCGTCAAAATATACCACTTGCCCGTTCCCATCGACCCATGGCGTTACCAGTCCAAACCGGTTGAACACGGCATCCGGAGATACTTGATCGGCCGGCAGCGCGATTTCTACCGTCTTGCCGTCCAAACTCAACGCAATCGTCGCGTCCTTACCTTTTGCCGCTGGCTTATATTCCAACGTCCAATGGTGGACAGCGCTGTCCGGGTAAACAACCGGAGCGTTGTCGTACGCCCCGGACGCCGCTCCCAAGCCGTGGCCCCGATACACCGGATACACAAAGAATCCCTGGCTGGATGGGCCTTCGATGCAAAACCCAAGCACATCGGAAGGCATGCCGTCGCTCTGACTGTCGTGCACTTTGACGCTGTGTTCGGCGTTGAAAAATCCGAAGAGCGTGGTGCTGTCCGAAATGCCGCGCTTAAACGTCAGCTTGCCCGCCGCCTTGATCGGTTTGGCCAGCGTCAACGGCTCCAGCACCGCCCCATAGTAGGCGAGCTTGTCCGGGTACCGGCAGTCGCCCCGAAAAAACAGGCCGCCCATTTCACCCGGGGCCCCGCCGGCAAAGCTCGTTTTGCTGAAACCGAAATTGAAGCGCGGGCGCACATCCTCGGTGTAATACCTCACCCGGTTGCGCCGGCGATCCCATTGGGGATCGGAGGACAGATCGATCGACTCGCCATTGACCGTTAGATCGCGAATCCACATGCGGCCCGGACCATCGGCATGTTTAACGATGTTGAACAATCCAAAGTGATCAAAGGTCGCCCCATCGGCACGGAGTCCAGCGGAAATCTCAAAGTCTGCCGTGACGCCGTTGAGCGTGGCATGGACCATTCCCGCGCCGTCCTTGCCGTTCGGGTCGTAGGAAAGCGTCCAGGTGTACTCTCCCGAACTTGGATTTTCCACGGCATTGTTCCGGTCCGTCTGCGGGTTGTATGTGCCGATGATGCCAGCGGTTGCGCGCCACTTGTTAGAGCAAAACTCCGTGTGCGCGTGAAACGTTTCGCCCCGGCCGTTGATTCGAAACGCGAGTGTGTTTGGCGTGCGCCATTCGTTCATTGTGCTCGCATTGAAGAACCCGAGCAGGTGATTTCCGCCGCCCGGTTCCATCACCAGCGTGCCCGAGGCTTCAAAGGGTTCATCCAACGTTTTGATTGGGATGGGCAACGCGTAGTAGGCCGGCACGCCGTCCGGCGTAATCAAGCCGCCGATGGACGGCGCGCGGTTGGCATCGCCGGGGTCGTAGCCGAAGTCCTGTTCAATGGGACGGATCTCCATTGCGGATCGGTTGTTCAGTCCGTCCCATTGCGGATCGTCGTCAAAGGACTCGGATCGAATCTCGGCGCCCAACGCCGTCAGTCCGCCTAGTAAACCCATCACGGCTGCTGCAATACGGTGCGTACGCATAAAGGGCTCCTGTGATCGTGCGCGATGTACTGCAGTCGCGATTTGAAATTCTCACTCTCCAAAGACAATCCGTTTCAAACGGCGCGTGGCTTCCGCCGGATCGGGGAATCCCCAAATGTTCCGGCCTACGGTTGCGCCCGCGGCGCCACTCGCGACGACTTCCGCGATCATCGATTCCGCATCTTCAATCGTCTTGCACGTGGGACCGCCCGCGCTGACGATGGGTACCGGCGAACAATTGACAATATCACGAAACGACGCCACGTCGCCGGTATAGGGCACCTTTACAATGTCCGACCCCATCTCGATCCCGATTCGCGCCGCGTAGAAGACATCGTCCGCGAGGAGACTCACGGAATGTCCCTCGTCCTCCGCTCCGATGGGGTAGATGTGCGGAATAACCGGGAGGCCATACGGTTCCGCTTCGCGCACCACGGAGGCCAGATGTTTGATTTGATCGGCCTCGGTTTTGTTCTTGACGCAGATCGCCACTGCAATCGCATCTGCGCCGAGGCCCACCACTTCCGCAACAGAAGCATGCGCGCCAAAATACTCGTCGGGATGCGGACGCACGACCATCTGCTGCACGATGAATGGCACTTTACCCGCATAAGGTTCCATATACCGCATCGCGATGCCCTTGTTCATGGTGATCGCGCTCGGTTCGCCCGCCACTATTTGCCGCAGGCAGTCCGCCATGTCGCGAATGCCCGCCGGCATGCCCATGGGATAATTGCACATGTGATCGACCGCCACGGAAAGTATCCGGCGGGAAGGATGGCTGAAAATCCGGTTCATTCGCACACGTTTGCCGAGGGAACTCATGGTCACTCCTTAATCAGTGGCATGGGCTGAAAGCCCAACAGGGTTTGCGGTGTCTCAAATAGAATGCTGCGCGCGATGTCGATCGCGGTGGGCAGCGAATACTGACCTGTGCGAATCTTCCGCGCAAATACTTCCGCGAGGGCGTGCCGGGCCGTGTGGGCCTTTCCGTACGTCCACTCCACGCAGTATGCGTCGGAAAAAAAGGCAATGTGCTTGTTCACCGGAAGCATGTCCAGCCGCTCTTCGAATACTTGGCGGATGATCGACGGAAAGAAATTGTGCCACCAGAATCCCGCGAGCGACAGATTGGGCAACTCCCGGCATAGCGTGCACAAAGATTGGTTCGCGGACGCGGATGCCACAAAACACTGAAATCGCAGGCCCGGATGCCTGTGAACGATCTCCGCGAGTTGTACAAGGGTGCGCTGGTACAGCCGGCTCCCGGTCTCGTGCGGAAGCGGTTCCGCCGCGAAGCTGAATTGAAACGCAACATGCGGCGCATAGGCCTCCAGCGACGAAAGAAACGCCTCCTGAATATACGAAGCGTATATGCTTCGCTCCGCTTCAGTCGCGCGGGATCTATTGCGCAGGGCCGCCGCCATCTTATCGTCGTCCACCGCGCGCAAGTCGAGATCGGTCGACAAGTGGGCCGCTGTCGTGAGAACGCCGGTTTCAGCGATGTTGCGCACATACTCGTGCACGGCTTCGTGAATGTCGTCAATCGAAGTTATCCGACGCTCCACCGGCGGTCTTGGACCCGACCCGATAGGAGTCGCAGGGCCGGGTTTTTTGCCCCAGGCGCTTTCCAGTTCGCACAAGGCCGTATCGAATTCACCCCACCGGCAGCGTGCGAAGAATACCCACTCCAACGAATATTGAAACAGATCGTCGTCGATTCCGCCTTCTCGCCGGGCCCACTCCGCGCCGACACGCCGGATATTGACGCGGTCCAGAATCGTGCGATGCCATGCCCGGTCGTCCGCGCGCTCGCGTATCATGGCGTCCAGCGTTCGCCAGTTGTCCACCGTAATTTCGTCTTGCCAGTCGTAGAGATCCGCGAGAATGTGGCGGATCGTCCACGATGTGCTTGTATTTTGGACCAGGGGCAGAAACGGCAGTGCCTCTTCGATACGGCCGTGGGCTTCTGCCTCATCCGTCCAACCGGGATATTCGGTCAACCTCGAACCGGTGGGACAACCCGCCGCATAGAGATCGCTGACCCCCATGTGGTACAGAAGAATATCGTGCAGGCCGCGCGCACCCAACTTGCCGCCCACAAGGTGCGTATGGATGTCGATGACAGGCACGTCCGCCATTGCGCGGTAGACATCTTCGAGCAACGTATTGCCAAACATGGGGAACCCCTGGTTTCAAAAGAGGCGGGATTATAACGGAAGCGGCGTGAATGCGGCATCCTGCCGCTACCCGGCCGAGGTTCGACCGGATGAGATGGCGGCAACGGGCCGGATTAGTGCGGGAACGATGGTTTGGGCGTTTCCCTATCGCGCAACGTGGTACGCCGGCCTGCCGATGCAGCAAGCGTAGAGGGATTAGACTGCTTTAACTTATTATGCCTACGGTGATATACTGTGGTCATGAGATC
>BTWA01000020.1:0-106121 GCA_045863295.1 Candidatus Hydrogenedentota bacterium
CATCCCGGCCCCTTCCGTCCACGCCCAGCGCATGCAAGAGGTAGCGAAGCAACCAGTCAAAGCTCAGACTGGGGTTGAACAAAAGTACCGGTCGTATGTTTGTGCTTTGCACGTGCTCAAGGTAGGCGCGCAGCACCGTGGTCTTTCCGGTTCCCACTTCGCCCGTTAAGGCCATAAAGCCAAGCCGCTTTTGTATCCCATACAACATCATTGCCAAAGCTTCCCGATGATTCTTGCTCATGTAGAACACGCCGGGTGTGGTCGTGATATGGAAGGGCTCGCGGGAAAGCCGGTAGTAGTTCAGATACATGCCTTGTATTCCTTGTCGGACACGGTGGCAAGCACGGGAACGCCCACCCAACGTTCGATCTGCTCGGGCGCATTGATTGAATCGTCGAAGTACTCGATCGTGAATGCCACCGATATTGCGGCGAACAGCGCCAGAAATACGCCCAATACAAGATTCAGAATCTTATTGGGCTTCACGGGACTCATGGGATAGGTCGCGGGCTGCACTATACCCACGTTGGACACTTTGTCTATGTCCATCGCGTTCGAAATCCTCGCGCGTTGCAGGCTGCTTCGGTACTCTTCGTAGTCTTTCGCGGCAAGCTCCACTTCCCGCTCAAGCATGACAAGCTCCTGCTCGCGCGCACCCAGGCCGGCGAGCACCGCCTTTTGGGACCGCAATTCCGCTTCTTGGACTTCGATCCGGCCTTCGTACGAAGCAGCCTGGGCATTTTCGTTTTCCAGAGCTAGCTTGAGTTCCTGATAACTGGAATCGATGCCGGTCGTTACTTCGGTATGGGTCTCGGTCTCTCCTTCCAAGGCCTTCTCTGCTTCGGCAATCTGCTTGCGGATGTCGATTAGCGGCCGGTGCGTTTCCGGATAACGTGCCGCCAAATCCGTCTCATTGAGCTTCAGTTCCAGCAGCTTTTCCTTCAGGGCATCGGCGGCAAAATTGGTCAATCCGGTGGTTCGGCTCAATTCCAAGGTTGGCTTCCGTCCGGACAGCGCCTCCGACATGCTTACGATTCGCTGCTGTGACGCGCTGAGTTGTGCCTTGCTTTCAGCCAATACCTCTTCCAACGCGCTCACCTGCTGCAATAGAACCGTCTTCTGCTGCTCCAGGCTGGTAATTCCATGCTCGGCCCGGAACGCGGCAAGCTTTTCCTCGCTCGTCGTCAATGCGTCGTGATAATTCTTGGTCTGCTCTTCAAAAAACTCGGGCGAAGCCTGCGTGGCATGGACCCGGATATGATGCTCTTCAAATGCGCTCACAAGCTCCGCCAACGCCTGTTGCGCCAGCGACCGGCTCGGCGCGTCGTACGTCACCGAGATGATGTGGGTCTTTGCCTCCACGCTTACCGCTGTGTTTTCCAGTACGGTCTTGACGGCTTCCTCGCGGGGCGTTAGCGGAGTTGCCAAATCCAGCGCGACCAGCAGGCCGGTGCCCGCCTCGCCCGTTTCCCGCACTTCCCTCCGAAGGGATCGAAGTTCCTGCTGCGCCTCTTTCATCGCCGGCACCGGCGGTTCCACGTCGGGTCGCTCATCCGGCTTCTCCAAGAAGACGCTTGCGCCAAGCTTTTCCACCACCTGCTCGGCAATGGCGCGGCTTTTCAAAATGGACAACTCGGAGTTGACTTCCGTTTCCGCGTCGCGCGACGAATACATCGTGGGTCCGGTCACTGACGGGTCAACCGACAGATTTTCCCGCCCCATGCGCAACAGCAGCTTGGCCTCAGAACGGTAGATTTCCTGCGTCAAGAACGTGTACAACCCGACGGCTGTCAACACCAACAGGAATACCGTGCCTATCGACACTTTGTGCCGGAAGGCGACATAGAGGAGGTCGCGGAGCGAGTTCTTTACTATGGCGTGGCTAATGTTGCTTCTCCCACGTTGGCCGATACGTTGCTGAATGTGGACAGCAAATCGGCCGCGCGTTGATTTCTGCTCGCGTCATCGTCGTCGTCCAAGTTGTCGGTATGGCTAAAGGTATATTGGAAATGAAGATTGCGCGGGATGATTTTGTTGATGTACTGCTCGACCCATTGATCGACCTTGTCGATGTTGGTTCTCGGCACATACACGATATCCCGGGGAGCCAGCTCAAAATTCGCGGTTTCGGGAGATTCCAGCATCTCTCGCATATCGATCGTTGTCGCGTATTGCTGATTGCCGCTTTGGCGGATGATCACCACGGTGCTGAGGCGGGCACTGTCTTTGCGCGGGCCGCCCGCCTGCATCACCGCCTCCAGCGCGGTCAAACGGCCTTGAATTGGCACCAATCCCGGCGAATAAACTTCGCCACCGACGTACACGCGATGACTGTCAAGCGACCGCACGACAACTGAAATTTCCGGCTCGCGAAGCTTGTCTTCGTACTGTGTCAACAGACTCTGCCTAAGTTCTTCGGGTTCCATGCCTTCAGCAATGACGTCTCCCACAAGCTGCAGGGAGATTTTGCCGTCCGGCCGGATGGCTTGGCTGTTTTCATTCAACTCGGGCCAATACAGGAATTTCACTTCCAGAACATCGCCCGGCTTCAGCAGTACCTTTGGATCTTCTGCAACCGGAAACGACGCGGTGGGTTCGGGCGTGGTCACGCAGCCGAGAACCAGCGTCATCGATGCAATCGAAATGACTGCCATCGCAACACGTGTTGGTCTGCGACCGCTTGTGGCATGACTCAGGGTCATGAATAGGTACACCTTTCTCGTTCCGCAATTCATAGTCGAGGAGTAATGGGGCCAAGCTTCAACAGCATTTGCTTGTGTCTTCGCCGTGCCTGTCGAGTGTATTACCGCAAGTTCAGAAAGGAGTCTTCCCCAATCGATTAGTTCTACAACTTCAGAACCTATGTGACCGGCTGCTCTTGAGCAAGAAGCGGGCCATATTCAAACAATCGTGTATCCGACGCGATGGAGAACGGAAGTGTTTGTGCGGTGCGTCGAGTTGCAAGGAGTATGGTGTGCAATGATTTGCGTGTTGTTTGGGGATTGCTAAATTGCTGCGAAATTATTGGCAAGCCCCCAGCGCACGAAAGAGTTTTCATTCTCGCAAACTGTCAGAAATCGTGACATTCTGGCGGTTTTCAGGCAGACAGGCTACATAAAAGTAGGACATTTTGGTGTAAAAACTGATGTTCATTCCGACCGTTTGCGTCGATTCGCATGCAGCCAAATGCGAAACCGGTATCTAGCACGAAAACGTGGACTGCGAAATCTCATGCACCCAATAAAAAGGGTGCATCAATCTCATTGATAGATGCACCCTTCATTTGAAAAGTCACCGGCATGTAGCTTCCGGTGCTATTGCGATTCATTGATGCGCGGGTGATGCTTACGGTCGCATTCGCAAGCGCGCCTCGCGCAATTCAACTTATTTAGTCCCTTGCTTCACAACCTTTTCGAAATATTCGATCGTCTTGGGGAGACCTTGTTGCAGAGAGATCGTGGGTTCCCAACCCAGCTTTTCTTTCGCCAAGGCGATGTCAGGCCTGCGGCATTTCGGATCGTCTGAAGGAAGCGGCCGGAATTCGAGTTTGCTCTTGCCACCGACAAGTTTTAGGACTTCATCCGCGAGTTCGAGCATCGTGAATTCACCCGGATTTCCAAGATTCACCGGACCGGTAAAGCCATCTGTATCCATCATGCGGATAAATCCTTCCACCAGATCGTCCACGTAACAGAAAGAGCGCGTCTGGCTGCCATCGCCGAAAATCGTAATGGGTTCGCCGCGCAGGGCTTGCACCACGAAATTGCTCACGACACGCCCGTCGTTGACCAACATGCGGGGTCCGTAGGTGTTGAAGATGCGCACAACGCGGATATCGACGTTGTTCTGCCGGTGATAGTCGAAGAAGAGCGTCTCCGCGACGCGCTTGCCTTCGTCATAGCAACTGCGCAGCCCCACCGTGTTGACGTTGCCCCAATAGGATTCCGGCTGAGGATGAACTTTGGGATCGCCGTATACTTCCGAGGTGGACGCCTGCATGATGCGAGCGCCTACGCGCTTGGCCATCCCCAGCATGTTGAGCGCACCCATGACGTTGGTCTTTACCGTCTTGACGGGGTTGTGCTGGTAGTGTACGGGAGACGCCGGGCAGGCCAGATTATAGACCCGATCTACCTCCAGCAGAATCGGTTCAATAACGTCATGCCGGATCAGTTCAAAGTGCGGATTGGGCAAAAGATGTTCAATGTTCACCTTACGGCCGGTGAAAAAGTTATCGAGACAGAGAACCTGCTCGCCGCGTGCCAGAAGACGTTCGCACAGGTGGGAACCCAGAAAGCCGGCTCCGCCTGTAACCAGATTGACGAGTGCCATGAGCGATTCCTCATATACAAGGTTGGGTCAATGCGGTGGACTGGAAGTGCACGCGCTTGCGTGCGAGGCCACCGCGGCTAGGAGCGGTATCGTATTCGCAGAGCACGGTGCGAGTCAACGGTTCCGTCAAATTCAAAAAACATGCCGCGCGGACGTGACCGCGCGGCATATTTTGCCGTACTGTTTCTATGCGACGCCCAAAGGCCCCGCAACGTGATTTAGTTTCCCGGCAGTTCAAACGAGTCGATGGATTCGCCCTTGTGATTGATGGCTTCGAACTTTAGACCGCTGGCACTCACGTCCACGATCCAAAAATGGGCCATCGCCAATTGCTTTTCGTTGTACCAACGAAGTGCCGGCTCAACGGTGCGGGCGGGACGGCCAAAACAACCATCCCCAATATACACCGTGCCATTGTCGTTTACCTGTCCACCCACAATTGGTTTGGTCCGTTTAAACACGTGATCGTGATGCTCCAGCCCAACCGTCAGTCCGTATTGATCGAACAACGGTCCCCAATGTTCCCTGCCCAGCTTGGATCCCGCGCCTTCAAAGTCGCGATGCGCGGGATACAGCGGCACATGGTAGGCCGCGAATTTGTATTGCACATTTTGGTGCGCTTCCAATTCTCTTTTCAGCCATTCGGCCTGAGCGCCGCCGTGCGGCACAACGTGACCACTGTCCAAAAGGAATAAGACGAGGTTGTCGCCGACCTTGCGCGTGTAATAGATATTTTCGCCCTGGCGGCCAAAAAGACTAGTATACCACGGCGCGGTGATCGCGTAATCGTCGCCGCGGTAGTCATTGGTTTCATGATTGCCGATGGCCGTGACAATCGGAATCATTCGGCCATCGGTCGTCACCATATGCTTGTCCCAATTGTCCAGCCATTTATCCCATTTGGCGAATTCGCCGAGCAGTCCGTTTACATACGCGATGTCTCCCCCGATGAGCCCAAAATCGGGATCCGCTTTTCCTGCATGTGTAAGCAAAGGAATTACCAGACCGTCCACGCCCATGTCCCCGCCGTTCACAAAACGCACGGGATTCGTGCCGCCGGGAAGGGTCCGGAATTTACGCTCTTTCGTGTAACCAAACTCTTCCTGCCCTGCTACGAAATAGTACGTCTTGCCGGGTTCCAACCCGCTGAGCACACCAACGTGCATCGCGCGCTCATCGCTTAGTTCCATCAACGTCTGCACATGAGGTGCCTTGACTTGATGTGCGTACTTGTCTTTGTTGCCGTCGCGAGGTTCGGTGTCGTAGTAGACAACGACGTCGGATGCGCGTTCCGGCAAAATCACATTCACGTCAATCGTCGTTTCCGGCGCTCCGGAATAGGTTAGATACACGTGGCTCGGTTCGGCGACGGCGAGCGGGACGATTGCGATCAAGCTTGCGACGACAGCCAGCAACAGTAACTTTCGAATTTTGATCATGATCACCAAATCCCTCATTGATTGTAATGATTAACATGCAAAGTGCAGGATGCGCCCGATACGGTTACTATAATGCTTTCAGACCGGTCATTGCCACTCATCCGGACCCGTTGATGGACCGCGACGTCACGCCAATGGGATTACCGGTTGACCACCCAGGCTTCGTCAAACCGTGCAAAGACGATTGATTCGTACGGATGCTTTTCACCCCGCTCATACAAGCAGCCCATCTCATCGCCAAGATCAATTGGGCACGAGTACGCCGAAGGTCCCGTGTACACGGATCGGGCATGACTCCACGTGGCCCCATCGTCCATGCTCAGACGTGCCGTCATGTTTTCACGCTTAAGGCTCGCGGGGTTCGTAAAGAGCAACTTTCCCGGCGTGCCGCTCTGTGGCCATGCCACACGCACAAGACCGGCCTGACAGACCGGTTCGATTAACGCCTTGTCGTCCACCGGATTCGACCAAGTGGCGCCGCCGTCAGCGCTCCGGGCGACGCTGCGAAGTTGCCGGCGGAAATAGGCGCGCATGTTCAAGAGCATCGCTCCGGAGGGCGCGGACAATTCCACGACTTGACATTCGTTTACGAATGGCCGCACAACGCCGCCCAAGTGCCAGGTTTCGCCATGATCGTCGCTGTAAATGACATGCGATCCAAAACCAAACCCGCCTTCGCCTATTGAATGCTCGGCATCGGGATAGCTGTGGTCGCACGGCACAACCAACCGCCCTACATGCGGGCCGTGTTTCAATTGAATGCCTACCCCCGGACCCGTCGCATACCATCCCCATGATGGATCTTTCGTGCTCTGCGTGATTTCCTGGGGCGCTGTCCACGTGTGTCCGTCGTCATCGCTTTTCATCATCCAGACTGTACGCGTCGATTCGGATTCGCCACGGATTATTGCGCCTTCCTTGTCGTGTCCAAGGTTGTGCGTCATAAGCAGCAGGATGGCGCCCGTGGTATCATCCACGACCGGACAGGGATTGCCGCATGTATTGGCGCCATCGTCCCACAATACCTTCATTTCTCCCCAAGTGGCGCCGCCGTCATTGCTTCTACGAACAATCAGATCAATGTTGCCCGCGTCGCCTTGCCCTTCTTTGCGCCCCTCCGCGAATGCCAGCAGTGCCCCCTTGGGTGTTTCGATGACGGCCGGAATCCGGTAGGTGTGATATGGCCCCTGCCCGGCTTGATAGACGACTGTTTCGCGCAGTTCCGCGCCACGAGCATGAATAACGGCCGCGCATGCCAAAACGGCCAGTAATCCCCGTTTCATCGTACTGCCACTCCTCTCGCCGAGTATTCGGCGACAGCCCCTTCGGCCGCGCCAATTCCTGGACCAATGCCGTAACCGGATTCAATAGGGAAAGCTGCCTGTATGTCAAGTATTTACAGCCACGGGAATTGGCACGCGTTTGAGATGGGTTGTATAGTGGTATCGAATACATGGTCGTGAGTCCGCATTCGCATCTCGACGTGATTGGCGAAGACCACCGGGCAGTGCATGCAATCCGGTTAGCGGACACTACCTAGCTGCGAGGCGATATGAACAAGCGATTTACAGGGTTGTTGGCTGTCTGTGCGGCTTTGGTTGCAACCGCCGGATTTTACATCGGGTCGGGCGGGTTTAGTCTGGGCTGGTCCACGCCGGTGGCAAGCGCAGGTGATAACACGGCCGAATCCTCGCCGGCCGCAGAGCCGGACCACGTATCGGAGAACGCATCCATGATAAAAGTTCGTGTCATTGGACAGGACGGGCAATTGACCCAGGCGGTGGAACTGCCCAAGCTAATCCTGAGTGACGAAGAATGGAAGAGTCGACTGACACCGGACCAGTTCATGATTCTTCGTGCAAAAGGCACGGAGCGGCCGTTCTGCGGCACGCTTCTGGACAACAAGAAGGAAGGATACTATCTGTGCGTGGGCTGCAAGTTGCCCTTGTTTCAATCCGGTCAGAAATTCAATTCCGGCACGGGCTGGCCCAGCTTTTATGCGCCCGTGGCAGAGGAAAACATTACCGAGATATCCGACTCCAGTCACGGCATGATTCGCACGGAAATACTCTGCGCCCGGTGCGATGGACACCTCGGCCACGTATTTGAGGATGGCCCGCCCCCAACCGGCCTGCGCTACTGCTTGAACTCCGAGTCGCTGACATTTGTCGATCAGGCAGACGCGAAATCGGCCGCGGAAGTCATCCCCGCATCCGTAACGGAGTCAAAGCCGGACAAGCCCAAAGTCGGCGGACGCCTGCCTGCGCCTGAAAAGGACACGGCCTTGGCCGCGGCGACGGGAAAGAATCGCGCCGTATTTGCGGGTGGCTGCTTCTGGTGCACCGAGGCCGTCTTTGAAGACATTGACGGCGTGTACGAGGTCGTATCCGGATACACCGGAGGCGAGGCAAGCACGGCGAACTACAAGGCCGTGTGCAATGGCGATACCGGCCATGCCGAAGCCATTCGGATCGAGTACGATCCCGCCAAAGTTACGTTTGGCCAGTTGCTGCGTATCTTCTTCGCGACGCATAACCCGACCACATTGAACCGCCAAGGGCCTGACTCCGGAACCCAATACCGTTCCGCGATCTTCTTCGCCGACGAAGAACAGAAAGCAGTGGCCGACGCGTACATCAAGCAGCTTACTGCCGCCGGTTCATTTTCGAAGCCCATCGTCACGACGTTGGAACCGTTAACGGAATTCTACGATGCGGAGGAGTATCACCAGGACTTCGCCAAAGTGAATCCCGCGCATCCCTACGTGCAAATGTGGGCCATGCCCAAATTGGAGAAGTTGAAGGAAGCGTTTGCGGAGCATATGAAGGAAGAGTAGGCTGATTCACATTCTTTTTGGAAACATCCCCGCGGTCATTCCGCGGGGTTTTCGTTTGCCGGCAAGGAGACCGGCTTCGCCTTGAGCCGGACATTGATATAGATATGGCAACGATCCTTCACGCGAACAGCCCCAAGAAAAGCGGAGTATGGCTCGATGTTGAACCGGGTTAGATAGATGGGCGCGACGGCAACGAGGGAAAGCGTGTCTCCTTCCTTAATCGCGTCGTAATACACCGGCAGATCCAACGTCACCCCTTTAATGGTCACGGAGACCTCAGCCGAATTCATGTATTCCTTGTCGCTGTACACGCGCGGCTTCAAACCCGCGGCTTTTACGGTCGCCGTGATCTCTGGATATGCCGTTGCATCCAACTGCGCATCGGAGAGCATCGTCTGTTGAACGTTCTTGCGATCCTCCTCTGGCACCGTGGAAAAACCTTCCTTTAGAATCCATGTCTCCTTCACCTTTGGCCACCACTTGGCCTGCAAATCCGGATCGTCCGCCGTCAACGACGCGGTTTTTGCCTGAAAGGTACACCTCAAGGAGGAATCGACGCCTTCGTCCATGGAGGCCGACATTTCGTAATCGGTTGCAACGACAAAATGGTTATGGGCAAACCGGGATGCAAGGCCCTCCTTGTACGTGACTATTGCGAACACGGACTCCGCCCTGTCTACTTCATATTCCGTGGCAAAGGAAGCCGCCGCAAATAGTCCCATGGCTGTTGCGGCAAGTGTGCGAGACGTGATCATACAGCACCCTCCCAGACTTCTTGACGTATGTGCAGATGTTTGCCTTTGAAGATGTATTCTCCGGGCATCGGGAATGGAGTCCGGGATTCAAAAGGGCACTGTCTGCGGAACAAGGCCATTCGGGCAAGTGCGCTACTTTCCATGAATTCGACACGGACAATCACCAACAGGAACGCGGCTTACTCCTGGATTGACTCCTCATCCAGGTCGATCAGGGTCTTATCGCCAAGTGTCCCGTTGTGAAAGAGCACGCGTATCAGGATGCGCCCGCTGCGCCATTCGTAGAGATCGGTCTCGACTCGATTGGAAGACAGACCGGGCATGACGTCAGCATCGATGGAATCGAGCAGCCGCTGCGGCTCGCCAAGAATCGAACTGACCTCGTCAAATCCCATGCCCGGCGTTAATCGATCAAATTCCGCCTGTGTGCATGCCACGAATGCGCACCTCCACGCAGCGGGCCAACAGGGTCAGTTGGTCACCGCATACTTGGCCTCGGCCGTCAGTGGCGGGGCCGTCTCGCCCTCTGCAACGACCGCGTCCGGAGTCGCCAGTGGGTCGCCGTTAATGCCGAATGCCGTAATTCCCAAGGTATACTCGCCCGCGGCCGCGCCCGCCGGCACGGTAGTCTTTCTCGACCAGATGCCGTCGCCGGCCACCGCATCCCCTTCGAGCCCGTTGTCGTACAAATCAAAGGTGGCTTCGGCCGCGGTGGAATCCTTCACTGCGACTGTGTCGACTACTTTGTTCGTATCCACAATCGAAATAGAGACAAGAATTTCTTCGCCCGGTTTCGCTGACTGCGGTTCGACCTTGGGGTCGACCAAAGCGAGAGTAGGTGCGGGCGGTGGCGCCACCCCGTCCTCCTGCACGGCATTCGAGTCCATCACGCTGTGCAGATTCATCTTCATGGGTTCACCGTACTGCCCTGAAATGGCCCCCAACGCCTTCATTTGTTCCAAGATTAGTTGAATCTCTTCGAGGCTGCCCGTAAGGGTTACCGAAACCGTGATTTCGCCGTTCGCCCGGACCACAAACATCCCGGCCAGCAAGGTTGCCCCGATCATCCACTGCAGCAGGTGTCTCTTCATGGTATGTGCCTCTCCGTCAATGGTTTTCCCCTGGCGTGATTGCATGAAAGCTTACTCCCCCAAAAGCGCAGGTGCAAGGCGTAATCACCCCCGTACAAATGAACGCGCGCGTGTCAAAGGCATCACCGCCGCGCCAAACCGGCGCACATCCCAACCCAAAGGGGCGGCTTGGCCAAATTACTTACAGCTCGGTCTACTCCGGGTTGCGACGCAAAAGGAGCAAGTCGTGCTCTTCGCCATCCAGCCAAGATACATACGTCTCCTCACCAATCACCTCCATGCCGCCACGCGGCATGAACGCAATGGCATATTCATCGTCCAGAATCCACCAGCCCTTGTCGCCCTGGGCCTGAAAGCTGGTGGTGTTGTGCAGACGCATAAACTCGTCGCTTGTGTACATGCCGTTGAATTCGTAACCGCCGTCAATCTGGTCAACGGTCGCGCCAAACTCGCGCTGCAGACGGTCGATGCCGCGCCATCGCGCCCGGTTCCACGCCATGTAGTCTTGAAGGCAGGCCAGTGAAAAGGCGTATACGGCCAAACAGCAGGCCGCCGCGGGCAACAGGGCGGCATAGCCGGCCCGCCTCGCGAAACCGGCCGCCACAAATATCGCCGCCAACGGAACCAGCGGCAACAAATAGCGGTCAAAATAGATCGGAAGCAGCGGATTGTAGTGCGCGGCGGCAATGAGAAATGCAAGCACCGCAAGATACATTCGCTGCGCGCCGCGTACTTCCAGGACCGGCCTCCGGTGCCCGGACTTGCCACGCAGCCACTGCCCAAGCCAGCCGCGACGGGCAAAATCCACCAACAGGATCGCCCCGCAAGCATACCCCGCGATTGTCACTCCCCAGCGCCACGACAGCCCGTAAGTCACGGGCGACCACTCGGATATGTTTGCATAGGCCCCGCGAAGGGTGAGCGGGCCAAAACCCACGTCGCGCACCATGTTCGCCAATAGCGGAAACGAATTTGAGGCAACGCCGGACACGTACACCCAGGTCAAAATGACATACGTGGCAATCACCAGCCATTGCCAGACAGCCAGTTTCTCCCGCCTCGTTGAAACCGATATCCAACGCCCCACAACGAGAGGCAGCACGAATAACCCGGCATACAACAACACGATGAGCACCATGCGCCAGGCCATGTGAAACTTGATGTACATCGAGGTTTGGCCGAACACATTCATGTGCTCGTATTCGCTGTTTTGGAGCAGCATGGCGCCCACGCCAAGTATGGCGCCCCACATCCAGGGCGCCGCGAATGAAAGCGCATGCTGCATCGTCCAGGGGGTCTTGAATCGTTTGCGGTAGACCAAAGCGACCAGAACCATGGTCACGAACGTCATAACGCCAAATTGCCGGGTCAACGTCGAAAGGGCGCCAAACGCTCCGCCCCACATCAAGTCACTCGTGTGTCCGGTACGGATTGCCCGAAGATAAAAAAACGTCGAAAGCACAATCGTGCACACAAAAGGAACGTCGGTCATGAATGTATAGGAAAGGTTCAGAAACCAGGGGTTTGCCAATACCGTGCAGGTGGCCAGGGCCGCGACACTCCGCCGGCAACCCAGTTCGCGCGTGGAAGCGAAGACCGCCCAACCCGTGACAACCGCGGAAAACAGGGTCGACAGGCGCAGTGCAGAGAAACTGTAACCAAACAACAAGGCGAATGCCGCGCCGAAGTAGGCATGGGCGATCGAAATCGCCGCCGCAAACGGATGCCCGGGATATTGGCCATCCAGCGCATATTCAACTTGTTTCGCATACACCCAGTCATCGTTCAGCGGGAATTCCGCGACCGGACTGACCAGGCTTACTGTGACGACAAGCCAAAGTACGGGAATTCCCCAGGCGAAAAACGCGTCGTTCACATAGCGGCGCAGAATAGGTGGCATTCAAACAACTTTCATGAATCGGGCCCCGGACAAACGGATAATCCGCCATTATGCCGCGGGGCGTGCCGCCAGACAATTTAACCGATGGACAAGGACCGTTATAATGGCCCTTCGCGCGTCGCGATGGAAACCTTTCGGGAGTAGCATAACGTGAAAAGATTCCTGGCCGTCTGCTGCAGCTTGGGCATGCTTCTGGCTCTGCCGGGGTGTGGCTCGGGAAAAAACACCGATGTGCAGAATGTGCTGCGGGTCGGTTCGGACGGCGAACCCGCCTCCCTGGATCCCTATCTGGTCACCGGACATACCGAGCATCGTATCTTAACTTCGCTCTTCGAAGGTCTCACCACGGCAAACCAGAAAACGTTGGAGGTTGAGCCCGGTGTGGCCGAATCATGGGAAGTCACTCCCGACGGCCTCACATACACGTTTAAACTCAACCCCAACGCCAAATGGTCCAACGGCGAACCCGTAACGGCACACGATTTCGTCTATGGCTGGAAGAGGCACCTCACCGCCAAACTGGCCAGCGAATACGCGTATATGCTCTGGTGCCTCAAGAACGGCGAAAAATACAACAAAGGCGAGGTGGCGGATTTCAACGAAGTTGGCGCGAAAGCTGTCGACGACACCACGCTCGTGGTGAATCTGGAATACCCGGCACCCTACTTTCTTTCGATGCAGATTCACTACTCCTGGTTCCCCGTGCATCAAGCCACGGTTGAAAAGTTCGGCCCCATGGACGACCGGACTAATCGATGGATCTTGCCCGGTAACATGGTATCGAATGGACCGTTCAAGTTGATCTCGTGGGAACCCAATCAGTCCATCCGGGTGGAAAAAAATGAGCACTATTGGGACGCGGCCCGGATCAAGCTGGAAGCGGTCGAATTCTACCCAAGCGACGACTTGTCTGTTCAGGAGCGCCGCTTCCGATCAAAAGAAGTCGATGTCATCGAAACCCTTCTGGCCACAAAAGTGGATACGTATCGCAAAGAAAACCCAGACGTGCTGTTTATAGAGCCGTTCGTCGGCACCTATTTCTACCGGTTCAACACGACCCGGCCGCCGTTTAACGACGTACGCGTGCGCCGCGCATTGGCTATGGCCATTGATCGTGAATCCATCTGCCGCGACGTTTTGTACAATGTCGTCGTGCCGGCCGCCGCTTTCACGCCCCCGGGTTTGGCCGGGTATACGGCGGAAGCGTCCATTCCATATAACTTGGAAGAAGCCAGGAACCTGCTCACGGAAGCTGGCTTTCCGAATGGCCAGGGCTTCCCCGCGGTCGAAATCCTGTACAACATTAGCGAAGATCACCAGCGAATCGCCGAAGCCATTCAGGACATGTGGAAGAAAAACCTGGGCATCAATGTGGGTCCGGCCAATAAGGAATGGAAAGTCTATCTGTCGTCGTTGACCACATTGAATTACGATATTGCCCGCTCGGCCTGGATCGCGGACTTCATGGACCCCATCAATTATCATGAATGCTTTATCACCGACGGCGGCAATAACCGTACCGGATGGTCCAATGCGGAGTTCGACCGGCTCGTGAGCGAAGCGCGATTTGAACTCGACCAAACCAAGCGGTACGCTGCGCTGCAACAGGCTGAAAAAATCATGATGGAAGAAGCTCCAATTGCACCAATCTATTCCTACCGGCAGCGCTTTCTGAAATCGCCCGACGTCAAAGGACTGGATGCGAATGTGCAGGGATACTTGAATTACCGCTACATCTATGTGGAGCGGACAGCGCCCGAATCGACAGGCAACTAGCGCCGCATGTTCCGGTTCATACTTCGGCGGCTTCTCGAAATCATTCCCGTCTTTTTTGTCATCGTGACAATTGTTTTCTTTCTCGTCCGCCTCGCTCCCGGAGGTCCGTTTGAACAGGGCGAACGCTATGTCCCGCCGGAGGTCCTGGAGCAAATACGCGCCGCGTACAATCTGGACGCGCCGCTTTACATCCAATATGCTGACTATCTCAAAGGCCTGCTCCGGTTGGATCTCGGACCATCCATGCAGCAGCCCACCCGATCCGTGACCGAGTGGATCGTGTTGCGTGTACCCGCATCACTGGAATTGGGCGCGTACGCCTTGTTGGTCGCATTGTTGGTCGGGCTATGCGCTGGCGTCGTCGCGGCATTGCGCCCAAACAGCGTGACCGATTACGGACCCATGTCGCTCGCCATGATCGGCATTTGCATCCCTACCTTCGTGTTGGGTCCGGTGCTGGTGCTGATCTTCTCGCTCTGGCTCGACTGGCTTCCTGTCGCCGGATGGAACAACCCCCAGGACAAGATTCTGCCTTCCATCACCTTGGGCGCCGCCTATGCCGCGTATGTAGCGCGGCTCGCACGGGGCGGCATGTTTGAAGTCCTCGCGCAAGATTTCATTCGCACGGCGCGCGCCAAGGGCCTGAGCGAAGCCCGTATCGTCCTTAAACATGCGTTGCGAGGCGGCATTCAGCCCGTGGTTTCGTTTATCGGCCCCGCGGCCGCCGGCCTGATGACCGGTTCGTTTGTGGTCGAAAAAATATTCCAGGTGCCAGGTCTCGGCAAACAGTTTGTAGAAGCCGCCTTTAACCGCGACTACACCATGCTCATGGGCGCAATACTCTTTTACGCGGTTTTAATCCTGCTCTTTAACCTGATCGTCGATATCTGTCAAGCCTTGCTGGATCCGCGGGTGCGGCACGATGCTTGACGCCGCCCGCACAGTTCCCACCGCGGAACCAATCGAAAAAGGCACCTCGCTCTGGAAGGACGCATGGCGCAGGCTGCGCCGCAACCGGCTGGCCGTGTTTGGTCTCGTGGTGCTCGTGTTCATGATCGCGGCCGTGCTCCTGGGGCCGTTCGTGTCGCCCTACTCATACGAAACGCAAGACCGCTCGCTGGGAGCCACGAGTTCCTCCGCGGCCCACTGGTTCGGCACGGATACGCTGGGCCGCGATGTGTTGACGCGCATTCTCTATGGCGGGCGAATTTCGTTAATGGTGGGGTTCGCCGCCACTGCTGTCTCGCTTACGATTGGCGTGCTGTACGGTGCCATAGCCGGGTTTCTGGGAGGCCGTGTGGATCGCGCCATGATGCGCGTGGTCGACATACTCTACACCCTGCCGTTCACCATCATTGTCATTATTCTCACCGTGTACCTGGGCAAGAGCATCGTGCTCTTGTTCATGGCCATTGGTGCGGTGGAATGGCTAACCATGGCCCGAATCGTGCGCGGTCAGGTCATGTCGCTACGGCAGAAGGAATTCATTGAAGCCGCATATGTCATGGGCCTGAGCAGGCGTAGGATCATCCTGCGGCACCTCATTCCAAACACGCTGGGACCGATCATCGTCTATACGACATTGACCATACCGCAGGTCATGTTATTGGAGGCGTTTGTCAGCTTTCTCGGGTTGGGTGTTCAAGCCCCGATGAGTTCCTGGGGCGTCATGATTCAGGACGGCGCGAACGTGATGGAGGAATACCCGTGGTTGCTGCTGTTTCCCAGCCTCGCGCTGTCGCTCACGCTCTTCTCCCTCAATTTTCTGGGAGACGGTCTGCGCGACGCGCTCGATCCGAGGATGGCAAAGGACTAATCCCGCCTACTCTGACAACACCTTCGCGTTGCGCACATGGCCGACGGCGTCGTCATAGGAGATAACGCCCTTCATGTAGAGCTCTTTGATGCTCCGGTCCATCGTGATCATGCCGCTCTTCGTGTTCGTTTCCATGATGCTGTAAACCTGGTGTGTCTTCCCCTCGCGAATAAGATTGGCCACGGCCGTGTTGTTGATGAGCAACTCACAGGCCATCACGCGGCCTTCCTGGTCAACTCTCGGCAAAAGCCGTTGCGATACCACCGCCAACAGCGTCATCGACAACATAAACCTGATCTGTTGCTGCTGCTCGCCGGGAAATACGTCTATCACGCGGTCCACTGTCTGAATCGCATCGTTCGTGTGCAACGTCGCCATCACCAAGTGGCCTGTTTCCGCCGCCCGCAACGCCGCCTGAATGGTTTCCAAGTCCCGCATTTCGCCCACCAGAATCACGTCGGGATCCTGGCGCAACACATATTTCAACGCGGTATGAAAGTCGTTGGTATCGCCGCCCACTTCACGCTGATCCACAATGCTCTTCTTGTGATGATGCACAAATTCGATGGGATCTTCCGCCGTAATGATGTGGCATTCGCGGGTATCATTGATTCGGTCGATTAACGCGGCCTGGGTCGTCGTCTTGCCGTGCCCTGTAGGACCCGTTACAAGAATCAGCCCCTGCTTAGCCTGTGTAAATTTGGCGATTGCCGCAGGCAATCCAAGGTTTTCCAGTTGCGGAATGTCCTCGGGAATGGGACGGAACGCAGCGGTTACCGCGCCCTTCTGATAGTACACATTCACGCGAAAGCGGTGCTTCCGGCCCACCGCCAGCGACAGGTCAAGCTCCTTGACCTCCTCAAACCGCTTGCGCTGTTCCGGTGAAAGGACCGTATAAATCATCTTCTTGGTCTCTTCCGGCGTCAGATTGTCGTTGCGCGTCCGCAACATCCGGCCATTGACCCGAAGCATCGGCGGCGCCCCCGCGCTGATTAGCAGGTCGGACGCCTTTTCCTTCGTTACCATGTCGAACAGCGTTTTCAATTCCATGGAAGACAATCCCTCGACGTGCTGTGTGTGCTGAATGACCCCATTGAGAGCGGCCCATCATACCCGCCCCCGGAAACGCGATGCAATCGAGTCAACGAATGATAACCACTTCCTCTTCCAGCGCAACACCATGCACTTCCAGCACGGTCTTCTTGGCGTGCGCCATCAACCACAAAATGTCAGCGCTGGAAGCGTTGTTGTCGTTCATGATGAAGTTGGCGTGCTTTTCGCTGATCACCGCCCCTCCGTACCGGGTGCCCTTGAGTCCGCAGGCCTCGATCAGCCGTCCCGAGTGATGCCCGGGAGGATTCTTGAACACGCTGCCGCAACAATTGCCTTTGGGCTGGGTGTCTTTGCGCCGCTGAATGTAGTGATCGTAAATGGCCTGCTGATCCGCCTCGGCCCGCGAAAACTTGAAGACGCCACCCAGAATCAAATGGCCCTTGGGACAAAAGGTCTGCCCACGGTAACCATACAGTGACCCGTCCATCGGCCGGATCTGCGGCCCCGCCGGGCCAACGACCTCCACCGACTCCATCAGCATGCAAGTCGAACCGTTCACCGTGCCCGCGTTCATGTAGATCGCGCCGCCAACCGACCCCGGAATACCCGTAAGGCCGCCCACTAAGTCGTAGTTGTTGGGAATCATCACCTCACGAACAAGCGTGTCGAGCACCGCGCCGCATTCCACGTCGTAGCGATCGCCGCCCAGCGGCCGGATACCCGTTAGACCGGTTGTAATAAGTACGTTCCCGTCAAACCCTTCGTCACAAATCAGCACGTTGGATCCGCCGCCCAACACAAGGTGGCGATCTGGCTGAGCGACCATCCATGCAAACGCGTCCCGGGCCTCTTGCAACGTACGAGGCAGCAGTGCAAGCTTGGCCGCGCCCCCCACTTTGTACAGCGTGAGGGGAGCCAGCGGATAGTCTTCGATTGCGAAATCAAACGGAAGGGTTTGCATGCGCCATACGATACCTGAAACCGGCTACCGGTTCCCAACCGGACCAACCGGTTCAGGGCATGGGCAAATACGTGGCTCTTCCGGTCTTCGCATCGGCGGTTAGCATTTCGGGATCCGATACGGCCTGAATCGGCACGTACTGCTGAGCCGCCCAGACCGGCATCAAATCGCTGTAGTGCGCGCTTCCCGGATCTTCGCTTTGGCCGCCTGGATACACACCCACGCTTTGGGCCGGCTCACCGAAATCCACAATCAGCCGGTATGAAGCGCCGCCGCTCACCGCGCCACCGCCGCTGCCCGGATTCACAGTAAAGCGCGTGCCCGGAACGGGACCCGCCTCGCGTTCCAGACCCGGAATGGGCAAGAGCCCGCCGATCTTGAGTACGTTGATATTCCTCCATGCCCATTCAGTCAAATCGTTCCCAAAATCCTTCGTCAAGGATTCAACGGCTGCTCCAAAGGACTTCGCAATGATCTCGTCGCGCATCTCGCGCGCGGGAGTCGTTCGATCATCAAACCAAACCGATTCCGGCATCTCCAACGTCATGTATTCCAATACTTCCAACATGGGTTCGCGTCGGTTGTTCCCGGAAAACCCCCACGATCCGCCCGGCTGCTCTATGCCGCGCGAAGTCCATTCGTCGTCCCACACCGCGCTCCTGTACGCATCGAACCAACGCATCCAGATTATGGGGCCGATTGCATCGGCATCGGCCACGTGGTCCCATTGACTGACTGCCGCAAGCACTCGCACGGCAAAGGCATCTTCCGGAACGCGTGCCTGCATCACCCGCAGAAACAAAGGCAGATTCACGTCCGCCGACTTGTCTCGTGCATCCGTCTGGATCGCCTTCATCGTCTCAACCGTTAACCCGCTCGCGGCTTCCAACAACTCGTAGATCCGCCGTTCCCTGTGATTGCTGTCCCACATCCAGCCGAGATAATGCGGGAATCCTATTGGAGCAGGCCGCGCATTCGCCGAGGCTACAAAACCGCTCTCCGGATTCACCGCCAACGGAAGTTCGTCGCGGGGAATGAATGCCTTCCAGTCATGAGCGCCTGTGGATCCGTCCATGGGAATCCGCCCCTCGCCCGGTAACCGCACGGGCAGCTTGCCGCAGGGATGAAGCGCAATGGTGCCGTCCGCATCGGCATACACCAAATTCAGCGCAGGCACGTCCATCATGTCGCAGCCCGCGAGCCACTCCTTTAGATTGGTCGCCCGATTCATCGTGTACAGAGCGCCTGCGTCGTTCGTCACACCCAACCCCGTCCACGCAAGTGAAATCACGCGGCCTTCGCGGCTGATTACGGGACCATGCACCGTATAGTCCAGGTCGACCTGCTTCGGCTCCTGGCCTTTGACCGGTATCGATTCGGTGACCCTGACCATGGTCTTCCATTCACCCATGTGCTGATACTTCAATGGGTCAGCAGGATCGACCGTCTCCACGTAGTAGTCGACGGCATCGGCCTGCATGTTGGTAATGCCCCATCCCAGCCGATCGTTGTGGCCAATGATGACAAACGGCGAGGTCGGAAACAGACACCCCGCGACGTTGAAACCGTCTACGCTGATGTGCGCCGAATACCACAGCGAAGGTAGCTTGAATCCAAGATGCGGATCGCTGCACAGCATCGGCTTGCCAGAGGCGGTCTTACTCCCTGCAACGGCCCAGTTGTTGCTCCCAAAAGCAATGCCCTTTTCGGTCAACGCCGGCGCCATGGCCTCCATTGCTGCCGCATAGGCGTCGCTCGCGCCGGGAACAGCCTCCAGCGCGGCCGTACGCACAGCCGAACCGTCCGCTTGCTCCAACACCGCCGGTATTTCGTAGGGCCGCTCCAGCGGCCACAGGCTCGCCACGGCCTCCGCCCCCAACTTCTCCACCATCATGCCAAACCAAAGGTCCGAATCGGTGCCACCCTGGTCCCAGCCCATGTACTTGGAAAACGTCAGGCTGTCCACCGGAGTCCACGGAGCGGGCACGAATCCGGCTTCTTTAAAGAACGGAGGCAGTCCGTCGGCACCCATTTCCGACACCCGCTGATTCACGCCCTCCGAATAGGCAATGAGTTCGTCTTTCATCGACTGCGGCACCACGTCGGAATTCCATGCGGCTTCGCACGAACGCCGAATCCCCAATTGCCGCATCGCGATGTCGTCTTTGAGTTGGCTCTCGCCCAGGATCTCGGCCATCTGTCCCGATGCCTGCCGCCGGAACATCTCCATTTGCGTCAGCCGCTCGGAGGCATGCAAATACCCCAGCACCCGCGCCGCGTCCGTCCAACTCGCGGCGTACACATGCGGTATGTCGTACTGATCGCGGTATACCTCTACCGGAGCAGAAAGGCCGGCGATTCGAACTTCGTCGCCGTGCGCACAGAGCATCGAAACGATGAGTAACCCCGCAAGAATGGCAAATAAACGCATACAGCTCTCCCTCAAATCGATTGAAAACGGCCCCGCTGAAGGCCAAGTTCAAGTTTGAAAAATCCTCTCCAACTCTTCCAGGTCGTACTTGTCTTGTGGTCGGTTAGTCGAACGTTTGTTCTTGACAAGTTCCGTTTTGCCAATAAACCGGGCGGAAACATCTCCGTAATGCCCGCGAACGATATTGGGCCGTGCCTCCATAAAAGTCACGCCATCAATCTCGTTGAGCAAGTCGACGCGGAGCGGTGGGACGCCAAACGTCAAAAGGTTCTTCGTGAAAAATGCTTCTTCCGGCAGATCTTTGGACTCGAATCCAAACGCGATCAACGCCTTTCTCAGAAGGGCCACATTTTCCGGTGTGCGATCAAAGAATAGGTCAATATCCTTTGTGAGCCTCGGGTAACCGTGAAACGCCACCGCATATCCGCCCACAATCATATAGTCGACGTTATTCTCTTCGAGTAATCGTAACAACTCTCTGAAGTCGGGATGGGTATTCATACAGGAATTTTCCAGCCTCCATTCGCAACAACTCCAGCTCGTCCAGGCGTTGTTCGGGGGTGCAGCTTCGCCAATATGCGCGATCCTTTTCCGCCTGTTCTTCATGCGTCGTTATAGTCAGCTTGAATCTCATACCCTGAAGTCTACCTTAGCGACTTAGAACAGACAAATTGCCGCGGGCATCCTTTGGCCCGCCGGAACGCGTGAACGCGGCTTGATCGTGATTTCGCCACGCATTCACACTACAATCATTTGAGGGAGGTGCCTGTGATGTCTTTGGTCCCCACGCCCATGCAATTTGCCTTTACGGCAGCCTTGTTTTTTACTTCCGGGTTCTACGCAACCGCCGCGCCGCCAACCCCTGCCTCCATAACGTTTCACAACCCCACGCGAGACCACCGGTTCTATCACGCCGCTGTGAATCTGGCGCCCAGCAATCGCGCCTATACGGTCGAGACCGTCGAGGTCAACAATTACCCTGAAGTTTTCGTCGCCCTCGTGGATGGCGCCATTACGCAATACAATGGCACGCGCGTTGAACGCACCTGGAATGGCCGCATTCCCGAAGGCAAGCCCGCCACATTCATAGTGCGTTGCCCGTGGACAAACGGCCAGAATATCGAAGTCGTGCTGCACGGCGCAGATCAGGAAACGAAAGATTCGTTCGAGTGCACCGTGCAAGGCGTCGCCCCCAACGAAGGCGGCTTTCCATTTCCCGGCTGGAAAGAACATCGCATCCTTTGTTTGGTCGAGACCTACGGCATTCCGCGGGAAAATGAGCCGTACCTGTTTTTCCTGTCCGATGAAGCATCGCGCGTGAAATCATGGGAAAGAGAGCTTCGCATCGCGTTGTTCGACCCCGACTCCGGACGCGCCACCGAAATCCCCAGCCAGGTGCTCTACGAAAAACGCCGCTTCGACACGCCCATGGAAGAAAAAGCGTATAGCACCTGCCAGGCGGCATTCCTGGCGAATGTGCCTTCCAATTCGGGCACGTGCTATCTGATCGCCTACGGCAATCCGGACGCGCCGGCAACGCAATACGAGACCGACCTGAAAGTACGTGGCGCAAGCGGCACCCCCCAGGAAACCAACTTTGGCGAGGTTGTGATCGACAACGCCTTCTACGAGATCCAACTCCACCATGCCAGCGGCCAACTCAACGGATTCACGTCCAAACAATTCGGCACAGGCACGAACCGCAAATTCGGGTATATGCCGGACAGCGGCTATCCCCTCCACTACAACCCCGACGTATGGGTGCGCAACCGCTCTTGGACCCACACCAAAGGTTGGAATCCGCCGCCCAAGATGCGCGTCGAAACCGGCCCCGTCGCCGTGGTCGTCCGCCGTTGGGGACACCTGCCCCGCGCCACGGAGATCGAAGTCGAAGTGGTCTACCACTTTTTCAGCAATACGCCCTATGTCCTCGTCGAATCCACCATGGACGTGATGCAGGATGTCGTCGTAAACGCCCTGCGCAACGAAGAAGTCGTCTTCTCGCCGTCCACGGAGGTCGATCACGCCGGCTGGATGCGCACCACAGGCGAAATCGGGTACAAACCCGTCGTGCAGGAAGAAGGCCTCACCCCCGGCATGATCCAAATCCTTGAAGCCGACGCCCCCTTCGTATGCCTCACGCGCGAAACCGACGGACTCGGCATGGCCAGTATCCGACTCAGCCAGCACGCCGGCAGCCGTGGCGACCAATCACCCGTCGTCGCCAACACCATGACCGTCCTCGCCGACTATGGCTGGGACTTCCGCTACTGGAGCCGATCCCTCATCTACCCCTGGGGCGATTTTCACGAAGACCGCCCCACCATCGCCAATGCAGGCACCTACTACGGCGAACGCAGCGCGTATTGCCTGTTCCCGCTGGGCGAAGGCGAAGCACCCGAAGCCCGCTTGAAGTATCTCGCGGACTTGCACAACCGGTTCACGCACCCGCTACGGATCGACCACCAAGGCGCGGGACCGTGGTAGCGCAACAACATGCAAGACCGAATTTGGACTGCGGCAGCCGCGACGCCGCTTTAGTACGATTCGCACATGGCAGCGGAAACGAAACTGTAACCCTGCGTATGCAAATCAGACTTACGATCAACAGGCAAATGAAACCAATCGGTAGACTTCAGATACCAAAGCTCCGTCTCGGCCGTCGCACTCCAAGATAGGCCAATTCGTATCAACCAACGCATGCATCGTTTTCCGGCCTGAAAGGCCAAAACATGATAGCCCAGGGCAACGCCCTGGGTTAACGAAAACTCATCCCCCCAATACGCCCTGTAAGGGCAAAACAAAAAGTATCAATCCCACACCGTGGCCTCGTCATATTTCATGCGATACCGTTTCAAAAATAACCTAAACTCATCTTGGAACGACAACTTGCGATGATGCTCTTCCTGCCCTTCGATGTATGCCCGAACACGTGCCACCTGTGACTGGCCAATCGAAAACGCACCGTATCCGTTCTGCCAATGAAAACAGTCAAGGCGGCTGTCCTGCGTCTTTATCCATTTGGACGATCCCTTTTTCAATGCCTCAACCACATCGCATAAAGCGCAATTTTTTGACAGGACGAACAGGGTATGAACATGGTCCAACGCGCCCCCAATAACGATGGCCGGACAATCCAGTTTCTGAAGAATTCCTGCTTGATAGGCAAACAGTTTTGGACGTAAGAGAGCGGACAAACTCGCATCACGATTCTTTGTGCTGTAAATGAGGTGGATAAGATTCATCGCCAACGATTGCGCCATGATTTCGAACCCTTGTTTCGCCCTTACAGGGCTGAGAAAACGTTACGTTCCAGTCTACCCAGGGCGTTGCCCTGGGCTATCATGTTTGGGCCCTCCGGGCCGCGACGATACTTCCCGCAAAGTGCGCAGAATGACCTTAAGAACACCGTCCATTTAGGCGTTAAATCGTTTAGGTGACCGCGTTTCACAAGAATCACAACGCTCTGCCGCCCGCGATCAACGGCCGTCGGGTCTGCAAGGCCGAAGCGTAAACGCAAACCGTCACCTAGGTATACGATCTAAGGCCACGATGGGCACGTTTCGCAAAGTCCAACCACCCTGCGCCTCCGTGGCCAAAGGCTTTCCGGCCTGAAAGGCCAAAACAGGATAGCCCAGGGCAACGCCCTGGGGTACCAACCACACATCTAGTCCCCATTCGCCCAGTAAGGGCAATACATTTCCCGTCATCGCAACACCCATGCAAATGTCCAAAACCCCAAACCATTCGTGGCAACGCACACAGCCACGCGCAAGACCGGAATGACTACGAGATAGGAATCATCCAAAGCACTGGTGACTCTCGATCGAAATAACCAAAACATAACCGACCATAGGACAGCCAAGCCAACGCCAAAGATGATACCGTTTCCAACCGCATTAGCCCGCTGAGTCTCGGCCGCGAACCCCAAGACGATGCCAGAACCCGCGCTCACGGCAATCCACCTATATGGCGGAAACTTACGCACTCCAGATTTGCCGATGTTCATGCTATTAACCTTTTGAATCGATGCCAGCCATTTGCACTGTGCTCACTGTGCTCGACAAATCGTGATGTCTCCACAGTCAATTCGGCGCGCCGCATCACCACCACTATCGGTCTCATTAGGTAGTCGTTTGCTCGCCGGTTCGAATCCATCTTTCACAAAAAGGAGTATGTACTCGTGCGGTTGATAGTTGCCGCGTTCAACTTCTGCTACAGCATCTTCGATCATTGCTTCCGATCCGTTCCCGGTTGCTTTCACAGTAATGCACTCGCCATAACTAACATCAAATGTGAAATCGCCGTCGACGCCGCTTTCTCCGAGCAGCCGGCTGGCAGGTTGTGTACCGTGGTCACTCTCCAAGTAAGTCAGCAACAACACATCCACCCCCGGCAGACCGTTGCCTTCCTCATCACACAAGTGTCCGAAAAGCTGGTACGATATTTGGTACGTTAGATAGACGTTATGGGATTCCGTGGAAGACGCCGTATTACGTGTCGCACAGCCCTGAGCAAGAATGACGAGCGCGACAACCGCAAAGGCCAATACGTGACGGCAAAGCCTCATGGCAATTACCTCCCTGTCGCCTCTAGACCCCGTACCTCGCGCCGAAGTTACCCGGACAATACCAAAATCCACTCCCTATTTGACCCTCCTGGCCCCCTTTCCGGTATACTCTTGAATCCGGAGGCCGTTGATTCCTCCGGATGCTTTCAAAACCCAGGCATTCGAGGTGGAGTCTTCCCGTCCCATGGCCCAGTATTTTAACGAAACGTCCCGCACGTTCAGCGAATATCTGCTGATCCCCAATAAAACGACCAAAGACTGTATACCCCAGAACGTCAGCCTGCGGACGCCCCTGACCAAGCACAAGCCCGGCGATCCCCATCTACACCTGAACATCCCCTTTGCCTCCGCCATCATGCAGGCCGTCTCCGACGACACCATGGCGATCGCCCTGGCCCGCTGCGGCGGCATCTCGTTCGTATTCGGCTCCCAATCCATCGAATCCCAGGCGGAAATGGTACGCCGTGTGAAAAAATTCAAGGCGGGCTTCGTCACCAGCGACGCGAACCTCCGGGCCGACTCCACCATCGCCGACGTCGTCACGCTGCTGGAAACCGTGGGCCATTCCACCATGCCGGTGACCGAGGACGGCACGCCCAACGGCAAGCTGATGGGCATCCTCACCAGCCGCGACTACCGCCTGAACAAGTGCGACCCCGGCGACCCGGTAAGCAAGTTCATGACCCCCTTCTCCAAGCTTGTCTACGGCGAGGAAGGCATCTCGCTCAGCGACGCCAACGAGCAGATCTGGGATCACAAGCTCAACTGCCTGCCCATCATCGACAAAAAGCAGCGCCTTGTTGCGCTCGTCTTCCGCAAAGACTACGACGACCACAAAGAAAATCCAGACGAACTGGTGGACGATCACAAGCAACTGGTCGTGGGCGCGGGCATCAATTCGCGCGACTTCCAGGAACGCGTGCCCGCGCTGATCGAAGCCGGCGCTGACATCCTGTGCGTGGATTCGTCCGACGGATTTTCCGAATGGCAATACGACACCATTCGCAACATCAAGAGACAATTCGGCGATCAGGTCAAAGTCGGCGGCGGCAATGTGGTTGAAGAAGAAGGCTTTCGCTACCTCGTGGAAGCCGGTGCGGACTTCGTAAAGGTCGGTATCGGCCCCGCCTCGATCTGCATCACGCGCGAACAAAAAGGCATCGGCCGCGGTCAGGCCACTTCCCTGATCGACGTGGCGCGCGCGCGCGACAAGTACATGAAGGAAACGGGCGTCTACGTGCCGCTATGTTCCGACGGCGGCATCGTGATGGACTACCACGTGGTCCTCGCCCTCGCCATGGGCGCCGACTTCGTCATGCAGGGCCGCTATTTCGCACGGTTCGATGAAGCCCCCGGCCGCCGCATCCGCATTCGCGGCAGCTACATGAAAGAATACTGGGGCGAAGGGTCCGATCGCGCGCGCAACTGGCAACGCTATGATATGGGCGGAAAGACCGGTCTCACTTTCGAAGAAGGCGTCGACGCCTACGTGCCCTATGCCGGCCGCCTTAAGGACAACCTCGACCTCACCGTCAGCAAAATAAAATCGACCATGTGCAACTGCGGCTCGCTCACCATCCGGCAATTGCATGAAACCGCCCGCATCACCGTCGTCTCCGCGACCAGCATCCGCGAAGGCGGCGCGCACGACGTGCTGCTCAAGGAAAGCGATTTCGCCACTGAGCCGTGACGGGATTTTGTTCAGGGGAGTCCGGTATGTCGATGATCCGTCTGCCAAAGGCCGCAAGGGCCGTTGCCGCCGCAATCCTTATCACCGTTTGCGGTGCATTCGCGCAAGATTTCCCCAAACCGGTTCACACCGGCATCCACGGACTCATACCGCAAAGATTCGACACGTACGACGTCATTCTCGAACCCGACAAAAACGAACCCGAATGGTGGGCTGGCGCGCCGAGCGTTGTGCGCGGCGACGACGGTGTGTTCTGGCTGGCCGCGCGCATGCGCAGCCCGGATCAGCCCCGAGGCTTGCGCGGATACGAAATCCGAATCCTCCGCAGCGACGACGGCATCCACTTCACCAAAGCCCTGAGCATTCACCGAGACGACGTGCCCATCCCCGGTTTCGAACGCCCGGCGCTCGTCATCGATCCCGCCTCGCGGAAATTCAAACTGTATGCATGCGGCCCATGGCAAAATGGCCCATGGTCTATCGTCAAGTTTGCCGATGCGGAATCTCCGGACTCGATCGATCCAAAATCCGCGCATCCAGTCATCCAGGCGCCTGCACGCGAATACGATCGCGACGTGCGCGTGCATGAATTCAAGGACCCTGTCATTATCCAAGCGGGCGGTAAATACCACGCCTATATGATCGGCTACGTGCGTCAGAATGAACGCATTTATCACTACGAAAGCGTGGACGGCGAATCGTGGTCGCCTGCCGGCGAACCTTACGCCGCGGTGATGGACCTCACGGGTTGGCACGACTTCTTTGTGCGCCCCTCCAGCATCCTCCCCGTCGGCGCAGGCTATCTGTTTGTTTACGAAGGCTCCAGCACCACCTGGCGCGATCCCGTCTACAACATCGCAACGGGAATCGCCTTCACCTTCGACCTCCATACGATAACCGATTTGACCCCCGGCGAGCCCCTCGTCTTCAGCACCACCCCCAGCGAGCATTTCATCACATGGCGATACTCAACCTGGCTCCACGTCAACGACGAGATCTGGGTCTACGCCGAAGTCACGCGCCCCAACCAGTCCCACGAAATCCGGCTGTTCCGGCTGGAACCGTGAGTGGAAGTGACGGCCATCAATCGACTGTGTGTCAACGTCACAATGCGTTTCCATGGTACCCCCCAACTCTTGAACGCCCCGTTACCCAATTCTGATATGCTTCTACCAATCCAGTTCCAATCAGAAGCGGGACGCCAATTTCCATCATGGCCCAATCATTGACTCGCCGCATCCTGATCCGGCCGTGCTGGCTGGTATATCCGGCGCTGTTTCTACTCGTCGCGGGCATCTACAGCCAAACCATCCACTTCGAGTTTCTCAATTACGACGACAACCTCTACGTGACACAAAACGACCATGTGCAACGTGGCCTGTCTGTTGCCAACATCCTATGGGCGCTCCAGGAACAAGGCCCGGGGTCCTGGCATCCACTAACGCTGATTTCCCACATGACCGATGTGTCCCTGTTCGGAATGAAGCCGGGCGCGCATCACGCGGTAAATGTCTTCTTCCACGGCCTCAACGCCGCGTTGCTATTGTTCGCGTTGCACCGCCTCACCGGAGACTTCTGGCCAAGCGCGGCCACGGCGGCCTTGTTCGCGGCACACCCGTTGCGCGTCGAATCTGTTGCGTGGATTGCAGAACGCAAAGACGTATTGAGTGCCTTCTTCTGGATACTCGGCCTTATCGCCTATGCCTCGTACGCACGCAAGCCCGGCCTCCTGCGCTATACCGCCGTGCTGGGCGCATTTGTCCTCGGACTGATGGCCAAGCCCATGGTGGTCACGTTTCCCTGTGTCCTGCTGTTGTTGGATGTCTGGCCTCTCCGCCGCATACCCTGCGAAGAACGGCCCAACTACAAACAGGCCACCCGGCTCGTTTTGGAAAAGCTACCGCTGTTTGCCTGCGCGGCCGCCGTGGCGCTGCTCACGGTCGCTGTTCAGGCGGACGAAAAAGCCGTAAGCTCACTTGACAAACTCGCATTGTCGATTCGCGTCAACAACGCGCTCGTCTCCTATGTCGACTACGCCCGCCTCAGCGTCTGGCCGTCGGGACTCTGCGGCTTCTATCCACACCCGCTCGATTCATTATCGGGTTCGCGGATTGCGGTTGCCGTTGCGATACTCGTTGCCGTTTCACTGGCAACGATGGCGTTGGTTCGCAAAGCACCCTATTGGTTTACGGGCTGGTTCTGGTTTCTCGGCACGCTCGTCCCTGTCATTGGCATTGTGCAGGTGGGCACGCAAGCCATGGCGGATCGCTATTCGTACATCCCCCAAATCGGTCTCATTGTCGCAGTCTGCTGGACCCTGCACGCGCTCACCAACGCGAAACCCTGGCGCATCGCCGTCGCCGCACTGGCGGTGATTGCCGCCGTGTCGGCTCTGAGCATCGCCGCGCACCGGCAGACGGTTCACTGGCGGAACAGCGAGGCCCTCTTCAGCCGCGCCCTCGCCGTTACAGAAAACAACGCGCTCGCCCACTTCGGTATCGCGCAGGTGCACTACGATCGCGGCAACGACGAAACCGCCGTCAATCATCTCCGCCAGACACTCGCCATCGATCCGACGTGGGCCGAGGCCTACACCCAACTCGGGATCATCGCGGAGCGGTATGGCAATACCGATACCGCCAAGGCGAATTACGAGACCGCCCTTCAGTTGGACCCGGACGAAGTTCGCGCCCTCATCAATCTGGGCGTATTGTTGCTTCGCGAAGGCAACACCCAACGGGCCTACAGCCTGCTCTACCGCGCGTACGAAATCGCCCCCGGCAACCCCGAAATATCCCTCAACATCAGCGGCGTGCTGCTCGTGGAAAAACGGTTCGAGGAAGCCTTGGCCTACCTCGACGCCGCCACGCGACGCTGGCCGGACCATGCAAATCTGCACGTCAACCGGGGTGTGGCCCTTCGTCAATTGGGACAAGCCGCCGCGGCTCAAGCGGCGTTTGACCAAGCCCTCGCACTCGACCCGGACAACGCCGATGCCAAACGAAACCTTGGCCTCGCCGAGTGACCCCAATCTGTCACCTTTTCGCGCGCTCACACGTTCTATCAGGGATGATCGGCTTGATGCCGCTGGGGTATTCTTGTCCACTTGATACGCACGCATCGGCCCGTGTCCCGGCAATGAAAAAAGAAGCGGCGGCAACCGGCGATTTTGCCGCCTAATCGAACGGGTTGTACTTATGAATCGTAAAGGCTATCGCGCGTCCACTCTACGCTCCATGGCAAGGACCGTGTTGGCGCGCTTGACCCACCGATCGACCCAGGCGGCATGGCTGGCCACGCTGGTATTCGTCTTCGGTTGCAACGGCTCCGGCGGTACAGACTCGACCGGTGTCGAGGAAGCTCCCGCTGCGGCCGCACGCTCCGAGCCCGAAGGCGTACTCACGCTGACTCAGCCTGTCGCGCCTGTACCACCCAGAGTGGAAGGTCGCGGCGAGAACCTCGTGACCAACGGCGGATTCGAAGCCGAAGGTGAGGGAGTGCCGGGGTGGGAACTCGCCGAGGATGTCGCCAAGTCAATCCAGGAAAGGAACACGTGGTTTACCGAGGGCACCAAAAGCATGGCATTTCGCCTGTCTGCCCAGGGCGGAGTCTTGCTGAAACAAACGGTGCCGGTCAACGGCGGCAGCCGGCACCTGCTCCGGGCCAACGTGTTCACGTCGCAGGCCACCGGTTCCATCCGTCTCGCCGTCGAGGCTGACCGCCTGCCCGCGTTCACGACCGAGTCAGTGAGCGGAAGTCCGGATACGTGGCGCCTCTTGGAGACTGCAATCGATTTTCCGGCAACAGTCGAATCCGCGCAAGTCTCGGTCTTGTACGAACCGGCCCAAGACCAGCCGGATCCGGGCTCCGTTTGGATCGACGACGTTCAACTATTTGCCGCGGCTTCGCGTGATGCCAAGAACTTCGTCACCAACGGTGACTTTGACAGCAGCGACGGCTTGCTCTTCCAATGGATTGGCGCGGACCAACTCGTTACCTCACTCAGCACCGAAGGAGTCAACAGCCGGGACCGGCACAGCCTCCTTCTGGAATGCGCACCCGACCGGAACATCGGGATTTATCAGGAAATCAAAGGGTTGACTCCCGGCGCCTCATATCGCCTTGCCGGTTACATCCGATGCAAGGACTTGGCGGGAGATGCCTGCTTGGAAGTCCAGCACGGTGTCAAAGGTTATCAAGCCTTCATGGATCGGTCGCCAGCCATAACCGGCACACAACCATGGACACCGCTGTCGCTGGACTTCACCTGCCCCGCGGACACGTCGCACGTAAACATATTTCTGCGGCGGCCCGGCGTCGCATCCGCCCCGGAAGCCAAGACCGGCATGCTGTGGTTTGATCGAATCAGCCTCGTTTCCGTGGCCAACACTCCATGATCGCGATACAAGGCGACAGATCTCGGGCCGCCCATGAATAGCGCCTCCACCGCAACGCTGGGGCGTTGGATCCTCGGCGCCGGATTTGCTTTGGTGGTGCTGGCCTTGTCACCCCTGACGCAGCAGCCGGCTTTGGATATCAAATTCCTCCTCGGATCGTGTGTTGCCGCAATCGCCGTGCTGCTGTCGATTCCGGCCGGCCGGTGCGCGCGGCCGGCGGGTGGATTTATCGCTTATTTTGTGTTTGCTTTTCTCGCCTGGGCGGCGTTGTCGGTGTTGCAATCACCCAATCGCGGCATCGCGCTGAACCAACTTTCGCAATGGCTCTTGTGCGGCTGTCTCTTCTACGCGGCGCGACAATTAATTCGCACACGTGACCATTTCGAATCGTTGATCACCGCGGCCTGCGGCGCGATCTTCATTGCTTCCATCTATGGCTTCATGCAAAAGACGGGATACGACCCTTTCCCCTGGGGCGAAGCCGTTAAAGAAATGGAAGAATATCGAAACCTGCCCGCAACATATGGCAATCCCAATCTCGCCGGCCATGCGCTGGTGCTCGCAATCCCCTTGGCAGTGTACCTGTGCACGCGCCACTTCTGGATGGTGCTGCTTCTGCCCGTGTATGGGCTGCATCTGTACTGGACTCACCAGCGCGGAGGCGTGCTGGCCATGGCAGGCGCCGTAGCGTTGCTGGTTATTGCAGCGACAGCGCTCCGCCTCCGGCTCAAGCCGGGCACCTACGTGGCGACGACGATCGGCTCGTTCGGTGTCTTGGTCGCGGCAACGGTTTTCATGGTTGCATGGTTCTCCATCGGCCGGTACGGCACACCGCTTCCGCCGGATTCCTCCATGCTTCTGCGCTACAATGCCGTGCAGGGTGGCGCCGAAATGATCCTGCAAAAACCGTTGACCGGTTGGGGTCTCGGTTCGTACGCCATTCAGAATCCACCCTTTTGGACCCCCTTCGAAGAGATCTGGTTCGCCACCGAAGGTTTTTACAACGAGCACGTGCATTGCGAGCCCATGGAATTCGCAATCGAAATGGGATTCCCCGGCGTGCTGGCCTATCTGGGTGTGCTTCTTGCCGGCAGTTGCACCGCCCTGAGTCTCGCGCACACACCAGCAAACCGCACGCTAGGCCTGTCCATGGCTGCATTCTTCACGGTGTTCGGGTTGGACAGCGTCTTCGGCTTCAACGCGCACGCACCGGTTTCCGCCATGTTGTTCTTCATGGTGGCCGGAGCACTTGACGGTATTGGCGTCGAACGCACGCCGTTTTCCGGCTCACGCGCATCTCTCGCCAGACTGCTTCCATATGGCGTCGCCTTTGTAGCCCTGCTCCTCGTCCTCTGGAACGTTCAGGTGTTTCGCTCCATGGCTGTGTTGAAAAGGGCTATCGACGGGTCAGCATCGGGACTCGCATTTCGATCGCCAGCGCTATTCGCAACGAGTGAACGCATCACACCATGGCACTGGCAGGCCCCTTTTGAGTACGGGCGAATGCTGGCCCGGCAGCACAAGTATGACGAGGCGGAGACTGCCTTGGGGCGCGCACTTGAGGACAACCCCAATTTCGTACTTGCGCACACTTCGCTCGGACGCGTCCAACTGGACAAAGCCCAAACTCTAGATCCCAACACACCTGAGTTCAGCGAAGCCCTCGCTGCCGCGCGGGAAAGCGCCGAGGCCGCAATCGCCATGTGCGCGCCACTCCCGGAAGCCCACGAACTGCTCGCCGATGTCGCCCTCGCGCCCCTCGAGAAAACACACGTGTGGCCTCCAGCAAAGTCCAACGACGCCAGCGTTCCCAAGGACGTTGTGACGGCCGCGGAAAAGCACGTTGCGCTCGCCATTGCCAATTATCCGGAGAGCCCGGAAGCCCAATACGCCAAACTGGTCGATCTGCGATTGGCCTTGGGCGACTCGTCAGGCTCCGAATCCGCGATCTTGCGATTCATTGACGCGTATCCATCCTCCTATGAGGTGTGGAAAAAGACGGCACGTTGTATCGAACGCATCGACTCCGCCACTCGTTTGCACCACGCGATACTCCACCAGATCGATTATTTCCAAGGCATTCGCTCCAAAAACGACGACCCCGCACTTCGCACACTGTTATCGGGCATGTATTGGTGCAAGTCCGCCATCGAGGAATCGCAAAAAGGAGATTACGCCTCCGCGGAGGCCTCGTTGCGCCGATCCGTCGCCATCGCTCCATCGAATCCGGACGCATGGCGCGCGTACAGCCGGTTCGCTCTACGACACAACCAGCATGCCGCATTCAAACGTGCCATCCGGCTGGCCCGGGACTCCGCTGAAGCCGGCCTGCCCGTCGGCGTGGCCGCACTTTCGACTGCCTTTCAAGGTGGCACTGAAAACCTACTGAAAGCGGCCACGGAAGCCGCTCAGGCGGCGATGCAATTCGCCAATCGTGTCGGACTCGCGAATGCCGCTGAACCCGTGGAAGCGGAAGTCGCATGGGTCGCGGATTGGCTGCTGATGGAGTTGCGGCAACTGAGTACGGACGATTCGGCTGCCGCGGATCTCGGTGTAAATCTCGGCGTCATTCTTGCCATTGCAGGCCGAACAAACGAAGCCGTGACCCTGTTCGATTCGTGGAACCCTCGTCTGCCCGCGAACGATCAAAACAAGGCCACAACGTATTGGCACCACGCGCTCATGCGTGAAAACCGTTTTCAAGATGCGGCCATGCTTGCGAGGCAGGCTCTCGAAAAGGATCCACAAAATGTGACGTTGATGGTACTCGAAGCACGCTCCCTCACCTCGGCGGGTTCGCTTGCGGATGCCGCAAGCCTTTATGAGAAAATACTGGCAACGGAGGATTTGGACCCGCAAATGCGGGGCCTTATCGAAGCCGAATGGCAATCAGCGCAATGACAAACCGTGTAGGTAAACTCAACCACCTATCTGTACTGAAAATGCGGCTATTCGTATTCCTCGCCCTAGCCGCATGCTTCGCCGCCTTTCAATCTGCATTTAGCCATTGGGGGCGCACGTGGGCCATTGCGTTGTATAAACCGCTGCTGGAGGAATCCGTTAACGCGGCCATTGCAGACGACAACTATGGCCTTGCAGAGTCTGTCATGGTGCGCGCGTTAAAAACGTCGCCGGAATACGCCTCCAGCATTCTGGATTTCACAGGCAGCGCCCTGCGAGTCATGCCCTTGCTGGCACGAGAATTGGATCACGTATATGCCGACGGCCCACATGAAAACGGCGTAATGCGCGCACGCGTACTGTTCGCGTCTGGCGCGCATGCCGACGCGATCGACGGATTCCCGGACTCGGATAAAACGGACGGCGGATGGATTATCACCCACATCAAGCGGACCAACTTGATGAAACAGGATCGCTATCGGGATGCGGCCGCGTTGCCCCCTGATCCGGTAAACAACAAACTCGAAGCGCCCGCTGGACTCACATACTCTATCGGTCAATGGACAACAGAGGTGAACGTCAATGCCGAAGGCTTCGCCGCTGTCGCGGCCGGCGATTTTGAAAGCGCCGCCCCTGCGCTCGAGCGCGCAACCGCCGACCCGGAAACAGCCGTAAGCGCCTGGATCAATTTGGGCATTCTGGCAGAAGCGGCCGGCGACCCCGTGAATGCTTCGGCAAACTACGCGCAAGCCGTCAATCAAGGCGTGTCGCCCGCGCTCGCCGCCCGTCGGTTGCTCGCTCTCAATCCTTAGCCCGCATTTTGCACCACGCTTAAATCATGCGTGGAAGATTTAAGTACAGTCTCCGTGGCGCAAAATGCTCACACAGAATTCCTTACGCTTGAAATGCTGAGGATATTTCACATGCACACTGTAAGTGCGCCAGTTTTGGTAACAGGCCGGTTGAATTGTTGGTACACAGTTTATTGGACAAATTCGTGAAATATCCGGGTTAGTTCGTGTCGCTCCGCGTCCGCGCGTTGATCGTCCCCATCACAAAACCCAATAGGATCGCCAGCCCGGAAATCTGAATAAAGGGCATAATCTGGCTAAACGCCAAATAGACCAGGGTGACCGCCCCCGTCGAGAACACCCGGCTCTTGTACTCCTCATCACGCGCCGATCGATACGCGGACACCCACTGCACGCCAATCGCACTCCACAACCAACCAAAACAAGCGAGACCAAACCAACCAAGCTCAATCCAAAAACTGATGGGCACGCTGTGCACGGTCGAGCCAATGGGCTTACCAAGCGGATCCGTCAGGTCCTTCCCTATCGCATGTGCCGTGTCCAGCCCGTGCCCGAACCAGCCCCCACGGACAGCCTCCTCGCCCGCGCGGGCGTAATGCATTACACGGGAAGCGGTGGATCGATCGCCAGCCTGGGCCCCCTCATATACCCTGCGCTGCACGGACTCAATAAAATCCGGCTTCATGGCCCACAACCCTAAGGCCCCTGCGGCGCCTATTGCTCCAATTAACAACGCGAACGTCATCCGGTGGCGAGTCAGCATCAGCCGCCACAACACAATCACGGCACTTATCGCCCATCCTGTGCGCGACATGGTTAGCGCCAAACCGGCCGCAATGGCTATCCCCCCAAGAATCGCGGCCGCTTGGCGGATACGCGTGGACCATACAGCGGGTTCAAACAACAGACAGGCAAGACCAAACACCAGGAACAACGCTTGCTGATTGGCATCAGGATGACCAACGCATATTCGCCGGATGCCCAAGGTCAACGTCGCCATATCGACGGTGGGCCGGACACCCAGTTCGGCGCTGGCCAGCACCGCCAACACCCCGCTGAATGCCGCGCCACCAGCGAAAACAGGCGCAAACGCGCGAAGCGCCGGCGGTTCGGAAATCGCCGTTGAGACCGCATAAAACAAAACCGCATACTGAACAAAAAGCGTCATGCCCCGGATCGACGCATCGCGATCGACGGAACCGGGAATGGACAGCGCGCAAGCCAACGCGAACAGCGCTAACGCACCGTCTATGCCGGTCGCTGCAAACGGCGCGCGTTTGCACAAGACGCGCCTCGCCATCACCACCGCAATCAACAGCAGGCCGCCCGCTTTCACAACCGTGACCGAAGTGCCTGGAACAACAATTGCCGCCTGCGCCGGCAACGAAAACGCCACCAGACACAACAGAAAATACTCGGCCTGCGACAGAAGGACGCGCACTGTGCGCAGCACGTTATTCTCCATGGCTGCCTGTCATGGCCCGCGCTCGCCGCAATCGTACGCAATGGCCGGCATATCCGATGCAACTCCGGAAGCTTCGCACACGGTGACAACCCCGTCCATCCGTAACACGGCAAACACATAGGCATTGGGCATTACGGTCTCCGGAGGAATGCGCGAAACGCCCACAATCGATTCAAGCGCGGCGCGCGCCTCACGGGACATTTCGCCGACCGCGCGCCCAGAAGCCATGCCAAACACAAAAGGATACGGCTGCGTGGCACGCCACCAGGCTTCCAGCGTTTCCCTTTCGTTGCTCAGCGCCTTCAACGAAATCGTCTCCCGGCATACAATGGCCGGCGAATTCGGATCAACAGCGGCCAGCAACCAGCCATCCGCCTGTTCCGAAGCGCGCATCGGCCCGAACTGAACGCGATACCGGTTACCCTCGGCGTCGCCGGTCGCGATCAATTTCCAGGACATGCCCAACCCGGGCCGCCCCGCGGATAGGCCGCATGCCGTCGGGCCAATCAGGCCCACCGCGCGCGCAAGTTGGCCGTCGGAAAGTCCGGCCTCCGCAATTCGGACCGCAGGAATCCGAAACACATCGGAAAAAAGCTCCGATCCGTCCAGGCAACGAATAGCCGCGCCGTCACCCGGCATCACACGCAACAACGAATAGAATTGGGGCCAATCGTCCAGGCTCGCTGCAACGCGCGCCGATCGCAACAAGCCCAGTGGAGTGGCCAACGTAGTGGGATTACGTTGAGCAATCTCACCCAAAAGAGTAGTCAATTCGTCCCGCGTCGGCGGTGGAAGAACGGCAGGGCCGCGCGTCCGTGTTCCCGATGCGGCCCAGATCAAATGCTCAAGTGCGACATCGGGCAGATCCACCTCCAGGCGGCAACGGCTGATCTGAAAATGCGTCCGCGCATCAAACGGATGGCTGTACAACATTTGCCCGGCCGCCTGGGCCGCCTCCGGCCACTGCCCGGCCTCCATAAGGGTGTTCACGCGCTCAGCCTGCGCCGCTGTTCCTCGTTGCCCGCCATAGCGAGAAGAGGCCTGATAAAGCACCGTCAGAACAATTGCGGTACAGACTGCAAGCCACGCTATCGCCTTCTCTCGAAAACTTGATGGGCGCGTTACCTCGATCCGTTCCGGCGCATGCTCGGTCATGAAACCGATTCCATACGCAAGGCATCGAACCAAATCTCCCCCAGGGTCTCGGGTTCGCTTCCTTCGGCAGGGCGACGCAACATGACAAGCAGACTCGCGGTATCACGGGGAACCTCGAATTGCAGCGTCAGCGGTGTCCAGTCGCGCGTCCCCGTCAACAACGCACTTCGTGTCAAGAAACCCGCGCGGTTGTCCGCGTCACACACTTCAATGCACGCCCCCATCCCACCGGCATCGCGTGTGCGCACCCAACCGGTAATCACATAACGGCCCCCCGCCATCACCGGCACTTCCTGCCATAGCCCCAGGTTCTCGCGGGCCGGAAGCGACACGCGCAACGCTTGCCGCCCTTCCAACTTCACATCCCGATCCACCGCAACCGATGCGCGATCGCTTACCTCTCCCAGCCAATACCGGCGACCCAATTCGCCCGCCTCAAAGCTACCGTTGGACAGCGTGCTGTGCCGCTCCGGGAAAACATACACGCCATCAATCCATACAGTTCCATGGGACCCGTCTGCAATCAGGGCAAATCGGATCGGCGCTGTCTCCGCTACAAATGGCAAAACATACTGCTTCCAGTCGGCAACGCCCGTCACAAGCTCCGTCGTATGGGTGCTCCCCACGCCCGCCCGGACTCCCGCACCGGTTACCGACTCCGCGCGGATCCAGCAACTCAATTGATAGGCATACCCGGGTATGACGGCAATCGGTTGCGCAATCAATTCCTCGGCGCTTGAATCAAATTCGATCCGCACCGACGTCCTGCCGTCGACCGGCTCCGAACCAACCACGGCCGCGCGCACGGCTGGCGCGCCGCCCACATACCAAGGCGTGTCCGGATCCATCAACGTTTCCAAACCCGGATCGGTGACAATGGCATTGTCGCGATCTACGACCGTGCCGGCCTTGTGCCCTCGCTCCGCAAGAATCCACTGAAGGCGCTGCAGACAATTCTGGCGCGCCTTTTCCGATTCGATGCCCAAACGCAACGCCGTCCGGTACGACTCCACAGCCTCGTTCAGCCGCCCTTCCGCCTGAAAGAGTATTCCCTGCCGCAGCACCGTAGACGCGTCCGAAGCCTCCGATCGGGCAATCCAATCCAGCCCAAAACGGCTGAAGACCAGCACGAATCCGATCAGCAGAAGCAACAAGAGAATGGAAAATGCGATGGAAACCGCAGGCAGCCCACGGAAAGCCAACGGAGCATTCGACTCGACCGGTTCTGATGGGACAGGGTTGCTCAAAGTGACTTCACCCGTATATGCAATGCACCAAGAATACGAATGCCCCTGATGGTAAATGTTCCACCGATGACAAACAAACCCCGGCCGCGCGGCTTCCTTTCACGTGCGGCAACTCCGCCGCACATTGTGCGCGGCCGCCCGTATTGATTACTCTTCCTATCTGCGAGGTTCCGGCGCGGTTTACCCGCCGGTAGAAGGCCGCGCGAAGTCCCGTGGCTATGGAATACAACGCGTGACGGGTACAAAGATCAAAACGAATCGCATCGGATCGGAACCTGCAAACGATCGCATCCGGCCGGGTGGAGCGATCAGAGCACTGCTGGGCCTGGATCTGCTGGGCGCCGCCGCCAGTTCCTTCGCGGCTCTGACTATTCGATTTGCAGGCGCTCCGCCATGGCAAAATGTCGAGCCTTATGTCTACACATTTGCCGTGCTGCTCGCGGTGCGCCTCTTCGCGGCATACGCATCCGGACTCTACGATTTCCGCCACAAACTCACCACCGTCGATCACGGTTTCGCCGCTGTCGGCGCCGCATTTTGGGGCGTCGCTACCGGTTATCTTATGCTCACTGGCATTAGTTTCTACTACCGGCCCGAATGGGAACTGTCGCGATGGGTCGCACTACTCGATTTCCTCTTGCTGGCGGCGTGGTTCGCCGCATCCCGTTCCGCCGCGCTCGCATGGCTGCGCCGCCGCGGATACGAGTTGCGCCTCGCGCTCGTGGGCGACCCCACTGCCTGCCGCGAACTTGCGCAAGAAGTACACCGCGAAGCCCCGGTTTCCATCCGGCTTGCAGGCTACTACACAACCAGCGAATCTCACCAAGACTCCGGCGCGCTCGGCTCCATGACGAATCCCGGCACCGCCGCCGAACTCGAACTCGCCGACCAGATTATCCTCGCAGGAATTGACCCCTCCCTGACCGTCGCCCCTGTCACGCTGAGCCGCATCGACCCGCGCAAAACCGAATTCTTCCTCTTTCCCGGCCTCGACCTCTCGCTCCTAGCGGGCACCCGCATCATGCGTGTGGCCGGGCTCCCCGTTGTCCCTTTACGCTCCGCCTACCTGTACAGTGCGTACCGGCCCATCAAGCGCATCGCCGACGTGCTCGGCGCTGTGGTTCTGCTCATCGCCGCCTTGCCCGTGATGGCCGTGGCCGCCGCCGCCATCCGATGGACCTCCCCGGGACCAGCCCTGTTCGTACAGGATCGCGTCGGGCTGAACGGCTCATCGTTCCGCATGATCAAATTGCGCACCATGATCCCCAACGCCGAGGCCAACAGCGGCGCCATTCTCTCCACCGAAGGCGACCCGCGAATTACGCCCCTCGGCCGAATTCTCAGACGATACCGGATCGACGAACTCCCCCAACTCTGGAATGTCCTCCGGGGTGAAATGAGCTTCGTCGGACCCCGCCCCGAACGCCGGGAATTCGTCGACCAATTCGTTCAAGAAAATCCACTCTACGAATGGCGTTTCCAAGTCCGCCCCGGCCTCACAGGACTCGCCCAAATCCACGGCCGCTACGACACCGACTACAAACACAAACTCCGGTACGACCTCGTCTATATCAACACCGTCTCGTTCCCCACCGACGCCCGCATCCTGTACGCAACCATTCGAACCGTCCTCACCGGCCAAGGCGCACTGTAATCGCAGTCAAAAACAACATATCTATCCCCATCCCTTTCGTCCCTTAGGCCCCTTCTACCCATCGCGAACCCGTACCTCCTTGTATCGTCACTTTTATTGCAGGGGTGCGTCAGGCGGGCGCGTTCGGAGTTCCATGCAATGCCTCGTGGTACACGTTGAGGTATTGCTGCGCGATGGCGTCCCAATTGTATTCCCGGAGCACGTGGTTGCGGGCGCTTTCGCCTAGTCGTGCCGTCTCTACGGGATTCTCAATAAGCTTCGTAAGTTGCGCCGCCAAATCGGCCAAATCGGCCTTTTTGAACGTAACTCCATGCGGAGCCGGATTGCCTTCGGGATCGCCGTCCGGATACCCCAGACGAGGCGGGTCAATCACCTCGACCACTTCGGGAATGTCGCTGGTCAGACAACAACGCCCATTGCCCATGGCTTCCAGCAACACAATAGGGAGACCCTCCAAATCCGACGGCAGGCAAAACAGATAAGCATTGCTGAAGGCCTCTTCCTTGTCCGCACCGTAGAGCGCGCCTGTGAACACGATGCGGTCGTCACCCTCGGCCAGCGTGCGCACGGTCGTGTAAAACTCGCCAGCGTGGCGGGCGTCGCCCACGATCGCAAGTTTCATGTCGGTGTCCACCGCGCGAAAGGCCGGCACCAGGTATTGCGCCCCCTTCTCCGGCACGATGCGGCCAAGGTAGAGAATGTACTTGCCGGGCTCAAGGCCGTGTTTCGAAAGAGACTGCAACGGACGATGCGGTATGGCGGGAACGCCATTGGGAATATAGACCACATCTTTCCCATACGCCTCGGGATAGTGACGCTCCAAAAAGCGCGACACCACCGTGGTACGGTTCGGAAAGTGCAACGCACACCATTCGCCGATACGCAGCACAGTCTTCGCAACCGTGCCCCACTTGTCCCTGCGATAGTCGAGACCGTGAAGCGTGCAGACTGTCTTTCGGCCAAAAAGACGCGGAATCCATGAAAGAACCGCCGGACCCATGGAGTGAAATTGAATGACCTCGCATTGCCAGATGGCCACGATCATGGAAAGAAACGAATGCGTAATCGCTTCCAAATGCTTGGTGTAGATGGCGGGCAGGCTCACCAGTTTGACGCCATGGTATTCCTTCAGTCCATCGGTGTTGTATTTCTTGCGCACATACACCGTGACGTCGTGACCCGCCGCGGCCTGGCGCGTGGTGACTTCCTCGATGAGCTTTTCCACGCCGCCCGCCGTGCCGCTGGAGGCCCCCCCAATGGTGATGAGACCAACTACGCCAATGCGCATGGGTTTGTGTGCCACGTCAACCATCGGCTACACCGACGCCGCGGCGGGGGTCCGGCCAAGTACACGGTTGTAGACCTTCATCACCTGCTCGTATTGATGGGGCGCGTCGTATTCCTCCTCGGCGCGCTTGCGGGCATTCCGGCCCAGAGTGCGCAGGCGATCACGATCGGCCACGGCAAGGCCTATGGCCCGCGCGAGATCCGGGGCATCGCCCGCGGTGAATTGAAAACCGGTTTGCCCGTCGAACACCATCTCGCCCAGCCCGCCGATGCGCGCGCCGATGACCGGCTTGCCGTAGGCATACGCCTCAATCAACGCAAGCGGACAGTTCTCATACCATTCCGACGGAATCAACACCGCCATCGAATTGCGAATCGCGGCACGTAGCGTGTCTCCAGAGAGGTGGCCGGTCAATTCAAGATTCGTCATGCCGCTTTCCTTCACGAGACCCTTGATTGCGTCTTCATAGGGGCCGCGGCCTGTAATCTTGAGTTTCACATTCGGGAACTGCTTCATGGCTTCGATGAGTGTGGGCACGCCTTTCTCCGAAGAGAGGCGGCCAAGATAAAGCAGGTAATCGCCAGGCTCGTATTGCGGCTCGTATTGATCCACATGGATGAAGTTCGGCACATACGTGACTTTCTCGCGCGGTATGCCAAACTCGATTATCTTGTTGGCCGTGAAGCGCGCCGGCGCCACAAACAAATCATAGAGTTCGTTGTAGCGCTTCCAATGGTGCACATACATCTCCACCGTATTCACCACGCTGCCCAGCAGCGATCCCTTGTTGCAACGATGAATCGCGCATTGGATGTAGTGGTGCCCCTTGCACCGCTCGCACACACCGTCATGGGTGAGCATCTTGTAGTTGGGGCAGACGATCTTGAAATCCTGAACCATCATCACAATAGGAATGCCGCGCTTCTTGATCTCCGGAAGAATGCTCGGTGTGATCTGGTGATGGTAGTTGTGCAAATGAACAACGTCATACGGCTCGTCATCCAGCAATCGCGCAATCTTGCGCCTCGCCTCGCCGTTATAAACCGTTTTCGCGGCAATCTTCAGCTTTCCCTGGAGGCCGCCCGGGTTCTCGTAGTTCACATGCTCGATGAAATATCCCGACTGCTCGCACGGAATGTTTTCGGGATGCGCCATCGAAAAAAAATGGACCGTATGTCCATGATCGCGCAGCAACTCCGACAACCCGAGGTAATACAACTCCGCGCCGCCATTGAGAAAATGAAACTTGTTGATTTGCAGAATGCGCAACGGCGCAGCCGGTTCCAAAGAAAAATCTCCCGTACCCCGAAAGAATCACACAGCCCGGGCCAAAGTGTAGCAATCCCCCGCGGGAAGCATCAAACCATCCGGACCGCCGCGCCCCACCGGAAAACCCGGCTCAGCCCTTCTTCCGCGGCCGGCCCCGAATGATCGACCCGTAACCTGCCGCCATTCCGGTGATCCAGGAAGTGTTGCGCTGGCGAATCGCCTGATTCAGACGCTGAAGGCTGAAGCCCAACTCGCTCCACCAGAACCACGCCCAATGATACGGAGTCTTCGGCAGATGCTTCTTGAACACATAGTAGTGATTGTAGATCTGCATCGCCGCAAGCTCTTTGTGATCGGTGCGCGCGGAAGGCGTCTCCACGTGCAACATGCCCGCCTTGGGGTTGCAGAGAATGCGTCCCAGTTTGCCGGCACGATACGAAAACTCCAAATCCTCCAGAAATCCATACCCATAAAAATGCTCGTCAAAAGTAATGCGATCGAAAATTGACCGCCGGTAAGCGCAGCAACCGCACCCCACTTCCAACTCGTGCACGTCCGTATAGCCGCTGTACCACGTGTACGAACCAAAACCCGACGGCAGCATGCGGCCTGTGCCATTGATGTGGGGCATCCCGAAAAAACGGAAAAGCGCCATGCGCGCCGGCGAAACCTGCTTGGGCAATCGGAGAATCGGACTCACGGCCACCACATCTTCGTTCCCGGACAACCGAAACACGCGTTGTATCTCCGCAATATAGTCAGGATCGAGGATAACGTCGTCGTCGAGAAAGTGAAGTATGTCGCAGGTCGCGGCGCGAATCCCCACGTTGCGCTGCAGCGTCAGCCCGGGCTCGGACCGGAGGTAATTCACCCGGACCGCAGGATTGCCCACGGCATACTGTCTGACAATCGCATCGGTGTTGTCGGAACCCGAATCAACGACCACGACTTCGTCCGGCGACTCGGTCTGCGCGGCCAAACTTGCAAGGCACTTCTGCGTGTCGTGAACGCGATCCTTCGTGCAAATGACAATACTGCAGCGGATTGGATTGTCTTTATGGAAATTCATGACTCGGTTCACGCAAATTCGTAGTGGTGCTGCCGAACACAAACGCGATTCGACCGCCTGCCAATTGGGCCATGGCCGCACGCGCACCACGCTTGCAAGTTCACCTGGTATGCTCCATGGAATAGGGTGATGGTCTTCAGCACGGCTCCGCAGCCGTTGAGCAACGATCAGACTCCCGAGTGTACCACGGCGGAACAGATTCAAACCATGGCCGAATCAAAAGATCACTCCAAGGTGTTTTCCAGAATCAGGCGTACCGCCTCCGCCAAATCCGGCGCCACCGGACAATCCAGATGAGGAAGCGGTACTCCAGCCCGATAGCGTTCCGCATCCAATCCACTCAAGACAAAGATCGGCTTGCAGCCCGCATTGCCCGCCGTGATCAGATCGGAATAGGAATCGCCCACAAAATAGGTCTGGACTATTTCGAATCCATACTGATCCCTCGCCTGGTGAATCAGCCCAGGCTTCGGCTTGCGGCACAAACACGCATCCTGTGCAAGGTGAGGACAACAGTAAAAGGCCTCGATCCGGCCACCCGATTCCAATGCGACCTTTTCGCGGATATGATCGTGGATTTCTTGCAGGATCTCAGGGGCCAGCATCCCCTTCCCGACACATTGCTGATTGGTGACGACCAACACGGAGTATCCGGCAGCGTTTAGATCCGCAATTGCCCGAGCGGCCCCAGGAAGGATTTCAACCGCGCTTGTCTCGAGAACGTACCCGTCCCGCACGGCCCGATTGATGACGCCATCCCGATCCAGGAGAACACATCGATTCACGTTGGTACCCACACCCTTTCGAACAGTAACAAGCCCACGCTTTGACCGGCGGCTCGCTTCCTGTGTAGTCTACCGCTTTCCACAATTTCGGGGACTATTGCGGGAACACCGGATGCCCATGCATTTCTGTTTGACCATAGTGTCTGCCATCGCATTACTGCAAGTCGAATCGGGCCAAACTCCCGCATCCACCCAAGCCGCGATCGATCCGGCCATCCTCGAAAAGGCAAAGGCCATCGTCGCCGAATACACGCCGCAAAAAATGGTGTGGGTGGAAGGTTTCAAAAACGGCCTGCGGGTATCCGGCATCACCCTGCCGGAAGAGTCTGACGGCGCGCCCCAGGGCGGAATGACCGTGCGGGTGTCGCTGCCGCCATGGTTTGAATCCGATCGGCTGCTCGGCACGGTCACCCTGAACAAACCGCTTACAATCCGCCTGCTCTGGTCCATCGATCCCACGCCGCAACCCAGCCCGCGTAACGGGGCCTATGCCGTGCGCCTCGCACAACACGACGGATATGCGCGTCTATTGCAACCAAACCCGGTCAATGTGGACACCGCCGGCCTGAACTACGGCGACGTTTTCTGGACCGATCACACGTTGCCTCCAATGAACGTCAGTCCGGCCGGTCTGTACAACGTGATCGTAAGTAACAACACATCCCCTACTCAAAACATCCCCCTGGGTCAGGTCCTCGTGCCGCCTGTGCCGGAACCGCAACCCGAAGTCGTGGAAAAACTGAAAACCCTGTATCCCCAAGGTGAAGTCCTCTCATCCGATCACGTGGTGCTGAGCCGATGGTTCGGCATTGCAGTGCCGAATCCAAAACCCGGGTTTCAAGCCCGAAGCATCGTCATTATTTCCAGCGCGGATTGGATCGAGGAACTGCCCAATGAAACCGTGATCGCCGAAGTAACGGTGAAAGACTCGGCCGGAAAATCGTTGAAACGCAATCTGCGGTTGGGCAAGGAAACAGCGTCAACGTGGTACAACTACCACGTGCGCGGAAATCTGCAGCACGAAATGGCCCCCGTCGCCTGGTCGTGGGAACAAAACGTCGAAACCGTCAACTTCGAAGCCAACGTATACACCGGCCAATTTGAATTGGAAGAAGGCTTCGGGCCGCTGCAATCCGTGGAAGTAACCTATGCGGCGGAATCAGGACTGCTCCGGATTCGCGGCATGGCCATGTTGCCTTAGCTCTCGTTCGCCAATCGCCCCAACGCTTTCGCCGCACCCAGATGAGACCGGCTCTGCTGTAACGCGTTCGCATACCAGTCCCTGGCCGAGTCCGGCCGCCCTTCGAGTTCGGCTATCACGCCCAGCCAAAACGCGGAGTCGCTCCGGCTGTGCTCGGCCCAGTCCCGTTGGAACAAATCTTTGGCCCTTGTGCGGTCGCGCTCGTACAACAGCGCATACCGGGCCGACGCAAATGGATTCGACGCTGTGGCCGCGGCCCGGGCCTGCACCCGCAATTCCTCGGGCAATGCTCGAGGGTCAGCTTCGGCTACCGCGGTACTCGCGTCCGACAATACCTCCACGGGGTTGTTCGCAAACGCATCAGGGAGTCGCGACTGACTGACTGCGCCGCCAAACCGCAGCTCCATTTCCGAAGCAAGCGAATCGGCGGCGGCCGAGTCGGCAACCGCAATGAAATGGCTGAACCGTGGCAGGATGACCCAATCGTCCGAAAACTGCCATGCCAATTCCGGCAATAACGCGGGGCGTGCCCGCACAACATCAATCAACAGGGTTTCGGCATTGCCGACTTTGCCCCGCTCAATATCCTCCTTGCTGATGCGAATCGTCTCGTCCAGAACGAACCGGTCCATCCGCTTGCTTAGAATGCGGTGCGCGACACTAATCATAAACGCCGAAATGATAAGTATAAGCACCAGAAGAAGCGCGGTCGCCACCAACGGACGAATCGGCTTCGGCGCGGTTGGACGGTATTTCGCGCTCTCGTCCACGGCAACCGGCATCACGCCAGCTCCACCAGGTGCCAACGCGCCTCCAGATCGGAATCGGTACGAAAAAAGGGCTCGTCATACACCACGGAAGCTCCGTCGTGATCGAAGGTGAACAACATTTCCTTTGCGCCCGCGGCCCGCATCGCCCTTGAAACCTCTTCGCGCGCGGCGCCTTCGCAATAGAGCATCAGGAAGCCGCCGCCGCCCGCGCCCGCGATCTTGCCGCCCACCGCCCCATTGGCAAGCGCGAGACTGTAAAGCTCGTCGATATGAGGGTTGCTGATCCCCGCCGCCACGCGCTTCTTGCTCTCCCATGCCTTGTGCAGCAGTTCGCCAAACTTCCGGAGTTGCCCGGACTGCAACACCTGAATGCCTTCGCCCACCATGTCTTTGATCTCGGACAATGCGGACACTGTGTCTTTCTTTTTGTCTTCGCAAGCTTCCTTCTGGCGGCTGAGAATGCTGGAGGATTCGCGGGAACTACCGGTGAAGAACAAAAGAATGTTAGATTCCAGCTCCCGCATCAACACCGGATCAAGATCGATGGGATGCACTGTCACCCCGTCCGCGCGAAACTCGATGTGCTTGAGTCCGCCGAACGCCGATCCGTATTCATCCTGTTTCCCGCCGGGATGTCCGAGCATCACGCTGTTGATATGGTACGCCGCTTCCGCAAGCGCGTATCGATCGAAATGGCGTTGTTGAAACACGCTCAGCGCCTTGACCATGCACACGCTCACCGCGCCGGAGGATCCCAGTCCCGTGCCCGGCGGAATCTCGGAAGCAAGAAAAATACTGGCCCCGCGATCCATGCCCACATACTTGATGGCGGAAATGGGTATCTGTAAATCGCCTTCCACGGCTTCGGGCCGGAGATCGTCGAGCGTCTGCATCACACGCAGATCGGCCGAAATCAATTGCACGCGTCGCTCAGGCAGTTCGCTGATGAGTGCGTAAAAGTATTTGTTGATGGAAGCGCTGATGACGGCGCCACCATGCTTGGAGTAATAACTCGGGAGGTCCGTACCGCCGCCGAAAAAACTGATGCGCACCGGTGCGCGAACAATGAGCATTCCGCTACCCCCGAACGACCGACGCGCCCGCTCGCACGACGCCCGAAACAAGCACATTGAAATCAAAAGCCAGCGACTGATTGTCCAGGTAGGCAACATCCCACGCCAATTGATCCGACGACGCCACAAGCTGGCCGTCCGCCGCCGCGTTGAATCCGACCATGCCCGGACGCACGGCCAGGATCCGGCGTTCCCACGAATTATAGTGCAAGGCCCGCTCCAAGTCGCTTGGCCGGGGACCAACAAGACTCATGTCGCCCTTGAGTACGTTCATGACTTGAGGGAATGCATTCCACATCGCCCGCTCGCCTGTGGCGCCCGCCCCGGTGTCCGGGTGAAATAACAACAAATCGAACGGCCGGCCCTTGAGTCCCGCAACGCGCATTCGTTGCAGTACCGGCACGTGTTTGCGCGCGGCCCGCAACGAACGCCACCCATACACCACGCCGAATAAGGGAAGCAGGCTCAACGCGCCCACAAGATCCGCCGTGCGCTTCACGGCCGCGCTCATCACCGGCACTTTCAACGGCCGCAGATGGACCAACGGAATAATGCCCAACCGATCCACTTGCAGCTTCGACGAGTACACTTCGAAAAACTCCGGCACGAGCCGGACTTCGATGCCCTGGGCCGTACAATCGGCAATGAGATTCAACAATTCATCACTCTTGCGCGCCGAAGTGGCGATAATGATCAAATCGGGATTCAGATCCAACAGGCGCCGCGACACTTGCGACGCCGAACCGCTGCGCACGCCGTGTGCCGAGACATTCTCAAGCACAGGATTGTCGCCGCCACGATACATGAGCCCCGTCACACGGTAGCCGAGTTGAGGATTGAGGCGTATGGTTTGAAGCAGGCGATTCGCGTTTTGTGTGCTGCCCACTAGAACAACCTTTTTCACCCCGATGCCAAAACACAACATGGCCAGCACGACGATGCGCGCACCCAACTTTGTGGCAAAGGCCATTGTGGTGGCTATGAGCCAGTAGTAGGCGAGAAACGCACGAGAACCGAACACACTCGCCTGACCGTACCCGGCCACGGAAAGCAACAGGGTCGCGACAGACGTCGTAAGTACAATTCGGATCACGAGATCCAGCGGCAGCCACGTTCGGTGCAATTGGTATATGCCCGCTTGCCGCAACATAAGCACATACGCCACCGACACCAGAGACAAGGCAAGTTGTGTACCGGGTCGGGAAAGTACGTCGAGAAGCGAGTCAGCGAAGGGCACGGACCCGTACCGCAGCGAATAGGCAATGGCAAACGCCAAGACCGGTGTAAGCAAATCCGCCGCGACCAGTCCCAACAAGAACAAAGGCCTGCGGAGACGCCGCCAATACAGGATGGATCGGTCCCGTACTTTGACGACGTTCAGGGCAACCCCTTGGTAATTCGCCATTTCCGCCATGATATCCCCGGCGCTTACACCCGAGTATCGCGCCCGATAGGCATCCCTAACTGCCATTTGGAAAGCGCCTGCCCTGAAACCCGAGCGGTTCCACGCATTCTCCGCGGACCCAATGCACCGCCGCGAATAAAGCATGGGGAACAGGCACTTGTCTAGAATATACTACCAACTAATGGGGATTTTTCCAAGCTGGGCTCCATGACTTGAGGTGGGAGGACGACGAATTGGATGCCAGGACGCCGCCAAGGAGCAAGCTCCGTATCCTGCATTTGGCGGAAAGCCCCTATTTCGGGGGGATTACGTCCCATATTCTGACGGTCGCGAAGGCCTTCGAAGGACACCCGCGCTATGAAATCGTCGTGGGAACGTTGCCGGGCCGGGGTGGCGCAATGGCCCTCCTCGATCAGGGGGCCGAGCAGGGGATTCCTGTACGCGTGGTCCCGATGAAGGCAACGTTCGACATGAGAGTGTTTTTTGGATTGCGGCAACTTGTGGCTGACCAAGGCATAAACCTCGTCCATACGCACAACTACCGGTCGACAATGATCGCACAACTGGCGATGCTTGCCGTACCCACGGTAAATACCTGCCATGGCAAAGCCATTCAAGCCACGTGGCGGGTGCGGATGTGGCAGTGGATGGAATTGCAGGTAATGCGGGGGCGCGGCCATGTAATCGCCTGCTCAAGGGACGTGGAACAGTGGTTGGTTTCAAAGGGGGTTCCGCCCCGTAATACACGTCTGGTGTACAACGCATGCGCGGGGCCTTCCGAAATTCCGTCGCCGCAGGTCCGATCCGAAGGCGTTACATTCCTGTTTGTCGGCCGTGTGGTACCGGGCAAAGGGGTTGATCAGTTGGTTCGGGCCATTGCGGAAGTGCCTGGCGCCAGAGGTGTCGTTTTGGGTGACGGTCCTCTGCTGGGCTCGTGCGAAAACCTTGCCCGGGAACTGGGATCCCGTGTGCGGTTTGAGGGATTTCACAAAGACCCCGGTCCATTCTACGAGGCCGCCGATGTGGTCGTATTACCTTCGGATATGGAAGCGTTTCCCATGGTGCTGTTGGAAGCCGCCGCGTGGGGCCGTCCCGTCATCGCGACACGCGTGGGCGGCATACCGGAGATTGTGGAAGACGAAGGGAACGGATTGCTGGTCAACCCCGGAGACGCGACGGCGTTACGGGCCGCAATGGCCCGAATGATGAACGGGGAAGATCGGGTGCGTATGGGGTTGCGGGCGCGGGAAGCGTGGGAACAACGGTTTTCCCCCACCTCACTGGTGAGCGCGCTGGAGCGCGTCTACGATGAAGTGCTTGGCATTTAGCCCGCATTTTGCACCATGCTTAACGCGTGCGTGGAAGACTGAAGTACAGTCTCCGTGGTGCAAAATGCTCACACAGAATAGTTTGGGCTTGAGACGCTGAGGATATTTCACGAGCACACAGCACTTGCATCGGAATGGTCAATGGCCCGATGGAATCGTCGTTACACAGTTAGCTGGACAACGTCGTGAAATATCCGCGTTAGCGCGGCTTCGGGGCGGCGGAATCGTTGCCTGTAACAATATTCCAGTACGCCTTTGCGCGCGCCGCGAAAAAACGGCCTTCCATGGCAATGGCCAACGGGTACAGGTCCAGCGGAAAATAGCGCGGCGCCCACAAGGGACTTGCCGCGCATTTGGCCGCCGTATACGCCACAAGCGGAAAAAGCGGCCGCCCATGCATCCGACGAATATACAGGCCCTTAACGGCGGGATTGCGCACGCGGCGGCACGCCCCGTCCCAGTCAGTCTGGTAGCGGTGCCGGACGGCAACGCCCGGATCGTAGTAGATGGTCTTGCCTCGTTGGGCGAGGCGTAGACAAAACTCCCAGTCCTCGCTGTTGTGGCTAATATCAGGATCGAAACCGCCAAGTTCTTCGAACAAGGCGCGGGAAATGAGAAAATTCATCATGGGCACGGCGGACACGAAATGCGGCCGTGCTCCAAACCCAATCTGCGCGCGGTAGTGCAGATAGCGTTCAAGTTTTGAGTCCAGGGAGTAGGCATCAAACCCGCCGCACAGCGTGTCCGCGCGCGATCGATGACGCAGCGCAAGCATGCCCTCAATCCAGTTCGACGGCACGACGACATCGTCGTCGGTCATGAGCAGAAAATCGCCCTTGGCTTCACGGGCTGCGGTATTTCGGGCAATGCCCGGTCCGCCGCCGGCGGACCGCACCGCACGCAACCGGCCGCCGCTCGACCGCGCGTATTCGGCAAGGATATCGGAAGTGCCGTCCGTGGAAGCGTCGTCCGAATAGATCGCCTCAAAGTCCGCGCCCGGCTGGTTCAACACCGATTCGATGTTTTCACGGAGGATCTCGCCGCGGTTGTGCGTGGCGACAATAACACTGACTCGAACAGCGGACATGCAGGCACTCCCGGCGAATGATCGCCCTATTGTGATAGACTGATCGCGACGCTTCAACTCCGGCATGAACCAACTGAAAGTACCGATGACCTTCGAGCCCACACGATCTTCCGGCGCGCCGCTCGTGTCCGTGATCATGCCCACGTACCACAAGGATTCGCTCGTCTTGTTGCGCGCGGCAGTGGAAAGCATCCTGATTCAAACCTTTGCGGACTTCGAGTTTCTCATCGTTATTGACGGAGTGGTGCCGGACGAAACCCGCAAGTTTCTGCAGGAAACCTACGCGCGTGATGCGAGGGTGCGCCTAATCGCGCTACAGGAGAACCGGGGTTCGTCGCATGCGCGAAATACCGCAATCCGGGAAGCGCGCGGCGAATTCATCGCAATCATGGACGCCGACGACGTGTCCCAACCGCAGCGCTTCGAGCGGCAGTTGGCCTTCTTGAACGATACCGGCGCCGATGCCTGCGGCAGCTTTTACGACGTCATCGATTCCCACGATCGCGTGGTGGGCAAACGCGAAGTGCCCACGAGCGAAGCGGCCATCCGCCGTGCGCTTTACTGGTTCAATCCGATTCCCAATCCCACCATCATGGCGCGCGCGAATCTGATGAAGGCGCATCCCTATCCCGAACGGTATCCCGACGGCTCCGTGTTCTGGTACGGCGAGGATTATGCCCTGTGGGTCGGAATCATTCTCGAAGGACACCGTGTATTGAACCAGCCGGAATCCCTGCTGCGGTACCGCGTAAACGATTGGTTCTGGCGGCGCCGAACGGGAACAGACGCGTTCTACACCGACTTCAGCGTGAAATGGAGCACGATGAAACTGTACCCGCTCTACTGGCGGCCATGGGTGGCGCTGATCAGTTTCGTTACCGCATCGACCCGCCTTTGGCCAACGTGGACGCTGGCATTGATCTACCGCCTGCGGTCACGGCTTCGGTTTTCGCCCGATGTACGCGTTCACGATCGGACAGGGTTGAAATAGCCATACGCGTCAGACCGAGGGTGTCGAGGGTTGAATCGCGCGGCGCACGGTGCAAACGGAATGGTGCGCAGTGCGTAGGGTGAGTGCAACTGCGCAAAGAGCGTGTGGCTGGACTGGCGCGGGCACTGCTAGAACCGGCGCGTGAAAAACCGGGTGAAAATGAGATACTGTAGGAGTAATTGCGGAATTCGGCGCGCCGTATGTTCGAGAATGGCAAGCATGACGGACAACGGCCCGTTCATTCGTGGATGGCCAACGATTATTTACCAGTAAGGACCCGATCATGTTGACCCTGGACAATTACATTGCCGGTTTGACCAAGGCCTTGAACGGCATCGACCGGAAGGCATTTGACGCGCTCGTGGCGGAAGTAACCCGCGCGCACAAGGAAGACAAGTTCATTTACACGTGCGGCAACGGGGGCAGCGCCTCCACCGCTTCGCACATGATCAACGATATCGTGAAAGCCCCGAACGACGCATCCGGCTGTCGGCCCATCCGCGCCATCGGTCTCACGGATTGCACGCCGCTGATGACGGCCCTGGCGAATGACATCAGCTACGATCAAATGTTTGCGCGGCAACTCAACGCCTGGGGCCGCGAGGGCGATCTGCTGATCGCCATTTCCGGCAGTGGCAATTCGCCGAACATCCTCGAGGCCATCAAGCTCGCGAAGCAACGCGGCATGCGCACCGTCGGGATGACCGGCTATTCCGGCGGCAAAATGGCGGAGATGGTCGATGTGCACCTCCACGTGCCCTGCAATTGCATGGCGCAGGTGGAAGACGCGCACCTCATTCTCCAGCATTGTCTGGTGGAAGTCTTGAAAATCGTCAACGGCGGAAAGAGCCCGGCCACGATATGACTTCGCCGGACAACGCGCATACGGTAACGCCCAGAAGCGATCTGACGTTCGTTTTGAGCAAGCGGTTGTTGGACCTTGTCGTCGCGGGGGGCAGTCTGCTGCTGCTCTCCCCTGTCTTCATCGCGGTGGCCGTTGCCATTAAGGTGACGTCGCCGGGCCCGGTGTTTTTCCGTGGCACGGTGATCGGAAAGAATGGCGTGCCATTCACGTACTACAAATTCCGATCCATGGTCGCGGGCGGCGATACGTCAAAGCACAAGGAGTTCATCCAGAAGTACGTGACGGAGAACAAGGGGCAGGTGGACGAGTCGGGCAAGGAAGTGTTCAAGCTGACAAACGATCCTCGGGTGACCTCGATTGGCAAGATCATCCGCAGGGTGAGCATCGACGAGTTTCCACAGATGCTCAATGTGTTGAAAGGCGACATGTCCGTCGTGGGACCCCGCCCGCCCGTTCCCTATGAATTCGAACTCTACGACGACCGCAAGAAACAGCGGCTTCTTGTGAAACCGGGCATCACGGGATTAAACCAGGTGCGCCGCCGCAGTCAGAGCACGTTCGATCAGATGTTCGACGACGACATGGACTACATTCGCAACCAGTCGATTCTGCTCGATATATTCATCATGATTAAGACCCCGTGGGTCATGCTGTTCGGCGCGGGCCCCACATAAGCAAGGAGCGCATTGTGATCGCATTGGTTACCGGCGGTGCCGGATTTATCGGGTCCCACGTCGCGGATCGGCTCCTCGAAAAAGGCTACCACGTGCGAGTGGTGGACGCATTGCAGCCGCGCGTGCACCCCAAGGGAAAGCCGGAGTGGGTGAAACCGGAGATCGAATTCTTTCACGGCGACGTGCGCGACAAGGATCTCATGCGAAAGGCCATGCAGGGCGTCGAAATTGTCTCGCATCAGGCGGCCTACCAGGATTACATGCCCGATTACAGCACGTTTATCAGCACAAACGTGACCAGCACCGCCTTGATTCTGGAACTGGTGACGGAGATGAAACTCGACATACGCCGGGTTTCGGTTGCGTCGTCTCAGGCCGCCTACGGCGAAGGCCGCTACACCTGCGAAGAGCACGGCCCCTTCGAAGCGCGCGGCCGATCGATGGCGCAGCTTGAAGCGTCGGACTGGGAAGTGAAGTGCCCGGTCTGCGGATGCGACACGGACAACCTGCCGCTCGAAGAAACGATGCAGAATCCGAACAACGCGTACGCGCTGTCAAAACTCTTTGAAGAAATGACCGCCCTGCGCCTCGGCCGGTTGCACAATATTCCAACCTGCGCATTGCGGTATTCCATTGTGCAGGGACCGCGCCAGTCGCTGTACAACAGTTATTCCGGCGTGAACCGCATTTTCAGTCTGCGCCTGCTGCACAACGAACCGCCCATTATTTACGAAGACGGCATGCAAAAGCGCGATTATGTACACATCAAGGACGTGGTCGAGGCGAACATGCTGGCGCTGTTCGATGAACGCACGAAGTGGGAGCAATACAACGTCGGCGGCGACCGCGCCACCACCGTGCGCGAATTCGCCGCGGAACTCACGAAAGTCCTGAAAAAGGATATCGCCCCAAGCATCCCCGGCGAATTCCGCGTCGGTGACAACCGGCACAGCGTCTCTTCGGTGGCGAAGCTGAAGGCGCTGGGATGGAAACCGGAACAGCCGTTGCAAGCCATCTTTCGCGACTACATCGACTGGATCGAAAGCTTTGGCAACGTCGGCGAGTATTTCCGTGAAGCCGACCGCTTGATGCGTGAAGCAGGCAGCGTGCGCTCGGTCAAAAAGTAGCCCAAAAAAAAAAAGACCGGGCGACTGTACGCAATAGGCAGTGGATTCCGAGCGGATGGGTCAGCGCTTGGAACGTGAATTCATGAGAGGTGCTCATGCCCAAGGCAAGCGATGTCCGGGTAACCGGCGCCACGCTGTACTTCCTTCCGGTGAAAACCCGCGTGCCGCTCAAGTTCGGGACCGAGGCGCTGACACACGTCACCGTGGCGCGAGTACGGATCCGGGTGTGCGACGCCCAAGGCCGGCAAGCGGATGGCTGGAGCGAGACACCGCTGTCGGTGCAATGGGTATGGCCCGGCGCGGTCGCCTATGAGACGCGCCACGAAGCCTTGAAATCGTTCTGCCGTATACTCACGAAGGCGTGGCCCGCGTCCGGTCATTGCGGGCATCCGCTCGAAGTGGGCCATGCGTTTATTGAGTCGGACCTCACGCGTTTGGCGGCGGAGTTCAACGAGGCCCACCCCGGCCATGAACCAATGCCGCACTTGGCCGCGCTGGTCTGTTGCTCGCCGTTCGACATTGCCTTGCATGATGCGTACGGAAATCTGCAAGGCCTTCCGGTGTATCAGACGTACAACAGGAATTTCATGAGCCTCGATCTCGCGGGATTTCTTACGCCCGAAGAAGGCAGCCATGTGTCGTTTGCCGGCCGCTATCCCAGCGACTATCTCGTCGGCCCGGAATCGACAACCCTCCCGGCCTGGCACCTGGTCGGCGGATTGGATCCGCTGGACGAATCGGAATTGACAGGTTCGGAACCGGATGACGGGTATCCTGTGCTTCTGAGGGATTGGATCGAACGCGACGGATTGCGCTGTCTAAAGGTAAAGTTGCGCGGCAACGACATGCCCTGGGATTACGATCGGCTGGTGCGCGTCGGTGCCATTGCCGTGGAATGCGGATGCCATTGGATTACCGCTGATTTTAACTGCATCGTGACGGAACCCGCCTATGTAAACGAGATCCTGGATCGACTAATGCTGGATCATCCCCGCCTCTACGGCATGATCCTCTACGTCGAACAACCATTTCCATACGACTTGGAAGCGCACCAAATCGATGTGCACAGCGTCTCCGCGCGAAAACCGTTGTTCATGGATGAAAGCGCCCATGATTGGCGGTTAATCCGGCTGGGCAGAGAGTTGGGTTGGACCGGCGTGGCGTTGAAAACATGCAAGACGCAAACCGGAGCGATTCTAAGCCTCTGCTGGGCCAAGGCGCACGGCATGACCCTGATGGTGCAGGACCTGACCAATCCGATGATTGCGCAGATTCCGCACGTGCTCCTCGCCGCGCACGCGGGAACAATCATGGGCGTGGAAACCAACGCGATGCAGTTTTATCCCAACGCCTCATCCGTCGAAGCAGAAGTGCATCCCGGTTTATATACCCGGCGCGGCGGCGTTGTGGATTGGTCAACGGTTACCGGGCCGGGATTTGGGTACCGGATTGAGGCAATCCCGCGCATCCTGCCGCCGCCCGATTGCGAGGCATAAAAAAAGCGGACCCCGCGACGAGGTCCGCTTGGAAAATCGGGAAACTGGACGTCAGGCGACTTTGTCCGCCGCCGGTTCCGCGGGCGTCTCCGGTTGCTTGCCCACGGCGCCCGGATTGCACTTCTCACACGCCTTCGCGCTCTTGAGCGCCTCAACGCAACATTCGTGCCCGCACGCCGCGCCGCCCGCAAGCGCCTTGGAGCAGCAACTGTCCGCGTCAAAGAATGCGGCGACTTCGGGTGCCACCGCCGCCGCGGGTTCCGCCGCGGCTTGCTGCGATTTGGGATTGCACTTCACGCAGACTTCGCCTTTGGCCGCCGCTTCGACACAGCAAGGATGGTCGCATGTATTGCCTTCCGCGAGGGGCTTGGCACAGCAACTGCCCAGATCGAACTTGGCAATCAACGCCAGCTTCTTGCCGGCATCCGCATTGCACTTGGCACAGACCTCACCTTTCGCGGCCGCTTCCGCGCAGCAAGGATGGTCGCACGACTTGCCCTCGGCTTTGGATTTGCCGCAACAGCCGTCGGCACTGAACAGCGCGGCAAGTTTCGCGGTAACGCCCGCATTGCACTTCGCACATACGGTTCCCGCCTTGACGGCCGCCAGACAACATTCGTGGCCGCACGCCGTGCCGCCGGCAATGGCTTTGCCGCAGCAGCTCTCCGCGTCCGTGAACAAGGCCACCAACTTGGCGGCCATCGCGTTGCACTTGGCGCAGACTTCACCTTTCGCGGCGGCTTCGGCACAGCAGGGATGATCGCACGCTTTGCCGTCAGCCTTGGCCTTGCCGCAGCAGCCGTCAACCCCGAACAACAACGCCACGGTGGGATTCGCGGGAGCGGCCGCCGGGGTTGCTTCCGGCTTGGCCCCTTGATTCGGATTGCACTTGGCGCAAGATTCGCCTTTTGCGGCGGCCTCCGCACAGCAAGGGTGGTCACACCACTTGCCTTCAGCCAACGCTTTGGCGCAACAGCCTTCCGCGTCGTACTTGGCCACCAACGCCAGTTTTGCCGCGGCGCCCGCGTTGCACTTCTGGCACGCCTCGCCTTTCGCGGCGGCTTCCACGCAGCACGGATGTTCACATGCCTTGCCCTCGGCCGCGGCCTTGCCGCAGCAGCTTTCGGCGTCGATCAGCAAGGCCACCGGCACGGACGGCTTGGCGGCATCCGCCGGGGCCGCTTCTGGCGCGGGGGCCGGCGCGGCCTCGGGTGCGGGTGCAGCCTCGGGGGCTGCCGCAACTTGCAGGGCCTGACCCGTGTTGACATCGAGCCCGGGAATGGCGGCGGCCAATTTCGCGGCGCCCTCAGGCGTCACGCCGCTCTGCCATACGTATAGCTTCTTCAGTTCCTTCAGACCTTCAAGCTGGGCCAGTCCGGCATCGGTTACCGACGTGCCGAACAGGTTCAGGTACTCGAGGTGCGGCAGCGCGGCAAGATGCGCCAAGCCCGCGTCGGTAATGGCGGTGCGTTCGAGGTGAAGGCGCGTCAGACGCGTCATGCCCGCGATGTTGGCGAGGCCTGCATCGGTCACGCCGGTGCCCGCCAGATTGAGCCACGTGATGTTGGCGGCCATGGGCGCGAGTTGCGCGAGGCGGTCGTCCTTGACGTCTTGGCCGCCTTGCTGAAAATTCACGGTGATCAACGGGCTCTTCTGATCCAGCGGCAGCGCCAGCGCGCCAAGCGTCTTCGCGGAGGCCAACGTCTCGGCGGGCAGCGGCGTCACCTCGCCGGCCAATTGCTCCAGAATCTTAAACACTTCCGAGGTGGATTCGGTTTTCGGCGCCATTTTGACGGCGGAATCCGCCGGGGCCACCTCGCCTTTAGGCTCCTCTACAGGGGCAGCCACGGTGAATGTGCCGAACGATGCGCCCGACTCGATCCATGCCTTAATGGTGGCAATCTGTTCGGGAGTCAAGGGATCGCCTTGAGGCGGCATGATGTCCGCATCACCTGCGGGCAGTGAGATGAGTTCAAGCAGAAGACTCTCATCCGGCTTGCTCGCAAGTACCACAGGACCGTCTTCGCTGCCTTTCTCGATGGCCTCTTTCGAATCCAGACGCAGAGAAGCCTTTTGCTTCTCCGGCCCGTGACAGCCCATGCACCGGGCCTGGAAGATCGGCAAAACTTTCTCGGAAAAGAACTCCGGTCCAACCTCCTCGGCAGTCGCGGCGGGAAGTCCCGCCAAACCCGCGATCGCAAAGGCGCCAAGAATCAAAACGGTACTGACGTGTGTGCTAAGACGCAGCATGGCTACTCCCTTTCCGGCTTTCATTTAGAGGGGTTGCCGGGATAGCCCAATCCCAACCAATTCCTGCATTGTGGCACGCCCACGGGCGGCGTGGCAAGCCGGTTGGCCGGAAGGCTGGCCGGCCTACTGCATGGACACGCGTTGTGCGGTGCGGGTGTGCTGCTTTTGAACGGGAACGAGCGGCGGTGAGGACCCCGGGGTGAAATACCGGGCCATGTGCTCGTCAATCTTCGTTGGCACGGGAAATCCTTCGGTAAACATATCCCTGAGAAAACTGGCATCGGTGTCGCGATGGATCAACGTCCGGTAAAACGCCTCGCGTTTATAGGCGTCCAATGCCGCGAACTGCGTGCCGTCGGCCAGAGGCGTGAACGCCTCGGGCGCGGTAGCCGCCTCGGCACTGCCAGCAGGGGCGCCCCAGCGAAGCTCGGGCGGATGGTTGGGGTCAAACGAAAGGTCGTACAGTCGGCGCTCAATCTCCTGCAAGGTCAAGGTCACTTTCTCGCCTTTGGAATTGGTGTATTCAATGGATTTCGAAGCGAAGATGCGCCGTTTTTCCTGTCGCAATGCATAGGCAAAATCGGCCTGACTGTAAACGCCCTTGCGGGAAAGGCGGTCGAAATTCACCAATTCGGGCCGGCTCGCGTACCAGTCGATGGCATCGTCGATCCAACTCATCAACTGGAAATACTCGGATCGATAATCCACGTCGAGCGAAGCCGTCGAAAACGAACCCCACCGGCCCTGTTCGTTGAATACGTTCTGAAAGCGGTTCCCTTCCGGAAACGGGATGGGGCCCTGCGTTTGCACCTCATTCCAACCGGCCTGCACAAATCCCTCGCGGGTCTTGAACGCCTCGACAATCTGGTCCGCGAATGAATCCAGCATGGCCACCGGATCGATGCTCTCGGCCGTGCGCAGTTTTTCGCGAATATAGGCATGAATGCCCTCGGGCTTGCCGGGAAACTGATCCGATTTTCCATTCATCAGCGCTTCGTACACGTCGTATTGTTCGAGCGAATAGCCAAAGGCCTTCATTTCCTCGTCGGTCATGCGCCGCACACCGGTGACTTTGCCCTCGGCATTCGTTTCCGCATAGGGGAACCGGTACTGACGGAAGCCGCGAAAGCAGCCTGCATAAGGATTGGCGGCGTTGCTCGATTGGCGCGGAGCAAGCCCCGTCACGGCATTGATGGTGTTGTGGGTGTAAATGTCGCGCGAAACGGCCGTCGTCGCATCCAGAAAGTACACCTGACCGTAAGGATCCGTATTCCCAAGCACGAGCACGTGCCCATCGTGATAATACATGACGCCCGGCACGAGATACCGGGGGTCAATGGCAACCGGTACGGTGTCGGAATGCTGCGCGTTTTGAGCGGTCGGTTCCACCCGATAGTTGCCGGTGCAAAAGCCTGTGACCGCGTCGACGAAAAACTGATGCGTGGACGAATAGTCGAAGCTGCTGGACCAGGTCACAGGCTCGTTCTTGACGGCCGTGCGCAAATCGGTGCCGTCGGTCGACCGCACATACGTGATCATCCAGGGAAGGCCACGGCGATAAGCGTAATACGAACCCAGCGAAATGGTCAGCTTGCCGCAGTCCAGGATCGTGTGCATCGCATGCATGCTGGCGGGATCGAGTTGCGGGTTGCTGGGTTCGCCGGCAAACGCGGGGTCCAACAGAAGGTTCATCTCCGGGTCGTTCAGCACGGCCTCGATCTTCGCCAGCCGTTGCTTGGGATTGCCGCGCGACTTCACGTGAAAGATGTTCTGTACCCATTTCGAATAGTGCTGAAACTCAGCGGGAGTCCACTGGCGGTAAAGGGGCCAGGCTCCGCGCTCGGAATGTATCGTGGCCGGGTTCGGATCCTCGGTCCAGGCGGACGTCGTCACAACCAGACAGAGAATCCCAAGTGCAAGACAACTCCGGAGTGGGGATGCGTTCACGGGTCAGCACTCTCCTTGCAGGATGCGGCAGTTCTTCTCTTCGGATCCGCTGCGTTGGCACGTGCGTGGCCTGCCAAGCGCCCGTCTAGCGTACCACAATCGACCGTACAAGTCATCAGACCCAGACCGTGCATCCACCATATGTAGGGGCAGATGAGCAAACGGATCGTTCCGGATCGGCGCACGGGGACATTCCCCCTTTGACAAGGTCGCGGGGTCTGTCGTAGCGTGACGCCTACTTCGACGGGGAATGCATGAACGACACCACGATACAACAGTTTTGCTCAGCCTTTTTGGCTGTATCGGGTAAGCCGCACCGGGCCTCCACACTGGCGCAAGCGGCGGCGCTCGTCGTGCAACTTGCCGCGCCACTCGCTCCAAAACCCGTGGCGCTCGCGAACTTGCCCGAAAAATGGATGACCGCCATCAGAGACGCATGCGGCGCGGCGGGGATCGACGTGGTGGCCCCCCCTTGGATTCATGACAATCTACCCGCAAGGATTGACGATGCGGGGCTCGGGGTGACCGGCATGGCATTCGCCATCGCAGAAACCGGAACACTCGTGGAAATAACCGAGGACGATGCGGACCGGCTTGTCTCCGCGTTGCCACGCACCCACATCGGGATCGTGGCTGCGGACACCTTGGTGGGTGCATACCGGGACGCCGCTGGGCCATTGCGGCAAGCCCTTGGCGCGGACACAAAGAAGTGTACGGTGAGTTTCATTTCAGGTCCCAGCCGAACCGGCGACATCGAATTGAAGTTGACGCTGGGCGTGCACGGACCGGAAGTGGCCCATGCCATCATCCTTGAATCCGATGAACGCTGATGGGAGACCAACGACAGGTGAACACGCAGGAATTGGCGCTTGAGCTGGAGCGATGCACCAACGACGTGCTCGCCTTGTTGGCCGCGGCGCCGGACGAGGCCATTTTTCGCAAACCCGGGGATAGCCAATGGTCTGCCGCGGAAGTGGTCGAGCATCTGATCCTGCTGGAATTCGGCGTATTGCGCATTCTTGGGGGAACCAGCCTGCCGCCCACCCGCGCCCACGATGCGGAAGTCCCCGCCATTCTGGACGCATTGGAAGACACCACAAGGACACTCCACGCACCGCCGCCCATCGCGCCAACCGGCCGCTACCAGGACCGGGAAAAGTTGGTGACCGCGTTCAGCGGCGTTCGCGGTAAACTGCGCTTATGGCTCCCGGATCACGACGTGACGCTGCTCTATCCCGACTTCCGGCACGCCCTGTTCGGCGAGCTCACGGGGTATGAATGGATCTGCTTTGTCATCGGCCATACGCGCCGCCACATGCAACAGATGCAACGCGCGATGGCGTGAAGGAGTGCGCAGGTGACCCAGGAACGGTACAAGCGCCTGAACGCACGGATTCAGGAAGCGTTGGACGACAGGTCCAAAAGCCGGGCACTGTTGCATTGCATGCAACGAGGACGGGATAACCGCTCCGTCCGGTTGCAGTCGCTGCCCGGAGGTGCGTCCTTTCGGGGCGAGGTGAAGGGCGTTAAAGAGCGATGCATCGCGGATCAGGAACGGCTGGTCGCCCACTTCACGGAGAATGCGGAGAAACGCGGCGTCAAGGTCTTTCGCGCGGCTTCCGGGATGCATGCGATTGAATACATGCTGCGTCTGGCGCGATCGCGCGGCGCAAAAACCATCGCCAAGTCCAAGTCGCTGACCACTGAAGAGATCGAATTAAACCAGCCGCTCACCGACGCGGGCATGCGCGTGGTGGAAACCGATCTGGGCGAACTCATTATTCAACTGGTGGATGAAAAGCCCTATCACCTGGTCTTTCCCTCCGTGCACAAAATGGCCCCCGAAGTGGCGGAGATCTTTTCGAAGGCCACCGGTGCGGCAGTCTCTCCGGACATTCCTTCGATCATGAAAGTGGTTCGCACATACTTGCGCCCCATCTTTCTGAGCGCGGACATCGGGCTGACCGGCGCGAATATCGGCATCGCCGAGACCGGCGGAATCGTTATTGAAACCAACGAAGGCAATGGCCGGCTCGTATCGAGCATCGGTGACTGCCACGTCTGTGTCATGGGGCTGGAGAAGATCGTGGCCACGGTCGAAGATGCGTTGCTGATGGTCATGGCCCATCCCGTGAGCGCATCCGGCCAGTTGCCGACAACCTATGTAACGTGGATGCACGGACACTCGCCGCTCGGCGAAGCAAGCCGCGCTCGCGAGTCCCACATTATTCTTCTGGACAACGGACGAACCGCGATGCGTGACGACCCGGCCATGCGTGAAGCGCTCCATTGCATCCGGTGCGGGGCATGCATGAATGTCTGCCCCACGTACGGCGTGGTCGGCGGACACACGTTCGGGTACATCTATCCCGGTCCCATCGGCATCCCGTGGACAGCGCAGGTGCACGGCATGGAGAAAGCTGCTGCGTTTGCGCCGCTGTGCATCTCGTGCGGTCTGTGCAAGGAAATCTGTCCAGCGGACATAGACATACCCATGATGATCGCGACCGTAAAGCACAGGGACGCCAAGGTAACCCCACATTCCAAACCCGATCGCACCATGATGAAGGCGGACCGGTTCGCCCGGCTGGGGAGTGTGACGGCCCGTGTTGCCAATTGGATGTTGAAGAATCCGGCGGCTCGCGCGGGCATGGAGGCGATGCTGGGGGTATCCGCGAAGCGCGTCATTCCGCCGTTTGACCGGACGCCGTTCACCAGGCGATTTCATGCGCGAACAAGACCGGAGGGGCCGTTCCTGCGCCGGGTGGCGTTGTTCGTCGATGTGTATGCCGAGTACAACGCGCCACACTTGGCAATGAAAGCGGTGTCACTCCTCGAGGCCGCCGGGTGTGAAGTCGTGCTGCCGGATCAACGGCCCAGCGGGTATCCGTTTATCGCGTACGGCGATTTGGATCGAGCCCGGGAAACGGCCGAGTACAACGTGGATAGGCTGGCGCCGTTTGTAAAAGATGGATGCGAGATTGTATCCATTGAGCCGACGGCGGCCTACTGCTTGCACCATTCCTACGCAGCCTTGTTGGCCGGTGACGATAGAGCGCTCCTCCTCGCAAATCACAGCCACGAATTATTTCCTTACTTGTTGGATCATGAAGGCACGCCCGCTCGAACGCTGGAAGGCCGGCGTCTCGGATTTCATATCGCGTGCCACCAGCGGCCCATGTCAAACGGCGAAGCCGCGATCGAGTGGTTGCGAAGACGCGGCGCGGAGGTCAGTCGAATCGAAACCGGAACGTGTTGCGGCATGGGAGGAACGTTTGGCTTGAAAGCGGGACCACTGGGTCACGGGCTATCCATGGCGGTGGGCGAACCATTGTTCGCGTTATTTAAGAATGCCACCATTGACACGATTGTCACGGAAAGTAGCGTTTGCGGGATTCAGTTGCGCGAGGGGACGAAGTTGCCGGTTCTACATCCGCTGCAATTACTTTAACCCGCATTTTGCACCCCGGAGACTGTACTTCAGTCTTCGTGGTGCAAAATGTTCACACAGAATTCTTTAAGCTTGAAACGCTGAGGATATTTCACGAGCACACTGTAGGTGCGCCAGCTTTGGTAACAGGCCGGTTGAATTATTGTTACACCGTTAATTGCACAAAGTCGTTAAATATCCGGGTTAAGACTTATCCGCGGGTCTGGGCGCAATGTCGGGCTCGCTGGACTGAATCCATTCCACTGGCTTCCACGCACGGGTCTTGCAGACCGCTTGAACCGTGTGCCCTTCACGGTTCGTGTAGACGACCGTGTAATGACGGCCGTCCCGTTCTTCGGTAAAGGAACCCCATTCGGCATTCCACTCGATGCTCACCATCTTGCCGCCCAGCTTTGCAATCGCCGATCGGACCCGGCGCGCGTCATACTTTTCCTTGAACAGCTCGAGCGAAAAAGCGAATGCGATGAGGCCGCCGAGCAGCAGACTGATCGCCAGGAAGAGTGGGTTGTCCATGTGCATGCGCTATAAAGTCTCCGGAGCGTGTTCAATGGCCGGGCCAGGGGCGGGCCGGTAGGCCTCCAAAGCCTCGGCAATGTCGTCGTACAAATGTTCGGGAACATTCAAGGTGCAGACTCCCCGTTCTCCGCTGTCTCTCCGGTAGTCGACCGGAGCGATGATAACACGAGTCTTGTCCATGCCAAACTTCGCCACAATGCAGAAGATTTCTTCAATGGCCCGATCGCCGATGGCCAGACACCCGATGGATGCCGCGCTGCCATGAATACGAAGGTCACCCCCGAGACTCGTCCGGTTTTCATTCTCCGCCCATGCAACGTCAAACGCATTGGGATAGTTGACTCGAAGGGAAAGGCAAAAGGAACTTTTCGGATTCAGCGAGGCGCGCATTGCCCGGCGATTCATGGTTCGTGCACTGTCGCGGCAAGCGACGGCGCAAGCAGCAGCGCGCGTTCACGCGATTCCGCCGCACGCCGGGGATCGCCGAGGCCGTCGAGCGTCCGGGCAAGCCCCCAGTGCACCAGCGGATCTTCCGGATCTTCCTTGAGCGCCTGTACGTAGAGTGCGAGCGCCATGCGGTGGTCACCCGACCGAAGAGTGTTGTCTGCCTCCAACCGGAATCGAAGTGCTCGCAATCGGGCCACGGGCTCCGGTAGTCCGGGCGCGAATCCGCACGCCAGTTCCAGGTGGCGTTGCGCCTCCGGCGGATGCCCGGCGAGGTCGGCCGCGCGCGCAACGTAGAGTCGCGCCAGAATGTGGTTGGGGGCCTGTGTAAGCGCTCCGTCGAGCCGGGCCGTGGCGGCGTCCAAGCGACCTTCGCGAATGTCGACGGCCGCGAGCGCCGTAAGCACGTGGGGAGGCGCTATTCCGTGCCTCTCCAGAGTCTCCAAAACGTGGCTAGCCTCTTCGGTGTCTCCCCTGTTCAGAAGAAGGTTGGCCAACGTCGTGGCGGCGGGCAGGTCGAGCGGATCGCGTTCCAATACGCGCCGGCACAGCGGCTCCGCCTCGTCGGCCCGATCCATGGACACCAGTTGTTCCGCGAGGTCGTGCAGCGCTTTGGCATCGTCCGGACGCGCGGCAGCCTTCGCCTCCAGAATGGAAAGGTAACGAACCGCCTTTTGTGCGTTGGCCGGCGCATAGCCGTAGTGATGGATGAGGACATCCAGTCTGCCCACCACCCCGCCAAGTTCCAATACCGACTCCGTAATGTTCTCATGCACCGGTTCCCGGTATTCAAAGCCGCGCCCGTTTCGGAACAACCGGAGCAAGGGCACCGCGAGGTACCCTGCGTGGCCGCGTGCAAAAGGATCGCCCGGCCGCGACGGTGTCCAGCGCCACGCGCGGGGCTCGTCGCAGTAGTTGGCCAAGGTCACTTCAAACGCGTCGGATCCATTGCCGTCGGCATCCACGGTCTGCCGGATGCGCGCGGCACTTTCCGGGTCGAGGCATTCGTCCGCGTCCATATGAAGGAGCCAGTCCGCCGTTGTGTGGCGCAATACGGCGTTGCGCGCTGCCGAAAAGTCATTGCGCCAGACAATGTCCAGGACCTTAGGTGTGAAGCGCCGGGCGACGTCTGCCGTGTCGTCGGAGGAACCAGTGTCTCCGATGATAATCTCGTCGGCAATGGCGGCGACACTTTCGAGGCACGACTCAAGGCACGCGGATTCATTACGCACGATCATGATGATGGCCAGTGTAGGCATGGGAGCAGTTTAGCGGGCAGGGCGGGCAATAAAAAAACTCGGGCATCCCTTGCTGGAGATGCCCGAGTATCGTCGTGAGTGGTTGGCTCTACAGAAGTTCGCTCAGCTTTCGCGCCACCTCGGCAATGAGATTCGGCAATTTGTAGTCACCGCGCTCCAGCGCCGCGCGGGCTTCGTCCACGCGTTCTTGCCGGATATCGGGCGTTTCGTTGCCAAGCTGCACGGCTTGCGCTACCGACGCGGCTTCCTGAGCCTCGGAACTGATCTGCACCCCATCTTGCGGGGCCGGCCCGCGGGATCGCGTCTCTTCGTTGCGACGTTCGCGGACGCTGGCCGAGCGTTGGGGTTGGGGCTCTGGTATGCCCCCTACTCCCTTCACATCAACCATGTGTCCATCTCCTTATCAACGGCGCCCTGCGATTGGCTGAGCGCTTCAATCCAAATCTTCGTTATCTTATATCGGCAGGCACCGCCAAAACTTTAGCCACATTCCGCAAAATCCTTGGCCTCCAACGCCAAGCGTGGTCTGCAACCCGAATAATGGCACCTAACATAGTATAAAAAATAGAGTTAGGGGATTCAATAAAATCAATATCTTGCACTCTCACTAGCCCCTAACGTGTATCACGCATGAAGCCTGCGGGGTGCAAAATGCTCACACAGAATCGTTTGGGACAGAAAAGCTTAGGATATCTCACGAGCACATTATACCTTCATCGGACGGGTGAATAATCGGGGCTAACAGTCTGTCGGAAAGGTAGCTTTTCGAGTAGAAATTCGCCTAAGTCCGACAAACTGCTAGACGGGAAAGGCTTCTCGAGCAGGTGAAACGGCAACACACTCCAGGAATTCCGTAACGGAAACCCAGTTCGCGCGCTGCGGGATCGCATCCGGAGCGGACCAGATCGGCGTGCCTACCACGATGAAGTCCGCATTCCCGGCCCGGGATGCGTCCATCGCCATATCCCACCATCCGGTCCCCGATAGAGGGCCGGTCGAAACAAACTGCGCCTTTTCCGGTGCGGTAAACCAACGCAGCCACGACCTCAGAAGGGGGTCTTCCAAACCCAGATCGCGGAGTAGACGCAGGTAACAAGACAAAAGCGGTCGGCTGACAATGACCCGGTATCGGCCATCGCGCCAAAACGTCAGCACGTCCTTCTCCGTGCGAGCGAATACTCCGTGAATGAACACGTCGGGAAGCAGCACCACTTTGGGTACGTGGGGATTATTCACGGGACGCTTCCTCCAGGAGCCGTTCGATGTCGTCGTCGGTGAGGGCCCGGCGCCGTGCGCTGATTTCCGTTTGTTGCCGCAGCAAATCGAACCCGCCTTTGGACAATGTGATGGATGCATCGATCCACTCGTCGAGAATGCGGCGGCGAAATCGCCATTCCTTGCCGAGTTTGGCTCCGGGAATCTGGCCTTCCTGAGCCCATTTGTAAACCGTCTGCGGTTTAAGCTTCAGGTACTTCGCGACCTCTTCCACGGTCATGATGTCGTCGTTCATGGTCTCGCCCGCCCCATTCAATGGATGCCCAACAACTGAAAGACGGAGATGACCACCCCCTCATAAAAATTGAGGTCGACGCCGTGCCGGAACAGTTCGAAATCCCGATCGGGCGATCCGATAAAGGGGCGCAGGCTCCAGGCCACCTGGGTGCCGACAAAAGCAAAAATCACGATCCACACCTGCATGATGCGGACCGCCTGCTTCGGGTAGAGCGAAGAACTCTCGCACATCGCTTCAAGGCCTCTCCAAAGGCCCACCATGGCCCAAAGTCCACTAAATCCAAAGATGGCGACGTGCAACAATTTGAGAAAATCATATTTCGCGCCGGTCAACGTAAAGAACAGTACTATCGGCGAGCAGCTGGCCAGCAATATGGCATTCAAAGCCATGGCCAGAAGAATTAGCGCAAGCGTCTGCAGAAACCCCAGATGGGACCCCATGATCACATTCACCACGTACAGCACCGGATAACAAACCGCAAGCGTAATCAAATACAACGAGGGAACTTTGACGGCGGAAACCAACATTTGGAGCCAGCCTGTGGATAAACCCATAACAAGACCATGAAAGCCGCTCAGTAGAACCACGATGACGACGAGAACAAGTATCTGCCGCCCCACGGACTCATTACGGAAGATGCTCTGGAAATAGTCGTCCCGGTTGCGGAGGATGCCGTCCAGATACTTCATGGAATAGGACGAAATGCGTTCGTTGGAGGACGATGGACTGCCGGATGGAAAGTCAGCAAAACGGGTGGTGCTCATGCCACGGTACCCTCCCAGAGAATGAAGGAAAATTGCGATCCCGGGAACAAGGATACCCCAAATCGAGCGTGATGTCAATGTTTGTTACTGTTTGATACTGTTTTATGTTGTTTAATCGTCGATCCGAGCCGCTATATCCCTTCAAACGCTTCGGAGTAGAACCGGTTAATTCGGTCCTCCGTGGTATCGCCAACCTGATTTCGAAAGCGGTAGGGCTCCGACGAGATTCCGTGGCTGAACGGGCCAATCTGATGGGCTTGGAAACCGTGATCCCTGGCTGCGGGGGAGACCGCCAACTCGTGCAACAGCGTATGGATGCCGTGCACCACGGATTCAGCCGGTTCGCCGTCCTCGACCCCCAATGCCACGGCAATGGAGCGTATGGATTCGGGAACGTATGTAGCATTGAACCGGAAGACGGGGCCCAGCAGCAGCGCATTGGCCAAGCCGTGAGGGATGCCGCATTCCAAGGTCAGAGGGTAGCCCATGCCGTGAACAAGGGTGGTTCCGCTGTGGGCGATGATCATTCCGGACAACGTGGCCGCCCGCATCATCGCGGCACGAGCATCCCGGTCTTCCGGATTGTCCGCGGCCGTGGGCAGGAATTGGCGTACAAGGCGAATGGATTCAAGCGCGGAAGGCGCGTGCTCAGGTACGGCCTTCTTCGACACCATGCCTTCCATGGCCTGGCTCAATGCATCCAATCCGGTGGCCAACGTTGTGGACCGTGGCAAGGACAGCGTCATCTCTGGATCGATCAGAGCGGCGGCAGGAAACAGGGCATTGCCGGAAATCGTGCGCTTGGTCCTGTTCTCGTCGTCGACAATCACGGCGTAGGGAGTGACTTCACTGCCGGACCCGGCGGTGGTTGGAATGGCAACAATCGGCAAACAGCCGCGCGTGAAAGAATCGGCGCCGAAGAAATCCTGGCAGAGTCCCGGGTTGAGCGTGAGGCCCGCGACCGCCTTGGCAACATCCATCGGACTGCCACCGCCAACCGCGACAACAACGTCGCACCCCGCTTCGCGGGCCAAGGCGGCCGCTTGGTCGCACAGGCGGGTGCCCGGGTTCTCCACTACGCCTTCAAACACAACCGCGTCCGGAAACCAGAAACGGATTCGATCCAGGTATCCCATGGCACGGGCGGATTTTCCGCCAGTCACGACAAAAGGTGTAGAACCGTGGGGTCGCAATGCCGACGGCAGCCGCTTGGCGGCCCCGAATCCGAACAGAATTTCTGTCGGCACCCAAGGCGGGAAGGGATCAAAGAGTGCGGGATTACTCACCGCGCCGTCCCAGAGCGGCTTTGACGCTGTCCTCCAAATCCTGGATGACCGCATCGCGTTTGAAGTTGACGCGGCGCAACTTGGATTCGGCTTTGACAGCGGCATCGGAAAAGGGTGCAAGGTCGATGGCTTTGGTCCAATACGTCACCGCTTCGCGAAGCAGGTCTTTCTTGTACATGACATTGCCCATGTACGTATGTGCGAGGGCATATTCCGCGTCCATGAGGATTGCTTTCCGAAAACATTCCTCGGCGCGCGCGAAATCTTTTTCGTTGTAATGCTTGCGGCCGCGTTCCAACAGTTTGGCGGCGCTTTGGTGGTCGTAAGGCCCGCGGTTGCTCTGGATGGCACGCTTCAGCTTGCGCGAATCGCCGGCAATGCCTTTGAGCACGTCGCCGGCGTCTTCCTTTCGTGTGGCAAGGCGCTTGAGGTGTTTGCCAAGGTTCTTGGCATACGTGGAGACAGTTTTGCCGATGTCTTTTGCCATTTGCGCAGTCCTGTTGGGGATATTCTAACACTGAAATGCGATTGGCACAAAGGCCATGAAAGACTACAGGCCTGTCACTCCATTCGGACTTCGTGTTGAATTCAGGCGGATTCATTAAGTACAATCTACCCTTCCTGTCCGCTCTCTTTGCCGGAGTGGTGGAATTGGCAGACACGCATGGCTCAGGACCATGTGGGGGCAACCCTGTGGAGGTTCGAATCCTCTCTCCGGCACCACTTATTCCCGACTCCAACCCAAAGTCACCGTTGCATATTCGCCGGTCGTTGACCCTAAGATTCCGCCGCCAAGTTTCGAAGTCATGGTTGTACATGGGCTCGCATCCGCGGTCTGTCCCACTTTGAATTCTTTGCAACGTGATTGTCGTTCCGGCTTCCATGCGTCTTCGCTCTGTTGGAGCAGGAAAAGACGTTAGCCACCTTAGCCTTCATCCCAGGCCGACTTAGTGCGGACTGTTATCCCTGAAGAATGGATTACGCAAAAGATACGGCCCCGGCAACAACGCGCCGCCGGGGCCGAAAAGGTTTGCCGGATGAATGGTTGGTATGGGCGTTTTACCGCTCTACCATCTGAGCTACGATTCAACCGAAGTTGAACGGCCGGACTCGAACCGGCGACCTGTTCGTAATCTAACGATAACCCATCCCATGCGACCCGGCAAAAACTCAAATGCGCGGACAAGAGACTGCCAAGGTAGGCGGCCATGCCGAAGCCTGACTGCCTGGGCGGCCAAAAGGCCGCGGGGTTCGAACCCGCTACGCCCTGTTAATCCAGATAACCCTGTGCAAGCGTCCCGCGCAAAATCCGGTTTCGAATGAACCTATCAAACGAACGAGCATGCGTCAATTATACGCGGCCCGCGGCAAAATCGCTGAGCAGCGCCGGCGCTGCGGTGTCAAACCCCACCACGTCGAGCATGCCGGTATCTTCAGGGTCGGCGATGGTGCATTCCGTCGCCGTCATTCCCACCACGGCCAGCCGCGCATCAATACCGGTCTCCTGCCGGTATTGCCTCAACGCCACATGAGGATGGACCTGACCGAACCACGTTTCGTTGTCCGTGTACACCACAAAGGTGTCGACTTCGATATAGTTCCGTCTTGCCCAGACCATGGGCAAGGCACAATCGGTACGGCCGAAAGACCTGTCCTGCGTCTTCTGCGTAACTGTTTCAAGCGTATCCTGTCTATCGATTCCAAGGTCCCGGAACTCGTCAGCAAAACCCATGCTATGTACACGCGGTTCCGTGCGCACCGTGGCCAGCGCCATGACCGCGGCGGCCACGTTGGGCGAAAATCCGGGCACACCGGCAATGCTTCCACACGTCATGGATCCACTCACGTCAATTCCCAGAAGAAATCGCTTGCCCGCGGGTTCCACATTCTGAAACGACAGGTACAGCGCCGCATCGAGTGCGTTACGGATTTCCTGTACCGGTTGCCATACAAGTTTCCCACGGAGCCCCTTGCCTGCGCGGTAGGTGTACGAAGCTTTGACAAGATCAATCGGATGCACGCGCGCCTTTCGCAGCGCTTCGACGTTCGTCAACCGTTCGCTGACCCATCGCGTGTGTTCGCCAAGCGGCTTCAGGAGGTCTTTCGCGCTGAGATTGCCGAGATTCCGCAGCAACGCGCCTATCGGCATGCCCGGCAAAAGCGCCTCCCAAACGCAGGCATGCGCCAGCAATTCCGGCGGCACCATTTCCCATGTAACTTGGGAACGGTCTCGAATCAACGCGGCGGCCGCCTTCGGCTGATGCACCAGCCCCTGCAATTCCAGAAAGACATCGACAATCTCGAGGCGATCAGCCCCTTCCTTCCACACGTCCTTCACGGCAAAATGAAACAGGGCGTCGTGCGCGAGGCTGCGCGGTTTGGGATGCGAAATACGGATCAGATCCGCGTGCGTGTATCCGTAGCGGTTCCGGTACTTAATTATCTGATGCGCAAGTTCGGTCGCGCTCTTGCCGTTGTACCACCGCGCAATGCCCGTGCGAAGTCCGCGCCCGTGGCCGCGCATGACCTGCAACTCGCTCATGAACTTCATGAGATGGGAGGCTGTGCGAGCGACTTGGGGCATGGCCTCCCAGGCGCGGGAGGCGGCTTCGCGTCCGCAACGGCCGCTTGCGCCAACGGCCAACGAAAACAGCAGCGTATCCACGCGGGGTGCGCGGCCTTCCTGACTGATCTGCACGATAAGGTCTGCCGTGCGCCGGGCATCCGCGGCAAAACAGTCCTGCAACAACAGGCTGTTGTCGATAGTCAGCGTGCGCTCGGAGGCGTAATAAGTACCGCCCTCGGTTCCAAGGATCAGGAAGCGGTGCAACCGTGCCCACGGATCGAGTTTGAACACGTAGCCACCGGCGGAATTCTTCACCTGATCGGCGCGAACCGGCGCCTGTTGATGGGTAGTGTGCTTTGCATAATGCATTTCTCGTCTCCGGTATAGTCAGGCATATGCGCATTCACACAGCGATCAGGCATTATTCCGGAACGGCGGTAACTCGGGCAACTGTGCCAACGTCTTTCGAGTCGTGCCCCCGCCCGGGTGCGCTCCGGCAGGATTTCGGGTAGGATAACGGAAAGGTCAGGCAGTTACAGGAATTACGCATGTTTGAACACGGCGATTTAACCAGCAAAACACTCGGACAATACGAGGTCGTCGAACGAATTGGACAAGGCGGTATGGGCATTGTCTACCGGGGACGGGATACGGTGCTGGACCGCGATGTCGCGCTGAAAGTGTTGCCGCCTGCCTTCGCTAAAAATGAACAGTATTTGCAGCGTTTCATGCGGGAAGCAAAATCGGTTGCCCGTCTGGATCACCCGAATATCGTCGCGGTATATGGAGCGGGAGAGCAGAATGGCGTCTATTTCATTGCCATGCTGTTCGTAAAAGGCGACCTGCTTCAAACCGTCATCGATCGCGTGGGGAGGTTGGATGTCTACCGCGCGTTGCAGATTACGCGCCAGGCCGCCGAAGCATTGGCGGAGGCTCACCGCAACGATATTGTGCATCGCGATGTGAAGCCTCAGAACATCATGATCAATCAATCCGGAATGGTGAAGGTCATGGATTTCGGATTGGCCCGGCTTGTGCAAAGCACGAGCGGACTCACGGCAACAGGCGCCATGCTGGGCACGCCGAAGTACATGTCACCGGAACAGTGCGAAGGGCAGGAGATCGATTGCCGCACGGACATCTATTCGCTGGGCGTAACTTTGTTTGAAATGCTCACGGGACGCCTGCCTTACGATGCCGACAGCGATCTTGGCATCATGTATCAAATCGTTCACAAGCCCTTTCCAGAACTGCGATCAATTCGCGGCGATGTGCCCGCGGAGGTTTCCGAGTTATTGGAGATGATGGTGGTCAAGGACTCGGCGCAGCGAACCATCACCGCCCAGGAAATCGCGTACCGGTGCGAGTGCATTCTCGCCAACATGACGCCTGTGCCCCTTGCGGGAAACCCGGCGGACCTGGAAGCGCCGCTGCACCGTGATCTCGCTGATCACCGGCGCCGTCTGAGCGAGCTTGAAACCATCGCCGCGACACCGACCTTCACCGATTCTGAAGTGGATGAGTTGTCGCGGAGAATGTCCGAACTGAAGCCTTTGGCGGAAGCAACGCCCGCGCCCCCGGTCTCTTACGGGAACAAGCCTGCAGGTCCGTGGGGAGAAGCGCGATCGGTGACGCCCGCCGCACCCAGGGCTGCGATGCCCGTCAAGCGGGAAGAGCCCGCGCAGCCGGTCGCAGCCCGCAGTACCACGCCTTATCCCGCGACTAAGACAAGTCCCTGGGGAGGTTCGCATTCAGTGTCCCAGGTGTCCGCGCCAGCGCCGGACTGGCGAAAACCCTTTCAGATAGCAATCCGGTTAACAGGTGGGATCGTGAGCCGGATCGTCTTTTGGACGGTCATCCTGGCTTTGCTGTTTCTGGTTTGGGTCGGGTTCGGCCACGCGGGTCTGTATCCATTGCCGGCGCCGATTGCGCAGTTCCTGGAAGGCACTCCGCGCACCGAATAGAGCATCCTGTTCACCGCCGTCGCAGTCAGCGGTATTGCCGGCCGTCGTGGGCTTCAGGTTCGATTTGTGCCGGTGGATTGACGTGTTCGCGCTCCATGAACGCTTTCAAGTCCGCGACAACGTCCGGGTGTTTTGAAGCGACATCCGTGGTTTCGCTCCCATCTTCCGCGAGATTATACAACTCTACCGGCCTGTCTTTTCCGGGCCACACCGCTTTCCAGTCGCCCTTGCGCGCCGCCCGCGGCAATGCCTCGCCCCACAGTTCCCAATACAAATAAGGCTGATACGGAATGGGTACGCCCGCGGTTGGATTCGTCATTGCGGCGTAAAAAGAGACGCCATCGATTCCCTCAGGGATGCGATCGGCACACTCTGCCGCGTCCGCGAATGTGGGAAAGATATCGGGAAAATACCAGACTTGATTGCTCTCTGATTGAGGAGACACGCGTGCGGGCCAACGGACGATAGCAGGCACTCGGATGCCACCCTCATACAAATCGCCTTTGTATCCTCGCAACGTTCCGTTGGCTTTGAAAAACTCGGGACTGGGTATGGAATAGGAATCAGCGCCGTTATCGGAGGTGAAGAGCACGAGCGTGTTTTCGCGAAGGCCTAGCTCGTCCAACTGCTTCAGCACGTCGCCAATGGTCTTGTCCATGTAAGAAATCATTGCGGCGAGTGTCGCCTTAGGCTCCTCAGGATGAGCGTATCCTTCACGCCAGCGGAATTCGGGCGGAGTCTCCTCGAACTTGCCCGAGTATTGTTTCAGCGCTTCCGCGGGCGCGGTCCATTCGTGATGGGGAATGGTATACGACAGAAAGCAGAAGAACGGCGCTTGCCGATTCTCCTGGATGAACGCCTTGGCTCTTTCCGTAATAACGTCGTGAGTGTACTGCTCGCGCTTGTTGCCCTGGTTGCCCGGCAGCGCAAAGCGTTCGTCGTTGTGCCAGAGATAATCCGTGTACGAAAAATGGGCGTGTTTTTGGTGAAGGTACCCAAAGAACTCGTCGAAGCCCTTCTTGTTGGGCACGCCCGCAGTATCCGCGTCGCCGAGCCCCCATTTACCGAACAGGCCGGTCCGGTAGCCGGCGCCTTGCAGGAGTTGCGCGAAGGTGACATCGCCTTCCTGTAGCGAGACGCCGCCGGTATTGCCGCGCACGGAGGTGTGGCCCGTATGGGTGCCCGTCATCAGCGCACTGCGCGAGGGCGCGCACAACGCACATCCAGCGTAGGCCTGGGTGAATCGCATACCGTCACGCGCCAGTTGATCAAGATTCGGGGTCTGAATTATCTCCTGGCCGTAACAACCAAGATGACCGTAGCCGAGATCGTCGGCCATGATGAGAAGGATGTTGGGACGCTCCGATTGTGCGTTCGCAGGGGTTAATCCCGCCGCGGCCGCCGCGGCCGCGCTCGCAAGAAATGTGCGCCGGTTCATGGCTGCTCCCCGGTTGCGGTATCGTTTGGCAGGGATTCCAACAGTTCCAGAACGGTTGCCAGAATCGTGTCGGCGGCGTCCACTTCAAGGTAGCTGGATCGCGCGCGCCAGGTCTCATAGCCGCCATACCCGTGTTGTTCTTTCGTGGGAAGGTAACCGTTGTAACCGTTCGCAAGCGAGATGGTGAATACATCGTCGAATGGACTCTTCTCCTTGATGGCAAGTCCAATTTCCACGAACACCTCGCAGGGAATGGCAGCGATACTGAGATCGCCAATCCGCATGCACTGAAGTATCAGTTTCTTCGTGGCGGGGTATTCGCTCAGAAAAACCGTCTCGCGCGCGTAGATCTCCGTGAGCCCCTTCATATCGGGTCCGGCCGCCTTTGCTACAATCTCTTTGGCCTGGGCCACCTCGTCCACGCTTGGGAGGCGCACACCCACCTCAATCTCTTGGTGCAAAGCCGCCAGCGGAACCCACTCCTGAAACCGGACAGATTGATAGGCTTTGTAGACTTCGCCCGCCACCTTGTTGGCCACGCGCGTCATTTGCTCGTAGGGTTGTTGCTGCCAGGGCGCCACTCGGAAGTTGATGTTATTGATGTTGCCGCTCGTGCCGTTGGACATCATGCCGACAAAAGGCTTGTCTTGTCCGCCCGCATTCAGCAGTTCTCCCATGCGCCGGGCGAAGATGCCGAAGTAGTCCGCGGAGATTTCATCCGGGCCCGTGCCGCCGACATAATGCAACGAGTAGTTCGCCAACAGCGCGATCGGCTTGCCCTCAAGAGACTGTACCGCGACAAAGGACACCTCCGGATCGATGGGACCCGCCGGCTCCACGAGATCCTCGCTCGCGCGCGGCGGGTTCATCTGCACCGTCTCGCCTTCCTTGCCAAACGGGTTCGGACCTATGGTGCCGGGCTTCTTGAACCAGCGGCGGTTGAAGACCTCGTCCGGCACGGAACCAGCGCCCCATCCAATTCGAGCCGGTTGCAGGTTGGTATTGGCCCTGCGGATTCCGTCGCTGATTTTTACAGTGAGATAACGCTGGTATTCGGGATCCGGGTCGCTTTGAAATACCGGGGTGGCGCAGGCGGCCGTATGGGTATGCGTCGCCGCCACAAGCATGTTAGACGCCGGTATTCCGGTGCCTTCGCTCGCCATGGCCTTGGCCGCGTCGGTAATCTCCCGGGGTACCATGCAACTGTCGACCATAACAAAGGCGAGTTTGGTCGTCCCGTCATCTAGCACGATCGCGCGGGCATACAGTTCGTCGTGGACGTGCATGGCCGGGCGGTCGTTCATGTTGCCCGCGATAGACACGCCAAGCCACGGCGTGATATTGCTCGCCGCCGCGCCCGCGCGGAAGACTTTCGTCGGCGGATCCTGCGCGCACACCTGAATTGCATGAATCAGTAGAAACAACCCAGCTGCGTATCGAATCCACTTGCCCATAGCGACCTCCGGTACTTTGATTTGGGATGAAATCTCACTGTATCAGACAGGCGCCTGCCAAGCCCAATCCGATGCGTATTGTTGGTTCCGCCTTTGCTATACTTCCCCGTTTCCGGGGCGAATCAGGAGTAGGGTTATGCGGGTTCTGGTGACGGGTGGCGCGGGATATTTGGGGTGTCACTTGGTGCGGCTTCTGGTCGAGCGCGGGCATGCCGTCCGGGTGTTTGACCGCGTCTGTTTCGCGGAACAGGTGGCCGAGGAACTTGGCGCGCTGGCGAATTGCGAATTCGTCCGCGGCGACATGCGGCAGCTACACGAGTTTCCGCTATTGCTGGAAGACATCGACGCCATAATTCATCTCGCGGGTTTGTCCAACGATCCTTCCTGCGATCTGGATTCGGACATGGCCGTGGAGGTGAATCTCGAAAGCACAGGCCGTCTTGCCCGGCGCGCCGTGAGGGAAGGCGTGCGGCGGTTTGTCTTTGCCTCCTCCTGCAGCGTGTACGGCAAGGGCGTGTTCGACGTGTTGGACGAGGAAAGCCCCACCAACCCGCTTACAATCTATGCGCAGACAAAATTGCAGTCCGAAACGATTCTGATGGGCCTGAAAAGCGATCAGTTCGAGCCGGTCATTGCACGGCCGGCGACGCTGTTTGGCTGGTCGCCCAGGATGCGATTCGATCTCGCCATCAATCAAATGACCGCTACGGCCGCGCGCAACCGGAACATCAGCGTGTTCGGCGGAGGCAAACAGTGGCGGCCGTTTGTGCACGTGCGCGACGCGGCGCGGGTGTTCGCGGATATGGCCGAAGCGCCCGCTTCGTCGGTCGCGGGACAGGTATTCAACGTCGGCTCGGACGAGCGCAACTACACAATTATCGATCTTGCCCAACGCATCAGTTCGCTTTTCGAGGGAGTCACCGTCGATGTTGTGAAGGACGACGAGGATCCGCGAAGCTACAACGTCCAGTTCGGAAAGTTGAAACGAACGCTTGCCTTTGAAAGCGAATGGGACGTCGAGTCGGGCGCGGACGAGATACGACAGTACCTCAGCGACGAGTCGATTAATCCGTTCAGCACGATGTTCTTCAACGTGCGCCGCATGAAGGAAATGCTGGCCACGCCAGTGGCCGAAGGCGGCGAACCCGTGGCGCCAAGACCGGTGGCCATGGCCCCCGGCAATCCGGCGCTCGCCGCCGCGTTGGGCGCGTGGGTGGCAAAAACACGGGATCGGGATGACGTGGGTTCCGCGCGCGTGCAGTTGCAGCGCCTGTTGACCGCTCATTTTGGAAGGCCGGCACTGGTGGTGGGCACTCCCGCAAGCGCCATGTCTATTGCCTTGAAGGGGCTTGGCATTGGACCCGGAGACGAAGTCGCCGTGGGTGCGTATGGACGTATCGAGACACTTGCCGCGCTTCGAGCCTGCGGAGCCGTAGTGAATTTTGCCGATGCGAACCCCGACACGCTGCTGCCGGATCCGGGCGCTTGGAAAGGAGTCGTGTCTGCCAATACCAAAGCGTTGGTTGGCTATTGCCCTGACGGGCGCGCTGGACTGCCCGCGTACGTGCACGAGCTGGCGGCCGCAAAAGGATGCGCCGTTATTGAATACGCGCCCGACGGATTGGTCGTGGATGTACCCAAAGGCGAGTTCGCGCCGGAGACCGTCAGTTGCGTGGGGCTTGCGCCGATGGTGCAGTCCGGGTGGGCCGGGGGATACGCCCTGATTGCATCCCGGGCATGGATCGAGTCCGTTCGGCCGGACACGGAAGAATCGGCGCATGCAATACAGGATATTTCGGCGACTGCCGCGCTCGCGCGCTTGGACGGCCTCAAACGGGCCACGGTCGTGCGACGCCGAATAGCCAGGATGTACCGGTCCGCGTTGTCCGATCTATCCGGCGTTCATGTGATGGGCACGGATGGAAACGGCAGCCAGTCCTGGCCTCATTTGCTGGTACGGTTTCCCGGACGCGATGCAAACGCGATCCGTTTGGCACTGCGCGCTGAAAATATCGAAACCGCGGTTCCGGCCCAATGGCTGGATGCGAAACCGGATGGCGAAACCTCGAAACGGGATCGGATTGTCGCATTGCCCATGCACGAACTGATGTCGGATAAAAACGTTCGGGAAGTGGTGGATGCGCTGAAGAAGGTGCTTGCGGCAACCCGCGAATAGTCCGTCAGTTCTTCTTGACGGAATAGAGGTGGGTAATGGGCAGGCCGTCGCGCAGAATGCGGACTGTGTATTTCGATTGCCCCTCCAGCTTTTCCGCGAGTTCGAATATCTTCTCCGGACTGTTGAGCGCTTCGCCATTGATGTTGTAGATGACGTCGTTGTTGCGCAGGCCCAGCTTGCGCGCCAAGGAAAACGATCCGAGGTTCGCGGACGTCATTCCTGTGACGCCGCCGTCCGGCGTCGTATACATGGTCGGCTGCAATTCGGTGAGCAGGACCAGATAGTCCAGCTTTTCCCACTCGCGTTCGAACTCGGCCTCGTCCACAACGAATTCAAACTTGTCCGGCGGCGGGGGCGGCGTATTTACCGAGGGCGCGGGCGGTGCGGACGGTTTCGCAGGCGCCTGCGGGGTCACCGGCTGCATGTCCGAAGACGCGCCGCCTTCCAGCCCAATGGCAATCTGGCGTGGCGTTCCGTTGCGAATGACTACAATGTCCATTACGGCAGTCCCCGCCGCTTTGGAAATCGCGATCCGAAGTTCCGCGTGGCTCGTGACGTAGTCGCGGTTGATGCGACGGACCAAATCGGAGGCGCGAAAACCCAGCGTGCTGAGCTCATCCGGTGTGGACTTGATACGGAGTCCGCGTGTGCCATCGGACAAGGTCGATGGCTCCGTATACTTGATGAGGATGTCGCGAAACGCATTTAGCGCGGAGGCAGGAATGACGTGATACTCGCTGCGGCTGGCTCCGGCGAAGGAGGCCACTTGGAAAAGCATTATGCCCCCAAGAATCATCCGGGCAGTGACTCGGCGAGGCGTTGAGCTGAAAGGGACTCGGCGCGGCACGGCACACTCCACGTTGGCACATCCAATCGACGTGCACGCTACTTCCACGACATAATACCATATATTGTGGTCAACTTGATCAAAAGGCCAGCATTTATGGCCTGCATCCGTTACCAGACGCTGCGAATCGGGCTGTATTCACGGTTTTTATTGGCGGAAAAGCAATACCCTGTGATAGACTGTTGACAAAAAGGGGTTGGACTGTGGAAAGCATACTTGCACACCTGCAGAGCAATGCCGTCTTCTACATCATCGGCGCCGTGGTGGCCATTCCCATCATTTACTTCACGCGCCCCTACAGCATCTCCGTCATTCAGTGGGTAGTCGAACTGGCCATTTACGGCACAGGGCTCCATCTGTTCGTGGCCGGGTTGGTTAGGGTGATAAACGGATTCCAGTACGAAACCCAAATGAAAATGCTGGCGGACGAGCGCGTGAATCAGGGCTGGACTACCCCTATCTACCAGTTCTGGAACCTGGAAGCGTACAATCCGCAGTGGGTTGCTTATCTCGAGGCCGGAATGTTGTTCGCCATCTTTCTATTGATGTTGCGGTTCCGGCCAATGAAAGTTCAAAAGCGGTTTTCAAGCAAGGAAGTTGGACGAAAGGGGTACACGCCGCGGTCCAAACCACCTGGTGACACCGCGGGACGTGGAGGACGATCGCATTGAGAGTTCCAGAGTATGTGCACGGCTGCATATCAAACGTGTTTACGATGTGGGATACCGATGGCCGGTTTCATGAAGCCGGCCAGCGGCGTTTCTTGGACTATTTGGTCGATACCGGCTCGATAACGTCGTTTTTTGTGCGTTCGGGCATGGGTCAGATGTACGCCTACGAATACGACGACGTAGTTGCCATGGCGCGAACGGCCTGTACCCACTTGGCAGGCAAGGCGCCGGTCATCGTCGGTACGGCGGGAGTATGGAACGGCAATTACGACAGGCGGCCCGATGCGAAGACGTTTGTCGATCAAGGCATCGCACTCGGAAAAATGGCCATGGAAGCGGGTGCTGCCGGCGTGGTCCATACCATGCCGGAAGCGATTCTGCCCAACGCGGGGGAATCGTACGGCGACCTGATCTGCCGGTATTTCGAGACCATTTGCGGCGCGGCCCCCGATGTTCCGGTGCTCGCCTATCAACCACCCCGCACAATTCCCGAATACCGGGTGGACATGAAGATTATTGCCCGGCTGGCCGAGATTCCAAACATGGTGGCAATGAAAGTATCGACCGCCGACGCCCAGTACCTGTTTAATCTGTGTCATGCAATCTCAGGCAAAGACTTCGCGTTCATCGCGGGCAACGAGAATGCATTTTATGCGGCGTTGTACGCGGGAGCATCCGCATGCATCGGTCAAGGCTGCACCATCAACGCGCCGGTCGTGCGCGCCATACAGGATCGCTTCGAGGCGGGGGACCACGAAGGGGCGCTCGCCGCGCAATGGTCCACCAATCATTTGTGCAACGAAGCCCGGTGTCCGGTGGAATTCTTCAAACGCTACGTGACCGAGAAGGGCTATCCAGTGCCGGTGTACGCGCGCGTGGATAAAAACAACCCCTACGCCGAATCGCCCGTTCCGATCACGCAGGAACAATACGACCATTTCAAATGCGTGCTGGAAACGGAAATGGCCAAGTACGAATCCGTTCCGGTGGGTGTATAAGCCGTATTAAAACGAACCGGGCGCCGCACAATCACATGCGGCGCCCGGTTTTTGTGTCAATCAGTTTTCGGCCTTGTGGCTGAGAATGGCACTCTCGTCAAACACACAATGCATGATGGTCTTGCGGCCGTCACGCGTATAAATCATGTGAATCTTGCCGTCTTTCGCCTGCAATACCACGGGGTATGCAAAGTCATGCGGCCCCTCGGCGATATTCCGCTTGTAGGGATAGGTCTTGTCGCCATCCGTCGAAATCGACACGGTCAACGGAGTCCGGTCGTCGGTACTGTCGTTGTACACAAGCAGCAGGTGGCCGTTGGCCAGCTTGATGAAATCAGTGGCCGCGTTGGGATTCGGGAACTGCGATTCCGTGCCAGCCGCCCAAGTCTTGCCACCATCGCGGGATTCGGACCGCACGATGCGCCCTTCGGGAAACGGCTCGTATCCGCCGCCGCGCCGAGAATAGCTGATGAGGTAATTCTCGTCCATCTGCACAACGGACGGCTGCAGGTTGCCGTACTTCGAAGTGATGCGGTTGGTTTCGGTCCACTCGTTGGTCTTGGGATTATACCGTAAAAACAGCGACGTGGTATCGGCCCCGACCTTTTCGCGGTCGTTGCCCGTTTCGTGGTAAATGGGAAGCAGGTAATCGCCGTCCATCAGCACAATGGGACGGCCGCGCACCATGGTGCCCTTTTCAAACGTCACCATGAAGGAATCCGACCACGTGTTTGCGCCATCATAGGACACCTTGCCCTTGATGCGTGAATCCGACCACGTATCGCCGTAGCGCTGTACATAGAAGAGCCACACAAGACCGTCCGGCGCCTGAAACACTACCGGATTGCCTTCGGATCGGAACGGCGTGTCCGCGATGACCTGCGGCGTGCCCCACGTGTCCGAACCCTTGACCAGCCGCATGCCCCACACCTTGGAATTGGCTTCGTATTCGCCGTCGCCGCCGTAGTAGGAAAGGTACAAGTCGCCGTTGTCCAATTCCGCGAACGACGCCGGGTGTTTGTATTCGCCTCCGGGAAACTCCGTGCCAATTACCTTGGTGGTAACAATGTCCTCTTGGGCAAACCCCGCTCCGGCGGCCACGCACAGCGCCGCCATCACGCATACAACAGTTCTCATGATTGCAGTTCCTTCCAGATGTAGTCAGCCTGACACGTGAGGTGTGCCCGGCCTTGCCCAGGAGCGGCCGGAAACACGACATGCAACCCAGTGTACCGATCGACTCGCGGAAATGAAAGAAATGCATGGGTTGAAGAAGCACGAAAGAGTACGTACGCTTACAGTTCCATCGGGAGGTGAATATGGCGCGTTCGAAGGAATTTCTACTGGGCTGTCTCGTGGGCGGCGCGTCGAGTTTCGGTCTATTCTTCTTTATAGTCGGTATTGCCGTGTCGATGTTTTCCGCGCGGCAGTCGACCAATTCATTTCGCCAGATTGCGGAAGCGCTGCTCCCAAGCGGTGAGTATGATTCGCCCGAAATGGGCGTGCGCGTCAACCAGATCGGTCTTTCCGGCACGGCTATGTGGGAAAGTCCGGGGTACGGCGATGTCACCAGCCTCGCATCCTACAAGAACGCGGCCGGCGAACTCATGATTGCCGCGGGCGCAAGCGACCGCATCCGTATTATCCACGCCGATACTTTGAATGTGGTAAGCGAGATCGCCGTGGAGGAAGAGTATGAACGCCTCGAATTGCTTCATGTGAATGGCCAGGACCCCTATATCTACACGGCCGCCACTTGGGGCCTCCCGGCGGCCTTGTTCCATCCCGACGGTACGCTGGCCTGGTCCTACTCGATTCCCTACGGAACCAATATCATGGTGCCGGTGAAAATCCACAAAGACGGACCGGTAGCATTCGCTATCGGCGGCTATGGCGAAGAATCACTTCACCTGGTGGATTTCAGCGGCGCGCTGGTCTGGAAGGAAAAAGAGGAAAGCATTTTCAACATCGCGCCGTGGGACGTCGACGATGACGGCGATCAGGAAATTGTCCATAACAACGACGCGTTGCAATTTATTCTGCGCGAAGGCGATGGCTCTGAACTGAAGCGCATGGATATCGATCAGTACTTCGAAGACTTTACGGTGGTGCCGAGACCGGGCCATGCCAACGGCTCCATGGCCGTCGGGTTTGAGTTTGGCGATCTCTTTTCCTTGAACGCGGCGGGCGAAGTCATCCGTGTGTGGGAAGTGCCAAATGCAGACTATTACGACACCGGTAAATTCGCGATCGTGCGACTACAGCCTGGAGAAGAGCAATACCTCGCCGCCTTGCTGACCGATTACATGGACTCCTCTTCGATGATCTGCGTGATGAAGGCCGACGGCACGCTGTTGTACCAGGAAGTGATCGATCCGGCATTTTCGATGTGCGTGATCGACGCCACGGAAAATGGTGGGGCCGGGATCCTGCTTGGCGGTTATGACCGGATCATGCGGTATAGCCTTGCAGGCCCGAATGCCGGCGAACGAGCGGAAGTGCCATCCGCTGAGGCCGTGCCAAGTGCGGATTCCGCAGAATAAGCGAAATCACCAACTCCGTATCATCGGCCAGTATTTTGACGGGACGTAATGCGAATTGCGGCAGATAGCGATGGGCTGGTTGCGCAGGGATCGCAGGCCGTGTTCGGGGTTCACCGTGCATACCACTTCGACGGACTCGAAAGACTCCTTGAGCCGTTCCGGCGACACGCCCGCCGCGATCATGATGGTCTTGTCATCGCTCGGCGGACCCCACATCCAATAGGTCAGGTGCGAGGAGTATGCCTTTGGCAACCCCAATTCCGGGCCGTAGTAATCGATCGCGCCCGCGAACGAGTAACTGCGGCCGTACAGGAATGCCTTTTCCTTTTCTTCCGGCGTCAGCTTCGCATAAGCCTGCGCCACGCCATCCACCATTTCCTTCCAGCCGAACATCGCGTGCAGATCGCCGGTGACCTCGAATGCATTCTTGATTGCGCCCATGGTGATGACCTGAATATACCGATCGGTTGCGTTGATGTTCATGATGGGCAGTGATAACGCCGCAAACGCCCCACCCACGATCACCATGACCGCCGCCAACACAGGCCGCAGCATGCGCCACGGCTTGTTCCGAAGCCAGCATTCCAACGCTACGGCGCCGCCCGCAAACAAGATTGCATAGGCCGGCGCGAGATAATAAATTTTGCTCTTGGCAACGACGAGCAGGAGAAACACCACCACATATATCCAGCCAAATACGCGAAATGGCCTGCCCGCCTGCGTAAACAGGAAGAAGATCAACCCGGAAATCCACACGAACACATTCGCCGGGTGCAGATAAAGTATCTGCCCGATCAGAAATTCAGGCAAGGAAATCTTGCTCATGGTCCCCGCATTCAGTTGGCGGATGAACTCCAACGTGGGCCAATCGTTCATGTACTGCCAAATCAAATTGGGCAGAAAAATCAGAAACGCAATCGCACCGCCCCCCCACAGGTAGGGACTCTTCAGGTGTTGGCGCAAAGGCGTCAACACAATGCCCGCAGCCAGCCCCACGCCGAAGAACGCCATCGTGTGCTTGTTCATCAAGCCAAGCCCCGCGACCACCCCCACCCACAGCCACAACTTCGGATTGTTGTCCTGCACAATGCAGACAATGAGATAGCAGCAGAGAATCCAGTAAAACGGCTCGAAGGAGGGAATTGACAATATGTTCCCCGATCGCAAATAAACCGGAGCAATCAAATAAGCAAGACACGCAATCGCCTGCGCAAACGCCCCACCCCCCAAACGCCGTGCCGTCAATCCAGTAAGAAACAACCCCGCCGCCCCAAACACCGCCGAAGCGAACCGGACCGCCGGCAGGGAATCGCCAATGGTTTCCTGCGCGATCCGGGCGATCCACGGCACCAGTGGCGGGTGATCCACGTAGCCAAACGACAAGTGGTTACCGCAGGCCAGAAAGTAGAACTCGTCCTGGTGAAACCCGTACCACCGGTTATAAGTAAGGTGAATGGTCAATTTCAGCAGCGCAAATCCGGCCAGAATCGCCAATCCGGTCTCAATACGCGGTTTCGTGGTTGCCTGTTCGGACATGGGTGCTCCCCCTGAACGTTATTTACCCTTGGACGCACCCAGCCACGGTTTGGTTTGAATCCCGGAATTCGGGGTGCCTTCCCGCCTCGATCTTCGCTAAAATGGGGTCATGCGCACACGAATCAAAAATGCCATCGTCGTATTACCGGACCAAACGGCGCGAACCGACGTCCTGATTGAGGACGAACGAATTGCAGCCATCGACCCCGCGATCCATACACAGGCCGACGAAACAGTGGACGCCACGGGCCTCCACCTGATCCCCGGTGTCATCGACGATCAGGTTCACTTTCGGGAACCTGGTCTCACCCACAAGGAAGACCTTACCGCCGCCTCGCGAGCCTGCGCAAAAGGCGGCGTGACCTCGTTTCTCGAGATGCCCAACACCGTTCCCACGACCACAACCTGCGATCGGCTCCATGATAAACTGGCCCTTGCAAAAACGAAATGCCTTGTAAACTACGGCTTTTACATCGGCGCCACGCCGGACAACCTCGACGAACTGATAAACGCCCGCCGCACCCCAGGCATCAAGATTTTCATCGGCTCCAGCACGGGCGACCTCCTGGTCGACAATCAGGACGCTCTCGAACGCATCTTTGCGGAAACGACGCTGCCCATTTGCGCCCACTGTGAAGACGAGGCCACGGTGCGCGCCAACCGCGAAGCCCTCGGCGGCGGCCACTCCGTGGAAGACCACTCGCGCATCCGCGATCACAAGGCCGCCTACATCGCGACGAAACGCGCCATCGACCTCGCCCTTCGCCACAAGCACCGCTTCCACGTGCTGCATGTATCCACGGCCGATGAACTGCCAATCATCCGGGGTCAGGCCCCCTACATTACCGCCGAAGTCTGCCCGCACCACCTCTTCTTCAGTATCGACGACTACCCGCGACTCGGGTCGCGCATCCAGATGAACCCTTCCATCAAGACCAAGGCGGATAACGCCGCCCTCTGGCACGCCCTCCGAGACGGCACAATACAAGTTATCGCCACCGACCATGCGCCCCATACCCTCGAGGAAAAGGCCCTGCCCTACCCCAAGTCTCCTTCCGGACTGCCCGCCGTCGAAAATTCGCTGGCGCTGATGCTCCACGAAGTAAATCAAGGCCACTGTTCGCTGCAGCAAGTGGTGCAATGGATGTGCGACGCGCCCGCTAGAGTCTGGGATATCCCCTCCAAAGGCCGCATTGCCGAGGGCTACAACGCCGACCTCGTCCTGGTGGACATGAACAAATCCGCCACCATCCTGGACGAACACCAGCAAACCAAAGCCAAATGGAGCCCGTGGCACGGAATGACACTTCAAGGCTGGGCCGTCAGGACATGGGTCATGGGCCGTGAAGTCTTTCGAGACGGCCACATCCATGCCGGGCCGCATGGTCAGGAAATCCAATTCGATCACACCCTGGGCGGCTACTGGACGTGAACGTTTGCGCGGTGTCGAATGCAGCCGTCTACAGTGCCCCTCATTCCCTATGGAAACACTCTCGATCCCACACGCCGCCCCCTGAACTTCCCCCGGCGCTGTTTACACTTGGGTTGACGAGCGCCGGTGCATGGGCGCGGCAATGAGCGAATCCGCATGGCAAAAACGTCTTCGCCTGGAAGAAGGCCATCGCATTACACACCGCCAACGCACCGGCGGCGGCATACGCGCGTACCTTAACAGCCCCGCGCTTAAACGGATTGCTCTGGTTGCTGCCTTGCGTTTCACAGGGTTGATGACCCGCGCCCGGCGGGAGGCCGATTCGCCCCGGCTCTTGGAGATCGAGTTCGTTTTGCCCAGGCTGCCACGCGCATTTCAGGGCTTTCGAATCCTCCATCTCTCCGATTTCCATATCGACGGACGGCCCGGTCAGGCCGAAACAATCCGCGCCTTGCTCGACCCGCTTGCCTATGACATCTGCGTGCTCACCGGCGACTACGATTTCGACTATTACATCAATAACGCTGTCGTGATTGACGCCATGCGCCACATCCTCTCCGCCGTGCGCTCTCCGATGATTGGCATCCTCGGAAACCATGACGACAGCGATCTCGTCGAACCGTTGCGGCAAATGGGTGTCAAAATGCTCCTAAACCAGTCCACATATATTGAGAGGGACGGCAACCGTATCTGGTTCGCGGGCGTGGACGATCCACACCATTACCAATGCGACGATGTTGAAAGTGCACTGAGCGATATCCCCCTCGACGCGTTCACCATATTCCTTGCGCATTCCCCCGAGCGGATTGAGTCCGCTGCCGCGCGCCACGTCGACCTTTATCTGTGCGGCCATACGCACGGCGGACAACTGGTGCTGCCGGGAATTGGCGCGGTCTACAACAACGCGCGTTGCCCGCGGAAGTACATGGCCGGAGTTTGGGAATGCAACGGCATGCGGGGATTTACAACCAACGGCTTGGGGTGCGTCTACTATCCCGTCCGCTTGAACTGCCCGCCTGAGGCGGCAATCGTCACGTTGCGCTGACGTAGACGCGCGCATCTTGCAGCGTCTCTTTTTGCATTTCGGAGTTGGCGCAAAGCCCCGGAAACGCGACAAGATGTCGCGTCTACTCCTTGAAATTCGGTTGCACTCCAGACATGATTGTGCGCTTGCATGGGGAAGGCATTCCGGGCAACGAACTGAAGTACGATCAAATGACACATACGCAAAATGAATACGTCATCGGACTCGAAATCGGCGGCACCAAACTCCAGGCCGTTCTCGGCACACGCGACGGCCGAATCCTGCATACGGAGCGCGGCGTCGCCCCAGTGCAGGACGGGGCCCACGCGATTCTTTCTTGGTTTAAGGAACCCGTCGCACGCCTTATCGCGCATGCGACCGGCGAAGGCAAACGCGTCGCATCCATCGGCGTCGGCTTCGGCGGGCCCGTCGAATCCAACGCCGGCAAAGTCATGGTGTCGCACCAAGTCAGCGGCTGGGACAACTTTCCCATGCGCACGTGGCTGGAAGAAGCCTTCGGACTGCCCGTATATCTGGGCAACGATTCGAATGTGGCGGGCTGGGCGGAATACAGGATCGGAGCTGGCGTGGGCACGCGTCAGTTCTGTTACATGAACATCGGCAGTGGCATCGGCGGCGCGCTCGTTATCAACGGCATACTGCACGACGGCCAAGGCCTCGGCGCGGCGGAAATCGGCCACACGCTCGTGCCCGACTGGACGAATCCGGTACTTGGCAGTGCCAACAAACTCGAGAATCTATGTTCGGGTTGGTCGATTGAAAAGCGCCTGCGCGCGCACCCGCTCGCAGCTGGAACACCTCTCCACACGCTGGCCCATGGCGACGCGCAAATCATCACCTGCGCCATGCTCGGCGAGGCCGCGCGGCAAGGCGATGCCGCCGCGCTGGCCGAACTCGATCGTGTCGGCCACGCCGCCGGCATCGCACTGGCCAATGTCATCACGCTCGTACACCCTGAACGCATCGCCATGGGGGGCGGCGTCAGCCTGCTCGGCGATGTATTGTTGAATCCGATTCGGAAATACGCGGCTCACTATGTCTTCGGCTGCTATCGCGGCAAGTATGAAATTGTGCCGTGTGCCTTGGGTGAAGCGGTGGTCGTCGCCGGCGCCTTGCTGCTCGCGCCGGAGACCGATGAATGAAACCCGTCACCAAAGCCTATCTCCTCGCCGCAGGCCTCGGCACGCGCCTGCGCCCGCTGACCAACTCCATACCGAAATGCATGGTGCCTATTCACGGACGGCCCTTGTGCGATTACTGGTTTGCGTTGTGCGAACAGCACGGCATCACCGACATCTGCATGAACACGCATTACATGCCGAATCCCGTGCGCGCTTTTGTCGCGTCTTTGCAGCGCAATGTGCGCGTCCATCTCGTGCACGAGGCGGAGCTTCTCGGCAGCGCGGGCACGATCCGTGCGAACGCCGGCTTCGTCGACGGCGAGGACGCGTTTCTCGTCATCTACGCGGATAACCTATCCAACGTCGATTTAACGCGCCTCACAGCATTTCACGGCACACATGCAGGGCCACTGACCATGGCGTTGTTCCACACGCCATATCCGTCTCAATGCGGCATCGCGACATTGGACAATGACGGACGTATTATCGAATTCATTGAAAAGCCGAAGGAACCCAAAAGCGATCTTGCCAATGCCGGTCTTTACGTCTGCGACACATCCACGCTCGCGGACATCCCCAACGACAAACCCATCGTAGACTACGGCCACGACATCCTGCCCCGTTACACGGGCCGCATGTACGGCCTGCCGATCGATTGTTACCACCTCGACATCGGCAACATGGAAGCGTATGAAAAGGCGCAGGCGACGTGGAACGCCTGAGGCGCGAGCGATTCCACCGTTACGCAAGATGCACGGCAGTTCGTACGACACCGGCGTGTCCCTCCTGCCTCACACCGCCGTCAAATACGCGCCCTTAATCCGCTCCACCAGATCAGCCTGATCGCCCGCCCAGAATTCGTCGGAAAATATCTCCACCTCGATCGGACCGTCGAACCCCGTCTCCTCCACCCAGCCGCGAATCTGTGGAATAGGAATGCAGCCCTCGCCCATCATTCCCCGATCGTTCAACATGTCCCGCGTCGGGTGTCGCCAGTCGCACACGTGAAACGAAAAGATGGATTTCCCCGCGCGCCGAATCTCTGCCTGCAAATCGGGGTCCCACCACAGGTGATACACATCCACTGTAACGCCCACGTTCGGATGCCCGATCGCCGCGACCATATCATTCGCCTGTTTCAACGTGTTCACCGCCGACCGATCCCCCGCATACATCGGGTGCAACGGCTCAATGCCCAGCTTCACCCCGCATTCCGCCGCATGGGGCAAAATCCTTTCGATACCAAAGCGAATCTGCCTGCGCGATTCCTCCAAAGGCAACTTCGGCCATGCGCCGCACACCAGCACCACGAGCGGAGCCCCAATCGCCGCCGCCGTGTCGATCACGCGCAGGTTGTCGTCAATGGCTTCGAACTGCTCTTCCGGATCCCATTTGGGAAAGAAGCCGCCCCGGCACAGGCTCACCACCTTTAACCCCGACCCCGCCAGCACCCGCGCCGCTTCGGCGTCCCCCAAGGGATCCACGTGCTGACGCCACACCGTTATCCCCGGCACCCCCGCCACCGCATACCCCGCCACCGCCTCTTTCAACGACCACGGTTTGGTGGTCATGGTGTGTAGGCAAAGTCGTTTGATATCGGTCATCGGTTCAGGCATGGCGTAGGACCCCAATAATTCCAGCACAACCGGTGCTCAGTGTAACACGCCCCATTCTTGTGACTACTGTCTCGGCTCATACCGCATCGCCACGGCCCCTGAGGTGAGTTCCAATCGGCCCACAAGTTTTAAGTGCACAGGCTTCGACAAGCCAGCGAACAAGGTCGGCCCACGGCCCGCTAGGGTAGGATGCACGATGAACTCGTACTCGTCGATAAGACCCAACTCCGTCAATGCCTGCGGCAACGTGACACCCCCTACAAATAGTCCCTTGCCCGGCTCCTGCTTAAGCTGCTGAACGGCCTCACCCAAATCTCCGCGCACGAGTTCCGCGTTCCAGTCGACGCTGTCCAGCGTGCTCGACACGACGTACTTTTTCGCCGCATTGATGGTGTGGGCAAAGGGTAGCATCCACGGCTCCATCCAATCGGGTCTCACTCCCGTCTCCGCAGGCGTTCGCCACGCTTCCTCCATCATGGTGTACGTCACCCGCCCAAAGAGAAGGGCATCGGCCTGGACGATGTTCTCGGCCGCGTGACGGTGCAATTCTTCGTCGGGGACGATCCCCGATTGATGATCGCAGCACCCATCCAAGGTGAGGTTGATGGAATAGCGTAGCGGTCGCATTGTTTTCTCCGGAAGCGGGTTAACAGTTGAGTGAATGGCCCATCAGGAAGTGAGTTCTTCGGCGAGCCCGATGAGAATGCCCTCCAGGCCCCGGATGTAGCAAAGCCGGTAGGCGGTTTTATACTGGACCACTTGGTCGACAACTTCGGCGCCGAGTTTGCGGAGCCGGGCAACCGTATCATCGATGTCTTCCACAGCGAACATGACGCGCAGGTACCCCAAGGCGTTCACCGGCGCGTTGCGATGATCGGCGGCCACCGCAGGCGCGAGAAATCGGGAAAGCTCGACTCGGCCATGTCCATCCGGCGTGCGCATCATGGCAATCTCGACGCGCATGCCGCGCAATCCAGTGACGCCTTCCGCCCATTCTCCTTCGATGGGGGCGCGCCCCTCGAGCGTCAGGCCAAGTTCGGTGAAGAACGCAATGGCGGCATCGAGGTCCTCTACCACAATGCCGACGTTGTCCATGCGCTTGACTGACATGATGCCTCCTTGGCGTATAACGCCCTGGCGATGGTGCAACCCATTTTCAGAGGTTACTATTTCGTGCGGCGAAGCACCACATGGGTGGCCTTCTCGGTCGCCGCGAACTCAACGCATTCGTATCCCAGCGTGCGAAGGTCAACCCCTTCGAACAACCGTTCGCCCCGGCTCAACAAGACAGGCGAGATCGCAATGTGCAATTCATCAATGAGCGATTCCCGAAGGTACTGCTGAATAACGTTCGGGCCGCCGCCAATACGGATGTCCTTCCCGTGGGCGGCCTCGCGCGCCCGGTCCAACGCCTCGTGAATGCCCCCGGTGACGAAATGAAACGTCGTATCGCCTTCCATCGGAATCGACGGCCGCGCATGATGGGTCAAAACAAAAACAGGCACATGATAAGGCGGATTAGCGCCCCACCACCCCTTCCAACTCAGATCGGGCCAGGGTCCGCGAATCGGCCCAAACATGTTCCGCCCAAGAATCCACGCACCGATGTTCTCGAATCCACGGGCGGCAAATTCGTCATCTACCCCGGTCGTGCCCTCACCCGCGCCATGCGCGCTCTGAAACGTCTTCGTCGGAATGAACCACCGGTGCAACTCTTCCCCGCCAACTCCAAGGCCGTGATCAACGTCCTGCCCCGGCCCGGCCCCATATCCATCCAGCGATATCGTGAAACTCTCAACGCGCACCTTGCTCATCACCCGGCCTCCATGAACCCATAAGAATGCGTCATCGCACACACCGGCGACAACCAATAGACGAACACCACGCCCCAAAATCGACACAACCCCTAAAGAACCCCCACATTCCCAACTCCCAATTCCCTCTCCGCGCCTCCGCGCCTCTGCGCGAGCCCCTCTTCCCCCTCTTCAAAGCTGTGTTCATCTGTGAAATCTGTGGACAAGCCTTTCGCCTTCCTACGTTCTCAACTTCCCACATTCAAAACCTACAGCCTGCAGCGCAATATGGACTGCGGTGGCAACGGCGAAAGCCATCGACACCGCTTTCACTCTCGAAGCCCAGACCCACCCCCCAACCAAACGCACCAACAAACCTCACCACCCCATTTTCCAAAGAGCCAAAGCGCAGTTACGGCCCGCCCCGGCGGACTCTGCCGGCGCAGTCCAAATAAGCATCCGGCCAAGACAACCCTACACACTCAACAACCAGACCACATCCGCGCAACGCCTAGCCAAAATCCAAATCTGCGCACATCGGCGAAATCTGCGGCTAAAGAATTCCGAACCCGCCCCTATTCCCAATTCTTCATTCCCAATTCCTTCTTCCCCCTCTTCAAATCTGTGTTCATCTGTGAAATCTGTGGACAAGTTGTTCGCCTTCCCACGTTCCCACGCTCCCGCACACCTCCTCGCATGATCACAAGTGCAACACACCTTTTCTGCATACCCAATCCCACACATCCTGCAATTCCATAATTTACCCTTGTTTTGTTTTTTCCCCAATGCAACAGCCGGGACAGATAAGTAAAGAGGAACACAGCCATGAAGCGTAAAGACCCGGTAATCGAACCCAACACAACCCTCGAAATTCTCGCCATCGTGCCCGGTGTCACCGAGCCCATGCGCAAACATATTCAACGGACACGCGAAACACTCGAACCCGCCGATCCCGACGCCAACCGCCGCCTCACCCAACTCGGTACCCCCTGCTCCCCCGCGTGGGACGACGCGTGGATGGCCCAAGTCGACGCCCGCGAACAGACGATCGCCCGCCGCATCTGCGGCGCGCGCACCCCGTCTGGCCTACCCTGCGAATTCGAACCCAACCACGAAAACGGGCGCTGCCGGTTTCACGGCGGCTTCAAATTCACCGGCGCGCCAAAGGCCAACCGGAATGCGGTCGTCCATGGACTCCACACACGCCGTCTCATGACCTGCGGACCCCACTGCCCCGTCTGGCAATCCTGCCCGTGCGCGGGAAAGGACGTCGAAGACATGCCCCCGAAGAACCGACCCCTCTGTCCCTTCGAGCTGGCCGAGTACAATGCGTTCGTAACGGACGGCATGGCCCTCGTCGAACGACGCGGAGGCGCAAATCCGTTCGACAGGCACACCGTGCACACCCTCGCCATGCTCCAGGTCATAATGTCCCGCGCGACCGCGATGCTCGGACTATCCGGCCTCACCCCCGCTTCCGAATCCGGCGATAAGCCCGGCGCCGCCGTGCAAACCCTCTTGAAACTCATGGCCGAATACCGCCGAGTCCGCGATCTGCTTCCGCCCGATGGATACAAGCCCACCTCCCACAGCGCCGTGAACCATGTCCTGAGAATGGAAGTCGATACCAACCTCACGCCCGAAGCACAAGAAGCCCTAAGCCTGCCTCACGACCCCGAAACCCCGCTGGTTGAAGCAAAGCTTGTCACAACCCCCGGACACTCGTTCATCCCAGGCTGGCAAAGCGTCATCGCCCTGCATGTACCCCCTAAAACCCCCCGCCGCAAAAAAGAAAACGTATTGATTCCGGATGACCCTCCGGAAGAAAACTCATAACCAGGCAATAGCTAACCCATGCCTTGAGCCAAATGCGTTACCTACGTCCTGTTTGCACCCATTCTTCATTCTCAATTCCCTCTCTGCGCCTCCGCGCCTCTGCGCGAGACCCTCTTCCCCTTCTTCAAATCTGTGTTCATCGGTGAAATCTGTGGACAAGTCTTTCGCCTGCCCACGTTCCCACGTTCCCACACACCTCCTCGCAAGATTACAAGTGCAACACACCTTTTCTGCATATCCAATCCCACACGTCCTGCAATTCCATAATTTACCCTTGTTTTGTTTTTTTCCCAATGCAACAGCCGGGACAGATAAGTAAAAAGGAACACAGCCATGAAGCGTAAAGCCCCGGAAATCGAGCCCAACACAACCCTCGAAATTCCCGCCATCCCGCCGATCCCGACGCCAGCACACGCCACAAGAAGCAGGCGCAACATGCCCAACATCATAAGTTCATTATGTGTTGACAACAACTATTGTTTCATGATATACTCATCCCATCAAGCAAAGGACCAACCATGACTCCGTCCCGGCTTCAAAATGAGATACGCCAATCCAAACCGATGCCGTTGGAGGTGGAAGTACACCTCAATCTCAAACGAACGGAAGCCCTGTTGTCATGGGCGTCGGAAGCCCTCTTCCGAGAACACGGCCTCACCGATGTAACCTACAACATACTGCGCATCCTGCGCGGAGCCGGTGCGGACGGACTCCCCTGTGGGGAAATCGGCAAACGTATGCTCACGCGCGTGCCGGACGTCACCCGCCTGGTGGACAGGCTGGTCAAAATGGACTTGGTCGAACGCTATCGAACGGACGAGGACCGGCGCCTCGTGTTTCAAGTGCTCACGCCCAAGGGAAAACAACTCCTGGCCAAGCTCGACGACAAGGTCGAGAGCATTCCCCGAGAACAGGTTGCGCACATGACCAAGACCGAATTGAAGACCTTGAACAGCCTGCTCGTAAAAGCCCGCGAACGCGTCAACCCATAACCGGAATTTTTTGAACCCATTTACTTGTTTACAACAAATATAGGAATAAACAAGCACATGCGCGCCCGGTCCACGGGAGCACGGAAGGAAAACACCCCATGAACTTCTCTGAACTCGCCCAAAACCGGCGAAGCGTCAAGCTCTACGAAGAATCGGTATCCATTTCCGACGCCGAACTTCACGCCCTGTTTGAAGACGTCGTCCTTAGCCCAAGCTCGTTCAACTTGCAGCATTGGATGTTTGTCGTCGTGCGTGACAGCGCGCTGCGCGCCCAGTTGCGTAAAGCAGCGTGGGATCAACCGCAGGTTACCGGCGCATCCGCCGCCATCCTGGTTGCCGGCAAACTGGACGCCTATAAGGACGCGCCGCGAATCTATGCATCGGCCCCGCAGTCCGTGCAGGAGTACGTTGTGCCCGCGGTAAACCAGTTCTACGACGGCAAACCACAGTTGCAACGGGACGAAGCCATCCGGGGCGCGAGCCTTGCCGCCATGAGTCTCATGTTCGCGGCAAAAGCCCGCGGCTTCGACACCGGACCCATGATCGGGTTTGACCCGGATGCGGTATCGAGCCTGTTGAAACTGCCTGCCTATTACATCCCCGTGATGTTGATCGTGATTGGCAAAGCAGCCGGCGAATCCCGGCCCCGGGATTACCGGCGGCCGTTGGACGAAGTGGTAAAGCTGGAGACCTTTGACGGCTCTGGCTTGAGCATCCCCCGGTAGTCCGAATTGCATTCGGTCCAAGGACCGTGAAAGGAGCCCCCTATGATTACGATTCGCAAAAGTCAGGATCGCGGCCGCACGCAATGGGAATGGCTGGACAGCAAGCACACGTTCTCCTTTGGCGAGTACCACGATCCCAACCACATGGGCTATCGCAGCCTTCGCGTGATCAACGACGACATCATCGGACCCGGTGGCGGCTTCGGCGAACACCCGCACCGCGACATGGAAATCATCTCGTATGTGTCCGAAGGAGCATTGAAACACAGGGACAGCATGGGACACGAATCGGTGATGAAGCCGGGAATGATTCAGGTCATGTCCGCGGGCTCCGGTCTAACCCACAGCGAGTTCAACGCCTCTAAAACGGATCCGGTTCATTTGATACAGATCTGGATCACGCCAAGCGCGCGCAAGTTGGAACCCCGCTACGAAGAACGGGATTTCAGCGCGAAATTGAAGAGTGCCTTGTACGAGGTGGCCGGGCCGGCCGGCGGCAATGGCTCGATCGCCATTAACCAGGACGCCCACGTACTCGCGGGCCATCTGCAATCCGGCGAGTCGGTAACCCACACGATCACCGAAGGCCGCCACGCATATGTGCACCTCGTGAAAGGCCACGTGTCTGTGAACGGCAACGATCTCGACGGCGGCGACGGCGCCATGATCAGCGAAGAGGCGGAGGTGGTGATCACCGCGGCGCAACAGGCCGAAGTGCTGGTCTTCGATTTGGCATAACCGCACGTTCCCGGGGTCCGGTCCCTTGGCGGGATCGGGCCCCGGAAGTTTCGTCATCCGGGCAACCGATGCGGGCCGTAACGTCGGTCTCCGTTTCTTGACAGGCCGCATCAAGTTCCCGCACTATCCTTTCCGCTGCAACGGGCACACATTCGTAGGGAGCAACACAGGCTGGGCACGTCGCGCCGGCGGTATCGGGGCGCAGCCAGGGCCATTACTGTGGGAAGGGCGCGGGCGCCATGGACAATGTCGGAGTACTGCTTGGGCTGGCCTTGTTGATCGCGCTGGCCTTGCGCGGCGTAAACGTCATGATCGCGTCGCTTCTCGCCGCGCTGGTGGTGGCCGCGACAAACGGCCTCTCCATCCCCGAGGCCCTCACGGTCCACTACACCTCCGGTCCCCTGGGCGCGTTCACCTTTGCCGGGCGTTTCTTTCTGCTGTTTCTTACCGGCGCGGTATTCGGCCGGGTCATGGGCGAAACCCATTCCGCGCAATCCATCGCAATGGCGCTGGCAAGGTCGCTGGGCGCGGAGCGCACGTTGTTGATCGGCATGATCGCGTGCGCGGTGCTCACGTACTGCGGTGTGAATGTCTTCATCGTCATATTCACTGTCTATCCGCTGGGGCTCGGTTTGATGCGCCAGGCCAACATGCCCAAACGCCTGTTCAACGGCGCGTGCAGCCTCGGCGCAGGGACCTTCACGATGACCGCCCTCCCCTTTTCGCCGTCCATCCACAACGTCATCGCGGCCACCAACCTCAAGACAGGTCTGGATGCCGCGCCCTTTATCGGAATCGTCGCAGCCGTGCTCATGATCGGCATGGGGATGACCTATCTGCAGTGGGAATGGAAGCGCGCGAAAGAACGCGGCGAAGGATTTCATGCGTCGCCGACGGATGTGTTGCCGGATGACAAGCAGGACACCCACAACCTGCCGCACTGGCTGCTGGCATCCGTCCCGCTGGCCGTGGTGGTCTTGTTGATCGTTATGCCGAATGCGTTGGGCGCGTTTTTCAAAGCCCCGGGCGAAGGCGATCCGGCGCCCACCGGTCTTGCCGCCGTGGTGCTGTTTGCGAAAAGCCAGCCGCTGTTATGGCCCAGCATCGCACTGACGATTGGAACTCTCGTGGCATTGGCGCTTCATTTCAAGACGCTGGCAAAACCGCTTGGCACGCTGAGCCGGGGCGCGGAGAATTCAATTATGCCGCTGATCAACACGGCGGCCGTGATTGGATTCGGCGGTGTGGTGGAAAAAACGGAAGGGTTCAAGCAATTCGCAAACATGATTGTGAACCTGGACATTCACCCGCTGTTGTCCGCATTCCTGTCCGTCAACGTCGTGGCCGGCATTGTGGGCTCGTCTTCGGGCGGACTCGGCATATTCATGCAGGCGCTTGCGCCGCAGTATCTCGCCACTGGCGTGGATCCGGCCCTGCTGCATCGCATCGTGACGCTGGGTAGCGGCGGACTCGATTCCCTGCCCCATTGCGGCGCGGTGATTACGACGCTCACAATCATGGGCCTGACGCACAAAGACGCATACAAAGATGTGTTTGTCATTACGGTCATCGTGCCGATTGTCGCCACGCTGGCCGTGCTGGCGCTCGCGATTGCCATGGGCGGTTGATTCAGATGCGCCGCTCAAACAACGGTTTGGGCCGCTCGATTTCCTTCTGGTCCACGGTTTCCATCAGCGTAGGACGCAGCAACACATGCACGGGGCCGTCCTTCTCGCCGTAAAACCATTTGGCCAATTCTTCCAGCCCCATGACGGTGGCTTCCCATACAGGCAGCCACACATGGGCCTTGGCTTCGGCCAACACCGTCGCATTGTACGTGTAGGTCCATGAGACCACGTCGACGTCTTTTCCAAGCGTCCTTCCGGCGCGATGGGAACCTTCCCGCAAGCTGGATCCATCTTCCGCGCCGCTCGAATCCACCATCGCGGTCACGGATCGATCCAGCAAGAGCCGGTGCGACGCGTTGACCAGTTCGCGAGCATCCAGTCCGACTGAGGCGGCGAGGGCTGGGTCCGGCGATATGCCGGCGTCTTCATGGGCTCGGAGGTAACCCCGTTGCCGCTCCAGAGCAGGGTAGTACCCTTTCATTCCAGCGAGCAACGCAACCCGCTTGTGCCCGAGATCGAGCAGGCAACGGGTTGAAATATAGGCGGCTTCCTCAAAATCCACAATGGCGCAACTCAGATTCGCGACGCGATCGGAACGGCCCATCACGAGGTACGGGCGGCCCGATTGATGCACCGGCTCGATGAGCGTGTCATCCTGCGCCAGAGGACCTACCACAACAATGCCGCCGCAACGCTGTTCCCAAAGGCCTCGGCCGTAATTTCCCTGGAGCGATTCGGCGAAGGGATTGAGATCGAAATTCACATAGGTGCCGCGCGAACCAAAGATACGGTACATCTCGGTGAACAACTGCAGGAAGAAGAGGTGATTAATGGGCACATGTTCCACCGGAGCCGATACGTTCACTCCCATGCAATCCCGGGACTGCGTGCGCATGCTGCGCGCGCCGGTATGCGGAAAGTATCCGGTTTCTCGAATCACCTGCATGACTTTGCCGCGCGTGGATTCGCTGACGCCCGATTCCCCGTTCACGACCCGGCTGACGGTTTTGATGGACACGCCCGCGTTTCGTGCGATGTCGATCATGGTGGTACCACCCGGTTCGACGGTGGATTTTCGATTCGCGCCAGTCGCCTTGCCGCGCGTGTTTCCCATACCCGTACCCCGTTGGTTGACCGAACGATCGGCCGTCATCGTGCGGTTCATCCGCAGCCGCCCGGGCGGAAACTCTCTTGACGCGGCGACGCGGCGAAACCTCAGCGGTTGACCTGGACCGACCCTGCTCCCTGACCCTTCGGGCAGTGTATCAATTCCCGGAGGGATTTGCCATTAGATAACGTTGTCATAACTGAAATCAAACCGGAAACTGACAAAATGATAGCGAAAACTGCATGAATATGGGGGGGTCAGCGATTTGTCTTGCCCTGGGAGGAGAAATCCGGAGATGATCTTTTTGGCCGGTGAGACGCACACTTGACAACGTTGTCTAATTGCGTTAGACTGAAGCCGGTTCAGAACGTGCCAAACAGCATCCGTCTGCCACTGACACACACCAAACACGACGCGACGGATACTGAGCAAATAGGCCCCCATCCCTTCGAACCGCGTTTCGGGATGGGGGCCACTTCTTTTTCATCGGGCAACGTTTCTGTCTCGACCCTGAGTTCTTCCGCTGTACATGGAAACGGACTCCCCGTTATGCTTTACGCTTTCGGCGGGTCCGGATTCTCCACAGTTGGAATGGATGCCTATAATCCCGCAGAATCTTTCGGTCTTCAGCATTGGCGATGCAAGGCGAATTGAGAGGCGACTCATGGAGTCAGGCATGCAGCTCCCCGAGGAACTGGACGAAATCCTCGTTCCCATTTTCGAAGCGTTGCCGCCGGAACAGGCCTTGGGTGAACTTGTAGTGCGGAAGGGCCCCGATGAGGCCCTTGTGCGTATGGTTGAGCATGTGACTTCGGCCCCAATGCTACGGCGTTCTCCGCGGCTTCTTTCCGGCATCTGGTTGTATATCGACGATTTGGAGCGGAGCCATGTGATCAGCCAGGGAATGACCGACGCCACAGGGGCGTTCTGGCATGGCATCATGCACCGTCGCGAGGGCGACTTTGGCAACAGTCATTACTGGTTCAAGCGCGTCGGTCATCATCCTGTGACGTTGCTGATACCCGATTACGACGGTCACGCGTTTATCGACGACGTCCACCGTCTGCATATGGAGAATCCGGCGGATTTGGTGCAACGGCAGCGTCTGGAATGGCAGACGCTGTTCGAATGGTGTTCGAGCCACAGCGCGTAGAAGAAAACCGGCAGAGGGGCCGGGCATCCGGTCACAGGAGTTATGGACAGATGCACGAACCGATACGCTGGGGTATTTTGGGAACGGGAGCCATCGCGAAGCAATTCGCGCGCGCTATCCCGCACACTCCCGGCGCGCAGTTGCTGGCGGTCGCATCGCGTTCCCAAGAGGGTGCGGATGCATTTGGCAAGGAATTCGATGTGCCGCGCCGCTATGCACGCTACGAAGATTTGGTGGCGGATCCTGAAGTGGACGTCGTGTATGTCGCATCGCCGCATTCGGAGCACAAGGCCAATTCCATACTTGCGCTCCAATCGGGAAAGCATGTGCTGTGCGAGAAGCCCTTTTGCATCAATGCGGACGAAACGCGCGAGGTGGTTGCGGTTGCGCAAAGGCAAAAGCGTTTTCTCATGGAAGCCATGTGGACACGCTATTTTCCCGCCATGGAGCGGGTTCGGGCGCTGATTGCCGAAGGGGATATCGGCGAGCCCAGGCTGCTCAGCGCGGATTTCGGCTTTAAGTCTGACTTCGATCCCACCAGCCGGTTGTTCGATCCGAATTTTGGCGGCGGTTCGCTCTTGGATGTGGGCGTATATCCAATTTCCCTGGCATTCATGATTTTTGGACGGCCGGCCATCAATGTGGGTGTCGCGCACCTTGGTAGTGCGGGTACCGATGAACAGGCCGGAATGATCTTGGGGTACGAAAAGGGCGAGTTGGCCGTATTGCATTCCGCGATACGCGTCGAGACCCCTCAGGAAGCGATCATCAACGGGACCGCGGGCCGAATTCGCATCCATTCACCGTGGTGGTGTCCTTCCACGATCACGGTGCATCGGGAGGGATCGGAGATCGAGGCGATTTCGCTTCCATACGAGGGCAATGGTTATCAGTATGAGGCAATCGAGGTGGGCCGATGCCTGCGGGAAGGGCTGCTGGAAAGCGCGCTTATGCCGCTGAACGAATCCATTGCGATCATGGAGTGCATGGATTCGTTGCGCCGTCAGTGGGGACTGCGCTATCCCATGGAACGCCACCGCTGAGCCATGCCCATCTGCATTTCACCAACCCGTCGCAACATCAGGAGTCTGCCATGACCATTCCCGGGGAATTGAATCCGCATCCGCGCATTTTGATGGGGCCGGGTCCCAGCAATGCCCATCCGAGGGTATTGCGCGCCATGGCGACGCCGTTGGTGGGCCATCTGGATCCCGATTTTCTGGTCATCATGGATGACGTACAGACCATGCTCCGAACGGTTTTCCGGACGGAAAATCCGCTGACCTTCGCCGTGTCGGCACCGGGCAGCGCCGGTATGGAAGCTTGTCTGGTCAATCTTCTTGAACCGGGTGACGAGGCGATCATCGGAATCAACGGTGTATTTGGCAATCGCATGGCGGATATTGTGGAGCGGTGCGGCGCAAAGGCGGTGCGCGTGGAGGCGCCGTGGGGCGAGCCCATCGATCCGGATCACATTCGAACGGCAATTTCACAATCGAAACCCAAGCTGGTGGCCGTGGTCCATGCGGAGACCTCGACCGGCGTTCGACAGCCATTGGAGTCCATCGGCCAGCTGGCACACGACGCGGGCGCGCTGTTCGTGGCGGACACGGTTACATCGCTTGGCGGCATCGACGTACGAATTGATGAGTGGGGTATTGACGCTGCCTATAGCGGCACGCAGAAATGCCTTAGCGCACCGCCCGGGCTTTCCCCCGTCACCTTTAGCGAGCGTGCGGTCGAGGCAATCTTGAAACGCAAGACCAAGGTGCAGAGTTGGTTCCTGGATGTGACCCTGATCCGGAACTACTGGGGTTCGGATCGGGTCTATCATCATACGGCGCCCATTTCGAGCGTGTATGCGTTGCGCGAAGCCCTGCGGCTCGTGTTGGAGGAAGGATTGGAGGCGCGATTCGCCCGTCATGCGATGGCGCATGCCCTTTTGCGCGAAGGCCTGGAAGCGATGGGCTTTGCGTTTCTGGTGAGGCCGGACTATCGATTGCCTCAATTGAATACGGTCAAGATTCCGGAAGGAGTCGACGACAAAGCGATCCGGAAGCGGCTGCTGGATGAATACAACATTGAAATCGGCGCGGCACTGGGTGCTTTTGCGGGTAAGTATTGGCGGATTGGCCTGATGGGCCATACCGCGGTATCCAACAACGTGCATGCGTTGTTGAGCGCATTGCGCGAACTACTTTGATATCCATTCGGGCGAATTCTGGCGTGAAAACGAGCAAAAGGGCTATCGAGAATGCACATTGCAGTACTGACACGAAACAAGAATTTATACAGCACGAGCCGGTTGATTGAGGCCGCACGGAAGCGGGGCCATAAAGTATCCGTTACCGATACACTCGCCTATGCGATTCACGTTGAGGAAGAGGTGCCCAGCCTGTGGTTTCGCGGCAAACCGGTGCGAACGTTTGACGCGGTGTTGCCGCGAATTGGCGCGTCCATCACGTTTTTCGGATGTTCGGTAGTCCGTCAGTTCGAACAAATGGGTGTGTTTACGCTTAATTCGTCGCATTCCATTGCCGTCTCCCGGGACAAGCTTCGTTCGCTTCAGATATTGAGCCGGCACGAGATTGGGATACCGGCTTCCGTCTTCGTGCGGCGCAAGGCCGACGTGCTTCCCGCGATTGCGAGCCTGGGTGGAGCGCCCGTGATCATCAAATTGCTGGAAGGCACGCAAGGCATCGGCGTAATTCTGGCGGATACGATAGACATTGCGTCCGCGATAATTGAGACATTGCAAAGCACAAAGCAAAATGTTCTCATTCAGAAGTTTGTGGCCGAGAGCAAAGGGCGAGACATCCGTGCTTTTGTGGTGGGCGATCGGGTTGTGGCCGCGATGCGGCGCCGGGCACAGGGCCAGGAATTTCGAAGCAACGTGCACCGGGGCGGCAAAGCGGAAACGCTGGACTTGGATCCGGCGTTCGAACAGACAGCGGTACGCGCCGCACAGATTCTGGGACTGCGTGTAGCCGGCGTGGACATGTTAGAGGGGATCGAAGGGCCGCAAGTCATGGAAGTCAATTCATCCCCCGGCCTGGAAGGCATCGAAACCACGACGGGGGTAGACGTAGCAGGCGCCATTATCGAGCATATGGAAGAGCAGGTGTTGTTCCCGGAGATCGATTTGCGCCAGCGGCTGACTGTAAAGGGCGGTTACGGCGTGGCGGAGTTGCCCATCAGCCACGAGTCGGAACTGGTGGGAAAGACCGTAGCGACGTCTGGTTTGCGGGATCGGGACGTGCTTGTATTGAGCATTGACCGCAATGGGGTGGTCATTCCGAATCCCAAGGGCGCGAGAGAGATTTTGGCGGGCGACAAGCTTTTGTGTTTCGGCAAGCTGCTCACGTTGAAGGGTCTGGTACCGCTTAAGAAGGAGCATTGACGCCGGATTGGCTGGAAGTGAAGGCATGAACCCGATGCGAGAATCCGGATTGCGAAATCGCGCAGACGTGCAAACCGCTCGCTTGTCGGCGTCAATCCTGATTCTGGCATTCGCTGGAAGCTGGACCTCGCAGGCGGTACTTCCTGTACCGCAGAAGGAGGAACACTGCGGCGTGGCCAGTCTGGCGACACTGTTGCCGATTGTGGGCGGCGCGGATGCCGCGGAGTCGCAGGACGCTTTGGCGGTGCAACACAATGCTCGAATTCCTGAGTTTCACGAGCGCCGGCCTCAAGGCGCGCCTCCGATGCAGTATTACCCGGAATACCGTTTCACGTTTCAGCCCATATTGGCGGAAATGCTCATCGATCGCGGCTATTGTGTAATCAGTACGCGATCGATGATGGACTGGGAATCAGGCAAGCCCAAAGAAATCGTCGTTCGCATATTGGAAGACATGTTGGATGCGGGCAGACTGGGCCTTGTCAGTTTTGACACACACTACATGGCGGTCACGGGATACGATCGGCCGCTTCGCCGTATCCGGTTTGCGGATCCGCTTCGGCCGACACAGCCCTTTGCGACCGGATTTGAGATATTTACAGACGGTATGACCCGTTGGCATGCCACGCCGGATGGTCTTCCCTTTGATCCGTGGTATGGACGCATGTTGTTTTTTTGGAAGCCGGAGAGCGCGGCCGAGCGGGATCTTAATTTGCCCGGCGTGTGTCCGTATTGCCGCAAGCCGGAACCGGACACCGATCGAGTCTATTGCCGGGAGTGCGGCGTTTATATCGAACGCCGTACGGAGCGGGGACTGTATCGCGCTTTGGATACCGTCGCACTGACGGCGCTGGACCATGTGCAAACACGACTGGAGCCTGATCGGGTACGGGTTGCGGGGGCCAACGCCGTGGCGACCGGGGCCCTAACCGAATCGGATTGGCGCACCGGGTTGACGTATTATCCGCTTGCTCCCCGCAGGGACGAGCCCATGCCCTATATTGCATCGGTGGCGAAGCTGCATGGCGTTCGTGTTCAATCGATCTCCACAGCGGGTCTCGAATCAATCGTGTGTTCGAGCGAGAAATGGCCGTCGGCGCTCGCCGACGCCCGCTAACCCGCATTTTGCACCACGCTTAAATCGTGGGTGGAAGACTGAAGTACAGTCTCCGTGGAAGACTGAAGTACAGTCTCCGTGGAAG